>JAWKHJ010000003.1:0-543676 GCA_041394905.1 Bryobacterales bacterium | reverse complement strand
TCCTATGGGGTTTGGAGGCAGTGTATACGATTTTGGATTCCTTCTCTAGGCGAACTCAATCCCGGCGACGGTTGCTTCGCCCATCGGGAGAGTGTAGCGGAGCTCGCCGTCGCGCACCATACCGGCAAACTTGATGCGGACTTCGCCCGATTCCGGAACAGTATCCGTCGTGCGAATACGCAGGCCGCCGGCAGAGACGTCCAGGACCACGACACTCGCGCGCACGGTCTTCTCATTCGCGCGCCATTCCATCTCGCCGTGCTCGTCGACCCGCCAGCGCGGCGAACGCCGGCGCTCGCGCTGCAGCTCGATGCGGAAGCCAGAGTCCTCGTGTGACGAGTCGCTCACGAACAACCCACTACCGACCGAGCTCTCGTTGAACCACACCTGCTCGCCTTTCTCGAGCGGCGCGGCGGCTAAGATCGTCATCGAATCCTCGCCGCGCTCGATCACACGGGCCTCGCAGAAGCGTCGATTGCCGACCCAGGCGGCGACGAACAGCGTGACGACTTCAGCGGGTGCGCGGCGCGGCTCGACGCGCAAGTGCGGACGAGAAGGAATGGAGTTGGTGTCCATGGCGGGTTGAATTTCAAGGGCGGCTAGCATGGCGAAATAACGTGTGCTCCCTGTAGAAAGAATGAGCCGATTTCGCTGCTCGTTCAATGGAACCGAGGGTTCAAACGGTTTTTGTGAGTACCATGGCCGGCTAAGGTCTTCCGCCGAGCGAAGAAGCGGGACCATGGTTTGGCCTTCCGCGGACGCTACAATGGCGCCGTGATGCCAACCCAACACTCTCGGCGCCAAGTGCTGCGCTACACCGCCCTTGCCGCAAGCGCGGCTTCCTATAGTCGGATTCGCGGCGCAAACGACGTGATCGGCATCGGCGTGATCGGGCTGGGCAACATCTCTCGCGGCCATCTGCAGGAGTTCGGAGAGCGGCCGGAGACGCGAGTGACGGCCGTGTGCGACATCTATGCGCCACGGCTTGACGCAGGCGTCTCAAAGACCGGCGCGAAGGGCTACAAGAACTACCGCGACTTGCTCGGCGACTCGAATGTCGATGCGGTCATCGTCTGCACGCCCGACCATTGGCATGCGCCGATGGCGATCGACGCGATGCGCGCCGGCAAGGACGTCGACGTCGAAAAGCCGATGTGCATGACGGTCGAGGAGGCCAAGGAGATGGTCCGCGTCTCCGAAGAGACCCAGCGCATCCTGTCGGTCGACAGTGAACACATGGCGCACGGCATTTGGGAGCCGGCGCGCAAGGCCGTCGCAGACGGGGTGTTGGGCAAGGTGCTTTGGAACCAGACCAGCCGCAGCCGCAACGCGCGCCAACCGCCGTGGAACTACCCGATCGATGAGGGCGCTTCCGAGGCGAACATCGATTGGGAGGCCTTCTTGGGTAACGCTCCGAAGGTGCCTTTCGACAAGGAACGCTTCTTCCGCTGGCGGCGCTATTGGGACTACTCGGGCGGCATCGCGACGGACCTCTTCTATCACCACATCACGCCGCTCATCCACGTGTTGGGCCGCGAGTTCCCGATCCGCGCGGTAGGCTCGGGCGGCAACTACTTCACGCCCAAGCAGGTGATGCAGGTGCCCGACACGTTCGTCATCACGCTCGACTTCCCAGGCCAGTACACGCTTGTGTGCGGCGGGTCGCTGAACAACTCAGTCGAGTTGCCGATCGTCATCCGCGGCAACGAGGCGAATATCCACTTCCACGGCGGCAGCCAGATGCGTCCCGACTACATCTTGATTGAGCCCGAGGATCCTTATCGCGACGACTTCAAGGACAAAGTGGTGCGCAGCGGGCTGGACAAGATGGGCCGCTGGATTGAAGAGAAGGGCGAGCCGCGTCCGACGGACTTTCGCGGCCAGCCGGCGCGGCGCAAGAACCAGCTCGTGCAAATGCTCCTGGCCGAGCCGGATTGGAAGGGGCGCTATGACGAGTACGTCAAAAAGGACCCGTCGATCGCAAAACCCGGCCCTTCCTACGATGACTACTTCCAGAGGCTCTTCGAAGAACGGGCCGAGAAGCAGGCCATTCAATTGAAGCTGCGCATCGACGCGCCGCCGACGCCGACCTTCCGGCAGTACTTCATCGAGGCGATCCGTACGCGTAAGCCTACGCCGCTCGACGGGCATCTGGGCTATCGCTCCCAGGTCGCTGTCGCGCTGGGCGTCGAAGCGTATCGGCGCAATCGCGTGATGTTCTTCGACCCGGCAAAGGAAGCGCTGTCCGAGCACCCGGTATCCGGCTAGCGCTACTCGACGGTGTAGAGACCGACGTCGACGTTCTTCGGATCGTCGCGCGGGTTGGCCCCGACGGCCGCATGGACGGCGATCACGTTTTCGCCTTGCTTGAGCGCGCCGAGGTGCTCGCTGATGTCGGTGTGGCGGTACTCGCGGCGGCTGAAACGGTCGAGCGTGTCCACCTTCTGTCCGTTGATATAGACCTCACCGTCCGTCACCGTGTGCTGGATCTCGAGCCAGAGGCTCTTCGGCATTTGGTCGATCGTAAACGTACGCCGCATCCAGATCGAGGGGCCTTCCCATTCCGTGCCGTTGACGAACTCGGCGTCCGGCTTTTCGCGGAAGGGCGCTTCGCCATCCGACCAGCGGCGGTCGTTAAAGCGGGCTTGCTCCCAGCCTTTGCCCGGCGACTTGAAGGTATAGCGCCAGGGTTGCGGCTTGTCGTGGCCGGCCGGCAGCAAGACGCGCGACGGACGCGGCTTGGCGTAGAGCTTATCGTGGATTGCGCGCAGCTTGGCCGCGTCGAACTTCACCATGTCGCGGTCGTAGGTCATCAGGCCGTTGACCTCGCCTTCGACGTCTGTGGTTTGCGTGTAGATCGCCGCAGCCAGTCCTCGGCTGATTGGGCCGACGACTTCGCCGACGACCTTTTCGTATTGCGTGGCGAGCTCGTCGCGCGAGTGGTAGGTGCGGTAGCCCCAGTTGCGCTTGTTCCACCACAGATGGTCATCGACGGGCCAACCCAGGCCGCCGAACTCGCCTAGCACGGCCGCGCGGTCCTTGCCTCCGTACTGCATGCCGGGGCCGGGATAGATGTGCGTGTCGTAGACGTCGCCGACGCCACGGTCGGTCCAACCAGAGGCTGCGTTGACGAGCCGCGTCGGGTCGTACTGGCGGATCCATTTGGCGATGCGGGCGGTATCGTATTGGCCCCAGCCTTCATTGAAAGGCACCCACGTGACGATGGAGGGGAACTGCTGCAGGTGGTCGATCATCTCGCGCAACTCGCCTTCGAACTGGGCCTGGGCATTGCCGGTTCGCTTGGCGTCCTCGTCCCAGGGAAAGACGAAAAGGCTGCGCTCGTGGCCGCGTCCGAGGAAGCCGCTGGGCATGTCCTGCCAAACCAGCAAGCCGAGCTGATCGCAATGGTAGTACCAGCGGTCGGGCTCGACCTTTACGTGCTTGCGCGCCATGTTGAAGCCGAGGTCTTTGGTGACCTTGATGTCGTAAATCAGAGCTTCGTCAGTCGGCGCCGTGTAGAGACCGTCCGGCCACCATCCTTGGTCGAGCGGGCCCATCTGGAACAGGATCTCGTTGTTGAGGGCGAGCATCTGGTAGCCGCGTTCGTCGCGCTTCAGGGCGATCTTGCGCATGGCGAAGTAGCTTTCGGCGGAGTCGAGTGTTTGGTTGCCGCGCTCGAGCGCGACCTCGAGATCGTATAGATGCGGTGACTCGGGCGACCAAAGTTTCTGTTTGGGGATGCGCAATTCGAGGCCTTCGCCGGCAGGGCCGAAGGCTTGGGCGACCTGCTGCTCGCCATCGAGCGCGCGGGCGCGCAGTTGCACGCCGGCGGGATTGCCATGCAGCACAGCCTTCACGATCAGGCGGCCGTTGTCGATGTCGGGCTCAAGCCAAAGACGCTCAATCGAAACCGGACCGACGGGCTCCACCCAGACGGTCTGCCAGATGCCGGTGACGGCGGTGTACCAGATCCCCTGAGGCTCGTTGACCTGCTTGCCGCGCGGCTGGGCGCCGATGTCCGTCGGGTCCCAAACGCGCACGACGATCTCCTGGTCCGCGCCGGTCGCGAGCGCATCGCTGAGCTCAAACGAAAATGGCGTATAGCCACCGCGGTGCTCGCCGAGTTTGACGCCGTTGAGCCAGACGGTCGCTTGCCAGTCTACGGCGCCGAAGTTGAGCCGAATCCGCGCGCCGCGCCAGTCCGCCGGGACCTCGAACGTGCGGCGGTACCACAGCGCCTGATCGGGCGAGACCGGCTTGCCGATGCCTGAAAGTGCGGCCTGCGGTACGAAGGGAACGAGAATCTCACCTTGCCAGCTCGAGGGTTGCTCGGCGTCACGGTCGACGATGGCGTATTGCCACATGCCGTTGAGGTTGATCCACTCGTCACGGCGAAGTTGCGGCCGGGGGTACTCGGGCAGGGCGTTGTCGGGCGAGACCTGTTTGGCCCACCGCGTCATCAAAGGGCCGTCGGCGGGCTTGTAGTCGGCGCCGTGCAGCAAGAGGGCGGAGGTGAAGGCGAGAAGAGCGAGCGTTCTGGTCATGGTTTCGGCAACAGGGTCGAAAAAGCGATGCAAAGGCCTATGTGAAAGCGCTTACATGGCGATTCTGCGGGGACAGGATAACACAGGGACATTCCGGACCCTAGAGGAGAATTGGAGGCGCGGGCCGGAATTGAACCGGCGAATCAAAGCTTTGCAGGCTTCTGCCTTACCACTTGGCTACCGCGCCCGGTTGCGGCAACCCCTCGCCGCTCCCCCCAGTGTGCCAAACCGCCGGCCTTTCGGCGATACAGCAGAATGATCGCGCCCTCACGCGCAGTGGGCGCGACGGGTCTGGGGCAGAGCCGGCATTGCTGGCTGGTCGAACAAGAATCGCGGGTCGGCTCCGATCAGGCGATCAGGATTGGCCGTCGATCCGGATCATCGACGACAGGTTTTGGTTCTCGCCGGTCCAGTGCTTGGTCGGCGATCTGTTGGCCTCGTCGTCCATCGATCAGACGCTCAGATCGGGATCGTGCGTGCCGAGCGGAACGGCCGGATGGCGCAGAGCGGTCTGCGCCGATACGGAGGCCGCGGCCAGGGCGAAAAAGATGGCGCAACGTATTGCAAGTATGCCTTGAAAGCGCTTGCATAACGCTTCGGTGGCCGAAGATAGCACGGGTCGCGCAGTTTTAGGGGCGCCCGGGTTTGAGTAGATCCTTTCGGATCTTGGCCACCACGGTGAAGTGCGGATCGACCACGTTGGCGATGTCGTACTCGAGGGCGTGGCCCATCAGCAGAGACGAGCCGCGCTCGCTGAAGCCGTAGTCGCTCATCAGCCAGCGCTGGAGCTTCGGTGGTGGCGTGTTGCAGCGCCTGCAACAGCGGTCTTGCGCTGCCGATGGCCATGATGTGGGTGTCGTTTTCCAGGCGCGGCCAGCCGATGCTCTTTCCCTTGATGAGGTCGACGGTGAGCTCGACGTCCATCGCGATTTCGAGCGCATTGCCGACCACCTCGCCGTCGCCTTGGCGGGCGTGGCCGTCGCCGAAGAAGAGCAGGGTGCCGGGCTCCGGACACAGGCAGCATGAGCGTGACGCCCGCGTTCATGCCGTTGTAGTCCATGTTGCCGCCGAATTCGCCGGGGGTGCTGGTGGCGACCGCCTCCTTACGCGGAGGCGCTACGGCGACGCAGCCCTAGCATGGGTTGCAAGGGGACTTCAATCCCCCTGGGGAGGATGGCGTCAGAGGCGACGCGGGCTACTCCGCGCTGCTTGTCGATGTTCCAGGTTTCGGTAGTCTGCTCGCGCTCGCCTTCGAAGCGCAGGAAAGCCGGGTCTGCCGCATAGGGGCGCCAGCAGGCTGCTCGACCAGGCGGTCGCGCGGGCCGGCTCGATCTTCTCGAAGTGCACCAGAGCACATCGCCGGGCTCAGCGCCCTCGACGTAGAACGGGCCGGTCTGCGGATTGGGCCGCTCGCCGACTTGGTTGTTCGCGGCGTCGAAACCGCGGGCATCAATGGTTTTGGTGACGATGCGGTCGCCTGGCTTGACGCGCAGGACCGGCTCATGGGCGAACGAGAAGGTGTTGTGGTAGCGCTTCGGCTCGAAGCGGTGGGTTTCGGCAGACGCTGACATGAAGGTTAGTAGCAGGATCGCAGATCCGGCGGCGAACGAGCGAAGCATGGAGGGGCCTCCTTCGGGCTGAGAGCGTTGCGTTTGTCCGTCTGCTTCTTGATTGACCATTTTTCGTTGATGAAAATAGACCATACGGGTAATTTTCCTGTGTGAAATCCTAACGTTGACACGCGCTGCGTGCTTTCCTACACTCGGAAGGAAATACGGGTCGGGCGAAATGTCTCGCGCCCCGGCCCATCGTCAACGTTCGACGCAGTTCCCAACCGGGGAACTTCGGCTCACGAAGGTTAGCAACAGTTCCCCGTCAGGCGGGGCTCGACTCCGAGCCAGTGTTTGGACAATCGCCTCGGGCGCGGGGAACAAGTAAGGGAGAACTAGATGAATATGCGCTCTCGCGCGCACGGACTCGCCGAGCTTTGCTCCCGGGTCTTTTGCTGCTCGCAATGTCACGCCCCAGCCGCTAAAGCGCAGGTGCTTTACGGCTCGATCGTCGGCACCGTCCAAGACGCCTCTGGCGGCGTCATTCCAGCGTCAATGTGACGATTACCAACCGTGGCACGTCCCAGACACGGCAAGCCTCGACTGACGAGAACGGTCGCTACACGTTTTCGAACGTGCAGGCAGGCTCCTACGACTTGGCCGTCACGGCCGATGGATTCAGCGGCTACATCGAAGAAAACGTTGAGGTTACAGTCAATCGCGTGCGTCGTAGCGACATCACGCTGGAAGTCGGCTCCGTCACCGAGTCGGTTACAGTCGCGGCCGATGCCTTGGCCCTGCAGACAGAGAAGACGGACGTCAACTCCGAGCTCGGGTCCAAGGAAGTCGTCAACATGCCGTTGCCGAACTACCGCAACTACCAGAGCCTGATCAATCTCGTCCCGGGCGCGACGCCCGCATCGGTTCCAGAATTCGGTCGGCAGCTCGCCTGAGCGCAGCCTGACCTCGAACGTGAACGGCGTCAATCGCAACAACAACATCACGAAAGTGGACGGCGCGGCCAGCATCTTCATCTGGCTGCCGCACCATGCGCAGTACATTTCGCCCGCGGAGACCGTCGAGACCGTCAACGTTTCGACGAACAACTTCGACGCCGAGCAGGGCATGGCGGGCGGCGCTGCGATCACCGTGCAGACCAAGTCGGGCACGAACGAGTTCCACGGGTCCGCATTCGCTCTGCATGACAACCAGCGCCTACGCGCCAAGAACTTCTTCTCCCCCGGAGAGAAGCCGCGTTCGACCAAGAACATCGACGGCTTCACGCTCGGCGGTCCGATCGTCAAGAACAAGGTATTCTTCTTCGGCGGTCTGGAGCGCTACAGCGAGCGGCTGGGGTACCAGCAGACCAGCATGACGGTCGCCACGGCGGATCAGCGCGCCGGCGACTTCAGCGCCTACACCGATACCACCCTCTACGACCCGGCGACGGGCAATGCCGACGGCACGGGCCGCATTGCCTTTGCCAACAACGTCATCCCGATGGCGCGGCAGAGCCCGATCATTCGTCAGCTCCAGGACCTCGTGCCGATGCCGAACAGGCCCGGCGTCATTGGCAACCTCTCGCGCTCTGGCACCCAACGGCTCGACCGCACCAACATCGACTCGAAGTTCAACTGGAACAAGAGCGACTCGCTCTCGATCTGGGGCAAGTACTCCACCAGGGGCGCCACTTTCGCTTGCGACGCCGCACTCGGCGCCGCCCAGGGCCAGGGTCTTTGCAGCGGAGCGGCTGGCCGCAACGTCACGCGTGACCAAACGTCCACCATCGGCTGGAGCAAGACGTTCGCCGCCAACTTCCTCTGGGACGCGACCATCGGTTGGACCCGTCACGGCAACAATAGCGGCGACTTCGTTGGCTTCGGCACGAACTTCGGTCTGGACGTTCTCGGCATTCCGGGAACGAACGGTCCGGACCCGCGCCAGAGCGGCATTCCGAGATTCTCGATCTCCGGTTACGAGACGCTCGGCAACCCCAACGGCTGGCAGCCGAACTACTATGGCGACACCACGTTCACCATCGACCAGAACTTCAGCTACATCAAGAACCAGCACAACATCCGCTTCGGCTTCCAGGGCCTGCGGCACCACCTCAATCACTGGCAGCCGGAGATCGGCGGCGGTCCTCGCGGCCGTTTCGATTTCGGCAACGGCGTGACCGGATTGAATGGCGGACCGTCCTTGACCCAGTACAACGCCTACAGCTCGTTCTTGCTGGGACTTCCGTCCTACATGGGCAAGAGCTTGCAGTACGAGAAGATGAGCGCCTTCAACCTCCAGCTCGGTCTCTATGTTCGGGATCGCTGGCAGGTCAACCAGAAGCTGACTCTGACTCTCGGCCTGCGCTGGGAAAAGTACCCCATGATGACTCGCGGCGGACGCGGCGGCATCGAATGGTGGAACCCCGATACGAACATCGTTTCCCTCGGCGGCGCCGGCGGCAACCCGAAGGATCTCGGTATCAGCACGAGCAACAAGATGTTTGCACCGCGCATCGGCTTGGCCTACAAGCTGACCGACAAGACGGTCATTCGTTCCGGCTACGGTATCACCTACAACCCGATGCCTCTGGCGCGTCCGTTGCGCGGCTTCTTCCCGCTCACCATCGCGCAAGACTTCCCGGCGGCGAACGGCTTCGCCTATGTGAACCCCATCTCCGAAGGTATCCCCGAGTTCTCGGGTCCTGACCCGAACGAAGGGGAGGTTCCGCTTCCGCCAAACGCGATCAACCGTTCCATCTCGGGCAAGCAGCTCAACCGCGGCTACGTCCAGTCATGGAACTTCATCGTCGAAAGCCAACTGCCGGGCAAGTTCATCGGCTCGGTCGGCTACGTGGGCACCGCCACGGTGCGCTCCTTCGGCGACCTCAACATCAACTACGCCACTCCAGGCACGGGCCAAGCAGGTCGCTTGTTCTATGGCCCCTATGGTCGCGTGGCGGATACCTTGGCGTGGAACGGCTCGTACAGCACGAACTACCACAGCCTCCAGGCGACGCTCAACCGCCGCGTTGCGAGCGGTCTGACGGTCAAGGGCGCCTACACGTACGGTGCGGCCATCAACCAGACCGATGACGACGGTTGGGCAGGCGTGAGCTGGAACGATCCGGCTCAGTTCAGCCGCAACCGGGCGCGCGCCGGCTTTGATCAGAACCACATCTTCCAGATGGGTTTCGTCTATGACCTGCCGTTCGGCAAGGGCAAGTCGATGGCCACCGATGGTCTCGCCAGCTACATCCTCGGAGACTGGCAGATCAACGGCGTTTTCGCCGCGGTCCAGGGCCGCCGCTTCACGGTCGGCGCTTCGGGCGCGTCGCTCAACGCACCCGGCAACTCGCAGACGGCTGACCAAGTCAAGCCCGAAGTGGAGCACATTGGGGCGATTGGTCCCGGTTCGTACTACTACGACCCGACCGCCTTCGCTCCGGTCAACGAGGTTCGCTACGGCACCTCCGGCCGCAACATCATGCGTGCGCCGGGCGCCGTCAACCTGGATTTCAGCCTCTTCCGCCGCTTCCCGATCAAGGAGCGGCTGGTGCTGGAGTTCCGCGCGGAGTCTTACAACTTCACCAACACGCCTCACTTCAACTCACCGGGCAGCAGCGTGAACAGCGCGAGCTTCATGCAGGTGCTCAGTGCGGTGCAGGATCAGCGGCAGTTCCGCTTTGGCCTGCGCTTGCAGTGGTAAGCGTCTAGCAAACAACCTTTCCAACCGACGGCGGGCGTCCTCAGGGCGCCCGCCGTTTGCATTCTTCGCTTCTTTTTCAGGCATTCGGCCACACGAAGAGGTGTTTCGTGGTGTGAAAATTAACCCTCCCGTCTAACCCAAATTCTGGATTGACAACCTCTGTTGTACGGCATAAACTTCGAGGAAATGCTCGGGTAAGCGAGTCATCTTGCCTCCCGAAAGTCTCGTCATCGTTCGACGAATTTGCGCAGTTCCTTTTTGCTGCGTGAAACTTCCAGTGGTCTAGCTTATCGCCGACGCTTACCTGTTCGGGTGGGGGCAGTTTGCCTCTGTCCAGGTGATGCTGCGGCCGATCTACAGAGGAGATTTATGAATTCGCACCTTCGTGCGTTGTGGCGCAGGATCGGCTATGTGTCGCTCCTTGGCCTTTTGCTTGTTGCGCTGGGGACCCCGTCAGCCCAAGCGCAGGTGCTCTACGGCTCAATCGTGGGCACTGTCCAGGATTCCTCCGGCGGCGTGATTCCCGGCGCCACCGTCACCATCACCAACCGTGGCACGTCTCAGACGCGCGAAGCGTCGACTGACGAGAATGGCCGCTACACGTTTTCGAACGTGCAGGCGGGCTTCTACGATTTGGCCGTCACCGCCGACGGCTTCAGCGGCTACATCGAAGAGAACATCGAAGTGACCGTCAACCGCGTGCGCCGTAGCGACGTCACGTTGTCGGTCGGTTCGGTGAGCGAGAGCGTCACCGTCGCGGCTTCGGCGCTGGCGCTGCAGACCGAGAAGACGGACGTCAATTCCGAGCTCGGTTCGCGCGCGGTCACCAACATGCCGCTGCCGAACTATCGCAACTACCAGAGCCTGATCAACCTGGTTCCCGGCGCGACGCCCGGCCGGTTCCAAAACTCGGTGGGCAGCTCGCCCGGACGCAGCCTTCGACGAACGTCAATGGCGTGAACCGCAACAACAACATCACCAAGGTGGACGGCGCGGCCAGCATCTTCATTTGGCTGCCGCACCACGCGCAGTACATTTCGCCGGCGGAGACGGTCGAGACGGTCAACATCTCGACGAACAACTTCGACGCCGAGCAGGGCATGGCGGGCGGCGCGGCCATCACCGTGCAGACCAAGTCGGGTACGAACGAGTTCCACGGCTCGGCCTTCGCCTTCCACGACAACCAGCGCCTGCGCGAAGAACTTCTTCGCCCCCGGCGACAAGCCGCGCTCAACCAAGAACATTGACGGCTTCACCGTCGGCGGCCCGATCAAGAAGAACAAGCTGTTCTACTTCGGCGGCTACGAAGGCTACCACGAGCGGCTGGGCTACCAGCAGACCAGCTTGACCGTCGCCACGGCGGATCAGCGGGCGGGCGACTTCAGCGCCTACCTCAACCCGACCAGCGGCGTCGGCCGGATCTACGATCCGGCGACGGGCGACGCGACGGGCAAGAACCGCACGGCTTTCGCCAACAACGTCGTTCCGATGACGCGGCAGAGCCCGATCATGCGCCAGCTCCAGGACCTCGTTCCCCTGCCGAACCGGTCCGGCGTCGCCGGCAACTACGCGGCTTCGGGCACGCAGCGGCTCGATCGCTCGAACTACGACGTGAAGCTCAACTACAACCACAGCGAGACGTTCCTGCTGTGGGGTAAATACAGCGCCATGGACGCCACCTTTGGTTGCGACGCCGCGCTAGGTGCGGCGCAAGGCCCCGGCCTGTGCGACGGCGCGGCCGGTATCAACGTGACCCTCGATCAGACGTCCACCATCGGCTGGACGAAGACCTTCAAGCCGACCTTCCTGTGGGATGCCACCATCGGCTGGACTCGTCACGGCAACAACAGCGGCAACTTTGTGCAGTACGGCGTGAACTTCGGCTCCGACGTCCTGGGCATCCCCGGCACGAACGGCCCCGACGTTCGGCAGAGCGGTATTCCGAGCTTCTCGATCGATAGCTACACAACGCTCGGCAACCCGAGCGGGTGGCAGCCGAACTACTACGGCGACACCACGTTTACCATCGACCAGAACTTCAGCTACATCAAGAACAAGCACAACCTGCGTTTCGGCTTCCAGGGCTTGCGGCACCACCTCAACCACTGGCAGCCGGAAATCGGTGGCGGCCCGCGCGGCGCCTTCACCTTCGGCAACGGCGTGACCGGCCTCAATGGCGGCCCGTCGCTGACGCAGTACAACTCCTACGCCGGCTTCCTGCTCGGTCTGCCTTCCAACATGGCGAAGAGCTTGCAGTGGGAGAAGATGAGCGCGTTCAACCTGCAGCTCGGCTTCTACATCCGCGACACATACCAAGTGACCTCGAAGCTCACCATGACCATGGGCCTGCGTTGGGAAAAGTACCCCATGCAGACTCGCGGCGGCCGTGGCGGCATCGAGTGGTGGAACCCGGACACGAACATCGTTTCCCTGGGCGGCGCCGGCGGCAACCCCAAGGATCTCGGCATCAGCACCAGCAACAAGATGTTCGCGCCTCGCATCGGCTTGGCCTACAAGCTGACGTCGAAGTCGGTGCTGCGCTCCGGCTACGGCATCACTTACAACCCGATGCCTTTCGCCCGTCCGCTGCGCGGCTTCTTCCCGCTCACGATTGCGCAGGACTTTCCGGCCGCCAACGGCTTCTCCTACGTCAACCCGATCGAAGACGGCATCCCGTTCTTTAGCGGTCCGGATCCGAGCCAGGGTGAAGTGGAGCTGCCGGCGAACGCCATCAACCGCTCGATCTCCGGCAAGCAGCTCAACCGCGGCTACGTGCAATCGTGGAACCTGATCTACGAGAGCGAGTTGCCCGCCGGCTTCATCGGTTCGGTCGGATACGTGGGCACCGCCACGGTGCGCTCGTTCGGCGACCTGAACATCAACTACTCCACGCCGGGCGCCGGCCAAGCTGGTCGCCTCTTCTACGGTCCCTACGGCCGTACCGTCGACACCCTTGCCTGGAACGGCATGTACAGCACGAACTACCACGGTCTGCAAACGACCATCAACCGCCGTGCTGCCGATGGCCTGACCATCAAGGGCGCCTATACCTACTCGGCCGCCATCAACCAGACCGACGACGACGGTTGGGCAGGCGTGAGCTGGAACGATCCCTCTCAGTTCTCGCGCAACCGCGCGCGCGCTGGGTTCGACCAGAACCACGTCTTCCAAGTGGGCTTCGTCTATGACCTGCCGTTTGGCAAGGGCAAGTCGATGGCCACCAGCGGTCCGGCGAAGGTCCTGTTGAGCAACTGGCAGATCAACGGCGTGTTCGCCGCGTTCCAAGGCCGCCGCTTCACGGTCGGCGCCTCCGGTTCGTCGCTCAACGCTCCTGGCAACACCCAGACGGCGGATCAGGTCAAGGGCGAAGTCGAGAACATCGGCGGCGTCGGACCGGGCCAGTTCTACTACGATCCGACCGCCTTCGCTGCTGTCAACGAAGTGCGCTACGGCACCTCGGGCCGCAACATTCTGCGTGCGCCCGGCGTGGTCAACCTGGACTTCAGCGTCTTCCGCCGCTTCCCGATCAAGGAGCGTGCGGCGCTCGAGTTCCGCGCGGAGTCGTACAACCTGACGAACACTCCGCACTTCAATGGCCCCACTTCGAGCGTCAACAGCGCCAGCTTCATGCAGGTGCTCAGCGCGGTGCAAGACCAGCGGCAGTTCCGCTTCGGTCTGCGCTTGCAGTGGTAAGCGGCTAAGAACCGATCAGCCGAGCGGCGGGCGTCCTGCAAAGGGCGTCCGCCGTTCGCATTTTGTAGGGTTCCCACGCGAGAATGATGGATGGTGTATGCGACATGGCAGCAACGGATGGCCGTAATCACGCTGTTGTGCCTAGCCGCAGGGTGCGGCGGCGACGACCCTAAAGTAAGCGCCGACCTCCCGGAGATCCCCACCCCTGCGACCGAGTCGCTACCGGCGGCTGCGCGTGAGCGCATCGAAGCTCTTCTGACGGCGGTGCGGGCCACGCCGTCGAATGCGGAGGCCAATGGAGCGCTCGGTAGAGCCTTGCAGGCAGCTGAGCAATACCAGGGTGCGGAGGCGCTTTACACACGCGCCGCGGCGTTCGAGCCTGGGGCGCTCCGGTGGCCTTATTACCTGGGCGTCGTCCGCAACAGCCAGGGCAAATATGCCGAGGCGGCGGAAGCCTTCACATCGGCCGAAGCAATTGACAGCTCATTTCCGCCGTTGCAGTACCGGCTAGCCGAGACGCGCCTCTCGATGAACGAGCCCTCGGCTGCACGCGCTCTCTATGAAAAGATTCTAGCGGCAGATCCGAACTCGCCCACTGCACACTACGGCTTGGGCCGAGCGCTGGCGCTCGAGGGCGACGCCAAATCGGCCATCGCGCAATTCCAGCAAGCCGTTCAGGCCGCGCCCCGGTATGCGCAGGCGCATTACGAGCTTGATTGGCCTACCGCGATCTGGGCGAGCAGTCGCTTTCCGCGCAGCATCTCGAGCTCTACGAGCGCTTCAAAGGCGTCGCGGCGCCAAAGCCGGAAGACCCTTTGATGGCGGCTGTCGATGCGATGCGCCAAGGCGCCGGAGACCACATCGGACGCGGCATCGCGCTGGCGGGGCGCGGCGACTTCGCGGGCGCCATTCGCGAGCATCTGGCTGCGCTCGAAGCCGACCCCGACCTGGCACAGGCGCACGTCAACTTGGTGCAGCTCTACGGCCGCTCAGGGGATGTCGACAAGGCGTTCGAGCACTACGAGAAAGCCCTCGCGCTCGTACCCGACCAATCCGACCTGCATTACAACTTCGGTGTGCTGCTGTTCGACAACGGCCGCTTCGCCGAAGCAAAGAAGGCCTTCGAGCGAGCCGTCGCCAGCAACCCGGCGAACGCCCCGGCTCTGAACAACCTCGGGCAGATCGCCGAGCGCCAGGGCGGCGTCGACCAGGCGATCGGGTTCTACCGGCGGGCGCTCGAGGCGCAGCCTGGCTTCCGGCTAGCGCGCTTCAACATGGGGCGCATGCTCTTGGCGAAGCGCTTGCCGAAACAGGCGGAGGAGCAGCTCGAGCAGGCGATCGAGCCCCAGGACGAGATGACGCCGCAAGTGCTGTTCGGCCTCGCGACGGCCCGCGTGCAAATGGGCGACCTCGAAGGCGCACAAGCGGCTGGGCGGTGAAGCTCGTCAAATGGCGGAGCGGACCGGCCAGACAGCGCTGGCGAAGAAGATTGCCGATGACCTGGCGACTCTGCCCTAGCCCGGGCCTCATTGCGGCGGGTCTTCTGGCGGTGGCGGCCTGTTCGCCGCCGCCGTCCGAACGGACTGCGTCTCAGCCCAAGAGCCTGTTTGTCGAGGCGGCGGAGACGGCCGGCCTCGCTTCGAGCACATCAACGGCGGCAGCGGCGAGTATTACCTTCCGGAGATCATGGGCTCCGGCGTTGCCTTGCTGGACTATGACGGCGACGGTGATCTCGACGTCTACTTTCTACAGAGCGCGCCTTTGGGCAACGCGCCCTCGGCCGAAGCGCCCGGCAACCGGCTCTTCCGCAATGAGCTGACGCCTTCGGGTAGGTTGCGCTTTACTGACGTCAGCCGCGAAGCCGGAGTCGCCGATAAGGGCTTCGGCATGGGCGCGGCCGTGGGGGACTACGACAACGACGGCGACCCGGACCTCTACATCACCAATTTCGGTCCGAATGTCCTTTTTCGTAATGAGGGCGATGGCACGTTCACGGACGTGACGAATCCCGCGCTCGCTGGGAAGGAGTGGAGCGCGAGCGCATCCTTCTTCGACTACGACCGTGACGGCGACCTCGATCTGTTCGTCACCAACTACGTCGACTTCAGCGTCGCCAACAACAAGCAGTGTTTCGATCCGACTGGCGCGCGCGACTACTGTACGCCGAAGCTCTACAATCCGGTCCCGGACCGTCTGTATCGCAATGACGGCGGCTTGTTCGTCGACGTGACGGCGCAGGCGGGCATCGACAAAGCCTTCGGCAATGGTCTCGGCGTGATTTGCGCGGACTTCGACGGCGACGGCTGGACGGACGTTTACGTCGCCAACGATGCGATGGCGAACCAACTGTGGCGCAATCGGGGCGATGGCACGTTCGTCGATCAGGCGCTGCCTGCAGGCGCGGCCTTCAACGCCGATGGCTTAGCGGAAGCCGGCATGGGCGCGACGGTGGCGGATTTCGACCGCGACGGCGACGAGGACATCTTCCTCAGCCACCTCTCCAAGGAAAAGAACACGCTTTACCTCAATAACGGCCACGGCCAGTTTCGCGACGAGACGGTGCGATTTGGCTTGGCGGGCCCGAGCATGCCCTACACGGGTTTTGGGACCCATTTTGCCGATTTCAACCAGGACGGCAAGCTCGACCTGTTCGTGGCGAACGGCGACGTGACGGCGGTCGAGTCGATGCGCGGCAGCGCTTATCCGTTCGCGCAGCCGAATCAGCTCTACTTGCAGGGCGAGAAGGGCTTTCGCGATGCGACGGCGGAGGCTGGCGAGGCGTTCTCGACGCCGGAGGTGAGCCGGGGCGCCGCGTTCGGTGATCTCGACCATGACGGCGATCTCGACATCGTGGTCTCGAACAGTAACGGACCGGCGCGTCTGTTTCTAAATCAGAGCAACGCGCCTCGTACGTTGCGCCTGCAACTCGAGGGTGTGGAGGACGCCCGCGACGCCTACGGGGCTCGGGTGGGGCTGCTCGTAGAGGGCGAGGCCCCGCGTTGGGAGCGCGTCCATACCGACGGCAGCTACTTGAGTGCGTCGTCGCCGTGGGTGATCTTCGCGCTGAGCGACGCAGTCGAGCAGGCGGACGTGACGGTTGTGTGGCTGGACGGAAGACGCGAGGTTTTTCGTGCAGTGAAAGCAAACGTCCGCACGACCTTGCGGCAAGGGCAGGGGACATTTGGAGCCGCGTGCGCGGCATGCGAGCATGAGGGGGAGTATGCGCCCCTGCTTCGCGATTCTAGGATTCCTGACAGCCGCTTTGGCGCTCCCGGCGAACGCGGCGGTCTCGTTCAACCAAGACGTTCGCCCAATCCTGTCGAAGAACTGCTTCGCCTGCCACGGGCCGGATGAAGAGTCGCGGCAAGCGAACTTGCGGCTGGACACGCGCGCCGGCGCGACGGGCGCGGAAGGCGGCTACCAAGGCATTGTCCCCGGCGACAGTAACAAGAGCCGTATTGTGGCGCGCATCACTCACCCGAGCGCTCCTATGCCGCCGGCGGGCGATCGGCTCAAGCCCGCTGAGATCGCGCTGATCAAGCAGTGGATCGACGAGGGCGCCAAGTATGACGGCCATTGGGCGTTCGATCCTCCTCAGCGGCCCGAGCTACCGGCGGTGAAGAATGCCGAGTGGCCGCGCAATGAGATCGATCGCTTTGTACTCGCGCGGCTGGAATCCGAGGGCCTCGAACCTTCGCCCGAAGCAGACAAGCACACCCTCATCAGGCGCGTCTCGCTGGACTTGATCGGATTGCCGCCGACGCCGAAACAGGTTGAGGCTTTCGTTGCGGACCGTTCACCCGAGGCTTACGAAAAGCTCGTTGATTCGCTGCTCGCATCGCCGCGTTACGGCGAGCGCTGGGCGCGCGTCTGGCTCGACTTGGCGCGTTATGCGGACTCGAAAGGCTATGAGGCCGATCGCTTGCGCACAATCTGGCCCTACCGCGATTGGGTGGTGCGCGCGCTCAACGCCAACATGCCGTTTGATGAGTTCACTATCGAGCAGTTGGCCGGCGACATGCTGACTTCGCCCACCCAGGACCAACTCATCGCCACCGGCTTCCACCGCAACACGATGACAAACGACGAAGGGGGCACCGACGACGAGGAGTTCCGCGACTTGGCTGTGAAGGATCGCGTTGCGACCACCGGACAGGTCTGGATGGGACTGACCTGGGGCTGCGCGCAATGCCACTCCCACAAGTACGACCCGCTCTCGCACAAGGAGTTCTATCAGCTCTACGCATTCTTCAACCAGAGCGAGGACGCGGACAAGTTTTCTGATGAGCCCAAGCTCGAGCTTGGCGACGACGTGACGACGCTTGTCATGCATGAGCTGCCCGAGAAGGAACGTCGCGAGACGCACATCCAGAATCGCGGCAACTTCATGGATCCGGGCGCAAAGGTAGAGGCAAACACGCCCGCGGCATTCCCGCCATTGTCCAAGGACGAGCCTCATAACCGCCTTGGCTTGGCGCGCTGGCTGGTTGACGAGCGCAATCCGCTGACCGCGCGTGTGACGGTCAACCGCTTCTGGGCGCGCATGTTTGGTACGGGCCTGGTCGCCACCGAAGAGGACTTCGGCAACCAAGGCGACCCGCCGTCGCATCCGCTGCTGCTCGACTGGCTGGCTACGGAGTTCATGCGCCTCGGCTGGGATATGAAGGCGATTCAAAAAGAGATCGTGATGTCCGCAACCTACCGGCAGTCCTCCGCCGTTGGCTCGAAGCTACTCGAGCGTGACCCAGGCAACCGACTGCTGGCCCGGGGGCCGCGCGTGCGCCTTCCGGCGGAGATGATCCACGACCAGATGCTCGCCGTGAGCGGTCTACTGTCGAGCAAGATGTACGGCGAACCGGTGATGCCGCTCCAGCCCGACGGCGTTTGGCAAGTGGTCTACAACGGCGACCAATGGGAAACGAGCGAGGGCGAAGACCGCTATCGTCGCGGGCTCTACACACTGTGGCGGCGGACGTCGCCTTACCCGGCGATGATCGCGTTCGATGCGCCTACGGGTGAGGTCTGCACGCTGCGCCGCATCCGCACCAACACTCCGCTGCAAGCCCTGGTCACGCTCAACGATCCGCTCGCGCTCGAGGCGGCCGAGCGGCTGGCGATGGACGTGGTCGACCAGGAGGCTCCGACGACGCCCGCATCGCCGCGTTGTATGAGCGCGTGCTCAGCCGCGCGCCCACGTCCGAAGAGGTCACGCGCACGAAGACCCCTCTACGAGCAGGCCAGGCAGGAGCTGCGTGACGATACGCTCGCGGCCAAACAACTACTCAACGTTGACCGCTTCATCTACGACGTCGATCGCCGCACCACGTTGCAGCCTGTGCAGCGGGACGAGCCGCAAAGTTGGCGTTACACGACTGAAAGCCCCGGCGAGGGCTGGGCAGGCCTGGAGTTCGACGACTCGGCTTGGGGTGAGGGCGAACCCATTTTCGGCCACATCAAGAAGCGCGAGAAAGACGAGGACGACGATGGTGAGCCGGATCCCCGCGTGGTGCGCACGCCCTGGGATAGCGAACAGATCTGGCTGCGGCGCGAGATCGAGATCGACGACCCCGCCGAGCTCGAACAGCTCGAATGGATTCTGGACTACCGCGGCGTCTACGAGCTCTACCTCAACGCAGTGTGAAGGCGAGCTTGCCCGACGACGATACGTCGGCCTACAAGAACTTCGCCGTGCTCGATAAAGCCGCACAGGCGCTGCGCAAAGGCCGCAACGTGATCGCCGTCCACATGCAGCGTACGCTGGCCGGGGATGGCGACCAGTTCATCGACGCTGGGCTGCGCGCCTTGGTCAAACCCGACCTTGGCAAGCCCAAGCGCCGCGACGCGAACAAGGCCGCCTGGGTCGTGGTTTCGCACGTGCTGCTCAACCTGGACGAGACGCTGACGAAGAGGTGACGCGATGAATCCGATGATTGAAAAGCTGGAACGGCAAACGCGGCGCTACTTCTTGCAGTCGGCGCCGCTCGGCCTAGGCGCACTGGCGTTAGGCACGCTGCTTGGGCGCAAGCCCGCGGCAGCGGAGACGCGCTCGACGGAAAATCCGTTGGCTCCCCGGACGCCACCATTGCCGGCCAAGGCCAAGCGCGTCGTCTACCTCCACATGGCCGGCGGCCCGTCGCAGCTCGAGTTGTTTGACTACAAGCCGGAGCTCCAAAAGTATGACGGACAAGAATGTCCGCAAAGCCTGCTCGAAGGCAAGCGCTTCGCGTTTATCAAGGGCGTGCCGCAACTGCTCGGTGGTAAGTACGATTTCGAGCGCCGCGGGCAGTGCGGCGCGTGGGTCAGCGAGCTCTTGCCGCACACTTCGCAGCTCGTCGACAAGATGACGATCGTGCGCTCGATGACGTCGGACCAGTTCAACCACGCTCCGGCGCAATTGATGATGCACACCGGCAATCAGCGATTGGGCTACGCCTCAATCGGTTCGTGGGTCACTTACGGGCTGGGCAGTGAGCCAGAACCTGCCGGGCTTCATCGTGCTGGTGAGCGGAGGCAAGACGCCCAGCGCCGGCAAGAGCGTGTGGGGCTCGGGCTTTTTGCCGTCGGTCTACCAGGGCGTTCAGTGCCGCTCGCAAGGCGCGCCGGTGCTCTACGTGGAGAACCCGGTTGGCATCGACTCGCAGATGCGGCGCTTGACGCTCGATGCCATGCGCGACCTCAACATGATGCAGCACGAGCGCGAAGGCGACCCGGACACCTTGGCGCGCATTGGCCAGTACGAGCTCGCCTTTCGCATGCAGACGGCCGCGCCCGAGGTCATGGACATCACCAAGGAGCCCAAGAGCGCGATCGAGGCCTATGGCGCCGAGCCCGGGCGCACTTCGTTTGCGAACAACTGTCTACTCGCGCGGCGCCTGCTCGAATCCGGTGTGCGCTACGTGCAGCTGTTCGACTGGGGTTGGGACCACCACGGAGTCAACCAGAACACGGACCTGCGCTACCACTTGCCGAAGAAGGCGGAAGAGATCGACAGGCCGGCGGCGGCCCTCGTGCGCGATCTCGAGGAGCGGGGGCTGCTCGAAGACACGCTCGTTGTTTGGGGCGGCGAGTTCGGACGGACGCCGATGCGCGAGAACCGTGGCGGCTCCTACGGCTCCTACATCGGCCGCGACCATCATCCTTACGGCTTCACCATGTGGATGGCCGGCGGCGGCGTGAAGCAGGGCTTGAGCTACGGGGCCACCGATGACATCGGCTACTACGCGGTCGAGGACAAGGTCGCGCCGCACGACTTGCAGGCGACGATGCTGCACCTGCTTGGCTTCGATCCGTTTGCATTGGCATACCCGTTCCAGGGTCTGAACCAGCGTCTGATCGGACCCACGGAGGAGCCGCGGGTCATTCGAGAGTGGGTTGCTTAACCCCACCGCAAGCGCAGAAGCCGGAAGGGACCCCAGGGCGCATTAGGGTATGCTCCTAGGGGCTTAGTTCGGCCTAGGGTGTTAGACGGCTGGGATCTGCCCTGCCGTCTCCGCTCGAGACTTGGATGGAAGGTTGGAGGCGCGGACCGGAATCGAACCGGTGTACGAGGTTTTGCAGACCTCTGCCTAACCACTCGGCCACCGCGCCTTATTTGGGTTTTCGACGCTACATACAAACGGCCCCGGCCTGTCTGGGGCCCCGGGGCCGTTTGTCGAGTTCGTTGGAGCGGGAGACGGGACTCGAACCCGCGACATCGACCTTGGCAAGGTCGCACTCTACCAACTGAGTTACTCCCGCGCCGATCTTTCACGATATCTCTGTGAAGGCCGGGATGTCAAGCAAGCCCGCGATACACTGGGAGGGCGTTGCGGATCGCGCGCATCTCCCGATGTTCCGGGTGCTTTTCCAGGCTTTCGAGTTGGTCCCACGGCGGTTTCGCAGGCGCTGGATGGCGCTCGCGCCGTTAGCTGCGGTCTCGGCTTTTCTAGAGGCGTTGGCCGCTGCGGGCATTCTTGCCCTCATCCAACTCATCAGCGATCCGCAGGCGGACCATTCGCGCTTTCTGGGCGTCTTGCGTGGGGCGTTGGGCGGCGACAACCGGACGTTCCTCTTTCGTTTCGCGCTCGCGTTGGGCGGGTTCTTTGTTTGCAAGAACCTGTTTCGCCTAGCCGAAGCCTATATCCAGCATCGCGTGGCGGCCGATACGGGCGTGGCGATCACGGCACAACTCATGCAGCGCTACTTGGAGGCTCCGTACGCGGTCCACTTGCGGCGGAACTCGGCGGATTTGGTGCATCTGTTGACCCGGCAGGTCGGCGAGGTTTGGCTTGTCCTGCAGGCCGGCGTTTCGATGTTTTCCGAGAGTTTGGTGGCGCTTGCGGTCATCGCAGTTTTGGTGGTCGCCGCGCCCTGGGGAGCGGTGGCGGTTGCGCTGTTCTTGGGCGCGGTCCTGGTCGGAATGCTGCGCTTGACCTACGTGTGGCATGGACGTTGGGGTTGGCGTCTGCACGACGAGGGCGCGCGGTTCATGAAAGCCGTTCAGGAGGGCTTGGCCGGGGTCAAAGAGATCAAAGCCTTGGGCCGTCAGAGCTACTTCGTCGAGCGCGTGCGCGAGGCGCGTGAGAGGGTAGCGGAGCCGGACGTGAGGCGACAGGCAAGCGAGCACATCCCCCGTCTCGGCGTCGAGACAGTTTTCGTCGGCGGGTTGGCGCTGCTCATCTGGAGCGCTGCGGCCACGGGCCCAGGGAAGAGCTTGGCGGCGACGTTGGGACTGATGGCTTATGCGGGGCTACGGCTACTGCCCTCGATTCAGTTGATCATCTACCGCGCCGAACGCGTGAGCCTCGGCGCTGCGGGTGTGCAGTCGGCTTATACGGATCTGAAGTTGCCGGCCGAAGCGGAGTCGAACGGGACGGTCTCGTTTGAGAACGGGCTGGCCTTTCGCGATGTGAGTTTCCGCTACGAAGGCGCGGAGCGGGCGGCGCTCTCGGGAGTCAATTTCGAGCTACGGAAGGGCGAGTCAGTCGGGGTGGTGGGGCCGACTGGTTCCGGCAAGAGCACGCTCGTCGACTTGGCGCTGGGGTTGTTGCAGCCGACTGGCGGCGCGATCGCGGTGGACGGCGCCGATCTCAAAGGCCGCGAACGCGCCTGGCGCCTGCATGTGGGCTACGTTCCGCAGAGCATCACCCTCATCGACGACACGATTCGTCGGAATGTGGCGCTGGGTGGAGAACAAGGCGATTGACGAGATGCGTTTTGCGAAAGCCGTCGGCCTTGGCCCAACTCGAACGATTCGTCAAGCGTTGCCCGATGGGCTGGATACGCTGGCCGGCGAGCGTGGCGTGCGGCTCTCCGGCGGCGAGCGGCAGCGCCTTGCGGTGGCGCGGGCGCTCTATGCACAGCCGGACGTATTGGTATTCGACGAAGCAACCGCCGCTCTGGACAATCGCACAGAGCAGGCTTTGACTGAAACGATCGAGCGCTTGCACGGGCGCAAAACGATGCTGATGGTGGCTCACCGGCTGAGCACCGTGCAGCGCTGTGACAAGCTACTGTTCCTCCAGGACGGCCGTGTGGCTGACGTCGGCTCCTATGGCGAACTACTCGAGCGCAACCTCGAGTTTCGCGCCATGGCCGCGCCGATCGAGGCCTGCTAAGCGTGGTCACGAACGTCCGGTGAGCCGAAGCAGAATCGCTTCGAGGTCCTTGGAAAAGCGGTCCATGCTGAAGCGGCTCTCCACGCGCGCGCGACCGGCGCGGCCCATGGATTCAGCTTGCTGCGCGTCCAGCGCCCAGGGCGCGATGGCCTGCGCAAAGGCATCGGGTTCGGCGGGGCGTAGCCGCCCGGTTTGTTCGTCCAGAATCGTTTCGCTCGGGCCGCCTGAGTTGGCTGCGACGACAGGCTTGCAGGCAGCCATCGCCTCGATGGGTGCAAGGCCGAAGTGTTCGTTCTCGGGAGTGTAGATCAGGCAGCGGCAGCTCGCCAGCAGCCGCGCACGCTCGCCGTCGCTCGGGTTCCGCACAATGGACACTGTATTGGCGACGCTCTGTTCGCGCGCTGCGTCTTGGATGGCTCGGACGACAGCTTGTTCCTCCTCCGATCCTTCAAACCCGCCCGCTAGCGTCAACCGAACCTTTGCGAACGTCTCTTCGGGCAGAAGCGCCTTGAGTCGAGCTAGGGCATGCACCGCCAAAGGCAGCTTCTTCGCGTGCACGAAACGGTTGATCGAGAGCAGCAGGATTTCGCCGCTCGCTGCTGGCGGCGCGGGCGGCGGAGTCAGGTCGACCCCCGGGTAGAGGACTGTAGGCGAGGGCAGGGCAGGGAAGGTCTTCTCAAAGACCTGACGCGTGAACTCGCTGTTGACCGCGACGGCGTTGGCGGCCGCCATTCCTCGGCTCTCGAGCAGGTCGAGCGGTCTGCGGTAGAGCTGATAAAGGCCGCGGCGCTCGGGCGTCAGCAACAGGTCCGGGTAGTGGCAATAGAAGAGGATCGGCCGAGCGAGGCTAGAGCGCAAAGCCGGTGCGGCATGTGGCACCAGGTCCAGATAGGCGACGTCGAAGCTCCGCCGTTGTGACCGAAGGCCGCGGGCAAGCGTGACCATCCGTGCGATGGAGAGAGGCGCCTTGAGATGGCCGCCGATGGCGAGTGGAATCCGCGTGGGCTCGACGCGGACGGACACCACGCCGGAACGGGCCTCATCGAAGGAGCGTTCCTCGGGGAGCTCGCGGGTGAAGAGCACCGGTTGGTGGCCCCGTGAGGCGAGCCCGAGAGCGGCGTTGAGCGTGAGCCGCTCTGCGCCGCCGATGCCCATCTGTGGGTGCAGCATGGCGACGCGCAGGCGTACGCGTTCGCTCATTGTTCGGACTCCAAAACCGGCAGTGCTTCCCGCGCCCAGGCTTCGCCCCAGGTGCGATTCCACGCGGGGCGCACGTTGCGGCGCAATGCAGCCAAACGGTCGGGTTGTGCGATCTCGTCCAGCCGTTTGGCGAGCTCCTCCGCGTTGCGGAACAGCAACGCCTCGCGACCGTCTTTCACCTGCTCGCGCAAGCAAGGGCCGTAATCGAGGGCCAGCGCAGGCGTGCCGGCGCCGAAAAAGTCGACCAGCTTCATGGGCAGGTCGACGCCGGAGGAGGATCGGTGAAAACTAAGACCGCAGTCGGCCGCAGCGAGCAAGCGCCGGTAGTCTTCGGGTGAAAAGAAGCCGGTTCGGACGGCGCACCGCGTGAACTTCGTGGCGCGAAGGCGCTCTTCAAAGGCGGCGCGGCGAGGTCCTATGCCGGTTACCACTACAAAGTAGAGCGGGTCGCCGTCCTGGTCGAGCAGCGCGGCGGCATCGAGCAGCATTTCGGTCGCTTCGTCGTCCGTCCACGAGGTGGGGCAGTGCAGCACGAGTGTTTGCTCGTCGATTGCCTCGTTGGGAAAGAGCTCGCGCAGGCATGCCTCCCGCTCGGTGCGGTCGAGCGGATCTTCGAGCCGAACCGGCAGATCGTGCACGACCTGGGCGCCGGCGATGGCTAGCTCATCGCGCATGCGTTCGGCCATGGCGTTCGAGACGCAGAGGTGGGCGTCGGCGTGGCGGCCGGCTTTCTGCTCGTAGCTGCGCGCGCGGCGGACGGTTGCGTTGTCCTCGCCCAGGCGCATGGCCAACATGCTGAAGCCGAAATTGTGCCAATCCAGGACGAACTTGGCCGCATGACGCCGCGCGGCGAGACGAGCGGCGAACAGCGTTGGAAAGGCGGGCGGGTTCTGCGCCAGGATCACGTTTTGGCGCGGAATTGCGAACAGGAGCACCCACAACGCATGCAACTGCGCCCAGCCGAGCCGCGCCGCCGTCCAGGCCAAGAAGACGAGCTTCGGCAGGTTGGGCGGGCATCGGCGAAACGTGCGGATGGGATAGGCGCGGATCTCCGGCCGCTGGGAGATCTCTTCGGGCAGCGGCGTGTCCGGGTAGCCGATCAGGGACACCCGGAAGCCGTTGTCGGCGAGCGCCAGAGCATGGTTGAGCATCCGGGGGCTGCGCCCGAGGTCGCCGAATACGAGCACGGCCGCGTGCGGCGATGTGGCGGGCCGCATCAAAGACCCTCTATCATAGCCGTACCAGCCGCTTCACTCGAAGCCCTGCCTTCTCCGGCTGCTCTAGCGTGAGCTCCTCCGCCAAAACAGCCTCCCAATCAGCACAGACTCGCCGCAACAAACCGCGTACGATTGCGGTCGCGGGGGGCGGAACTGCGGGACATGT
Organism: Bryobacterales bacterium; assembly: GCA_041394905.1. GTDB lineage: Bacteria > Acidobacteriota > Terriglobia > Bryobacterales > UBA6623 > RI-231. The sequence goes on along the minus strand of JAWKHJ010000003.1, from coordinate 518,005 downwards.
GACCACGGGACTCGCCGTGCTGGATGAGTACCGCGCATTGGAGCCGGAGACGGAATTGCTGTTCATCGGCAGCAGCTTCGGGTTTGAGTCGCGACTTGCGCCGGCTCACGGCATTCGTCTGGTGACCCTGCCCAGCTCCCCGTTCATGCGGCAGGGCTTGGCGGGAAGGGTGCGCGCGGGATTCAACTTTCTGCGCTCGGCTTGGGCTGCGCGCCAAGTCCTGCGGCGGGAGAAGCCGGATTTGGTGCTCGGCCTGGGCGGATACGCCTCGGCGGGTGGCGTTCTGGCGGCGCGGACCATGGGTATTCCTGTGGTCGTCCATGAGGCGAACGTGCGCCCTGGCTTGGCGAATAAGCTGCTTGGGCCGTTCGTCGACCGCGTGTTCATCGCGTGGCCTCAGACGGCGGAGGACTTCCCCAAGGCGCGCACGCTGTTGACGGGCAATCCGCTGGCGCGCGAAATTGTGGCCGGCAAGCCGCGTCGGCCGCCCGAGCCTGGGGTGCGGAGGTTGCTGGTGGCGGGCGGTTCAGAGGGCTCGCCGTTTCTCAATGAACATGCGCCCGAGCTCGCAGCGGCCATCCGACAGCGCGGGGTCGACCTGCATGTGCTGCACCAGTGCGGCTGGGGCGACGTCGAGAAGATCAAGGGCGAGTACGCCAAGCTGGGCGTCGAGGTGCGCGTCGAATCGTTCCTCGAAGAGATGGCTGAGGCCTACGCCTGGGCGGATTTCGTACTCTGTTGCGCGGGCGCCATTACGCTTTCGGAGCTTGCGGTGAGCGGGTTGCCGGCGGCGATCGTTCCTCTCGGCGGAGCTGCCGTCGACCATCAAACACCGAACGCGGTGGCCTACGCCAAGCTGACAGGAGCGCTGCATTGCGGCCAGGACGAGTGGGCCGGCCGCGACTTGGCGGGGAGATCGCGGCCTTGCTGCGCGACCTAGTGCTCTCGAGACGTTTCAGGACGCGCCAAGGCGATTGCTCAAACGGACGCTGCCCGAGCGATTTTGGACGCCTGCGAAGAGCTGTTGTCGATCGGACGCTAGCGCTACTGCGCGACCTGCGCCACGCAGCCGAAGCTGGCCAGATAGCCCTTCTGGAAGATCGGCGGCGCGCCCTTCAAGTCCAAGTTGAACGGGATCGTCACCGGTTGTCCGTTCTCGAGCGTCATGGGTTGCGACTGCTGTCCCTGGCGGGGAACCCACTCGAGGCGGTATGTCGAGCCCTGCGACTGGAAGCGGTCCGCGTCGCCGAAGAAGCGGAAGGCCGCCCAAAGACCCTGCTGCGTGTTGACGCCGAGCTCAGGTCCGCCGAGGCTCACCGCCAGGTTGGCGCCATGGACGGCCGTGCCGGGCCAAGTAAAGTCCTGCGGCCCGCCTCCGCGGCGGTCGCCCTTCAGCGACTGTCCATCGAGCGTCAAGGTCAGGCCGCGGATGCCTTCCGCGGGCAACGCTTGCATCGAGTAGACGAGGCGCGGCTCGCGGGCGCCGCCCGGGTAGAGCGCGCGGCTCAGCGAAGCGGCGCGGTTGAAGAACGTCAGGAAGCGGTCCGTGATGCGAATCTTGGCGTCAGAGCGGCGACGTAGCGGTCGCCCACTTGGTCGACGTAGCTGCGTAGCGTTCCCTCGTAGAAGCGCCACAGAGCGCCGTCTCCGGGACGGAACACCGCGCCGACTTCGTCGAGCGTGGCGTCGATCTTCGACTCGGTCTTGAACGGATACTTGCTGGTGAGCCGGTCGAACTCGTCGCACATGGCCTTGCCGCCGGAATTGACCTGTGCCGGGCCGAGCCGTCCGAGCATGCCCTCGGCGTAGCGGATGGGGTCTTCCATCAGCTTTTGCGTGACGCGGTTCACACCGCCCTCGCGGTCCACCTGGAAGTTCTGGGCCGTCTGCGCGGCGGCGCGCAGCGCGCTGGTGGCGTCGTTCATCGTTGCTTCGACTAGACTTTCGTCGGCGGAATTGCCGGCTTGCGCGACGCGGTCCATCGAGGTCTGCAGCGAAACCAGACCACCCATGTAGCTGCGGTTGTTGTCGCTGATGTACTGCTGCTCGCAGCTCTCCGGCGGCGTGACGACGTGCAGCGGCTGGAAAGCCTCCTTGAGCTTGGCGTCGCCTACGTTGGTATTCATCGAGCCGAGGCAGAACAGCGCCAGCAGATGCGACTGGTTGCTCGAGCTGGCCGAGCTTGTTGGCCGCGTCCGAGATACTGCGGTAGCGAACCACCGCGGAGTTGTTCAGGTACTCGCGCCAGTTGCCCAGGAAATCCGCTTCGTAGCGTGCGCGGAGCTCAGGTTCGAGCGTAGCTGGGTCGATGCTGTCGACCCCCTCGTCGCCCAGCACCCAGCGCTCGCCTCCAAAGAACTCCTTGGCTTTTTTGAGCGCCGCGTCCATGAACTCCCAGCCCTTGACGGTGAAGGCGCCGGAGACATCGCGGTTGTTGACTACGTAGCCGTCAGAGCCAGGAAACTGCTTGTTGAAGTTGATCGTCGGCGCCTGCGCGGCGGCCTGCGCGAGCAACGCCTGGTAGAGCCGCTCTTGGGCATTGAACTGCGCCAAATAACGCCGCGCCCTCGCGACGGCCTCTTCGTCGTTGCTCTCTTCGAAGGGGTTTTCGATGAGCAACTCGTCGGAGTAGAAATCGAACTGCCGCGCGGCCAGGGCGAGCCGCTCGGGGTCAACCTCGCGATTGGCTTTCCAGCGCTCGAGCAACAGCGGCGAGAGAAAGTCGCGCGTCGTCTTCTCGTGGTGCGACGTGGTCATCAGGTAAGCCTTGAGCGTGTCGTAGCTCGGCTTGTACTCGTCGTCGGGGCCGGGCTTGGCCGGAAGGCTGCGCAGCCACTCGAGCAACGAAGCTTGGGTTGCGCCGAAGAGCACCTGATGAAAACGGTTGAAGTAGATCTGCCGCGCCGGCGGATACATGCGGTTGCCGGCGTAGAGACCCCAGCGGTAGCGCAGCGGAGCGCCATCGCGCTGGTATTCGCTGAGCGTGCCGACGGCCGAGCGCAGCCGGTCGAGACGTTGCAGCGCATCGAGCGACGGGAGCGCTTCGCCCGCGCCGCCGCCTTCCGTGAAGCCGATGCCGCGCGCCGCGTCGAGCACTTCGGCTTGCAGATCACGGTTGTTGAAGTAGCTCAGCGTCATCCCGGCGCACCAGATGAGCAGGAACCCGGCGGCGAGGCCCATCAAGGCGCGTCGCAGGATGCGCGCTTGCACGCTGGCGGCTCCGGTGCCGCGGGCGGCTTCGTCGCCGAGCAGCACTTCGCCGAACAGCTTGCCGAGGAACGTCCATTGCGGCACACGGCGGCGGCGCACCTCCGGCGGCGCTACGCGGCCTTCGTCGCCGTGCAACTCGAAGATGCCGGTCGCGACGGCGCCGCCCGAGCTCTGGCGGCCGGCGCGGGGCGCGGCAACTTGCTCTTCGACGACCACCGGACGCACGCCCGAGAAGTAGAAGCCGCGCAGGATCGGACCCGCTTGTAGCTGGCTTGGGCGGCACAGATCGACGAGGAAACGCACGAGCGAGCCGCGCAACTTGCGGAACTCGCGCGGAAACTCGTAGACGCCGCCCTGCTTGTGCTGGTCGTGCTCGCGCGCCAGGTAGGGCGGTCGCTTTTCGCACAGCGCGTAGAAAAGATCGTTGAAGGCCTCGGTGACGCGCCGTGTCTCGGCCTCGCCGTAGACGCCTTCGCTCCCGGGGTTGCGTAGCTCGAGCGTCGAGCCGAACACCTGCCGCGCCTCTTCGTCCGAGAGGTTCGCCACGAAGTCGCCGAAAAAGGTGACGCGGTCGCACTTGGTGACAAGGACGTACACCGGCAGATTGACACCAAGAGCTTGGCTGAGCACGCTGAGCTTGCCATGCAACATGCGCGCCGAGGCGGCCAAGGCGTCTTCGGAACCGCCCTTGAGTAGGCGCTCGGCTTCCAGGCAAACCACCGCGGCCCGAGGCGACGGGGCCTTGCGGCCGAACAGCGACGTGAGCCCGCGCTTGGCTTGCAGGCGCTTGCCCAGCCTCTGCAACGCCGAATCATCGGCCAGCACCGAGCCGCCTACCTCGACGAACACCGCCGTTTGGCCGAACCAGAGGTTCAGCGCGCGCGTGGGTGCGACCTGGCCTTCGTCGTAGACGTGGCCGCTGAGCAGTTCCGGGTTGACGCCGGAGTTGATGAAGGTGCTCGTCTTGGCGACGCTCGGCTCGCCAAGCACCAGGAACGCGGGCAGGTTGGTCAGCGTGGCGTCTTTGCCCAGCCGCGAGCCGACAAGGCGTTTTTCGGCGTCTTTGAGCTGGAAGACGATCTCTTCGCCGGCGTCCTCGAGCGGCGCGGCCCCGCTCTTGTCGCGCTCGGCCTGTCGTTTCTTCGCCTTGCGGTGCTTGAGCGCGGCGACCAAGCCGACCGCGCCCATCGCGACACCGATCAACGACATTCGTACGATGGTGGCCACCTGGCCGGTAAGGCCCATCAGGTCCACCACGACCCAACCCACGCCTGCAAACAATGCGGCGTAAACGGCGGCCATCAATTGGGATAAGCCCATCATTCAGGAACGCCCTATTGCCGCGCCTGTCCGGCGAGATCGCGCGCCGAAGTTACGCCCGAGCTCAGCGAGAAGGTGTAGATCGAGAAGAGCCCGATCGCCAAGACCAGCGAGGCGACGAGCGCGATGAGGAAGCGTTTGGCCCACGGATCTGGCGGAGCCGCAGCCGCGCCCGCAGGCGGACGCCAGCTTGGCGAGAGGTCAGCCTTGGATTTCCGGATGCGCTGGATCTTGTCCTGGATCTGAACGATCAGCGAGCGCAGCTCACCCTTGCCCGTAATCGAGAACTTGCCCAAGTATCCGAGCAACAGGCAGATCTGGTAGACCTCGAGCAGGTCCGCGGCGGTTTCGGTTTCGCGGCGAGAGAGGATTCCGTCCAGGTTCTCGAAAAACGCTTCGCCGGCCACGTGTCTGCCGAAGATCTCTTCTTGGAGCGGCTTTCGCACCCACTCCTGGAAGACGGGCTGCCGCAGGTTGAGGATCGTCTCATCTAGAAAAGCGACAACGGCGAAGATCGCCAAGCGAATATCTTCCCCTGGGTATCCTTTCTCACGCGCGGTGCGGTCGGCCACCTGGATGGCCTGCAGCACTTGGCGTCGGAACACGTCCGCGTCCGTGACCTGCTGACGACCCGAGCGTAGGCGCACGACGGCCGTGATGAGCTCCTGCAGTACCAGGGCGAGGTTCTCGGACCGGCCGGGAGCTGCGCCGGCGGACTGGGGGTTTTCCGCAACAGACATGCCAAAGAAACGGCCTAATTGGGCCAAAAATGGGGGCTACGAATCTAATACCACAAAGACGCGAACTTCGGGATCGGGTATCTCCCCGGGGACATAGACCCCCATCTCGCGCGTCTGCGCCAAATGCTCCCAGCACGGTCCCGCCTTGTCAATGGCGAAGTACTGCATTTCCACCTTTGGAGACACGGCCGGCGGCGGGATGGGCAGGTGCGTCAGCTTCAACCCCGGCAGGGCTCGCTCGACCAGCCGTGGCAGGAACTCACGCGAGCAGACCTTTGCCAGACGCGGCGTCGATTCGATCAGCGTAGCCTCACCGATCTTCGAGTAGATTTCCAGAATCCAGCGCGAGCGGTTGAGCACGCGCTGATCGGCCAACTTGCCGTGCCAGAAGTACCGCGCCGTCTTCTCGAGCGGGATCTCGATGCAATTGCTCGGGACGATCAGCTCTAGGTGAGCGCGAATGTGATGATCGAGCTCGGCCAGGCACTCGGTCAGGTCGTCGTGATTGTAGAGCGGCAGCTTCTCCGGGTGGGAGTCGAGCCCAAAGGTGCACAGGGCGCCCGCCAGCCGCGCGAGCTCGGAGTACAGCTCCTCCGGGTGGCCGTTCTTGGTGAAGCACTGATGCCGCAACGGCGCCAGGCCCTGGTTGACGCAGTGCAAAAACCAAGCGTTGGCGATGCCTTGTGCGGAAAAGCCCGAAGCCGAGGGGTTGCCCAGGTCGCGCGGGCGCGCCACGCTGCGGCACTTTTCCTCGAGGATCTCGATGAGCCGGCGCAGCCGCGCCATGATCGCTTTCGAGGCGCCGATCTGCAAAACCGGCGGCGTAAACTCGGGATCGAAGGAAAATCCGCCCGCTCCGTCGCGGACGATGCGCGCCAACGGCAGCGCCACCGGAGGGTCATCGGCAGGCAGCTCGTTGTCGAGCAGGAATCGAATGTTCTTGCGCCCCAGCCGGACCGGCTTTTCGTCGCGGCCGGTGTTTTCGTCCGGCATGACCACTGTCGAAGCGATGAAACGGACGCTGCGGTCAGCCTCCTCGTCTTCGAGCGCACAGTTCCGTCCATCAGGCCGCTCGGCCGGCGCGGCGAGCAGCAATGTCGCACGGTCCGACAGGGCGGGGAAGGCGTCGCGAATGTCCCGCGGCGCCGGAAGCGCGTCGAACTCCGGCATGTGGAACGGCAACCCGTCAGGGAAGACGCCGCGGGCGTGCGAGATCGTCACAGTGCCGTTGACAAGCGCGTCCGCATCGAGCTCCCAGCCGAGCAGGCCATAGGGAGCGAACCAGAGGCTCTCGGCCGCAAAGCGAACCGCATCCTCGAAATAGCGACTTTGCGCTTGGAAATGGTGCGGGCCAAGGTGCATTCCCTCGGACCACACGACTCGGGACAGTGTTTTCATCCGGAAAGGGGTCGAAAACCGTAACCGTCTCAGCGAAGAGCCGTATTGAACCTCACCGGACGGAGTGACATCATGTTACTACACCGGCGGTACCCCATTCGCATGAGCTTCTATCTCAAATACGAGCTCTCCCGGCTTGTCCACTCTGACGAGGCGAAGACATTCCAGGCGGTCGAGAAGTCGACGCGCCGCAACGTGTTGCTGCACCTGGTGGATAAGGCGGCTTCGCTGGCGTTGGTCGGCAAGATCCAGAAACTGGACGCGGGCGCGAACGGGCAAATCGTCGAAGTTGGCGAGTTTGCCGGATCCTATTATTTGGTCACGGAACCCGTTCACGAGTTCTCCGGCTTGGGCCAGTGGCTCGACGCAGGGGCGTCGGGAGCTGCGGTCGATACGTCGGTCGAGACGCACCCGGCGCCCCCTCCTGAACCCAAGACTGCGCCGCCCATCGAAGCGACCCGTCCGGAAATTCGACCGGCGACCTCGCCTACGATCGTCGAGACGTCTGGGTCTGGGTTGAGCCAAGCCGCGCCCCGCTCGACCTCTAAGTTTCCATCGGCGCCGCTCTCGGCTCCATCCGCTGGGGAGCCGGGTGAGTTTACGAAATTGTTTGGAGAGGGCGCCGAGCCGACGCCACGGCCGATGGCGCCGCCCCGCCGCCGCCGGCTCCTTCGCCCACCCGTCCATCCACCGTGCGCGACGACGCGGACGAGCCGGGGGAATTCACGAAGCTGTTCGGCGAGGCCTCTGAACCCGCCTCAAAACCGACGCCCAAGCCGCAACCCGCACCGCCGGCCTCGTCGTCCGTCGGCGAGATGACTCGCCTTTTCGGCGAAGCGGAAGAGGAGCCGACTCCCACGCCTCCGCAGGCCAAGCCCGCGCCGCCTCCTTCGCCTGAGCCTCCCCGGCCCCTCCGCGGGCCTCAGCCGCCGCAGCAGAAGACAGCGGGCGAGTTTACGAAATGGTTCGGCCAAGGGGAGCAGGAAAAGTCTGCCGCAACACCTCCGCCGTCGAGCGAGGAAGGTTCCGGCGAATTCACGCGCATGTTCGGGGGCGCCGATGCGTCCGCCCCGCCGCCTTCGACTCCGAGGACTCCTGCGCCTCCGCCCGCCCCGCCGCCTTCGACTCCTAAGCCCCCGCCGGCTGCGCCGCAGACTCAGCGGGGCGAGTTCACGCGCTTGTTTGGCGAGGGCGCTTCGAAGGCGCCCGCGACACCCACGCCGCCAGCTCCGCCTTCACGTCCTGCACAGCCGAGCGTCACGGAAAGCTCAGGTGAATTCACGCGGCTGTTTGGCGGCGGTCCCGCTCCGGTTCATTCCAGAGCGCCGGGCACGGTGCCCGACGATTGGGAGGTGATTGGCGAGGAGCGAGCCTCCGCCTCGGCTGGTTCCCAAGGCTCCGCCTACCAAGGACGGCGTTGAGAAGAGCTCGGGCGAGTTTACGCGGTTGTTCGGGCCGAGCGGCTCGGGCCTGCCGCGCCGAACAAGCCCAAGCCTCAGGCCAGCCCGTTCTCGGGCTCCCTCGAGGAGCCGCTTGGGCAGTTCGGCGAAGGTCCTGGCGAGTTCACTCAGATGTTCGGCTCGTCGAGCAGCTCGTCCAAACGAGGCGGCGGCTCCGCGCCGCGTCCGCCGGCGTCCTCGTTCGGCGAAGGGTTGGTCGGCGAGATTTCCGGCGACGAAGCCCTATCGCCGGATCAGGGCGTGAAGCCCTCCAAAGGCAGCAAGCCGTTTCGGGCGCCGGGCGAGTTTACCCGTATGTTCGGCCCGGCCGATCCCTCGCAGGCGCCGCCGGAAGAGTTCATTCCCGCAGCCCACAAGGGCGGCGGCGAAGGCTACGCCTCAGGGCTGTTCCGCAACCCCCACAACGCTCCGCCTCCGGCGGCGTCCTCCGGCGCGCCCCCTGCGCAAGGTGGCCAGGGCGGCGGCCCGGGCGAGTACACGATGGCGTTCGAGCGGCCGAAAGCCTCCGCTCCGGCGCAAGTTCCGCAACCGGCTCCCGCGCCTTCCGTTGCTGCGACGCCTCCGCCTCCGGCCAAGACCGGACCCAGCAAGGGCATGATCGTGGCGTTGATCGTGGCGGTGCTGGTCGCCGGCCTTTCGCTCGGCGCGGCGGTCTACATGTTCCTCAACCGCGACTCCGGCCCAAGCCCGGATACGCCCCCAGCCGCGGAACAACCGGCCGAAAATACGCAGTGACGCGCGCCCGGCTCTAGTTCGATTCCGGCAGCAGCACGATGATCTCGGCATGCGGCTCGGGAAAATCTCCCGGAATGTAAGCCGCCAAGTTGCGCGCCCGCCCGATCGCCTCCCAGGCCAGCCCGCTTTGGCTCAGGCTGAAGTATTGGTGGTCGAGCTTGATCGGGATCGAGCTCGGAGGGGAGGGCGTGTGCGTCAGCGGAACGCCCGGCAGAGCTTGCCGGATCAAGTGCTCGACGTGCGTCGCCGAGCAGATCTTGATCAGCGCCGGCGCCTTTTGGATCAGCTCCGCCTCGTTCATCTCGGCCTTGATGGCCAGGTACATCTTGGTGCGCTCGAGGTATTTGTCCTCGAAGATGGGCGCTGCGAAGATCGACGGTCGCGTGGGGCGCAGCGGCAACGAGACGAAGTTGCTCGGAACGACGGTTTCGAGCAGCGTCCTTAGTTTCTCGTCGAGCTCGCCGAAGCAGCGGCCCAGGTCGTCGTGGTCGTATTCGGGCAGATCCTTCGGCTGCACCGTTAGCGAGAACGTGGTGAGCGTTGAGGCCAGCGACGACAACACCGCGTAGAGCTCTTCCGGACGCCCGTGCTTGCTCTCGAGCAGGTGGCGCAGGCTGGGGAAGTGCTGGTTGATCGTGTAGAGCAGCCAGAAGTTGGCGATGTCCGCCACGGTGAATTCGGCCAGGCTTTGGTTCTTCTGCCGCCGCATGCCCGACAGCATGGCGCTCTTGGCGGAGAGGATCTCGATGAGCCGCCGCACGATCGAGACCAGGTAGGGGCTCGCGGCGTAGCGCAACAGCGGCGGGGCGAACCGCGGGTCGAGCTCGTATTGGTCTCCCGACTTGAGAACACGCCCGACGCGGATCGCCGTCCGTCCGCGCCGCGGGTCGCCCTCGGCCAGCAGTTGGAAGTTCTTCTTCGCCATCTGCACCGGCTTTTCGGATAGGCCCGAGTTCTCGTCGCGCATCGTCTTGACGATCGAGACGTATCTCGTATCGAGTCCACGCTCGGGCGAGGAGACGTTGACGCCGGAGGGTCTGTAGCTGGGTATAGCGAGATAAACGTCGAGCTCTTTTTGATCCGGTCCGAAATATTCGGCCAGCGCTTTGACCGGCGGCGCTTCGTCCACTTCGGGAATCTCGAACGGCAGGCCATCCGGCATCAACCCGGAAGCGCTATGCAACGCAAAGCGGCCCGAGGCGAGCGCCTCATGGTCGATCTCCAGAGTAGAGAAGCCCCAGGGGCGGAAATTGAGCGCCTCCAGGCGAAACTGCAGCACGCTCTCGACGAATCTGTCTTGGGTCTGGAGGTGTTGCGGCGTCAGGAACGCCCCTTTGGCCCAAATCACCGGCTGCAGGATGCGCATCTGGGGTCCAAGCTATCACACAGTCGGGCGTCGCGGTAGGACGCAGGCTGGGAAAGGCCCTCAAACGCAGGCGTCGCTAGTCCCGCGGACCGGCGAGCGGCGCCGGAGGCTCCGCCACGGACTGCAGCCTGGGAGCGGCGATTGCGTCGCGGCCCTTCACGGAAACCAGTGGCGATAGACCGCGCTCGACGACCCGTTCGACAGCGGCGTCGGTGAGCCACACCTCGGCCCCGGGGACCATCTCGCGGTCCGCACCCTTACCGATGTGCCAGATGGGCCGCCGGTCGAGGAGCCCGATCGCGCCGGGGCGCATCTCCCAACCGTGCCGCATGAATGCCTCGCCCAGCAGGCAGGCGAGTGCGGCAGGCCCAGCGCCCCACAGCATCTCCTCATGATTCGGGCGTTCCGCAAGCTCCTCAAAGCCCGGCAAGTCCGTCGATGAGCCCTCTTCGCCGTAAGGCGTGCGTAACAAGAAACGTGGAAACGTCAACGCGAGCCACCGCGCTTCTTGGGATGTCCGCAACTCCCGGTACGCGGCTTCGAGCTCGGCGTCGGCGGCCTCGAAGCTCCAGCCGCGGGGCTCGTCATCGCGGTTGAGCGCGTCTCGACCGACTAGCTTCGGCGAGGCGGCCACTAGGACCGGCGCGCCGGCCTCCGAGCCGATCAGGGCCAAAGTGCGCAGTACGGCAATCTCCTCTGCGGAATCGCCGGCGGTCTCGAGCCAGGCAATCACGCTGTAAGATTGCGAGCCGCGCTGGCCTGCGGCTTCGTCGACGAGCAGACGGTAGAGTCCGGACTCGTGGACCGCGTCCGCGGCGCCGGTCAGGTCGTCCAGCAACTCCTGCCGTGACACATCGATCAGATCGATCTTGAGCTCCACGCCGGTTTCGAGCCGGTCGAGCAACAAGAACGCGCTCCGCCAGGATGCTTCGAGGGACTGGAAGGCGGGGTTGTGTAGTGTCAGCCGCATTTGCTCGAGAACAGCTTCGTCGAGCTGCGCGAGCATTTCCTGTTGGCGCGGGTCGGCCTTGGGCACGACGTGTGGCGCCATGATGCTACGCAGGAAGGACTTCCATTCCGCGTCCTGTTTGGGAGCCGGCGTTTGAGCAGGGCGGGCTGGCGGCAACTCAGTCCCAGCCCCTCCGGACAGAATTGCGTCGAGCACGCTGCCGCCGTCGGCAGGTTGCTGAGCGGGCGGCTCGGATTGCTCTGCCAGGACGGAATCCATCAGCTCGCGCGCCGCTGCACGGAAGCCGTCCGGGTCGCGCAACAACTTACGTAGCCGTCGTAACTCGACGAAGACCGGAGCCTGAGCGTAGAGTGCGTCGGGGTGGAAGTCGTCGATGTCGCGCAGCTCGAGCGGTCCTGCCGGAGTTTCGATGGCGGGGCCGACGCGCTCGAGCAACTCGTGGAAGTCGTCCTTGTCGACCGGCCAAGCGCGGCAGCCTTCCAGCCGTTTCGGGCCATAGCGTAGCCCGCGGCTGGCGCGTCCGCGAAAGTCGCCCACAAGTGCAATTCGGAACGGCGTCTCGGCGCTAGGTTCGTAGCCGCTCCGTCGCGCGCGAGGCTCCACGTCTAACATTGCTGTTCCAAATTCAATCCTCTGTCCCATGGCTTGCTCCCGTCCGGACGAGCCGGTTTCTGAAGGTCTTCAAGAGATTCGCATAATCGATTCTCGACGCAAAGCGCAGCGCCCGATGCAGACGTGTAAGGCCGGGAATGTTCTTGACAGTTTTGGCGGATCGGCCCAATAATGGACCGGTCCCTCCGCCGCCTGGAGACCTTGGCGGAGGCGAGGCAATTCAATTCTCAACGCGGGAGCTCGGCGCTCTCCGGCGGCCCGTCGCCGCCGGCCGGTCCCCCGCTGGATCTCTTGGAGGCGCATAGATGGCCCGCGAAAGCGTTCATAAAAAGCTCGAGCGAGTTCGCTCCCCGCGCGTCCACGTTACCTATGACGTGGAAGTCGGTGATGCGATCGAAATGAAGGAAATTCCGTTTGTGATGGGTGTGCTGGCCGACCTGAGCGGCATGCCTGAGGAGCCGCTGCCCCGGCTGAAGGAGCGGCGCTTCATCGAGATTACCCCGGACAACTTCGACGACGTTCTCAAGAAGATGAACCCCCGCGTGGCGTTCACCGTCGAAAACAAGATCAGCGATGACCCAGACGCCGGCAAAATCGGCGTGGACCTCAACTTCAGGTCGATGGACGACTTCGAGCCGGAGAACATCGCGCGCCAAGTCAAGCCGCTGCGCGAGCTCCTCGAACTGCGTACCCGGCTGTCCGACTTGGTCGGCAGCCTGCAGGGCAACGAAAAGCTCGAGAGTCTGTTGCATGAGATCAGCGGAGACGAAGAGAAGCTGGCGCAACTGCGCGCCGAGCTCGACAAGCAAGCGAAGGACGAGGAGCGCTCCGATGGCTAAGAAAGCTGCGGCGAAGGCCGAAACGACCACCACAGTCGAGGAATCACCGAGTCTGCTCGACCAAATCGTCGAGCAAGGCCGTATGGCGCGCGACCCTGCTGCGAAAGCGCGGGGTAAGAACTTGGTTTCCGAGTTCGTCCGCCAGGTGCTTGACGGCCAGATGACCGTTTCGCCCGACGTCGAGTCGATGGTGAACCAGCGCATCGCCCAGATCGACCATCTGCTCTCGCTGCAGTTGAGCGAGATCATGCACCAGCCGCAGTTCCAGCAACTGGAATCGACCTGGCGCGGCATCCGCCACTTGATCGAGAACTCCGAAACCGGCACGCAGCTCAAGATCAAGGTTCTCAACGTCAAGAAGAAGGAGCTGTTGCGCGACCTGCAGCGCGTCCCTGAGTTCGATCAGAGCGCAACGTTCAAGAAGATCTACGAGGAAGAGTTCGGCGTCTTCGGCGGCGAGCCCTTCGCCGCATTGCTGGGCGACTACTACTTCGGCAAAGGGCCTGAGGACATCGAACTGCTCGAGCGCATGTCTCAAGTCGCCGCCGCCGCCCACGCGCCGTTCCTTTCGGCCACGCAGGCCGATATGTTCAACCTCGAGAGCTTCACGCAGCTCGACGCTCCCCGCGACCTGGCCAAGGTCTTCGACACGACCGAGTATGCTCGCTGGAAAGGGTTCCGTGCGAGCGAGGACTCGCGTTACGTTTGCCTTACGATGCCGCGCGTTGTGCTGCGGGTGCCTTACGGCCGCGACACCAAGCAGGTCGACGCCTTCAACTTCGAGGAAGCGGTCCACGGAGACGACCACGACTCCTATCTTTGGGGGAACGCGGCCTATGCGTTGGCGACCCGCATGACGAACGCCTTCGCCCGCTACGGCTGGTGCGCGGCGATCCGCGGCGTGGAAGGCGGGGGGTTGGTCGACGGCCTGCCCGCGCACGTGTTCCGCACAGACGACGGCGACGTCGCAATGAAATGTCCTACCGAGACGATCATCACCGATCGTCGTGAGAAAGAGCTGGCCGACCTGGGCTTCGTGCCCCTGGTGCACTGCAAGGGTACCGATTATGCGGCCTTCTTCAGCGTCCAGACCTGCAACAAGCCCAAGCGCTATGACGACGAGGCGGCCAACGCCAACGCACGTCTGTCGGCGCAGATGCAGTACATGATGGCAGTCTGCCGATTCGCCCACTACTTAAAAGCCATGATGCGTGACAAGATCGGAAGCTTCGCGTCGCGTAAGGATGTAGAGGTTTTCCTGAATCGGTGGATTATGAATTACGTGACACCAGACGACACGGCTTCACAGACCACCAAGGCCCAGTTCCCGCTGCGCGAGGCTCGCGTAGACGTTCAGGAAGTTCCTGGCAAGCCCGGAGTCTATCGCTCCGTGGCGTTTTTGCGGCCCCACTTCCAGCTCGACGAACTTTCAGTGTCGTTGCGCTTGGTAGCGGATCTGCCCGAGTCAGCGCGTTAGTGGAATAAGTACCGAGGAGGTCACGAATCAATCATGCCATCCGATCTGTTGATGAAGACGACGCCTGTGATCGAAGGCGAGAGTCAAGACGAGAAGTACCCCAAAGCGATCGAGATTTCGAGCTTCAGCTGGGGCGTCAATCAAGAAGCGTCCATGCAGGCGGGCGCCGGCTTGGTCGCCGGCGGCGCCGGCTTCGGCCACTTCACCGTCCAGAAGCTGCTGGATAAATCGAGCTCGAAGTTCTACGCTCACCTCTGCTCCGGCGCGGAAATTCAAGCCGTCGAGGTCATCTGCCGGCGGCCCGGTGAAGGCGACGCGACGGCTACCAACAACCAGCAGGTCGAGTACCTGCGCTACAAGTTCGAGCGCGTCCAGGTCGTCTCGTTCTCCTCCGACGGTTCCGCAGGTTCCGCCATCCCTTCCGAGACTATCTCGATGAACTTCCAGAAGTACACCGAGGCGTACAAGGAAATGAAGGAAGGCCATGCACAGGGCGTCATCCAAGGCGCGTACGACATCAAGCAGAACCTGAAGTAACGGCGGAACCAGGGAAGAACGGAGGAATCAAATCATGGCTCAAGGCAAAGCGAATTATCTGTGCAAGATCGACGGCGTCGAAGGCGAGTGCCAGGACGCGGAGTACCCGGGTCACGTCGAGCTTCTGCAATGGGAATGGGACGCCTTCATGCAAGGCACGGCCCAGCAAGGCGGCGGCAAGGTGATGGGCAAGGCGACCCTGGGCACCTTCAGCTTCTCGACGCTGATGTCGAAGGCGAGCCCGAAGCTGCGCGAGCTCTGCGCGACCGGCGAGTTCATCGACAAGGCCGTGCTGATCGCGCGCAAGCAGGGTCTCAAGTCGGGCAAGTACGAGGAGTACGCCAAGTACACGCTGGAGCGGATCGTGGTCTCGTCGTCGAACATCAGCGGCTTCGGCGAGGGCGGCGGCCTGCCGACCGAGCGCTTCGAGTTCTCGTTCGAGTCGCTCAAGATGGAGTACGACACCAAGCATCACGGCGTCGGAGAAGGCTGGATGATGGCCTCGTTCGACGCGAAGTTGAACAAGGTTAGCTGATGTCAGCTGCCGAGCTGCTCAAGCAAGCGAAACTGGGCCAGGCGATCGACGAAGTGTCGGTCGCCCTGCGCCAGGACCCAACCGACAAGCAGGCTCGAACATTCCTGTTCGAGCTGCTTTGTTTCACCGGCGACCTCGACCGCGCCAACAAGCACCTCGAGCTCGTCGCGCACGACAGCAAGGAATCGAAAACCGGCGGCCTGCTCTACCATGCGGCTCTACAGGCCGAGCGGACACGCCAAGACGCTTTCGAAGGTAAGCTCGAGGGCGGCCCGTCGCTCGACACAGACAAGCCGGCGCAGGCCAAGGTGAAGGGGACCTTCAACGGCGCTCCCTTCGAGGCCATCGGCGATTCGGATCCGCGCATCGGCGGCCAGCTCGAAGTCATCGCCGGCCTGGATTACCTATGGGTGCCTTCGAGCACATCGTCTCGATCGACATGGTCGCCCCGCGGCGATTGCGTGATCTCTATTGGGCTCCGGCCCGGATCGAGACGGACCGAAGTTCCAAGGCCAGACGCTAGGCGAGGTGCTGCTACCGGTCCTCGCGCCGCAATCCTATATGCATCCTGATGAAGAGGTCCAGCTCGGACGCGTCAGCGTATGGGCGCGTGATGAGGACGGCATCGAAGCTCCTACGGGCTCAAGACGCTCCTTGTAGACGGCCGAGAGGCCGCTGCTCGATTTGCGCGAGCTGCGCATCGAGGCCGTCGAGGGCTGATTCGATCTATGGCGAGCGTCGAGGAGCTGCTCCAGCCGATTCCCGGCGAGAATCCCGCGGGCGAAAACCTATACTACTCTCCGCTCAAGCTCGAGATTGAGGAGGCCGCGCGCGAAGAGGACGAGCTTGCGCAAGGCGTTTGGAAGCGTGAGGTCAAGCGAGCCGACTACAAGAAGGTCGTCAAGCTAGCCTCGGAGGGACTGTCAAAAAAGGGAAAGACCTGTTCATCGCCGGCTTCCTATGCGAAGCCTGGGCGCGGCAGGACGGCTTCGCTGGGATGCTGGAAGGTGTCGAGCTGCTGCGCGGCATGCTCGACAAGTTCTGGGACAACGTGTACCCGGAGATCGAGGACGGCGACCTCGAATTCCGCGCAACGCCATTGGCCTATGTCGCCGCTCGCTGGGAGCCGGCCGTACGCGGCGTCGAGCTGACCGCCACGGGGGTCAACTGGTATGTCTACCAGGACGCCGTCCGCGTGCCCAGCGAGGAAGAGGCCAACAAGGATCGTGAGAAGAAGGGTCGCATCCGCCAGCAGGCGATCGACGACGGCAAGCTGACCCCGGAGGACATACAGGACGGGTTGCGCGCCACCCCGGCCGAATACCTTCAAGAGCTGATCGAACAGGGCCAGGCCGCGCTCGAAGCAGTCACGGACTTCTCGAACTATTGCGACGAGAAGTTCGACGACGTTGCGCCGAACTTCCACCCGGTCAAGACGGCGCTGGAAGACGTCATTTCTTCTGCGCGTATTCTCAACGAGAAGAAGAGCGCTTCGGCGTCGGCGCCGGCTGCGGAATCCGCGCCCGCGCGGCGCTCGACGGCATCGAACGCGGACAACTTGTTCGGCGACGAGCCTGCTGCGCCGGCCGCGTCTTCGGACAATCTGTTTGGCGATGAGCCCCCGCACCCCGGCGTCCTCGTCCGGCCTCTTTGACGACGAGCCCGCGCAGCAAGCCGACGCCTCCGAAGACCTCTTCGGCGACGAATCAGCCGCCGACGCTGACGAAACCTTTTCGGGGCGAGCCCGCAGCGCCAGCCGCGTCGGCGGAAGATCTTTTCGGCGACGAGCCGACGCCGGCTCCAGCCGAAGACCTGTTTGGCGACTCCCCGGCGCTGTCTGCGCCTGCTTCGCCCAGCTTTCAGGCTCCGTCCGGCGACCCCGTTGGTGCGATTGCAGCCGGCGCGTTGGCTTTGCGCGAGCGCGATCCGGCCAATCCGGCCGTATTTGGCCCTGCGCGGTCTGCGCTGGGGCGAGTTGCGTGCGGGAGGACCGTCGATCGACGAGCTTTTGCTTGAAGCCCCGCCTCGCGAGATGCGCGTTTCCCTCAAGCGCTTGGCGCGCGAAGAAGACTGGACGGCGGTGCTGCAAACCGCCGAGCAGGCGATGGCGCAGCCGTGCGGCCGCGGCTGGCTCGACATCCAGCGCTATGCAGTGGAGGCCTGCGAGGCCTTGGGGGACGAATTCGATCGTGTCTCCGAAGCCGTGCGCACGCAACTTTGGCTGCTGCTCAACGACTTTCCCGACCTGAGCGTACCCTCGACGACGATACTCCGGCGGCCAATGGCGCTACGCTCGACTGGATTCGCAGTCTGGGTGAAGACGGGCTGCCGGTTCCGCCCAAGGCGACGAACGGTCACGACGACGAGGACGACGAGCCCGATGCCTGGGAGATTGCCCAACGCGCACTGCAACGCGGCCGGCCCGACGAGGCTCTGAGCGTGCTGCGGCGTCAACTCGGGCGCGAAACCTCCGAACGCGCTCGCTTCGCACGCCAGGTGCAGATGGCTCGTGTCTGTTTACAGGCGAAGAGTGAAGCCGTTGCGCTGCCAATTCTCGAAGACGTCGCGGCCGAGATCGAGCGTCACGATCTGACCGAGTGGGAAGACGCAGAAATGGTGGGCGAGCCGCTCGAGCTGCTGCACCGTTGCCTAGCCAAGGTGCGGCCTGAAGATGAGCGTCTAAGCAAAATTTACGATCAATTGTGCCGATTGGACCCGCTTCGGGCGATGCGACTGGAGCGCTAATGTGGGATTGCCCGCGACGACTCAGGAATGGCCGCTAAGGAACAACAAGGCGAGAACACGCCCTCGCTGCTCGATCGGCTGATCGACCTCGAGCCGCGCAACCGGGACGTGCGTCAAGAGCCGGCGAAGTCGCTGCGCCAGCTCAAGGCCGGATTGCGCCGTGACCTCGAGTGGCTGCTCAATGCCCGGCGTCCGCCGGTGGATCTGCCTGAAGGGGCAAACGAGCTCGAGCGCTCGGTTTTCTACTATGGAGTACCCGATGTCAGCAGCCTGTCGCTCAACTCGGTCAACGACCAACGCATGCTCGTGCGCGTGATCGAAGCGGCTGTTGCGGCATTCGAGCCCCGTCTGACCGGCGTTCGCGTCTCGTTGCAGCCGGTCAACCGTAATACCCAGACGATGCGTTTCCAGATTGAAGGCATGTTTCGTGTGGACCCTGCGCCCGAGCGCGTCACATTCGATACGACGCTCGAGCTGATCAGCGGCGAGTACGAAGTGGAAGGAGAGCGCGGTGCGGGATGAGCTGCTCTCTTACTACGAACGTGAGCTGACCTACGTTCGGCGGCTAGGGGCGGAGTTCGCCCAAAAGTATCCCAAAATCGCCTCGCGGCTGCTGCTCGAGGCCGGTCGCTGCGAAGATCCTCACGTCGAGCGGCTCATCGAGGCGTTTGCCCTGCTCGCCGCGCGCGTTCACCTCAAGCTCGACGACGATTTTCCGCAGATTTCGCAGGCGCTGCTGAACCACCTGTTCCCACATTTCCTGCGTCCCATTCCATCGGCGACGATCGTGCAGTTCCGGCGCGACCCGAAGCAAGGCAAGCTCACGACAGGCGTCAACATTCCACGCGGCACTACCCTCTACTCGAAACCGGTTGCCGGCATGCCATGCAAGTTCCGGACCGCCTACGACGCCGTGGTGTGGCCGATCGACGTCCAGGACGCGCGCTTTCTGCCGCCGGACCGGCTCGACCCTCCGGTCAAGTCGACCGATGCCGTAGCGTCGCTACGGCTAGAGCTTGCTGCGCAGGGTGGCGCCTCATGGGAGGAGATGGGGCTGAAGACCCTGCGCTTCCACATCGACGCCGACGGCGTGATTGGGCATTCGCTTTACGAGCTGCTGCTCAACAACACCGTCGAAGTCTTGTTGCGCGATCCCAACCCGAAATCGCGGCAGCGGCCGATTGCGCTGCCCGGCGTCGCTGTCAAAGCGGTGGGCTTCGAATCGACGCAGGCGCTCACGCCCTATCCGCGCCGCTCCTTTTCCGCCTATCGGCTCTTGCAGGAGTACTTCTCGTTCCCCGCCAAGTTCTTCTTCATCGACGTGGAAGGCCTCGACGCGGTCACGGCGGGGGAGTTCGGCGACAGCATCGAGCTGATCTTCCTGTTCTCGGAGTTCGAACGCACCGATCGCCAGGAAACTCTCGAGGCGGGCGTCTCGGCGCGCAACATACGCTTGGGCTGCGCGCCGGCGGTCAACCTGTTCGAGCAAACCGCCGAGCCGATCGCGCTTGACCAGACGCACTATGAATATCAGGTGATCCCCAACGTGCGGCGCCGTGATGACGTGGAAGTCTTTTCGGTCGATCGCGTCACCGCAGCCAAGGCCGGTACGGGATCGACCACCGACCTCGAGCCGTTCTACGCCTTTCGCCACGGAGCGCCCGATCGCGAACAGTCGGTCTACTGGCAGGTCGAGCGCCGCACGCCCTACGGACGCCGCATGTCCGCTGACGAGGTCTTCATGACGCTCGTGAATGACTCGGGCCGCCCAAAACTAGGCGACTTCGAGGTGCTGACCGTGCGCTGCACCTGCACGAATGGCGACTTGCCTTCGAAGCTGCCTTTCGGAGACGAGAAGGGCGATTTTGACGCCGAAGGCGCCGCTGCCGCGCCAATCATCGTCGCCCTGCGCAAGCCGACGCGCACCATCCGTCCGCCGCTTGGCCAAGACGTGCTCTGGCGGCTCATTTCGCACTTGTCGCTCAACTACCTCTCGTTGGTCGAAGAGGGAAAGGGCGCGCTGCAGGAGATTCTGCGGCTTTACGATTTTCCCGGATCGGTCGAGTCGTCCCGCCAGATCGCCGGCATCCTGGAGCTGCACAGCGAGCGCAAGTTTTCGCGCGTGATCTCCGAGAACGGCATTAGCTACGTGCGCGGCGTCGGCGTCGAGATGGAGCTCGACGAAGAACAATTCGTCGGTGGAGGAGTGTATCTTTTCTCGAGTGTGATCGAGCAGTTCCTAGGCCATTACGTCACGTTGAACAGCTTTAGCCAACTGCGTGTGAAGACGCGCCAACGCAAGGAGAGTCTACGAGAATGGGCGCCGCGGGCCGGACATCGAATTCTGCTGTGACGCCCGGCGATCTTGGGCCGCACATCAGCGAAGCGCCATCGGACTTCGAGTTCTTCCAGCTCGTGCGTCTGCTCACCCGGCTGGCGCCTTTCCGCGAGCCGGTCGGGCGCTTTGCCGAGCCTGGGGCCGAGGCCGTCCGCTTCACCGGCGAGCCCGAGCTGTCGTTCCCTCCGACCGAGGTGCGCGGCTTGAACCTGGAGGTCGACGACGGCCCGCCGCGCATGGGCGTCCACTTCTTCGGCCTGATCGGCGCGCTGGGCGTGCTGCCTACCCAGTACACAGAGCTGGTGCGGGAGCGCGAGCGCAACGGCGACCGTGCGATGGGAGAGTTTTTCAACCTCTTCCACCATCGCCTGCTGTCTCTTTTTGTGCGTGCATGGGAGCGAGCGCGTCCCGGCGTCGCTTTTGAAAGAGGAGAGGAAGACGCGTACGGGCGTATCCTGATGTCGTTGATCGGCCTCGGCACGCCCGGTTTGGCCGGACGCCAGGCGGTCAAGGATCAGGCCTTGGTCTATTACGCAGGCCTGCTGTCTCAGATGCCGCGGTCGAGCTCGGCGCTAGAACAGGTGATTAGCGAGTACTTCAACGTCGATTGCGAGGTGATCCCTTTCGCCGGCGCCTGGCGCCCCATCGAAAAGGAAGCCCAGACGCGCTTTCGCGACCGTCCGCGCGATTCCGAAAGCCTCGGGCGCGGCGCGGTCGTCGGCGACGAAGTTTGGGACCAGCAGTCTGTCTTCCGGCTGCGCCTCGGCCCCTTGCCTTTGCGGCAATACAGTCAATTCCTGCCGGGCGCGAGCGCCTATAAGCCGCTCGGCGCGTTGGTGAAATTCTTTTGCGGCGAGGACCTCGATGCGGAGGTTCAACTCGTGCTCAAACGCGAGGAAGCGCCGCGCGCGGGCCTGGATGTCGAGGATGGCCCGCCGCCCCAACTCGGTTGGGTCTCGTGGATGTTTTCCAAACCTCTCGACCGCGATCCGGACGAAACCGTGCTCAGACTCTGGGCGCCGTAGGAGCAATGAACGATGAGCGTGAATTTGAAATCCCTGATCAGTCGCCTGAACGACCCCACGCGTAAGGCGCTCGAAGCCGCCGCCGGGCTCTGCGTCTCGCGCACGCACTACGACATCGAAATCGAGCACGTGCTCATGAAGCTGCTCGACGACTCCAATGGCGACCTGGCGCGCATCCTCGAGCGCTTCGAGATCGACTCGTCGCGGCTGTCGAAGAGCCTCACCCGTGCGCTCGATGGATTCAAGACCGGCAACGCGCGGACTCCGTCCTTTTCACCCTCGGTTGTCGACATGTTCAGCCAAGCCTGGATGGTCGCGACGCTCAACTTCGGCGTCGGCCAGGTGCGCTCCGGCTACTGCGTCCTTGCTCTGCTCGAGTCCAAAGAGTTGACCCGGCTGATCGAAACGTCCGCTCCGGAGCTGCTGCGCATCAGCGCCTCCGCGCTTGCGGCGGAGTTCGACGACATCGTTGAAGACTCGCTCGAGACAGCCGCCGGCCCCATCGGTGAAGACGGCGACGCCGCGCCAACCTCTGCAAAGGCGTCCTCGGGAGAGAACCTCAAACAATTCACCGTCGATCTGACCGAAGCCGCGCGCGCCGGCAAGATCGACCCTGTACTCGGCCGCGATCCCGAGATCCGTCAGATCGTCGACATCTTGATGCGGCGGCGCCAGAACAACCCCATCCTCACCGGCGAGGCCGGCGTGGGCAAGACGGCCGTGGTCGAGGGATTCGCGCTGCGCATCGCCAAGGGTGACGTGCCCCCGCCGCTCAAGAACGTCTCCGTACGCTCGCTCGACTTGGCGCTGCTGCAAGCGGGTGCGGGTGTCAAAGGCGAGTTTGAGAATCGCCTGAAAGGTCTGATCGAGGAGGTGAAAGCGTCGGAGACGCCGATCATCCTGTTCATCGACGAGGCGCATACGCTGATCGGCGCGGGCGGCCAGGAAGGCCAGGGCGACGCCGCCAATCTGCTGAAGCCGGCGCTGGCGCGCGGCGAGCTACGCACGGTCGCCGCCACGACTTGGTCGGAATATAAAAAGTACTTCGAGAAAGATCCGGCCCTGTCGCGTCGCTTTCAGGTTGTAAAGGTCGAAGAGCCCGATGTCGCGCGCTGCCTCGTAATGCTGCGCGGCATTACCCCGCACATGGAGCGCCACCACAACGTACGCATTCTCGACTCGGCCGTCGAAGCCGCGGTCAAGCTCTCGCAGCGTTACCTTGCCGGCCGGCAACTCCCTGACAAGGCGGTCAGCATTCTCGACACCGCCAGCGCCCGCGTTGCGCTGGGCCACCACGCCACGCCCGGGCCGATCGAAGACTCGACGCGCATCATCGACGATCTCGAAGTGCAACAGCGCGTACTCGAGCGCGAGCAGACCACGGGCGCGAACCATTCCGAGCGCCTGGACGAAATCAAGGCCGCCCTCGAGAAAGAGAAAGCCCACCTTGGCTCCCTCGAAAAACGCTTCGAGACCGAGAAAAAGCTTGTCGAGCGGGTCCGTGAGCTTCGCGAGATGCTCGAAGGCGGCGATGCGCCTGAGGGAGAAGAGAAACCCGATCCGGCCGCCATGCGCGAAGAGCTGCGCAAGCTCGACGAAGAGCTGACCCGCTTGCAAGGCGAGACGCCGCTGCTGCGCGTCTGTGTCGACGAGCAGGTCATCGGTGAAGTGCTCTCTGCTTGGACCGGCATCCCTGTCGGCAAGATGCTCAAGGACGAGATGAAGACCATCCTCGACCTCGCCGGCATCCTGCAGAAACGCGTGATCGGCCAAGATCACGCCATGGAAGCGCTCGCACAACGCATCCAAACCTCGCGCGCTTCGCTCGACGATCCCAATCGCCCCGTCGGCGTCTTCCTGCTCGTCGGGCCCAGCGGCGTCGGCAAAACCGAATCCGCGCTGGCGCTCTCGGACCTGCTCTACGGCGGCGAGCGCAACCTGATTACGATCAACATGTCGGAATTCCAGGAAGCGCACACCGTCTCGACGCTCAAAGGCTCGCCTCCGGGATACGTCGGTTACGGTGAAGGCGGCGTACTGACCGAAGCCGTCCGCAGGCGGCCCTACTCCGTCGTCTTGCTCGACGAGATCGAGAAGGCGCACCCGGACGTGATGGAGCTCTTCTACCAAGTGTTCGACAAGGGCATGATGGAAGACGGCGAAGGGCGCGAGATCGACTTCAAGAACACCGTCATCATCCTGACTTCGAACGCCGCGACCGAGCAGCTCATGCAGTTGACGGCCGATCCGGAGATCATGCCGGCGCCGTCGGGGCTGGTCAAGGCCATCAAGCCGGAGCTCGACAAGGTCTTCAAGCCCGCCTTCCTCGGCCGCCTTGTGATCGTGCCGTACTTCCCCGTGCGCGACGAGGCGCTCAAACAGATCATCCGCTTGAAGATGAACAAGATCGTGCGCCGCCTCGGCGAGAATCATCGCATCGAGCTCGTCTACGACGAAACGCTCGTCGATACCGTCGCCGAGCGCTGCACCGAGGTCGAGTCGGGCGCGCGCAACATCGACAACATCCTCACCAACACGCTGCTGCCGCTGTTGTCCCGCGAATTGCTGGGGCAAATGGCCGAGGGCGTCAAGGCCGATCGCGTGACGATCGGCATCGGAGAGAAGGGCGAGTTTACGCTGACGTAGCCAACGGTAATGCCGTTCCCGCGTCTGCGAGCCTCGCTCGTAACCGGACTGGGAAATCGAAATGTCGTTCACACTCTCGCAGAATAAGCGCCTTTTTTCGCTGCAATCGCCTTTCCCCGCGGAAGGCACGATTGTCCGTAGCCTCGAAGGCGACGAGGGTATCTCGAAGCTGTTCAACTTGAAAATTCAGTTGATCTCGGAAGACCCCGAGTTGGACCCTGACAAGATCCTCGGCAAGAAAGTCTGCATCGGTATACGGCAGAGCGATGGTACCTCCTTTCGTAGATTTCACGGCCATGTCTCGAAGTTTTGGCAGGATGAGCCTGAAGAGCGTTACTTCATTTACTACGCCAATGTCGTCCCATGGCCATGGTTTCTGACGCTCACCAAAGACTGCCGCATCTATCAAGACAAGAACGTGCCGGACGTTCTCAAGGACGTTTTCGATCGGCTCGGCTTTACCGACTATGATTTCTCCGGCCTGCGCCTGAATCACGCGCCCTGGGAGTATTGCCTCCAGTACCGGGAGACCGCATTCGATTTCGTTTCCCGCCTTATGGAGATGGAGGGTATTTATTACTGGTTCAAGCACGAAGCCGACCGGCACGTGCTCATGCTGGGCGACCACATGAGCTCGGCGCAGGACCTGCCCTACCAGTCCGAGTTCCGCTGGGAGCGTTCTGAGGGCATAGGCGTTCAGCATGGCGAAGATTCCATCTGGGATTGGGTCCCGCGCCTGTCGGTCCGCTCGGGCAAATATACGCACGACGAATTTCACTTCCAAAAACCCAAGCCACGCGGCAAGGACTTGATGCGCGTGACAACCGAGACCGGAAAGTCGTCCGGCGCGGACAAGCGTTTCGAAGTCTATGACTTTCCGGGCGAGTTCGAAGAGCGCTCCGAAGGCGAGGACTATGGCTCCTATCGTCAGCAGGAGCTCGAAGTCGATCAGCACGAGATCGAAGGCAAGAGCAACTGCCGCGCCTTCACCCCGGGATACAAGATCAAGCTGATCGAGCACATTCAGAACAAACAGAACGACGGCTATCTCATCACCCGCGTCAGTCACTCCGCGCACGAAGGTTCGGTCTATTTTGGCGACCCCGAAGGCGGCGCGAAGTACGAGAACTACTTCCACTGCATTCCGGCCAAGACGCAATATCGTCCCAAGCGCACCACCAAGAAGCACCAGATGCGCGGCATTCAATCCGGCATTGTCACGGGGCCGGGCGGGGAAGAGATCTATTGCGATAGCTACGGCCGCGTCAAAGTCCAGTTCAACTGGGACCGGATCGGGCAGTACAACGAGAACAGCTCGTGTTGGCTGCGCGTGATGCAGCCTTGGGCCGGCGCCAATTGGGGCCAGATTTGGGTTCCCCGTATCGGTCAGGAGGTTGTAATCGGGTTCTTCGAAGGCGACCCCGACCGG
The DNA here is from genome assembly GCA_041394905.1 of Bryobacterales bacterium. Classification (GTDB taxonomy): domain Bacteria; phylum Acidobacteriota; class Terriglobia; order Bryobacterales; family UBA6623; genus RI-231. The sequence continues at coordinate 492,623 of JAWKHJ010000003.1, read as the reverse complement.
CCGCTCGTCATCGGCGGCCTATACAACGAAGACAGTCCGCCGCCCTATGGCCTCCCCGGCAACCAGACGCGGATGGGCGTCAAGACGCGCTCGTCAAAAGGCGGCGGTCCGGACAACTTCAACGAGTTTCGCCTGGAAGACAAGAAAGGCGACGAGCTTGTCCTTTTGCATGCCGAGCGCGACATGGACGTCAGCGTCGAGCGCAACAAGAACGAGAAGGTCGACGAGAACCGGACCGAGCTCGTCGGCAAGAATCACACCGAAAAGGTGGAGCAGGACTACCACCTGACGGTCAAGGGAAAGCGCGCAGTCAAGATCGACGGCAAGGATTCCCTCGTAGCCGGCGGAGACATCCACATCAAGTCGAGTGGAAAGATCATCCTCGACGCGGCCACGGAGATCCACCTCAACGCCGGTACGAAGGTCGTGATGAATGCCGGCATGGGCGTGACCATGAAGGGCGCGGGCGGATTTCTGCAGGCGGGCCCCTCTGGCGTCACGATTCAAGGCACGATGGTGCTGATCAACAGCGGCGGAGCGCCCGACGTGGGTTCGCCCGTCTCGCCCGACGCGCCCGACGACCCGCAGTTGCCCAATCCGATGCCCCGCGAGTAGCGGCCGCTAGTCGAGCTGCGCGCTTCCTCGGTGGAATCGTTCGACGACGTTCGGGTCAGGGTAGATCTCGATCTTCGAGTCCCCCCGGCCCTCGTAGTCGAGTGTCGAGAGCACGTAGCGGATGCTCTCGAGCCGCGCCTTTTTCTTGTTGTTCGCCTTCACGATGATCCAGGGGCTGAAGGAGGTGTGCGTGCGCGAGAACATCTCCTCCTTGTAGTGCGTGTAGGAGTCCCAAAGCTCCTGCGCGCGCTGGTCCACCGGACTCACCTTCCAATTCTTCAAAGGATCCTCGCGGCGTTCCTCGAAGCGCTTCTTCTGTTCCTTTTGGAGATGTCGAACCAGAACTTGATGATCTCCAGGCCGTCCTCGTAGAGCATGTGCTCGAACTCCGGCGCCTTGGCGTAAATAGATCTGATATTGCTCGTCAGTGCAGAAGCCGTTGACCGGCTCGACGACGGCGCGGTTGTACCAAGAGCGGTCGAAGAAGACCATTTCGCCGGGCGCGGGCAGATGGCTGATATAGCGCTGGAAATACCATTCGCCCTTTTCCTTGTCCGTGGGCTTCGGTAGGGCTACGATGCGCATCGCGCGAGGGCTCAGATGCTGTGTGAAGCGCAGGATGGCTCCGCCCTTGCCCGCTGCGTCGCGGCCTTCGAACAAGATCGCTACACGCCTACCCTGTTCCTGGATTGAGCGTTGTAGCTTCACCAGCTCCACCTGCAAATCGCGCAGGTCATTCTCGTAGCGAAGCCTGCACAAGATGCTTTTCGTCTTGATTTCTTCGACTTGAGCAGCAAACGCAGCCCGCGCCTGGAGTTGATGTTTTCCAGGTCTTCCGCCGTGATCTGGTCAGCTCCTCCGGCACGACCTGCAGCGCAGTGGGGGATTGGGACATACGAGCCTCCGCAAGGGAACCGTATCACGGCCGCCGCAAATCGGGCAAATGAAAACCGTCTAGTCCAGCTCGCGGTCTTCGCCGGCAAGCTTGCCCGTCTTGCGCCAAATCAAGTACGAGTGCATGAAGGGATATAAATCCCCATCGAGCACCTTGTCGACGTCTCCCGCCTCGAGCTTGCTGCGCAAGTCCTTCACCAGCCGGTATGGCGCCAGAACGTAGTTGCGGATCTGGCTCCCGAAGGTGTTGTCGGCTTTCGATGCCTCGAGCTTGTCGGTCTCTTCGCGCTTTTTGCGCAGCTCGAGCTCGTACAGCCGCGATTGCAGCACCTTCATCGCCGAAGCTTTGTTCTTGTGCTGCGAGCGCTCGTTCTGGCATTGCACGACGATCCCGGTCGGCAAGTGCGTGATGCGCACGGCCGAGTCGGTCATGTTCACGTGCTGGCCGCCGGCGCCGCCCGCGCGGTAGGTGTCAATGCGCAGGTCCGCGTCGCGGATGTCGATCGCGATCTCGTCGTCGATCTCCGGGTAAACGAATACCGACGCGAACGAAGTGTGCCGCCGCGCGTTCGAGTCGAACGGCGAAATGCGCACCAACCGGTGCACGCCCACTTCGCTCTGCAACAGGCCGTAGGCGTAGTCGCCCTGCACCTCGATCGTCGCCGACTTGATGCCCGCTTCTTCGCCGGGCTGTTCGTCCGTCACGCTCGTCTTGAAGCCCTCGCGCTCGGCCCAGCGCAGGTACATGCGCAAGAGCATCTGCGCCCAATCTTGCGCCTCGGTTCCGCCCGCTCCAGGGTGGATGACCAGGATAGCGTTGCGGTGGTCGTTTTCGCCGGAGAGCAGTGCGGTCGTTTCGAGCTGATCGACGCGGGCGTCCAGGTCGCCCATCTCGCGCTCGATGTCGCCAACGACATCTTCGCCCTCGTTGGCCAACTCGAAGAACGCTTCCAGATCGGAGGCGCGCTGCTTGAGCTCAGAGTCCGCTTCGACGACCTGACTCAGGCGCTTGCGCTCCCGCATCACCTTTTGCGAATTCGCCGGGTCATTCCAGAACTCCGGATCCGCAATTTGTTTTTCGACTTCGTCTAGTTGCGTTTGCGCTTTGGAGGCGTCAAAGATACCCCCGGGCGGTTTTCACCCTGTCGCGCAGGGCGGAAAAATCTCGTTCTAGCTCGTCTAACGCCGCGGCCATATGCTTACGATCCCATCATCGCACGGGCCGCAAGCCATGCGGCGGCCGCGCCAAGGATGGAGGCGTACCAGAACCATTCGCCAAAGCGCACGAACCACGTCAGATCGTCGTGGTAGGCGAAGTGTGCGTTTAATACGCCGGGCCGGAACGAGGGCAACGGAGGGGTGATTTGCCCGGCGCGATTGATGACGGTGGTGATGCCGTCTGCGGTGGCGCGCAGGATATAGCGTTGCGTCTCGATCGCCCGCATCCGCGCGATCAGCAGGTGCTGGTAGCGTGCCGCAGTCGGGCCGTACCAACTGTCGTTGGAGACGTTGACGAGCGCTTCCGCGCCGGCGGCGGCAAGGCTGGAAACCGCCGTCGGGAACACGTTTTCGTAGCAGATGTAGGTTGCGATCGAGTGTTCGCCAATCGGCGTGACCACGACTTCTTGTCCTGGGTAGAAATCGCCGGCCTCGAGCGTGATCTTGTCGATAAACAGGGAAAACGGCCAAGGCGTGAACTCGCCAAACGGCACCAGATAACGCTTTGAATAGCGCGACAGCACGTCGCCGTCGGGCGAAATCACGATCGCGGAATTCATCGGACGCCGCTCGCCGTCCACTTCCACATAGGCCACAGTGTTGAGCACCATCGGCGCCCCGACTGCACGCGCGGCTGCGTTGGCAATGTTGCGCGTCATCTGCGAATCGAAATAGTAGACCGGCACCGTGTACTCGGGCCAAATCAGTAGCGCCGGCTTCTCCTCCACCCCGGTGTCGCCGGCCTCCATCGACCAGGCGAGCATCTGGCGGAAATGCGCGAGCGCCCGCCCGGCATTCCAGCCTTGCATCACTTCGTCCGGGTGAACAGCCGGTTGCACCATACGCACGGGCACGGTTCCGATCTCGCCATCGGGCAGATGCGGCAACAACGGCAACGGCAACAGCAACACTAGCCAGGCAAGCTCGCGGCGCGGCCGCCGCAACAGTAGCAACGCCGCCGCCACGTTGAACGCCGCCAGCACAAACGACGGCCCATAGACACCCGTGTACGGCGCCAGGGCCGCGAGCAGCGACATGCTCGTCGCAGCGTTGCCCAACAGGAGCCAAGTGAAGCCCAAGTACTGGTGGGCGCCCTCGATTGCCACCCACAACGCCGCCACGCCGGGTATCGCCCATGGCGTGCGCAAGACCGGCCCCGCCAATAAGGCGAACACGCCTAAGGGCAAGCCCTTCGCAAGCAGGAAGCCGGCATAGATCGCAGCCGCCGCCGGCGCATCGAGCCCGCCGTACTCGTGCATCACGCCGTAGACCCAGTAGCAGGTTCCGCCCCAGTAGATCGATCCACAAAGCCAGCCCAGCAGGAACCGCGTCCTACCTTTCGGCTCTTTCGCGAGGGCGTACAACAGCGGCGCCACCGCGAAGGCGGCCAACAGGGTGAGCGAAAAGCTCGGGAAGACCAGAACTTGCAGCAGGCCGCTGAGCGCGGCAAGCGCGAAACCGACGGCCTTAGAGCGCTCCATCAGCCACGTGCTCCGCCATGTAGGAGCTGCGCACGAACGGTCCTGAGAACACCGCGCGGAATCCGATCGATTCGCCGTACTCGCGATAGGCCTCGAACACCTCTGGACGCACGAACTCGGCGACCGGCAAGCGGTGACGCTTGGGTTGCAGGTATTGTCCGATCGTGGCGACGTCGCAATCGGCCTCGCGTAGGTCGTCGAGCAGCTTGCGCACCTGCTCTTGGGTCTCGCCCAATCCCACCATCAGGCCCGATTTTGTCAGGCATTCCGGCCGGCGTTTTTTTGCGAACCGCAGCACGTCGAGCGATTGGCGATAGTCGGCTTGTGGACGCACGCGGCGGTAGAGGGCGGCCACGGTCTCCATGTTGTGGTTGAAGATGTCCGGCGCGGCGTCGAGCACGCGCGCGACGGCGTCGAGGTCGCCACAGAAGTCCGGCGTCAGCCCCTCGATGCGCGCCTGGGGCAGGCGGCGACGCACTTGGCGAATCGTCTCGGCGAAATGCTCGGAGCCGCCATCGGGCAGATCGTCGCGGTTCACGCTTGTAATCACGACGTGATGCAGGCCCATCTGCGCCGCCATTTCCGCGACATGCACGGGCTCGGCAGCATCGAGCGAGCCCGGCGCGCCTTGCGGAACGGCGCAGAAGCCGCAGCGCCGGGTGCAAATGTCACCCAAGATCATGAACGTCGCGGCTTTGCGCGAGAAGCACTCATGGATGTTCGGGCAGCGGGCGGATTCGCACACCGTGTGCAGTCCGCGTCTACGCAGCTCCACCTTCAAGTCGTGCAGGGCGGGGAAGTCGACATCGCTTTTGCGAAGCCATTCCGGCAGACGTTCGACGGGGCGCCGTACGCCTGGGGCGATCTGGATGAGACTCATGCGGGCGAGCTGCTCGGGCCAAAGGCCCTAATTACAGCTTACGCAGCATCGTATCAAAGCCGTCCTTGGTTAGACGTTGCTTGAACTGCTGCGCCGCCTCGGAGCTGCTGAAGGGTCCGACTACCACGCGCTGCCAGCCATCCCCTTTGCCCGCACTTACGGTTGCGGGATAGCCTTTGGACTTGAGTTGACCAGCCAATTCCGCCGCATCCGCGGCCACGCGCACGGCTGCGACCTGCAGGTAGTAGCCGGCTTCTGTTGTGGCGGGCTTGGGCGCCGGAGCTGGACGCGGCGTCACCTTCGGCGTGGAAGAAGACGTTGGCGAAGGCTTCACGGCAGCAGGCTTTTCCGGTGCAGTTTGCTTGGGCTCCGGCGGTTTCGCGGTCGCGGTTTGTGTCGGCTCAGGCTTGGTCGAAGGTTTCGGCGCGACTTCCTCGACCGGGGACGGTTTGGGAGCGGTCGCGACTGCAGGCGGCTCTGGCGGAGGCTCCTGCATCAACGTCGCCGGTAGGCTGGGCTCCTTGGGTTGCGGGGCCGGTTGTTCGACCTTGGCAATGCCAGTCGACGCTCCGGTCTTCTCACCGTGGCCGAAGCCGACCATGTACCCCACCGAAAAGAAGGCTGCAAAGAAGCCTACGACGATGAAGAACAGGCTCAGCAGTTGTTTGTTGCCGAGGACGAGCTCGAATTCTTCCTCTCGATTCGTCGACATACCGCCTCCATTCTATGTCATTCGCAAACAAACATGTTAGTGGAGTTTTGTCTTTTTCCTGAACCTCTACCGCGGGCCGGATTGGTTCTTCGTCCACGCCGACAGGCCCTCCATTAGCTCGATCGGCAGCGGGAACACGATCGTCGTGTTCTTCTCCATGCCGATTTCAGTCAGCGTCTGCAGGTACCGCAGGGTGATCGAGCTTGGCTGAGAGGAGAGCTTCTCGGCGGCAAGGGTAAGCTTCTCCGCCGCCTGCATTTCGCCTTCGGCGTGGATGACCTTCGCACGCCGTTCGCGCTCGGCTTCGGCTTGGCGGGCGATGGCGCGGATCATCTGCTCTGGTAGATCTACGTGCTTTACTTCTACCGCTTGTACCTTGATGCCCCACGGCTCAGTCTGTTCGTCGAGCGTCTCTTGCAGGCGGGCGTTGAGCTTCTCGCGCTCGCTGAGCAGCTCGTCGAGCTCGGCCTCGCCCAGGACGGCGCGGAGGCGCGTTTGGGCTAGCTGCGAGGTGGCGTGGACGAAGTGCTCGACCTCGACGACTGCTCTGCGCGGATCGATCACGCGGAAGAACACCACGGCGCTGACTTTGACGGTTACGTTGTCGCGCGTGACGACATCTTGTGGCGGCACATCCATGGTTTCCACGCGCAGTGAGATGCGCACCATACGGTCTAGTGGTGCAAAAACCAGAATCAGGCCCGGCCCTTTGGGTTGCGGCAGCAGCCGGCCCAAGCGGAAGATGACGCCGCGCTCGTACTCGGCCAGAATCTTGACCGAGTTGATCAGGTACAGACCCAGGATGATGAAGAAAATCAAACCGAAGCTCATGGCGTAGTCTCTCCCTCGGGCTCGAGCGACTCCACGGTGAGGCGCAGCCCTTTCACTTCTTTCACGCGCACGTGCGCGCCCACTGGGACGGGACGCGCAGCGTCGGCCCACCACAGCTCGCCTTGCACGAAAACGCGTCCCCCGTTCGGCCCGATGGCCATTTTGACCACGCCCGTCTCGCCGATCATGCCTTCCTCTCCGGTCGTCACCTTGTAGCGGAACGAGCGGATCGCGAGGTTCAACAAGAAAACCGTGATGACGGCAAACGGCACAGTCACGGCCAACGCGACGCCCCAGCCAATCGACAGCTCGGGAACTTGCGTATCGATCAACATCACCGCACCCAGCGTCATCGCCACCACGCCGCCAGCGGCCAGGATGCCGTGGCTGACGATAAAGGCCTCGGCAATCAGACAGGCGATGCCGAACACGAGCAGAGCCGCCCCGGCCCAGTTGATCGGCAACAGCGACAGCGCCATTAGCCCGACGATCGCCATCAGGCCGCCGAATACGCCGGGGAACACCAGACCCGGGTGCGTAAACTCAATGTAGATTCCGAGCAATCCGATCGCGGTGAGGACGAAGGCTAGGCTCGGGTCCGTGAGCGGCAGCAGGACGCGCTGACGGTAGCTGAGCTCCATGGGTTGGAGTGTCGCGCCGGCCGTCGCAAGCGTCGCTTCGGAACCGTCGAAGCGCCGTACCAGCCGGCCGTTGAGGGCGTCGGGTAACTCGCTTTCGGTCACGATCATGTCGATCAGGTTGGACTCGAGCGCTTCTTCCTCGGTGAACGAGCGAGCCGAGACGACGGCCTCTTCGGCGAGCTCGGTGTTGCGACCGCGTTTGTCTGTGATGGCGCGCATGGCCGCCGCGGCGTCGTTCTGCACCTTGCGCTTCATCGTCTCGTCGAGCTCGCCGCCGCCCATCATCACCGGAGTCGCAGCGCCCGTGTTGGTGCCTGGCGCCATCGCAGCGATATCGCCCGCCATCAAGATCATGAAGCCCGCCGACGCGGCCTTGCCGCCGGATGGCGTGACGAAGGTGACAACGGGAACTTTCGAGCCGACGATGCTCTGGATGATCTCTTGCGTAGCCGCCAACATGCCGCCGGGCGTGTTCAGCCGGATGAGCACCGCTTGTGCGCCGGACTCCTCGGCTTGGCGTAGGCCGCTGCTGACGATGTCCGCCGTCAGCGGGTGGACCACGCTGTCGATGTCGATGGTGAGGATGCGCGGAGCCTGCGCGTAGGAGCCAAACGCCGCCGAGATCAGCAGCGCGGCGAGGAGCAAGAAACGCGACGAGGGCGGTTGCATTCCCGCAGGGACCGCCTTCAGTATAGGCCGCTTAGCCCGGGCCGTCACCAGCGAACGCCGGCCGCTTGCAGCGCCTGCTCGAGCTTCGTTTGCCCCTCGAAGCGCTCCGCGTGGATGCCCATCGCCAGTGCGCCGGCGATGTTTTCGGCGCGGTCGTCAGTGAAGAAGCACTCCTCGGGGCGGCTTCCGGTGGCTGCCAGCGCCGCCTCGTAAATCGCCGGAGCAGGCTTCATCGCGCCGACTTCATAGGAGAGAATCGCACGCGGAAACAGCCGCACGATCGGGTAGTCGTTTCGCAGCTTTTCGTAGTGAAGGACGTTGGTGTTCGAGAGGATCGCGAGGTTGTAGCGCGGCAGCAGCGCCTCGATCAGCTCGGGCGAAACAAGCTCGTCGGGCGAGAACATGTCGCTCCACATCGTGGAGAAGGCCGCGAGATCCTGGCCGAGGCCCAACTGCGCGTCGCAGCGGCGGTGGAACTCCGCCGAGTCGATTTCGCCGCGCTCGTAGGGGCCGGCCACGTCCGCCGCGCGCATCTGCTCGCGCACTTGCTCCGGCTCCCGCCCACAGCGTGTGGCGGCGGCGCGGTAGAGCCGGTCGAAGTCGAGCTTCACCAGGACGTCGCCTAGGTCGAACAGCAGCGTCCGGATCATCGCACGGCCTTGCGGATCATTGCGACGCCCAGCAGGATGACGGCCACCGGCCAGAGCTGCCACAGCTCGATATGGATCCAATTGAGGTTTGAAGCCAACAGATAGGCGCCGAGCGAGGCCAACAACGCTCCGCCGAACTGGTTGTCGCGTCCGCCGCCTCGGTGCACGATCATGCCGACGCCGGCTGCGATGAGTAACACCGGCCAATAGCGCCACAGCTCGCGCCACTCCACGTCCACCCAGCCCAGCTTGTCGAGTTGCAACGCGACGCCGGTGACGGCGACCAGCCCGCCCATCACCTTGTTGTGCCCCTCGATCGCCCAATGCAGCCCGAGCGCGACCACCAGCAGCGGCCACAGCTTGCGCAGTTGGCCGATGTCGAGAATGTCGAAGTTGTTCAGCAGCAGCAGCGCGCCCAGGGCGGCGATGATCAGCCCCGGAATGACGCGCGGGCTCGCGAATTTGGCTGCGCCCTTGGACGCCATTACGCCGAAGCCGCCTCCACGTCGCGCATCACCCGCACCGTGTTTGCTCCCAGAATCTTGTCCACGTCGTCGCTCGAGAGCCCCCGCGAACGCAGCCCCTCCGCCAGGTAGGGAATCTTCGAGACGTCTTCCACGCCTTCGGGCAAAGCTTCATCCACTCCGTCGAAATCCGAGCCGAGCCCAACGTGCTCGACGCCTCCCACTTTCACCGCGTGCTCGAAGTGGTCGAGCAACACATCGAAAGGCACGCGGCCCACCGTTTCGACCTTGCTCAGGTTGATACGGTATTCCTCCAGCGCGAGTTCCTTCAAATTCCCGCCAAGCCGCTCGCGCGCCGCCTTCAGTTCGCGGTCGAAGCTCTCGGCCTCGGCGGATTTGGCGCGGTATTCGCCGCTGAGGAAGCCGTTGTAGTAGTTGATGTGGACCACGCCGCCGCCCTCAGCCACGCGCTGGATCATCTCATCGGTCATGTTGCGCGGGTGATCGGAGATGGCGCGGCAGGAGGAATGCGAAGCGATGACGGGGACGGAGGTGGCGCCCATCACGTCCCAAAAGGTCTTGTCGGAGATGTGCGAGACGTCGACCATCATGCCGAGCCGATTCATCTCGGCGACCACCTCGCGTCCGAAGACGGTCAGGCCGGGGTCGTCGGCGGGCGTGTCGCCCGAGGAGCCGGCCCAGGGCGTGTGCTTGGTGTGGGTCAGCGTCATGTAGCGCCCGCCAAGTTCGTAAAGCGTGCGCAATACAGGCAGGCTCGAGTTGATCATGTGGCCGCCCTCGACGCCCATCAAGATGGACATCTGGCCGGCCTCGCGGGCGCGCTCCATGTCGAGCACCGAGTCTGACAGAACCAAGTCGTCGGGATGGAGCGCGGTCTCGCGCCGGATGGCGTCCATGATCTCGAGCGCGCGCTGAACGGCGTCAGGGGTCTCGCCGCGGGCGGCCGGGGTATAGACGGAAAAGAACAGTCCAGTGACGCCGCCCTGCCGCATGCGGGGAATGTCGACCTGGCCATAGTCGTTCTGTTTGCCGAGGTCGAAGCCTTCGCGGGCAATGCGCATGGGCGTATCGCAGTGCAGGTCGATGACCCAGCGTGGCAGCGACGAGGGCGGAGCCGTTTGGGCGGTAGCTCCGGCCTCCTGGCCGGAATCGGAGGACCCGCACGCGGCGGTGGCCAGGGCTCCAAGCGCCCAGGTGCGGCGGGAGAGGTGCATCTCTTAATTGTCCTCGATTGTCGAGGAGAAGGGGCGGGCGGCAAGGGGCGGGGGCGCTGCGCCGCTATGATGGAGCGGATGCGCGCGTTCTGTCTACTCTTGCTTTCCGTCCCCCTTCTAACCGCTGCCCAGCCACAGCGATTCCGCGTGCTTTTCGGTGGCAAAGATGCCAAGGTCGCGGATTGGTCCGGATCGCTGACCGTCGAGGGCGGGGAAGGCCGCGTGGTCGCCATGCACCACTTCTCGCCCGAAGAGTCGTTCGACGCGAAGAGCTGGAAGGCTGGCAACCAGTGGGATGGCAACATCAACCTGCTGCCCCAGGAACAGGCGCTGTTCCCCAAAACGCGCTGGAAGGGCGTGCTCGTCGAGGTGGAGGGCCCGGAGACCGCCCGCGTGAAACTGGCCACGGCGCAAGGCGCGGCCGAGTTCCGCACCGGGGCCGTGCCCTACCTGCAACCCGCCGCGCTGCTGGACGGTCGTATCCGTGTCGAGCGCATGCCCTACAGCGACCGTATGGCCGGGCCGGAGACGCAGGACGACTATCCGGCGATCGCCGCCGGCCCCGACGGCCGGCTGTGGTGCGCTTGGTCGGCCCACCGCGACGGGCACGAGACGCTGCTGGTCCGCTGGCAGGACGGCGACGGCGCTTGGAGCCAGGCCGAGGCGCTCTCCGACGGGCCTGGCGACTACTACCACCTGGCGCTCATTTCCACCGCGCCGCGCGCGGTGTTGGCCGTCTGGTCGGCGACGGTCGATGGCAACCTGGACCTCTACTCCCGCCGCTTCGCTGAAGGCGCGTGGGGCAAGATCGAGCGGCTGACCCGCGAGCCAGGGCCGGACACATTCCCGCGGCTGGCCGCCGGCCCCGACGGCGAAGTCCACCTGGTGTGGCAATCCTCCGGCGCAACCAAGACCGACATTTCCTGGATGCGCTTGCGCGGAAGCTCTTGGTCCGCCCCTCAAAAGGTGACCGAACACCCGGCGAGCGACTGGGAGCCCTCCGTCGCGGTCAACTCGCGCGGCGAGGCCGCCATCGCTTGGGACAGCTACCGTCACGGCAACTACGACATCTTTCTGCGCCGCGTGACCGCCGGCAAGCTCGGCCCGGTGGAGCGCATCACCTCCAGCCCTGACTTCGAGGCCCACGCCAACCTCGCTTACGACAAGCGTGACCGCCTGTGGATCGCCTTCGACAACGGCGGACCGAACTGGGGCAAGGATACCTACGGCATCAACGGCATTCTGCGCGGGGAAAGCGGCACGTACGCGAAAAGGCAGGTGCAGGTGCGCGTGCTCGAGCGCGGGCGGCTGGTCGAGCCGACGCGTCCGCTGGATGAGAACCTGCCGGGCAAGCCGGTGCTGGGCAGCCGCATGACGCTGGGGCTGGAGAGCTCGTACGAGACCTTCAGCGAGATGCCTCAGCTCGCCGTTGATGGGCGCGGACGTGTGTGGGCGCTGGTCCGGATGCGCACGATCGGGCGCTTCAACCCGCCGCAGCGCGAGTCGCGCTCGATCCTGCCGTATTGGACGTATCAAGCGGTGATGTTCGACGGCCACGGCTGGACGGCGCCGGTGGCGATCCCCTACTCGGATGGGCGCCAGGAGCAGCGCGCGGGCTTCGCCGTGGGCCCGTCCGGTGATCTGGTGTTTGCCGCGCAGACGGACGGTTGGAGCCTGCCGCGCACCGACCCCGACTACGCGCAGTACGACCTCTACGCCGGACGCATTCGCCTGGATGAAGTCGGCGCAGGGCCGGTCGACGAAGAGATGCTGGTTGGCGCAAGCGACCTGCCGGCGCCGGTCGAGGTTTCTGATGCCGAGCCCGCGCCCGACCCGCCGTTGTGGAAGACCTACCGCATGCGCGTGAACGGCAGGGACTACCACGTGACCTGGGGCGACCTGCACCGCCACACGGACCTCTCCTTCGACGGCCAGTCCGACGGGAGCCTCTATGACACGTACCGCTATGCCATCGACGCCGCGGAGATGGATTTCCTCGGTCCTTCCGAGCACTTGCTGCCACAGGACGACTTGAGCGACTACGTCTGGCGCATGGTGGACAAGACCGTTGACGTCTACAAGCTGCCGAACGTCTTCTATCCGCTGCTCAACTACGAGCGTACCGTCGCCTACCCGGACGGACACCGCAACATCGTCTCGCGCTCGCGCGGCTACCAGCCCATCCGCATCCAGGTTGCCGATACGCCGTCCGGCGCCACGGAGACGGACCAGCTCGAGTTGTGGAAGAAGCTGCTCGGCGGAAAGGACATCCCCGACGGATTCAGCATTCCGCACACCACGGCGACGCAGATGGGCACCGACTGGCGCTACAACGACGAACGCGTCGAGCGGCTGGTCGAGATCTACCAGGGCAACCGCGACAGTTATGAATACTACGGCGCGCCGAAAGCCGCCGTGGCCGACCAAATTCTCGTTGGCGGCTACATTACATCCGGCGCAATTCGTGAGAAAGGATACGTTTGGAATGCGCTGGCAAAGGGCTACAAAATGGGCTTCATTGCAAGCTCGGATCACCGCACGACGCACATGTCGTATGCCGCGGTTTACACGCCCGAGCGCGCCTACTCGTCGATCTGGGACTCGCTCTACGCCCGCAGAACGTACGCCGCGACGGACAACATCATCGTCGATTTCCAGTCCGCCGGACACGCCATGGGCGAGGAGTTCACGAGCGCGGAACCCCCGTCATTAGAGATCGGCGTGATCGGAACGGGCGAAATTGCACAGATCGACGTGATCAAGGACAACGCAATCGTCTACACCGCGCACCCCGGCGTGCAGGAGCTCTCGTTCAGCTACACCGACCGCTCGGCCGAGCCTGGAGAGCACTACTACTACGTCCGCGTGCAGCAGCAGGATGGAAACATGGCTTGGGCGAGTCCAATTTGGATTCGATATCGCCCCTGAATACAGGGGGTGTTTGTACCGAAAGCGAGGGTTGAACACAACGACGAGCGTTGTAACAATAACCTTTTGGGCCGCGTCGTCGGATCAATAGGATGCACGCCTCACTTCGTCTCACAGTCGCGCTCCTGGCGTGCGCAGCGGTCGGCCTCGCGAGCAGCGGTCCGATTGCACCGGCTGTGCAGGAGAACAAGCTGGGCCGCGGGGCGTCGGAGCCCAAGTTCAACTGGAGCAAAGCGGTTGAGCAGTCGTTCTTCTTCCTGACCTTCCAGCATGCGTTCCGGCTTACGCAAGAAAAGACGGTAGACCAACTAGGCGGCCCCTTCTTCAAGGATTATTGGCGCTCAGCCAAGAACCTTGGCGGCTGGGAAGACGGCGATTCGATGTTCACCAACTACGTCGCGCACCCGATGCAGGGCGCCGTGTCCGGCTACATTCAGATTCAGAACGATCCGCGCGGAGCGGCGCTGGTGTTCGGCGCTAGCGACAAGCAGTACTGGAAGAGCCGCCTGCGCGCGACCGCCTTCGCTGCACTCTACAGCACGCAATTCGAGCTGGGGCTCTACAGCGAGGCCTCGATCGGGAACGTCGGTATGCGTCCCGGCACGATGGGCTACGTCGATTTGGTGATGACGCCGATGGGCGGACTCGGCTGGATGGTTGGCGAGGATGCCCTAGACAGGTTCGTCGTGGAGCCGATGGAGCGCAAATGGCAGAACCGTCCGCTGACGCGCTTCCTGCGCATCGCGTTTTCACCCACGCGCAGCTTCGCCAACGTGCTGCGCTTCGAGAAGCCTTGGAAGCGGGACGGCCGCCAGTAAAAGGCGCCTGGATCAGAACCAAAGACGAAGAGCCGCAGGGTGACCCGCGGCTCGTTTGCGTTGCCTAAAAGCGGTAACGGCGTCTAGGTGAAAAGGGCGTACATCAGCAGCGCCCAAATGATGCCCAGCGCCAAGTAGACAAAGTACATTTGACCGCGCAGAGCCTTCACTTCCGAAGTGTTGAGGCTATTGCTGATCTGCACCGAGAGCGCTTCCACGGATTCGGCGTCAATGCCGCCGCCTGCGCTAACCCCGGTGCTCTCGATGTGTTCGCGCAGGTCGGCAATCTCCTGCATCGTGCTGCGGGCCCATTGGTTCCAACGATCGGTTTCCGCCTTGAGAGCCCCAGCGACATCCATCGCACCATTGCCTCCGCTCTCTTGGAGACTCTCGAGGCCTTGCTCGAGTGCGTGCAGGCGGGCTGCCAGCTCAGCCTGCATGCCAGCGGGGAATCCGGCGCTTCCGCTCGAGCCTTGCAGCTTCTCCTCGAGCAAAGTCAGACGGCGTTTGATCGCTTCGACGTCCAGATCGGAGGCGGCAGAGGGCTCTCTGTCGGTGTTGCGCTCCAGCCACTCGAGGCGAGCCGCCAGCTCGGAGACGCGTGCGTCGGAAGCGCCGCCCGCGGGCCGGGCCGCGAGTTCGTCCAGGCGGCTGGTCAGGCTCAGAAGGTGTTCCTTGGCTTCGGGATGTACGCTCGAAACCTTCTGTTCGACCTGTTCCAGGCGAACTTGAAGGTCCGGTACCCGTTTGTCCAGAGCCGATTCGGCCGCCGGCTGAGCCGCGATTTCCTCCACGCGGGCGCCAAGCGCTTGCAGGCGGCTTTCGAGTGCCGCCAGCAACTCACCACGCTCGGAATCCTCTGGCGCGGATCGTTGCGCTTCCTGAACCTTTGCTTCGAGACGGGCCAGGCGCTCGGGCAATTCCGAGACGGCGGCGAGGCGCTCTGTAGAAACCTTCCCGAGCTCTTCGTGCAGACCGGCGACCCGTTCCTTGAGCTCTTCCAATCCGTTGTCGGACAGAGTCTCGAACGGCTTGGTCTCGAGCGCGGCCAGCCGAACGAGGACGTCGTCCATGCGCGGATCCTGCGCTTTGGCGTCGTCCATCTCCAGCACGGTCAGGCGGCGGCCGATATCATGCGGCTCGCCGAGGGCGAGCATCTTGCTTTCGAGGGTCCCCAGTCGCGCGTCGGCGTCCTCTAAGCGGGAGGCCGACTCCGCGTCCGAAAGGCGCTTTTCGAGCTCTTCGAGTCTTTTGGCGAGATCGCTGGGGAACCGTGGCGCTTGGGTCGCTTCCACACGCAGAGCGTTGAGCTCTGTTTCCAGCCGAGCCCATTCGGCGGCCCCAGGCCGGTTAGAGACCGTATTCTCCAGGCGCGCCAGCTTCGCTTCGATCTCGACGAGAGCGCGGTTGTCCGCCGGCGCCGCGGCGCGCGCTTCGAGCGCCTGGATCTTCTCGGCCAGGGAGGCCAACTGCTCTGCCGCCGGAGCCTCAATCACGCGAGAGCTCAACGCGTCCAAGCGCTCGCGCACCGACTCGATCTGCTGCGTGATCGCTTCCTGGTCGACGCCGTTCTGCTCTGCCAGGCGGCTCTCGAGCGCATCCACACGTTCGGCCACCTGTTCGAGCAAATCTCCCGCTTGCTGTTGTTCGAGTCGCTCTTCCAGAGACTGAAGCCGGGGGGTAACTCCCTGTAGTCCGTTGGTTAGTTGACTCTCGAGAGCCAATAGCTGGCGGCCCAACTCTTCGACACGCTCTCGTGGAGCTGTCTCCGCGAGGTTGCTCTCGATGGAAGCCAGCCGCGCGCTTAGTTCTTCGAGAGCCGCTGCGGAAACCAAGTCCTCGCTTTCGGACGCGGAGGCTTGGGCCGACCTGGCGACCTCCGACAAGCTCTCGCGCAGCTCACTCAGTTCGTCGTGCTGGCGCTTTTGCAGCTCCGCGGCGAGGGACTCGATGCGGGCTTGCACTTCATCGGCGTCGCGCGATTGCGCGGCGCGGCGAAACGCTCTTTCGAGCGATGCGATGCGCAACACGAGGTCATCGGTGCGCGAGTCGGAGGCGCCGGGCTCTCCGACTTTCTTGCGCAGCTCTTCGAGCTTGGCTTGTACGTCGTCGACTCGAGGATCGCGGGCGCCGCGGCTCGGCCCGGCGTTCTCGAGCGCCGCCAGACGATGCACAATCTCGTTGAGCAGCGGGTCCGGCGCGCCTTCGCCGATCTTGCGCTCGAGCTCGGTCAGCCGCACCATCACGATGTCGATTTGGCTCGACTTCTGCGACGGGTTCGTCTTTGCGAGCTCTGCCAAACGCTCTCGTTGGCCTCGAACCTCTTCGCGGAGCTGGTTGATCGTTTCTTCGTGCAGGAGTTGGGCTTCCTGCATGGCGCGATACTGCGCCGCCACGGATTCGAAGCCGTTGCCTCGAGCGCTCGAGTGCTCTCCCGTCGCGGGGTTCGACGCCTCCGAGTGCATCGCGCTTGTGTCCGTATCGTTCGGCAAAGTATGGCCCTCCAAATCGGCGCGGCACAGGCCGAAACCGCTTGCGCGGCCTGTTTGGGCGCTCCATCTTGAAGTGTCAGCTGGGGTACTACAGCTCTCAATAGGAACGTTGTCTTAGATGTTTCGAGTAAGAGAACCTACAGCCTCAGTCGCGACCGGGAGGCCCTCCGGTCGTTTACAATCAGGCGGATGCGCACCGCCATACCCCTGTTGTTCCTCGCGGCCGCGAGCCTTGCCGCCCAATCGCAGCGTCCCGCGCCCAAGCCCCCGCCCGACGTGGTCGTACAACCCGACATCGAGTATTCGAACGTCGGCGGTCGGATGCAGATGGATGTTGTGATGCCGCGCTCGGGAGACGGTCCCTTTCCCGCCGTTGTTTGCATTCACGGCGGCGGTTTCCGCGCCGGAACGCGCCAGGCCTATCTGCCGATCGCCTATTACCTCGCCCAACACGGGTATGTGGCCGCGACGGTGACCTACCGGCTGAGTCCGATGGCGCAATTTCCGGCGCCGGTTGAGGATGTGAAAGCCGCGGTGCGCTTCTTGCGCGCCAATGCCGGTCGTTTTCACCTCGACCCGGACCGCATCGGTGCGACGGGCGGTTCGGCGGGCGGTCATTTGGCGCTGATGCTGGGGTTGACCGGCGGCGTCGACGAGTTCGAGGGCTCCGGTCCGAACCAGGACGTTTCGAGCCGGGTGCAGTCGGTGGTCAACTTCTACGGGCCCACCGATTTCACCGCCTCGTACGAACCGGGTAAGAGCGTGGATGCGGCCGAGGTGCTGCCGATGTTTCTGGGTGGCGACTTGAAGCACAACCGCGCCGAGCACATCCGCGCGAGCCCGCTCAACTGGGTGACCCCGGACGACGCCCCGACGCTGACTCTGCACGGCACTAAAGACAACTATGTCGCGCATGAGCACGGCGTTTGGGTGACCGACCGGCTCAAAGCGGCCGGCGTCGTCGCTGAGCTCGACACGATCGAGGGCGCCGGGCATGGCTTCAAGGGCGCCGACCAGGAGCGCGCCTATGCCGCAATGGCTGCCTGGTTTGACAAGACGCTCGCTCCCAAGCCCGAGCAGCGCCTGCTCTTCGTGGCCGACCACGGGCCCAACGGACAGATCGTCGCCATGGATTGGCCCTCGGGCCGCGAGCTGTGGACCGTGCCGAACAATCGCGGCCACGACGTGCAGCACTTACCCAACGGCCACATTCTCTACACCACCGGGAGCTGGGGCCGCGTGGTGGAAATGGATGCCCACGGGCGCGAGGTTTGGAGCTACGGCGAAGGGCTGAAGCACCCGATCGCGGCCCAACGGCTGGACAACGGCCACACCGTGATCGGCGACATGGAGCTTGCGAAGGTGTTCGAGATCGACCCGGACGGCAAAGTCGTCTGGACATACGAAAACCCGGAGTTGGGCCAGCGCCAAATGCGGGGTGTGCGCCGCACTCCCGAGGGCACGACGCTGATTTCGGTGGAGCGACTCAACAAGGTGATCGAGGTCGACAAGAACGGCAAGATCATCTGGACGTTCCAGGCCACCGGGGGCGACGAGCGGTTTCCCTACCAGGCCTATCGGCTCCCGAACGGCAACACGCTGATCGGCATGGCCGCGCCGGGCCAGGTGGTCGAAGTGGCGAAGGACGGGACTGTCGTGCGTTCGGTGGGCGGCCTCGACAACGCGGTGCGCATGGGCTGGTGCTCGGGGCTGCAACCGATGCCTGACGGCGGCTTTCTGGTCTCGGATTACACTGGTCGCCGGCTGCTCGAGTTCGACAAGGATTGGAACCTGATCCACCAGCACCGGTTGGGCTCGCGGACGGTCGCGAGCGTGTCGATGCTGCCGTGATGGGTTGGCCGCGCTAGCGTTCGTTCCAACCCAGCGTCGGGCGGTATTGCGGCTCAGTCGCGAGTCCCATCTCCGCCACGATGGCTTGGAATCGCGGGCGGCGGCGCAGCTCTGAGTAGAGAGGGTCGACGGCGACGAACATCAGGTTGATGTTCCGCAGGCGGAGCGCCTCTTCGAGGGCGGCGATCGCGGCGTCCTCTTCGCCCAAAACGGCTAGCCAGGCGGCGCGTCGCCATGAGACCTCCGAGCGCTCCGGCCATCCTCCGGTCAGCTCGAGCAGGCGGCGCAGACCGGCTTCCGGGCCGCCGGCGTCGACCGCCGCGCCCACGGCCTCGGCATGTTCGCTGTACCGCATTGCGATCATCGACCGCACGCCGTCGGCCATGCGTCCGAGCGCGAACTGCGAGCGTGCGCGATACTCCCAGGCCTCCTTGCGTCCGCGTTCGAGCCCGATGGCGCGGTCGGCTGCCTCGATCGCTAGGTCAAAGCGTCGGTCGGCGTAGAGCGCTTGCGCGAGCGCCGCGTGAAAACCCGCTTGCAAGGGCCTCCTTTCGGCCGCGATGCGAGCCTGTTCCACCGCTTGGGCTGTCTCTCCGGTAGCGGCCAGCAGCAAAGCCAGGGAAGGGCGGACGCTCACAGAGTCCGGCGCGAGCCGCAAAGCTTCGCGATAGCGCTCCATCGCCTCGTTCCACTGCCAGCCGTGATAGAAGAGAAAAAAGCCGAGCGTGCCCTGGCATTCGGCGCAATCGGGCGCGAGCTCGACGCCCTTCCGCGCCAACTCAATCGACTGGCCGGGCTCGATCGTCGGGCCGCGCATCCTATGGACCGTATGCGCCAGCTCGCCGTAAAGCAGCCCGTTGTCCGGTTCCAGGGCGATGGCTCGTTGCGTTGCGCGGGCCGCCTGCTCATAGTCGCGCTCCTGGTAGAGGCGGTTGGCCTCGCTACGCAGCTCTTCGACTTGCTGGTGGATGGACCGCCGATGCCAAGCTTGCCAGCCGACACCGGCGAGTAGGGCGAATACGACTACCGCCGCGATGGCGGCGAACGCGGGCATTCGTACCGCGGAGACATGCGTCCCCGGCCCAGGCGCTGGCTCCAGCGTGACTTGAGCCGCCATGCGGTAGCCCCGGCCGCGCACCGTCTCCACGTATTCGTTGGCCGGGTCGTGTTCCGCAAGAGCTTTGCGCAGCTCGGAGACGCACTTGTTCAAGCTGGTCTCGTCGACGGTGACGTCGGGCCAAAGCCACCGGTGCAGGTCGTCGCGTTCGACCACGGCGCCACGGGCGTCAGCCAGGGCCGTCAAGGCCTCGAAGCTCCGAAATCCGAGCTCGACGGGAACACCGTTCGCCGTTAGCCGGCGATTCGAGGGCGTCAGCTCGAAACACCCGAAGCGGTAGCGCGATGGAGCATCCACGGCGTTCGTCGGGGAGATTCTACCACCCCAGCCGTGCTCCGCCGCGCGCTACTACGGAGCGGCGACGATCGCCAGGGTCACATCCCCGCGGCTGCTTCGGCCGCCCACTTCGACTACCAGCGGAACCGCGTCGCCCACCGGCGCTCCCTCCGGCACCGTCACGTTGATCTGGTAGACGCCGACAAACTGCGGGGAAAGGCCGGCGAACGCGACCGGAGCCTCGACGCCGCCGATCGTCACGCGCACTTCGTCCGCCGTGTCACGCCGGACGAAAGCGCCGCCCGAGTCAAAGCTGTCGTCGCCCGTGACACCGTCAGGCGTCGTTGCGCCTAGTCCGCTCACGAGCAGGACGATCACGTCGCCGACCGCTGCCGGCCGGCTGGCCCCGATGGCCCCCGCCGGCTGAGCCAGCGTGCCGTCGGCGTTGATGGCGATCGCCGGGCCTGCGCCGAACTCGGTGGTGAAGACGCCGGGCGAGGTCGGCGCGACCTCCAGTTCGACCGGGTCGCTGTCGACGCCGTTTGCGCGGACGATCGCGGTGACCGTCCCGCTGCTCGCATCGACTTCCCAGGCACCTGCAAGTTGATCTGCGTCGGGTCCACGAACAACAACGGGGCTGGGATCATCGCCGCGCCGGCCGTTTCGAACAGCACCTCGACCGTGTCGCCGCTGCGCCGCGGCAGCGGGACGGTGGAGGCGAACGCGCGCTGAGTCGGGAACTGGCCGAAAAGCGATGCGAGCCCGCCCGGTGATGGCCGCTCACCGAAGCCGGCGGCGTCCCGGAAGCCGTCCTTGGACAACATCGGCGCCGGGCGCGCGTCAAACGAGAGCGTGATTCCTCCCAGCGAGAGGCCCGATGAGCTGCCGTCGGCGTTGAGCAGGGGGTAGTCCTCGATGTTCTGGCTAGGATTCGATGCGCCGCCTCCTGAGCGGAACGGATCGCCGCCGAAAAGATAGTCCGCGGCCTGCTCGCGGGTCAGCGTGATCGGTTCCGTGTGGTACTCCACACCGTTGATCCGCAAGCCGAACGACATCGTCACCGCCTGCCGTTCGAAATCGTAGCGGAAGCTCGCGGGAAGGCCGAGCAAAGAAAGGAAGAGTGCGATGTCTTCGTCGCTCTCAGGTTTGCTCAGGAACTGGCCGATGAGGCCCGCTCCCTCGCCGTCCGCCCCGACTCCAATCGCAATTTCGACTTCCAGCTCACGAAGGCTGATCATGCGCACCGTCTGGCCGTTCTCGCGCAGTTCTGCGTCGAAGCTTCCGCTCCACGACGCCGCTGCGTCCCCCACGTGACATTTCAGCGCGTTCACGTCGTCGCCCGGCTCCAAACCCAGATTTTCCGTGCGCGCCCAGGGGAACGAAGTCCCAAGGAAGTACATGGTCAGGTCCGAGGATCCAGCCAGCGAAAAGACGGCGGCGCGCAGCGGTGCGTTGACGCAGAGCGCGTCGATATCGTCGGTCGTTGGGCTGAGGCCCAGCTCTTCCGCGCTGATAAAGACTTCCGGCGGACCGCCGTTCGAGCTCACCAAGATGTCCGCTGCACTGTTGGAGCCCAGAGCCGGAGAGCCAGGGGCCAGGGAGAAGTAGATGTCGCGATTGGGGCGCCCGTCGTCGTCCGGGTCGGCAAAGTCGGGCGGATGTTCGGCGAGCGCGTCGACGTTGTCGGTCGACTGCAACGAGAATTCCGGCGCCGTATCGCCGTTTTCATCCAGCACTTGAAGGTTTGACCCTCCCCCGAAACCGGCGAAAACCGGGCCGACCTTGAACTCATCCGCTGTCGCTTCTGTCTTCAAGGCCTCTTGGCGGACCGCGCTGCCGTCTCGGCCAATCGCTCCCTCGTTGACGGAAAACCGGACATCGATGATCGAGTTGATGATCGCACCGGTCGACGACTGGAAGGGCGGGAAGACGAAGTCATACCCATAAGAGAGCCCGTCGATGTCGTCGCCGGGCCCGAGACTCAGGCCGCTCGCGAAAATGGCCGGAGCGGTCGAGCGTTTGAACAGATCCGCGGGGGCGAGCCCGGACGGTCCGTCTGGCGCTACGGAGAAAGTCGGCTGTTGGCCGACCACGGCCCCCATAAACGCCAGGCTGCCGATTTGGTTTCCGTCTCGGTCCCGCAAGGCGGTGCCGCCGAATGTCGATTCCGTTGCATACTCGGAGTCGAACGGGGGAACGGCGTTGACCGTCGTCATCAGCCGCACCGGAGCATTTGGATCGCTGAATATCGTCACGACTTCGTCATCTGTCTGGAAGGCAAGCTCGAACTGGATGTCGAACCACGCGTCGGCCGGGAAGTCGACTCCGGCGGTCTGTTGCTGGATACAGCCGGGGCTGGTCGGGTGCGCCCGCAGGATGACTACCCCCGCCGCTGAGTCGCCTGTCAGGACCATGGAAAGGACTTCGGTATTGATCTTGAGCCGGCCGTCGCCCGGGTCGTAGGTGTCGCCGAGTCTCGTCCGCGTCGGGCCCACGACGACGAGCCTGGCGTTGTCGAGTCCAAGCGAGGGGATCGTCACCCCGAGACGCACGGCGGAGTCTGTCAGATAGGTCTGCGCGGGGGGAAACGACCAACCCGCTGGAGCCACGAAGGCAAGAAACGACAGGAAGGGTATGGACCGCAAAATCCAGCGGGCGACCGTATGCATGCGCCGATAGTAGGCGCCTGGCAGCGGCGAAGGCCAAGACCGCTACGTGAAACCGCGTGAATCTGGGTGACTGAGTGTGAAACCCGCTCGACTCAACCCAGGTAGGTGTAGTCGTCGAGCACCATCGAGGCCGTCGCCATCACTTGGTGCTCTTCGTCGCCAGTGATGTCGCCGGACTCGCGGCGGCGCTGGAGTTGCTGCGCCAATGCATTGCGCAGCGCTTCTGGGTCGTAGCCGGTGTAGCGCAGCACCGCGCGCACGTCGTCGCCGCGCTGGAACTCGCCCATCTCCACCTGGCCCTCCGGGTCGATGGTGATGCTGACTTCGCTGACCTCGCCGAACAGGTTGTGCAGGTCGCCCAAGGTCTCCTGGTAGGCGCCGATCAACAGGATCGCCAGATAGTACTTCTCACCCGGCTGCACGGCGTGCAACTCGAGCGATTCTTTCTCGTCGCGGATGTCGACGAACTTGTCGACCGCGCCGTCGGAATCGCAGGTGATGTCGCACAGAATGCCGCGCTCGACCGGCACTTCGTTCAGCCGGTGGATCGGCATGATCGGGAAAAGCTGGTCGAAGGCCCAGAAGTCCGGCAGCGACTGAAACATCGAAAAGTTGCAGACGTACTTCGCGGCCAACAGCCGCTCGAGCTCTTCGAACTCCTCGGGCCGCTGCTTCATGCCGGCCGAGTGCTTCACCGCACGGCGGCAAATCTGCCAGAAAAGCCACTCGCCCTTGGCCTTCTCCTCAAGATCCAGGTAGCCCAGCTCAAAGAGCTTGTTCAAGTCTTCGCGCTGTTGCAACGCGTCGTGGTAGTCCTCACGAAACGTCTTGGCGTTGATGTCGCGGGCAATGTCGAGCAGCTCGATTACCGGCTCGGCTTCCGACTCCATCGTCTCGATCGAGTAGTCGCCTTCAACGCCGGGCTTGATCACCTTCTTCACTTCGGTGATCAGCAATGCGTGGTAGGCCGTCATCGCGCGCCCGGCTTCGGTCACGATGATCGGCGCAGGCACTTCCTCGGTCGAACAAACTTCGCCGATGGTGTAGATGACGTCGTTGGCGAACTCCTGCACGGAGTAGTTCACCGAGAACTCCGACGCAGTCTTCGAGCCGTCGTAATCGACGCCCAGGCCGCCGCCCACGTTCAGATACTCGACGTCGAAACCCATCTGGCGGACCTTCGAGTAGACGCGCGCTGCTTCCTTGAAGGCCTGCTTTGCACGGCGAATGTCAGTGATCTGCGAGCCGATGTGGAAGTGCAGCATCTTCAGGCGGTCGGCGCAGCCGAGCTCTCGAAGCATGTTGAGCGTGCGCACCAGCGCGATGGCGCCCATGCCGAACTTGGCGAATTCGCCGCCCGACTCTTCCCACTTGCCCGAGCCGCGCGAATACAGTTTGACGCGGACGCCCAGGTGCGGCTTCAGCCCGAGGCGGCGGCCCAGCTCGACGGCTTGGCGCAGCTCTTCAGGGTCTTCGCCTACCAGAATCGTCTTGCGCCCCAGCTTCTCCGAGAGGATCGCCATGCGCAGGAATAGATCGTCCTTGAGGCCGTTGCAGACGATGATCGAGCTCGCTGAAAGCGGCTGCGATAGGCCCGCGATCAGTTCGGCCTTGCTGCCGACTTCGAGACCGTAGTTGAAACGCTTGCCTGACTCGACGAGGGTCTCGACGACCTCGGCCTTCTGGTTCACCTTCACTGGGTAGACGCCCAAGTGTGAGCCTTCGTACTCAAACTCCTGGATCGCTTTGCGGAAGGCGCCGTGAATGGCGGCTACGCGGTCCTCGAGAATCTGCGGGAAACGTAACAGAAACGGAGTCGAACGCCGCGCCTCGGTAAGCTGCTCCACCACTTTGAGCAGATCGACCGAGAGGTTCCGCACGCCGGACGGCGAGACGGCGAGATTGCCGGACTCGTTGACGTGGAAATAGCCGAAACCCCAGTTTTCGACGCCGTAAACGTCGGAGGCGCGCTCCGGCGCCAGCCCGCTTGCTTTCCCAGGAAGAACGTCGTTCGACGGTGCTGCCATTTTCGTTTCTAGCCCTCCGAGGGCGAACTTTCCATCCTACCGCGCCGGCTCGGGAGAACGTGCGGACGGAGCGTCCTATCCGAGCGCCCAGATCGAATCGGATTTCGCTTCATTGAGCGCGGACTCGCCGGCGCGCATGATCGCGAACCGGGCGCTGATCGGCCCCATCATTTCGAACACGGCGACCGCGGAGAGTACGACCGTCTTGATCGTATCGGCGTACTCGGGGAAACGCTGCTGTGCGGCAATCATCAGTCCGACCGCAAGACCGGCCTGCGCGAGCAGCGCGAAGCCGAGAAAGCGCCGCACCTTTGGGTCGAGCTGCGCATGCCGCGCACCGATACGCGCGCCCAGGAACTTGCCCGTCAGCCGCGCCGCCACGTAGCCCAGCCCGAGGAGCCCGATCTGCGGCAGCAGGCTGAGGTCCAGATCCGCGCCGGCGATGACGAAGAAGATGGCGTAGAAAGGAGGATCCGTCGACGAGAGCGCGCGGAACAGCGAGCGACTGCGTGCCGACAAGTTCACCATGGTCGCGCCCACCGCCAAGCTCGCCACCATCGACGATAGATCAAGCGCTCGCGCCACGCCCACGCAGAACAGTAGCGAGCCGGCGAGCAGGATCAGCATTTCGCCCTTCTCGGAAACCTGTCGCGCCCAGCCTGCAAGCAGTAGGCCCGTCAGAAAACCTAGCGCGGCCGAACCAAGCAATTGCCAAAACAGCGGGAAGATCGAAACGTACAGCGCCGTCGCGAACGGCTCGGAGCGCTCGTAGGCAGAGGCCATGTCGATGGCCGCGCCGGCTAGCCCAAACGCTGTCAGGCACAGGATGTTGTTGATCGCGATCACGCCGAGCAGCGTATCGCTGAGAGGTCCGCGCCCGTTGCATTCGCGGATGACCATCAAGGTCGAGGCCGGTGCCGTTTCGATGGACATGGCTCCCAACAGCAGCGCCGCCTGCCAGGGCAGACCGAGAACCACCATCGCGAAGAACACGAGAACCGCAGCCAGGCAAGACTCGATCAGGGTCAACTTCAAGATGCGCATGCCCGATCGCAACAGCAGCCGATACTCGAACACGGAGCCGATCGAGAACAGGATCAGCCCCAGCGCAACCTCGCTCAGCGCCTGCAGCGCGTGCAGGTTCTCGAGCGTGACCCAACCCAGCGCAGAGGGGCCCAGGGCCACGCCGGCCAGGATGTAGCCGGTGACCTCAGGCATACGTACCACCTGCGTTAGATGGCCGGCCAAAAGGGCGAGCAGCAGGATGAGGCCCAGTGAGGAAATCTCGTTCATCGGCTTGGTCCGCCCTTGCGCTTCATTAGATCAGCGCGCCCCACAGGCGCCCGTTGCGCTCGAACACGGCAAAGATGCGTTTGTCCGGCGTCGCCAGTAACTGGTCCACCTCGGCCGCGTTTTCGGCCGGTCGCCCGTTGATGCGAAGCAGGCGGTCGCCGGCGCGCGCACCGGCATGAGCCAGGCGCCCATTGGGGTCCACGTCGCGGATCGGCAGTCCGGCCGGTGGATGGCGCCAGGCTACGCCCGAAGGCCCGAATGCCTTGGCGTTCTGCTGTCTTGCTTTGATCTGCACTTCGCGCAGTCGTCCGCCACGTACCACGGAGAGGTCGAACACCTCGCGCGCAACGGGGAGCGTCATCCGTTCCAGGTCCGCGGTCGAGGCGACCGTTGCGCCGTCGATCTTGACGATCACGTCGCCGGGCGTCAAGCCGGCCTGAGCGGCTTGGTAGCCGCGCCAGACCTGCCGCACGAGTACGCCGTCGTCCACGCCGAGCGCCTTGCGTTCCTCTTCCGACGGCGCGCCGAGCGCGAACCCGAACAGCCCGGCCAAGCGGTCCTCAATCTGCTCTTCCGCGGCTAGGGATGCCTCGACCGTGGCCGAATCGAGTGCGATCATCGTGCCGCTGCAATCGGTCACCATTCCCATGTAGGCGCCGTTGGAGTCATAGACCGCGCCGCCGACCATCTCGGGCTCCAGGTCGACGTTCAGACGTAACTGCGTGCCCGTGAAGCCGTCGCAATCGGCCGTGGCTGCGCCAAGGTATTGCCCCAAGGCGTACTCGAGCCGCTCCGGCCCGTTGCGCCAAGCCACGAGCGCCCAGACGCCGATTTCGTAGTAAGCGGCCGCATAGCGCACACGGTTCGACAATGGCGCCGCGTCGCTCACTTGGTAGAGCGCCGCCGGCCGCTGTGGACCGAAGCGCGTCAGATGCACCTTCAAAGGGCCGCTCGAACGGCCCTCTGCGACGTCCTCAGCCGGCGGTCGCGTGGGACCGCTGGTCGAAACCACCCGTTCCGACGACCAGATGACCGCCGTGCGATCCGCGCCCGGTAGCCAGAGCACTTGGTCCTGGATCTCGCTCGCGAGCTCTGAGAAGAAAGTCGCTATGCCGGTGACGCTGTTGCGCGCAACCGTCCTCTGCAACCGGGCGATTTCAGTCTGCGCGACAGCCGGAGCGGCATTTTCCTGCTCGGCCTTGCGGGGACGAAACAGCGCCCCCAGCAAGAGCATGGCCGCCGAGGCGGACGCCAGGATGAGGATGTAGCGTCGGTTGCGGCGCCAGGAGGGCATTGTCTAGGGTTGTCCTCCCCGCAAAACGTTGTTCCCGTAGAATAGGTCCCGAAAATGGAGTCTCCCGAACAAGCCGTACGTGAACTGATCGAAAACGAGGGCCGCGCCTGGGATGACGGCGATGTCGCGTTGTTGTTGTCCCTGTTCCATCCCGACGCCGTTTGGGTCTGGCCGCGAACCAACGGCTCGCTTGACCCGCTCGACTGGCAGATGACCGTGGGCCGCTTCAACATGGACCGTTGGGAACAGGGCTGGGCGCGCATCCTCTCCTGCGAAGTGCTGCGCAACGTGCGCGAAATTCGCAGCATCGAGGTCTCGCCCGAGGGCGACGGCGCTGTTGCGGTCGTCGACGTGGATACCCAATGGCGCGCGGCCAACGGCTCGACTGTCGGCTGGAAGGGCCGTGCGGTCAAGTTCTACACGAAAGCTAACGGCGCCTGGAAGTTGATCGCGCATACCGGGCTCTAGCGCGCGGCCGCCGCCTCGCTCAGCTTGGACTCGATGGCAATGATGCTCAAGACGAGCATCGCCGCGACGCTGCCCGCAAGAGACGTCCACACGATGACGTCGACGCCGAAGCGTCCGGCAATGGGCCCCAGGAGGCCGGCGAGCAGCACGCCGCCCAAGAACGTCGTGACGAAAAAGCCCGGTACGAACGCTGCCGGCCGTTGTGTTGAGCGTCTGGCCGCGGCGGACATGGTCAGCGGATGCAGCGCCCCCAGGCCCGCGCCGACAAGCATCGCTCCGACCAGCGCGCCGGCGGGTTGCGAGGTGTTCAGCAGGAAAAGGCAGCCCAACACGGATGTGGCGCTCACACCGGCCAGCGCGCGGATGCGGCTGAGGACGGCAGGCAGGCGTGTGGCCGCCACCCGGCCGGCAGTGAGTGCGAGCCAGAAAGAGAACAGGACGGCAAGGCTCGCCGGCGCGGTCGCGCCAAGCTTGCGGAAGGAATACAGCGCCAGCCATCCCCCCATCACGCCGTAGTTGAGAGCCTGCAGCAGCAGGCTGAGCGCGAGTAGCGCCGCAGCCGGCGTGAGGGCCTGCGCCAATTACTCTCGTTCGGAGGCGCAGCGGCGGCAAGATCGAACGCGCGCGCGCCAGTTGAGCACGGCCACGATCATCGGGCCAACGGCGCAGACGCGGGCCAGCGTTTGCCACGAAACCAGATCCACCAACCACCATACGCTCGCGCTCGAGACGATTGCGCCCAGCCCAAACGAGACGCCTGCCAAGTTCAACAGCGCCGAGATCCGGCGGCCCGTCGTGGCGCTGCGCAGCAAACCAGCTGCGGCCGCCGACACCGCGCCTCCGCCTGCGCCCAGCGCCGAAAGCTGCAACGCGAGCACGTTCGGGTCCGTCGCCAACGGAAGGCAGAACAGAGTCGCGCCGCACAGTAGGGCTCCCGCGGCGAAAAGCTTGCGCAAGCGCGGACCCTGATCCCAACTTGCCTTGCGCGCCGCGAGCGCGGCAACGAGCGATCCGGCTCCGAGGGCGCTCAGGCAGCGGCCGGCGTCCAATAGGTCCAACGAGAGTCTGCCGGCCCATACCGGCAACATCGCTCCTACGAAGCCGATCACGGCGCCGAGAAGCAACAAGCCCGTCATAGCCGCGCGCACACGCTCCGGGTCCGGAGTGATGCGAACGGGCGTCACGGGCGCTGACGCTGCCGTCTGCATGCAGGCATTCTATCAGTGGCGCCCGGCCAAAATCCGGGAAGGCGAATATGGAATTTGGAAGCCCGCAGCCTCGGCTTGGCTTTGCTTGAAGGCGACGTTAAGAAAGTGTTGGTCGTTAACAGTAGTGGAATCATAATCTTGCGGCCTATCTTGTTTCGTGGCAAAAGTTTGGCCCGAGATTTGCTTCCGCCTAGGGCAATAAGAACTGATGACGTACCGACGTCACGGTTGAGGGTTGGTCCTCCGCTTTCGTGGGGTGCGCCTCCGATCGGGAACGGGAGTCAATCAGGGGTCAGAAGGGTACGTCCCGGCGATCGTGGGGTTCGCCGGGACAATTTTTTTGCCTTCACCGCGCCGTTTGGCCCATACTGAAACCCGCAAGCCTCGACCTTGACGCCACACGACAAGCGTCGAAGCGGTAGGGATCCGGCCGCGATCCTTGCTGAGATCGAGCGTTTCCTCTCGAGTTGTCAGGAGCCGGTGCTCGTTGAACCCGGCGAGCCGGCGGCCCCTTTGCGCCCTGGCGGCTTTGCTCTCCACCCACGTTCGCCCGGCTGCGTGCTCGAAATCTGGGGTGAAGGGCCAGGATTGGTGCGTCGCATCGTCGAGACGGGCGTCGCTGGGCCTGGACGCCTGCCTTTGAAAGCGCGCACGTTCGGGGCCGGTGAGATCACGCTCGAGATCGTGGACAAGGCCGCGGGCGGCGCGCGCCGTCTCAACCGACTGGACGGCATGGGCCGTTTTACCAAATTCCTCACGCGGTTGCTCGCCCGAGAATTTCCATTGCATCGCCCGAGCGGCCTGACTGCGTCACCGGACCTGCGCCGCTCGCTCTCGTCGTCTTATGTGCGCGGCGTCCTCAAGAAGGGCGCGGACTCGTGGGCTCTGATCGCCGCCCCGCTGGAAGCCTCGGCGGAGGTTTGCGACCAGATGCTGACCTACGGCTTGCTGTGGCTGCACGACGTGCGCAGCCGCGCGCGTGACCGTCACTTGGCGGGCTTGCTGCTACTGCTGCCGGAAGGGCGAGCCGGCGTTACCTTGCAGCGCATTCCTTGGCTCGATGTGGCGTTTGCGCCCTGCCGCGTGATGGAATTTGACCGCAACGGCGCCGCGCGCTCCAGAGACGTGCATGACGCGCCTCCTCTCGAACTCGCCTTGCCCGTGTGCGTAGCGCCGCCCACGCCGGAGGGCTGGGTGCGCGAATGTGCGGAGGAGCTGGCGCGTTTGCCCGGGGTAGCTTGGCGGGCCAGGCCCGACGGCTTGCTCTCGTTCGATGTCGGCGGGCTCTCCTTCGCCCGAGTCGGCGTTCGCACGCTTACTTATGGCCTCGAGAGCGATCAAGCCGCTACGCCGAAGAGCGTGGGCCGAGTCTTTGGCCTGGCTGAGCACCTGCGCCGGTTCCGTGACGTGGATCCACCCGACCGCGCGCACCCTCTCTACCTGCACCGCCCAGAAGCTTGGCTTGCACAAAAGGTTCGTGAGGCCCCGCATTCGCTCTCGGCTTCCATCGTGGCTGAGTCGATTTACAGCGGAGTGCCCGCGGTTGCGGGGCGAGACCGCGGCATCCTCGATCTGCTCGCGATGGACGTGGATGGCAGCCTGCTCGTGGTCGAGCTCAAGGCTACGGAAGACATCCACCTGCCGATGCAGTCGCTCGACTACTGGATCCGCGTCCGTACCCTCGCCCGAGAGGGCGCTTTCGCCGCCAAGGGCTACTTCCCAGGTCGAACCGTCTCCGCTGATGCGCCGCGCTTGATTTTGCCGCGCCGTCGTTGCACTACCACCCGCAAACGGATCTGCTTGTCCGAGCCCTTTCCAAAGAGATTTCGGTAGAGCGGATCGGCCTCGGCTCGGATTGGAGACGACGCGTAAGCGTTGAGTTCCGCACGCCTGAGCGATTCGCTGGCGCCGCGGCGACTGAGACCAGCGAACTCTGACCATTTGTTGAATATCTCTGCAATGGCGAGGAAACTATGGCCGCTTACGTCGCGAAGCTGTTAAGATTTTGAAGGCCTGAGCCCACCATCTTGCCGCCTGGACGGATCGGCTCAGAGGCCGCCGGCGCCTCGCAAACGCCGGACGGGGATCAGTCAACGAATGGACGTCGTATCGATCATCAACGAACTCAGGAAGGAGCTCGAGCGCATTGATGGGCTAATCGTCGCGCTCGAGGCGCTCCAAGCGGGCCGCCGCCGCGGCCGTCCGCCAAAGGCGCTGCAGCAGCTACGGGAAGGGAGTCTAGGGCAGGAGAGCCCCGCTGGGCGTCGCGCCGCCAAGGTGGCCAGGAAGACGACCAAGAAGGCCAAGAAGAAATCTTCGAAGTAAGCGCTCGCGCTTGTCGTACTCCGACGCCCCGCCCTCAATAGGCGGGGTTTCTTGTTAGTACACCGGCGTGCCGTAGGGAACCAGCGTCTTGACCCGCTGAGCCGAGTCGACGCTGGCGATGCGCCAGCGTCCGTCCTGCCGCTCGAGCTCTACCTGCTGCACTTCGTTGCGATCCTTGTAGACGTACTCGACACGGATGCGCGCCCGCGTGTCTGACGCCATCTCAGGCTCGTTGATCGCGACGCCCTTGATCTCGCGGTTGCGCTCGATGAGGTACTTGGCGAAGCCCTCAGGCGTCATCTCGTCGCGGCTTTGCTCGAGTTGGCGGGCCATCGCGCCGGTGTGGCAGGCAATGTAGGCCGCCACATCGCCATCGCGCGCCGCATCGAGCATGGCGTAGATCGTTTCGCGAGGCGGCGTTGGCTCATCCTTCGCGCCGGCGATCAGGCTGGCGGCCGCTTCACCGGAAGGCCACTTCCATCCGTTCTTCTCGCCTGCCACGTAGATCACCACGCCGGCTGCCAGCAGCGCCGTGAGCACCTTTGCCTGCGTGTCTTTGCGCATCTCGAGGGACGGGTTAGGGCTGCGCCGGGTTCAGCGCCCCCGCTTTCTCCCTGCCGCGGCGGATGATCGTCAGGTCGAGGTTCCCCGCATCATCGACGATCGTTTTGCGTAGGCGGGGCAGAACTTGTTCCATCGTCTCTAAATAGAGACGGCTCTCCGTCACCGACGGGTTGCGTTGGTGTTCGCGCGCCAGGGCGGTGAAGCGCGCCGCGTCGCCTGAAGCTTGATTGACAACGCGCTCCTTGTAGCCTTCGGCGGCCTCGAGCGACTGCGTAGCTTCGCCGCGAGCGCGCGGCACGATGTCGTTCGCGTAACCCTGCGCCTCGTTCACGATGCGCGCCGCATCCGCCCGCGCACTGGCCACGTCGCGGAAGGCGTCGGCGGCCTCGGGCGGCGCGGAAACATCCTCGATGCTGACGCTCGAAATCGAGACGCCGAAGCCGTAGCGATCCGAGAGGGCCTGCGCACGCTGCCGCACGATCTCCTGGATTGCAACCTTCTCCGTGGTCAACACCTCGTCGACGGTACGGGAGGCGATTTGCCGGCCGAGCTCAGCCTCCACCACATTGCGGACCGCCGGCCCCACGTCCACGGCTTGGAACAGATAGTCCACCGGCTCGCTCACGCTGTACTGCGCGATGGTGCGGACCTGGATGATGTTCTGGTCGCCCGTGAGGAATTGCGCCTGAATCGGATCGCGTTGTCCGATGACGTTGTCGACGATCTCGCCGCCGATCACTGCGCGCTGCAACTGGCGCACTTTGAGCCGGTAGACCGAGCCAACGGGCCAGGGTAGGTTGTAGTGCACTCCCGGAGGCACCCGCTCGTCCGTCACCGCTCCGAACACCGTCTCCACCGCCTGCTCTTCCGGCGGCACCACGTAAAGGCCCAGCAGCAGCCACAGCACGACCAAGCCGATCGCCACGTTGCGCCGCGTCAAGCGGTCGCGCCACGAGGGCGGATGCTCGTGGTGGTGGTGCGAGTGCGGCTCCGGCGGCGGCGCGGCTTCGGCCGGTGGTGGAATCGTCACGCTCATCGTTCCGCCGTCATTGTCCTCGCGTGAGCAGCCGCAGCAGCTCTGAGTCCGAATTGAGGATCACCGTCGTGTCCTGGTCGAGCGACTTCTTGTAGGTCTCGAGCGTGCGCGTGAGCTTGTAGAACTGCTGGTTGCGCGAGTAGGCGTCGCCGTAGATGCGCGCCGCTTCCGCATCGCCCTCGCCCTTGGTCTCTTCCGCCTTCTTGTAGGCCTCCGAGAGGATTTCTTCGCGCCGGCGGTCGGCTTCTGCGCGGATCTGCAACGCCTGCTCCTCTCCCTCGGCGCGATACTGCCGCGCGATGCGTTCACGCTCGGCTCGCATGCGTGCGTAGACGCTGTGTTTGTTCTGTTCCGGCAGGTTCAGGCGCTTGATGCGCACGTCGATCACGTCAATGCCGTACTGGTCGAGCGCCTGCGCCCCGGTGGTCTCGGTCAGCTTGTCGAGCATGGCGCGCGACTTCACGTTTTCCGGCACGGGCGAGATCAGGTCCTCCAGATCGTGCTGCCCCATCTCGGCGGCGAGTCCGGCCCAGATCACGTCATGCAGCCGCTGCTCGGCCGATTCGGCGTCGCCCACGGTCTGGATGAAGACTTCCGGGTCCGCAATGCGCCACAGCACGTAGCTCTCGATCGAGAGGTTTTTCTTGTCGCGGGTCAGGAACTCCGAGCGCGTCGGGTTCCAGACACGGGCGCGACGGTCGAAGTAGTTCGCCGTTTGCCAGAACCACTTGAAGTGCAGCCCTGCATCCTCGATGGTGTGTACCGGGGCGCCGAATTGCGTCACCAACACGAACTCCGTCTCACGCACCGTCACGAACGAACGCCATACGATCACGAGCGCCAACAGCGCCAGCCACAGGTTGCGGTTGCGCGAGAAGAAGCCCTCCCAGTCGAATGGCTCGTGGTGATGGTGGTCGTGATCGTGGTCATGGTGATGATCGTGATGGTGATCATGCCCGTGATCGTGATCATGGTGATGATGGTCGATGTGGTCGTGCATCGCGGAAATCTCAGGCTGGCGCTATTCCTCGCCTGGCTCCTCGGGACGGAAGGCCGGCGGCGGCTGCTGCATTTGGGCGCCGGCGGGCGCCAGCATCACGCCGTCCTCGATCGTGTAGAGCGTGCGCTTGCCGCCCTTTGAGTCCAAAATCAGCTTGCGCCGCCCGGGCAGGATCTGCTCCATGGTTTCGAGATAAAGGCGCGTGGCATGGGGGCCGGGGGCGCGGCGGTACTCGGCTTCGAACTGCGTGAAGCGTGAGGCGTCTCCGCCGGCTCGGTTCACACGGCCCTCTTTGTAGCCCTCGGCGGTCTCGATCTGCGCCTCAGCGCGGCCGCGCGCGAGCGCAACCTGCTCGTTGCGGTAGCCCTCCGCCTCGTTGACGACGCGATTCTTTTCTTCTTGCGCGCTGGCGACTTCGCGGAACGCATCGACAACCTCGACGGAGGGGTGCAAGTCCTGTACGCTCACTGCCAGCGCCTTCGCGCCGGTTTCGTAGCGCTCCAGTCGCTGCTGCAGTTCTTGCAGCACTTTGTCTTCGAGCGTGCGGCGGTCGGTGGTCAGGATCGGGTCGAGCGCCATGGAGTTGACGACGCTGCGCAGCGCGGACTCTGCGGCGACGCGGATAGTCTCCTCCGGCGCCACGTGGCGGAACAGGTAGTCGTCCGGCCGGTTGAGCTCGTAGTGCACCACTGCGGTGAGCTCGATCATGTTCTGATCGCCTGTCAGCATCAAGGCTTCTTCGTCGACGGAGCGAATCCGTCCGCCGCGGTGCTGTACGTTCCACTCATACGCCGGCGGCTCGGCAAAGGCGTTCGCTCCGGTCTCGGTACGGAAGCCGATCTCGACCGTGCGCACCCGCTTGCTTTGCACGCGCTGCACCGTGTCGATCGGCCAGGGTAGCTTCCAGTTCAGACCCGGCCCGCGGTACGGCAGCACCTTGCGGCCGAAACGCTCGATCACGCCTGTCTCGGAGGGCCCGAGCATGAAGGTCGCCGTCGAGAGCCACCACAGCCCGGCCAATGCCAGCGCCGGACGCACCAGGCTGCGCCTGCGCTCCCAAATCCAGGCGAATCCGGCGGCCGGGTCCAGGTGCGAGAGGCCGTGGACGAAGCGTCGCCACACGCGGCCCACGCCCGTCCAACTCGCCATGCGCGCTCCCCAGGAGCGATGCCCCTTCGGACGCTCGACCCGCAACAGGCGGACTGAGTTGAGCATTACGCAGATCGACGAGACTTGGTGGACCGCCGCGCCCGCCACCGGTCCCAACTTGCCCGTCGAGGCGAAATAAACCGAGACGGCGTTCACCAAGCCCGCGAAAAGGATGATGTTCTGCCAGATGACCGCGACCGTGTTGCGGCTGACTTCAAACAGGCGCGGAAGCTTCTCGACCGTTGCGTTCAGGTCGACCACGTCCGCTGCTTCGGCCGCGATGTCCGCACCCGAGCCTGCGATGGCCACGCCCACGTCCGCCGCTGCCAGCGCCGGCGCATCGTTCACGCCATCGCCGATCATGGCGACCTTCTTGCCCTGCAGTTGGAGCTGCTTGATGCGGTCGAGCTTCTGCTCGGGCAACAGCTCCGCCTCGACGTGCTGAATGCCGGCCTCGCGCGCCATCGCGTCCGCAGCTTTACGCCGGTCGCCGGTGAGCAGCACGATGTTCGCGATGCCCAGATCTTCGAGCTCGTGGATGGCGGCGTGCGCGCCCTCGCGCAACGTGTCGCGCAACAACAGGGCTCCGACGAGTTGCCGGTCGCGTGCGATCAGGATCGCCGTGGCGCCGGCGCGGTCGGCTTCTTCCAGGTAGTGCTGGATGCCCTCGACGCCGTTGTCGCGCAGGAAGGCTTCGTTGCCCGCTCGGACGGTCTGCCCATCCAAGACGCACTCGGCGCCCCGGCCGGGCACGATGCGCGCCTGCTCGGACTGGCGAATCTCGAGCTCGTGTTCGCGCGCTTCTTCGACGATGATCTTCGCCAGCGGATGGTCCGATCCTGCCTCGGCCGCTGCGCCAAGCGCCAGCACGTCGGCCTCGCTGAAGCCTTCGGCGGGCAGGATCTTCAGTACGCGGAACTTGCCCGTGGTCAGCGTGCCGGTCTTGTCGAAGACGACCGTGTCAATCGCCGCGCCGGTCTGCAGGGCCGCGCCGCCACGCACCAGGATGCCGCGCCGGGCCAGACCGCCGATGCCGGCCACCATCGCCGCGGGCGTCGCCAGAATCAGCGCGCAAGGGCAGGCGACGATCAGCACCGCAACGGCGCGCATCACGCCATCGGTCTCGCTGAAGTAGTAGGTCGCGCCCGCGATCAGCAGGATCGCCGGCAGGAAGAACTGGGCATACTTGTCGGCCAGCCTTACGACCGGGGCGCGGTGGTCGCGCGCCTCTTCCACCAGCCGGATCAGCCGCGCCAGCGTCGATTCTTCCGCCGCGTTCGTCACCCGAACGCGCAGCAGGCCGTGGCCGTTGAGCGTGCCCGAGAACACTTCGTCGTCTTCGGCTTTGTCCCGCGGCGCTGATTCGCCGGTGATCGGACTTTCGTCCACGCTCGATTCGCCGGAGACGACCACGCCATCGGCGGCGATCCGCTCGCCGGCACGCACGAGGATGATGTCGCCCGGGATCAGGTCCTCGACGTGGACGTGCACCTCGCGTCCGTCGCGGATGGCGGTTGCGTGGCGCGGGAGCTGGTCGACGAAGCGGTGGATCGCCGCTTCAGTGCGTCCGGCGGCCCAGGCCTCCAGGCCCTCGCCAACGAGCATGATGAACATCGCCTCGGCGGCGGCCAGGTACTCGCCGACCAGCGTCGCGGCGAAGGCGGCGATGACGATCGCCAAGTCGGCCGAAATCTTGCGTTCGAGCAAGTCCGAGATGGCCTTGTAGAACGTTTTGTAGCCGGCGATGAGGGTGAGGAAGAGCGCCGTGTCGATGCCGCCGATCGTCTTGAAAATGCCCAAGAAGTTGAGCAGAAGCAGGACGCCGACCGCAGCCGTGAAGCCAAAGTACTTCACGCGCGCACGGCGATCCTGGTTGATCGCATGGTCTTCGCTGACGACGTGCACGGCTAGCGATCAACGATAGCAAACCCTGACCTCAACGGTTCGACGCGGAGCCGTTGGCCGGCGTCAGCTCTTCGGTTCGCCGCTCAGCGCCAATCCCACTTGCGGGTCGTCGACCGAGCCGGTCACCTTGATCGGGATGCTCGAGCCGTAGCCCTTGCGCTTGTTCTTGAAGAACGGATCCACCAGCTTGAGGAAGAAAGACTTCTTGCCCGTTGTCGCTTCGGAGATCTTGGCGTCCATCTCGATGCGTCCGCGGAAATCGAGCTCTTTGGTCAGCAAGCCATAGTCGCCTCCCATGGTCACGTCCGCGCCAGGGATTTGGAATTTCAGGTCCATCAGGCTCAACACTCCGCTGCCCAGTTGGAAGCGGCCGGCGAGGTCGGATTCCACTGGCGTAGTCGGCGCCTCCGGCTCGCCCTGGGCCTTGTTGCTCAACTCGCCCAGCTTCTTGCGTACTTTGGATTTCGTGAATTCCGCGTCTTCCATGCCGAATTTTCCGAGCAACTCCAGCCGCGCCGGGACTTCTTGATCGCCCGGAGGCAGGCGGAACTTCGCCGTGTACTGGATCGGTCCTTCCAGCACCGCATCCTTTGCGGGGACGGCAAGCTTCAGCATGTCTTCCACGCGGCCCTTGTCCACGCGCACGTCCAAGATCACGGATTTACCCTTTAGGCCTTCCTCTTGTGCAACCTTCCCCTCGGCGTAGACCTCGGACTCCTCGAAGCGCGCGATCACCGGCTGAAGGTAGGTGTCACCGGAAGTTCCGTCCACGATGGCGGAGAACTCTGTTTTCAGATGCACTGGCTGTTTGGACGACGAGACGCTGAAGTCCGGCGTGTCCGTCCAGCCCTCGACCGCGATGCGTTCGAGCACGCCGTCAAACGAGCCTTCCGAGGACAGAATCCCGGCTATACCTTTGAAATGGGACAGGTCGGCATCGGTGAAGACGTAATCGCCATCGAGCGGCGTTTGCCCAGGGTCGTCGCCGTTCCAAGGTCCGAACGTGCCCTTCGTGTCGATCTCTCCGGGAGGCTTGGGGTTGGTGAGGGTCGCGACGTAGGTCATCGGCGACTTCGGGCCGGCGTCGAAGAGAGTCAGCTCTTTCAGATCGAAGACCATCGGGTCCTTCTCAGGATTCTTGGGGAGAATCTCGAGATGCGTACCGTCGGCCACGATGCGCTCGACGAGGAACCCGCCGCCGCTATCCTTTTTGTTCTCAGCCTTCGGCTCATCCGTCTGCCCGATTTGGCCTTCAGCCTGCCCCTCCTCCTTCTTCCGCGCCACGCGAATCTCGAGGCCCTCGAGCTTGACCTCGCTCACGCGACGCAATAAGGCGGAGACGGGATTCGAGCGTGCGCTCAGGCGCTTGATTTGGATCAGCGGAGGGACGTCCGTTCGTCCGTGGTGGCGGAAGACCAAGCCGGTGGCCTCAGCAGAGAACCACGGAAATAGACGGACCTGCAAGTCCTGCACTTCAGCTTTGCTCTTGAACTTCTTCTCGAGCGCCGAGATCATTTCCCGCTTGGCCCAAGGGCTGAGGGCGCGCCCGCCAATTTCGGCCACGATCCACAACCCGACAAAGCAAGCCAGTGCGGTAATGGCGATTTTCGCTCCACGATTCATCTGCCGGTGGAGCGGAAAAACGGGCGAAGTGTTTCTGTAGTAATTTGACGCCGTTCCGGGGGCGCTCGCAGTTTACTTCGCGAACTTCTGCACCCGCCAGTTCTTGATTTCCGCCACGTAGATCGAACCGTCGGAGTCCACCGCGAGATGGTGCGGGTAGTCCAACTGTCCCGGCGCCTTACCGAACTCCCCGAGTTGGCCGAGCACGCTTCCGTCCAAGCTCAACTTCACGATGCGATTCGCGATTCCGTCCGCCATGTAGATCGCGTCTTCCTTCTCCACGTAGTACAACCCCCAAGGCTGTCCCACGTCGGTCCACTTGGCCAGGAACTTGCCATCGGCGTCGAAAACCTGCACGCGCGAGTTGTCGCGGTCAGCTACATAGACCCGTCCGTTCTTGTCGATTGTCACGTCATGGACGAGATTGAACTGCCCGTCGCCGCTGCCCTTCGAGCCCCATTGGCGCAGCTGTTTGCCCGCCTTGGAAAACAGCACGACGCGCGTATTGATGTAGCCGTCGGAAACATAGAAGTCGCCATTCGGCTTGAAGGCCAAGTGCGTCGGACGGTTGAAGGCGTACGGCGTGTCATTGTCGCCCGGGTTGCCGCCCGGGGCTCCGATTACCATTTGCAGCCTGCCCTCGGGGCTGAACTTCATCACCCGGTGCGCGGCCACGTCCACCAACCACACCGCGCCGTCCGGCCCTACCGCCACGCCGTGCGCCGAGACATGGGGAACCTCTTCCCAGGCGCGCAGGAACCGACCCGAGCGGTCGAACTGAATCACCGGGTGCGGCCCGCGGTTGAAGACCCAGACGTTGTCTTGGGCGTCCACCGCCACCGAGGCTGTTTCGCCAAAGTTCCAGCCCCTGGGCAGTTGCGCCCAGTCTTTCACTAGCTTGTGCGGCAGCTTGGGAACTTTGGTCCAGTCAGTCGCGCCGAGTGACGCCGCGAGGAGCAGGCAACAGGCAAGAGAGCGGTGTATCACGCGATGGAGCGTACAGTAGCCCAAGTCGAAAAGTAAAGCGCCCCGCCAGGGCTCAAGCGCTCAGCATGGCGGCCAGTGCGTCCGCACCCGCTTGGGCCACTATGCCGTCCTGGTTGGACATGACTCCGCTGACTCCAATTGCGCCCACAATCTGACCCTCCACGAAGAGCGGCAGCCCGCCTTCAACCGCCACGGTTCCGGGCAAGCTCATCATGCCGACGTTCCCGCCAGTCACCACATCGTTGAACGCCTTGCTCGGGCGCTTGAACAGCGCGGCGCAACGACCCTTCGCGATCGCCACGTCGACGCTTCCCATCTGGGTGTCATCCATCTTCTGGAAGTAGACCAAGTGTCCGGCCGGGTCCAAGATTGCGATCGCCACCGGCCAAGCGTTTTGGGCAGCCTCGGCTTCGGCCGCGGCTGCGATTTGCTTGGCCGCCTTCAGCGTTAGGATGGGTTTCGTGGGAAGTTGCACGTGAATTGCCTAACGCAATGATAGCTTCAGAACGGCAGGTCCAGGAAATAGCTCGGGCCCTTGGCGTATAGTGTTCGCCATGCGCGCCCTTGTCTTGCTGTGGTTCTGCTTGGCCGCTGCCGCCTCAGCCGAAGACTGGAGCCGGTTTCGCGGTGGAAACGGAGACGGGGTCGCGGTCAATGTGCGCGTCCGCCAGCGGACCTTTCCGACCCTCGAGCCCGGCTGTAGCGCGCGCCCCTTCCGCCCGGTCACTCTTCTCCAATTCTCTACGGCGACCGCATCTACCTGACTGCCGCTGAGGGCGGCGCGCGCGCCGACGCCGGACGGCAGAAGGTCGTCGATGCAGGCGGCGAGCTCTGGACCTATGCCATCGACAAGAGCACTGGCAAGACCCTCTGGCGGCAGAAGGCTCCTCGACTCCCGGCTCGAGCGCTACCAGCCCACCAATTCGCCGGCATCGCCCAGTCCTGCCGTCGACGCCGACGGCAACGTGTATGTCTTCTTTGGCGATTTCGGCCTGCTCTCGTACTCTCCCGATGGCCGCGAGCGCTGGCGGCTCCCGCTCGGCCCCCTTCAACAACGCGAACGGCCACGGAACCTCTCCGGTTGTCGTCGGCGACAGCGTGATTCTCCTCGCTGACCAGGACACCGATTCCTACTCTGCTCTCCGTCTTCAAGGACACCGGCGAACAGCTTTGGAAGACGCCGCGCCCGGAATCGACGCGTTCCTACTCCACGCCTTCGCTGTTCCAGCCCGCTGGCGGTCCTGCGCAGCTCATCGTGCCAGGCGCCTACAGCGTCGCCTCCTACGATCTGGCGAGCGGCAAAAAGCTCTGGCGGGTTCGCGGGCTTTCGTGGCAGCCCAAATCGACCCCAATCATCGATGGCGGGCGGATCTTCGTCAAGATTCCTGGGAAGGCGGCGGCGGGCGGAGCGCCGAAGAGGTTCCGGACTTCGCAGCCATGCTTGCCCGTGTCGACGCCGACCAAGATCGCCGAATCTCCGAGCCCGAATTGCTCACGGCCGAGCCCAAGAGCAACTTCGAGATCATGGACCTCGACTCCGACGGCTTTCTCGACCGCCGCGACTGGGATTTTCAGGTCGCCAAGCGGACCTCAGCAAGCGCCCTAGTCGCCATCGAGCCCGGGAGCGCCGCGGCGATCTCACAGATACGCCCGCCCTGCTCTGGCGATTGGAAAAGTTCCTCCCGAACGTCCCCTCGCCTTTGCTGTACGACGGCTTGCTCTACCTCATCAAAGACGGGGGCATCTTGACTGCTCTGGATGCTGCAACTGGAGAGATCGTCAAGCAAGGCCGACTGCCGGAAGCCTACGACAAGTACTACGCCTCGCCGGTTGGCTGACGGCCGCATCTACCTGTTCAGCGAGCCTGGGAAAGCCACCGTCATCCAAGCCGGCCGTGACTGGACCGTGCTGTCGCAGCACGATTTTGAAGAGCCGGTCTACGCAACTCCCGCATTCGACGGCCCGCGCATGTACGTGCGCACCGGGTCCGCACTCTACTGCTTCCAAGGCCGCTGACGCGGATCACGAGCCGAGGTCCTCGAAGGTGGTTGGCTGACCGTCTCGCCGCAGCTTCTAAAGCCGGCGGCAGGGGGCTCCATTGGCTGCCACGAGCCCTGTTTTGGTACTCTTTCCCTCATCTGTCGCCGGGGAGGAAAGTATGAAACATTTGTCGCTCGCTCCTTTACTATTCGCGCTCAGCGTAGCGTTCTCAGTCCAAGCCGTAGCCGGCATCACTTCCGGGTGTCCGGACACCACCTATATGCCCGGGCCGGTCGCTGGATGGCAACGCCGCATCCTGCGGCAGACGATCACCACCGGCCCGACTTCGGTCGACATCATGGTCGATCCTCTCGGTACGTACGCCTCCTCGGGGGACCTGGAGAGCTGGCTCGGTCTGGCCCGTTGGCCTTGATCAGACGTTTGGGCCTTTCGAGGGATCTCTGCCTTCGGCGAGGTCCGCCTTGCTCTTTCCCTCGTTCACCGCGAACGCGGGCGACACCCTGCAGTTCGACTGGACTGGCTCCTTCGAGCCGGGCGCCACGGGTATACCTTTTCTACCAGCTCGACAACACGTTGAATGTGCTCGACTACCAGATCGGCAAATTCATTGTCAGTTATTGGCAACACCAGTTTGCCAACCGCAATTAACGCTGACTCCTGGCACAGAACGTCTCCGCGCCCCTTTCGGCTGGCAACCATTCGCTGGCGTTTGGCGTGGTCGTTGGTTATCCCGCGGGCGAGCTCATCGCGCAGGCGGTCCTCGACCCGACCCTGAACATCAGCAACCTGCAAGTCACATCGTCCGTGCCCGAGCCGGGCTCGATCGCGCTGGTTTTTGGCGGTCTGCTCGCCCTCGTGGCGCTTCGCCGCAATCGCAACGCCTAAAACTCCGCACCCAAGGCGCATGATGGCGGCGATGTACCATAAGCCCTGCCCATGCGCCTGACGCCGTTCCTGCTCCTGATCCCCCTGCTCGGTCCTGCCTTGCTCCTAGCGCAATCCGCGCGCTTTGAGCAGGGCGATTTTCATGGCCGCGAGGCCTATTTCCTCGAGAACGGAAAGATGCGCGTCGCCGCCCTTCGCGGCGCCGGCCACCTAGCGGAGATTCGCCTGAAGTCCGACGATCCGCGCGTCGCCGTCAATCCGATGCGCGTGCCGCACTACCCCACCATCGAGCCCTGGGAGTACGATCCGGCCAAGCATGACGACATCTACGGCGGCGGTACGAACCGGCTCCTGATGTCGGGCTACATGGGCCACCTCCTCAATTTCCCGACCTTCGGCCCTCCTTCGGCATCGGAAACCGCGAACGGCCTAGGAAACCACGGCGAAGCGCTCACACAGGAGTGGAAGCTCGACCGCTCCGACGTCAACGACGAAGCTACGGTCGTGTGGTACTCCGCGCATCTGCCCAAAACGCACTACAACGTCGGCCGCGCGCTCACCCTGCCGGCGGATGAGCAGGTTCTCTACATCGAGGAATGGGTCGAGAGCTTAGTCGACTACGACCGCCCTGCCATGTGGGTCCAACACGTCACATTTGGGCCGCCATTCGTCGATCCGGGCAAGACCACGCTCGACATGTCCGCCAAGCGCGGCGAGGTGCGCAGGGGCGGGGAAGACACGGACTCGCTCGCCCAGGGCGCTGTCGTGTGGCCCGATGGCAAAGCCTGGGACGGTAAACCCGCCGATCTACGCGTGATGCAACCCAAGGCGCATGCGGGAACCTACGTCGGCTACGAGATGGATCCGGCTCGCGAGCGCGCTTGGTTCACCATGTTTCATCCCGACTACCGCGTGCTCATTGGCTACGCCTGGCACACCGCCGATTTCCCCTTCATGGGCGATTGGCAGGAGAACGGCCGCAATACCCAACTGCCCTGGCAGGGCAAGGTCAAGGCGCGCGGCATGGAGCTTGGGACGACGCCGTTCGGCGGCCCAATGCAGGCCGTGGTCAGCGAGGGCGAGTTTCTCG
This sequence comes from Bryobacterales bacterium, assembly GCA_041394905.1. Taxonomy (GTDB): domain Bacteria; phylum Acidobacteriota; class Terriglobia; order Bryobacterales; family UBA6623; genus RI-231. The sequence continues at coordinate 449,327 of JAWKHJ010000003.1, read as the reverse complement.
GCAAGCCCGTCGTGCGCTGGATCCCCGGCCGCCAGCGGCAAACAGTTCGCTATATCGCTTTCCTCGCGCAAATCCCCGAGGGCTACGAAGGCGTCGCAGATGTAACGATTCAGGACGGTCGTATCGAAATCACCGAACGCCATACGGGCAAGCGCATTACATTAAAAAGCGAACGGAAATGGTAGCCGCGCGACACCTGCTGGCGTTCGCCCTGCTTGCCCTGCCGAGCTTTGCGCAGCAGGCTCGTCTCGCCGTGAGCGCCTTCGACGAAAAAACCGGCGAGCCAATCGCCAACCTCACGACGGCGAATTTTGTGGTCAAGGACGGCGACACGCAACTTCGCGTCGATGCCGTCGAGCATCCTCAAGAAGTTCTCGACCTGATGCTCGTGGTTGACACCAGCATGGTCGGGCAGGCCATCCGTCCCTTGGTGATGCCGATGATCGACACCGCCGCCGAGGACGACCAGACCGCTCTTGTGGGATACGACCAGTCCGCGACCTTACTGCAGGACTTCACGTCGAGCAAAGACCTGCTGCGCAAAGGCATGCTGGGCGCACGCTATGGTGGGAACCCGCGCGGAATCGACGCGTTGTTCGCGGTTCTCGACGGCGGATTCGATTTTGCCTCGGGACGTCGCGTGGCTGTGCTTCTCTCGGCCGGCGCGGAGGGCTCGAGCCGCACTGCGCCGGGGATATCTACGCGCTGGCGCGTCGCCGCGGCGTGCAGATCTTTTGCGTCTACGCCGAGGGCGCGGACGCGGGGCCTATGAGCGCCTAGCCGAGAACACGGGCGGCGCGTATTTCCACGTCAAGAAGCTCGACATGAAGCCTGCGGATCTTGCGAAATTGATCTACGCGAACGTGCGCGGTTCTTATGAGCTGACAGTCTCCGGGGTCTACACGCTCGGCTCGAAGATCAAGGTCGAAATCGTCGACCCGCCCTCGGATGTGAAGAAGTCACCCGTCGCGACGGCGCTGGTGCTCGAGTACGCACGCCCGCCTAGATCTGGAAGGACCACTCGCGCACCGTCTCCGGCTGAACCCACTTGAGCACGCCTTCGATCTGGTTCTCGCGCCAATAGCGCGGCCAGTCAATCGACTGCGGCGCCAGGGCAACTTCTCACGGTCGGCAGGCGAGAGCTTGGCGTGCGTCTCGCGAATGTTCTGCGCCTCGAAGATATAACGGTTCTGCAGCACGAAGGGTAGATACTGTTCGATCACGTCTTCGCGAAATCCCCATTGCAGGCCCGCACGCCGCAGGTCCGCCGCTCGATTGCGCGCCCAGCCGGAGCCCGGCATGCCATCGAGCGCCTCCGCCCACTTCGACAGGCGTTCTTCGGACTTCCGCGCGCTCTCGCGCAAGTTCGTGATGCGGGCGCGGTAGCCGGCTTCGTCGAGCAATTCGAGCTTACCGCCCATCCGGCCCCACGTCGGCGCGCCTCACGGTGAAGCAGTTCGAGCAACGGCTCCATCTCGAACGGATTTCGGTCGGCGGTCGCCAAGTGGTACACCTGAGCGGCTTCGCCCGTGAGCAGTGCGGCGGCGGCGGTCAACACGCCGGCGGCAATCATGTCCACCGGGACGATCTCGAGCGCCAAGTCCGAACGCGCCGGCCAGTTGGCCATGCCGCCAAGCGCCATCAAGACCAGCGGCGCCGCCGTCCGGCCGCCCTCCACCCAACCTGGGAAGGGAAACTCGAGCGAGCTTTCGACGATGGCCGGGCGTACGATCGTCAGCCGCAAATCGCGGTTGGCTACAAGCACCTGCTCGGCGAGGCTTTTGGTGAAGGTGTATGTGTTGACCCAGCCCCAGCGCTCCGCGCGTCCGCGGCCCAGCTCGATCAATTGCTCGCGCGCGGTTCGGTCATTCGCTGCGCCGTCCAGCGCAATCTCGGAAATACGAGAGCGCAGCCGCGAGAGCTCCGCCGCCGCGTCGAACGCGTCGTCGCTCGGGCTCTGGCGCAGTGGGTAGAATCCCTCGATCGGCTCGCTCTCTTCAACAAGCCCGTCCGCTCGGCCCGCTACGTAGCAAGTTGAAATATGCAACAGCGCGGCGTCAAGACGCTTGGCCAGCGCCGCCAGTTGCTCGGCGGACTCGACGTTCGCGTGCAGCGATTCGTTGACCGGCGGGAAGAACTCGACCAAACCCGCGGAGTTGAGGATCAGCGCGAGCTTACCCTCCCAGTCGCGGATTTGTCCCGGGTCCAGTCCGCAGGACGGCGTGGCAGCATCGCCTTCCCAGACTTCGATCTTTTCTTCGAGAAACGCTCGCCCACGGGCCTTTACCAGCTCGCGCAGCGCTGGCGACTCCAGCACCTCCTGTTGGAAGCGCTCCCGCGCGGTGCGATCGCGCCTCGGCCGCAACAGAACGTGGACGCGGCCGATCTCCGGATAGCGGTCGAGCAGCATGCCCAGGATGACTTTCCCAAGAAAGCCGTTGCCGCCGGTGAGCAGGATCTCCTTTCCGGCGAAGGTGGATGTGACGTCGATCACGAAACGGGGTCCTTCCCAGTCCAGCGCTAGGAAAGGCGAAACTCCAACGTAAGAAAGGGGTTTGCGCCCTGTCAAGGCGCGCCTTCAAACCACCGTCCCCGGCGTGGTACAGGGATCTCCCTGAGGCAAACTCCAGCAGCCTCCCTAGGTTCGCCCGCTGCGAAGCCACGGTAGATTAGAAAGGGAATGTCCACCGCCATTCGAGCGCGCGGGTTGCGCAAAGAATTCAATGGCAAGGCTGCCGTTGAGGGTTTGGACCTGGAGGTGCGCCGCGGCGAGTTCTTCGGCTTCCTGGGACCCAATGGGGCGGGGAAGACGACAACCATCCACGTGTTAACCGGCGTGATGGCTCCGTCTGCCGGCGAAGTGCACGTGCTGGACTTGCCCGTTCCCGAGCAGATTCATTCGATCAAGCGCCAGATCGGCGTTGTGCCGGACGAGAACGTACTGTTCGACCGCCTCACCGGCTACGAGTTTCTCGAGTTTGCCGGCCGGATGTATGGCCTGGACCGCGACACCGCCGCCCAGCGTGCACGCGAGCTGATGGAGCTCTTCGAACTGGACCTGCGCCAAGACACCCTGATCGCGAGCTACTCCAAGGGCATGAAGAAGCGCGTGGCGCTAGGCGCGGCGCTGATCCACCGGCCACAACTGTTTTTGCTGGACGAGCCGTTCGAGGGCGTGGACCCGGTTGGCGCCCGTTTGATGAAAGAGATCCTCGCGCAGCAGGTCGCACAGGGCGCAACCGTGTTTCTCACCTCCCACGTGCTCGAGGTTGTCGAACGACTCTGCGATCGCGTCGCCATCATCGCCCACGGCCGCGTGGTCGCAGAGGGTTCGGTCGCGGAGCTGCGCACTGCGGAAGAAACGCTCGAAGACATCTTCATGCGTGTGGTGGGCGGCGAGCGGACGACGCAGCCGCTAGCCTGGCTCTAGAAGCATTCTCGTGTTCGACTTCTCTCAAATCCGCGCTGTTGAGCCTACAGTGGCGGACCATCTCGAACTCGTTCCACGATCACGCCGAGCGCCGCGGCCTGTGGGTATCGGTGATGCTGAGCGTCGCCTGGTATGGGCTTTGGGGCGGCGTTGCGGTGGTCTGCGCCACGGTTCCCAGTCTGATCGGCTCCGAGGATGTGCGACAAGCGCTCCCGGGAGCTTTGCTCTTCGTCCTCGGCTACTGGCAGCTCGCCGTTAGTCACGCTTTCGCTGGGTATTTCGCTCGAGATGCGCAAGCTGGCGTTCTACCCCGTCTCGGTCCCAACTCTTTTTTTGGTCGAGTGTCTGCTGCGCCTGTGGACCGGGCTCGAGATGATCCTGGTGCTCGGCGGCGTCTTCGTCGGCTTGGCTTTAGCGGACGGCGCCCAGACGGGCCACCTAGCCGCAGGCCTCACGCTGTTCATCGCCTTCAACATGCTGTTCTCGGCGGGCATGCGCAACTTGGTCGAGCGCATTTTCCAGAAGCGCATGCTGCGCGAGACGGTGCTGGTCTTGATGGTGACGCTCACCGTGTTGCCGCAGATGCTCGTGTTCTCTGAGCGCTTCCGCGACTTCTCGCACGAGCTGTTGCGCAACAACGCGGTTCTTCCGGCGTGGGCGCTTCCGTCGAGCGTTTGCGCGGCCATCGCCTTAGGGCAGGCGGGCTGGTTCGAGGTCGCTGTCGCGTGCGTCTACGTGATCGCGGCGGGCGTCTTCGGCTACTTCATGTTCCGTAGCTCGTGCCGGCTCACCTCGGCCTCGACCGCGGGAGAGCAAGCGCCGCGAGTGCGCGCTTCCAAGACGCGCGAATCCTGGTTCGGACGCTTCATTCGCCGCATCAGCGCGCCATTCCCCGATCCTCTCGGCGCATTGGTTGAGAAAGAGATCAAATACCTCTGGCGCAGCCCGCGCTTCCGGCTGCCCTTCTTCATGGGGTTTACCTTCGGCGTCATCGCGTGGACGCCCATCCTCTACCGCATGGAAGGCGACATCGGCGACTGGATGAAAGGCGGCGCGGTGAGCTTCGTCAGCCTCTACGCCATGCTTTTGCTCGGCCCCGTGCTGTTCCTCAACCGCTTTGGGTTCGACCGCGCGGCGGCTCGCTTCTACTTCTGGATGCCGGTGAGCTTTGAGGAGCTGTTGGCCGCGAAGAATATCGCGACGGCGGCGTTCGCCTTCTTTGAGACCGCAGCCGTGGCCGTGATGTGCTGGATCGCCGGTCTGCCTGTCGGCCCGTGGGCCTTGCTCGAAGCCATGGCGGTCACCACGACCGCGCTGTTCTATTTGCAGTCGGTGGGCAACCACATGAGCGTACGTTTCCCCATCGCGAGCAACCCCGACCGCGTCTCACGCGCCGGCCAAGGCCACGGACTGCGCGGGGCGGTGCAGTTCCTGCTGTTCCCGCTCTCGCTCACGCCGGTCTTCACGGCTTTTTTCTGGCGATTTCTGTTCGACTCGCAGGCCGGCTTCGTTTGGATTCTGCTCGCGGCGGCGATCTTCGGCGGACTGCTCTACTGGGCGTCGTTCCTCAACGCCGCCGCGTATGCCACCAATAGCCGCGAGCTGTTCCTCGGCCACCTCTCGCGCGGAGAAGGCCCGCTGGCCGCCGAGTAAGCGTCATTTGCCGGAAAGGAAGTTTGCAACCGCCTCCGACGTCCGTAACGCTCGGCCGTAGATGCGCGCTCGCTCCACGTCGCGGCCAGTCGTCAAAATCGCCCCGCCATTGGCTGAGCGGAAATTCGGATTGAAGCGTCCCCAACCGAACTGCCGTTCTCGCCCGCCGTCCTGCAACTCCCCGTCGACCACGAAGGTGATGATCTTTGGTCCGCCATCGACGGTCGCGACGACGTGATGACGCTCGCCAACCGTCAGTGCGCCGCGATCGGAGCGCCAGCGGTTCTCCGTGCGACCATCGTTTAGGATCAACTCGACCGACCCGTCCTCTGCGGTCTCGACGGCGAATCCACGCCCGTCCTCGCCGCGATTGTCGAGCAGTGTCTGCCCCGGCTCCAAAGAACCCAGATCCAGCCAAAGCTCGAGTGAAAAACCGGCGCGCAAATCTTCCGTCCCATGGTCGGTGCGCCGGCGCGAGCGCTCGACAAACTGCGGCAGCTCCGGAGCCAAGCTCTCACCCGGCTCCGTCTCGGCGAGCGGCTTGTCCCCGGGCGCCTGCGGGCTCCACAACCCTTCGAGCAGCGTCTTGTCGATCTCGTGGATGCGCGCGACGTCCTTCTGCGTCTCGGTGAGGTAGTACTTGCCGCCTTCCTCCACCAGATCGGGATAGCTCATGCGGATGATCGGATCGTCATCGTAGAGCGCAATCTCTGGCTGCGACCAGCGCAGGACTTTTCCGGTCGGCCCGTCGACCTCTTCGCCGCCCGAGAGCCACACCGGGTTGCGATCCTCATAGGCGATCGAGCGCCGCCGCCGGATGCTCGCGGATGAAGCGACCGCCGTGGTTGTGGAACCAGTAGAGGTACTTGCCGTTCTCACAGCGCCACGCGAAGTTTGCCGCCCTTGGGTGCTTCATCAAGCGCCCGTCGGCGTAGCGCATGTACTGCGACGGCTCCCACGTGCGCCCCTGATCGCGGCTGTAGAGTATGCCGAGTAGCCGTCGATCGTGCGGAAGACCACGAACAGCGAACCGTCGCTGAGCACGGAGAAGCTGTGCTCGCCCGAGATTGGCCCGCCGCCCGGCGGCGTGCGGATGCCAACCACTCCCTCCGGCCAGGTCTGCCAGCGGATCTTCGCCGGGTCACGCTCGCTCAGGATGTTGTCGCTGCGTAGCAGCACGCCCTCGTTCGAAGTGAAGAAGCCGTCGCCGAAGCCGCCCACTTTGTGCAGCGGCACGTAGCCGGCCCCGCCCAGCGTGAACGCCTTACCGACTGTCCAGAAGAATTTCAGCTTGCCTTGGTATGGGTTGTTGCGGTCGATCTCGAAGTCGCGCTGCGGCACGTCGTAGCGCTCGCGCGACCACGTCCGCCCGCCGTCGTCGGAATACTTGAAGACGAAGTGGCCCAGGCTGTCGACGCGGGTGATCTTGCCGGGTTTGCCGTTGCGATCGGCTATCACCTCGCGGATGTTGTCCGTGTTGTGGTTGTAGAAGACGTAGACGCGCCCGTAAGGCGTCTTGAGCAGAACGGCGTAGGAGGCTTCCGGGCCGTCGGAGGGCTCGACGGCGACGGGCTCGGACCACGTGCGCCCCTGATCGGTCGACCGCGTGGTGATCACATGCTGCCCGCCTTGGCCTTCCGCTCCCGGGCCGGTCGTGAGCACGCAGAGCCAAGCGCCGTCATCCGTCTTGACGATGTAGGGCTGGTCGGCATAGCCCTCGTTCGGGATCTCCCAGCCGTTGCAGATGTTGCGCGGGTCTTGGGCGGCGACTAGGCAACACGCGGCCAACGCCAAAGCCAAAAATCTCATCCCGGCGATTGTAAACGGAAGCGGGGCCTATTCATACACCTCGCTCTCCGCGATGCGCTGCTTGTACACTTCCCGCGCGTGATCGTAGGCCTTGCGCGCGTCCTCGACCTCCGACTCACGGATGCGCGGCGCCTTCTGTGTCCAGCACTGGTTCACCGCGTCCAGCAGCCACTCCGCGCTGCGCCGTGACGCCCGGATCGGCTTGTCCGCCACTTCCACGAACATCGGGTTCGTGTGCGAAGAGTAGAGCACCCGCGCCGCCACCCAGCTCGAACGCTCGATCGGGACCTCAAACTCGACGTCGCGCACCTGCCCGTCCGCCACCACGTTCTCCACCGCCACGGGCTTGCCGTTCACCACGATCTCCACCGGAATCTCGCGCTCGCCTTCCACCCGCGCGCGCTCCACGTCCCAGTAGGGCTTTTGGTCGTAGCGCAGCGTGGCGAATTTGGGGTTGGCGCGTTCCGGCAGCATGGCCGCCACTTTCATTGTGATCTTGGCCTTGCCCGGGCCTTGCAGCTTCAAGGTCGAATCGCGCTCGCCGATGCCTTCGCCATTGACCTTGAAGTCGATCAAGTGCGACTTGCCGTCGCTCACATACGCCGCCCCGCGCCGCACGCCCTCGATCCAGCCGCGATAGCTCAGATCGTCGAGTTGCACGTAGCTGCGCCCCAGCCCGACTTTCTCCTGGTAGATGCACGGAAAGTCCGTCTCGCCGGAGATGCGCGTGCGGAAGCCGACGTTCAGCGTGTGGTACCAGACATTCAGCTCCCAAACTGCCGGAGTATCCACCGTCGAGATGAAGTCGATCGTATCCGGGTGCGTCACGTCGACGACGTATTCGTTGGCGCCGATGCCGTCGAAGCCCGGCATCTCGTAATTCGGCAGCTCGTCGGTACGCACCTCCAGGCCCCAGCCCGAGTGCGAAAAGCCCGTGATGGCGTCCTGCGACTTGCCCCACTTGAGCACGGGCAAATCCCACGTCGGCCACTCTTCGATCTTCGTCGTCCCGGGATAGTCGTCCTCACTCAAGCCCAGCAGGATCAAATGTCCGGCATGTGCGGACGGGAAGCCCGAGACCTCGACGTCGTAGTGCATCAGCCGATTCGTCTTCGAGAGCTCGTTGTCCGTTCCGGAGAAGTATTGTTTCTGGTGATACCAACTCGGCCCCCAGGTCAACACCGAGCTGATGTTCAAGTTTTCGCCCAGCGCCTGGCGCATCATCGCCTCCGGCTCCACGCCTTCGGTCGGGTTCTTGTAGTGCGCGCAGCCGGAGGCGTGAACGTGATGGTCACCCGACCACCAGCCGTACTTCGACGGATCGATCCAGCGCTGCAGTTGGAATTCGAGCTCCCGCGGGCCATCCGCGCTCACGGGCAGCTCTTTGGTACGCGTGTAATATTCCGGCCCTCCGGAGTATTGAATCGTGTAATAGCCATCAGGCAGGCGCAGCCTCTCGCCGTCATAGCGGTAGACCTGCGGCTGGAACGGAAAGTCCGGCTCGAGTCGCTTGGCCGGGTTCGGGTAGAGCCGCCCCTGGCGGTCGCGCACCACGAACGACGCCATTGCCCGCTCGCCGTTCTCGTTCTTCACGCGCAGGGTGATGTCGCGCGCCGGCGCTGCCGTGAACACGACCATGATGTCGTTGCGAAACCCGATGTCCTGCGTACCTTGCCCAACGTTGAACGCCAACAACGCCGACCGCTGGCCCACATCGCGCGAATAGGCCTCCATCACCACGTATTCGACGCCCAGGCCGGTCAGTCGCTCCCGCATCGGCGGCTTGGTGAAGATGGCGAAGCTTCCCCAGCGCTCCTTCACGTCGGCCATGGTCAGCTCCATCTTCGGCGCGTGCTCGCCGTGCGATTGCAGATAGACGGGTCCGCTATTGGGGCTCTCGACCACCAGTGGCGCGGTCACGCGAGCCAAGTTGTTCACCTTCACCAGGAAGAGCCGCGTCCCGCCCTCGACCAGCTCCGGTTTCGCTGAGCCCTGGGTCACCTTCACCCGGCTTTCGGCGTTGATCTCGATCTCAGCCAGCACGAAGGGGTCGAGTAGCTCCTGGATGCGCGCGACGGCGGCGGTCTCGTTCGAAAGCGCCATCGCTTCATTCAGCGCGGCATGGGTCTCCGGCGGCAGTGGCTGGCCAAGATAGTTGAGGGCGTCCTCCAGGCGGCGAACCTGCTGGGCGAGCGGCTGCAGTGGAACGGTGGATTGCGCGAAAGCCACCGTGGCGGCGCATAGGATCAGAAGTAGGGTGCGAGCGAGCATGAGGGGAGCCTCCGGCGGACAGGTTATCACCAAACCGAACCCCGCTCCCCGCGACTATAATCGGAATAAGTCCCTCCGGCCGTTCGGCCGACCGCACCCTCGCGGGCGCGGCTCTGTCAAAACCCATGCCCAAACCGCTCCTCGTCATGAAGTTCGGGGGAACCAGTGTTGGTTCGCCTGACGCCATCCGCCGCGCCGCCGAGCTCGCTGCTCAGGCCGCCAAGGATTGGCGCGTCGTCGTCGTTTCCTCCGCCATGTCCAAGGTCACCGACCTACTGCTCGACACCATGGCTCACGGCGAGTCCGGCGATGAAACGACCATCGAAGGCCGCTTTCAACAGCTCGAGCAGAAGCACGTCGAGACCGCGAACGAACTGCTACCTGCCGCGCGGCACGAACGGGTCGCCGGCCGCATCCGCGAGCTCGTCAACAGCTATGCACGTATCGCCCGCGGCATGCTCTTGCTCGGTGAACGGCCCCCGCGCTCCGAGGATGAAGCCGTCGCCACCGGTGAACGACTCGCGACCCTACTCCTCGCGGAGACTTTGCAGACGATTGGTCAGCCCGCCGAAGACGTGAACGCTTGGGACGTGATCGTCACCGACGCCGAGTTCGGCAATGCGTCTCCACTGATGCTCGAGACCGCCGAGAAAGCCAAAGCCAAGCTGTTGCCCATGCTGGCAGCGAATGTCATCCCCGTGGTCACCGGTTTCAACGGCGCTACAGTCAATGGCGTTCCGACCACACTCGGCCGCGGCGGGTCGGACTTCTCAGCCGCGATTCTCGCCGCCGCGCTCGATGCGCAAGAGCTGTGGATCTGGACCGATGTCGACGGTATTCTCACCGGCGATCCGCGCATCATTTCCGACGCGCGCCACCTGACCGACGTCACTTACAACGAAGCCGCCGAGCTCGCCTATGCTGGCGCCAAAGTGCTTCACCCGCGCACGCTCACTCCGCTCATTGAAAAAGACATCCCGGTCTGGATCAAGAACACCTTCCATCCGGAGACCGGCGGCACGCGCATCAGCTCGCAAGTCACCGACGCCTGCGGCGCGCGCGCGATCACGTCGATGCCCAAAGTGACGCTGATCTCCTTCGAGGCCGTCAGCCTGACGCAATCCGGAGCACAGTTGATGTCGCGCGCCCTCGCTGCCGCCGCTCGCGCCAAGTGCGAGGTGCTGCTGCTCTCGCGCTCGAGCTTCCGTCAGAACTTCTGCATGCTCGTGCGCACCGACGAAGTCGAAGACGTGATGGAAAGCCTGCGGGAAGAGTTGGCCCTCGAGTTGGCGCATGGCTACGTGCACCCCATCGAGATCGACCACAGCGTCGGAATGCTTGCCATCGTCGGCGAGGGCATGCGCGGAACGCCGGGTTTGGCTGGTCGCCTTTTCACCGCAATCTCCGAGCAAAAGATCAACATCATCGCCCTCGCGCAGGGGTCGAGTGAGTTGACGATCGCCATTGTCGTGAAGGAAGACCGCCTGAACGACGCCGTGCGAGCTGTCCACGCCGAGTGCGGGCTGGGCGTGGCTCGGCCAGCGGTAGCGCAAGCCTAGGCCGTATCTCCGACTAGCGCTTGGCGCGAGACCTCTTCGTCCGTCGGTTCTTTTCGATCCGCAGCCGCCAAGCTGTTTGCAGCGCGCCTCTCAGCGTGTCCTCGTCTGTCTCAGCCAGCCGGATGTGGGTTGCCCCCATGCGCCCCCAGCCGCCCTTCACGGGCAAAAAGACATCCGGGCGATCGGCGAGGAAGTCCGATTGGGCGTTGGGCGTCAGCATCAAGTTGCCGTAGCCCTGCTCCTGTGAAGCGAGGGTCGCGAAAATCCGCCCTCCGACTCGGAAGTCCGACGCGCCCATGTGCGAGCCTTCCTCAGCGCCCTCCAGGCTTAACGCGATCCGGCGAAAATCGTCGGCGGTCACGCCGGTATGCTAACGGAAAAGCCGCGGCCTTTTCCCGGCCGCGGCTTCCGCTGCAAATAGGAGGAGAGAAAATTAGCTTCTCGAGGCCAGCAACTGACGCAGCAGCGCCGCGCGGCGTGGCTCGCGCAGGGACTGCAGAGCCTTCGCTTCGATCTGACGAATCCGTTCGCGTGTGAGCTCGAACGCTTTGCCGATCTCTTGCAACGTGTGTTCACGCTCGTAGCCAATCCCGAAGCGCATGCGCAACACGCGCTCCTCGTTGGGCGAGAGCGAACCCAGTAAGTCCGCCGTCTTCGTCTTCACGTCGGAATCCATCAAGGTTTCCATCGGCGAAGTCGCACCCGGATCTTCGAGCAAGTCTTCGAGCGCCGACTCCTGGTCCCGTCCCACTCGGGTTTCGAGCGAGATGGGCGCACGGGAGATCGAGCGCAAAGTCTCCACCTTGCCTACGCCGGATTCCATGCGGTCGGCGATCTCTTCGTTCGTCGGCGGCCGTCCCAGCTCTTTCTCCAAGCTCCGCATGGCGCGCAGAAACTTGTTGAGCTGCTCGTTCATGTGGACGGGGATGCGTACCGTGCGCGACTGGTCCGCTAGCGCGCGCGTAATCGCCTGACGAATCCACCACGTGGCGTAGGTCGAGAACTTGAACCCGCGGTGATAGTCGAACTTGTCCGCGGCGCGCGCAAGCCCAATGTTGCCTTCTTGGATCAAGTCCAGCAGATGAAGGCCGCGCTTGACGTATTTTTTCGCAACCGAAACCACGAGCCGCAGATTGGCTTCCACCAGTTCGCTTTTGGCGTGGTCTGCTTCAAGCTTGCCGCGCCGCGCCCGTTCCAGCAGGTGGTCCAGCTCTCGCCGTCCAATCGGCCGCCCAGGAATGTGCTCCGGGTGCTTGCGCCGCGCGTTCTTGATGCGCAACTCCTCCCGCGCCACCAGCGCTTGGCGGGCGTCCAGTAGCTCGAGCGCATGCTCCTTCCACAAGTCCTGCCGTAGCGGCAAGTCCAGGATGGCCCGCTCGATCTCGATGCGCATGCGGCCCAGCTGCCAGCGGCGCGCGCGTTCGCGCTTTTTGCTGGCATTCTTGGGCAGCGCTTTCGCTGTTGCCTTTTCAAGCGCTCCAATCTTTTCCTGAATCTCGCTTAAGCGCTGTCGCAGCTCTTTGCTCAAGCGTGTGGCTTCGCGCGCTTCGGCGCCGGCCTCGATCAGCGGACGCACGTGCTCCGGGTCGTTCTTCAGCGCCGCGTAAATCTCATCCAAGCGATCCCAAAACCAGGGGTTCCGAGCCAGCGCCTTGCGGAGCTTGCGCTCGCCGCGCTCCATGCGCTGCGCCAGCCGAACCTCACCCTGTTTGGTCAACAGGGGCACCGCGCCCATTTCGCTCAGATAGAGCCGGACGCTGTCCTCTGGCGGGGAAGCTTCTTCGTATTCCGCCGACTCGACATACATGCCGTCGTCGTTGTCGCCGTCGTCATCGTCGTTCTTGGAAGCTCGTCCGCTCCATTGCGATTCAGCGCTCTCCAATTCCCGATCGGACTCGGCGGCGTCGTGGTGGTGTGTGATCTCTTCGGCCTCGTTTATTTGCAGGGACATAGTCGTCTGCCGCCCTCCGTACTAGTTAGATGTGACAGGCCGCGATCTCGTTGCAACTTGCTTGAAACAATCGAGTTCCGGTTGTTCTCATCGGCTGATTCATGCCTCTTCCTCACACAACGCCTGCTGTCTAAGACGAGCGAAGGGTCCCCTTAGTACCGGTAAAACCAAAAGCAAGCTTCTTGTATGTGATTTTTATTACATTTCCCCTCGCCTCGATGGGCTAACGCGGCCCATCGCCGCCCGCGCTACAATCGGACCGGCAAGGAGCGCCCCATGTCGTTACACGCCGCTTTCTTTTCAGTCTGTTTATCGCTTCGGCGTCGCTTTCGGCGCAGGTCACGGCCGGGCAGGCCGGCGTCGAGTCGTTTCAGGATCGTTTCGGTGTTGGCGCTACGGCCGAGCAGAAATGGGATGGCGCGGCGGTGACCGTCTCGGCCGGCGAGCTCGTCCGAGGTGCGCAATTGGCATCCCAGGCCCGAGGACGAGATGATGATCGGCCGCAACGAGTGGCGGCGCGAAGGCACCCACAAAATGCTCAATTACACGTGGCGGCCGGTCGAGAGAGCCCGCCGAACACGGGCACGCGCAGTATTTTTGGCCGCGCGGCGTGGTTGTCGACGTCAAGGCGCAGCCGGGCACACGTGTGAATGTACGCACTGAGCAGGGTCGTTTTGCGTTAATGTCCGGCGAAATCGCGCTCGAGGAGAAGGCCTTTCTCAACGGCCGCGTCCTGGCCCTCGATCGCGTGCCTACAGTGGGCGCACTGACCGGCGCGGTATGAGGACGATTACGCGGCGATGCTCTCCGGCGCGGGCAGGGGAAGTTTGGACCGCCTGGGTGGCGTTCAAGGATGGCGCGAACTTCGTCATGGCGCGCCGATTCGACGGCTCGAGCTGGGGTCCGGTCAACGGGTGACCGAGCAGCCCGGCGACGTCTTCCTCGTCAAGCTCGGCCGCGACATCAAAGGCCGTCCTTGGGCTATCTGGTCCAACCAGGTCGACGGCAATTTCGACCTATACGCTCGTCCTTTCAACGGCCGCGACTGGGGGCCGGTGGAACGTCTGACGGATGCGCCCGGGCCGGATGTCTTCCCCGCAACGGTTACGGATTCGGCTGGCAATCTCTGGCTCGCTTGGCAGGGTTACCGCAATGGCCAGTCCGACATCTTCGTGCGGCGCTTCGACGGCGACTCCTGGAGCGAGCCGTTCCTCGCTTCCGACTCGACCGCTAACGATTGGGAGCCGACCCTCGCCGCCGATTCGAAGGGCCGCGTCACGGTCGGTTGGGACACCTACGATACCGGCGATTACAACATCCGCATGCGCAGCTACGAGCGCGGCGAATGGAAGGAGGCCAGCCGGTGGCCGACACCAAGCTGTATGAAGCCAACGTCTCGCTCCTCTACGACAAACAGGACCGCCTTTGGGCTGTATGGAACGAGAGCGGCATGAATTGGGGCAAAAGACACCGGTTGGCTACTCAGCCTGGAAGGAACGCGCCTCTACGAGAGCCGCAACATCGGCCTCGCCGTCCACGACTCGGGCTGGAAGCAACCCGCTGGCGACATCAACGAGCAGTTGCCCAAGGAATACTCCGAGCGCTTCGACGATTTTCTGCTCTCTCGACAGCGAGGGCGCGTTCCAGGTCTTCGCGCGCCAACGGCTGCAACGCCGCCGCGACACACCCCCGGCGACACACCCAACCACCGCGCCTGCTGGGAAATCTTCGGACGACTCTCGATGGCGGACGCTGGACGAGCAGCTGCACTTCCCGTTCAGCCAGAGCCGCCAAGACGTGCGCTGGGACATCGCTTCCGACGAAGCCGCGGCAACTTGTGGGCCGCTTGGCGAGACCGACCATCGCAACTTCGAGGAGTTTCTTTACGAGCACACCGACGTCAACGCAGCCAAGCTGCCCAAGCTCGATCGCCGCACCGCCGCGCCCGTGCTCGTCCGGCGCGTCATCCCCGAGCTCAACTTCTTCGATCGCGCCGTTACCGAGGAAGGAAGACCTCGCCGCCATCCACTCTATCAGATCGATTCCGGCGGCAAGTCTTACAAGATCTACCGGGGCGACACACATCGCACCGAGAGATTTCGATGGACGGCAACAACGACGAAGTCTCTCTACCAGACTATCGCTATGCGCTCGACGCCGTGCGCCTCGACTACCTGCTCATCAGCGAGCACAACTCGAGGCAAGGCCCGGATCAGCCTTACATCAACTGGATGCTGCAACAGGCCGTCGACGTCTTCAGCGTCACCCGGGTCGATTCCAACCCTTCTACGGCTACGAACGTTCCATCAACTACCCGGACGGACACCGAAACATCCTATTCGCCGAGCGCGGCAACCCCACTTTGCCGATCACCACGGAGGAGCGTCCAGCACGAGAAGAGCGCGGCTCTCTGCTCCTATTTGAAAGAGCGCGACGGCATCGCCATCTCGCACACCTCTGCGTCGAACATGGGCACGGACTGGCGCGACAACGATCCCGACGTCGAACCGCTGGTCGAGATTTTCCAGGGCGACCGCGTTTCCGCGGAGTATGAAGGCGCGCCGTGGGCGGCCTGGAGCGAAGATCCTGCCTCGGCCCCGGGAGGCTTCCGCCCGCTAAGGTTACGTGTGGAACGCCTGGGCGAAGGGCTACAAGCTGGGCGTGCAGGCGGCCAGCGACCACTATCCACCCACATGTCTTACGCCTGCGCTGGCTGAAGACTTTACACGCAGGTCGATGATCGACGCCATGAAAAAGCAGCATGAATTGTATGCCGCGACGGATAACATCATCCTCGACTACCGCCTGCGCACCGATTCCGGCAAAGAATACATCCAAGAAGCGACATCGTCGAGATTCCGTCCGGCGGCTTCAAGCTGCAAGTCAAGGTCATCGGCACCACCGCCATCCGCCAGATCGACATCATCAAGAACCAGGAGTTCCTCTACAACCGCCAGAAGCTCGACAAGGAAGTCACCCCGAGTTCGTCGACAACAAGAAAGGTAAGCGAGAAGACCTCTACTACGTGCGGGTCGTGCAAGAGGACAACAACATCGCTTGGTCGAGCCACATCTGGGTGACCACCCGCTAGTCGCCGCCAGACTCCGCTCGAAACCCCTCGGCCATTCTTCGCGACAATGGTCCAGTGGATCCCCGCGAGTCCTCGCTGCAATGGCGCCCAGCCCAAAGGCAGGACCAGCTTCAAGAACATCGCGCGCATGCTCGGCGTAAAGGGCGCGCGCCGCGAAAAACTGCGGATTTGACAAGCTCGTCGCCGAGGAGCCGCCTGCGGCGAAGAGCCGCCGCGGACGTTCTACCGCATTCCGGACAAAAGGAAACCGGGCTCGTCGCCGGACCTTCTCGCAACACCACAGCCGGCTTCGGCTTTACAGCAATATTAGCTCGACCGGCCGATTCCCGGCGTCGAGGGCGACCTCTACATTGGAGCCCGACTACACCGATGCGATGCACGACGACCGCGTGCTCGCCAAGATACCGCATCGAGGACAGCGAGGCGCGCCGAGGAAGCACATTCGCCCCGCATCGTCGAAACGCGAGCAGGCGCTGCTCGTCGGGCGCTGATTCACGCCGCATGGCTCCTGCGATGATCCTTTCGACGAGCGCGCGTGCAGTCAGGTCGAGATCGAGCACGGCCAGCCCGCCCAGAAACTTCTACGAGCGGCTCGGCAAGGTCGATCCCCGCGCGTCCTCCCGGACGAGATGGACGGCATGATGAGCTGACAGTGCACTCACCGGTACCCCTCGCGCCACCGCTACCGCGGACGCGGCGGTCGAGGTCGCTCGAAGGACTCGAATGACTTTGGCGTCGACGTCAAGTCACCATCCGCAAGTATCCGCCTGCCCTACCGCTTCTCTCCAGAGGCTCTCGAAGAGGCCGACGCCATTCCCTGACCAGATCTCGACGAGATCACTTTTCACTGTGATTTTCGCGAATTGCCGGTCGTCACGATCGATGGCGAGACCGCTCGCCCGACTTCGACGACGCGGTCTATGTCGAGGCTCGACGACGGCGGTTCATCGGAGGCTACGCATATCGCCGACGTCGCCACCACGTGCGTCGGCCATCGACCGAGATGCACGCTTGCGCGGCTGGCGCTATTCCTCGACCGCGCCAGTACCCATGCTGCCGGCGCGCCTGTCCACCGGCATCTGCTCGCTCAATCCGGGCGTGGATCGCCTCGCCTTTCCGCCTTGATGAAGCTCGACGCCAGGGAAGGCGAGATTCGTAGCTCGGAGTTCTGCCGCGGCGGCGTCATCCACGGCGCCGACCCTGCTCGCGTCTTCCGCGTCCTCGAAGGCGACGCTGAAGGCGACCGAGCGCTACCAGTCGCTCGCCCCTCGCTTCCGCTTGATGCGCGAGCTTGCCGAAGTGCTGATGCGCAAGAAAGCGCGAGCAGCGCAGCTCCATCGACCTCGAGCTGCGAGGCTGAGATCGTCTTTGACGATGCCGACCATGATCGGGGTCAAGAGTCGAAGCGCAACATCGCCCACCGCCTCATCGAAGGAATTCATGCTCGCCGGCGAACGAAGCCGTCGCTGGTCGCCTGATGGCGAAGGGTTTGGATTCTTACACCGTGTACACGAGCCGCCCAGCCCGAAGAGCATCGTGGAGTTCGAGCAGATCGCTCGCTCGTTCGGCTATTCCCTGGGCGTCGAGGTGGTATGAACCTTTAGCCGCAGCCGCCGCCGGCGCGATGGAACGAAGCAAGCGCGCGAAACCCGCGCGCCGCGCCATGTCGAGGTCAGCTCGCGCGACTACCAGAAGCTCGTCGCCCGTTTACAGGGCAAACCGGAAGAGCGTGTGCTCAGCTATCGCATGTTGCGCTCCTTCAAGCAGGCGCGCTACAGCGAAGACCCGCTCACCCACTTCGCCCTCGCCACCGACCAGTACTGCCGCTTCACCTCGCCCATCCGGCGCTATCCCGGATTTGATCGTCCATCGTGTGTTGAAGGCGTTGCTCGACGGCGCCGAGAGCTCCTCTCTCGCAAGCGACCCTCGCGCAGTTGGCCGATCACACGTCCATGACCGAGCGCCGCGCCGCCGAAGCCGAACGCGCTTTGCTCGACTGGAAGAAGGCCAAGTTCATGAGCGAGCGGCTCGGCGGGGAAGGCTGCGACCCGGCATGGTCACGTCGATCACCGAGTACGGCATGTGGGTCGAGCTCGCAGAGATGTTCATCGAGGGCTTCGTGCCCATCGATTCGTTCGACCGGGAGAAGTTCTGAAACCGGCGAAGCTGCGCGCCTCGTCGGTTTCGCGTTCGAAGAAGAGTATGGCCTGGGCGACAAAGTGCGCGTCCGCGTGGACCGCATCGCCTGGGATCGCCTACGCCCGGAGCTGACCTGCCTGGGAGATGCCGAAGGAGACGCGAGCTAGATGAAGATGCCGTTCAACGATCTGTTGGGAATCCGCCTGGTGGAAGAGCACGAGGACGGGGTGACCATTGAGATGCCCATCCGCGAGGAGCTGCACAACGGCTACCACGTGCTCCACGGTGGCGCGACGGCCACTTGTCGACGCTGCGCTCGGTACGCGCGATCACGCGCAAGTGGCCCGACCGGCTCACCTCCACCGTCGAGATGAAGCTCAACTATCTGCGCCCCGCCGTCAGCCGGAACGCTCCACCGCGCTCACGCTTTGTCAAGACGGGCAAGACCCTGGTGGTGGGCACGGTCGACGTGACCGACCGGCCGCAGCATCGCCTTTGGCCTGCTGACCTACATGCTCTCCGAACGCCGCTGATCGAGCTCTACTTCCCCTCGATCCCGAGCAACTCGACTTCGAAGATCAGCACCGAGTTCGGCGGGATCACACCCTTGTCCTGCGAACCGTAGCCCGGGTCCGGCGGAATGTAGGCTTGCTTCGAGCCGACCGACATCAGCCAAGGATGCCCTGCTTCCAACCCGGCACCACGGCCATCAGAGGGAACGTCGCCGGCTGCCCACGGTCATAGGACGAGTCGAACACCGTGCCGTCGACCAGCGTGCCCTTGTAGTTCACCGTAACGGTGTCCATCACCGAAGGCTTCGGCCCGGAGCCGTCACGCAGCATTTCGTACTGCAGTCCGGAGTCGAGCGTCTGCACGCCTTCACGTTTGGCGTTCTGGGCCAGGAAGTTCTCGTTCGTCGTCCCGGAACAACCCACGAGCGCCGCGAAGGCCAGGAGGGTGAGAGTGTGTTGATAACGCAAATCGCAGGATACCGCAGAAGCCTCGCTCGCTTTTTCCGCTTGACACCGCCAGGAGACGCCCGCGATGATTACCTAGACATTCTAAATACATAGAGGGTCGAAGTGACGAAGCTCAATCTACTCCAAGGAACTCTGGACCTCATCGTCCTCCGCGCGCTTGCCGAGCAGCCGCTCCACGGCTACGCCATTGCGCAACACATCCGCGAAGTCTCCCAGCAGCGGTTGCTCATCGAGGAGGGGTCGCTCTACCCCGCGCTCTACCGCATGGAGAAGAAGGGGTGGATCGGCTCGCGCTGGGACACCACGGACAAAGGCCGGCGCGCGCGGGTCTATTCGCTCACCGCCGCCGGCCGTGAGCAACTCGCAGCCGAGCGCGCCAACTGGGAAGCCCTGACCGACGTGATGGCCCGCATCCTCGGGCAAGGAGAGTAGCGCGATGCTGCGCGAAGCCTTCCGCCGCTGGAGCGAACGTCGCGAGCTGCGCCGCCGGATTGAAGATGAGCTCGCCTTTCACTATCAGGAGGCCCTCGACGCCGCGCTCGACCGTGGGCTCCCGCTGTCGGAGGCCCGCATCGAAGCGTCGGCGGGCCTTGGCGACCGCCGCGCCGCCGCCGAGGCATGCATGGCGGTTTGGGACGATACGCCCGACACTGCCCCGCGCCTCAGGCCAGGTCGCGCGGCGCTTGCCGCTGTTGCGGTCGGAGTTCCCGTGCTGCTGGCGCTCCTGCTGCTGCCGCACCACTTTCGGCCATTGCCCACGCAGCACGCCGAGCAGTTCCATGTATCGCAGCGGCGCTTTACGCAAGCGTCGGATATCGCCCGCGAGGCTCCCGATGACGTTGCGTCGTTCCGCCGAGCTTTCGCCTCGATCGGATGGCCCGGCGGCGAAGGCGTCCGCGTTGCGGGCGAGCTGGTCTCGTCGAACTTCTTCCGCTTACAAGGCGTGAGCCTTGCGCTTGGCTCGAGCTTCTCGGGCGATTCGCGCCACGAACTGGTTCTTAGCGATGCCCTGTGGCGGAACGCCTTCGCCGGCGATCCCGGTATCGTCGGGCGCACGGTGCACGTCGGCGGACGGCCAGCAACCATAGTCGGCGTAGCCTCGCCCGCCTTCTGGTTCCTCAATCGCCAGGATCGTTTCTGGCTCCACCGGCCGGACGTAGCCGGCGCGCGGCCTCAGGCGACTGCGCTCGTTCGTTTGCACGACGGCGTTCTGCGGCCGGAAGCGTGGTCGCGCTTTCCTGCGCATGACCCGCGCTGGATTCCGCTCGCCAAGGCCTCGCGTGTTCCGTTGCGCGGCGCCCTCGGCGTAGCTGCTGGCGCGCTCATCTTGCTCGCGGCGCTTGGCCTGCTTCAAGCGATCTCGCTCGTCCGGGCCGTCGGCCTGTCGAACGTTTCCCTCTGGATCCTTACGCGGAACTTCGCCGTCTTGTTCGTCAAGGCGATTCCTCCCATGGCCATCGCAGGCGTTCTTTGGGCCGCCGTGCAAGAGACGTCGTGGCTTTCGCCCGCCAGCATGCTTGGCGGCGTACTGGCTTTTGTCGCCGCGTTCGCTTACGCACTCATCGCGGTCAGCCTCGCTTGGCACTCGCTCGTCGATCAGCGGCTGCGCTGCCATGTTTGTCTTCGACGCCTGTCAATGCCGCTCGCTCAAGGCGTCTTCGGCAGCATCCTGTTCAACCTGCCTGCCACCGAATACATCTGCGCCTGGGGGCACGGAACGCTCTATGTTCCCGAGCCCACGTCCGAAGGCATTCGCCAGCCCCGCTGGACCGCGACCGGTGGCCTGTGGGCGCAACTGCTCGCCGACAGAGGTTCCGCCAATGCTTGAAGTCCGCAATCTCTCCAAGCGCTACGGCGTGCTCTACGCCCTGCGGGACTTGAGCTTTACGGTGCGTCCGGGCGAGGCGCTCGGGCTGCTCGGGCCGAACGGCTCCGGCAAGTCGACCACGGTCAACATGCTGACCGGTCTGCTCGACCCCACCTCCGGGCAGATCCTTTTCGAAGACAAACCGATCCGAAACGACCTGTCCGCCTACAAACGCCGCATCGGCTACGTGCCGGAGACGCCCAACCTCTACACCTACCTCAGCGGCCGCGAATACCTCGAGCTGATCGGCTGTCTGCGCGAGATTCCCGCGGCGGAGCTTGACCGCAAGATCCGCCGCTTGCTCGACCTGTTCGGCCTCGGAGCTGATGGATACGCCCGCATCTCCGCCTACTCCAAAGGCATGCGCCAGAAGATTCTGATCGCCGCAGCCCTGCTGGACGATCCGCCACTGCTCATCTTCGACGAACCGCTCTCCGGCCTGGACGTCACCTCCGCCCTGGTCTTTCGCGATCTCGTCAAGGCTCTGACCCTCGCCGGCAAGACCGTGCTCTACAGCTCGCACGCGCTCGAAACCGTCGAGAAGATCTGCACGCGCGTCGTCATCTTGCGCAAAGGCGTTGCCGTGGCGCACGACTCCGTTGCCAACCTGCGGTCCTTGATGCAGAAGCCCTCACTCGAGGACGTGTTCAAGCAGCTCGCCGTCAGCGAAGACACCGCGAGCATCGCATCCGCGATCGTCGCCACGATCGAGGCGCGGGCATGACCGACCGTCGCGCCTCCGCGCTCGAGAACCTCTTCTACGAGCGCTTCTTCTATAACGACCTCATCTCCTCGCACGACGACCCGCAGCTCACGGCCGCCAACTTGATGGCTATCCTCGCCTTTCCTGGGCTGCTGACCCTCTACTGGATCCCCAAGTACTACGTGGTGCTGGCCCGCGCTCCGGAGTCGGTTCGTCAGTGGCACGCACTCGGTGATCGCTTCGTGTGGATCGCGTTCTCCATGACGGTGATCGCGTTGCTGGCCGCCCTGCAGTGGGAGTCGCTGTTGCCCGACCGGCGCGACATGACCATCCTCGGACCGCAGCCCGTCACTGCCGGCGAGTTGTTTCGAGCGCAAGGGCGCGCGCTGGGTCGCTACCTTTGGTTGTTCTTTGCCATCCTCAATGTCGCGGCGCTTTTCTTCTATCCGCTGGGCGTTGTGCCCTGGCGCGCGAGCTTCTTCGAGGGGGCCTGGTTCGCCCTCGCCAACTTCGTTGCGGTCGCCTCGTCGGCCCTATTTGCTTTCCTTGCCGTCGCGGGCGCACAAGCCGTGCTCTTGCTCGCGCTGCCTCCGACGCTTTTTCGCCATGTCTCACAATGGGCGCAACTCATGGTTGCCGCGGCCCTGTGCGGCGCGCTTATCTTGTTGTTTGTTCTCCGAGGCGTGGCGTTCGACGGCACGTCCACCACGCTCGAGGCCGTCAGCGTCCCAATCGCACGCTGGTTGCCGCCTATGTGGTTTGCCGCCCTGGGCGAATGGCTGACTCGCGGCTCGTCTACATTCGCGCCTATGGCGCGGATTGCCCTGATTGCCCTTGCCGCAACCGCGGCCTTGACTGCGGCCGGCTATGCGCTGAGCTATCGCCGCTTCGGCGCGCTCGCGCTTGAGACTCCGACCCGTCCACGGCTCCCGCAATCGCGCCCCATTCCGCGCTGGGACCGCCTCGGCCTTGCCGATTCCTCCCAACGCGCTGTCTTCTTTTTCACGTTGCGAACATTGCTGCGAAGCCCTTTGCACCGACTCAAGCTCGGCACGTTCGTCGGCATCGGGGTCGCCTTCGTCTTCATCCGCGCTTGGGATGCGGATCCGCAAGCGCCTGCTCGTGCGCCTCTCGAAGGGCCTTTCGCACTGCTGTTCCTGTGCGCCGTCGGTCTGCGCACCGCCTTTGAGCTTCCGGCCGAGCTGCCCGCGAACTGGGCCTTCCGGTTTCATACTGTCCCATCCCGTCTACAGCGTTACCTGGCCGGCGCCCGGAAGGCCGCCTGGGCCATCGCGTTCGTTCCTCTCGCCGTCCTGACGACGCTCGCCATGCAGCAGCTTTGGGGAACGGCCGTTGCCGCTCCTCACGCCGTCGCCATGCTCATCGTGGCGTGGTTCGTGCTCGAAGCAGCTCAGGCGGGCGTCCGGAAGATCCCGTTCACCTGCAACTTCGTCGCGCCTCGCGCCCACGCGATCATCGTGTGGACGATCTGCGCCATTGCGATGTTGGCCTTTGCTGCGTCTCTCGCTTCACTCGAGCTTTGGGCGCTCGAAAGCCCATGGCGATTGTGGCAAGCCTCCGCCTGGGCGGCGCTCGCTGGGGTCTTGTGGCTGCTGTGGAATGAGCGAAGCCTAAGAGAGCTTGGAGGACCGGAGTTTTTCGAGCGTCCGGATCAGATCCAGCGCCTCAGCCTCGACGGCTAACTGCGCACGAGAAAGCCCGGACCCCTCCCCGAGCCCGGGCAATCCCCTCCCGACTTCGGAACGGCCTCTACGTTGCCCAGTAGGGTTTGTGGCCGTAATACTCGTGTACTTCCGCGCCCCAAGTCCGATCGGCCATGTTCGGCCAATGGTCCTTGTCGAAACCCGGCGCCTTTTCCAGGCGCTCTTTCGAGATGTCGAGAATGAATCGTTGGTTGTCTGAGTCGAGCTGGAGCGAGGGCCAGGGAAGCGCAAACAGCTTGTCGCCGATCCCCAAAAATCCGCCGAAAGAAAGCACGGCGTAAGAAACTCGGCCGGAGCCGAGGTCGACCATCAAATCCTCAATCTTGCCCAGGTCTTCGCCTTTGGGGTTGACGACCTTGTCGCCGTTGATGGTGGTAGCAGAGAGTGTCACAGGGTTCATGGTTTTTTAAGTCCTCCCAAAGACCGAACTTTTCGTTCGGCTCCGAGTTGGATAAACCAAGAACCCTTTGCGTTACGAGCTAGGCGCGCATTAGCTTCGGACCGCCGTTAGAAACCGGACGTCCGTTCCGTTGCTGCTCAGCCGTCGGGGGCAAGCCCAGCATGTCCGGCGCGAAGACCGACAGCGTCTTGGCCAAGTTCTCCAGATCCGCGCCTTCTTCCACCGGAACTTCGTGCTCCACCCAGTTGCACAGAGGGATGTTGCGGAAGTAGATCCGCTCTTGCACCACCAAGCACTTCCGCGTGGCGAACAACATCTTTTGCTCGCGAGTAAAGCGGCGCGTCTCAGTCCGAATGTCGGCCAAGAACTCGTCGAGCGACTTGCGCTTGGTCTCCTCGGCGCGCAGCCGATGCAACTCGTCCAAGGTATCCTTCTGCGCGTCCAGAGACGCGCGAGCCTCCGAAAGGCTCTGGCGCTCACGCGCCAACGTCGCCTCCATGCGGTACTGCATGATGTACACCGCAATCAGCGCTGAGCCGACGGAAACAAAGACAGGGAGGACGACCCAAAGAATAGCGGTCATGGTTTTGTACCCGATTCGCTTGCCATTATAAGCAGCATCTCGCCGTCTTCCAGGCCGCACTTGCGGCGTAAACAGGGATTAGGCGAGAAAACAATCGGCGCCTACATCGTTCACCTTAAGGGCTTATCCGCGAAAACCCCCGAACGCCGTCCGCAGCCGTTTCACGGTCTCCGGTCCGCTACCATCAGAGAGATATGGATGACGCGGCGTTTGGCGCCCTCGCACAGGCGTTTCGAGAGGGCGGCGCGGAACGAGGATTCGCACGATTGGCGGAGCGGTGGCTCGCCGAGAAGAACTATCCGGCCCTCTTCGAGACGCGGCTGATGGCAGCCCGTGTCGCCGCCGGCTTGCCCGCCATTCTCAATGGGCCTCCCGAGGACCTCGACCCCGAGCAGCGCGCAAAGTACGAGCAGGCGCAGATCGCCGCCGCGCGCGAGACCGGCGAATTGTTCCTGCGCGACGGCCAGATCTACCGCGCCTGGCCCTACTTTCGCGCCGTGGGCGACCCCGCGCCGGTCCGACAAGCAATCGCGCAGGCCAAGCCCTCTCCAGAGGAAGTGGACGGCCTCGTCGAGATCGCCTTCCACGAAGGCGTTGACCCGAAACGTGGCTTCGAGCTCATCCTCGAGCACTACGGCACGTGCCGCGCCATCACCAACTTCAATCACTTCCCGTCGCCCGAGGGCCGGGAAGAGAGCGCATTGCTGCTCACCCGCACTCTTTACGCCGACCTGCTCGCCAACCTCAAACGCGCCGTCGAGAGCGTCGAGGGCTCCGAACCCCAGACCGACAGCATCGCCGAGCTGATCGAAGGCCGCGACTGGCTCTTCGAAGGCAACGCCTACTATCTCGATACGTCTCACGTCTCCTCCATCGTGCAGATGAGCGTGAACCTCGAGAACGAGCAGACCTTGCGCATGGCGCTCGACTTGACCGAGTACGGCAAGCGC
This sequence comes from Bryobacterales bacterium, assembly GCA_041394905.1. Taxonomy (GTDB): domain Bacteria; phylum Acidobacteriota; class Terriglobia; order Bryobacterales; family UBA6623; genus RI-231. The sequence continues at coordinate 424,217 of JAWKHJ010000003.1, read as the reverse complement.
CTCGGCGAGATGTACCAGTTCCGGGGCGAGCCGCCGTTCGAGAATGTCTACGAGGATTGCGGCGTCTGGCTGCGCGCCATGCTGGGCGAAGACTCGGACGCCGCCGTCGAGCACTTCCGCGCCAAGATCGAGCCTGAGCAGGACCCTTACGGCGACCCGCCCGCGCAAGCGCTCGTGCGTCTGCTCGTCCGGCTGGGCCGCTATGACGAGGCCGTCGAAGTTGCGCGCGAGCGCCTGGCCGACCTCGACCCGCAACGCCTCTCTTGTCCCACTCTTTACGAGCTTTGCCTGCTGGCCGAAAAGCCCGCGCGTCTGGCTGAGCTCGCCAAGGGACGTGGCGACCTGATCGCCTACGCCGCCGCGCTCGCCGAAGGGGCCGCCGCATGACCGCCTCACCCGCAGTTCAAGTCGAAAATCTCGTCTTCCGTTACGGCGACCGCACCGCGCTCGCCGGCATCAGCTTCGAGGTCGGCCGCGGAGAGATCTTCGGCCTGCTTGGTCCAAACGGCGGAGGCAAGACCACGCTGTTTCGCATCCTTTCCACGCTGCTCGAGCCTGCAGAAGGCCGCGCGCTCATCTTCGGCAGCGACGTGGCGAAGAGCCCCATCGAAGCGCGCCGCCGCATTGGCGTGGTCTTCCAGAACCAGTCGCTCGATCGCCGCCTTAGCGTCGAAGAGAACCTCGACTGCCAGGGTCGCCTCTATGGTCTCGGCGGCGCGGATCTCAAGGAACGCATCGAGCGCGCCATGCGCACCACGGGCGTCTACGATCGCCGCGCCGACATCGTCGAATCGCTTTCCGGCGGCCTGCGCCGGCGAGTCGAACTGGCCAAGTGTCTGCTGCACCGTCCGCAATTGCTGCTGCTCGACGAGCCTTCCACCGGCGTCGATCCGGCCGTGCGGCTCGACTTCTGGAACTACCTGCGCCGGCTGCGCGAGGAGCAAGGCGTGACGGTGTTGCTTACCACCCACCTGCTTGAAGAGGCTGATAAGTGCGACCGCTTGGCGATCCTCGACCAAGGTTCCCTCGTCGCCTCCGGCACGCCCGACGAGCTCAAGAGCCGCATCGGAGGCGATGTCATTACGTTGACTTCCTCCGACTCAACGACGCTCGAGCGCAAGCTCCGCGAGAAGTTCCAAATCGAAGCACAAGTCATCAACGGCACAGTGCGTTTCGAGCAGGAACGCGGCCCCGAAGCGGTCGCCCAACTTCTGCGCGCGCTGCCCGACTCCGTCGACTCGGTCACCGTTGCGCGTCCTTCACTCGAAGACGTCTTCATCCACGCCACCGGACGCCGTTTTGGCGAAGGTGAAGAGCTGCCGGCATCCCAAACCTAGACGGAATCGATCATGTCCCAACGCTTTGACCTGCTGATCCTCAATGGCGCCGTCTATACGCCCGGCGGTCTCGTGCAAACAGACATCGGAGTCCGCAAGGGCCGTGTCGCCGAGTTGGGTTCTCTTTCCGGGGCCGATGCGGCGGACCGTATCGATGCACACGGCCTCACGGTGCTGCCGGGCGTCATCGACACGCAGGTCCACTTCCGCGAGCCCGGCCTGGAGCACAAGGAAGACATTGAGACGGGCACGCGCGGCGCCGTGCTCGGCGGCGTCACCGGCATCTTCGAGATGCCCAATACCAAACCGCCCACCACGACGCGCGAGGCGCTGGCAGACAAGCTCAAACGCTCGGAAGGGCGCGCCTGGTGCGATTACGCCTACTTCGTCGGAGCAACGGAAGAGAACGCCACCGAGCTCGCCGAGCTCGAGATGTTGCCCGGCTGCGCCGGCGTCAAGCTGTTCATGGGCAGCTCCACCGGAAACCTGCTCGTCGCCGAGTCTTCCGCGGTCGAGAGCGTGCTCCGCCACGGCTTCCGCCGCGTCCCAGTCCATAGCGAAGACGAGGCGCGTATGCGCGAGCGCTGGTCGCTCGTCGAGAACGGGGCCCATGTCAAGATGCATCCGGAATGGCGTGACGTCGAGGCCGCCATCCGCAACACGCGCCGCCTGATTGAGATCGCCACCAAGGTCGGCCGCCGCGTCCACGTCCTCCACATCACCACGGCGGACGAGATCGAGTTCCTTGCGGGTCACAAGACCATTGCCACGGTCGAGGTGACGCCGCAGCACTTGACCTTCGCCGGCCCCGAAGACTACGAGCGCCTCGGCAGCCGCGTCCAGATGAACCCGCCCGTCCGTGACGCCCACCACCGCGAGGGCCTGTGGCGCGGCATCGAGCAAGGCATCGTCGACGTCCTCGGCTCGGACCATGCCCCCCACACGCTCGAAGAAAAAGGACGTCCCTATCCGCAATCGCCGTCCGGCATGACCGGCGTGCAGACTTTGCTGCCCGTCATGCTCGACCACGTCGCCGCCGGCCGCCTCAGCCTGCAGCGCTTGGTCGACCTGACCAGCGCCGGGCCCGCGCGCATCTACAACATCGCGGGGAAGGGAAGAATCGGCGCCGGTTTCGACGCCGACTTCGCCATCGTCGACCTTGCCAAGAAGTGGACGATTACTGACAAGTGGATCGCCAGCCGCTCCGGCTGGACGCCTTACGACGGCGTGGAAGTCACGGGCCGCCCCATCCACACCGTCATCCGCGGCGGTCTCGCTGTCCGCGACGGCGAACTGGCCTCGCCAGGGCTCGGCCAGCCCGTGCGCTTTCTGGAAACGATTCCGCGCGGATGACGTTGTGGCGGTTGCTTTATCTCTTAGTGCGAGATCGCAACGGTTGGATGGCCTTCGGAGACTCCGAGGCCGGGTTGAGCCGGAACGTGGCGCTCACGCGCGGGGCCCGCTCCACTGAGGTGGTCGTGAGCCAAGCCTCCACCGTATAGGTTCCGCCCGGCAGTCGCTTGCCGCCGATCTCCAGCGGAATGTTCGCTTCATAGGCCAGGTTTGCCGCCTGGCGTTGATGCAGCGCCTCTGTGAAGAATTGACCGTTTGACCACTTCCACACGACCGCGCCGTTTTCGTCCCGCAGGGCCATGTCGAACTCTTGGCTGGACGAGAACTCCAACAGCGGCGCCGCGTCGGGATCGCCCGACAAGCGAAGCCTCGCTGTCACCGAGCGTTCGCCGTCTTGGTCGAGCGCTAGACGCAACGTCGCGGCGGTGCGGGGCGCGAGTTGAAGTGAACCCGTATCCGCATAGACGAGGTTGTAGACAACCGGACCTGCAATGGTCGAAACCGTGCGGCTGACCATGCCGACATTCGCAGCGAACAGCTCGGCTTCCACGCCTGCGTCCGCGCACGAGAAGCTGCGGTAGCGCACCGCCAGCGTCTCAGGAAAAGACCCCGTTGGCCCGCTGTAGGCAACGCGGTCGGAATGCGCCTGTCCCTCCTGTTCGCAAGGACGAAACTGCGCGGCGAACCAAAACTTGTCCTGCACGTGGAGGTTCGTCAGCAAGTTGTCCTGGCTGCTCTCCTCGTCCAGATACACCAGATCGCCGGCATCGTCGAGACGCACCCAGAGAGGTTGGTCGACATAGCCCGTCAGATGGCTGTAGACGCGGCCGTCCATCAGATAGAGCTGATTGCTCGAAACCCGCATGACCAAGGGTTCCTGGACGCCTTCCGCGCGGTACTCCCAAACCGAACCGGGGTTGAGGGGAAAGAGATTCGCGGCCTGCGCCGCACCACAAACAATCGAAGTGATGAGAAGTATGAGAAATCGAGATCGCACGTTGGGGCTCCCTCCTGGAGCCAGTCCAGGGGGCGCGAACAAAGCGCCCCCTAACAGAGCAAGCGGAATTCCGCCCGTGCTCCCGACATGCGGTCCTTCGTCTAGCGCCGCGCCACGCTCCTGCCTTCGGCGCGGTACTGGTCGAGCAACGCCTTCAACCGTCCGACCGTTTGCGGTTCTTCGGCGACGCGGTTGCGCGTCTCCTGGGGGTCGTCGCGCAGGTTGTAGAGCACCACATCGCCCGGCTCGGCCACGACGCCACGCTCTCGCTTGAACCACTCCGGCTCTCCGTTCCCGCCGCGATTCGAATCGCCCGTCTTCCAATCGATCAGCACCCAGTCGCCCTGCCGGATCGCCAAATGTCCGTCCATGGCTTGATGCACGGTCGCCTCGCGAATCGGTTTCGACAGTCGTTTGCCTTCGAGCGCGGGCAGGATGTCATAGCTGTCCTCGGCCGCGGCATTGGGCAAGTCGTAGCCCACGATGCTCGCCGTAGTCGCGAAGAGGTCAGTCTGGCAGACCGTCTCGTCGTTTGTCCTGTCCGAGGGGTAGCGCCCAGGCCAGCGCGCCAGAAAGGCTACGCGGTGGCCTCCTTCCCAGTTGTCGCGCTTCACGCCGCGCCAATCGCCCATCGAGTAGTGCTCGTACTCGAGTACGCGGCGGTAAGCGTCAATTTCAGGTCCGTTATCGCTGGAAAGGATCACCAACGTGTCCTTGGTCGCGCCGTTGCGCTCGATCGCCGCCAGAATCTCCCCAACCGCCCAATCGAGCTGCACCACGAAGTCGCCGTAGACGCCCGCCGCCGATTTCCCGATGAAGTCCTCACTCGGCGTAACTGGCCGATGCGGCGTAATCGGCGTCCAATACAGAAAGAACGGTTTGCCGGCGGCCGCACTGCGATCGATGAAGCCGACCGCCTCCTCGGTGAACCTCGGCAGCATGCGATCAAACTCGAACCCCGGCGACTTCCAACCCTTCTGGTTGTTCGGCCCCATCAAGAACGCCGGCAAGTTCGTCACATCGAACGCGAGCGACGGACGCGCCAACGGCCTGCGCCCTTCCAGAAACGCCCATCCCGGCTTCGCCAACCCAAAGTAGTACGTAAACCCATGATCGAGCGGCCCGTCGACCTCCGGCTTCGACCAGTCGATGTTTTCGGCTGAAACCGGCTTCGACTCATCCAGCAGGACGAACGTCTTGCCCAGATGCCACTTGCCGATCGCCGCCGTCTCATAGCCTTTGCGCTTCAGCATCTCCGGCAGCGTCAGCCTCCCGGCCTCGATCAGCGGCGGATCGGAATCGCGCAGCACTCCACTCTTCAACCGTGATCGCCAGGGGTAGCGCCCGGTCAGCAGCCCATAACGCGTTGGCGTGCAGACCGACGCGGGCGTGTGGGCGTTGGTGAAGCGCGTCCCCTCGCCCGCCAGCCGGTCCAGATTCGGCGTCTTGATCTTCGACGCGGCATTGTAGACATGTAGGTCGCCATATCCCAAATCGTCGGCCAGCAGCACGACGATGTTCGGCGTCTCGGCAAACGCGGCCGAAGCCAGCAAAAACAGAAGCAGGATTCTCATCAAGTTTTCTCGCACAGGCAATGCTAGCGAATTCGTCCGTTCCATTAGCGGGACTCACCCGTTCCGTCCCTGGCGCGCGAAGCCTTGCGTTTTGCACTCGTAGACTCGCTTCCACGAGTGGCCCCCGGCATGCTTGTCCTCCTACGTGGCGATGAGCAGCTTTCTCTACGACCTAAACTTGGCCCTCCGGCGGCTTGCTCAGCAGTGGCGTTTTTCCGCCACCGTCGTCGCCATCCTCGGTCTCGGCATCGGCGCTTCCGTTGCGGTGTTCAGCCTGATGGACGCCGTCGCGCTGCGCGACCTGCCGTTCGCCGACTCCGAACGCCTCGTCCGCATTTACTCCACCAACCCTGGCCGCAACATCCAGTTCTTCTCCACTTCCGCCAGCGACTTCCTGGATTGGAAAGAGCAGGCGCGCACCTTTGACGTGGCCGCGATGGAGCTGCGCAGCGAAACGCTCACCGGCCAAGCCCAGCCGGCGCGCGTCCGCGTGGCCACCGTCACGCAAGGCTTCGGGACGATGCTCGGCATCGAGCCTCGTTGGGGCCGTTGGTTCACACCTGAAGAGGACGCCCCCGGCGCCCCGCGTACGGCCGTGCTCTCCTACCAACTCGCGCGCGACCGCTTCGGCTCGCCCGAGGGCGCCCTCGGTCAGGACGTCGAAATCAACGGCCTACGCTGCAAAGTCGTCGGCGTCGTCCCACCCGGTTTCCGCTTCCCGCACGGCGCCGACCTCTGGCGCACCCAAAACCTCGTCTACAGCCCCGGCAACCGCGACAACCGCGAGCTCGACGTCTACGGCAAGATCCATCCCGGCGCGACGTTGCCCCAAGCGCAGGCCGAGCTTGAGAGCATCGCCGCCGCCGGGGCGCGCGACTACCCGGACAAGAACGCCGGCTGGAGCGCGCGCGCTGACAGCTTGCGGAGCGCGCTCGTGCCCGAAAGCGTCGAATCCGGCCTCACGATGATCTTCGGCGCCGTTCTGCTGGTGTTGCTCATCGCCTGCTTCAACGTCGCGGGCCTTCTGCTGGCGCGCGCCGACCGTCGGCGCAAGGAAATGGTCGTCCAAACCGCCCTTGGCGCAAGCCGGGCGCGCTTGCTGCGGCAAGCCTTTGCCGAGACGCTCGCCCTCGCCGCCGCCGGCGCGGGCGTGGGCGCGCTGCTCGCCGTGTGGTTCGTGGTGGCCGCCGCCGCCGTCGCTGCGGACATGGCGCCGCTGGCTGAGTTGGCGCGCGTCGATCTGCGCGCCCTGGCCTTCGCTGCGGCGCTCATCGTCGCCGTCGCCTTGCTCACTGGGTTAGCTCCAGCGATGCGCATCTCCGGGGTCAAAGTGGCCGACTCGTTACGCGAGAGCGGCCGGACCGCGTCCGCCGGCCGCTCGACGCAGCGCTTTCGTCGCGTGCTGGCGGTGGCCCAACTCGCCGTCTCGCTCGCTCTGCTGGTCGGCGCCGGTTTGCTCATCGAGAGCCTGCGCCGCCTCGAACACGCGCCTCTCGGCTTCCAGCCCGACGGCGTGATGACCGCCACGGTCGCCGCTTCGCGCGAGGCCCTCCCGTCACAAGAGCGTTGGACGGCCTTCTTCCAGCAAGCGCTCGAGCGTATCCGCCAGGCCCCCGGCGTCGTCTCGGCCGGACTCTCCAGCGGACTGCCGCTCTCCAGCGGCAACACCTCCATCAATATCAGCTCGCCCGAAGCCAGCGCGCTCGACCCCGGCGCGACGCTGCAAACCTACTGGCGCGTCGTCAGTCCCGGCTTCTTTGAGACTCTGCACATCCCCATCCTCGAAGGCGAGCCGTTCCGCGACCTCGCGCCCGGCTCAGACGTAGCACAAGTCATCCTCACCCACGCCGCCGCCCGCGCCTTGTGGCCCAACGAGACCGCCGTAGGTAAGCAAATTCGCATTGGTTCCGGCGGCAGCGCCCTGCGCATCGTCGGCGTGGCGGACGACGTCCGCCAGAGCAACCTCGAAGCTTTCGCCGGGCCGGGGATCTACGTGCATTACGCCTACTGGGGTTGGGGCGTAGCCAGCTTCGCCGTGCGCACCTCCGGCGATCCCGAACTCGCCGTCCCCGCGATTCGTGAAGCCGTGTCCAGTCTCGACGCGAACATGCCCTTGTTCGACGTCGAGCCCATGCGCGCGCTCGTCTCCGATGCCGCCGGCCAGGCGCGCTTCCAGTCCTCGTTGCTCACGGGATTTGCGGCGGCTGCGTCTCTGCTTGCGGCCCTGGGACTCTATGGCGTTTTGGCGTTCATGATCGAGCTACGCCGAGGTGAATTGGCGCTACGTTTGGCCGTCGGCGCCACCTGGGCGGACATCCAACGCTTGGTGCTGAGCGACGCCGCGCGTCTGTGGGCCATCGGAGCGGCGGCAGGGCTGCTGCTGGCTTGGACGCTGAGTCGCTGGATTCAGACCTTTTTGTACGATGTCGCGCCCACGGAGCCGACCGTTTACGCCGCCGTCACTGCGCTGCTCGCCCTTGTCGCCCTGGCATCTGCGTGGTTGCCGGCCCGGCGCGCCGCAAGAGTCGACCCGGCCACGGCATTGCGGCACGACTAGACTCTACTGCGGGGTTTCCCCATCGGGCCACGGTGCGCCCGCCTCGATCCACGTCCGCAACAGCTCGAGCTCGTCCCCTTCGAGCGGCCCCCGGCTCGGCGGCATGGCCAGATCGCCCTTGTGCTGCGAGGCCGTATAGATCAGGCTCTCTTCCGCCTTTCCGGGAACCAACGCTGGCCCGCGCCGACCTCCCGCGAGCGCCCCGTCGCGCGTACGCAAATCCAGCCCGCCCATGCGCTTCTCGCCATGGCAGGCCAAACAGTGTTTCTCGATCAGACGAAAGCCAGCGGTCTCTGGCTTGGCCCGGGCCGCAGCCGCCAGCACAAGCGCCAGCATCGCCGCCCACGGCGTCCAACGCATTTCAGCCCTGGCGGGCCACGATGCGGCCTTTTTCGATGATGACGGCTTTGGGCGGCGCGTCCTTCCCAATCGGCTTCACGAGTACCGTCGTCGTCTCCGGCTCCGCTCCCGAGTCCGCCGGTTTTGGGGCCGAAGCCGAATCTTTACCCAGGAAGCGTTTGCGTAGGTCCTCGATGCGGTCTTGGCGCGCGGAATCTGTTTGTAGGTCTCCCGCCGTTGGCTGCGATGCTGGCGCTGCAGGCGCTTCCGCGCCTGCGGTCGCCGGCAATTCCTCGACCACTTCGTAGCCAGGCAGTTGCTGCTTCAGAATCTTTTTGAGCTCAGCTTTCTTCATAGCTCTCGCGCCCGCCCTGATTATACTCGCCGCCTCTTCTACCACCCCAATCCCAAGCATGTGAACTGCTGCAGGATCTTGTGCTCCAGCGCCTCTTCCGTGCGGCTCGCGTCCGGGTTGTGGGGGATCCCGCTTTCGTAGCGCCTCTTCGCTTGGTGCAACGCCCGCGCCGGTGCACTGCCGCTTACGATCTCGTTCCAGAAGTAGCGGTGCATCGGCCCGCCGTAGTTGTCCAGGTCTGGCCAGTCGGGCGAGTAGTGCGCGCCCGTGCAACCCACGAAAGCATTCGCCCCATTCTCCAAGCAGCGCAGCGCGATCGAGCTGTCCGCCGTCAGCGGCGTCAGCAATGGGCCATCCACGCCTTCGACTGCACGCTCGCCCACCGTCAGCGCTCCCCAGCAGCACCCTGCGAAGACCACCGAAGGTCCGGGCTTGGGCAGGTCTTCAATCGAAACCGCAAGCGGCGATTCCCCTGTCTCCAAGTCCTCGCCCGTGAACGTCGTCAAGTCGCGGTAGTTGCCATGCAACATCACGTAAAGCAGGTCGGCGTTTAATTGAAATGGCGGCAATTCGCCTCCCGGCAGCGGCGCGCTCACGTGGATCGTGCGGCCATTGGGTAGCAGTGCGAACACCTCCTCAGCGAAGGGCCGCGCAAGGTTACGCACGCCCGCCGACGCCTGTGGCGCCACGACTCCGCCGTGTCCCAGCATGCGGTAGAGCAGCGCCGCCGAGCCGCCGTCGGGGATCCGCGACACCGGCACTTCGGCGCGCAGCGCACCCTCACGACGTCCGTACGCCTCGTCGCTCCAAACCCAAAAGCCGTCGAGCTCCGCCAACCGCAAGTCCGCGAGCTTTGGCGGAAGCGCCTTCACGCGCTGCGAGGAACCACGCGGTAGCCGCCCAGCAGAACTACGCCGGCCACATCCGCATCCGCGGTCAGCGTCGCCCGCGTCAGCCTGAGCAGATCCACCCCCGAAGCCTCCACGAACGGCTGTCCTGCCGCGCGGACTAGGCTGCGCGCATGCAGCGCCGCCTCCCGGCCGACCGCTGCAGCCAGCTCTTCCGGATCGGTCACAAACAGAAGTCTGGGCAAGTCTCGCCCGCCGCCGAGACGACTCGGAGCGGGCTCAGTCGAGAGGGGACTCGGGCCCTCCACTCACGCGCGTCGTCGCGTCCGCCCCGGGCTCCACCTCGACCGTCACCGTCACGCGCCCGCGGCGGTAGGGCAGCCGCACGATCACTTCCACCTCGTCCTCGCTCGCGCGTTCGACCCTGGCCGCGACGGCAGGCGCGGCGCTCTCCTGCGGCGCCGGCCCATCCGCGCGGTCGGACGGCAACGTCGTGTCGTTGAGCCCGTTGCGCTCCACCGTCAGCTTCGACCGCCCAGCGTCGCTCAGCTCGTAGGTGCAGATACCGTTGATATCCGTGCGGGCCCACTGGAACGTCGGACGTAGATTCTCGAGGGCCTTCAAAGTGGCCGAAGTCGGGTGCTGTCCGCTGCGCGACCCGGTCGAGATCACCATACGCCGCGCGCCCCAACTGCGCATCAGGTCCTCGTTCTGCCCATTGGTGGCCCCATGGTGCGAGAGCTTGGCGAAGTAATAGGGTTCGTTGTTCGCGACCATGTGCAGCAACTCAGCCATCTCCGCATTCACGTCTGCACCCAGTGAGCTGCGGGCGAACTGCATGTCGCCGGTGAAGAGGAAGTTCTTGTTGTCCGCCCCGAGCGCAAAGACGATGCTCTGCGAGTTCACCGCCGCTCCGTTGCGGCCGTCCACGTCATCGGCCTCCACATCGGCGAGCGGTACGCGGGTGAGCGCTCGGTAGGCGGCGACCAGATCGCCGTCCGCGTCGGCCACCGCATCCGGCACGCCCGCCGCGTCCGTCGCCAGCGACGCTGCGCAGAAAAGCAACTGCTCCTGCGAAGGCCCCAACACCCGCAACGCCGAATCAGCAAACTCGGCCAGCAAGGCCTCCAAACCGGGCGATTCGGCTTCCGTCGGTCCGCGATAGATGACGTGCTGCGTCCCCAGCCGGTCCGCGAGCGTTTGGTCCAGCACGCGATAGCGCTCGTACTCTCCGGCCGCGTCGGCGATGAAGGCCAGGATCTCTCCGTCGCTTGCATCGAGCAGCGGCTCTTCCCGTAACGCCAAGGTCAGCTTCTGGGCGTCCGACATCGCATCGGGCGGGGGCAAGTCGTCGTCCGCGGCCAGTCCGAAGCCCAATTTGCGGTCCGCCGTCAGCGCCCAATCGAACGTCAACCCGTGGTCGGCGATCAGCTCCGGCAAGCAGCCCAAATGGTCGGAGTGGCAGTGCGTCAGAATCAGCAAGTCGACATGCATCCCGCCGACGATGCTCGCGATCTGCTCCTGCAACGGCCGATGCGCCACCTGCTCGCCCAGCACGGTCGACGTCGACGGCCTGTCGCTCGACGACTGCGCCGCATCCACCAAAATCCACTTGCCGCCGACATTGCACAGAATGCAGTCGCCATATTTGACTGCCCCAGGATCGAGTACATGGATCTGAGCAAGCGCCATGGCGCGATCCTATCCCAAACCCCACCCAACTTCAAGAAAATCAAGAGAGGGCCGGTCACGAGTCTTCCTAATCGCGGCCCCTACAGGCGTCAGGTCCGCGGGCTCGCAGCTCTCCGCCCCTCCTAACCCGTTCTGTTACAATGGCCTGAGGCCTGCGAGACGTCACGTCCCGCAGGCCTTCCCAGGAGTTCCCTTCGGCCTCGCGCGCAGCGTTCCACCGCATCGCCGCCGAACCGCTCCGCCCTTTAGCCAGAGGAACCATGTCGAAAGCCTACAACCAGAATCCCGTGCCGGCCGACGGCGCGCCCGTCCGTGTCGAAGGCGGAAAGTTCATCATCCCCGACAACCCGATCCTGCCCTTTATCGAGGGAGACGGCACCGGTCGAGACATCTGGAAAGCTTCCCGCAAGGTCTTCGACGCCGCGGTCGAGAAGTGCTACGGCGGCTCCAAGCGCGTCGTCTGGTACGAGATCTACGCCGGCGAGAAGGCCTTCGACAAGTTCGGCTCCTGGCTGCCCGAGGACACGCTCGAAGCGATCAAGGAATTCCACGTCGCCATCAAAGGGCCTCTGACCACTCCCGTTGGCGGCGGTATCCGCAGCTTGAACGTGGCGCTGCGCCAGTTGCTCACCCTCTATAGCTGCATCCGCCCTGTGAAGTGGTACCCCGGCGTCCCCTCGCCCGTGAAGGATCCGGGCAAGCTCGACGTCGTCATCTTCCGCGAGAATACCGAGGACGTTTACGCCGGTATCGAGTGGAAGGAAGGCACGCCGGAAGCGAAGAAGGTGATCGACTTCTTGAACAACGAGATGGGCAAGAGCATCCTCGCCGACTCCGGCGTGGGCATCAAGCCGATCTCCGTCACCGGTTCCAAGCGGTTGGTGCGCGCCGCCATCCAGTACGCCATCGACAACGGCCGCAAGTCTGTCGCGCTGGTGCACAAGGGCAACATCCAGAAGTTCACCGAAGGCGCCTTCCGCGACTGGGGCTACGAAGTGGCCACGCAGGAGTTCCGTGACCACTGCGTTACCGAAGAGGAAACCTGGAACGGCGCCTCGGCCGAAGGCAAGATCCTCGTCAAGGACCGTATCGCCGACGCCATGTTCCAGCAGGTTCTGCTGCGGCCCGACGAGTACGACGTGGTCGCGACCACGAACCTCAACGGCGACTACCTATCCGACGCCTGCGCCGCGCTGAGTCGGCGGCCTGGGCCTCGCGCCCGAAGCGCCAATGTCGGCGACGAATACGCCATCTTCAAGCCACCCACGGCGCCGCGCCCAAGTACGCCGACAAGAACGTCATCCAACCCGTCGAGCGTCATCCTCTCCGGCGTGATGATGTTCAGTTCATGGGCTGGAAGGAAGTCGCCGTGGCCATCGAGAAGGGCCTCGCCGGCGCGATCGCGAAGAAGACGGTGACCTATGACCTCGAGCGCCAGATGGAAGGCGCGACGAAGGTCGGCACCAGCGAGTTCGCCGACGCGATCATCGCCAACATGTAAGGGGTAAGGGACAGGGGACAAGGGACAAGAATCATGCGCAAAAAAGTAACCGTCATCGGCGCCGGCAACGTCGGCACCAACCTGTACACTCTACCTCGCGGACAAGGAGCTTTGCGATGTCGTCCTGGTCGACATCGTGGAAGGCGTGCCGCAGGGCAAGGGCCTCGACATCCTCGAAGCCTGCCCCGTGGGCGGCCAGGACGTGAAGGTCATCGGCACCAACGACTACGCCGACACGGCCAACTCGGACATCATCATCCAAACCGCCGGCTTCCCGCGCAAGCCCGGCATGAGCCGCGACGATCTTCTGATGAAGAACTACGAGATCGTCAAGAGCTGCATCGAGCAGAGCGGCGAAGTACTCGCCGAACGCGATCATCATCGTGGTGGCGAACCCGCTGGACGCGATGTGCCACGTGGCGAAGGCCGTTTCGGGGTTCTCGAAGAACCGCGTGATCGGCATGGCCGGCGTGCTGGATACGGCTCGCTTCCGGGCGTTCCTCGCCGAGGCTTGCGACGTGTCGGTCGAGAACGTGACGGCGTTCGTGCTGGGCGGACACGGCGACACGATGGTGCCGCTGGTGCGCTACAGCTCGGTGGCCGGCATCCCGATCAGCGACTTGCTCGACCAGGAGACGATCGACAAGATCGTGGACCGTGCGCGCAAGGGCGGTGCAGAGATCGTGGCGCTGCTCAAGACCGGGTCGGCGTTCTATGCGCCGGCGGCGTCGACCGTGGAGATGGTCGAGTCGATCTTGAAGGACAAGAAGAAGGTGCTGCCGTGCGCGGCGTACCTCGAAGGCGAGTACGGTGTGGACGGGCTCTACGTGGGCGTGCCGTGCAAGCTGGGCGACAAGGGTCTCGAGAAGATCTACGAGCTGAAGCTCGACGACAGCGAGACGGCGGCGAAGAAGAGCGCAGATGCGGTCCAAGAGCTGGTGGACGTGCTCAAGCCGCACGACAGCTAGTTCTGGCTGATTCTGTCAGGTTTTGGCCGAGATTTCGGCAATTTTGAAGGTCCCTAAGCAGCCGAGGCCGGCAGCCGGGCCTCAGTCTTTAGGAATGTTCCTGCGGTCACCGCAGGCGCGTCCTCGAAGAACCGGTTCTCTACTACCGCGGGTTTTGCGGGCGGCTTACAAGGCCCAGCCAGCCGCCGGGGCGCTTGGAGATTTTTTGAGTTGGACTGCGCAGTGAGAGCCGGCCGCCTCTCCGTGGCCGACTTCTTTGTCCAGTTTCAGGCTAGCACTGGGGGTCAAATCACCTGCCCGTACATGTGGTAGAGCTCCGGTGCTCTCTAAGTTGTTGATTTTGCTGGGTAGGGCGTTTCAAAATCTGGTGTGACAGGTTGCCAAGGGGCTGTGGTGACGGGGATTGGCGTCTGCAACTCGTGTGGACTAGGGGAGGCTGTTTCAATGCATAGGTAATGGGAAAGCAGAGTCCTCTGACGGGAGTAGAAATGTCAGGCCCGCGCCTGGAAGGCAGCGGCCCGGAACCAGAGCCAGGAGGACTCGCCAGATGCACTACCTGTCCGGACTGGACGTACACAAGCAAAGCATCACGTATTGCGTCAAGACCGCAGACAGGGCGGTGGCAGATCGAGGGACGCTCGGGCGACGCGGCCTGCCCCTCGAGGATTGGGCGGCGACGCTGCCGCAACCCTGGCAAGGCGTCATGGAAGCGACCGCGTTCAGCGGCTGGATCCACGACACGCTCGCGTCCCCACGCCGACGATCTGGCCGTGGCGCACCCGGCGGATCTCGACGCGATCATCAGTCGAAGAAGAAGAGCGACAAGATCGACGCCGAGAAAATGACCGATCTGCTGCGGGTTGACATGCTCCGGCGGGTGTGGCTGCCTGCGTGAATGGCGCGAGCTGCGGCGGCTGCTGCGCTATCGCAACCGCCTAGTGGAGCAGGCGGTGTGGCACAAGAACGCATCGCGACGGCGCTGATGGAACTGGGCGAGCCACGTACGTGAAGTCGAAGCTTCATACCAAGAGCTGCTTTTATCGTTTCTCGACAGCCTAGAGTCGGGCGAGGAAGACGGGCTGCTGCTGTGCGCGAGCCGCGACCGGCTGGAGGAATCCGAGAGGCTGGCGCGGCTGATCGAAGGCAAGCTGCTGCGGCATCCGTTGCTGGAGCAGCGGGTGGCGTTGCTGCGAACGATTCCAGGCGTGGGCGTGATGACAGCGCTGACGTGGGCGGTGGAGATCGGCGAGCTAGCGCGCTTTCGCACGCTGAACGGAGTGGTGAGCTACTGCGGGCTGTGCGCGCGGCTGGACGAGTCGGCGGGCAAGGCTAGCGTGGGCCGCTGTCGAAGCGCAACAAGCATTTGCAGCGCGTGCTGATCGAGGCGGCGAAGCTGGCGCCGCGTTGGAACGAAGAGTTGGCGCGGTTGCACGCCAGGTGCGAGCGCGGCCATCGCAACCGGGCGACGGTGGAGGTGGCGCGGGCGCTGGTGGCGCGGCTGCGGGCGGTGGACCGCCGCGGCGCGCCGTACGGAAAGCGCTGAAGAGTTTGTGACGGCAGCGTCCCGCCGGGCCTTGCTTTTCGGGGACTGCGTGAAGGCCTCGCCGCGAGGCTGGAGACGCCAACGGTGACTGTTTCGAGGCCGGCGGGATTCAAAGTTGGACCTTGACTGAAACTTCCGCAACGGCGCGCCGGATGGCGTGCTCGAGGCAACTCATGAATGTCTGGTCGCGTTTGGGAAGAACGGCGACGCTTGGTTGAGAGGCAAGGCGCTGTCGGCGAGTTGGGACGATGCGCGCGTGCGGCGGAGGCCCGCCTTCGCCCGCGGAGAGTCGTCGTACGCGCTGGAGCGGAACCGTCAACCGTTCGCTACGCCACATACCAAAGCGGACGCGCGGTTGACTGAAGACGCTCAGCGCGAAGAAACTCCGTGTAGGCGGGCGAAGCCGGCTGGCGCGAGGAGCCCCAGAAAACGGACGTCTGCCGCCGTCCCGACTGACAAGAACCTATCATGGATGTCCCCGAACTCCCAGACGAGCCCTTGCAGAATGTAGCGTATCCTCTGGACGGCTCGTGACGCGAACCTATGACGACGCCGGGCGAATGACGGGCGCCACCGATGGAGAGACCCCCTACGTCTCTTCCGCACAGTACGAGCCACGGAGCGCTCCGGTCTCTTCAATACGGCAACGGTCTCTTCGAGCAGCACACCTACAACCGGCGATCTCCAGGCGATCCGATGTTCAGGTTGGGACGACGCTGAGCTAACGCTTCCTCAGCATGCGCCTACAACTTCAGCACGACGAACAACAACGGCAACGTGCAGCAGCCAGACGATCTCCGAGTCCGGGCTGACACCGCCAGCACTACCAGCTGCCGACGGCGTGAACCGGCTGACGATGGCGTCCGAGGGGCGCGCTGCCTGGGGGCCACTTGTCCCGGCGGCGCGGCGTGTGCAATCGTTCAGCTGCAATCGTTTGGAACCGCTCGCCTCGTCGAAGCCCCAATCTCCCGTCGATGCCCGGCATCGCAGCACCAGCCTCGACGAACCGGCTGACGACGGCGGGCTACGACTTCGCGGGCAACATGACGCAGGACCCGACCGGACGGCAGATGAGCTACGACGACGAACCAGCTGGCGGCGTTCACCGACCGGGGGATGGCGGCGAAGAACCGCACCTACAGCTACGGCGAGCAACCACCAGGTGTGCAAGACGAACAGCTGCATCGCAAGCCACGATCTACGTCTATGACGCCTTCGGCCGTCTGGCCGCCGGAGACCCTGGCCGGGCTGTGGCGCCGAGGGGCGGGCGGGCGCTTCTACCGCACCGCGGACACGCTGGGCTCGACGCGGCTGATTACCGACGCGACGACGCCGAATCCGGTCGCGTTGGCGCGCTACGACTTCACGCCGTTCGGCGAGCGGATTCCGTCGGGCGTCGGCGGCAGACCGGGCGCCTACGACGGCGACGGCTGGTTCCGGCAGCAGTTCACGGGGCAGTTCCGTGACGACGAGTCGAAGCTGGATTACTTCAATTCGCGGTACCTGGCGGCGGCGATCGGGCGTTTCATGAGCCCGGATCCAGCATTCGTCGACCAGCATGTGAACGACCCGCAGAGCTGGAACTTGTACGCGTACGTACGCGGGAATCCGCTAGTGTTCGTGGACCCGTCCGGGTTCAGCTGTCAGCCGCTCGATTCTAACAATCCTCAGGCCTCCGGGTACTATGACGATGGCGATGGCGAGGGTTGTGTGAAGGCTGGTGTCAAGCCAGATTCGGAAGGAGGGCTCAGGGAGTCCGGGCAAAAGTTCGACTTCGAGTACGAGCCTCCAACCTTCTTCGCCACATTGTTCGCACCTCCCGTATCAAAGTATGTTCCAGACGATCGTCCGTTACAACCAGAGCGGGCGCGCACTCTTAGGAATGCGGGTGCCGCCGGCGCAATCTTTCCCTGCCAGGCAACGTTCTCGGCAGTTGTGACGAGCAAGAAGGGCGCTCGAGGTGTCAGGTTTGGTACTCGAACGGGATTGGACGGAGCGTTCGCGCCACCACCATTCGCTCAGAAGACAATCCCCACGCCGATCGGGCCAGTCAGAGTGGCCGGTCAGATTCGTGGCACGACGAACCTTGCGACGCGAGGGGCGTTGAGTGGGACTGGTGTCGCGGTGAAGGATTTCGGTCCGTTCGCAGCGGGAGCGACGGGCGGTGTGAGTACATCTGGCAAACTCGGAGTGGGCGCTCGCGGGGAGATTGGTAGCCCCGTGAAGACCGGCTTCGGCCTCGCGGTTGAAGCAAGGCTAGAGTTCCCGTTGACAACACCATGTACTCCGTAGGGAAGGTGCCGCAATGCTGTCGTGGATCTTCTTGGGTAGTATATTTGGGTTGTTCCTCTTCGGACTGCTTCTTGGATCCAGAGACCTGATCTGCGGATCGGCTGCGATGTATGCGATCGGATTGATTTTACGTGGAACTGGCATTAACGTGGGGGGCTGGACGGACGAAGATCGCCGTAGCCCGTCAACGACCGCTCAATTGAACGAACCCGGCAACGGTGCGGACGTAGTGTGGGGGATCGTGATTCTCGGATTGGTACTTGCGTTTTGGTGGTCAGGCATGGCTTGGTCGGACCTAAACGATGCCCTTAAGGGAGTTGGGTGACAGTCACCGGAGAGTTGAGACGCACAGCGTAGATGGGTGACGTTTCCCAGACTGATCTTATCGGCCGCCTCTTTCGGCTCCCGTCCCCGATTTCCCGATCATCTCCGAGAGCCTTAGAGAGCTAGCCGTTCAGTGGTTCAATGACAAACCGCTCAGCGGCGTGAACGCAGACCATGACCAGCCGCTCTTCGCCGACTGCCGTAAAGCGGTGCGGCGTTTCCGGCCCAAACACAACGATGTCGCCGGCGCCGGCCGTAATCTCTTGCCCGTCGACGACCATCGCCGCCTGACCAGCCAGTACGATGCAGGTCTCGGGATAGGGATGCTTGTGGAGCCCCGGGCCCTTCCCAGCCGGAAGATCGCCTCGAAAAAATGAAATACCGGCGCCGTACGGAGCGCCTTCAAACTCCACTGCGGCGATAGAGCCTTTGCGTTGATCACAACGATGCACGATCTGGAACATGGCGCTTCTCCTCGTTGCTGCGGCCCCTACTCCTGAGGCGGCGGGGGCGCCGGCGTGAGTCCGTGCCGCAGCATGATTTCGACCATCTTGGCGCGGTCAGGCGGCCCGCCCGCCGCCGCGTCGATGACTTCAGCGGACTCGCGGAAATACTGCGGGCCAATCGCAGCCGGCGTGATCAGGCACAACGCCTTCACGTCTTCGCTGCCGTGGTTGTCGAAACGATGAATGGCGCCGCGCGGAATGCAAAGCGCTTGCCCAGGCCCTAAGTCGATTCGCTTCCCGTCGACCGTCCAAGTCAAGACGCCGGCTATGCCGTAGATGGTCTCCTCGTAATGGTCATGGCTATGCGCCGGGGCCGTCAGGCGTTCTGCAGCCGGGACCAAGAGCTCGAACGCGGCGACGGAGCCGCTGGAATCTTCTCCGGTGATCAGAAACCTGACCTGCAGTGGCCCGAGACGGATCACCTCCTCCGAAGGATCGACGCGAAGAGTGGCGGTCTGCTGAAGCATTGTTGGCACCTCATAGTAAACTTCATTTACTATGCTAGACTGTAAACTCTGTTTACCAACTTGTCAAGTGAACAAATGCCGGACGGATCTTTGAAGACGACGGACATGCTCATCGGGGCGCTGTTGCGCGTTCCGGCGCAGGTGATCCACCGGCGGATCATCCAGGGACTCAACGCCGCCGGGCTCCCGGACCGCGTCTGCCGCATATTGCGGTGTTTCAGTATCCGGGTCCGGACGGCGTTCGCCCAGGCGATCTCGCCGAGCGCGCCGGCATCAGCAAGCAGGCGATGAACCAATTGCTCGGAAGTCTGGAAGCGTCGGGGTACGTGGTGCGCACCGACGCTCCCAACGAAGGTCGCGCGAGAATTGTCCGTTTCACCAAGGCGGAGCGGCGGCCTATTCCAAAATCCACGACATCCTCCGCGACATCGAGCGCGAGGAGCGCCGAGCTTGGACCCAAGGATTTCTACCAACCTGGTTGACTGCCTTGAGAGTTTGGGAAAGCCAATTGATAGCCCAGTCGCGCCGCTTGCACGCGTCCCATGGCGTCGGGGATCGTTTTTACCACCATCGCAAGCGGGAATCCGGACGTCGGGATCGAAGGCTCGAAAGGCGCCTACCGGGCGGTCTTCTCGCGAGACAGGACACATTCGCTGTGCCGGACCCGGATCCTGGCCCGGAGAGGGATTCACCGTGGTGCTCCTATGCTTGGATAGGCGCGGCTACGGCTGTTTGCATCGCTGGATCTCAGTGTATCTGGCGCTGACGCCGCAGCCCCACGGCTCGTCGCAGGCTACGCCTACTCGCTGCGGCCGCTCACCAGCGAGGGCTGCGATGTCGTCGCGCTCTCCAACATGAGCGCCTTTCGACCCTGGCTTGCCGCCCTTCTTTCATCCTGCCCCGGCGCAGAAGGTTCCGGGTCGAGTTCGACATCCAGTAATAACCTGCCCGACGGAGAAGGTCGAGCGGCTCACGCACCGCGTCTTCCGCAGCGCCGCGATGGGGCTCGACGTGGGCTTCAACATCTACCCGCCGCGCGCGTGGCGACGCTGAGCCGAACCGGCGTTTCCCTGGTGATCTACTGGCTTCATTACGCCGGCGGCAATGAATCGTCTTCGGTTTATCTTTGGCGCGCGAGTACGATCGAGCGATCGCCGAGGGCGTGTTGCCGCCTGTGATCGTGGTGTTTCCCAACGGCGGCCGGCGTGTGGAGTACCGCGACTGGCCGGACCAGAACGTGCCGTCGGAGACGATGATCATGGACGAGCTGATGCCGCTGGTCGACCGCGAGTACCGCACGATCGACGATCGGAAAGCGCGCGGCATCGAAGGGATGTCGATGGGCGGCAACGGCTGCCTCGCGTTTTTCCTCGCCTTCCGCCACCCGGAGAAGTTCATCAGCGTGGTTGCGTACGCCGGCCTCTACCGGCCGCTGCCCACGGACGGGCGGTTATTCCCCGGCATCCGGCCCGAACAGCAGGCGTGGATTGAGAAACTGCGCAGTGGTACACGCCCGGGCACGATATGTTTTGGCTGGCGCAGCGGCCAACATGGACCGCCTGGACGGCATGCAGATCCGCATCATCTCCGGCTCGACGGACGTGGCGCTCTTGAAGACGGGGAAGTGCTGCACGCCTTCCTGCAGCGGCTGGCGATCCCGCATGAGTACGAGATGCTGCTCGGGGTTCCGCACAACCAGAAGATGTACTACGAGCGCGCGGGTTTTCATGGCTTTGCGCACCACGCGCGGGCTTTCGCGATGCAGTAGGGAGAGGCCTCGCGGGTTGCGGCAACGGCCAAAGCATGGGATTGTCTGCTTAAAGCGTGCTACTCTGAGGGCGGCCATGATCGACCTTCGGGAAGTTCGTTCCGTGACGGAGTTCCAGCGGAACTCAAAGACTACGTGGGCCAGCTTCGCGAGCGGGATAAGCCTCTCGTGCTGATTTGTGAACGGCCGTGCTGAGCTCGTCGTTCAGAACGCCGCGAGCTATCAGGCTGTCGACCGTCTCGAACGGGCGGAGCGCCGCGGCGATTCGCGTAGGGATGGCCCAGGCCGAGCGCGGGAAGGATATCCTCGACGAGGCGGAAGCGCGGTTGCGCAAGAAGCATGGCTTTCGGCGTCGAGATTGAGCTGCGCGCCTTTGCCGATTTGGATGCGATCGCCGAATACATCCAACAGCGCGGTAGTTTCGAGAGAGCGCGGAGAAGTGGTTCAACGGCATCCTGGACGCCATTCGAAGCCTCAGCGACTTCCCCTCGGATGCCCTGTTGCGGAGGAGTCCGAGCAGATTGGCAGCGAGGTTCGTCTCCTGCTGCGGCAGGCGTCACCGGGCCTACAAGATCTATTACGCGGCCAACGTGGAGACCGAGTTAGGTCCGGGTTCTCCACGTGCGGTACTGGGCCCGGCGAGGCATGCGCGCCGACGAGGTCGAGCAACTCATGAAGAGCGGCTGGACGACGAGTAGGTCAATTGCGAGGCTGGTCTGGAGTCCCCAAGCGCTTTGTACTGCATGGCGACGGCTGGAGGGGAGGTCGATGCGGCCTGCGGGCGTGAGGTGGTCGATGGGGTGGAGAGGCCGGCGAAGAGGGTTGGGCCGCGGCCTGCCAGTTTGGGGTGGACGATGAATTCGTATTCGTCGACCAAGCCCAGCTGCCAGGGCGAGCGGGAGCAGGCGCCCGGTGAAGAGGCTTCGCCCGGCTCGCGCTTGAGTTGACGGACTGCCTCCTCCAAGCGGTCGCCGCGTATGATTTCGGCGTTCCAGTCGACTTTGTCGAGGGTGTTGGAGATGACGTACTTTGCCGCGTCGATCGTGCGGGCGAAGGCAGCGCCCATTCGGCCATCCAATCGGGGCGCACGCCTGTCTGGGCCGGGGCGCGCCATGCCTCTTCCATCATTTGCAGATGACGTCCGGAAGATGAGGGCGTCGGCCTGCGCGATGTTGCGGGCGGCGTGGTGGTGCAGCTCGGCGTCGGGGGAGACGGCAGGTGGTCGCAGCAGCCGTCGAGGGTGACGTTGATGGAGTAGCGGGAGGGGCGCATGGGGTAGGGTAGGGATTGAGGCCCCAAGGCCGTCGTTCCAGGCATGGTTTGGTGACAGTATCGGGTTCTAGCACGTGTGGATGTCTAGCCCGCCGGCTGAACTCAAGTAAGCGTTCAGGACTACTCGTCTTCGTTCCACCGGTACTGTTGTGTTCATTCGGAGGACGTCTCTCCGATTTGCCACTTGGATCTCCTCTTGGCTTTCTGTCGGCGAACTTCTTGCGTCTCGCGAATATTCAGCGCTTGTGCTAGCGATGGCTCCATCAAGATCGTTAGCTTTTGCGACGCCGTAAACCTCTCTAACCGTGGTGACTGCCATGCTTCGTGGTTTCTTCCCTTCTTTGTTGGAATATCCGGATGTTTGCACTGTGCGGCCTTAATGATGATTTCGCCCCTCTCGAAGTTTAACGGCCAGGAAGTCGATTCCGTCGTCCTGCTTCCGCGGTACAGGTCGACTTCGAAACCCATTCTGGCAAATTTCAGCCATTAGCTTCTGAAGTCACGTTTCGACTGATCAAGTAGCGCATCGGGATTCTTAGCTACCGCGCTAATGATTTCTTCGCTGATTAACCCAGAAACCGCAAGTCGCTTGCCATCTTCTTCGATATGTCGTTTTGAATAGAGGAAACCGAACCCAATCCCAGTGTTGGCCATATGATACTGGATGGGGTCGACATCAAGAGTCTTGTCGAATTCGAATCTCTGGAGCCAGGGCTCCTGGTTGAAGTGCTCACACGAACGCGGGGGCTCAGCAAAGACGGTGTCTAGATTTGATAACCGCCTCGTCTTTTGGTGTGAAAAGGTGGTTTCCGCAAGCAGTAACGATGCGGGCCCTTGTGCGAATTCTCGAGTTCTTGCTAGCGAAAGTTCTCCATGCCACAGCCCAGTTCCTTAAATTGGCGCGACGTCTCATCGTAGATCATTCTCACAGAACCCATCGAGCGTACCTCCTCTGGTGGCTCTAGCCTTGCGACTCATTCCTCGCGGGATCGTTGAAAATTCCTTTCTGGTGTCCGGTACTTAGCTCTTGTTTTGGGTACTCCTCACCCTTCGGGATCTGAAGCTGCGAAAACTTGATCAGAGGCCTCGCCAATCCTGATGCTGGGTTCTATCATTGTCGATTCTGGTTCGATGTGCGGACAGGGTTCCGTCCCTGGGGTGTTTGGACCGAGTTTGCTGCTCTCTGAGTCTATACCTTTCTGCTACGAGAGGGGAAGTGTCTGCGGCAGCAATGAGCGATCGGACTAAGGGGCAATATCTCCGCGAAAGGCCCTTGGAGCAGTTTCTCGATGACTTCTACTGCGAACGATGCGACCGTGGGTTTTTGGCCGACGACGTCGAAGTGGAGAGCCCAAGGTACTACTACTTTCGGTGAACCCGTTTGGGGCTGTCGTTCAGCAGCCGTTGGCCAAGCGCGGCTCTTGATTGGCGTCTTCCAGGTCGTGCGGGCAAAGTCCCCGGCCTTCCGAGTGTGTGGCAGAAACAGCAGTAGAGGCACGCCATGGCGTGCCTGGGCACAGCATGCTTGTGCCCCTACGCTGAATGCTGGCGGCATTCCGCCCGTTGCGGGATCACGGCGCGGTCCCCGGACTCTGACGGAGGCGGCGGCTTCGCCGGCGCTGGGCGGCCGCTGACCCAGGCCCAGGAGGAAGTTGAATCCGCTCAGGCGTCCGGTGACGTTTCCACGATCTCTCCGCACAAGAAGAGGCCTGGAGCTCTGCGGCTCTCCATGGTGGCGGGGTGGATTTCGGCGATGCTGCGACGTTGCCGGCCGTGACCTCAGCCGTCCGGTAGCTCCTCGTTGCCGGAGACCGGGAGGCGGTAGGTGAGCGCTTTCGAGAAGGCGTCGGCGGTCGGGGCGGGGCATCTGGCTGAGGCGTTGCCAGCGGAGACGTCCGCGGCGTCGAGGAGGCGTTCTGCGAGACGACGTGGCAAGTGGCGGCGGAGGGTGGACCCGCGGTCACGGGTCCGGGGGTGCGCAACTCGTCTTCCCAACTGGAGACGTCGCCCCAACGGACGTGGAGCTGGGCGGGGGGCCACTTCGTGGTTGCGGTCAGATGGTGGCTTCGCATCGAGGATGGCCGGACCGCTGAAGCCGCGGTGGTGCACGGCGTGCTTCCTGGGTAGCGGCCTGCCGTGCGCCCGTCGCGTTCGGCTTGGATCTCGACGGGGACGCTGAGGCCGGCAAGCGCGTGCCAAGCGGCGTCTTGCGTGAGCAGCGGACGAGCGCCGGACGCAGCGGAAGGATGGTGTGTCCTAGCGCCGCGGCAAAGCGAAAGCCCGCGCCATCGCTGCCGGTCTTGGGAGCGAGGCCGCCGGTGGCCAAGATGAGGCGTTCGGCGTGCAGTTGCTGGTCGCCGTCGCCCTCGACGAGAAAGCCGGTCGCGTCGGGACGCACCGCAGAGACGCGGAACGGGGAGCGGACGGCTGCCGCTCTCGTGACAGGCGCGGAGCAGGGCATCGACGACGTCCTTGGAGCGGTCGCTGACGGGGAAGACCTTGCCGGTGCCTTGACTTGAGCGGGATGCGCAGATCGCGCTCGAAGAACGCGCGCACCTCCTCGAGCGGCCAGGAGAAGAGCATGTTACGCAAGGTGCGCGACGAGCCGGAGGTGTGGAAGTCGGCGAGGTCCGCGGTGGAGGGGTTAACGCGTTGCAGCGTCCGCCGCCGCTGACGCGGATCTTGGCGCCGGGCTGCGGGCGTGTCTCGAGCAGCAGGGCCGGGGAGCCGTTGCGTCCGGCGAAGATGCCGGCGAGCAGGCCGGCGGCCCCGGCTGCGCCGATGATGACGAGGGGATGGGTCTCGGCGGCGTTCATCGAGCGACGGCTGCGAGCAGGAGCTCGAGCGCGCGGTTGAGGCTTTCGCCGCCGGCGTCCGCACCCTTGTAGTGGCCCAGGCGCACGACGACCAAGTCGTGGGAGGGGATGATGAGCACGAACTGTCCGCCGGCGCCGGCCATGTAGAAGGCTTCTTTGGGGACGGGGAAGCGGCCGTCGCCGTTGAGCCAGAAGAAGCCGCCGTAGATGGGGCGTCCGTCGGCCTTCCAGGCGGGGGCGAGGGTTTGGACGAACTTGGCGAAGCCTTCGGGGAGGATGCGTTCGCCCATCCACATGCCGTCCTGCAAGTAGAGGTTGCCGATGCGCGCCCAGTCGCGGGCGGAGGCGAGGTCGTAGCCCTGGCCGAGGAAGTCTCCGTAGGGGTCGGTCTCGATGACCATGGTGCGCACGCCGATGCGGTCGAAGAGGTTGCGCTGGGGGAAGCTCAGGTACTGCTCGCCGCGCTTTTCGACCGCGAGCCGGATGAGGTAGTTGGCGAGCACGGGTTCGGTGTTGCGGTAGCGGCCGACTTTGCCGGGTTCCCATTCCTGCGGGCGGGTGGCGGCGTAGTGAAACGAGTTGACCGTGCCGGTGTAGAGGTAGAGGTGATCGGGGTAGCCGGCGGCGGCCGAAGTCGGGGTCTTGGGGCGCGCGGATGCGCAGGCCGCTCGACATCAGAGGATGTCTTCGATGCGGATCTTGGGCGCGCGGGTCGCCGGGCTTCTGCCACTGGGATGGGCGCGGGGCTGGTGATGCGGTGTACTCGCCTTGTTGCATGAGCACGGCGAGCATGGTGGCGGTGAGGCTCTTGCCCATGGACCAGCTCTCGAGCGGGGTGTGCATGGAGGTGTGATTGTCGTAGCGCTCGGCGATGAGGCGGCCCTTGTAGGTGACGGCGAAGGCGGCGGTGAGCGACTCGGGGTCGAAGGCGCGGCGACGGCTTGGTCAAGCTTGGCTTTGTCGATGGAAGCGGGCAGGGGCTCGTCGGGCAGCTGGTCGCCCATGGGCCAGGGCTGCGTTGCGGGTCGGGAGGCTGCTCGCGACCTGGACGGGGTGAAGTAAGGCTCGTCGACGCCGATGGGCGGGCGATGCAGCCTCGGCTGCCGTAGTATTTCGCGGTGCGCACGACGCCGTTGGGCAGCGTGACGTGGACGGCCTTGGCGTCACGGTCGATGACGGGCTTGCCGAGCTTCGCGCGCTCCTCGTAGGGGGCGGTGAAGTAGCCGCGATGTTTTCGGCGGCGAAATCGGGTCGAGTCGGTGATGAAGACGGCGGAGCAGAGTGACTTTGGCGAAGCCGGCGGCGTGGTATGAGCGGGTCGCCGGGGGGACGTAGGGCGTATCGAGCTCGAGAGAGCGGGCGCGTTCGAGCATGGTGGTCATAGCGGTGCGCTGGGCCAGGGCGAAGCCGGCGAAGGCGGCGAGCAGGGCGAAAAGGGTGAGGGCGGAGAGGTGTCGGCGGGAGGACAAACGGCGCTCCGTGGCGGTTGGGCCTGAAGCGGTCAGTATAGCGGCTTGGGTGGGGTGGCTTTGGGCGCACGGCGTACCCGGGATCGGTCGTGCGCAAGGACCGTGCGGCGGGGATATCTCCACGGGCGCGGTTTGATCACAATTGAGGCTTCTCGCGATCAGCCTCAACGAAAGGAAATGTGACGATGACCCTGACCCGGGCGGCGCTTCGGATGGTTGTGTGTGTGGCAGTGGGATGCGTTCCGCTGGCGGCGCAGGGCGGGCCGTTCCCGGAGCCGGAGGCGGTGATCCAGGGATTCTACATCCCCTCGCAGCAGCTCGCGGCGCTGCATGTGATCGAAACGGTGATCAAGGAGAAGGGGAGCCCGGAGTCGGCGGAGACGAAGGCGCTGCTCGCGCGCTACGGCGACGCCATGAAGGGGCTGCGCGCGCTGAGCGCTGGCCGGCCGGACTTTTACCTGGAGTTCAACGACTACATGCAGCGGCCGTCGTTCCGCACCGACGTGCTGCACCGCTATTTGCCGCAGTATGAGAATGCGGCGATCGAGGGGTTCAGCAACGAAGAGTACCAGGCGCCGCCCGAGCCGCCGGACACGAACCTGATGGTGGCGGCGACGGCGCTGCTGATGCTGGCGGTTCCGCGGGCTTACTTGATGCGGGGGGAACGCGTGGGGTCGGTGGCGTCGGTGTTGCGCTCGGTTGGAGAGGGACGGCCGGGGGCTTTTGTACTGCCGCACGAGCTGGCGACGGTGAAGCTGTTCCGGCTGAGGCTTGGGATAGATTTCGAGTGCGGGCGCATCGAGCACGAAGAGGTCGAGACGGTCGTGACCAAGCACACGTATGAACGGCAGAGCGGCTCGGGATCGTTCCCGGAGCAGACGAGCTCGTTCTCGTCGGTCACCTATCACACGTTCACCCTCGCCACTCCGGATGGAAGATCGGTGCGGCAGATGTTCACCGACAATACGTTTCCGGCGAAGGTGGGAGACGTGATCAGCTCGATCTGGTGTGGCGACCGGATGCTTTACGCCTACAACCACTCGAGCCCGCGGTTCGAGGTGATGCACGGCGGGGTGGGGCAGACTTTGCGGATGCGGGCGGGGCGCGGCCTGTGGATGGCGACGATCGCGGTGGCGGCCGTGGGCGGAGCGATCGTGACGATGGTGTTGGGCGGAGATGAGGCTTGGCGCGCGTTTTGGGCGGTTGTGCTGGTGTTCGGGTTCTTCTCGGCCGTCTACATTGTCCTGCTGAAGATGCTGGTGCAGATCGTGCGGCGGATTCCGTTCCGGGTGTTGTGGCGGCCGCGGTTCAAGAAGTTCATGGAAGAACAGACCGAGGCGCTGACGGGATTCTACGCGGCGCCGGTTGCGCGCGCGGATTCGTCGTCATGACCAACCCGGCTCGGAGCGTTTGAGACAACAGTCCTTGTACTTCTTGCCGCTGCCGCAGGGGCAGGGGTCGTTGCGTCCGAGGCTGACGCGGCCGCGCTTGCGTTCGCGGCGAAAGGCGCGGGCTCGGTCGGCGAGGGACTGGTTGAAGAAGCGCGCGAGCATGGCGTAAAGCTCGGGGTGCTTGCGTTGCATCACGCCAGGGCGCTCGAAGAAGTATTCGCTGACGACGGCGAAGAACTCGGCTTCGTTGGTGAGGCCGTAGGGGTTGATGTCCGAATCGCCGTCCAGCATCTGCTGCATCTCGCGGCGGACTAGCTCGACCCAGGGGGCGACGGCTTCGCGAGACATGCCCACGGCGGGCAGTCCGTCGATCGCGCCGTCGGATTTGTCGAGCAGGTGGGCGAACTCGTGGATGGCGACATTGCGCTTGTCGCCAAAGTTACGGAAGCCCTGGAGGACGTCGGGCTTGGAGAGGATCATCATGCCGTTGTAGGCGCCGCTGCCGACCATGCCGAGGGTGTTGCGGCCGTCGGCTTCGCTGAAGTCGTGCTCTTTGTTGAAGCGGTCGGGGTAGACGAGAACTTCGCGGATCTGGTCCCACTCCCACTCGGGGAAGCCGAAGATGGGGATGATGGCGCCGGCGGCGACGAGGACGCGGGTTTCCGTGTCGACGTCGGTTCCGATCCCGGTGATGCGCTTTTCGCCGAGAAAAACTTGGATTTCGCGGCGAAAACGGGGCTTGTCTTCGTCGGGCAAGGCGCGGAAGAAGAGGACTTCCTGTTGCAAGACGGTCTCCCATTCGGCGGGAAAAGGTTGGGCGAGGATGCGCTCGCGGAGGCGCAGCTTGCGCGTCATCCCCCAATAGATGAGGGTGGTGAGGGCGAGGCCGATGCCGCCGGTCCAAATAAGCGAAGCGCCAGCCTGGTGCAGTCCCCAGGCGGCGAGCAGAGCAACTGCCAGTGTTACGACGGAAAGGACGCGCGCTTGTTTGCGCGTCCGCTTCTCCCAGTCGGTGGATAGGGCTAGGCGTTCGATCTGTCTATCGTAGCGAGGGGTGCGCGGCGGTCTACTCCGGGACGTTACGCTCGAGCCAGCCCGAGTAGGCTGGAACTTTGCGCCACTCTTCGAAATAGGGCTTGTAGCCTTCGATCTCGTGCCAGCCGCGGCGTGTGGGGTGGTTGGGGTCGACGTGGCCTTCGGGGTAGTCCTTGCCTTCTCGGCTTTGGGCGACCGATGCGACGAAGGCGTCGAGGGCGGTGCGCAGGCGGGCGGATTCTTCCGTCGCCGTTGCGCTTAGGTCCTTCTCTTCCTTCGGGTCGTCACGCAGGTTGTAGACTTCGTACTCGCCTTTTTCGACGTCTTGGGTGAGGATCTTCCAGTCGTTGTCGATGAGCGCGGCGCGGCCACGATGCGAGAAGCCCAATGGTTTTTCGCGCGGGCCGATCTCGCCTTCGAACAAGGGCGTGAGGCTGATGCCGTCGAGAGGTTCGATCATCACGGACTTGTCGAGGCCGACGACATCGGCGATGGTCGGGAAGATATCGACGGTACCGGCGGGGTGTTCGGTGATGCGCGGCTCGATGCGCGAAGGCCACTCGATGACGGCCGGAACGCGCAGTCCGCCCTCGTAGACGCTGTTCTTGAATCCGCGCAGGCCGCCGACGGTTTCGGGCGTGACGCCGGGAAGGCCGCCGTTGTCGGAGTTGAACCACAGCAAGGTGTTCTCGGTCAGGCCGAGCTCGCGCAGCTCGGTACGCAAAGTTCCGATGGATCGGTCCATCGCGACGAGCTCGCCGTAGTGGTTGGCCGAAGCGTCCTCCAGGTTGGCGAACGGATCGCGGTCGCGGTCGTCGGCGATGAAGGGGAGTGCGGCGAGCCGTACCAGATGACGACAAAGAATGGGTTGTCGTCGTCCTGGTGAGCGCGAATGTACTGCACAGCCTCGTCAACGACGATTTCGGACGAGTCGCCCTGAAACTGCTCGAATTCGCCTTGGCGGCTCATGAGGGGTCGATGTCGAAAAAGTTGGTGACGGAGAGCCACGTATCGAATCCGAAAGCGCCGGGGTTGCGCTCGTCCGAAGCCAAGACCGGTACGCCGGGGCCCTGCAGGCCGTTGAGGTGCCACTTGCCGAAGTGGGCGGTCGAGTAACCCGCGTCGCGCAAGGCCTGGGCGACGGTGTGTTCCTGAAGGCGCAGAGGAAGCCGTGGTCGAAGACGCCGACGCGGTCGTTGTTGCGGCCGGTCATGACGGTGGAACGCGGGAGAACAGTTCGGGGCTCCGGCGTAGAAGCGGTCGAGGCGTAGACCGGAAGCGGCCATCGCGTCGAGGTTTGGCGTTTTTAAGACAGGGTGGTCGTAATAGGACGTTTCGCCCCAGCCCATGTCGTCGGCCATGACGAGGACGATGTTGGGTCGAGTGTCTTGGGCTGCTTCGGGAGCGTCAGAGGCGGGGCCGCCACAGGCCAAGGTGAGTCCGACGAGAAGAACGAGAACGAAGCGGCTGCGAAACATCGTGAAGACGGTAGCGCGGGGGCGTGTGCGAGGGCAAGGCGGAGTATTCTGTGGCGGTGACTCGCGACGCTGCAAACGCGGCCGTTGCGCCACGAGATGCGCGTGAGAAGCACGTGAGGCTGGGCGTCGCTCTGGAGTCCGCGCTAGTGCGAGCGTTGTTCGATGAGCAGGTCGACAGCGGCGTCGACGAGCTTTTCGCCGCTGCCGGCGGCGACGCGCGTGCTGATCACCTCGTAGGCCCCCTGCGGATAGGCTTCACGGTTGGGGATGTAGCCGATCAGGCCGTTGGCGAGCTCGGTGACGATGGTATATGGATACGGCGATCCGATTTTGATCGCTTCGCCGAGCTCGACGAAGACTTCACCCGGCAGCGCGACCCAAGCGATCTGATCGCCCAGGCTGATCACCTGCACTTCCGCCTCGTAGGGCTTGCCCTGTTGGTTGAGCACGTCGAGCGTCTTGAAAGCGTAGACCTGCTCGTAGAATGGGGCGGCTTGATCAGTGCCGTAGCGGGCGACGATACCGTCGGCCCAGGCTTTATCCTTCTCGAGCTTTGGCGTATCGAGCGGCACGATGCGGCTGCTCACCTTCAAGGTCTTCGGGTCGAGGGTCTCCATGTGGCGCAGCGTTTCGAGCGTTTCGCCGGCGAGGATGGTTCCGATCCGCGCCGCCTCGCCATGGCCTTTCTGCGGTGTGGGGCTGTGGACGTCGATGTGGTTGACGTTTCCTGCCGTCCCGATGGTGAACACCGTGACGAAGTTTGGGCCGAAGACGTCGCTCATCTCCTTGGCCAGCGTATACGGGTAGTCCTTGGAGAACTCCATGCCGCCGACGGTGTCGAGGTGGTTGGCATAGTTGACGTAGAGCGCGAGCGGGTTATGGTCGGGCGACTCGAACAAAACCACGGGCAGGGAAGGGTCGATCTCTGCGGTGGGGCGGACGATCTTTGGATTCATCTTGCCGGGGTTCCAGCCGACCGTGCCGTCCTGCATCCAGAAGCGCCGCACGAAGGCGACCGAGTCGACGTGACCGATGCCGGCGGAGATGGTGGAAGCGGTGAGCTTCGCTTCGGCATCCTTTACACTCTTGGCGATCAATTGCGGCAGACGCTCGTGATAATCCGTCGCAAGCTTCATCGTCTTGTTGTCCACGCCTTTGAGGCGGAGGCCCATCTCAGGGCCGGTATGCGTGTGGGTCGCGCTGACGATTACGCTGTCGCCGGGGACGCCTGTTTCGCGGCCAATGATCTCGCGGGCCTCGAGCACGAATTCGCGTGGGATGGCGACCAAGTCGCAGGAGACCATCGCGGCCTTCTTGCCGCCCACTTCCAGCACGATCGCTTTGGCGTAGAGCGGATCGTGGACGCCTTCGTTGAGGCGCACGCTGTAGTAGCCCGCCATCGGCATACCCTTGGGCGGGGTGATGTCGACCTGCGCGCTGCCAACTCGAAGCTCCGCAAACAGCGGCGTTGCGAGTAGGACGCAGAGAAGCAGAATCAGATTCAAGAATCGTTTGGTCAAACTCGTCAGCTCCGCAAGCTCTTGATGAAGGCGATCAGATCGGCCATTTGGTCCACGCTGATCTCATCCTCGAAGCCTTCCGGCATGGGGGAAACGCTGAGCGAATACATCTTCTCGATGTTCGAGCGCAGCACGTTGTCCTCGACGCCTTTGGCCTGGCGGATTGTCACCGAGGCAGGAGTCTCTTTTGCGAGCACGCCGGTGATCATGCGCCCGTCCTTGGTCTCGACCATGTACTCTTCGTAGCCGGTCTCGACGGCCGTATTAGGCATCAGGATGTCGGCGAGCAGGACTTCCTTGTAGCGCGTGGTGACGGAGTAGAGGTCGGGGCCGAGCGCGAAGCCCATGTCTTCGACCTTGTGGCACTCCGAGCACTGCGCACGGAAGACCTCGCGGCCGCGGCCGGCGTCGCCGTTCTCGCGGATGGCGGCCAAGTAGGCGTCGTAGACTTTCTGCCGGTCGGCGGCCTCTGAGCTCGCGAGCACTTCGCCGGCGCGCTTCTTGATCTCGGCGTCCGGATGGCGCTCGAGTACGCGCGCCGCGTTGGGGCCCAGCGACCAAGCCTGGATGGCGCCATCGCCGACGGCGTTGAGCAGCTCGACAATGCGATCGCGATCATTCATGAACCAGCCGAGTGCGATCGAGCGGACCTGGGAGGGAAACTCGCGCCAATGCTCGATCAGCATCGATGCAAGCGCGGGGTCACTACCGTTGACGATGGCCTGCATGGCGGCCTGTTGCACCTCGGCCGGTTGTTGCGGTGCGAGCAGCTTCGCCAAGTCTTTCGCGGCGCCTTGATCGACCCGCAGCCCCAGTACGCCTGCTGCCGCGGCGCGTTCGGCGACGTCCGCATCGGAGTCAAAGGCTGTCTTGGTCTTTGCGGCGATCAGCCGGTCGACCGCCGGCCCGGGCGCAAGCTGTGCTCGCCAAGCCAACTCCAGCGCCGCCTGCGCGACGGCCGGTTCGGCGTTGGCGAGAATGTCGAGCAAGACCGGCTGCGCCGGGCCGAGCTTCAAGTCCTTGCTGGCCGCTTGGTCCACGCCTTGGCCTAGGCCTTCGAGCGCAGCCACGCGCCACCACGCTTGGGCCGGTTTGCCGGCGCGTTGCACGGTTTGCAGCGCCTTGGTCATCGCAGCCACGTCTTGCTTGGCGCCGAGGATGGCGGCGGTGCGGCGCAGCAGATCGGCCTTGCCTTCGGAACTGTCGGCCATCAATGCGGCGTCGCCGGTGAGCGAAGCGAACCATAGGCCGGCGTCATCGGCTGCGCCGGTCAAAGCTGCAATGCGGAACCACTCGTCTTCAATGTGCTCAGCAACGATCTTGCGTGCGAGCGGAAATGAGTCTGTTGTCGGGACGCCGTTGCCTTTGAGCGACAACGTCGTCACGAGCTGCGCTTGCACGCGCGAGCTCTTCTCGCCGCTCATCTCGAGCAAGGCCTTGGCGAGCGCCGGGTTGGGCAGGCGCGTTTCGGCCATGCGGATCGCCTGCCGCCGCGCCTCGGGCTCGGGGTCGCTCAGGGCGGCGAGGATCAATTCGTCGTCGAGCGCTCCGAGGCCGTCGAGCGACCACAGGGCGTGCACTCGAGCGACCGAGTTTGCACTCTGCTTGGCCATGGCGAGCAGCGGTTCGACGGCCGCCTTGTCTTGGCGATCCATCAGCAGTCGTTGCGATTCGAGGCGTTGCCAGGAGCCGGGGTGCTCGAGGTTCTTGACCAGCTCGGCCGTCGAGGCTTGGTTCAAGTCGACTTTCGGCCAGGGCTTCGAGCCATCATGCGTCAGGCGGTAGATGCGGCCCAGCTTGTGGCGCGCCTCGAACTCGATTTGCTTGGAGAGCTCGGGCGGTACGAACTCGGGGTGCTCGACGGTAAAGCGGTAGTAGTCGGCGATGTAGACGGCGCCGTCGGGGCCGGTGGTGGTGAAGACCGGGCGGAACCAACTGTCCTTTGAGGCCAGAAATTCCTTGTGGTCGTAAGCGGGCTCGGCCAGGAACGACGCTCCTTCCGGCTTTACGATCGAGCGCCGGATCAGGTTGTTGACCGGCTCGCAGGTTAGCGAGTTGCCTTCGAAGTCGTCGGGCAGGATGCCGCCGGTGTAGATCGACATGCCGCAAGCGGAGGTGAAGTGTCCGATTTGCGAGTCGTGGATCACGAGTGGGTCAACTGTGACGGGATAGATTTCCGCGGCGTGGTCGAGCCCTGAGACCGAGCGATAGGACTTGGTCACTGCGAGGTAAGGATTGCTCGCCAGGTAGCGGTCCTCGATGACAATGTTGCGCAGATAGTCGTTGTTATAAACGGTGAAGCGGTTACCCCAACGGTCGAAGGAGTTGCCGAACTGCGAGCCGTTGCCGAGCGCTTCCACCTTGGCCTGATCGGGGCGGATGCGGATGTCTTCGGCGCGGATGTCGAGCGTGGGCGCGCCGGGGTGGTTGGGGAAGGTGAGCGGCGAGCCGCCATCTCCGAACTCCTTGGCGAACTTGCGCGCGTTCACCAGGCGCGGATAGTTGATGTAGATCCAGTTGTCGATGCCGTAGCGCGGGCCATTGACGCGCAACTGCGGGTTGGTAGCAGCGAACCCTGTGAGCATGACCTCGCGTTTGTCGGCCACGCCGTCATCATCGGCGTCCTCGAAGTAGAGCAAGTCCGGCGCGGAGGTGACGAGGATGCCATCGCGCCAGCGCATCACGCCGGTCGGGAACTGGATCTTCTCGGCGAATGTCGTGACCGTTTCGAACCGGCCGTCGCCGTCCTTGTCCTCCAGCCGCTTCACCTGGCCTAGCGGGTCGAGATTGAGCGGGTAGTCGATCATCTCGACCACATACATGCGGCCCTTCTCGTCGAAGTTGATGGCCACCGGGTCGACGATGTCGGGTTCGGCGGCGACCAGCTCGAGACGATAGCCCGCGGGGAGCTCGACCATCGCCATCGACTCCTCGGCGGAGTACGGCGGTTTTGACTCTGAAGAGCAGCCCCACAGCAGGACCACTATGGCAGTCAGCGCGATTTCAGATCGTTTGCCCAAGGTAGGTACGCTCATTTCACTATTCCACTTGGGGCGGCAGATTGCCGTAGGACCACGGGTGCGAGCCGCTCGAATAGGGATCGGGGTTGAACTTGGGCGCCGGCTCCGGGGTGGGGATGGGGCCGGGCTTCATCTGCGCCATCAGCGCGACGAGCGCGTCAGTCATGCGCGTGCCCGCTTCCGGGACGAGATTGGTGTAGCTGGTCAGCCTCGTCTCGTAGCCGCCGCCGTTCACGCCGAGGGCACGTTCGGTCGGCACATAGCCGAGCGAGGTGTTCGCGAAGCTGACAGGGAATGTGAACGGGAATGGGCTCTCTTGCTTGAGCCGGATGCCGAATTCGACGAAGATCTCGCCGCCAGCGCCGGCGAAGACGGCGGGGCCGATCTGCACCGTTTGCACCTCGCACTCGGCGATGGGATGCTTCTCGAGCAAGGCGTCGAGCATCACCGTCTCCTTGGCGAAGGTCCAATCGGTGGAGCCGGCCTCTTCGGGCTTCTTGCGGACGATCTCGTAAGCTGCTTGCACGTGTTCGCGTGTGGGCTTGCGGCGGGGGATGTCGAACAACGTGTGCATGGCGCTGACCGGTCCGGTTGCGCCGCGGTGCATGTGCAGCAGGGCGCGCACGGCTTCGGCGCCCACGTTGCCCCCGACGAAACGCGACTGCTCGTCGCCGGATTCGCGGACATAGGGGCTCAAGTTGTCCACCTGCGTCACATTGCCCGAAAAGCCCGGAGTGAAGACGACGATGACGTCGTCACCCATGACGCCGCGGATGGCGCGCTCCATGTAATAGATCCAGTTTGCGGACGAGCCGGCGCCGCTGGCCGTGCCGTGGCAAGCAAAATTCACGATCACGCCCTTGAGCGCGCCGTCGCCCTCGCCGTCCCACGCCGCGACTACGCCCACGTCGGGATCCACCGGACCGGCCGGTTGGACGATGTCGGGATTGCCCTGGCCTGGGTGCGTGAAGGTCAGCCCGTTCTTCATGCGGAAGCGGCGGTTGTAGGCCACGTCCTTGGCTTGCATCACACCGACGCCCACGTCGAGCGGACGGCGTTTCTCGTAGGCTTCCACCACTGCGTCCGCGATGGCTGCGATCACCTTTTCGGCGTACTTCGCGTCGTCGACCGTCGAGTGGTCGTAGGCGAGCTCCTGGACGAATTTCGATGCGTGGTCGTAGTCGCCGCGCCGGAACATGCCGATTGGGCCGCCGGAGTGCGAGTGCGAGCCGGCGATCATGATGGAGCTCGGCTCGATGGCGCAGCGCTTAGCGATGCGTTCGCGCGCGGCGGTCACCACGTAACGCGGCGCGGTCAGGGTATCGATGCCGACCACTGCCACGGTGCGCTCGCCATCATCGAACACAGAGGCGCGCGCCTTGCTCGGGTCGTGGATGCTCTGGATGTAGGATTTGCCGTAGCCGCCGGGCTTCTCCATCCCGACTTCGGGCGTGATATCCCGCTCGGCGAATCCGGCCTTCAACTGGCCCACGTTCGCGAAGGCTTTCGAGCGAGAAAAAAGGCCTGCCGCCGCCAGACTCAGGCCCGAACAGAGGAATTGTCGTCTTTTCACAGGCCCGGCTCCCAGGTTCATTGTGAAGGGGACAGGCTCGCGCGTCTCCCTTCTGATTTGCGCCGCTCGGTGAGGATTCGAGGAGGCTCCGAATGATGATCTCGCGGTTGCTATCCTTTTCGCGGCTGTTCCAGGTGGAGGTGTTCGACGGATCCGACCCCGAGAACGGCGGGGTGAAGTGCTGGCCGATCTGAGAATAGCTGATCTCGATTCGTTCGCCATTGACCGGACGGCGTGTCGCGCCCGTCGAAAGGCCTCGAGGCTCAACTCGGCCAGCGCGTGCCTGGAATGGTTGCCAGGCAGCGTTTTTCGAAGGCGAGGAATTCTCAAGAGATTAGGAGGGCGCTAATAATTTGTCAAGCAACATTTCTACGGCGAGCCCGGGGCGATTGCTTGTCGATCCAGTCCTTGTGGGTTGGTGGGTGGTATTTTTCTTCGCTGAAAAGGCTTACGATGCACGCCTGTGTGGGTTACTTTGAGTTCTAAAGATGCTTCTGGCTTAAGGTCGGCAAGTCGTGCCACCATGGAGCACTGCCGGTCGGCCGCGCGCTATGAGGAAAGTCGCAAATCATTGGCTGCAGGAGGCGCTCCGCGTGACGTACCAGCGCGGCACCGTCACGCGAGCGGACATCATCGAGGCCAGCGGCCTGAACCCGGCTAGCGTCAGCCACACCGTGCGTTTCCTCCTCGACCGCGGCATCCTCGTCAAGGTCGGGGATCTCGATTCCAACGGAGGCCGCCGCCGCGAGGCGCTGAGTCTACGCGGCGAAGCGGGCTACTTCGTCGCCGTCGATTTGGAAGGCCAGACGATGCGGTTTGCTCTGACCAATCTGGTTGGTGACATCCGCCACCGCTGGGAGGATGAGCTCGAGTTCGGGCGGCCGCTGCCGGCCCGCAAAATCGTCGACAACGTTAACCGCGTACTCGCCAATCTCACGCCGCAGCAGGCTGAGCGCGTACTGGCAGTGTGCGTCAACTACCCCGGACTGCTCGACGACAAGGGCAACATCACCGCGGTCAACATCGGTTGGCACTCGTTCCCGCTTCGCCAGTCGCTCGAATCCGTCCTCAGCTACCCCGTCATACTGGAGCACGACAAGCTGTGCAGTGTGCTTGCCGAACACGCCCTCGGTTGCGCCGGGATGGAAGACAACACGCTGTTCCTCATCGTCGAGCGTGGCATTGGCATGGGTATGTTCGTGGATGGCAAGCCCATCCGCGGCTCGCATGACCGCACCGGGGAGATCGGCCATGCCAAGGTCGCTCCCGATTCCCCTGTTGTATGCAGTTGCGGCCAGCGCGGCTGTTTGGAGACGGTAGCGTCGAGCCCAAGCGTGGTGCGGCAGTACCTGGAGGAGTCCAGCGGCTCGTCGAAGAAGAGCGTTCACCAGGCGACCGATGTGTTCCGGCGGGCCCGAGCGGGCGATGAAGCGGCACGGGTGGTGGTGGAACGCGCCGCGCGTAGCATCGGTTTCGCGCTCTCGCACGCCGTCAGTCTGCTGAACCCTGGCTTGATCGTGTTGGGCGGTGATCTGGTTACGGCCGAAGATTTGTTTGTCCCGTTGATCTGGGAAGAGTTACGACGGTTGACTCTGCCTTTGATGCTCGAAGACTTGCAGATCAAGGCGAGCTCTCTCGGTCTCGACATTCGGCTCAAGGGCGCGGCCTCTCTGGCGTTCCGGCACGCCATCGCCGAACCAAAGCTCTTGGCGAAGCTTTGCCGGCCGGCGGCAAATCGCACGGCCTCATCGAGCCATCGCAGCGAAGACTCTGAGCCGGCCGAGTTGGCTAAGTGAGCAACTGATGGATGGAGCCACGCGCCGTTGGCTGCTCGGGAAGGGTCTGCCACTGCTCAGATCCTGTATGCCGGGGTTGATCGCAGGGACAGACGACTTGTCCTGCCCCGTTGTCCGCCCGCCAACGCAAGAGGGGGCCCTCGACGTCAATCGACGTAGAGGAACTCGTTTGAGCTGAGCAGCATGTGGATGAGGCTTTCGGCAGCTCGGGCGGCAGACTCCTGCTCCGAGGCGTTCGACTTGCCGTACAGAGCCTGCTGCTCTTTCAGATGAGCCACCGCCAGCGCGCGTTCCGCGTCGCCCGCCGGGCGAGCGAACAGGAGGTCGTAAGCTTTGTCCACAAAGTCGGCCGGAGCCGCTTCGCCGCCGCCAAGGCGTTCAGCTGCGACTCGGGCGTTGTGCAGTACGAATTCGCTGTTCATGAGCGTCAACGATTGCAGCGGCGTCGCCGAAGGCGTGCGGCGCGTGCAGGTGGTGTCGATGATTGGAAAGTCGAACACGGCCAGGAAGGTTGACGGCCAAGTCCGGCGGGCGAGCAAATAGACGCTGCGGCGCGCCTTGGGGCCGTCGTCTTCGGCGAATTGCAAGCCATCTGGACGAGCTGTGAGCTCGACGGGCGGGCCGTCGAGCGAGTCGTCGAGCCGGCCGGCCACTGCGAGAATCGAATCGCGCAAAGCTTCCGCTTCCAGTCTTCGCAGCGGCATCCTCCAGAGCAGACGGTTCTCCGAGTCCTCAGATTCGGCCCGGTCGGCGCTGGGATTGTCGCTGCGCTTGGAAGACTGCCGATACGCGGACGACAGCATGATCTGCTTGTGCAGCCGTTTGGCCTTCCAACCGTGCTCCATGAAGTCCACGGCGAGCCAGTCGAGAAGCTCGGGGTGGGATGCACCGGATCCCATCTCGCCAAAGTTGTCGACGGTGGCGACGATACCTGTACCGAAATGATGCTGCCAGAGTCGATTCACGATGACCCGCGCGGTAAGGGGGTGGTCCGGGCTGGTCAACCACTCCGCGAGAGCGAGCCTGAGGCCGCTCGTATCGCCCGCCCGGTGGCTCGAAGGCTCAGCGGTGCAATCGTCGCCAGGCGAGCAAAGGATCGAGAGAAACCCTGGCGACACTCGCGGCCCCGGCGCTTCGACGCTGCCACGTTGGAGGAGGCGCATCGTTGGCGAATGATCCTTGCCGTCCCAAAGGGCGCGAATCGGATGCAACTCGCGGCGATAGCCGTTCCAGGTTTCGAGGTCTTTTCGAAGCTTGGCGACTTCGGCTGTGTGGTCCTTGGATAGCGCTTCGTCGAGCTCCTCTTCGGAAAGCTTGGCGAGTTTTCCAAATTTGGCGATCAGATACTTCTGGACCTCGCTGCGTTCTTTCGCTTCGACGTCCAGAGCTTCCGCGAGATCGGACCGGATTTCCTCGGGCGCCTCTTTGAGTTTCTCGGCGCGTAGCTTCTTGCGA
Source organism: Bryobacterales bacterium (assembly GCA_041394905.1). Taxonomy (GTDB): domain Bacteria; phylum Acidobacteriota; class Terriglobia; order Bryobacterales; family UBA6623; genus RI-231. Next base: position 384,971 of record JAWKHJ010000003.1, on the reverse strand, counting down.
TAGGGGTCGAGAATCTCGGCGATTTGATCTTCGAGCTTCTTGGTTTCGGCGTCGATCGACTTGTTGTGTTCCTCGATCTCCTTCCGTTCGGAATCGGCCACGGTGTACATGAGCCTCTTCTTCGGTTGAATCCACGCCGACGGGTTGTAGGCGGAGGAAAAGAGTGCGAGGAAGCGGTAGTAGTCGCGCTGGGGGATGGGATCGAACTTGTGCGTGTGGCAGCGGGCGCAAGTCAGCGTCAACCCGAGCGCGCTGGCGGACACTTTGTCGAGCATCGCGAACATCGCATCGTAGCGGTCCGCGGGACGGTCGGAGATGTCCTCGTCGGTGGCGTCGAGCTGGGTGCGCAGGTAGCCCGTTGCGATGAGAGCTTTGAGCATCTCCGGCGTGTACTCTCGAGCGTTGCGGAAGTCATAAAGCTCGTCGCCGGCAAGCTGCTCGGTGAGGAATCGATCCCAGGGCTTATCTTCGTTGAACGCCTCAATGACGTAGTCGCGATAGCGCCACATGCCAGGCGCGACGCTGACGTTGTTGGCCTGGAAGTCCTTGCCGGTGGTGTCCACGTATCCCGCGGCGTCCAGCCAGAAACGGCCCCAGCGCTGGCCGTATTTCGGCGATGCCAGCAAGCGGTCGAGGAGCCGCTCGTATGCGTCGGGGCGTGAGTCGCCTAAGAATGCGGCGGTCTCTTCCGGGGTGGGCGGCAGGCCCCACAGGTCGAAGTAGGCGCGCCGCAGCAAGGTCCGCTTGGAGGCCTCGGCGCTGAGCGTCAGACCTTTGTCTTCGAGCTTGGCGAGGACAAAGGCGTCGATTGGCGAGCGCACGCGGTCTTGGCTCTTGACCCGCGGCGGATCATGGGCAACGGGTTTTTGGAACGCCCAGGCCTTGCGGTCCTCTGCCGTAATCTCGGGCGCTTCGGCTTCGGTAAACGCGCGATCAAGCGGGTTGCCCTTGTCGACGTAGTCTGCGAAACCTCCTTCGTCGATCCAGCCGCGGATGCGAGCGATCTCCGCACGCGTGAGCGCTTCGCCTGCGCCTTTGGGAGGCATCGCTCCGCTCTCGATCTGGCGAACGAGGATGCTCTTCTCGGAAAAACCTTCTTCGAGGACAGGGCCTTGCTTTCCGCCCCTCAGCAGCGCTGCTAGAGAGCGAAGATCGAGGCCCGACTGCGGCGTCTCGCCGTGGCAGGCTACACAGCGTGCTTCGAGGATCGGCAGAACGTCGTGCTCGAAACGGTCGATCTGACGTCGCGCCGACTCCGGAATCTCGCTCTCGGCATTCGACTGTGCGCCGGTCTCGATCCAGCGCCGGATGACGGCAATGTCCGCATCTGGAACCACGCTGTTGAAAGCGGGCGGCGGCATTTCGTGTCCCGAAACCTTGAGGTAGAGCCGGCTCTTGTCCGGCGCTCCTTTTTCGACGACGGGGCCGTTGAATCCCCCGCGCAAAACAGACGTCGCAGTCCGCAAATCGACGCCGAGCTCGGGCGAGCTCTTGCCGTGGCAGGTGAAGCAGTAGGTCGAAAGGATCGGCAGAACGTCCTTCTCGAAAACCGGCGCGTTCTCCGCGGTTGGCGCGGCAAAAAGCCAGGCCGGCAGGATCACGCCAGCTGCAAGCCGAAGTGCGTTCATGCCGCGTGGACCTCGTTTGCGAGCAGATCGCCAATCACGCGGGCTCCTGTCACGGTCACGTCGGAAGGCGTCTCGAGTCGCCCGCCGTGTGGATACTGCGTCTTGCGGTGATCCAGGCCGAGCTGGTGCAGCACGGTCGCGATCATGTCCGGCACGCTGACGCGATCGACGACGGATTTGTAGCCAAAATCGTCCGTCTCGCCATAGATCAGGCCGGGCTTGAAGCCGCCGCCGGCAAACCACAGCGTGAATGCGTTGCGGTTGTGATCCCGGCCCTCGGCGTTCTGCGTGGTTGGCAGCCGGCCGAACTCGCCGGCCCACATCACGATGGTCTCGTCGAGAAGTCCGCGCTGCTCCAGGTCCTGCACGAGCGCCGCGGCCCCGCGGTCGGTTTCTGTCGCAATCTGCGGCAGACCCTTCTTGATGTTCGAGTGATGGTCCCAGGGCTGGCCGGGCTTCGTGGTGACCTGTACGAAGCGGACGCCGGCTTCGACCAAGCGCCGCGCCATGAGGCAGCGCAAACCATATAGGCCAGAGACGGGGTCGTCAATGCCGTATAGCTTCTTCACGGCGTCGGACTCGCCCTTCAGGTCGAGCACGTCGATCGCTTCCACCTGCATCCGCGCGGCAAGCTCGTAATTCTGGATCCGCGAATCGAGCTCGGTTTCGCCGGGGCGCTGGTCGCGGTGCATCTCGTTGAGCCGCTGCAGATAAGCGAGATTGCTCTGTTGCACTCCCGGCGGTAGAGGCTCGGACGGCTTGAGGTGGTGGACCGGCGACCCCTCCATGTTGAATTCGACGCCCTGGTACAAAGCCGGCAGATAGCCGTTCGCCCAGAGTTGCTTGCCGCCGACGGTGTAGCCGGCCGGGTCGCGCAAGACGACATATGCGGGCAGGTTCTGGTTCTCCGTGCCGAGCGCATACGTGATCCAAGAGCCCATCACAGGCCGGCCCGGGAAGATCTTGCAGGTGAGCAGCATGTTCAACCCCTCGAGGTGGTTGTTGTGCTCGGTGTGCATGGACCGGACGAAGCAAAGCTTGTCGACGATCTCGGCTTGGTGCGGTAGGGCTTCGGAGACGTCCATCCCGCATTGGCCGTACTTGCGGAAGGAGAACGGCGAGGGCAGCAGTGTGTTCTTGTTGCCGGGTTGGTGAATCTCGACGCCATCGGGGTGTGGCTGGCCGGCATACTTCTCCAACAGCGGCTTGGGATCGAAAAGATCCATCTGGCTCGGGCCGCCGTTTTGCACGAGTTGGATGACAGCCTTGGCGCGCGCCGGGAAATGACCAGGGCGGCGGCGGATGTCGTTGTAGATCGGGATGGCGTGCGCGGGCTCGCCGAGAAGATGCGCGAGCGCGATGCGGCCAAAACCGAGGGCGGTGAGCTCGAGAGCTCTGCGGCGTGAGAATGGTTGCACGGATTTTCGGTGGAGGCTGAGTCGGCTTCGATTCTAGCGCCCTTGAACCGAAGCGTCCAGGGAGCTTCGGATTCTGTGCCATGACGACTGTTTCGCGCGCAGGAATGAGCAGAGAAGTCGCACGTTGCCGGCCCGAAGATAGGTCGGGCGTGGGCCAACGGAGGTAAGCTGTTCAGATCGGCCGGAGCCCGGCAATCGGTCGTCTCCCGATGCACAAGCTATCCCGACGTACGATTCTGCTCGCGCCACTCGCTGCGGCGACGGGGAACTCGCAACAGGCTCGTCCACGCGTGGCGGTTGTCCTGAACGTCTACTTCCCGAACTCGCACGCCGACGTGTTTGTCGGCCGCTTGCTCGAAGGGTATCGGCTCAACGGCGTCAGCCACCGGCCCAGGCTTCAGGCTGCCTCGTTCTACGTCGATCAGTTCCCAGTCAACGACATGGCGCGTGAGCAAGCCGAGGAGTACGGCGCGACCGTCTACCCGGATGTCGCTTCGGCGCTGCGCCTTGGAGGAACAAAGCTGGCGGTGGACGGCGTCGCCGTGGTCGGTGAGCATGGCGACTACCCCCGGACGCCGCGCGGCAACTTCATGTATCCACGCCGGCGCCGCTTCGACGAAGTGACGCAAGTCATGCGCGAGGACGGACGGGTCGTCCCGCTGTTCAACGACAAATACTTCGCGTACGAGTGGGAAGACGCGCGCCACATGTACGACACCGTCAAAGCAATGAAGATCCCGTTCTTTTGCGGATCATCCTTGCCGCTGACCTGGCGGCGGCCGCCACTCGAATTCGAGCCGGGCGTCGAACTCGACGAAGTGATGGCGGTGGGCTTCTCCGACCTCGAAGAGCACGCCTATCACGCGATCGAGCTGATGCAGGCGATGGCGGAAAAGCGCAAAGGCGGCGAGACGGGCATCGCTTCGATCCGCTGCGTTGAGGGTGAGGAGGTCTGGAAGCTTGGCCGCGCCGGTGAATGGTCGCAGGACTTGCTCGACTCTGCTCTATCGCGGCGGATCAACCAAGGCTACGGCACGGAGTGCAAGAACCCACAGGCGATCCTGGTGCGCTACAAGAGCGGCCTGCGCGGCACGATCCTAAACCTCGACGGGCTCACGCGCGACTATCTCTTCGCCGCGCGCATGAAGGGCGGCGCCGTGCGCTCGTCGTGTTTCTACATCCAGCTCTACGTGCACAACCATTGGAGCTTCATGGTGCAGGCGTTCGAGAACCTGGTCCTCACAGGCAAGAATCCAATCCCGATCGAACGGACCTATCTCTCCACCGGGATCTTGCTCTTCGGCCTGGAGTCGCGGCTGCAAGGACAGAAATGGCTCGATACTTCCCAACTCTCGTCTATTTCCTATTGATGGCTGTCGCGGTTTCGGCGCAGACGGTCCAACTCGTCGACGTCGAGGCCGTGCGAGTCAACGGAGAGCCGTCGTCCTTCCTGCGCGCCTTCACGGTTCCGGCGCGGCCTCGCGAGATTCACTGCGACATCCTGGTCGCCGGCGCCGGGACGGGCGGCTTTGCCGCCGCGCTCCGGGCGGCAGAGCGCGGGCACACGGTCTGTCTGACCGAAGAGACGGACTGGATCGGAGGTCAGATTACGGCTGGAGGCGTGTCGGCGCTCGATGAGAACCGCTACATCGAATTCGCGGGCGGAACGCGCTCCTACTACGAGATGCGCGAAGGCATTCGGAGCTACTACAAAGACAACTATCCCCTCACGCCGGAAGCGAGGGCGCGGGAGGACTTGAACCCGGGGGCATGCTACGTCTCGCCCTTGTGCTTCGAGCCCAAAGCCGGCTTGGCCGTCCTCGATCGGATGCTGGCGCCGCACCGCGACAAGATCCAACTGCTGCTTCGGACCGTCGTCTTCTCGCTCGACGTCAAGGAAGGCCGCATCCAATCGGCGCTGGCCTATCAATTCGAAGAAGATCAAGTGGTCCGAATTGTCCCGCGGTTCGTCCTCGATGCGACGGAGACAGGCGACTTGCTGCCCTTGGCGGGCGTTCCCTACGTGGCAGGGTCGGAAGCGCGGGCGGACACCGGGGAGCCCCACGCCGCTGTCGAAGCCAACCCGGCTTGCGTACAAAGCTTCACCTACCCCTTTGCCATTGACGTTCACCCAGAAGCGGACAACCGCATCCCGAAGCCTCCCGAATACGAGAAATTTCGAGACGGACAGCCCTTCGCATTCCGGCTGTTCTATCAGACCGATTTCGGATGGCGGGGCTATTTCCAGTACAAAATGTTCGGCGAGGATCCGCCCATCCCGAACAATCAGTCGCCCGGGTCGTTCTTCAACTGGCGGCGGTTGCTGGCCGAGAAGAACTTCACGGGGCCGGAGGCGCCCGGCGACCTGGCCCTGATCAACTGGCCGCGGCAGGACTATCACAGCGAGTCGATCCTGGACCGGACACCGCTCGATCAGGCCCGCATCCTGCAACAAGCAAAGCGCGTGTCACTCGCCTTCCTGTATTGGCTCCAGACGGACTTGGCGCGCGACGACGGCGACGGAACCGGCTATCCGGAATTGCGTCTGCGCAAGGACGTGATGGACACGGAGGACGGGCTGTCGAAGACGCCCTACTTCCGAGAAGCAAGGCGCATCGTGCCGAAATCCGATCGGGTCGCCGAGCAGGACATCGTCTCGGAATACCAGCCCGGCTTGCGAGCCCGCCGGTTCCAAGACTCGGTGGGTACGGGTTTCTACATGGTGGACATCCACCCGTGCGGCGCGAACGAGCGCGGGCGAATGATGATGCCGCGTCCGTTCCAGATTCCCATGAGGGCGCTCATGCCCCAGAAAGTGACGAACCTGCTCTCCGCAGGGAAGAACATCGGCGTGACCCACGTGACCAACGGCGCCTTTCGGCTCCATCCCGTCGAATGGAACGTCGGCGAAGCGGCAGCCACGATCGCGAGCCTGACCTTGCAGGACGACCGTCCTCCTCTGGCGGACGCAGTGCAGCAAGAGCTCGCGGCGGCGGGCGTGCCATTGGTTTGGTTTGACGATCTGCACCCGCGCCACCCGCAGTTCGCGGCGATCCATTGGGCGGCCATTCGGGGGATCTACCCCGTGGGCGAATCCGATTTGCACGCCTCGCCGGACGCGCCGATCACGCGACGGGAGGCCGCGTATGCGTTGTCCCGTTTCTTCGAGCTTCCCGTGCCGGATCCCGTCCAACTCGCCGTCTCGCGGGGGTGGATGGCCGTCGATCACCGCAACTGGTTTCACGGAGATATGCCGCTCTACTGGACAGACTTTCGAGAAGACCAGTTCCCGAGTCCATTGGCTCCGCTCGAGAGCAATCGCAGCGGGCCGGTGACTCGCTCGGAGCTCGCAAGCCGGCTGTATTCCTCGCGCTGAGTTGCGCAACGGTTCTTGCGGTCGCGTTCTTGCACCGCGGATACCAAGCGAACACAGCCCGAATGGCGTTGCAGCGCGGCCGTGGATCGGCTACTCTACCTCCGGTCGCCGGGCCAAAACGAAAATCTCAGCTGACGCGTCACGGCTCCTGCCGCCAAGGTCGGGAATTGCACGAGCCGCCGCCCCTCCGCACGCCGCGGTTGGGCCGGCGGTGATCGAGGGAATACACGTTCGTTGTAGGAGATCACAACTCTATTCGGTGGCAGCGTTTGCCGTTGTCGCGTGCGGTTTTCTCAGCGGTTGCGGCGACACTGCGCCTCCATCGTTCACGCGTACGCCCTCGGTGCAGCAGAACCCCAATCCTGCGGTCCCGATGGCCGCTATCGTCTCGGCGGCAACCGATGAGCCGAGCCGACTGGTCATCAAGGTCTCAGATGGCGAGAGCTCATGGAGCGTACCCACGCCAGAAGAGCCCTCAACAGAGCATGAGATTGCGGCTGGGGTTTCATCCCGGATGCACGCACACGTTCACCGTCGACGCTCGTGACGGAAGCGGTAACACTACGCAAGAACCAACAACGTTGTCGTCGAGTTCACGCCCGAAGGATCAATGGTCAAGGAGTGGAAACTCGCGGACATGGTCGAACTCACCCTCGAGGCACGCTCTTGCTTTATGACAACGGCAACTTCCGAGCGATGCCGCCCAAGAAGAGGATGGATGTCAGCGAGAGCTACAGTCGAGCCGTTGAATACGCAATCGACGCCAAAGCGATGACCGCGGCACAAGTCTGGCGGTATGGCGGCAAGGGACAGGAACACTTCTACTCGCCTTTCATCTCCGAGGCCGATTCACTCCCCAATACGGGTAACATCCTGATCACCGATGGAGGCCGGCTTCGGGACAAACAAGGGCGTCAATCGGAGCTGATCATCGGCGATCGCCATTGGGCGAGAGTCATTGAGGTCACCCACGCAGACCCGCCGCAGAAGGTCTTCGAGCTCACCGTGGACACCGGGGCGGACGGTTCGATGGGCTGGGCGATCTATCGAAGTGACAGATTGAGCGGCCTCTACTGAGCCTAACCTTCGCAACACCTTGGGCAGGTACGCTGACGGCTTCTAGTGAGAACCAGTTTGTAACAACAGCCTTCTGCTAAACATCGCCTATATGAGGGCGGCGCATCAGCGCCGCTCGGGAGAGAATCATGCTCCTTGTAGATCTGTTGTTCGCGCTCGTGATTGCCGTGGTCCTGTTCATCCTGTTTGGGTCAACCCTTACGGGAGTAGGCCGCCCAGGAAGGACCGGCCCCAAGGCCCTCATGTTCTTCTTGATCCTGTTCTTCGTGATCTGGGCAGGAGGGCTTTGGCTGATTCCGTTTGGACCAACTCTCTTCGGCGTCGGCTGGGGTCGCTTTCTGGCCGCCGGCTTGGTTGTGGTGCTCATCCTCGCGGCCAGTCGACCGTTAGGCCATCACACTCCTTCCGATGAACCGGTTAGTCGGGAACGCGCTTTGCGGACGGAAGCCGTGGTGTTCGGCTGGGCCTTTTGGCTTCTGCTCGCCTTCATGCTGCTGGGCCTCGCATTGCGGTATCTGGGCCGATAGGGATCGAAGCCCGGGGCGCATCAGTGTCGGTTGATGGACCTGTTCCAGAATACCGGGGCTGGATTCCAGTCTCGAGTCGAGTAGTCCGAGGCGACCAGCCCGATTAGGATGGCCATCCATACAAGGCCGGCGAGGGCCGCGAATCTCGCGCGGTAGTGACTCTTGCGGATCTCCATGTAGACAACCGTCACCAGCGTCGCCTTGGCGATTGCGATTACAAAGTTGACTGCTTCCCCGGCGACGCCGAACGATCCTTTCCACGTCAGATAAGTGGCGATCGTCAAGCTTACGAGGGCGATCCAGGCCAAAAGCAGAGTGGTGGAGGAGATAGGCGGTTTCGACATCTGTCGCTCACACAAGATAGAGAAGGGGAAACAGGAAAATCCAGACGATATCGACGAAGTGCCAATAGAGTCCGATGTTTTCAACCGGAGCATGATAGGCTTCGTCGAAGCGGCCACGTCCCGCCATCACCCAGATGGTGGCGAGCAGACCGAGGCCAACGATCATGTGCAACGCATGTAGTCCGGTCATGGCGAAGTAAAAGCTCATGAAGAGCTCGACATTCTGAGCAGAAGCTCCTTGGTAGCCGGAGAAATCCCAGCCTGGTACTAGTTGATGGTGCGCATGCTCGTAGTATTCGTAAAACTTGAGGACGAGGAATAGCACGCCCAGGAGCATCGTCAGGAGCACGTTGCGACGAAGAGGACTTGAGTTGCCGCGTTTTGCGGCCTGAACGCCCATCGCCATTGTAAGGCTACTGGTCAGCAGCACGGCGGTCATCACGGTGGCCAGCATCGCGTCGTTCAGTCCCGCACCGGCCTTCCAGGCGTGAGGGTACGAAGCGCGGTAGACCGCATACGAGCAAAAGACCGCGCCGAAGAACAGGACCTCCGTCGCGAGAAAAATCCACATTCCGAACTCAGCGGATTCCGCCTGCTGACGCAAGGTCGAGAAGTGACTTTCAATTGAAGACTTCAAGATTCCTCCTGCCGTGCGTCCGGGTAGTCGTAGGGTCGAGTCGTGACGGTCGGCGTAGTTGTAAAGTTGTGCGTTGGAGGCGGCGACTCAATTTGCCACTCGAGACCTGTGGCGCCCCAAGGGTTCGCCGGGGCCGCCTCGCCCCGCTTGAAGGACCACAGCAGATAGACAAGCGGCAACACATAGCCCAGTCCGAGAATCGAAGCGCCGGCGGTGGACATGACGTTGTACATCTGGAAATGTGCGTCATATTGCCAATAGCGCCGCGGCATCCCGAGGTAACCCAAGAGGAACTGGGGAAAGAAAGTCAGATTGAAGCCGGCGAAGATGAGGATTGCTGAAGCCTGTCCCAGCCGTTCCGGATACATGCGTCCACTGATCTTCGGCCACCAGTAGTGGATGGCGCCGAGATAAGCGGTCACCATGCCGCCCACCATGATGTAGTGAAAATGGGCGACGACGAAGTAGGTGTCGTGCAGGTGAACGTCCGCTCCGAGGGTTGCGAGCCAAAGGCCGGTCAAGCCGCCAACAGTAAACAACCCAATGAATCCGATGGCGTATAGCATTGGGGTCTCGAACGAAATCGAACCCTTGTACAGAGTAGCCGTCCAGTTGAAGACCTTGACCGCGGAAGGCACGGCGACGAAGAAGCTGAGCATCGAGAACACCATCGAGGCATAAGCGGATTGCCCCGAGACGAACATGTGATGACCCCAGACCAGAAAGCCAAATAATGCGATCGCTAAGCTTGCGAACGCCACGAACGTGTACCCGAAGATGGTTTTGCGAGAGAACGTGGCGATTAGTTCGCTGATGACTCCCATTCCCGGCAGGATCATGATGTAAACCGCGGGATGAGAATAAAACCAGAAGAGATGTTGAAAGAGAAGCGGGTCTCCGCCCAAGGCGGGATCGAAGATGCCGAGGCCTACCAATTTCTCGAGCGCTACCAGAGCCAAGGTAATCGCAAGAACCGGCGTGGCAAGCACGAGAATGATGCTTGTTGCGTAGTGCGACCAGACGAACAGAGGCAACCGAAACCAGCCCATGCCCGGGGCGCGCATCGTGTGGATGGTCGTGATGAAATTTAGCCCCGTCAGGATGGATGAGAACCCGGCGATGAAGATGCCGGTGACGAGCCAGGGAACAGCCGAATTGGAATAAGTCGAGCTATACGGGGTGTAGAACGTCCATCCGGTATCGACGCCGCCCAACAGCAAGGCAACGAGAGCAACGAGGCCGCCGGTGACGAATAGATACCAACTCAACAAGTTGAGGCGCGGAAAAGCGAGATCCTTCGCGCCGATCATGATTGGAATGAGGAAGTTTCCAAGCACGGTTGGGATGGACGGGATCAGAAAGAACCAAACCATGATCGCGCCGTGTGTGGTGAAGAGGCGGTTGTAAGTATTTGCATCGACCAGGTCGCCCTGAGGCGTCATCAGCTCGAAACGAATCAGCAATGCCGCGAAACCGCCAACCAGAAAGAAGAACGTGATCGAGACCATGTAGAGGATTGCGATCCGCTTGTGGTCGATCGTCTTCAGCCAAGACCAAATCCCGGTTTCGCCCGCAAGGTAGCTTTCGCGGATGGCGGAACGGGGTTCGACGAGGGTAGGCGTCATCGCACTCCCTCCTCGATGTCAGAGCGAACACCTGAGGGAGGAGCCTGAGAGGAACCGGCCGCTCCCTGCTCGCTCAACGATCGGATGTAGGCAATCAACTGCTGCAACTCGCTCTCGGTCACTTGACCCTTGAACGTGGGCATTTGGGGCGGGTACCCGGCGACGATCTGTGCCTGAGGATTGAGGATCGAGTTCCGCAGATAGTCGATGTCCGCCGTAACCAGCGATCCGTCTTCCAGCGGGACGCTACTGCCAAATAATCCGCCCAAGGGCGGGCACGTTCCGGCATGGCACTGCGCGCAGCCGAGCTGTTGAAAGAGCTTCTCGCCGGCGGCCGCCATTGAAGGGCCTTGTCCGGCATCCTCGAGCCAGGCCTGGAACTCCTGCGGTTCCATGACCGTGATCCAACCTTTCATGTTGGAATGGCTCGTGCCGCAATACTCGGCGCAATAGAGGCGGTAGCGGCCCGGCTCAGTCGCTTCGAACCAAGTCTGGGTCGTGCGGTTCGGCAGCACATCTTGTTTGATCCGAAACGCCGGAGCGAAGAAGCTATGAACGACGTCTTCGGACGTCATGATCAAACGAACTGGGGTTCCCATCGGCACGTGTAGGGCGTCCTTCTCACGCGGCCCCTGCGGGTGCTGCAAGGTCCACATCCACTGCTTTGCGACGACGTAGACGTCCATGGCGCCCTGGGGTGGCCGCTGGTAGCGGGAATAGACGCTCGCGCCGGCGAAAAAGAATGTCAGCATCACAATCAGCGGCGCGATCGTCCAGCCGATTTCAAGCGGCAGGCTGCCGCGAATCTGGCGGGCGTGACGGTTTGGGCGCTGCCGGTACCGAATGAGAAAGACGACCACCAGAGCCGCCACGAGCAAGGTCGTCAGAAAGCTGGCAATGGTGAGGTAGGCGAGCAGTCCGTCTACCCATGGGGCGATCGTCGAAGCTTCTGGGGGAGCGAAATGAGATCCGGGGTTCATTTGTCCTCCCTGTGTATGACGGGCGGAACGGAAGGGACTGGCGCTATGAAGCGCCCTTCTTCGCCCTTCGGCGCGTTCTCTTGCTGCGGAAAGCCTTCTTCGAGTAGAAGATCCATGGCGCGTTCGACAGGAATGTGAGCGACGCCGCTTTCGCGGTCGACCCAGCCGTACGAGCTGGCGCGATCGCGCACCGAGCGGATTTGTTCGTCCGCCCAGGCGGCAACGTCGGTCCGCAACGGCGGATAGGGCCGCGGCTGCGGGTGCGCCGGCGGTCGGCATCCAGTCCGCGAGTTGCCAGTAAATCGCTACGCTCACAGCGGCGATGGCGCCGAGAAATACGAAGAGACCCACGATTGCGAACAAGACTGCACGCGGCGAGAAGTCATCTGCCTCATAGCGTACCGTCGGATTCTCGATGACAGGGTCGCCCATCCTAAACGTCTCCCACTCGCTGGCCAACAAGGCGCTCGACTACGCCCGGTAACAACGGATCATGGCGCGGCAGCAAGGGTTTCTTCGCAACTTCCCAAGCGAAGTACGCGCAGAATAGCCCCCCCAAGGCGATCACGGCTGCGGCGTCGCGCAACAAAGTGAGAAGGGTGAGGCCGCCAAAGGAGGGTTCCACGAGCCACACCTGCTCGAAGAAGCGAAGAGCCAGCAGATAGCAGGCGAGTTTCGTCAGCCTGGAGATGTCGCGCTTCCAGGGCCGCTGCAAGAGCATGAGAAAGGGCACAACGAAATGCAGAAAAGCCAATAGGGGTGTATATACGCCCCACGCGCCGTCGATGCGGTGCACATACCAGGCAACCTCCTCGGAGATGTCGCCCGACCAAATGATGAGGTATTGAGCAAAATGACTGTAGGCCCAAAGCATCAAGAACGCAAGCGTGATGTTTCCCACGTCGTTTAGATACTTGGGGCGACTAGCTCGTCCAATCCTTCGGCGCCTGCGATTTGTGGCAGCACGATCATCGAAAAGGACAAGGCGGTCAGAATTTGACCGAGCATGACGATGACTCCGAAGATCGTCGAGTACCAAAGCGGCTCGATCGACATGACCCAGTCGAACGCCGCGAACGTCATGGTCAGTGAGTAGATGATTAGACCTGGGCCGCTGATGTTCCGCAGCCGCCGTGTGTGCGCCGGATCGTCAGACTCATCCTGGGAGGTCGAGGCTCGATTCAACAGCCAAGAGAGGACGCCCCAAACAATGAAATACGCCACCGAGCGAATGACGAAGAACGGCAGGTTGAGGTAGGGCTCTTTATGGCTGAGCTTCTCGGCTGCTTCGGCGCCGGCGGCGCTCCATTCGTAGAGCGAACCTTGTCCAAACCACAATGGGATCGCCAGCAGCGCCATCAGGGGCAAGGTTCGAGTCGCCGCCTCGAGAGGCCTACGGAGCAGATAGCCCCAACCGCCGCCAGCCAGGTGGTGAATCATCAGCAACGGCAGGGCTCCCAAGGCGACGCCCAGCGTCAACATGTACCCAACCAGATAGGCGCTCAAGAAACGGCTGGGCTGCAGGAATGCGAGCGCGAGGAAAACTACACCCGCAGCAGCTGCATAGAGCAGAGAACGGCCGCGTACGCGCTCCCAGTCAGGCGTCCGCCGGATCTCTCCGTTCGTCATTGCGTCGCCTCCGTGAGCTTTTCGCGGTCCTGCGTCTCCAGTTCCTCCGCCGGCACGCTCTGGCTGTGCTGCAAGACTTGGACGTAGGCCACGATCGCCCATCGCTGCCGCGGCTCGATGCGCGACCCATAGGGATACATCGCGCCTCTGCCGTTTGTGATCACGTCGAAGTAATAGCCGACGGGTTTGTTTCGAACGCGCTCCAGGTGTAGGCTCTGGACACCCTCGAATCCTCGCTGCGCTACGATGCCGTCGCCATAGCCCAGCAGGCCGTGGCAAGGCGCACAGTAGATCTCGTAGCGCTCGCGCCCTTCCTCGAGCACGTCGCGCGTGATCGGGATCGGATAGGCGCCAACCCACTTCCCGTCTCGTCGAAATTCGACAAGTTGCGCGCTCACGGACGGTCGTTCGCGGGGAACCGTCCCTGCAATTAGAGGGCGGGCGGAGCTGCCGTCCGCAAATAGGGCGCTGGGCCGGAGCGGTTCGTACTTTGCGTCGTCGTCGATGGCCTGGCGGCAGCCGAACGCGGTCAGGAGTAACGCCCCCAATACGCAAACTTGCGCCAGGCGCTTCACGGTTGAAGCCTCCTCGTACTTTCGGCGCCGAGCTCGATCAGTAGACGCTCCAGCGCCTCGGTTGCGCGCGCGGACGGCGGCGCTTCGACCGTCAAGCAGTAACGGTCGCGCGACGCTCGGCTGACCTCCGGCGCCTGAAACACGGGGTCATACACGACCGGGTAAGCGTTGATGAGAAAGAACCCGACCGCCAAGGTCAGCGACGCGAACAAGATGGTGCATTCGAAGGTGATGGGAATGAACGCCGGCCAACTGTGCAAGGGTCTGCCGGCCACGTTGATCGGGTAAGCGTCTACGGAAACCCAATACTGCAACCCGTAGCCCGCCACGGCGCCGCTTAGCCCGCCGAAGAACGCCAGCTTCGACATCGTGTGGTCTTGCTGACCAAGCGCCTCGTCGAGGCCCTCCACAGGCGTCGGCGAGTAGGCGTCGAGCGGACGAAAGCCGTCTGCCTTTAGCCTCTGGACGGCGTCCAGAAGGCAGCGCCCCGTGGCGAACTCAGCCAGCACTCGAGCAGCGTCCGAGCTCATCGACGCTCCTCCGCGCTTGCCTCCGCCAACTCGCGGGCTTCAGAGATCGAGAGCGCCGGCGCGAGCCGCAGGAACAGGAACAATAGCGATCCGAAGAGGCCGAATGAGCCGAGCAGGGTTAACCAGTCCCAGAAAGTGCCCGAATACATGCCCCAAGCGCCGGGCATGAAGTCGCGGTGCAGGGACTGAACGACGATGACATAGCGCTCCAGCCACATACCGACGTTGACGACGATCGACAGCACCCACAGAAACACGAGGTTCTGACGCAGGCTACGTTTCCACAGGGGTTGGATTGCGATGATGTTGCAGAAGAGCACGATCCAGTACATGTACCCGTACTGCCCAAACAGCCGGTTCCACATCATGTAGCTCTCGAACTGATTGGCTCCGTACCAGGAAATGAACGTCTCGACGATATAGCTGTAAGCGACGATCCAACCCGAAGCGAGCATGACTTTCGACATGTTGTCGAAGTGGCGCAAGGTGATTAGGTCCTGCAATCCGAAGATGCGCCGAATGGGGATGACGATCGTCAGCACCATGGCGAAGCCTGAGAAGATCGCGCCCGCAACGAAATATGGCGGGAATAGAGTCGAGTGCCAGCCTGGCGTGACGGCGACGGTGAAATCGAGGCTTACGACGCTGTGTACGGAAACCACCAGAGGTGTGGCCATACCTCCGAGAATCAGATAACCGCGCTGGAAACGGCTCCACTCGCGCGCGGTGCCTCTCCATCCAAAGGAGAGCAATCCGTACGCCTTCTTGACCCAGCGTCGGTTGGCGGTGTCGCGCATCGAAGCTAAGTCCGGTATGAGACCGAGGTACCAAAAGATGAGCGAGACGGTGCCATAGGTCGAGATCGCGAACAGGTCCCACACGAGCGGGCTGCGAAATTGCGGCCAAACCCCCATTGAGGTTGGATACGGTAAGAGCCAATAGAAGTACTGCGGTCGTCCTAGGTGAAGCAGCGGGAACATTCCCGCACACGCCACGGCAAAGAGCGTCATCGCTTCTGCGAGACGGTTGATCGAGACGCGCCAGTTCTGGTGCAGCAGCAGAAGGATGGCTGAGATCAGCGTGCCTGCGTGTCCGATTCCGATCCACCAGACGAAATTGACGATGGCAAAGCCCCAGGCAACGGGCACATTGATGCCCCAGATGCCCACGCCTCGATAGAACAGATAAGAGATCGCCGTCACGAGCCCAAGGAACAGCAAGAAGGCTGTGGCGCCGGCAGCAAGGATCGTCGCCGGTGTTCGGCGTTTGAGGACGATGGCGCTGATCTTGTCGGTGACGTCCGCGGCGCCATGGCCGCCAGCGATGACGCCGGGCCGGCCGAGTGGATCGCGCTTTTCAATGACCGCCACTCAGGATTCACCGTCGTCCGATGCGTCGTTTCGGTTTTTCAGCCGCGCGGCGTAGCTCGTGCGCGGCTTCGTATTCAATTCCAGGAGCAGACCGTAGTCCCGCTGCGAGCGCTTGGCCGTTGAGACGCGTGAACCCGGATCGTTCAGGTCGCCGAAGACGATCGCCTCGGTCGGGCAGACCTGCTGGCACGCTGTCACGATTTCTCCGTCTCGGATCTTTCTGTCTTCTTTCCCGGCCGTGATGCGGGCTTCCTCGATGCGCTGCACGCAATACGTACACTTCTCCATCACCCCGCGCCTGCGCACGGTGACGTCGGGATTCATTCGCCCGTCGTACGACTCCGGCTGAAAGCCGGAAAAGTCGAGGAAGTTGAAGCGCCGCACTTTGTACGGACAGTTGTTTGAGCAGTAGCGCGTGCCGACACAGCGGTTGTAGACCATCTGGTTCAGGCCTTCGCCGCTATGCACCGTCGCGCCGACCGGACAGACGAGCTCGCAGGGCGCGTTCTCGCAATGCATGCACGGCACCGGCTGCGGAATGATTTCGG
Source organism: Bryobacterales bacterium (assembly GCA_041394905.1). Lineage (GTDB taxonomy): Bacteria > Acidobacteriota > Terriglobia > Bryobacterales > UBA6623 > RI-231. Next base: position 368,707 of record JAWKHJ010000003.1, on the reverse strand, counting down.
GGGCAGCAGGAGACCCTTGGAAGTAGTAGTCGACCCGGATCCAGTGCATGGCGCGGTTGTTGATGACAGCTTCCTTGCCGACGACAGGGATGTTGTTCTCCGCTTGGCAGGCGAGGGTACAGGCGCCGCATCCCATGCACGCGCTCAGGTCGATCGCCATGCCCCACTTGTACCCGTCGTATTTCCACGGCGGCAGCAGCGTATTGTCTGCTTCAGGCGGCGGATGAATCTGGGTGACAAAACTTGGGTCGCTCTGATATCGGTCGAGTGGAACGGAGACGGCCAGATCGCGGTTCTCCATTTGCTGATGTGTCTGGCGGTCGGCCAAAGGCCAGCGGCGGCCCAACTTGCGGAGCTCTGCACCGATGGCGCTCCAACCGCCGTCCAGCGGCAGCAACTCGTAGGCGTTGAACCCGCGAACTTCGCCCGCGGATTCCCGGCCGTAACCAAGGTGCAGCGTGATCGCGTCGTCGGCGTGGCCCGGCGTCACCCAAACCGGCGCCTCGACCGAGCGGTCGCCTACGCTGATCTCGACCGTGTCTTCATTCCAGACCCCTAGCCGCTTGGCTGTGGCTTCGCTCATGTAGGCGGCGTTGTCCCAGGTCAGGCTCAGAACGGGCTTCGGTAGCTCCTGGAGCCAGGCGTTCTCGGCGAATCGCCCGTCATAAATGGTCGGATCGGGAGCGAACGAAAGCTCGATCCCTGCGTCTTTATTGGGCGCGGATTCCGGCGGGACCGGCGCCGCCATTGGTTCGACCGTTTCCGGCTCGAAGCTCGTGCCTTCGAGAACGCCGCGGTATAGCCCCTGTCGCCACCACCGCTCGAAGTCCTCGCCTTGATGATTCCTGCGCCAATAGTCCTGAACCAAAGCCTGCCCGCTTGCGAGGAAGTCGCCGGAAAGAGCGGCCAACACTTGGTGCGGCGAACGCCCTTCATAGAGGGGTTCGATGAGCGGCTGGATGACCGAGGCGCTCCCATCGAACGTGCGGGCGTCGCTCCAGTGCTCCAGGGCGTGCGTTGCCGGAAGACGCCAGTTGCAGCACTCCGCGGTCTCGTCGGGAAACAAACCAAGATGGATGCGATTCGGAACTTGGTTGAGCGCTTCCGCGAATCCCGCAGAGGGCGGGGAGGCGTAAACCGGATTCGCGCCAAGGATTACCAGCGTCTCGACTTGCCCCGTCCGCATTTCCTCGACGAGTTGGGCGAAATCGCTTTGTTGGCCGCTTTGGGGGCGTGGGTCGGTCGTGTGTAGACCACGGTATTCCCGACTGCGCCCAGCCGTGCATTTAGCGAGTGCACGAGGGCGTGAACGGGAGGAGGTTGTCTGTCTCCGGCGACGACCAAGCAGCGCCCGAGGTGCGACGAAAGATCGTCGGCTGCGGCGGCCGCCCAGGAGTTGCCGTCGGAAGGAGAGCCGGCCAGCGCTCGAGCCAAACCTTCGATCTCGGAGAACCGTGCCGGCAGGCGCTCGTCCGCCATCAGCCCGGTTACCGTCGGCATGGGCTCAGCCACGTACAAGCGATTCATCTCTCCCTGGCCGGAACGACGGAGGGCGAACTGTTTCGCATAGGCTTCCGCGCCTGGACCGAAACGCATGAAGTCCGAATCGAGCGAAACGACGACATCGGCCTGCTCGAATCGGTAGATGGGATTGAGCGGCCTCCCGAAGGCAATGCGCGTGCCCTCGTAGAGCTCCTCTCGATTGACCGGCTCGTATTGGGTCCAGCGCGCCTCGGGGAACTCGGCGAGCAACGCGTCCATTTGGCCGTCGAGCGTCGGCGAAATGTTCAAGCCGGTTAGGATACGCAAGCCGCGCCCTCCGGTGCGAAGCCACCGCATCCGACTCTCGCGCAGATGCGTGTCCAATGCGCCCCAGCTGCTGATGCCGCCGTCCTTGAGGACCGTCTTCGATCGCGTGGGATCCCAGAGCGTTAGGACCTCGGCCTGGGCGAAGATGCCGGTCGCGCCAAGGCTGGCGGGATGGTCCGGATTGCCTTCCACCTTGATCGGCCGTCCTTCGTGGCTTTCGCAAAGAACCCCGATTGCGGACGATCCCATCGGAAATGCCGTGGCGAAGAATAGTGGCTTGCCTGGAACTAGATCCTCAGGCTGGCGAACGTACGGAACGATTTCCCTTGCGCGCCGGGTTTCGCAGCCCGCCAAGCCTGCTAGTGCCATCGAGGCGCCCAGATAACGCAGCGCTTCTCGCCTGTCGACGGCGCTTCGTCGAAGATGCCTGGAAACTCCTGTTCGATGCGGCTCCGATACTGCTCCGATCCTCTTCTTTCCTCAAACGTTCGCCACGTTTGGGCGCTCTGGGGTCTCGATGGATCGGTTCTCTTCATCGATGGCACGTGTAACAGTCCGTGCTGGTTTGAATGCCATAGCGCGCTATGAGCGCCTCGCCGGACTCATCGTTATCGCCACGCCTGTAGCCCATCTGGAAGACCTTGCTCCTGGGCCTTACATGGCGTTCGGGATGGCGGTGACAGTCCACGCACCAAGACATTCGCAGACTCACGGCCATCGCCGTCAAAGGCTGGCGGTCAATTCTGCCGTGGCACGTTTCGCACCCGATTCCCTTGGCGACATGAATGCCGTGGTCGAAGTAGACGTAGTCCGGGGTGACGTAAACCTTGTTCCAACGCAAGGGCCGCCCGGTCCGCATGCTGCTCCGAACCGGTTCCAGCATCTCGGCGTTCGTCCACACCCGAGAGTGGCAGCTCATACAGATCTCCGTGGCGGGAATTCCGGCAAACGACGACTCCTCGACGGACTCGTGGCAGTAGCGGCAATCGATCTTGAGTTGTCCCACATGGTGCGCGTGGCTGAACGGCACGACTTGTTCGACGAAGCGACCTTCACCCGTGTGCCAAGGGCTGCGGACGTATGCCATGCCGCCCAACGCGAGAGTCAGCAGGAGTGTAATCAGCGCAATCAGGAATACGCGATAAAGAGCATTCGCACCGGGCGCAAACAATCCAGCCATTTCAAGTCGACCGACGGCCTCAACTCTCGAGGCCGCCTCCCCTATGACCAGCGAGGGGTCGTGGGCGTTACTGCGATTTCTCAATAAATCTTCTGATCTCGGCTATGCGGTCCGAGGACTCGCAAATGTCTCGAAGCCCGACGCTTCTGCTCAACCTCGCCGGACAACTGGTCTCTGCGGCTCGCGTTCGGCGACCGCTGCTAGACAAGCTCACGGATCCGGTCCGACATGATGGTCTTGACGATGTCCATGCGACCCTTCGTGCCGCGGGCAAGGGCTTCCGCAAAGTGTTGGCCTGATCGGCCGAGATCATCGGCGGCATGGGCGTTTCCAGCGGGTCGACGACCACCGGGCCCGCTCCCTTTCACATCTGCCTCTGACACAGCGGAGACCTTGCTCCTGTTACTTACGAACCTCTTTGCACAAGCGTCGCGATGCGCGTCCACACGCTAGTTGGTCACCACGTCCACTTCGAGTTCGCCATATGCGCGAGCCTCCACCGTCGCTCCTTCTTTCCCGCCTTTGAAGTGCAGATCTACCGAAGCGCCGCCCACATGGACGCCGCAGAGTTGCAGTTCGCGGATGTGGCCCGGCAAGCACGGCCGAACGATTCGCAAGCGCTTTTCGAAGGCATCCGCCTCGAGGCCCAGAACCTGCTGCAGCATGTAGGGCATCGCTCCGGAAGCCCAAGCTTGTGGGTGGCAAGCGACTGGATAGCGAACTGGTGTGGAGTACTCTTCGCGGCTGAAACCGCTGAACGCCTCAGGGAGACGGAAATGCTCGAAACTCTCGGCCGCATCCAGCATCCCCTGGAAGATGCGTAGCGCCTCTTCGTCTCTGAGGTGATGCTTGAGCCCCCCAACGAGAATGGAATTGTCGTGGGGCCAGACTGCACCGAGGTGATAGCCCACCGGGTCGTAGCCTTTCTCCGAAGCAGCGAGCGTACGCACTCCCCATCCACTGAACGAATCGTCCTGGAAGAGCCGCAGCGCCGTTCGCTGAGCCTTGTCGTCATCGGCGATCCCGGCCCAGAGCGCGTGTCCACAGTTCGACGACACGACTTCGAGTGGCCGGCCGCCCTTCTCGAGGGCCATCGCATAGATGCCGATGTCATCGAGCCAGAAGTCGTTGTTGAACCGCGCACGCAACTCCGCCGCACGGCGCTCCAACTCGTCAGCCTTGCCGGAGTTACCAACCCGGCGGAACAAGCTAGCCGTTGTCGTCCACGCGCGATACAGGTACCCCTGCACCTCCACGAGCGAAATCGGCGGCTCGGCGATCTCTCCTTCCGCGTTGACGATGCCGTCGCCGGAATCCTTCCAGCCTTGGTTTAGGAGGCCATGGTCCGATTCACTGTCGTAGTCGATATAGCCGTCGCCATTTGCATCCCCATAGTTGTCTATCCACGATAGGATCGCTTCGACGTTGTCTTGAAGCTCCTCGAAAACGCTCAGATCTCCAGTCCACGAGGCGTGCATTCCCGTCAAGATCAAGAACAGCAGCGGAGCATCGATCGTCCCGTAATATGGGCTGTGCGGGAGTCGGCCTGCACGGGCCAACTCGCCCATCCGATACTCGTGGAGAATCCTTCCCGGCTGTTCGTCCCGCCACGAATCTTCCTTCGAGCCTTGCCGGCTGGCTAGCAGGCGCAGCACCTTTTCCGCAATTTGCGGATGGAACGCGAGCATTTGGATCGCCGCGATCAAGCTGTCGCGGCCGAAAAGCGTCCCGAACCAGGGAAGTCCGGCTGCGAAATACTCCTCTCCATCCAGGGGAGTCCGCAAAAGCTGCAGGTCCCGCATGGATTGACTCAGGACTCGATCCAGCAGTGGATTGTCGCTCTGCACGCGGGCAGGGATCTCGATCCAGTCCTCTGCAACTTCGCGACGAATGCGTGCAACCTCTTTGAGGCTTGGGGGACGACGCGCTTTCGGCCGCTGCTCGCCTTTCTTGCGCTCGGCTACGCAAACCGAGAGCTCGATCTTCGAGGATTCGCCTGGCTCAATGGCGATTTCGAACGTCGCAGTGACATCTCCGATCTCATCGGGTTCGCGGGATGAGCGAATCGTCGTAGAGCGATTCCATCCATCGACGCCTTCATAGAAGAATTCGAGTGTGCCGTCATTCCAGCGCGGCTCGTGCAGCTTGCCTGGGTGCTCTGGAAGTAGACCCCGGACGGCGTAGACGTCTTCGAACGCGGCCTGGAAGCTTAGCGAGACTCGAATCGTGACGTTCTTGTGACCGTAGTTGTGCAACTCGATCGTGTCGTAGAGCGCCAAGTTCTCACCGCTGAGAAGACGCTGCCAGGACACTCCCACTTTCCGCTTCGCGATCGTATCTTCGTTCTCTTCGAGTTGAGGATTCGTGAGCTGGATTTTCGCCAAGAATCCCTCGTCCGCAACGGCGGCGAGTGGTGTAGGCGCCTCGCCGTTGAGACGAAGCTCGTAGCCATTCAGGTACCGGGTGTCGTGGTAGTAAAGCCCGAACCCGTGGCCCATTTGGACTGGAATCGAGCCATCGGGGCCGCAGACAAAAAAGATTTCGTCGTCCTTGATGATGACCGCCTGGTCGATGTTCTTGACCATCGCGGATTGACCGTGCGAGAGCACGTCGTGCTTGCGCTGGTCTCGATTCGAGTTCCTTTCGCTCATGATCCCTGCGGTGGGACCCTTGAGCCGAGCGAACTGTTACCTACGCTGCATCCACCTCCGGTCCGAGGCAGGGCCGGCATTCGTTCTCCTGGTCGGTGCTGTTACGATTCGGTTCCCGATCTGTATCCCGGAATGTCCACGTCTTCTCCGAGATGGTCTTCCAAATAGATCATCTGGACCAGCACGACGCCGACCGCGCATAGAGGCGCGGCGACGACCAAACCATAAAAGCCCCATAGGGCCGCCAGCAGAAGTTGCACGGAGAGAAGCAGCGCCGGTGGAATGGACGCAGCATGCTGCTGCACCTTCGGCGTAAGGACGAGCCCCTCCGCATTTTGCAGGACTATGTAGAAAACCAGTACATACACAGACGTCATTGGGCTTTCGGCAAATCCCAACAATACCGGCGGTATAACCGACATGACCGGCCCAAGGTTCGGGATGAAAGTCATGACGGCGGTAAAGAGGGCGAACGTCAGAGCGAGAGGGACGCCGAGAATAGAAAGGCCAATGAAGCTTGCGACTCCCAGTATCGTCATCGATACAGCAATACCGAACAGCCACCCCTGCAACGAATGGATCGAAACGCCGACGACCTCGTTGACCCGCACCCGTTTGGAAGGCGAGAACAACCGGACGAAGCCGTTGCGGTACGAGTCCAGTTCCGCTGCCAGATAGAGGCCGTTCGCTACGGCAAATACGAGATAAGCTAGCGCTCCGAACCCGTTGGAGACCGCCATGCCGGCGAGACTGGCAGCCTTCGCCGTCAGGCCACGGCCGACTTCGCTCAATGCTTCGCCTTCAGCTTGGCCGGACTTCCCCATCGATTCGCCTTGTTGAAGGAGCCAGCGCCCGAACGCGTTCTGTTGCAGTGCGGAGGTCAGCCGATCGAGAGACTGCGGCAAATCTCTAGAAAGCTGGTCGACCTGGTCGGCCACTCTGGGCGCCAACAACCAAACGCCCGCAATGGTGGAGACGGTGATCAATAGGACGACCGCCAGAAGAGAATGACGCCGGGAGAGCCTTGTTCGATGACCTATCCATCCAGCCGCGCCGTCCAGGAATACGGCAACCAGCAGGGAGGCGAACAAGACCATCAATACGTCGCCGGCCAGCCACATAAGCAATCCGACGACGGCACACGTCAACGCGGGGCCAACGCCGAATCGTGTTGTCAAAAAGTGGGGCTGCTGCATCACGCCAAACGCCAGTCCACTACTTCCCGCGCGCCCGCAGATGGCACGGGATCCTGTCGTCTGGACCCTTGTCGCTAGTTCAGCGTTACCTTCGGCTGCGAAACGCCTCGAAAGGATTGAAGAGCGCGAGCGGCTGGCTGGGGAGCAGCACACTGCTCATGCTGGGCGGCTAGTTACACGGCTGATGTTCCGGCAGAGTCTTCGGGCGTGTGCCTCTGAGCTAAGCCGAGTTCGCGGCGAGCCGTAGGTGTCTACAGGGTGTCAGCCCCGGCTCTCGACTCAGCGGCGATTGCGATCCACGGTTACGTTAACCGGCTGAAGGGTTGTGCGTGGCCCTCGGAGGCGACCCCGGTGAAAACACTGCGTTTTCACCGGGACACCACGTCCCCGCATATCACCGAGTTGGTGCGCGCAAGCGCGCTCGAGGCGGGACGGACGCACCTGCCGGACCCCATACTCGGGTTGGGCCGCCTTGCTCCGGGATTACGGAGACGGTCCCTCTCTCTCCGGTCCTTGGTGAGCGAATAGCTGCTCGTGGGCGGCGTTAGTAGCGCAGGATCGCGCCGACACCGCCTGCTTCCTTGTCCAGGCGCTCAGCCGCCGGTCCCCAGACGAATTCGATTCTGCCGCCAGTTCGCGACGTCTGGTTTATCAGACGCTCCAGCAAGTCGTCAGACGCGTCGTTCGGCCTCTCGTGCAGCCAGGGCGCTGGCTCGCTAAGCTCATCCCAATGCGGGTGGAAGTTCCCCGAAACCACCAACTCGCGGATGCGGCCTTCGCCAAGAGCGCGCACCGTAGGCTGGAGCCCGGCGACCGCCGCGCCGTCGCCTGCGGCGCCGGCCATCATACGCTCGACAAGCCCAATCTCTTCTTTGCGCTCGAGCTCGGCATGCACCTCGTCGACCTTCGCTAGGATCTGATGAGGCGTCGAGATGACGCTCATCGCGACGGATCCGGCGAGCTTGCGGCGCAACGGCGGGGGAAGCGCAGCGCAAAGCAGCTCGCGTCCGTCCGGCGGTCCTGCCACGAGCAGCCGGTCAAAACCGTACTCACGGTCCGCCTCGGCCAGCTTGCGGGCGGTATTGCGCGCGTGGCGAGTGGCGTGTTCGTCGGCTCGACGCTGGAAGTTCCCCTCCGACCAGCGGTGATCGATTCCCGTCGTCTTGATGTGGCTGACGTCGCTTGTCGCGAGATCGGCGATCTCCTCGATCTCACCGAGATGCGCGACAAAGATCCGTGCCCTTCCGCGGTCGACGAGCGCAACTCCATAGCGCTCGTGCTCGTCCAGGACTTCCGCCAGCGGCTCGAGCGCCGGGGCGTCGGCCCACTCGACGCATTCGCGCACTGAGACGTGCAAGCCGTGCATCCAGGCGTTGCCCTTCGGAGTTTCGAACAGCACCACAGCCTTGGCGTCCGGTTCGTAGTCGGTGAGTCGTTTCTCGACGCTGCTCGCGACCTTGCGCAGCTGTTCCAATAAGCCTTTTTCATGGACCAGCCGCCCCTCCACGTCGCGGACGGCTGCTCTGTAGCGAGCCAAATAGCCCTGGTTGAGATTGACTTCTTGGGAAGGGTCGACGTTGAGATACATGCTGAGCACGGGTTTGTCCCAACGCTCGGCTTGTTCCCGGATCGTTTTGCTCAGATTCTTCTCAAACATGGGGATTTTCCTCCTCAACGGACCTTTTCAGGTTTTCCGGCGGAGCGCACCGGCGCGCCTCGCCAACCGTTCCAAGCGGCTCCGGCCGGAGGTGACGCTCGAACCATCCCTTCGCCAGGCGCGCGACCTCTTCGAGGGCGCCCGGTTCTTCGAATAAGTGCGTCGCTCCGGGCACGATTGCCAATCGCTTCGGGCACTGTAGGGCGCTGAGAGCTTCATGATTGAGGTCGAGAACGACCTCGTCGCGCTCCCCTACGATCAGCAGCGTCGGCGCGCTGACTTCACCGAGGGCTGCGCCCGCCAAGTCCGGCCGCCCGCCGCGGGAGACTACAGCCCTTACGCAATCGCTCATCTGTCCAGCCGCGCACAAGGCCGCTGCCGAGCCCGTGCTCGCGCCGAAGAAGCCTAGCGCCAATCGCTGCGGCGCCTGGCTGAGCGACCAGTACGCCGCGATTTCAAGTCGGCCCGCCAGACGATTGACGTCGAAGCGATTCTCGTATGCACTGTCCTCTTCGGGCGTAAGGAGGTCGAACAGCAGAGTTCCAAAGCCGGCGGTTTGCATCTGCTGCGCAACATACTGGTTCCGCGGGCTGTGGCGGCTGCTACCGCTGCCGTGGGCAAATACAACCAGTCCGTGAGCTTCCGGAGGCAGATACAGCGACCCCTCTAATCGGAGCCGTCCGATCGGAATTTCGACTTCGTGCTCCACTTTGAAAGCCCCTCCAAAGCTAGACCGCGACGGCTTCGCGCCACAACATGCGAAGCTTCTCCGGCAATACGGAGGCGATGTCCTGGCTCTCGCCCTCGGAGATGTGGGATTCCAGCAACCGGAACACAGCCAGCACGACACTCTTCGAGTTGAAAGCCGAGTCGTACTCGAAAGCGTCTCGAACGCGCGCCAAGATCGCAGCCCGGTCCAACTCTTTGTCCGGGGTTTCGCTTGGTCTCCAGCCCTCGTAATATAGGCCACGAATCAGCATTGGCAGCTGCGCCCCAAGCTGCACCGATTCTTCCATCGGAAGGCGGTCTCGAAGCGCATGCAGCGTCGCTCGTAGTGCACGATACGCTTTGTGCCGATCGTTCCAGTTCAGATCGTCGCAGAGTTCCGTCAGCCAGTCCTCGGATTTGCGATAGGTCTTTTCGAAAGGATTCACGTCTTGCATAGGATTGACCTCCACTCTTATGCGGCGGATCGCGCGCGCCCAGTGAACGGCGCGTCTTCTTTTCTAGACACGGCGCACCTTGGCATTCGAACGATCCTGTCCCTTGCTCTCGAGCGCAAGCTGGATCTCCAACGCAAGCTCAATTGGGTGAAAGGGCCACTTCACCCACCCCAGGTGTGGGGCATCGCGCTGGACTCGCTCGATCTGGCTATCTTTGTCTACCAAGAAAATTACTTCGCGACCTTGCTCGAGGGCAATTGCTTTGCCAATCTCGAGGACGTCCGGAGGCCCCTCCAACTCGAGGTCGACGAAGACGAGCGCGACGTCGGACTCCACCTGCAAGCGGGCCGCTTCCGAGGCGTCCGTTATTGTCTTCACGATGGTGAAACCCAGCGCTGAAAGGCTGTCGTGGATCTCAGCAGCAAAGAGGCTGTCGTCCATGATCATGACGATCCGACGAGCCTCCCTCTCGCGATCCGTTAAGGTTTGGTCGGCGCCTTCCGTGGTGCGCAACCCATTCATGACTCGAAACTAGCGAACGCAACGAGTGAAGTAACCCCGTAGATATCCGGGGCTGAAAGCGACGCCCTCGCAGAGCTTCTTGTGAAGAGCTGGCTCGAGCGACGAGCGCGGGCTCGAAGATCGCTGAAGGGAAGTCGAGGGGAGCCAGATCGCGCGGATGTCAAACGCGGCGATTTGCTTCTATCGCAGTCAGTCGCCATGCGCCTCGGCGGAAAAGTGGCAGATCGTTTGCTCTGGCCTCGGCGAGAGGTCATGGTGCAGTTTCGCAATCGCGAGGAAGCGGCCGAGCAACTGGCGCGGCAACTGAATCGTTACCGTGGACGAAGGCCACTTGTCCTAGGAGTGCCAAGAGGCGGAGTTCCTATGGCCCGTATTGTTGCTGAACGATTGGGCGGCGACCTGGACATCGTGCTCGTGCACAAACTGCGAGCGCCTTACCAGGAAGAGCTGGCCGTTGGGGCGATAGACGAGCAAGGAGAAACGACTGTCAGCCCCTGGGCCCAAGCCGCGGGTGTGGATGAGGCCTACTTGGACCGCGAGACCGCTCAACAGTTGGCTTTGATCAGGCGCCGGAGACGGCTGTATACGCCCGATCGGAAGGCGTTGCAGGTGGCGGGACGCGACGTAATCGTGGTGGATGACGGGATTGCGACCGGCTCGACTTTGATGGCGGCTCTGCGTAGCGTTCGGCGATTGGCGCCGGCTCGGCTGATAGCCGCTATCGGTGTCGCCCCGACGCACACTCTGCGCGAGATTGAGAAGGTCGCGGACGAAGCGGTGTGCGGTTACGCGTCGGACGAGTTTGTCGCTGTCGGCCAGTTCTTTGAGGACTTCTCTGGAGTTTCGGACGACGAGGTGATCGCCGCTCTGCATCCGGCGCCCTCTGCCGTTCGCAACCAAAACTAGACGTTGTTTGGCGACGAAGGTGCGTTTACCACGCCCAGGAAGGTGCTGATTATGGCCGCTAAAGAACTACTCTTCCGCTCGGACGCGCGCGAGGGTCTGCTGCGCGGTGCGTCTGCAGTCTGGGATGCCGTTCGGGTCACGCTCGGTCCGAAGTCGAAGTGCGTGCTCCTCGACAAGAAGTTCGGCCGGCCCGTCGTCTGCAATGACGGCGTGACGATTGCCAAAGAGATCGAGCTCAAGGACGCCGTTGAGAACCTCGGCGCCCGCATGATGCGGGAGGCGGCGGAGCGCACTGGGGACCAGGTCGGCGACGGTACGAGCACGTCGACTATTCTGGCCTACGCCATCTTTGCCGAGGGCGTTCGCAACATAGCCGCAGGAGCGAGCGGCATCGATCTCAAGCGAGGCTTGGAGCGAGGTCTTCGCGTGGCTGTGGAGGCGCTCAGGTCCCAGTCACGGCCCGTGAAGGACCACCGAGAGCGCGAGCAAGTCGCTACCGTCTCCGCCCACAACGAAGAGTCGATCGGCGCCATGGTCGCTGATGCCGTCGACAAGGTGGGCCTCGAAGGCGTCATCACCGTCGAGGAATCGAAGACGACTGAGACCGTGCTCGACGTCGTCGAAGGCATGCAGTTTGACCGGGGCTATATCTCGCCCTACTTTGTGACGAATCCCGAGAGTATGGTTGCGGAGCTCGACGATCCATTCATCTTGATCCACGAAAAGAAGATCACGACGATGAAAGACCTAGTTCCGCTGCTCGAGCAGGTCGTGCAGGCGGGCAAACCGCTGCTCGTCATCGCGGAAGACGTCGAGGGAGACGCCTTGGCCACTCTGGTGGTCAACAAGTTGCGCGGGCTGCTGCCTTGCTGCGCGGTGAAAGCGCCGGGCTTCGGTGATCGCCGCAAAGCCATGTTGGGCGACATCGCGATCCTCACAGGCGGCCAAGTGCTGGCGGAGGAGCTTGGGGTCAAACTCGAGAACGTCACGCAGGCTGAGCTCGGCCACGCCAAGCGCGTCGTGATTGACAAAGACGCAACCACGATCGTCAGTGGCGCCGGCGAGAAGGCGGCGATCGACGGCCGCTGCAACGAGCTGCGCAAGCAGATCGACGACACGACTTCGGACTACGACAAAGAGAAGCTCAAGGAGCGGTTGGCCAAGCTCGCCGGCGGCGTCGCGGTGATTCGCGTCGGCGCCCCTTCGGAAGCGGAGATGAAGAATCGTAAGGAAGCTTTCGAGGACGCCATCAGCGCAACCCGCGCCGCCGGTGAGGAAGGCATCGTTCCTGGCGGAGGCTTGGCTCTGCTTCGCGTGATCGAAGCCGTATCGTCCGAGGCGGAGCGCTGCGAAGGCGACGAGCGCACTGGCGTTCGGATGCTGCGGCGTGCGCTCGAGGCGCCCACGCGACAGATCGCCGAGAACTCCGGCGCCGACGCCGGCGTGGTCGTCGACCGCATGCGATCGGCCTCGGGATCCGTGGGCTTCGACGCTTCGTGCAACCAGTACGTGGATCTGCTCGAAGCGGGCATCATCGATCCCACCAAGGTCGTCCGGTTGGCGCTCGAGAATGCGGTGTCGGTCGCAAGCACGCTTCTGCTCACCGAGGCGACGATGACAGAGTTGCCGGAGCCCAAGAAGGCGCGGGTTGGCTCCGATGCCATGGATATGGAGTAGCCGGGATGTTGGATACACGGCGGATTTGCTCTCTGATCTTGACCGTCGTTCTGACGGCTCCGCCTACAGCTGCGGCGCAACAAGCGCCACAGGCGGACCTTCAGCCGGCGGTTTTCAGCGCATTCCAAAATGCGTTGAATCTCTCCTATCTGGAGCTATTTGATGACGCCGCTGGCCTCGAATTCAGCCCAACGCAGATCCGACGCATGCGCGAGTACGTCAAGCGCGCTAAAGATGCTTGCGCAAAGGGTTTCAAAGAGCAATCGAAAAGCCTCGACAAGGTGCTGGCCGAAGCGCGATCCGAGCTTCGGCGCGAGAGCGGCAAGCTCAGTGAGCAACAGCGACACGACCTGCACTGCACGATCCAAAATCACCGCATTGAGCAGGAGCAGGCCCAGATGTTTGCCAGGCACTCGGTCCCGCTGGCCTATGCCCACAAGGAAGCCAAGCTCGATCTAATCGAGTACTGGCCCGGGGAAGCAAAGCGCATCGCACAGGACATAGCTTCGCGCGCCTATCGCCAAAGGGAGCACGGCGACGTCGAAGACATTGGCTTCCGCGAGATCATCGAAGGCCAGGCGAAGGACATCGAGCGCGGCAAAGAAGCAATCGACGAGATGCGCCGTCTGGGCATGATGCCCAAGGAACTCGAGGACGAGAAGGTGTTCGCCTACGTGAATGGCCTCGCGCAGCGGGTTGCCGCGCGCTCCGACTTGCAGGTTCCGCTTCAGGTGACGCTGCTCGACAGCGAGGAAATCAACGCCTTCGCCCTGCCCGGCGGGTATCTCTTCATCAACCGGGGCTTGCTGGAGGCCGTCGAGGATGACTCGCAGCTCGTGGGTGTCTTAGCGCACGAGATGGCGCACGTCGCCGCCCGGCATGGCCACCGCTTGATGAAAAAAGCCACGATCGCTTCCATCCTGTATCAGGCCGCGCAGGTCGGGGCCGTGATCTTCACCGGCGGCGCGGTCGGCATCGGAACCTACTACGCCCTGCAATACGGCTTCTACGGGCTCGGGTTGGCCCTGAGCCTCGAGCTCCTCGGCGTCAGCCGCGACTACGAGCTCGAAGCCGACCAGCTCGGCGTCCAGTATGCCTGGAACGCCGGATACGACCCCTACGGCTTCATCCAGTTCTTCGACAAGATGGCGACCAGGGAGGGTTACATCCGAGGCGCGAGCTGGTTTCGTACTCACCCGCCGTTCTATCAGCGGATGGTGCAGAGCCGCCGCGAGATCGCCTTCCTCCCTGCCAAAGCTGACCTCGTTGTTGAAACCGACGAATTTCATCGCTTTCAGAAAAACCTCGAAGGCTGCGCCGAGGGCGAGGAACGGTCCGCCGCCGAACAGCCTTGCAAGCCGACGCTACTGGAGCCCTACGAGAAGGATTGTCCGCTGCCGAACAAGATCGACTATCAGCCCGGCCAACCCATCGAGGCCGTCTGCTTCCCCACGCCACTGGCATCGCAATTGCCTGCCTATTGAGCGTGAGCGTTTCTACCCAGATTTCTACTGCCAACAGGTCGGCCGAACAATCCGTTGGGCTCGTCTGGTCGACCGCGAACGTCGCAAACCTCTACGCGACTGCCTTGCCTATCTTATTGCTCGACCTTGCTCTCATGGTGTACCAGGAGCTCTCCTGCCGCCTCACAGGCATCCCGCGCGTGCGCCGGCGCGACCATTTCGCGTTCGACCGGGCGAAATTGCGCTATCTCACGCGGATTCAGCGGATCAATTGTCTCTACTGTTCGTACGCCAATGGCGTCAGCTCGTATTTTCGGGAGATCCTGGCTCGGACTGAGCAATACTGGTGTCCGATCAAGCACCAGCGAGAGCCTGCGGCGCCACACTCACGCTATTCGCGGTTCCTCGACTACGGAGACGAACGGGGGTTCGAACGTCTTCGCGATGCGATCTCTTCCGACTTTTCCGACCTCGAAAGCGAACAGTGAGAGCGGCCCCTCGCGCCGGCATTTTCCGCCCTCAGAGCTCGCTCGCGCATCGTACGGCCGCGGCGTTCGGGGCAGGGCCCTCCACTCCTTTTGGTGGAGGGCCAAAGAGGGGTGAGACCGCGTGGCGTGTCACACGCCTCATCACGGCGTCGGCGTTATGTAAACGCCGGCCATGCCCTCTTCCTCCGCCTCTCCTTCGACTCCCATGGTTGCGTTGATGACCAGCCAGTCTCCACGCAAGCCCTCCCGCTCCAAACCGAGCTCGATAACCGTCGAACTCGCCGGCGCCTCGGGATCGAGCACTTGGCCGGCCATCGTCGTATCGACAACCGTGAGCAGCCGGGGCCAGCCCGGTCCCCGATCGAGGTAGATCCCGTCCACTGAGTTCTTCCAGACCCCATTGACGAGCTGACCCTTCCTGGCTTTGAAAGCCGCTCGGAACGACGCCCCTGTCGAGGACACAGCGACAAATGCGGACGAGCGCCAACGCACCGCTTCGCCGTCGTCCTCGGCGCCTTCCTCAGAGTGTCCGGCGCCCACGCAAGGGGTCTTGCCAGAGTAGTTCCAGAACAGAAAGTCGTCGAAGCCGTCGCTGACCTTCGCGACTACTTGTGTGCGACGCGTCTTGACGTCGTGGACGAAGACGCCTTGCCCGACCGGCACGTGTTTCTCCTGGTAGCAGGCGATGCCGTAGTTGGGGTCGGTCGGATCGTTACAGACGCTGTTCGGGTCTCCCAGTACCTGACCTGTATCGGCGCAGACGAGCTCCTGGTTGCAGTAGGCGATGCGGTCCTGGTTGCCTTCCGTCGGGCAATAGAGGCGCACGGTCCGGGTCTTGTTCCCCCAGGCGCCCCAGAAGCCTACATGGCGGCCGTCGAACGACAGGCCTTCGCCGAACGCGGCGAAAGTCTGGTTCTTCTCTTCTGGAACCGCGCTCCCAATTGAGACGAGCGGGGTGAGCGGAGGCTTCGAACGAAGCGGCGCCAAGTAGATCCCACCCAACGTTGGGGCGTCCTCGTTGTCGAAGCCGGCGAACACGAGCGTGTCTCCCGCCGCGCTTGGCGGGGCTGTGGATCCAAACAACGCACGGGAACCTGGAATCAGGGTGTCCGCGCTGCTGGCAATTCCCACAATGGGTGCGCTTCCGCCCAGCAGCGCGATTGGCCCGGCTTCCAGATCGCGGAAGTACACGCCGGTCATGGCGACGCCTCCTGCCGTGTAGTTTCCCTTGAAGGCGATCGTCGAGCGCCGGGTGGCGGACGGCGCACCCGGGAACACCTCGAAGCGGACCCCAGGAAACTCGGGTGTTTCCCAGAACGAAAAGTCCGGTAGATCGCCAAGCTTCGCCGCGCCCGTTATCAGTGAGCCGAAGGGGTTGGCGTAAACGCCGGTGGTTCCGGCGCGCGTCTCCAAACCACCTTCGATGTACTCCCAGACCGGCGGATGATTTCCGCGGGTAACGATGGTCTGTGAGTCGATGTCGATGCGCGGGAAGGAAGGCGTTTCTATGAAGCTGGAGCCCAGGTTGTTGGGACCTGGAACGACCGTGGTCCGATCGAGGATTCGTACGACAGGACCGGCGACGGACATGTCGCGCAGGTAGATGCCGTGCGTGGCGGCCCCGAACGGGTCTCCGCCGCGGCTGCGCGCTCGGATTACCACCAAGCCGTCCCGGTTGACGGAGGGCTGGTTATAGCTGTTGAATCTGCGCCCGCCTGGAGCGCCGGGCATCTGGTCGTTGTTGTTTACGACTGTGGCCCAGGTGAATTCGGACTGGGCCTTGGATTGTGCTCCCGCGCTTCCTACTAGGACGATCGCCACAAGCGCGCAGGCGCCGAAACTGATCCTAAATGTCGACGGTTTCATCATCTCCCCTCTATGTGTCGCTTATGGTTTTGTCTGTGGAGTCAGGCAGGACGTCCCGCCCGACAAGCGGCGAGAGATTCGGGGAGGCAGGCCTCCCCGAAAGGCTCGAACGCGACCGCGAATAGGCCTCGAGGTTGCCCTCTCCGCTAGCGCCGCCCTGTCACCTTGACGTTGGTCGTTGCAACGACCGTGTTGTTGAGCGGGTTCACGTCAGCCGGCGCTGTGACGGTCGCAGTCCAGTTGATTGTGGTCTTCACGCCGAGGTTCGTGGTGAAGGGCTGGATCCAGGACTTGCTGGCGCCTGGTGCGAGATCCGTAAATGCGAACACCCATGGTGAGCCGACGATCGCACCACCGCTTGCGGCGACCGCCGTCACGGTGACCGCGCCGGATGCTGCATTCGGAGAACCGCTCTCGTTCGTCACGACTACAGTGAACTCTCGGCCCTCCCCGCCATCGACCATCTGCGTCGGAACTTGCAGGCCCGACACCGAGCTGATCGAGACGTCGTAAGTCTCGATTCCCGATCCCTCACATGCAACGGGAGTGGTGTAAGCGCCCGGAATCGGCCAGTTGTGCATGAAGTTAATCACCGCGCGTGCGTCGTCGGCCGCTTGTGCGAAGCCGCCGATGTTGCCGCCTGTGAACCCAGGGTCGCTTTGGAATACCGCGCTGACAATTGGTCCCTGGGCGATTCCAAAGGTGGGTGGGATTGTTCCGAGGTCCCTGAGGTACTCGAACCATCCCGGCTGCGGCGCGTTCCCGGGAATATAGGTGGGCGACGGTAGCGCATTGAAGTTGCGAATGCGGTCGTAGCCGAAAGACCCATAGTTGAGGAAGCACTTCTGCACGAGCTGGACTACGCCCTGCACCTCCTCCTTGACGTTGATGCAGATTTTGGGGCCGAGGATGGTCGGCGTGGCCGGGTCGCTGAGTCCCATGATTTGGTTCACGTAGACGACCAAATCGACATCGACGGCGCCCGCCTTGTCAGAACCGGCGCCTAACGCCCGAGCCGCAGTCGCGAGCGCTCCGCTTGGCAGCGGAATTGGACTCGCGTCGGCGCCCAGGGAGCCGGTCTGGATCAGTTGCTTGTACATCGCCAGGTTCTGGAGCGGCGAGTCAATCTCGCCCGAGCTGACCACGCCATCCACGACTCGGCTGGTGACGAGCCGTCCCGCCGGATCTTGCGTGATGCAGTCAGCCGTGGCCAAATTGACCACTACGTCCTCAAGCTGAGACGCAAGGACCGCCTCCGAAGAACGAGCCTCGCTGATGCGGCCGAAGTCGACTTCACGCGTGCAACCCGCAAACGCGGGGTCGATGGCGCACGTGGCAGGGTCGGTCGGAACCAGGCACGGACTCGCGCCCGTGCAGTCGAGCGTACTCACGGGGCAGAGGTCGGAGTTGAAACCAAGCGGCTGCTGGCACTGGTTGCCGTCGAGAATCGGAACGCCGGTCGCGTTCCGATAAAGGTAGATTAGGTCGCCGAAATCCGGAACGTCTCCCCCTCCGCTCCCGCCGTTACAGGGAGGGCGGGTTCCGTCGTCGCAGAGCCTCTGCGCGTGTGCGCTGCCGACGAACCCGATAGCCAGGATCGCCAACGTGACCGCGCTCCATCTGGATATCGTGGTGGTTGAATGCATGTCCATCTCCTCCTGGGGGAACTACCATGCAAGATACTGAAAATTTACAGGAAGAAACACCTGGGGAATTTTCGGGGTTACTGGATTTTTAGTGGGCGGTGAGGATAGCGGTCTCAACCCTTGGTGGTTGAAGGCGCACCTTCGCCGAGGAGCTTCGAGTTTCCAGTGTGAGACGCGGATAGGGCTCGTTTTTCAGGGAATTAAGTCACTTTGGCGGGCTCACACTCTTCTTGCAGCCAACCCCGGCCCCAGAGCCGCGGTGCACGCCGTCCTCGGGCGCTGTAGGAATTTCTATTCCATTGCGTGTCGAATTGATTGAAAACTCGCCAGATCTATCCGTCCATTCTAGCCTCCGCGAAGGGACATGAATTCGTTGTCCCTCCGCCTTCTTCTCTGGACGCCATCAAGGAACAAGCTCGAGGTCCAGAAATGTTGTCGTGTCCAGCCAGCGGAACACGCCTCCGAGGTCGAGGCCGCTCGCTTCAAACCGCGCCACACCTTCTGCAGGCGGCATGTGCGTCACGTTCAGCGTGAACAGGCCGTCGGGCAGCAGGTCGAGCACGTAGGACGGGATCGTAAAGCTCATCGCACCGGCGGTTGTCGTGCAAACGAACGCCTGCGAGCGATAGCCGGCCGGATCAAGATCGGGCGGGGAACCTCCGGCGGAACCGAGAACGCGGGCCGTGGAGGATGACCAGATCGGACGCCGCGCCGCCGGTCCAGCTAATCGTCAGACTTTGGCTCCGACTAATCTGTGTTCCAGCCGGTAGCGAGTTGCTGACGCTGACGAGCGCAGGCACGTTCACGGTTGAGGGCCCGAACGGGCCGACGTCGGGTCCGCCGATGCCTTCAGCGTCGTACGTCCCTTGCTCGAGCGGCCCGGGCAATGGCGCGACGTAGAATGGGCCGTTCGCAGTGTAGATCGGGTTCAGCGTCAGATTGACGCCTGGACCTTCGATCAGCAAACTGCCGGCATCCAGCCGCTCCGCTGGGCCGCGAATTAGATCCAAGACGCCATAGGGACCGACCGGGTAGCTGTTGCAACTGTCGGTCGCCGCCGGCGGGATGCCGATGTCGAGGTCTGCGTCCGCACTCAGGCGTACGAACTGGCCAAGAGCCACGTTCGGTCCCGGAGTGGTGATTGTTTGCCCGGGCCGCCGGGACCGTGACCGTTCCCGCCTCCTCCCGCGGTTGCGGTTACCCCGCCGGCAAACGGCGGAATCCCGGGATGGATTCCGTAGGGGCCGATGCCGTTCGGGCCTACGCCGCCGAAGCCGGAGCGCACGCCTCCGCCGGGTCCGCGGTTCGGTCCTGGCGGGTCGAACGGGTTGGGCCGCGGAGGATACGGTCCGCCAAAGCCGGGCGCCGGACCAAGCTGTCCGCGTCCCAGCCGACCGAGGCCGCTTGCAAGCACGACCTGACCAAAGGTCTCTCCGGGGACGATCGTGCTGAAAGCGTCACGGCAGCGGGCTTGAGCCCTGTTGATGGCGACCGTTCCTATGTTGCTCGTACGATCGCGCTGGCGCAGATGCACAGGCACTGCGCACCCTTACGGAGCGTTGGGCGGCACGACGATTTGAATTTGATCGAGGCCCGCGAAACCTGGCGCGCGCCCCGCATACTGGACTTGGGCCTGCACGCCGCCGACGAAAACTTCGGGGGGCGCCGCAGCCGGTGATTGACCGGGCGTCGGTTCGCCGTCGTCGACCGGCGGAGTCGTCTCCCCCAAACCGGTGCCCCACAAGACCATGATCTGCCCCGGACGGGCAGAGTTGTCACCCGCGTTGAGGCGGAAGCGGTTTTGAGGATTAGGCGCATCCTCGAAGTTCTGAGCCAACAAAGGACCACGGCCGTTGCGGGCGCGCGTGAACAAACCGCAGCCGTTCGGCCCGAAAGGGACCTCAATTTCGTTGCTCTGGCCGGCCGACGTGACGACGCGCAACCGGATGTGGTTGCCGGCAAGGCCCGCAGGCAACTGGCAGTTCACTTGGGTATCGGAGACGTAAAGCAGCCGGCACATGAGCTGGTCATTGATGCGCACTCGGGTGCGAATGGGACCGAGTTCCTCCGGCAGCGGGAATTGCGTGGCCTGCACTCCCCCTTGGGGGCCCAGACCCGTCCCGAAGATCGACACCAGGGAACCTGGCGCCAGTTCGGCGCCGGGGAAGTCGGCGGGTCGAAAGCTGGCCCCGTTGACGACGCCATTCGGCGCAATGGACGGGGGGCCCTGCGCAACGACCCCTCCGGTAGTCAGGACAAGTGTTCCGGCGAGCACGGCTCGCCCTGCCCATAAGATCGCGTGCTGTCGAATCATGGTGGAATCTCCGTCGCTAAGGAACATCGAAAGAGACCTCCAAATGAAGTCCGCCCGATCCTGGGCGGCGCGTCTCAGCGCGCGGGCCGGATCGTTGAGGCTTCGGATCGCGAGCGCAAGGAAGGTCTCAAGAGTCCTTGCAGCCGTTGTTTCACCCGGAAGGTACGCACCCGCACCGCGCCGGGAGTCAGCGCGTGCCGCCGTGCGGTCTCTACGCTCGTGTATCCCCGAAGGTAGAGGTCCTCGAGCAGCGCACGATCCGACGCGGCGCAACGGAGCAGCGCACGGCGCGCGTCGATGCGGCTTACGATCGGCTGTGGACTTGTCGCGGTTTCCACCTCCGAGAGGAACTCGAGCTTCCGGGCCTGGCGAAAATTGCTTCGCAGGATATTCAGCGCGATCGTGCGGATCCAAGCGCCTACACTCGCGGGCTCGCGCAGTGCTTCACGCTTCTCCCAGCCGCGCATCCAGGCGGCTTGCGCCACGTCCTCGGCGTCACTCGCAGCCGCGCCTCGCACCAAGAGCGACCGAACCGTGTGACGAAATTCCGCATCGTATGCGGATTGATATTCAGCCCTGGTCACACTCATTCTCCGCTCCGTCTTGGGCTGTCCTCAGGCTGCGTGGGCCGCAGTGTGTTGGACTGCGCGGCCGATCTGCGCCGGGGACTCTCTGAGGCTGAAGAAGTGCCGAACGCCCCGCACCATCAGCTCGTAGTACCGTCCGAAGGCTGATTCCTCGGCGAGCACCACGATAGGGACGGAGCGATACGTCGATTCCAAAGCCGCCAACGCGGCGTCCGTGAGCGATGCGCCGCCCTCTTCGCGCAGGATGAGCACTGCTCTCGGCGTTCGGTGCAGTGTTTCGGGAAGCGCATCCACGCTCTCGCAGACTTCGACGCTGAATCCTCGGCGGCGCAGGTCCGCAGCAAGCCCGCGAAACGTCTCTCCCCCTCTTGAACCGACCCAAATCACGGAAGCAGAATCTACATGTCTCATGCGTATTAAACCTTTGTTTCGCTAGGAGTGGGGCCCGGCGTGCGTGGCGTCCAGCGCCCGCTGGAGCGCGTCATTCAATGCGCGCGGGGGAAACGGCCACATGACGCAGGGTGTCCCAGGGGACTGTTCCCCGACGCGAGACGCCTCGTTGTCGTCATCAACCAAATAAACGACCGGGCGACCCAACCAGCGGCCGATTCGGCCGCCAGTCTCGACCGCATCCCCGCGCCTCACAGCGGCAACGTCAATCACCACCAGGTCCGCCGACGAAGAAAACCCCGACGCGAGCGCGCCGTTGATCGACGTCATGATGACGCCGTAGCCCATCTCCTCGAGAGTGACCGCCAAGTCCCCGCCGATCAGCCGATCCTCCGCAATGAGCAGGACGGATAGGCTGGAACGTTTTCGGTCTGCTGGGGGCATTGGTCCCGTGCTCTTAGGAACAGGCTAGGCCTCGGGAGCCTGGGAAAATACCCGGAAATCTTCGGGGTTGTTGCGATTTTTTTTGTCGCGAGTTGTCGAAAAATGTGTCTGCGCGAATGCTGTATCGTCCTTTTCCTGCCGAGTGTGGGAACTCGCATTCGCGTGCAGTAAGATTAGGCGACGGATGGCTCGAAAGAAGAAAGCGTCAAAGGCAGTCAAGGGGCGCTCTCAAGAGCCTGCCGAGACTAAGACGCCTGCGCCGAAGAAGGCCGCGAAGAAGCGGGCGGTTCGACCGCTAGAGGCCGCCCATGTCCCGGTGGTCGGCGTTGGCGCCTCCGCGGGCGGCCTGGAAGCTTTTACCGAGCTACTCGAAGGCCTTCCGGACGACACGGGCATGGCGTTCGTGCTGGTCTCCCATCTCAGCCACACCCACAAGAGCATGCTCAGCGAACTGCTGGCGCGCGCCACCCGCATGCCGGTGAAAGAAGCGGGGAAGCGCACGGCCCTCAGCGCCAACCACGTCTACGTCATCCCGCCCAACATGTCTCTGTCCTTGAGCGACGGATATCTGGTCACCAAGGCGATCCCGCAAGGCCGGCGGCCGGTGATGGTAATCGATTCGTTTCTGCGCTCGCTTGCGGAGAAGCGTGGAAGCCAGGCGATCGGCGTCATCCTCTCGGGAACCGGCACGGACGGAACGCTGGGCTTGGCGGCGATCAAAGCCGCGGGAGGCGTGACATTCGCGCAGGACGAGCGTTCGGCCAAGTATTCCGACATGCCGCGCAGCGCCAGCGCCGAGCCAGGCGCGGCCGACTTCATCCTGCCGCCCCCCGAGATCGCACGGCAGCTCGCCCGCGTCGCACGCCACCCCTACGTCAAACAAGCGCCGCCGGATCTCGAAGAGCAGCCCGGACCGCGGGACCAACTCGCCAAGGTTTTTTCGCTCATCCGGACGTCCGGCGGCGTGGACTTCTCGTGCTACAAGCCCACTACGATCAAGCGCCGGATCTCGCGCCGCATGCTGCTCCGCCAGATCGACTCGCTGGAGGCCTACGTCGCGCGTCTCCGCCAGGACCCCGCGGAAGTGGAGGCCTTGTCGAAGGATCTGTTGATCAACGTGACGGGATTCTTTCGGGATCCGGACACGTTTCAGGCGCTATCCGACGCCGTCATACCGAAGATCCTCGAAGGACGCGAGCCCAACGATCCGGTCCGCGTTTGGGTGGCTGGATGTTCCAGCGGCGAGGAGGCCTACTCCATCGCCATCTGTCTGCTCGAAGCCATGGAGAAGCGCGGCGTCACTTCGCCGATCCAAATCTTCGCCACCGACGTCGACAAAGATGCAATCGAAAAGGCGCGCGAGGGCCGCTACCGCGAGAACATCGCGGCGGACGTGTCCCCCGAGCGCTTGCGGGCGTACTTCACCAAGACTACGGACGGCTATCGCATTAGCAAGCGCGTGCGCGACTTGTCATCTTCGCAGTTGAGCGCGTCAAGGACCCTCCTTTCTCGAGGCTCGATCTTGTCAGTTGCCGCAACGTCCTCATCTACCTCGCCTCAAACCTCCAAAAACGCTTGCTGGCGACGTTTCACTATGCTCTCAAGCCCACCGGCATGCTGCTGATCGGGAGCTCCGAGACGGTCGGCGGCCTGAACCTTATTCCCGCCAGATCGACAAGAAGCGCGGATCTACCCGAGTTCCCACGGTGGCGCGGCCTGCGCTCGAGTTCGGTCCGAGCGAGTCGGCCCTCGATACGGCGTCAGGTCCAAGAGCCGCCGCTCCGCGACGCCCGGTCGGGCCTGAAATCGGCCGGCAGGCGGATCAGCTCGTGCTAAGCCGCTACGCCCCGCCCGGCGTCGTGGTGAATGAAACGCATGACATCGTACACTTCCGCGGACGCACGGGGCCGTTCCTCGAGCCACCGCCTGGGGAGGCCAGCCTGAACGTGCTTTCGAATGGCTCGCAGAGACCACAACCGGCGCGCTTCGGACGGCGTTTGCCGAGTAAGCAGGACGGAGCGCCCGTCCGCCAGAGAACGTGCGCGTTCGAACGAACGGCGAGGTACGAGACGTTACGCTCGGCGTCGCTCCCTTGGACGGAGGCAAGACACAACAGAGGCATTATCTGATTTTGTTTGAGGTTCGGCCTCCGAGCGAGCTCGCCGCGGAAGGCAAGCTGGGCATCGAACCCAGCAAGCCGTCGAAAAAATCCACTGCCGCGGAACAACAGATCGCGGCGCTCAAAGAAGATTGGCTTCAAACCCGCGACGAGCTGCACCACATCATCGAAGAGCAGGAAGCGACGAACGAGGAGCTGCAATCCCGCGAACGAGGAGATTCTCTCCAGCAACAGAGCTGCAAAGCACGAATGAAGAGCTCGAGACGGCAAGAAGAGCTTCAGGCCACCAACGAAGAGCTCACGACCGTCAACGAAGAGTTGCACACACGCAACGCGGAGCTGGCGAAAGCCAACAACGACCTCAACAACCTGCTTACCTCGATCGACATCGTCTATCTGATGCTCGACCGCGAGCTGCGCATCCAGCGCTTCACTCCCGGCGCCCAGAAGGCCTTGAACCTGATTCCGGGCGACGTGGGACGGCCCGTCAGCGACATCAACCTCAAGATCGACGTCCCGAATCTCGCCGAGAAGGTGGAGGAGGTCGTCGACAGCTTCACGCCGCTGGAGACCGAGGTCCGGGACTCCTCGGGCCGCTGGTACTCGATGCGAGTTCGGCCCTACAAGACCGAAGACAACAGGATCGATGGCGCTATTCTGGCGTTTGTCGACATCGACGAAGCTAAACGCGGCCGCGAGGCGTTGTCCGAATCCGCGAAAGGATGGCGCGAACTGGTCGAGGAAGCGCCGGACTTCATTCTGGCAGCCTGTATAGGCCGGGCTCTTGTTTTTGAACCGCACGGCCGTGAGTCTTGCACAGCAAGCAGGGCTTGGCGAGAGCATCCTTGACTTTCTGGAAGCGGCCGACCGAAGGACGGTCCAGGAACACTTGCGGCGCGTCTGCTCCCGTGGGATGCCGGAGGAGTTTGATCTGCGGGTCCGAAATGGCAAAGACCAAGGGCCGGGGTTGCGGACGCGAGTAGGTCCGATCAAGGCCGACGGGAAGGTCGTCGCCCTGACGCTGAAGACGTTCGAAGGGGCGGGGAAGGAGGGGCCGACCTTAACGCTTCGCCCCAAGGGCGCCAAGCAACGGGAACCAAGGACGTCCCGCTCGGAGCCATAGCGAGGTAGGCTTGCCCGGAAATGCCGGCGAGAAAAACCAGGCACGATGAAACCGCGACCCGCGCGCCGGTCGAGGCGGGCTTCGTCGTAGGCGAAGATCTGGCGATCCTCGAGTTCTTGGGGCAGCCGGGCGTCTACGTCGAGTTTGCACCCGGCGTCGCCAGCCTGCAACTTCAGAATGTCATATGTCCGATGCTTCGCACGGTGGTCGTCGAGCTGACGAAGAAGGCGCTCAGCTCGCGCAAGGCGGTTCACCGGCGCGGCGTGCGCTTCCTTCGCGACGGTGAACCCAGAACCGTCGACATCACCGTTTCGCGGACTTCTCATCCAAGGGCGACTCCTGCATCGAAATTCGATTTGAGGAGGCGACGGGCTCGAGAAGCCTCGGTCGAAACGCGCTGCCACGCCGGCCGACACGCTTTCGCCGGCCGCCGTCGAGAATCGCAAGAAGAGCCTAGAGGAGGAGATAGCCGCTTTGCGGTCAGAGCTCGAGGCCGCGGCCCACGATCAGGCGCGAGGTCTGTTTGCGGCCCGCCTGCGCACCCTGGAAGAAGACCGAGAAAAGGCCGTCGCGGAGTTGGAGCAGGCCTATGCGGAGCTCGAGGCGAGTCACGAGCAACTGCAGATTGCGGTCAGCGAAAGGGAGGCGGCGGAGCTTCAGGCGCGCGACGAACGCGATTTCGTCGAGGCGGTTCTCGACGCCGCGCATGCGCTCGTCGTGGTCATGGACCGAGCCGGCCGGATCCTCCGATTCAACCGCGCCTGCGAACGTGCAGCCGGACGCAGGTTGAGCGAGATCCGCGGAGGCCTCGTTTGGAACCTGATCCCGGCGGACCAGCGCGGCCGCGTGCAGAAGGTCTTCGACGACCTGTTGGCGGGCCGCTACCCGAACCAATTCGAGAACGAATGGCGGCGCAAGGACGGATCCCGCGTTCGCGTCTCTTGGTCCAACACCGTCCTGACGAACGCCGCCGGCTCGGTGACGCACGTGATCGGCGTGGGCATTGACGTAACGGAACAGCGCAAGGCGGAGGCCGCTCTGCGCGACAGCGATGCGCGCAACCTCGCCCTGGTGGAAGCGGCTCCGCTAGGCATCGTGGCCATCGACCGGTCCAACCGGATTCAGGCCGTCAACCAGGCGCTGGAGCGGATGTTCGGCTATGAGCGGGCGGAGCTTCTGGGAAGGACGCTAGGCATGCTCCTCCCGAAGCGCTTCCGAAGGATCCATCGCGGGCATCAGGAGAGTTTCTTCGAGCATCCGGTCAGTCGGCCGATGGGCGTGAACATGTCTCTATTCGGCCTCGCGAAGGATGGCCGCGAATTTCCAATTGAAGTCGGGCTCGGGCACTTTGAGGCGACGGGCGGCCCGTACGCCGTCGCCTTCGTCACGGACGTGACCGAGAAGATTCGCGCGCACGAGATGATCGAGAAGAACCGTGACGAGATCCGCGACTTGGCGGCGCGACTGATGACGGCGCGGGAGGAGGAGCAGCGCCGAATCGCGCGCGACTTGCACGACGGATTAGTCCAGGATCTGGTGGCGGTCAAGCTCGACTTGGCCGTGTTGGCGCGCAACCCGGCGATCACGGCGGCGGGCGTGCTGGACGATGTGAAGCGAGCCGAAGAAGAAGTCCGGCTCGTGGCCGAAACCGCTAGAACGATCTCGCACGAGTTGCACCCAGCGGTCTTGGATCGGCTCGGCCTCGTGCCGGCCTTGCGATCGAACGCCGCGGAGGTGCAGCGGGCGACCGGAATCGAAGTGCGTGTCGAAGCCGATGACCCGGTCGCCGAGCTCCCGCGTAGAACCGCCTTGGGGCTGTACCGCATCGCGCAGGAGGCCCTATGGAACGCCGTCAAACACTCCGGTACGGATAGCGTGACTATTGCAGTCCGGACCGCGCCGGACGACGAGTTGGTCCTCGAAGTGACCGATCATGGCAAAGGATTCGACTTGGCCGACGTCCGCCGTGGACGCTCTCTCGGCCTGGTGAGCATGGAAGAACGGACGCGCTTGATCGGCGGCAATCTGGAGCTCCAAGCGCAACCGGGCGGCGGCACAGTCGTTCGTGTCAGGCTGGAGCGGAACGCATCGGCCGATCGGCATCCGGGCATGTCCGAGCTGCCCAGCAAGAGTTAGTCAAACCCCGAAAATTTACCAGGACCCTCATACGCCCTAGCATCCTAAACTCGGACTTGCATGCGCAGAGGTGCAGGTGGCATTCCCTCGCAGGAAGAACGGCGGGTTGCTCCATCACACGATGGACTCCGCGCTCGAGACGCGGCGAATGAACCGCAGGACGGCTACCACCACAGAGTCTGGAAAGCGAAGCGGGGCATCATCTTGACAGCCCTGGTGAAGGCGAACGCCTCTTTTACGGACGCTGCCAAGGAGCTTCGAATCAATCGAACTTACCTCCATCGCGTGGTGAACGAGCTCGACCTCAGGGAAGAGGTCTGCCAAATCGATATGCACGACTCTGAAAGTCGATGCCTATCCCGACGGCGCTAGAGCTGCGGCGTTACACTGACCCTGGAGTATCCCACGTGAAGACGCCGACGGTCCTCATCGCCGACGACCATAAACTCTTTGTCGAAGGGATTCGCAAGATCCTGGAACCGGAGTTCCACGTGGCCGGGTGCGTCGATGATGGACGCCATCTGCTGGAAGAGGCGGCTCCAGATTGCCCCGATGCGATTCTGATCGACATCTCGATGCCACTGCTCAACGGTATTGACGCAGTGCGGCGACTGCGCTCGGCAGGCTGCAGCTCCAAACTGGTCATTCTGACAATGCACGCCGACGCCGAGTTCGTCTCCGAAGCCTTGGCCGCTGGCGCGGACGGCTACCTCCTCAAACACTGTGACCCCGAGGAAGTCCTGACGGCCCTGCGCGAGGTGCTGCTGGGCCGGCGCTACCGTGGTCGCGCAACTCGCGGACACCATGCTGAAAGGTAGTCACGGCCGTCTGAAAGATGCGGATCCGGCCGTTCACCTAACCCCGAGGAGCGAGAAGTGCTGCAGCTCCTTTCCGAAGGTATGAGCGTAAAAGAAGTGGCCGCAGCGTTGGATCTTTCTCCCCGCACAGTCGAATTCCATCGTTACAACATCACCGACAAGCTCGGTGTGAAGACCCTCGCGGAGCTTGCTCGCTATGCCGTAAAACATGGGATCGTCGCGCCGTGATTTGCGTGAAACTGGAGTCAAGCCCGAATTTTTTCGAGTATCGCCGAACGACCACGCTGATGTTGAATAGAGCTGAAGGGCGACGCCCCAGGACTGACAGTACGGCATCAAGATGGAATCTGCGCCCGACATTACGGTTCTGCTGGCCGACGATCACCAACGTGTCCGCGAGCATGTGCGTTTTCTGTTGGAGCCGGAATTCGCAGTGGTGGGCGCAGTGGCTGACGGATCGGCTCTCGTCGCGACGGCGCTCGAGCTCAAGCCTCGCGTCGTTGTCACGGACTTCATGATGGAGCCGACCAACGGCATCGAGGCCGCCGCTGCGATCTTGGCCCATTGTGTGCCCAAGCCTGCCATCGTGATGCTCACTGCGGTCTCCGATCCGGAAACCGCGCGAGCGGCGTTCGCCGCCGGCATTTTGGGGTTCGTCTCGAAAATGCACTTGTCCGAAGACCTCATCCCGGCGATCGAAGCCGCTTTGGCGGGCTTGCGATTTCTCTCACAGCTTCCGCCGGCGGCCTGAAGCGCCACTCGCCGCCGATTTTTTGCCGATCCCCGAAAATTCCCGAGGACATTCCGCCGGATCGCCGCATTATCGTGGGTTCTGGAACGAGCGGAGGTCCTAGAGGCGCTATGGCCAATGGCCGAATCCTGATCGTCGAACGTGACGCAATTTTGGCTTGGGACCTTTCGGAGTCTCTCCAACTGGCCGGGTACGAGGTCTGCTGTGTGAACGAGCGCCGCCACGGCGCTGCGGGAGGCGCGGACGTTTCGACCTGAGTTGGCGATTGTGGATCTGGACGTGACGGAGGCGCTGGATCCGGCGGGTCTGGCTCACTTCCTCTATGAGGAATACCGCGCTGCGCTGGTGTGCCTCACCACCTTCTCCCAGGCGAAGCGCCCAGCATGGTTGGCTTCGGTTTCGCCGTTAGCGTTGTTAGCGAAGCCTATCGATCTGTCCGAAGCTGTACGCAAAGGCGGCGCAGGCGATTGCGATCCATCGCGGTTGCAAACAGGCTTCGCCCTCGGGAGCCTGCGAAGTCTGGCCTATGGCGAATTGTGCGCGCCGAACCGTGGCGCTTCGCTCGTTTCACTTACCCAATAGGAGGCCGAACAAAAATGGCGGAAGTAGCGATTCAGAAATCCCAAGATGGGACGAAATCAATCTGGTCGATGTTTGACGACACCCGGAAGCTCTTCGACGAGCTGCAGCAACGGGCCTTCAATCTGTTCCAGGAGCGCGGGGGCGGCGATGGCGATGCCCTCGACGACTGGTTCCGCGCCGAGCGCGAGGTTGCTCGAGATTCCAGCGAGCGAGATGACAGAGGACGAGAAGGAAATCCACGTCCGAGCCGCAGTGCCGGGTCTAAGGGCCAAGGACATCGAAGTGACGGCGACGCCGCGCGAGATCATCATCCGGGGCGAGACGTCCGAGGCGCAACAACGGCAAGAAGGGCAAGAGCACTCGCTTCTCGGAATTCACCGAGCGGAAGGTGTTTCGCCGCTACGAACTGCCGGCGAGCGTGAACGTCGACAAAATCTCCGCGGATTTGAAGGACGGCATGCTGGTGGTCGACATGCCCAAAGCGGAGCCGGCCAAGAAAGTCGAGGTCAAGGAAAAAGCGGCCTGAGAGCCTTGCCGCTTAGAAAGCGACAAGGCGGCGCAACGTATCACGAGGCGGAGGTTCCAGATGGTCGCGAGTCGAAAGAACCTGATGGACTTGCTCGCGCTTGTTTTGGTCGTTAGCTCGCAGTCCGCTTGCGTCTCGGGTCGCCACTCTCCGACTGGCTTCCGTCTGCCGGAGAATGGCGACCCGGCTCGTGGCAAAGGCAGCATTTGTAGAGCTTCGGTGTTATGGCTGTCATCGAGTCGCCGGCGATCAGGACTTACCCGAGCCGGACCAGGCGGCCGCGACAGTCACGCTCGGCGGTGACGTGAGTGAGATCCGAACGGACGGCTACCTCGTCACGTCGATCATCCATCCTTCGCATCGCGCAAGGTCGCCGCAAACAGTTGAAGGCGAATCGCCCATGCCGGACTACACACGGATGTCTGTGCGGCAACTCATCGACCTAGTCGCATATCTGCAATCCCGGTATCGTGTGGTTCCACCCCCGCCAGTCTTTCCTTAGCGGGCGTGCCGGCGCTTCGGATGCCGTCCGTCTGCCCCAGTGCGACAGATCAAGGCGTCCAGGATTCGGCGTTCCGGCTGTCGAGCATTCCCATACTCACTCGTCCCATCACGGTCCTGACTGTAGGCCGGCAAACTTGATTGCCGAAACTGGGAGTTGCTTCGGGCCTGAGCCACAACGCCATACGGCTAGACGATGGAACGCTGCGTGCTATCGGTGCGGTTTCAATCGTCTGAGGTAGAGGCCGTGGATTCGAAGGGGCGTACGAGAGGACTACCGAGCATCGTAGGCCGACCAAGGAAGTTGGCCGCGCGAGTTTCGCCGCATTGGACCGAATGGCTGCTTGGGGCCGCCATTTTGGCGGCGGTCATCCTGGCAGCAGTTCATTTCGCCGAGGAACGGGAATTCATCCGCCTGGTCGAACATGCAAAGCCATCCTGGGTGCTCGCGGCGATCGCTCTCCAGGCGGCGACCTACGCCGCACAAGGCCAGATCTGGCGGGACATCGCGGCTGCCGGCGGGCAGCGAGTCTCCTTGCGAGAGGCGTTCGAGCTGAGCCTCGCGAAGTTGTTCGTGGACCAAGCGCTACCGTCTGGCGGCGTAAGCGGAACCATCCTGATGGGCAAAGCGCTCGAGAGGCGGGGCCTCTCGCGGCGGACCGTCGTTTCCGGTGCGATCTCGAGCACCGCGGCATTCTATTTGTCTTACGTGGGCGGACTGAGCTTTGCCTGGGCGATTCTGGCGAGGACGCCCGAATCGCCAGCGGCGCTGAGCGTGTCTTGCGGAATTTTCTTGGCCGTCAGTACAGCTCTGGCCTTGGCGATGTTGGCGTTGCCAGGCCGCTCGCTGCCGCACACGTTGCAGTTCCTCAACAGGTCCAAGTCGGGACAACGGTTTTTCGCTCTTCTGAAAATCGCGGACCCCCGGCTAGTGCGGAACGCACGGCTGTTGTTGCGGTATACGGGCTGGCAGATCGCGACCCTCGTGTTGGATGCCGCCACCATCTGGGCCCTGCTGTGCGCCACCGGCGGAACGGTGGGAGTTGCCGCCGTGATCGTCGGGTTCATGCTCGCCTCCGCCGTTCGAACAGTCGGCATCGTGCCAGGCGGGCTCGGTACGTTTGAAGCGACCCTCGTCTGGACGCTGGACAGCTTCGGAACGCCGCTTGCCGTAGGGCTTACCGCCAGTCTTCTATTCCGCGGTTTGAGCTTCTGGCTCCCGATGCTGCCCGGTCTTTGGTTTTCGCGTCAGGAGACCGGACTCAGAGGCAGTCCGAGCAAGCAGATTTCCTCAGCACTACTGGGCGCTGCCCATTGAAGAGTTGTATGGACTCCTGGACTCGTCCAGCAAGGTCTCGGATCCGATGAGGCCGCCCGGCGGCGGCTGCGCTACGGACGGAATGAGATCCGAGAGTCCGAACGCCTCACCCGCATGGCGGTCCTGGCAAGCCAGTTCCGCAGCCCCTTACTGCTCTTGCTCCTCTTTGCTTCATCCATCTCAGCCCTGATCCGGGGAATGGGCTGACGCGACGATCGTCATGGTGATCATTCTGGCCAGCACAGGCATCGGCTACGCCCGGGAGTACAGCGCTCGTGCCGCTTCCCAAGCGTTACAGAACAGATTGCGGACGCTCGCGGCCGTCATGCGGGACGGCAAGGCGCAATCGCTCCCGCTCGAAGAGATTGTCCCAGGGGATGTTGTCCTACTCTCCGCCGGCAGCATCGTTCCAGCCGACGCCATCATCGTCGAAGCCTCGGACTGTTTCGCGAGCGAGTCCGTTCTGACGGGCGAAAGCTTCCCGGTGGAGAAGAGACCAGGCGTGCTGCCGCCCGAAACTCCATTAGCGGATCGTACGAACAGCGTCTTCCTAGGCTCGAACATCAGAAGTGGAACCGCCCGTTGCCTTGTCGTAGGTACGGGGCGGAGAACTCAGTTCGGAGCGATCGCCCATCGCCTGGCGTTGCGGCGCCCGGAGACCCAATTCGACCGAGGTCTCAGGCGATTCGGCTATCTGCTCACGACGGCCATGCTCTGGATCGTGCTCGCCGTCTTCGCCATCCATGTACTCCGGGGACGGCCTCCGGCCGAAACGCTGCTCTTCGCCGTGGCTCTCGCGGTTGGGCTCAGCCCTGAGCTGCTACCGTTCATCCTCAGTCTCAACCTGGCCCGGGGAGCGCAGCTCATGGCCGAGCACGGCGTGCTGGTGCGCCGCTTGAATGCAATCGAGAACCTCGGTGGGATGAACGTTCTTTGCACCGACAAAACCGGAACCTTGACAGAAGGCGTAGTTCGCGTTGAAGGAGCCTATGGTCCGGCAGGAGAAGTTTCCAGAGAGGTTCGACGTCTCGCGGAGATCAACGCTTCACTGCAGACGGGACTCAACAATCCTCTGGACGCCGCTATCCTCCTGGACGCTCAACCCGACCTCGCGGGCTGCGAAAAGCTGGGAGAGATTCCTTTCGACTTCGCAAGAAAGCGGTTGAGTGTCATCGTGCGTGACGCCGGCGGACCGCAACTGATTACAAAAGGAGCCTATCCTCAGGTCGTCGCCGACTGTTCCAAGACAGCCGCCGGCTTACAGCTCGATTCACAAGCGAGGGTCGCGCTCGATAGACTCTTCCAGGCTTGGAGCGGCCGGGGTATACGCGTAGTTGGCGTAGCCACCTGCCAGGTCGAAGAAAAACATGCGTACTCGCGAGATGACGAGTGCGAGATGTCTTTCGCTGGTTTCTTGACTTTCTTGACAGGCCGAAGAGGGCGCTGCCGAAGCGATCACGGATCTCGCTCAGCTAGGCGTCTCAGTCAAGTTGATCACCGGCGATCACCGGCTGATCGCTGAGCATCTGCGGGTCTGGTCGGAATGCGGGGCGGACCGCCTCCTGACCGGCGCAGACATTGACAACCTCCTCAAGGACGAAGCTCTATGGCGTGAAGGAACGCACCGACTTGTTCGTCGAAGTCGACCCCAATCAGAAGGAGCGGATCATTCGCGCCCTCCAGAAGCTTGGCAACGTCGTCGGTTTCCTGGGAGACGGCGTCAACGATGCACCGGCCATGCACGCTGCCGACACCAGCCTCTCCGTCGAACAAGCTGTGGACGTCGCGCGCCAAGCTGCTGACTTTGTCTTGTTGGAACGTCACCTGGATATCATCCGTGTGGGGATCGTGGAGGGGCGCAAGACATTCGCCAATACCCTCAAGTACATCCTCACGACGATGAGCGCGAACCTCGGCAACATGATGAGCATGGCTGCCGCCTCGTTAGTGCTGCCGTTCCTCCCGCTGCTCGCGGGCCAGATTCTGCTCAATAACTTTCTTTCGGACATTCCGGCCTTCGGGCTTGCAAACGACAGCGTCGATCGCGAAGCGGTCACGCGACCCGGAACTTGGAACATTGGATTCGTCGGGCGATTCATGTTGGCCTTCGGCATCCTCAGCTCTTTGTTCGATTTCCTGACATTTGGCGTCTTGTTGATCGTGTTTCACTCCTCGGTCAGCGTGTTCCGAACGGGCTGGTTTGTGGAATCCCTCCTGACCGAGCTAGCGATTGCGTTCGTTGTGCGAACGAGGCGACCTCTATTTAGAAGCCGGCCCGGGGCTCTGCTCTTGTGGTCGAGCGTGACTCTGGCCTTTGTAGCAGTGACAATCCCCTACTTCCCCCTGCTGAGATTCCTGGGCTTTGCCCCTCTGCCGATGGAGGTCATTGCTTCATTGCTCGCGATCACAAGCCTCTACGTTGTTTCAATGGAGATCGCCAAGCGGAGAGTGTTCGCTTGGTGCGAGGGGCCGTTCCATCATCTGGACTGAGCTTTCTAGGCGCTGCGAGTTGCTCGAGGGCTCTTGGGATCCCGGTCTCTCGAGCCTCGCCGGTCGTCGACAACTCGATCCCTCTCCTGAGGAGAGTGATCGAATTGTCCTTCCTCCTAGGGCCTCGCGCCATCGAAGAAAGCGCCCGAGGAGCTTAGCGACCGGGTTGAGGATTTGCAACTGCTTGCACGATATGTTGTCGAACACCGGGCCAATTGTGGCCGGCCGTTCCTCTCACCGTCAGGTGATGAGGCTCGGGCGCCTGGCCTGCGCTCAGCGGCAAGCAAGAGCAAAGCAAGCCAGGACGCCAGAGCACGCGAACTGGACGCGCACGTTCAACCGCCAGCCTCCTTACGTCAGAGGCTTCTCCGGCCGCGCCGCAGAACGGAGTGCAGTCCGCTCGCGGCGCCCAATG
This sequence comes from Bryobacterales bacterium, assembly GCA_041394905.1. Taxonomy (GTDB): domain Bacteria; phylum Acidobacteriota; class Terriglobia; order Bryobacterales; family UBA6623; genus RI-231. The sequence continues at coordinate 333,969 of JAWKHJ010000003.1, read as the reverse complement.
CCACGATCCCCAGCAGTCCGAACAACGCGCTGAGACCAGCCGTCTTCGGCAGCTCTTGCGGGGGTTCCGGGGCTGGTGTCGCCGCAGGCGGTGCGGCAACGGCCGGTCTGCGTTCCTGCGCCTGCGCCATCTGCGTCGGCGCTGTCGGCTCGACAGCCGCCTGCTTCAGCGCCTGAGGCGCCGGTTCTTCAGGCTGCGCCTCAGCGGTCATGACGGGCGCTTCCTCATTCGCCACCGAAGGCACGGGTTCTTGCACGGCCATCGCGATCCGCTCCGCTTGACGCTTCGGATAGACGAACTCTTGGCCGAAATTGTCGCCGGGATAGAACCAAGCGCGCAACGCTGGCGGCTCTCCCGCCGGTCGCTCATACCAAGCGAACTCTGTGTCGCCTGTCACTTTCAGCCGGTAGTTCGGGATTGCGATCACCGTCGTGAGTACGCGGTTCTCGCGTTCATTCATGATCCGGACAATGTGCCTGTTGGAGTCGCTGTCCACAAGCTTCAGGACGTAGTTGCCGGGCTCCAGCACGACGCCCGGGGCCTCAATTCGCTCACGAACGGTGAGCTGCGTCTTCTTGTTCCACACTTGAGCGTAAGCGGCCGAGCCCAGGAGCGACGCCAGAGCCAGACCAACCGCCCATCGTATTCCCTTGCCAGGGTTCCTGAAGGGCATTTCACACTCTCCTTGTCGCCGATCAGGCGACGGTTTTCGCCCTCTGTCTAGCAACTTCTGGGCCAAAAGCGAATCGAGGCCGGGAGCCTCGATGCTTGCCAGCTCGACTAAACCCTAAACATGTGAAGAATCGAGCTATTCACCGCCTCTCAGGTCTCGATGATTGAAGTGCTACGCCTATCAGGATTCCCGTTGCGGGAGTCCGGCGGGCCCTTCTCTCCTGGCCCGTAGGGCCTTCTGACCCAAGCTCACGCGGGTTTCACCCGACCGGCCCCAGGCCCTGAATCGATCGAGTCCCCCGGGCGCGGAAACCCGTCAGGAATTCGTCGTATGCTTCCAGTGGCTGCCAAAACGGCCCGGACTATACGCGAGAGGTGCGCTCCGAAACCGAAGCGACAAACATGTTGATTCTAGACGGGATAAGATGGAGCCACGAGTCGGACTCGAACCGACGACCTGCGGTTTACGAAACCGCTGCTCTACCAACTGAGCTATCGTGGCTTGGCGGAATCGTCAGATGACCATGTTCGCCTGCGTTTCGACACAATGAGGGCGCGTGCGGGCTGCGGCGGCCATCGGATTTCTCGTGCTTGCGGCGGCTTGCTCCCAGCGGCGCGCGCAAGAGCCCGTTTCCATCCAGAACGTCCGCCGCGCTGAGGCGGAGTTGGGCTATGAGCCGACCCGGAACTTTCATCGTGAAGGTGACCGACGCGCCTACTTCCTCTGCTACGCCGCCGGCCGCCTCGAGTTGCCTGCCGACTACGACGGGCTGCGTTCCGTTGAGCCGCAAGCCCGGCTGCCGCTTCGACACCGCCAAGCTCGACGTCTTCGTCTATCCGGCGGAAGCCATGGCCGGCCGTGACGCTCCCGTGACGGATGCGCTCGCCGCCGCCGAGCCTACCCGCCGCGATTTCGTCGTCGCCCACGAGGACTTCCACGAGCAACAGGGCGTAAGGCAGCTCGAGCCGGCGCTCAAGGAGGCGGTGTTCATGCTCGCCGGCCTGCTCACCGCCGCTGAAGCCGCCTCTCTGCGCGACGACCTGGAAGAGCGCGACCGGGCCATTACCGAGGCGGACCTCTTCCTCGACAAGGCTCATCGCGTCAACGCCGCTCACCGCGAGCTGCGCGCCCTCTATGACGCCTACGCTCGGGGAGAGATTTCCGCGACAGAGGCGCTTGCCGGCAAGCGCGAAGCCTTCGCCCGTCTTCGAGAGCAGTGCGATCAGCAAGGGGCGCCCCGGCCCCAGGCCTTCCACCCTTGTCCGGCGGCCATGAACAACGCCGGCTTGGCCTTCGACGCCACCTACACCCGCGAATACCCTCGTGTCCATGCACTTTTCGAAGCCAACGGTCGCGACCCGAAGCGCACCATTGAGGCTTTGCGGCGGCTGGCGGGCTCGCCCGGCGCCGCCGAACGATTTGTTGCACAATGACGGGCGCCATGTCCGCGACCCGCAGGGAGCTTCTGTTTGGCTCGGCGGGCGCTCTTGCCGGCCTCGCGTCCGGCCAATCGCCCGCTCGGCGGCCCAACGTACTGTTTGTCTTCTCGGACCAACAGCAGGCGCGCACCGTCAGCGCCTATGGACCCACCCCGGTCCGCACGCCCAACATCGATCGCATCGCCGCCCAAGGCTGCCGCTTCGACAACGCCATCAGTATCTACCCGGTTTGCTCGCCTTTCCGCGGCATGCTCATGAGCGGCCTGTACCCCATGCGCAACGGCGTGGTGGGCAACGATACGCCCCTCTCCGACGGCCTGCCTACCTTCGGCAAGCTCTTTCGTGAGGCCGGCTATCGCGCCGGCTACGTCGGCAAGTGGCACCTCGAGTCGACTCGCACCGGCTTCGTTCCGCACCGCCGCCGCCAGGGCTTCGACGACTTTTGGGCCGTCCACAGCTGCAATCACGACCACTTCGACTCTCCTTATTACATGGAGGACCCCGAGCACGAGCTCATGCACGTCGGCTACGAGCCCGACTCGCAGACCAAGCTCGCCATCGACTTCGTGCGCAAGTCCGTCCAGAGCGACACGCCTTTCTGCCTTGCGCTCTCCTTTGGCCCGCCGCACAACCCCTACAAGGCGCCGGCTGGCAACGAGGCGCGTTTTCAACCTGAAGACGACATCCCGCTGGCGCCCAACGTTCAGGAACGCGCCCTCGTCGATGAGCTGCTCCGCACCGACACGCGACCGCTCAGCCCTGCCTTTCGCCGCCAACGCGAACGGGCGCGCGCCCGCCTCGACGATGACGGCCGCATTCGCCGCGAGATCCTGCGTGGCTACTACGGCGCCTGCGAGGCGCTCGACGCCTGCGTTGGCCGCCTGCTCGCCTCCCTCGACGATTTCGGTGTCGCGGACGACACTATCGTCGTCTACACCTCCGACCACGGCGATATGGCCGGTGCGCATCGCATGAGCCTCAAGCAGTTCCCCTTCGAGGAGTCGATCCGCGTGCCGTTTGTCATCCGCTACCCGTGCCGCATCGCCGCCGGGGGCGTCACACAAACCCTGCTCAGCCCGGTCGACATTCTGCCAACACTGCTTTCGCTCTCCGGCATTGGGTTCGAAGCCGAGCGCTTCGATGGCCGCGACCTCAGCGCCGCCGCAACAGACAATGCCGCAGAACTACGCGGCTCCGTTCCCATCATGAAGATGGTCCACGGCGGCAATCCGTGGATCCAAAACGGCGTGCGTCCGTGGCGCGGCGTGCGCGCCCAGCGCCACACCTACGCCGAGCTCGAGGGCGAGCCCTGGATACTATTCGACAACCAGGAAGACCCGTACCAAATGGCGAACCTCGTCGGGGATCACGGCCATGCCGGCCTCCGCCGCAAACTTCAGGCGGAAATGCGGGATTGGCGCGAGCGCAGCGGCGACACGTTGACTGAAGCGCAGATCGACGCTTTTCGGCAAGAACAGCGCCGCAAATTTCCTGGCTTACCAGATGGAGACCTGCACTAGACGATGCGCCTGGGTAAGCAACCCGAAAGCCCAACCACTCTCCCTCTGTTCGAGCGACTCTTCTGGCCGCTTCTGGTCGGGACCTTGCTGGCCGGGGCCGGCTGGTACTTCGCCCACGATGGTCCGCGGGAAGGGGTCTTTGCCGCGATGACCACACTGCTTTTCGGACTCACCACGTTCTGCCTGGCCAGAGAGGGCGTGCATCGCGGCCGCTTCCGCTACCGGGTGAGCTTTGTTTACCGACGCAAGGAGCCGGTCATGTTTTGGAGTATGGCTGTCGGGTACCACATTGCCGCCGCCATTCTCACCGCGGCAGGCGTTTGGATCTCGATTCGCGAATTTCGCTGACTTGGCTACCGCACTCGTCTAGAATGAGCCCAGAGCAGGAGACATATTTTCGTGAATTACGACCCCTATTCAGGCCATGAAAGCCTTTCGATGCGCGACAAGCTCCTCGGGACGACAACCCTGGAGGCGGGCCGCGCCGAAACCATCAAGCAGACGTATCTGCTGCTCGGCCTGAGCGTGGCGTTCGCCATTGCCGGCGGTTGGGTGGGCGCGACCACGCCCTGGATCGTCAACTTATTCCAAGGCTGGCTCGGCTGGATCTTGGCGATGGTGCTCATCAACGTCATCCCGCGAGTGGCGATGGCGGCGCGCCACAATCCGGTTTTGGGCGTGTCGGCGCTGGTTGCCGACGGCTTTGTGTCCGGCTTGATTCTTGCACCCATCCTGGCGATTGCCAGCTACTACGCTCCCAACGCGGTCAAGGGCGCGCTTGCGGTCACCGGCTTGGCTTTCGGCGGTGTCACGACGTTTGTCCTGGTCTCGAATAAGCGCTTCTCGCGCCGCGCGGCCTGATGACGGGTATCTTCATCAGCCTCATTGGCGCCGTCATCCTCAACGGCTTTCTGAATCTCGGCTGGCTTGGAATGGCCATCTCCGCCGGCATCGGCGTGATGGGCGTCATGATCCTCGTCTACGCCACCAGCGAAGTGCTGCACAACCCCGACGCGGACAGCCCCATTCCGGGCGCGCTGATGCTCTTCGCCGGCCTGTTCAACGTCTTCGTCGCCGCTCTCAACATCCTGCTGCGGCTCGCAGGCGGCGGCCGCGACTAGCGGTCGTCCGATCCTCCTAGAACGGATCAAAACAGTCGCGACAGAGGCGCGCCCGATAGGGCGCGCTTGCATTTTAGGAGCGCCTCTTCCCTCGGTCGCAGTACGATTGTAGGCCCGTGCCCGACTGGAATCGCATCGCGCGCGCACTCGCGCCCTATGCCGTTCGCTATGGCGGCTGCGCGGCCGCAGTTACGATTGGCGGCCCCGCTGCGCTCGCGGTCGCCGGCATCGCCGGACGCCTCTTCGCTCCCGGCGGCCAAGACGGCGAAGGAGACCTCATCGTCGAAGGCGGCGCCGGCTTCGGAGAGGCATTCGCCGCCAACCTCAACGGCCTGATCACCAACCTCGCCTCCGAGCGCATCAAGAACGAGCCCTCGCCTGATCGTGACCTCCGCTTTGCTTTCCGCCATGCTTTGGCCGAAGCGCTCGAAGACGTTCGCGAGACCGTTCTGAAGCGCTTTCCCGACCAACAGACTTGGTTCGAGAACTGGCAAGCGCGCTTCGACAAGGACGAAAACGCCGGCCTCAGCCGCCTTTGTGGCGTATCCGACGAAGAGCTGCTTTCGCTCTTCGAAGCTGCTCCCGATCCTCGGCGAGCCCTATGGCCCGTCGCCGAACGGTTGCTGATCGGTCTCGACGCCGAAGCGCGCCGCACCGAGATGCAGATTGTGATCGAGCCGCGCGCGATGCCCGCTCCTTTCGCCGCGTTGCTGCGCGACGAGCTCACCGCACAGCACTGTTTGCCGCGTCTGCTTGGCCGAGAGCTTTCGCAGCATGACGATGCTTGGCGCCGCGTGCTCGAACGGCGCACCCAGCAGATCCACGCCGCCGTCGGAGCCATCGAAGGCTTCCCCGAAGCGGCCGCCAGCCTACTGGCCGCAATGTCCTCGCTCGAGAGCAAGATCGACGCGCTCGAAGGCAGCCTCGGCCACACCGACCGCGAGTTGCAGCTCACGCGCGACGACCTCAAGCTCGTGCGCGAGGATGTCCGCCGGCTCAACGAGAACCTGGAATCTCGCCAACGCGATGCCGCCGCAGCCGCGCAGCAGGAAGACGCAGCTCCAGAACCCGTCCCAGGCAACCTGCCAGCTTCGGCGTCCAAGTTCGTCGGCCGCGAAGGCGAGACCGCGCGCGTCCGCCGCCTCGTCGCCGAGAATCGTCTGGTCACCTTGGCCGGAACGCCGGGGGCGGGGAAGACTCGCCTGTCGATAGAAGCCGCGCGCGGTCTCCTTCCCCAGTTCCCCGACGGCGTGTGGCTGGTCGAGCTCGCCTCCAAGGTGGATCCCGAAGTCGTGCCTGGCGCTATTGCAGAAGCGCTCGGCCTGCGCGAACAAGCCAGCAAGCCTCCGACCGAGGCTCTGCGCCAACACCTCGCCGGCAAGCGGCTGCTGCTCGTGATCGACAACTGCGAGCACCTACACGAGGCTTGCGTTGCCATCGCGGACGAGATCCTCGAGTATTGCCCCGGCGTCTCCATCCTGGCCACCAGCCGTTTTGTGCTCAAGACCGTCTTCGAGGAGACCGTGCACTGGGTCGGCGCCCTCAGCTTGCCTCCGGCCGGAGAGCCCGCTTCGATTGAATCGCTCGAAGCCTCGGACGCCGCGCGCCTGTTCGTGCTGCGTGCCAAAGAGCACGTCCGCTTCAAGCTCACCCCCGAGAACGCCGAAGCAGTCGCCGCCGTCTGCCGCCGCCTGGATGGCATTCCACTCGCGCTCGAGATCGCCGCCGCGCACCTCGCAACCCTCAGCCCCGGCGAGCTGGCGCAGTATCTCGACGAAGCGCTCGAGTTGCTCGTCGACGACCGCCGCCGCAAGCGCAAAGAGCATATGTCCGTCCGCGAGACCATTCGCTGGAGCTACGACCTGCTCGACGACGACCAGTAGACGCTGCTGCGCAAGGCCGCAGTGTTCGAGGGTACGCTGACCTCCGAACGCGTCCGCGCGGTCTGCGCCCCCGGCGCGCCCAAGCTCGCCACGCTGCGGCGGCTCGACAAGCTGGTCGAGCGCTCCATGATCAACGTCAAGAGCAGCCCCGACGGCATGGAACGCCGGCTCTACCTGCTCGAGATCATCCAGCAATTCGGCGTCGATGAGATGGCGCAAAAAGGCGAGCTCGTCGAGCTCGAAGCCCGCCACGCCGATTACTTTCTCGCGCTCACCGAACAAGCCCGCCCGCAGCTCGAACAGGCCCCCAACGAGCGCTTGCTCTCGGAGATGGGCGAGGCTCACGACGACGTCCGCGTCGCGTTGCAGCGTCTGCTCGAGAAGGGCGAAGTCGCAAAGGCGGCGCGCATCGGCGCGGCCTACTGGCGTTACTGGGAGATTCGCGGGCTGCTCGCCGAAGGCCGCCGCCAGTTGAACAAGATCATTGCCGCGTGCCCGTCCGGCGATCGCTCCGACGCCTACAGCCGCGTGCTCAGCGGAGCCGGTCTGCTTGCCTTCCGCCAAGGCGATATGGATGAGGCCGGCCGGTTGTTTCGCGCCGCTCTCGCGATCGAACAAGAGCGCGAACAACCCAACCAGCCGCGCTTGGCCGAGTGTCTCAACGACGTCGGCCTGGTCGCCGTTCGCCGCAGCGAGATCCCCATCGCCATCGACTACTACCGCCAATATCTCGTCATCGCCGAACGCGAGCTGGGCAAACGCGACGTCGCGGTCGCCCACAACAACCTCGGCGCCGCCGCCTTCGCGCTCGGCAAGCTCGACGACGCCGAACGCCACCTGTTGATTAGCCGCGACCTCTTCCGCGACATCCGCAACGACAGCGACATCGCCTTCCCCTTGACCGCTCTCGGCTCCCTCTACGTTCTGCGCGACGACCCGCGCACCGCCGTCGCCTACCTCGAACAAGCCCTCAAGTGGCGCGAAGACTTGCGCAATACCCGTGGCGCCGCCGAAGCTCTCAACTGGCTTGGTCGCGCTTTGTTAGTCGCAGGAGACCAGGGGACCGCGCAATCGTACCTCGTCGCCGGCCTGCGCCGAGCACGCCAAGTGGAAGGCGCCCGCGAAACCGCCGACCTGCTCGACAGCATCGCCTTGCTCGCCCTCGCCCGTGACGAGCCCGAGCGCGCCATCGCTCTCGACGCCGCCTCCGACACTCTGCGCCAAGCCTCGCGCTTGCCTCGCACCCCCGTTTTGCGCCAACTCAACAAGAGGCCCTCGATCGCGCCCGCGCCGCCCTCTCGCCCGACGCCGCCGAAGCCGCACGCGTCAGCGGCGCCTCCAAGCCCCTCGACGTCGTGCTGCGCGACTACGCTTACTGCTGAGCCCAAAGGACCCGGATGGACACCTTCCTCGTCGGATACGGAACACTGCTCAACCAAGGCTCGCTCGGCCACTCCATCGGCCAGGACGCCGCCGGCGCCAAGCGCATCGTCCCCGTCATCGTCGAGGGTTACCGCCGCCTGTTCAACCTGCGGCCCACGCATTACGAGTCCAGCTCCAAGCTCTCCGCCCGCGGCATCGAGAACGCCGCCATGAACGTCGAGCCCGCCCCCGGCGACCGCTTCAACGCTCTGGCCTTCTCCGTCACCCAAGACAGGCTCGCCAAGCTCGACCAACGCGAGCGCTACTACAAGCGCGCCTCCGCGCCGTTGCTCGACTTCGATTCCGGCGAATCGCTCGGCGAAGGCCATTTCTACATGGGCGAGGACGGCTCACCCTTCCTCGAGCGCAACCCCGACCTGCTCATGCCCCTCTGGCGCGACATCGTCTGGGCCCGCGCCGGCTGCTTATCGCATCGGCGAGCGCTTCGGCCAGATGTACGACGACACCACCTACCTCGCCGACGGCCAAACCCGCATGATCGACGTCTACCGCGACCTGCTGCTCGACACCAGCGACGTCGAAATGCCCTCCCTAGCGGAGGTGTACAATCGGGTGCAGCCGATGCTTCCGCGTCCCGCCGTCTTCGCCCTGCTGAGCCTGCTCGCCTGGCAGCCTCTGCGCGCCGCCGAAGCCCCCCCTTCCACGAGCAAGTCCAGCCCTTGCTCGACAAGTACTGCGTCTCTTGCCACGGCCCGGCCGTGCAGCTCTCCGGCTTCCGCGCCGACAACCTGCCCGCCGACATCGCCGCCACCCGGCGCAACACCGAGCTCTGGGCGCGCGTCCTCGGCAAGCTCCGCCGTGGAGACATGCCGCCCCCGGCAGCCCCTCAGCCTGAAGCCGCCCAGCGCGATCAGCCGTCGCCCTGCTGCGCTCCGTCCTCGACCGCGTGCTCGACCAGCGCCGCAGCACCGACTCGCGCCCCGTCCTGCGCCGCCTCAATCGCACCGAATACCAAAACACCATGACCGACCTGCTCGGTTATGAGATGGACTACTCCCGCGACATCCCGCCCGACGGCCTCTCCCGCGACGGCTTCCGCAACAACGGCTCCGCGCTGCGCATGTCCGCCATCCAGCTCGAGTACTACCTCGACGCCGCGCGCCGCCCTCGATCGCGGTCATCGTCACCGACTATCCCCGAGCACTTCGTCTACGAATTCACCGAGTCCAACCTCGACCAGTGGCTCATGCGCGAGGAGCAGCCCGCCAAAAACATCGTCAGCCGCACCGACGCCTTCCTCGGCCACATGGACCCCTGCTACCCCGAAGAAGGCGAGTTCGTCGTCCGCGTCACCGCCGCTGCTGAGCTCAAGTCCGGCCACGGCCCGCCCATCATGCAGGTCTCCGTCGGATTCCGGCCTGACACCAAGATCCTCTTCCGCACCGCCGGCACGGTCGAGCTCACCTCCGACCAGCCGCAAACCTTCGAGTTCCGCGGCCAAATGGAGAACTTTCCCCAGCCCGTCCGCGGCCAAAGCAAGTTCCCCGGCCTCGTCGTCCGCGTCACCAACATCTATGACGACGGCACGCCCCGGCCCGAAATGAAGACGCGCAAAGAGGGCAAAAAGAACATCCAGTACTACGAGCCCGAGCCTGATTACCCCAAGGTCCGCGTCGACAAGGTCGTCTTCGAAGGCGCTGTCTGGGAACAGTGGCCGCCCGAGCGCCACACCCGCATCCTGTTCGACTCCGAGCTGCGCCAGAGCGACCCCGACGCCTACGTCGCGCAAGTCCTCGAACAATTCCTCGCCCGCGCCTGGCTGCCCGCCCCAGCCGGACGAGGTCGAGCGCTACGCCGCCTTCTTCCGTCAGATCGAGCCCGAGTTCCCCGTCTTCGAGGAGCGCATGCGCGAAACCCTCGCCATGGTCCTCATCAGCCCCAGTTCCTCTACCTCATGGAGCCCGACAGCGAGAGCAAGCGCCCGCTCGACGACTGGGAGCTAGCCTCGCGCCTCTCCTATCTGCTCTGGAGCACCATGCCCGACGAGCGCCTCTTCACCCAGGCCGCCGAAGGACGCCTCACCGACCCCCAGACGCTCAGCGCCGAAGTCTCCCGCATGCTCGCCGACCAGCGCGCCGAGCGCTTCGTCGACCAGTTCGTCGGCCAGTGGCTCTACCTCGAAGGCATGGACCGCGTCGCCGTCAGCCAGGACTACTACCCCAACTTCCGCCCCAACCTCGCCGCCGCCATGCGCGCCGAGACGCAACAGTTCGTCCTCGAGCTGCTGCGCAACGACCTGAGCGCCGCCAACCTCATCGATTCCGACTTCCTTGTCCTCAATGAGACCTCGCACGCCACTACGGCGTCCCCGGCGTTCAAGGCTCGGCCTTCCGCCGCGTCGCCTTGCCGGCCGACAGCCCTCGCGGCGGCCTGCTCACGCAATCCTCCGTGCTGCTCGCCAACTCCACCGGCGAAGACTCGCACCCCATCAAGCGCGCCGTCTGGATTCGCAAGCGCCTGCTCGACGATCCGCCTCCGCCTCCGCCGCCCAACGTCCCCGAGCTGGACACCGAAAACCCCGACTTCGCGCGCCTGCCCGTGCGCCAACAGCTCGCCATCCATCGCCAGGACGCGAGCTGCGCCCTGCCACGTCGACATCGACCCCTGGGGCGTCGCCCTCGAGCACTTCGACGCCATCGGCCAGTGGCGCGACGAGATTCGCCGCATGCGTCCCGCGCCTGAAGGGCCCGCCGCTGCCGAAGGCGCCGACGAAGACGAGAAGGCCGAAAAGCCCGCCCCCGAGTTCGACCTGCTCCCCGTCGACGCCCGCGAAACCCTGCCCGACGGCACGACCATCGCCGGCGTCGACGACCTGCGCGCCTACCTGCTCGGCCCCCGCCGCCACGACTTCGCCCGCACCCTCGTCAAGCGCCTGCTCGCCTACTCCCTAGGCCGCTCCCTCGAGCTCGCCGACGAAAAAGAAGTCGACCGCCTCACCGCCGACTTCCTCGCCCACGACATGAAAATGCGCACCCTCGTCGAACAAATCGTCACCAGCAACCAATTCCGCACCAAATAACGGTCGAATCCCTTGCCAGGGGCTCGTGGCGCAAACGGCCACGTTTGCCGCGTCGCGAGTCTTCGCGACGGCCGTCTCAGTCCGTTTTCTTCCTTCCCTCCGCCTCCCCGTCGCGCTAAACTCTCTACCAACGCCCATGCCCCGCCGCCTCAACCGCCGAACCCTCCTGCGCGGAGCCGGCGTCGCCCTTGGCCTGCCTTACCTCGAAGCCATGGCCGCGACCACCGGCAAGCCCGCCGCGCCCGCCAAACGCTTCTGCTCGTTCTACTTCCCCTACGGCGTCAGCCTGCCCAAAGAAGACTCCGACGAAGCCAAGTGGCGCTGGTTCCCCACCGGCGGCGAACGCGACTTCCAGCTCTCCTACGCGCTCGAGCCGCTCGCCTCCGTGCGCGACGACGTCACCATCCTCCAAGGCCTCTCCCACCCGAAGGGCCGCACGATGGGCGCGCACGATACGGCCGACACCTTTCTCACCGGCTCCAGCCTCGAAGGCAAGTTCCTCAAGAACACCGTCTCCGTCGACCAGGTCATCGCGGCCAAGATCGGCCACCAGACGCGCTATTCCTCGCTCGTGCTCTCCACCGACGGCGGCGTCGGCGAGCCTTCGCGCTCCAGCACGCTCTCGTTCAACGAGAACGGCCACCCCATCCCGTCGCTCAACTCGCCGCGCACCGTGTTCGAGCGCTTGTTCGGCGCGGGAGACTCAGCGGAACAGCGCCGCACGCTCGGCAGCTCCGCCAGCATGCTCGACCGCGTGCTCGAAGACTCCGCGCGCCTGCGCTCCACCCTCGGCGGGCAGGACAAAGCCAAGCTCGACGAGTACCTCGAATCCGTCCGCCAAGTCGAACAGCGCGTCGAGCGCTCGCAAGCCTGGCTCGACATCCCGCGCCCCGAGCTCACCGACGCCGACCGCGAAATGCTCCAACTCGACGCCGACGACGAAGCGCCGGGCGAGCTCATGCGCACGATCTACGATTTGATCTACCTGGCCCTGCGCACCGACTCGACGCGCGTCGTCACGTACCAAATCGGCAGCATGGGCGACTATTCGTCGAAGGCCGGCAAGTTCCCGCAACTGCTCGGCTACAACGGCACCTTGCATTCGCTCGCCCACGACTGGAACAAACCCGGCGGCGCTCGAAGCCCTCGCCAAGTGGGACCGCTTCATGGCCTCTCAATTCGCCGCGTTCCTGGAAAAGCTGCGCTCGAGCCAGGAAGGCGACGGCACGTTGCTGGACAACACGTTGGCCTTCTACGGCAGCAGCAACAGCCAGACCCACAACAACACGAACTACCCGCTGGTCCTAGCCGGTGGACGCTCCATGGGCTTGAAGCCGGGCCGCTTCCTGCAGTTCACCGACGAAACGCCGTTGGCCAACTTGTTCGTCACCGCTTTAGATCGCCTCGACGCCACCTGAGCCGCTCTTCGCCGACAGTACCAGCGACCTCACCGCGCTCTAGCGCCGAAGGCGCACCCAGTCATCAGCCCCAGGCGTAGGCCTGTGCAATGCTCACGGAGCATCGGGCCAAGCCCCGCAGGGGGACACACCTGCCGATCTCCCTGCACAGCAAAAACGCGGGAAGAATCAGCCGCCCTCCAATGCTTCGGAAAACAGCCTGAATTTTCGCGATTTTTCTTTCGAACTGCTGCTATTTTCTGTCCCTCTCGGCCATAATCGACGAGCAGGATCATTTGATGACACGCTCACAACGCATTTTTATCTTTATTGTCTCATCAATTTTACTATGTGTCGTCTTCCCCGTAACAACTGGCAAGGTCCTGCCATCCGAAGAACACCAAGTCGTCCTTTTCCTGTCTCTCTTGATGCTCTCCTCGTGTCACTCTTCATCGAGCACTTTTTTACGAGGCCAATGGACGTACTGGCATCGACGATTTCGATACTACTATTGCTATCGCCGCTGCACTCACACCTCACCAAGATGGGTATGTCTGGTATTGGCAGCGTTCTCTTGCGTACAATGCAACGCTAGCTATGATGGCCTTGGCCGCATTGAGCCTCCTGGATGCAGAAGGAGCAACTAGCACGTGGAAGAATAGAACATCAGCAGTCCTAAGAAGATCTAACGGTACGTCTTGAAAATGGTCGACTGCCTATCGACCTTATTCCTGCTGACACTCTTCTTCTTATATAGACAGCCAGTCGAAGCAGTTCGCAGTCCTGGCTTTTTACGCAACATTAGTTGCGTTCATTGATCCCAAGAAACTTCTCGCTCCTCTCCCTTCAGCGGCGCTCAGCTGCTATCTCTGACGTTGGAGAAATAATCTGGCGTGCGATCGAGAGATACGTTCCTGGCAAAGCTCTATTCCCACCGGCCGCCGGTAAGCCGCTTTGACCTAGTCCAGTTCAAATACACTGCAGACGACAATGCATCTGAAGTCTATTCAGGCATGATAGTCGATACATTCTTACTGAATGAGGAGCAGTGGATTAAGATTCTCGCCGCTCAAGAGATCCGAGAAGCCCTCAGGACCGCCACGAGAATTAAGTCTGGCAAAAATGGTCTGCAAGCTGGGAGTTCGTCAAACCCCAGACCGGTTAAGACGGTTCGCGGGAATCGTCATAGAAGGCTCAAGAATCGAAAAACTGCGGTTCGAGCATGCTGGGCAGGTTTCGATTGGGGAAGGTACCTTGCTCGAAGCTCGGGTCGATGGTCACACCGTTTTATATCAAGTAACTCCAAGCGACTCACCTGCGTAGAGGTGCTAGAGAAAAAGATGAGGCTGGGCTTGATTGTAGGCGAGAGCATCCAACTCGGAATCTGGGATCCAACGCGGGTGTCATTCTCGAAAAGTACGACTGGGTTCCACAAATCAATACGCCTCTATTCTTGGCTAGCCCTACGCTGGAAATGACACCTGAGGTCGGTGAAGCTGTTGATAGGACGAATACCCGGAAGCAACTATCCGGTCGTACTAGACCTCGAGAAGGCCGTTACGCATCATATGGCCATACTGGGCGTGACAGGATCCGGCAAGTCGATGTTTTGTCGGGACATCATAAGAAGAGTGGTAAACCAACAAACAAAAGCATATGCGTTGACTTCACCGGAGAGTATGGAGATCGCTTTTCTGACCTATCGCCCGCCAGCATTGTGTCGGATATTCGACAGCAAAACGTTGTTTGCGGCAATCGACGGACTCGAGCAAGAGCTGGCAAAATTTAAGAACAATCAAACCCCACTGCAATATCAGGATTCGAACGGACCCTTAGTGTCGAATTTCGCAACTCCATTTTAAGCTTTTTGACGGGACAAGATCAGATATCAACATTCGAGCTTCCTGATGTAGCCAACTCTACCGGGATACTAGAATACACCAAGTGGTTTTCCGTACGCTGTTCGGCATAGTGAAGGGCAACCTGTACCAGGGGCGAATTTGCGTTGTGCTTGAGGAGGCACATACTGTAATCCCCGGAGTGGAACTTCATTGGGGTCGATGACAAAAAGGCCGGATCAGTAGTCAATAGCATTAGTCAAATTGCACTTCAAGGGCGTAAGTATAACATCGGATTCATTGTCGTAGCCCAGCGAACAGCGAATGTATCGAAAACCGTTCTCACGCAGTGCAATACGGTTGTAGCATTCCAGCAATTTGACAGAACGAGTGGGAGTACCTAATGAATTACATGTACCGATATAGTTGAGGTGCTCCCTTCCCTGAGGTTTCCGCCAAGCGATCGGTGGGCAAAGCCTTCCGATCCGGTGTTCCAGTTATATTCGAGGTTCCAGAGATCACCGAACCAACTGCACGCGATAACCCCATTGAGGACATTGATCCATCTGAAGAATCTGTGCATGGGAACGTCCCCTGACTCTGGATGTCACTTTATCTCCGCGGCTGGCTCGATGGATCGGGGATCAATCGAGGACGGCTCCGAAAGGACGCTCAGCCCCGAAGGCGGCTGTCCCCCGTCGGCCCGGATCTACGCCGAAGTTCGAGCAGGAACTCACCAACCTTCGTCAGGTTGCTTGGCTCGGTCGAGGTCCCTTTGCCGCCGACTCGGCTCCGGGTGGTTCACGGAAGGGTTCCACCGAGATGCGTTCGTAGCGCACCTCCAACACGGTCAGGTTCACTGTGCCGCCCGGCGCTCGGAGAACGACTTCATCACCCTCCTCCGCCTTCATCAGGGCGCGCGCCAGGAGCGACACCCAACTGATGTGGTTCCGGCTGAGGTCGACCTCGTCGGCGCCCACGATGCTGACCTCCCGCTCCGTTCCCGCGTCATTGGCATAGCGCACGGTCGCTCCGAAGAAGACTCTCGCCGCCGCCTGCCCTGCTCTCGGAGTTTCCGGGTCAACCACTTCCGCAGCTTGGATTCGCCTCGTGAGAAAGCGAAGCCGGCCATCGATCTGGCGCAACCGCCGCTTGCCGTACTGATAGTCGGCGTTTTCACTGCGATCGCCGTTGCTCGCAGCCCACTTGACCACCTCCGTCACCGCCGCGCGTTCTCTCTTGAGCAGAAACTCGTGCTCATCTTTCAGGCGCTGGAGGCCGCCCGGCGTGATGTAGTTTTTGCCTAGCGGCCCCGCGGCTCGAGCGCTCGCGGTCTCCTCGTATAACCTTTTCCCATATCGGAGTGCATTCGTCGCCGTCTCGAGGCGCGACGATCCCCTTATGATCCCCAGCCTCGTGGCGCAACGGCCACGTTTGCAGCGTCGCGAGTCATCGCGACGGCGCATTTCGGTCGCGATGACTGCACGGCAAGGTGCGGCCCTGAAAGGCCAATCCCCAGTCGCCGCCCGTACCACCCACTTCCGAGCCAAGGGCGGAAGCCCTTGGTCCCAACGCCTGAGCCCGCCGTGACTTTCGAGCGGCGGAGGCGAGCGTTGGGTTTCGGCGGCTCGTCGTAGACTTCGGGTTCCACCGAAAACGGTTCGATCCTGCAACGGTCTTCTCCGCCGCGCGGCGAGCCGCTTCCAGCACGAAGTGCAACTCTTGTCCCTTACCCCTGCCCCTTATCCCTAAGCATTTGGACCCTCATGCTAACCTCAAATCGGATAAAGAAGCCGGCCCGGGAGATGCGGCCGGCTCTCACTGCGCAGTCCAAATCCGAAATTCTCCAACGCGCCCTGGCGGCTGGGCCTTGTAAGCCGCCCGCACTAGCTCCGCGATAGTAGAGAACCGGTTCTTCGAGTAATGCGCCTGCGGCGAACGGCCAGGAAAGATGGCCCGGCTGGCAACCACCAGCCGGGCCTCAACTTCATTCGAATCCGCGAGCAACGAAAAAGGCCGAAATCTCGGCCAAAACCTGACAAAAGCGGCCAAATCAAGGCTGCTTGTGCAGCTCGTCGAGCATCTCGAGCAGGTCGTCCGTAATCAAGCGCGAGGCGTCCTTCTGCACGCAGTTCGTCCCGAGCCAAGTCTCATACCCGCCGAGCTCATGCTGCTCGGGCGTCGGCAGGTAGCCATTCCACCCGTTGGCGAGCCTCGACCGTAAACGTGTCCTCAAAGGGGCTCTTCTCCTGACCTCGAGCCCAATCGCAGTGAACGTCTCGAACGGGATCGCGCAAACGGCCAGCGGCCCCATGTGCAGCGCTTGCAGCTTGATCGTCGTCTCGTCCGGACCCTCGGCAAGCTGGATCGCCCGCTCCGCATAGGCCTTCGCCAAGCGGGGCAGCTTCGTTTCGTCCGGCTCGGCGAGGAACTGCTTGGCTTGTTCCAAGCCTTCCGCGGTGGGCTTGCGGCGCTTCAAGGTCAGCTCGCGCTGGATCATCGCCACGTCTAGCGAGCGGTGATAGCCGATCGTCTTGTACGCATCGAACGCCCCGCGCGCCACGCGCTCCGCCACCTGATGGATGCGCTCAAACGGTGCTGCCGGCGCGCGCTCGTGCTCGAAGTCGATGTTGTTCACATCGCCCGACGTGCCGTTGGCCAGCATGCCCACGAAGTCGTCCCCGGCGCCCTCCTGGCGCATCGAAGCCGAGATGCGGCGGGCAAACTCCCCAAAATAGTCCGCCGACACCTTGCCCGAAGGCACCCCGCCCACGTAGTGCAGGGAATAGGTGGCCCACAAGGCGAGCGGCGCGCCCTGCTCGGAGCGCACCGAGACCACGTAGAGCTCCGGGTCGGTCGGACCGGCCGGCTTGATCAGGTCCGGGCTCTGGCGCGGCGGATTCATCTTCACCTTGTCGGTCGTCGCGCCAAACGGGTCGGGCGGGATCGTGCCCTCCTTCATGAACCAGCGGCGGTTGTGCAGCTCTTCAGGGATCTCGACCTTGCCCCACCCAAGCTCGGCGGGCTCTAGGCGCGAATGGGCGTCGGCGACGGCCTGCGCCACGCCGTTGCGCAGCAACTCGCTATAAGCCTCCATGTTCGGCTCCACCTCAGGAGGGCCGCCGGGCTTCCAGTCGAGCATGGGCGAGGCCGGCGGGGCGCTATGCGTGTGCGTCGCCGAGAGCAGGATGTGATCGGTCGGGATGCCGCTTCGCTCCGAAGCGCGAGCCTTCGCGTCGTCGGCCACCTCTGTCGGCAGGTAGCAACTGTCGACCACCGCGACCGCAATGGTCTCGCCTCCCGACTCGACCACGATGGCCCGCACCGACAGTGGATCGTTCGCCGCCGAGGCCGGGCTATAGCCGAAGTTGCCGATCAGCGGCAGCGGCCATTCCTTTGGCGTGATGTCCGCTACGGCGGCGCCGGCGCGTAGACCGGGTTGGGATCCGCAGCCTGCCAACAGCAGGGCGGCGGCGGCAAGGGCCAGACCGAAAGGCTTCATCGTGTACGGCGCTCCTAACCGGCTCAGGCGAGCCGAGCTCACGAACAGGATAGGCGAAAGGGGCGACCGAACGGGGGCCTACCAACCGTCTGCGTAGCGGAAAGCGTAAGGGTCGGCGCCGGCTTCGATCACGCCGTTGGGCAGCGCGCGCAACGCCGTAGGCGCCGATCCCGAATCCCAGCGGCTGCGGCGCTCGATGTCGTGGCCCATCTCGTAGCTCTTGCAGCACCGATTCCGGGATGCGCTCGTCGAGCAGCAGCTTGTTGGGGTCCATGGCGTGGTCGTCGAAGCTCGAGACCAAGTGGCGCGTCTGGAGGCGCGGCGCCTCCACCGCGGCTTGCGGGTTGAAGTCGAACAACATGGTGGCCAGCAGCACCTGCAACAAGGCTTGGTCCTGTTGGTCGCCGCCCGGGGTCGAGAGCGCCATGTAGGGCTCGCCGCCGTGGGTGACGATGGTGGGGCTGAGCGTGATGCGCGGCCGCTTGCCCGGCTCGACCACGTTGGGGTGGTCGGGCATGAGCAGGAAGCTCTGCGCCCGCTGGGTCAACGGAATACCGGTGTCGCCGGCGATCACTGACGGCATCCAAGCGCCGGATGGCGTGGCGGAAAACATCCAGCCGTTCTTGTCCACGACATTCACGCAGGTGGTGTCGTGCGAGGCGAGAGCGTCCGTCAGGGGCCGCATCTGCCCAACATAAGTGGAGGGATGCGGCGGCTCGCCGGGGCCGAATTTGCCGGGCCGGAAGTCCGGATTGGCGTGGCGCGGGTCGATCAACTCGCGGCGCTTGGCGGCATAGGCCTTGCTCAAAAGCTCCACGGGGATCTTCTCGAATTTGGGGTCCGCGTACCAGGTATCGCGGTCGGCGTAGGCGAGCTTGAGCGCCTCGGTGAGCAGGTGGATGTACTCGGGCGAGTTCCAGCCAAGCGCATCGAGCTGATATCCCTCGAGGATGTTGAGGGCCTCGATCATCACCGCGCCCTGCGTCCAGAAGCCGGACTTGAAGACCTCGTAGCCGTGGAAAGTGGTCGAGACGGGCTCTTCGACTTCCAGGCGGAAGGCGGCCATGTCCTCATAGCGCAGCAGTCCGTCGTTGGCCTTGACGAAGTCGCCAATCTTGCGGGCGATTTCGCCACGGTAGAAGTAATCGCGCACGGCGTCGATGGCTTGCTCGCGGCTCTTGCCGGCGGCGAGGGCCTTCTTCTCTGCGTTGGCCATGCCGCGGATGGTACGGGCGAGATCGGGCTGGCGGAAGATGTCGCCGGGGCGGGGAAGCAGACCGCCGGGCAGGAAGACGTCTTTTGAGGTAGGGAAGCGGCGCAAGAAACGCGTGGCCGTGGCGATGGAGCGCGAGCGCATCTCGTCGATCGGATAGGCGTCGGCCAGATCGAGCGCCGGCTGGATGACCTCTTGGAAGGACTTACCGCCGTAGTGCTTGAGTGCAACGAGGCCGGCATCGACCATGCCGGGCACAAGCGCCGGCAGAATGCCGTAGGACGGGATGGGGCCCTGGGTACGTCCGCGGCGATTGGACTCCTGCTCGAGCTCGGGCTGCGTGCGTCGCGAAAGGAAGAACTCGCGCGTCATCAACTGGGGGGCCGTGCCCACGCCGGCGATCGAGAAGACCTTCCCCTCAGGAGTGCGAATGAGGATAGGCGCTTCGCCGCCGAAGCCGAAGTGCGAAAACTCCGTGACTGCGCCTGCAAACATGGCGGCGACGCCTGCGTCGACCGCGTTGCCGCCCTCATGCATGATGCGCATGGCGGCTTCGGTGACGTTCGGCGTGCCGGCGGCGACGGCGGCTCGATCGCCGCGTACGACGGGCCGGATGACCTGCCAGCGCAGTGCTTCTTGCTGTTGTTTGAGTCGTTCGAGAGCCGACTGTTGCCCCGAAATTGGCGCGGAGACCAGTGTGGCGAGGACGCAGAAGATGGTGATGCGGTACAGGTTGCGAAAGGGCATCGAGCTTCCTACAGGCTCAGACCCCGTCATTCTAACAGGCAAGTCCGCAAGGGGGGCGGGTGTAGTAATCGAGGCGTCCGGCCGCAAAGAGCTGCGAACCGGCAATCCTGGCGGATTGCACCACGAACGCTTCCGAACCGGAGAACTAAGCTGTTGCTTCGGCGAAGTCGCCGAAGGCAATCAGGCGGCGCGGAGTGGTGGGCGGCGTTTGAATTTCCTCGAGCTCTTGAAGCGCGCGCTTACGGGCGCGGAAGAGGCGGACCTTCATGGCGTTCGTGTTGACGCCGTAGATTTGCTCGAGCTCGCGGAGCGAGAGTCCTTGGACTTCCTTGAGGGTTAGCAACTCGCGGTCAGCGTCGGAGAGACGCGCCAACAGTTGCCGAGTGAGGCGGACAGCTTCTCGGCGCTCTTCGTCGCCTTCGAAGGTGTTCGTGCTCGCCTTCGCTTCCACGGCCAGCGCCTGTTCGTCGCTCATGTCGCCCAAGCGTAGGTCCTTGCGGCGGCGCTTGCGGCGCAGAAAGTCGCAGGCCGTGTTGGAAGCGAGGCGGTAAAGCCAGGGCTCAAACAGCTCAACTTCGCGCAGTTGGCTGATCGACTTCCAAACCCGTACGAAAACTTCTTGCGCGATATCTTCCACTTCGCCCGCATCACCGGCCTGCCCGTAAACCGCGCCAAGGACGCGGCTGGAGTAGATCCGAACGATCTCGTTGAACGCGGTCTCATCACCCTGCTGGGCCCGCTGAATAACTTCGATCTCAATACGCATGCGAGTTTGTGGTTACCCCGTTTCCGTTGTGACCACAGACTAGCGGGTGGAGGCCGCCAGGCCAAGAGGTTGTCCAGAGTTTCTCGACAGAATCGATGTGGCCGGTTAAACCATTGATAAGATAGACTAGTAGAGCCGATGTGGCCAGCTTGGTCAGCTCCGATTTAGCGCCAAAACCTATGCGGTTTGGACCTTTCCGCGTCGATCCCCTGACTGGGGAGCTATGGAACGGCGGCATCCGAGTGCGGGTGCCCGAGCAGCCGTTTCAGGTTCTCGTCGCGCTCGTAGAGCGTCCGGGCGAGCTGGTGACGCGGGAACAATTGCGGGACCGTTTGTGTCTCGAAGACACGCATGTGGACTACGACCATGCGTTGACGACTGCGGTCAAGAAGCTGCAGGCCCTGCACGATCTGGAGCTTGCACCCGCGCGCTACATCGAGACGCTGCCCAAGCGCGGGTATCGCTTCATCGCACCGGTGGAGCCGGCGGGCGAAGAAGACGATGAGTTGGAAGCAGACGGCATCGAGGCCGAGAATTCCGAACAAGAGCAGCGCTTGCGCCGCCAACGCAACCTAGCGTTGGTTGCGCTGGGCTGCGTCGCGATGGGCGCCCTGCTGTGGGGCGCGAAGCCGGAGCCTGCTCCCCCTCCCGAGCCGACGCGGCGCTTTTCGATCTCGCCGCCAAGCCAGAGCGACGGACGCGGTCTCCGCGTTTCTATCTCGCCAGATGGACGGATGCTTGCGTGGGTCACGCCGGATGCGCGTTCTCCCATTTGGATCCGAACCTTCGATCGCGAGCAGCCGCGACGGCTCGATGGCACCGAGGGCGCGGATCTGGTTTCGTGGTCACCCGACAGTCAGTACTTGGCCTTCGGCAGCGACTCGGCGTTGCGCAAGATTTCCGTCTACGGCGGACCGGTGACGATGCTTGCCCGCTGTCGGGTTCGATTTTTGGCGGCAGCGCATGGAGCCCGGATGGAGAGAAGATCGTGTTCTCGACAGGGCTCCCTCCGGTGCTGTTCGAGGTTTCGTCACGCGGCGGGGAGCCGCGAGCGCTGCCGGACCCAGTGGTGACGCCCGCAGGCGGCGGCAACCTGGACCCGCACTTTGTGAGCGCATCGGGTCGTCGGCTGCTGGCCTTGCGGCGGGCGGTCCGAATGCACGATTTGATCGTCCGGGACCTCGATAGCGGCGAGCAGGCGGTGCTGGGCCCGGGGCGCAGGCCAAACTCCGGGCGGTATGATGCTCTATCAGGCGGACGAGCCGAAGGCGGATTGTGGGCGGTTCCATTCGATGTGGCTGGAGCTCTCAACGGGCGGACCCTCCGTACCGGTGTCCGAGACAGGCTCGCAGCCGACGCTTTCGCACGACGGGACATTGGTCTATGTGGACGAGCCCAAGCCTGCGCCGCAGCAGCTCGCGCTTTACGACCGCTCCGGCGAGCGTTTGCGGTATGTGGGCAGAGCGCAGGACCGCATCGCGACGCCTGTGTATTCGCCAGACGGTTCGCGCATCGCCTTCCGCGGGCTCGAGCAGGGCAATTACGACATTTGGGTGCAGGCGATCGATGCGCCGGACCGCACGCGCGTCAGCTCGAACCTTGCGTTTGACGCCGACCCGGTTTGGGCTCCGAGCGGCGAGCGCGTCGTTTGGCGCGCCGACCGCGAAGGCAATGCGCAGATCTACACGCGCTCGGTGGATGGGCGCGACCAGGAGGCGCTCGTTTGTGGCGGGGGCGATGCCGCCGCCATCGACTGGACTCCGGGCAACCGACTGATCTATTCGACGAGCGGTTTCGACGCCGGCGCGGACTTGTGGATTGCGCAACCGGGTTCGGACGGCGGCGAGATGCAGGAGCGGCCGCTCATGGAAACGAAGTTCAACGAAACAAGCGGACGGCTGTCGCCGGACGGAAGGTTCTTGGCCTACTGCTCGGACGAGTCTGGAGTCTATGAAGTCTACGTGCGGCCTTTCGGAAATGGCGGACGTGCGTGGCAGGCTTCGCGCAACGGCGGATGTCAGCCGCGTTGCAGCAAGGCGGGCAAAGAGCTGTTTTTGTGACCGGCTCGACGCTGATGTCCGCACCGCTTGCCGAGGACGGCGGTTCGCCCGCCGGGCCGCCGGTGGCGCTGTTCGACCACGCCGGGTTGGCGACGAATTCGCCCTTCACGACGACGTACGACGTGTCTCCGGACGGAGAGACGTTTGTGCTGGTGGATACGTTGGAGTTGCCGAAGGGTGCGCCGACGGGGAGTGCGGCGCGAGTGGTGGAGAACTGGCGGGCGGAGCTGAGCGGCGGGCGGTGAGGGGGAGAAAAACCCGCAGGCTTCCGCATGCGGTACTGGAGGACGAGGGCAGGAAAGATCAAATGCAGGCGCGGATCGATGGCGTCGGCTAAGTCGGCGGGGAGAGCGGGGCGTCGTTTATGGAGCTGATGGCGGTGGAGTGTGCCGCCGGCTCGAAGAGCAGGCCGCCGGGTACATCTTGCAGTTTGTACTGACTCAGAATGATGGTCGGGTCGCCTCGAGGACGAAGTGCGTGCGCCGAGCGGGAAGCCTTTGGGTTCGACGACGGTTCGTTCGAGGCAGACGGTCCGAAGGTCGCAGAGCTCGTATTCGACGGCAAGCCCGCGGCGGTGGGCAGGAACTCAACGGATGCGCGAGACCAGTCCGCCCAGAAGAACGACGATCGGCCTTTGAGCGGGCGATGGTGTTCAAGCTGTCGGGTGGTGACGGTGGATTCGACGGACTGCACGCCGTGAGCAGGGCGGCAAGCAAGCGACCGCCGCGACGACGATCGCCAGGTAGCGCGACAAGGTTATTCAGCCTTGAGGTTGAACTCGTAGAACAGCTCCATGCGGTCGTCGAAGCTGCTCACGCGGCGCGTCTTCTCGCGCAGACCCTTGGCCATCGCCTTGATCTCGTAGTCGATGTTGGGGTCGAGGCCGGCAAAGTAGAAGCGGCCTTGTGCGTCCGTGTAATAGGACTTCACGTCCATCGTACGCGTGTTCTTGAGCTGCACGACGGCCTGCTGGATAGGCTTCTGGGACTCGTCGGTGACTAACCCCTTCACCGTGCGCGTCGGCTCTTCCTTTTCCTTCGCCGCCTGCAAGGCAGCGCTGCCGGGAAAACGGCCAACGCGGCGACTAGGATCGAGCGTCTCGTTTTCATAGCGGTGATCTCCTCCCCGTTCCAGTTGGACGGTCGAGCTTCATTGTACGTTTCATTGCCCCGACCGGGCCAGCTCGATGCGGACGGTCTCGCCGTCGAGCTCGCTCGCGCACTTCGCAGGTGTCCAGACAGGGGCCGCCGATTCGCAGGTCGCCGATCAAAGCCTCTGCGGCGAGGTTGTCACGGTTCTGGGTGAGCACGTTCTCCACGCGGTCGGAACCGCAGATGCAGACCGTGACGCGCTCGGTGTATTCGACGTCGAGGTCCTGCGTAGATCCTGCACGCGGCGCAGGATCTCACGGTAGAGGCCCTCGTCGAGCAACTGCTGGTCGATCTCGGTGTCGAGCGCGACGACGGTCGTGGTGTCGCCTGCCGCGGCGTATCCGCCTTCGGCCTCGACGAGCACTTCGACGTCCTCGGGGTCGAGGGCGACCGCTTCCCTTCGATCTCGATGGAGGCGGCGCCTTTTCGAGCAGCTCGGCGCGCAGGGGCTGCCGCGTCGGTTTGGCTGAAGGCCTGCTTGGCGGACTTCATCTTCTGACGCAGGCGGCGCCCAAGGCGGCGGAAGTTCAGCGGCAGACGTACTGCACGTGCGCCTCGTCGGACGGCGAGCACGGTCTCGTGGACGCTGAGCTCCTCGGAGATCAAGTCGAGGTACGGCGTCAGGCGCTGTTGCAGGGCGGCGTCGTTGAGCACGACTTCCGCCTTGTGCAACGGCTGGCGCACCTTGAGCTTGTGCTCGGTGCGTACGCGCAGGCCGAGCGAGACGATGTTGCGGACGGCGGCCATTTCTTCGAGAGCGTGCGGTCGATGGTCGCCTCGTCCTCCTGGGGCGGTCGCACAGGTGCACGCTTTCCGGGGCATCCGGGAAGGGGCGCCGGACGAGGTTCTGGTAGATCTCCTCGGCGAGGAAGGGCGTGAAGGGGCCGGCGAGCTTGGCGATGACGACGAGCGACTCGTAGAGCGTCGCGTAGGCGTCGGTCTTGTCGGCGTCCATCTCGGACTTCCAATAGCGCGCGCGGCTGCGGCGCACGTACCAGTTGGATAGCCCGTCTACGAAGTTGTTGAGCGCCTGCGCGGCCTCGTAGGCGCGGAAGGCGTCCATGTTCTCGCGTACGGCTTGCGTGGTGAGCGCAAGCTCGGAGAGGATCCAGCGATCGAGGACGGTGCGGTCCGAAACTGGGCGGCCCTTTTGCACCGCCGGGTCGTAGCCGTCGATGTTGGCGTAGATCGTGAAGAACGCGTAGACGTTGCGCAGCTTGAGCGGGAACTCCTTTTGGATGGTGCGGACCAATCCGAGGGAGTGACGCTTTTGCGACCAGGGCGGAGTGCCGGCGAGGAAGAGCCAGCGGAAGGCGTCCGCGCCGGGGGCGGCGGAGATAGAGCTTTCGACGAGGATGCGCTCGCTCGGCGGGAGCCACATCACCTCGTTGGGCTTGATGGCGACGCCCTTGGAGTTGACCTGGGCGCCGGTCTTTTCACGGTCTTCGGGCGCGAGCACGATCACGCGGCGCGGCATCTTCTTGCCGGGCTGCATGGCGAGTTCGAGGGGCTTGTCGGGGTTGGCGGCGCAGCGCGTGGTCATCACGTCGCCGGGCTTGAGGTCGAGCGCCTCGAGATCCTCTCGGGCGATGACGGCTTGGCCGGGTTTGATGGTCACGCCGCATTGCTCGGCTTCGACGACGGCGAACTCTTGGGCGACTTTTTCCATCACCGCGTCGGGCGGCGTGTAGTTGCCTTTGGACTTCGACTCCTTCTTACCCTCGGGGTCGGTGACGTGGCCCAGCACAATGCAGGTGCGGAATGGGTGCGGGTAGGGGCGCACGGGGTCGAGCCCGACGCGCTTCTGGCACTCCTCGTCAAAGACCAAGGTCGAGATCATCAACTGCGAGTAGAACCAGCCGCGGGTCTGGTCGATGGCTTCGGTGATGTAGTCGGCCGGGAACGAGGCTTTGAACTTCTCCTGGTTCTTGTGCGGGAAGCCCCATTGCGCGAAGGGCATGCAGCCCGAATCGAACCAGCAGTCGATGACCTCCGACACGCGGCGGTAGACGCCGGGCTCGCCGGGCTCCGTCCAGGTGACGTCGTCGATCCAGGGCTTGTGGACGATCAGGTGGTCGTTGAGGTCCGGGTTTTCCTTCTTCGCGGCATGCCAGTGATCGAAGGCGCTGGGGTTCTTCGCGAGGATCTCGTCGACCGAGGCCGGCGCCTGCATGTTCCCGGTCTCGTCATTGATCCAGATGTTGAGCGGGGTGCCCCAGTAGCGCTCGCGCGAGAGCGCCCAGTCGACGTTGTTGCGCAGGAAGTCGCCGAAGCGGCCCGTGCCGATGTGCTCGGGCAGCCAGTGGATCTTGGCGTTGTTGGCCAGGACTTCCTTGTTGCGCGCGGTCGTCTTGATGAACCAAGCCGGCCGGGCGAACTGGATGAGCGGGTCGTCATCGGCGCGCCAGCAAAACGGATATTCGTGTCGGTAATTCTCGCGCAGCACGAGCACGCCGCTTTCGCGCAGCTTGTGGATCAGCTCGCGGTCGGCGTCCTTGACGAACTTGCCCTGCATGTCCTCGACGGTTGCGTCGAACTTGCCGTCGGGGCCGATGGGGCAGAGCAGAGGGATCTCGTCGGCGTTCGTGTACTCGGCGATGGTGTTGCGGTGCAGGTCGTAGTCGACCTCGCCGAAGGCGGGGGCTTCGTGGACGAGGCCGGTGCCCGAGTCTAGCTCGACGAAGTCGGCCGCGAGCACTCGCCACAGCGCCTTTGACCTTGTCGCCCTCGGGCGTGACCGCTTCGAGGTTCTTGTACTGCGGATAGAAGTAGTCGAACGGCGGGACGTAGTATTTGCCCAGCAGCTCGTCGCCTTTGAGCTCGCGCTCGATGGGCAGCTCGCGGCCGAGCTTGCCCGCGATGGTCTCGCGCAGGGCGGCGGCGATGATCAGCGAGCCGTGCTCCTCGTCCTTGACCTGGACGTAGTCGTACTCAGGGCGCACGGCGACGTACTGGTTCGAGGGCAGCGTCCAGGAGTGGTCGTCCAGACGAGCAGGCTGACGCCGGGCTCGTCGACGAGAGGCATCTTCACGTAGACCGACGGGTCTTCGACGGTCTTGTAGCCCTGGCCAACCTCGCCGGCCGAGAGCGCGGTGCCGCCCTGGGGCCACCACCAGACGATCTTGTGGCCCTTGTAGAGCAGGCCCTTCTTGAACAGCTCCGACAGCGCCCACCAGACGCTCTCGACGAACGAGCGGTGGTAGGTGACGTAGGCGTCATCGAGGTCGACCCAAAAGCCGACCTTCTCCGTCATGCGTTCCCACTCGTTGGTGTAACGGAAGACGGACTCGATACAGCGCGCGATGAACTTCTCGACGCCGTATTCCTCGATCGCTTCCTTGCCGTGGATGCCGAGCTCTTTCTCGACTTCGACCTCGACGGGCAGACCGTGCGTATCCCAGCCGGCCTTGCGGGGGACGTACTTGCCGCGCATGGTCTGGTAGCGCAGGAATACGTCCTTGAACACGCGGGTCAGCACGTGGCCGTTGTGGGGCAGGCCGTTGGCGGTGGGCGGACCTTCGTAGAAGGTGAACTGGGGGCGGCCCTTGCGATTTTCGAGGGACTTCTCGAAGGTGTTTTGGGCGCGCCAGAGCTCGGCGATCTCGCGCTCGACGGCGGGGAAATCGACGATCGGCTTGGCTTGGAGGAACTTAGCGGTGCTCATCGAAGGGACGAACTTTCAGTGTAGCCCGTTGTTGGGTGTTCACTAGACTGGTACGAGACCCTAACCCGATGGCCGATATGATCCGTTTTCTCTCGACTTGGCAGCCTGATCTCGCACAGTTGCGCGGCGTCTTCACGCCGGAAGAGCAGGCCACGCTCGATGCCGCCCGGACTGCGGTGGATTCCGCGCACCGGCGCGTGGCCTACTGCGTTTGGGAGAACCCATTCGCCCGCGCAGGCGGCATTTTCGCCGTGGCGACGCATCTGCCGCCGGCGCTCCGCGCAGCCGGCGACGACGTCGTGCTGCTCACACCTCTCCATCGCAACCTTGCGACGACCCCGGATTACCCCAGCCTGCACTACCTAGGCGAGGTCAGCTTCGAGTACTCCGGCCATGACCATCGCATCGAGCTCTTCGAACATCGTGACGGGCTCGACAATCGCTGGATCTTGATGCAGGGTTGGGGCGTGTTCGACGCACCGGGCGGCCCGGACCGCAGAAATCCGTATGCGCACGCGCACTCCTGGTTGCTACTGCGCGACGCGCTGTTTGCCTCGCAGGCCGTGCCGCATGTGCTGCGCTTCTTGGGTATGAGCGAGAACGTGATCGTTCACTCGCAAGATTGGCAGTTTGCTCCGACGGCGCTGACGGTGAAGCACGCGATCCTGGCCGGCGTTCTCGATTCCGCCGCAACAGTGCTGACCTCGCACAACCCTTACGATCACCCGTTGCCGGATTCGAACCTAGCTTGGGTGACGGATCGGCTCGGGGCGCACCGCTGGCCGCTGGGGCACGAGACGGTTTATCAGCGAATGATCCCGCTGACGGACGCCCCGCTGTCGACGGTGAGCCCCGGCTTTGCCGAGGAGCTGGTTTCCGATCCGTTGCAGACCGACCTGCTCGCTTCGCATTTGCAGAAGGTTTTTCGCGCGCATGGAGTGGTTGGTGTGGACAATCCGCTGTTCGGCGCCGCGCGGCCGGCCTTCAGCCAAGAGGCGGTGGATGCGTTCGCTTCGGGCTCGTCTCGAGGGCTGATCGAAGAGAAGGCGGCCAAGCGTGAGGCGATGCTCGAGGTGCTGGCAGCCTATGAGGACCCGCGCATCCTGGGCAAGCTCGACGGTAATGACGGGCGTCCGCTGACGGAGCTTCCGGACGAGGTCCCGGTGTTTTTGATGTTCGGCCGTCTGGATCCAGCCCAAAAGGGGTTTGACCTGCTCGCACGCGCGATCGAGGGTTTTCGGCCGGGAGAGGCGAAGTTCATCCTGACGCCGAACGTGGTGGGCGACGCGGGTCCGTGGCTCGAGGATTTGCGATTGCTGGCCGAGAAGCGCCACGGCGACGTGGCGGTGTATCCCTTCCGTGTGGAAAAGGGCTACATGGAGACGATGGCCGGCGCGTCCTTCGCGGTGATGCCGTCGCTCTACGAACCTTTCGGCGCGGCGACCGAGGCCTATCTAGGCGGGACGCCGGTAGTGGCCCGCGCGACGGGCGGATTGACCGGACAGGTGGTCGACTTCCGCACGGACCGCAAGAACGGTACGGGTTTGTTGTTCCGCGAGAAGCTGCCGCTGGGCAGTTCGTGGCCCACGATCATCGAAGCCCCGAATCCGCAGGCGCGCGTGGGGATTCCGCTCTACGCGATGATCGCCGAGGCGCTGTTCGACGCCCTGAAAGAGGCGGCGGGCGTGTGGCGTGAGAACAAGCGCGGCTACGCGGGCATGCTCGCGAACCTATATTCCAAGGCCGCGAGCTTTTCCCCGGGCAAGGCTGCGGCGGGGTATCGCGCGCTGTACGAGACGGCGACGCGGCCGCGGGGGTAGCGCGGGCTCCCCGTCAGCTCGAACTGCGGAAGAGGCTGCGGCCGGTCATCTGCTCCGGCTTCTCAATGCCGAAAAACTCGAGGATTGTGACCGGAAGGTCGACGATGTTCGGGTCCTTGCGGGCGATATTGCGGCTCAGGAAGACGGAGCCGGGGACGAGCTCGGGGGCCATCGAGTGGTCTCCGCCCCAGGCGAGCGTGTTGATGTCGATGATCGACTGCACGGTCTCGCCCAGGATCGAGTCGTTTGCGCAGCGATAACCCGGCGTGTAACCCACGAGCATCTCGGGCATCTCGTCGATGCGGTCGCCCGAGTACATCTGGTCGCGCTCGTAAACCTTGTGGACGGGACGCTTGCCGGTGTCGGGGTCGTCGATGGCTTCGAGGTCTTTCGTGATGCGGGCGATGATCTCGGGAGCTTTCTCCGGGCTGACGACGCCGCGCTCCTCCCGGCCGACGCGATTGAGGTAGAGTCCGTTGAAGCCGATGCCGTAAGCGACCGTCTTGTCCCAATCGACGTCGTCGACGCTGGTCCGTTCCTTGGATTTCTCGGAATCTTTGATGACCAAATAGCCCTGATCGCGCAGCCACGTATTCAAGTGGAACTGGCGGCCGAATTGGGCGAAGCCGTGGTCGGAGCAGACGACGAGCAAGGTCTTTTCGTCGACGGCGGGGAGCACTTTGCCGACCATTTCGTCGGTGCGCTCGTAGACGTGCTGGATATAGCCGGAATAGCGAACGTCGCTTTGGGCGTGCATGGGGTGGGTGTCGTCCATGTTGCGCCAAAGCATGTGGGCGTCCTGGTCGGTGGAAGAGACGTAGAAGTAGAACAGTCCGGACTTCTGTTTGGAGAAATTCGCCCACTCGTAGTCGAACAGCGCCATGCGGTCGTCGAGGATGAGGTCGGCTTGGCTGACGTAGTCCTCGTCGCGGAAAATCTTCAGGTCGAAGGCTTTGGTGTCCGACGGTAGGCCCTTGGTCCAAAACGGGCCGATGTGGCGCGCGATCTCGCCGCCCAACTCAGGCGGATAGGTGACCGGCATGGCCTGGTCTTCGGGGTCGATGTTGATGGGTTGGGCGTAGAGCTTGAGATGCGGGTGCACCTGTTTGACCATGATGCGCGTGATGCCGGCGACGCTGGCCACATGCGGGATTAGGTCGAAACGCACCTTGATCCAGTCGCTGAACTCGCCTTCTTTGACGACGTAGAGCTGGTCGCCGACCTCGATGCGCACAACGGGGGCGGTGCTGTCGCGGTGCACGGTGAAGGGAACTTTGGTCGGCCCCTCGGCGGAGGCGTCGAGCGAATTCGCCGGGCCGTGGAAGGCCAGGTTGGCGCGTCCGTCATGGACTTCGGCGCGAATGACTTCGCCGCCGCTGAGGGCCTGTTCTTTGTCTTCGGGGTCGCTCGAGTAATAGGTGAAGACGCCGAAGGAGTCGACGACGTCGGGGGTGCCCATGCCGCTGATGGCGCGCGTGGCGGTCTCCTCGACGGGGAAGTTCGTGGGGATCTTGATGACTGTGGCCGGGATGCCCTTTTCGGTCAAGTAGGACCAGAAGGGCCTGCCCGAGCGCAGGTTCTCGACCTCGCCGCCGCTGACGGGGAAACGGTAGTCGCCGACGGCGAGCGTGCGGTCGATGTCGCGCGCTTCCCAGATGGAGAAGAACGGCTGGTAGGTGAGCGGGTCGCGGGCGATGAAGTCGGGGATGCCGTGTCCGCCGGGCGACATGCCAGTAATGAAGCTGGACCACGCGACGGGGCTGAGCGCTGGGATGGTGGTGCCAAGAGGGCGGAAAACGCCCATTTCGGTGAGCTTCTTGAAGTTGGGCGCGCGTCCGGAGTCCATGAGAGCCTGGATGATCTTGGGCTCCATGCCGTCGAGGCCGAGCACGATCACCTTGCGGCCGTCGGGGTCGCCTTTGAGCTTGCCGCCGGCGCAACCGGCGGCGGCTGCAGCGAGGCCGCCGGCTAGGAAGCCGCGGCGCGAGAGGTTCGATCGGGGCATCCGAAACTCATTGTAGGGGGTGAGAACGGAATGGGGCCGCGGACGGGAGGGCCTGCGTTCTCTTCGACTGCTATGCCTGTTGCATCTCAGCGATCACAGCTGGCTTCGGCGATGGCGGAGCGCAACTCCGCCGAGATGGTTGCAGTGGGCGACGCGTCCCGACTGGACAGCAGCGCGGGGCATGCTTGCTTGAGTTGGAGGTATGCCACCAAGTGCAGCGCAAAGGGCTCTGGACTTGGGCCGCCGAGGCTGTAGTCCTCAGCCAGGGAGGAAGCCGTCTCATCCGGGGCGCGACGAAGCAGTTGGTATAGCGCTGCGTAGATTTGCTCTTGTTGCTTCACGATCGACGGGGGAGCCTCGGGATTAAGGAGGGATCGCGGACGTGGCTCCGGACGCTCTCGAAGCGCCGTTCTTCGATGTTCAACTCCCCTTGCCAGATCCGTTTCAGATATCGCAATGTGGCCTTGATGCAGACGGCCGGGCAGCCCAGTTGTGCGTATGCGAGGGCCAGCTCCTGGCGCAGTTCGAGCGTGCGGTCTGGGCTCAACAGCGCCGCGAGGTCCGGTACGGCGCTTGCTGATCCTCGAAGGCGGAGTTGGCGGACAGCCTCGATGCGGACGCGATCCCGGCCAGGCTGAAGCGCTGTTTGTGCGACGCGGATGAGCATCCCTTCCACGCGCGGGTCGTCTCGTTCGGCCAACTCGCGAACCGCCTGAACTTGGGTATCGCCTGCGCCCGGGCCGGTGGCGGTTCGCAGGTAGAGCTGTTCGACTGGGTCGAGCTCAGGGCTTGCGCAACCCGCGGCGAAAGCGGAATGCACGCGGCGAGTAGCAGCGCGAGGTGAGCGCGTGTGCCGTTTGGCCCCACGGGCGTATTTTGGCAGGACTGACTTGCTCAGGTTGCGATTCTCCGCGACCATCCGCTGGCTAGGCCCGAAGATCCTTGATCAGGCGATAGAGATGGTACGGATCTGTCGGCGATGGAAGAAATCGAAATGCTCGTAGAACGCTCGCGCCTCCTCATCTTTTGCATGGACGATCAGCGCGCGAATGCCGGCGATGTCCGCGGCGTTGAGGGTCCGGAGGATGGCGTCCTTCAGGAGACCGGAGCCTAGTCGCTTGCCTTCCACGCGGACGCGACGGCGAGGCGGGCGAGCAGCATTACGGGAACGGGATGGCGAGCTAAACCCTCTTCAGCCTCTCCGCTGCATCGGAATAGTCGACTTGGCCGACTGCTAAGGAATAGTAGCCCACAACGGTTTGGTCGGCGACCGCGACGTAGGTCTGGGCAGAGCCCGCCAGCTGGTTGATCACGGCAAAGCGAATCAAGAAGCGGTTGAGAGCATCGCTGCCGCAATCAAAACCGTCAACGGCGTGGTTCCGGCTGAGCTTCTCGATGCGGAGGCCCGTCATTCGAAGACGCTTGGAGACTTGAGCAGCTTCGCGAGGCGTGGGGCTGGCTTCACAGGAGCGTCGAGCGCTTGCTGGAACTTGCGCCATTGCTGTGCATCCAATCCGAAGAGTCGACGATCGGGCAGAGTCGTCGACTTTGGCTAAAGCGCTCGAGAGCACAAACTCACTCAGGGATTGGTCGGCGCCTCAGCTGCCATTTGCAGAGCCCGCTTGGCCGATTGAGTCAAACGTAGATCAATCTTCTCATCGCGTTTCCTTTGGCGACCATGCCATCATTCTAACATGGCGTCCGACATTGTCATGACGGATGGGCCGCTGCTCAGATGTGCACCCAGGCCGCCGGTTTCCGCCGATTCGTAGCCGGCGAGGGAGGTGCGCAGGACCACGCGGGCTTCTTCCGCGGCGGCAAGATCCGTGTCGCCGCGCGCGATGCGGCCCAAAAACTCTTCGAGATGCGCGATGGTCGCGGGCAGAAACGCGGGACTGCTCATCGAGGCGAACGTGCGGGCGCGCCCGTTGCGCTCTTCGCGCGCCTCACCCCCCTTGTTGAGGCTGACTCTCAGCCGCGGTCCGACCCAGTCGAGCGACACGCGCGCCACGCCGCCGAGCGAGATCCGAACCGATGCGTCTTCGCAGTGCAACCGCATTTCGAGGTAGCGCATGGGGGCGTGCGAGACGCGGTTGAACCACAACGTGGCGAGGCGGTCCTGCGGGAACTTCAGCGTCGCCTGAACGAGAACATCCGAGTGAAACTCTTCCCGCACTGCTGGGGTTAACGCGGAGATCTCCTCGGGGAGAGCGTCGAAGAGGTAGCAGAGCAGGTCGAGGCGTGGCCGCCGAACTCATAGAGCGTTGCCCGTCGCATGGCGCGACGCCAGTTGGGGCCGTCGAGGTCTGCCGGGTGGAACATCTGTTGCCAAACCTGGATGCCGTAGAGGCGGCCGAAGTCTCCTGCGGCCAACCGCTCGCGGGTGCGGCGATAGATGTCCATAAAACGGTACTGCGTGTTGATGGCGAGCAGCCGTTGTTTGGCGCGGGCAAGCTCGATGAGGGCGTCAGCTTCTTCCGTGGTTTGGGTGAAGGGCTTTTCCAGGAAGACGTGAGCGCCGTGCTCGAGCGCGAGCTGCGCCAGGGCGAAGTGCGAATCGGGCGGCGTTCCGATGAGCGCGATTTCGGGTTGCTCGCTCTGAAATAGCTCTTCGGGCGTGGAGTAAGTCTTCAAGCCGAAGCGCGACTCCGCCCAGGCGCGGCGGTCGGGGTCGGGATCGCAGCCCGCTATGGCCTTCAGGTTGCAGATCTGCACGCAGGCCGGTGCGAGCAGGCGCTCAGCGGCTCCACCCAATCCCAGGAGAACACTAGGGCTTTGTCGTATACCGGACACAGACATCCCATGTTACGATCGCCGCGTGGAACTCCGCTGCCCACGTTGTAAAGGAGCGCTGATTCTCGATCCCGGTCCGCCGGTCGAGCCTGGCCAAAAGCCGCAGCAGGCGCTGTTGTGCGACCCCTGTCGGGCGGAGTATCCGGTGCGTTGCGATATTCCAGACTTGCGCATCGCGCCGAGCCCGGAGATCTCGTTCGAAGAAGATCTCAAGATCGCCGAGACTCTGGCTAAACACGAGCCGCACGAGAGCTTCGAGGAGTTGGTAGACCGCTTCTACGAAATGCGTCCGCCGGCGCGGCCGGAGCTGCGTACGGCGCACCTCACGCACTTCGAGATCGAAGAGGAGCAGGCGGTGGCGGCGTTTTCGCGCTTCGATCCCACCGACCGCGGACCCTATCTCGACCTGGGTTGCGGTATGGGGCGCTATTTGGCGACAGCGGCCCCAACCGGACGGGAATCGATCGGCGTGGACGCGGCGCTGTACCAACTCGTGCTGGCGCGCAAGCTGCTAGGCGGCGAGTCGCGCCGGGTGCAGCTGGTGGCGGCGAACGCCGAGGCGCTGCCGTTTGCTGACGGCGGTTTTACGGCGGCGACGGCCACGGATTTGCTCGAGCACGTAGCCGAGCCACAACAAGTGCTAGCCGAGTTGGGGCGCGTGCTCGACGACGGCGCGCGGGTGGTGCTGACCACGCCCAATCGCTTCAGTCTGACGCCGGAACCTCATGTGGGCATCTGGGGACTGGGCTTCCGTTCGCGCCCTAGCGCGGAGCGGCTCGTGCGCGAGAAGCTCGGCATCGACTACTCCTCGATACGCCCGTTCTCCTATGGCCGGCTTTGCCAGGCTTTTGACGACGCGTTCCCAGGGAAGGCCGTCATCCACGCGCCGATTCCGGGGCCGCGCGAAATGGCGTCGTTTCCTGGACTAAAGCGCTTGTTTGCAGAGATTTACTCGATGATCAAGTCGCCGCTGTTGGCGCCGTACTTCCTGGTGGACGCGGTGAAGGACCATAGGATTTGAGCTTTTGCTCGGCGCCAGTTGACCTGGATTTTCTTACCGAGCTAGAATCGAAGGAAGGAGACCCGCCTTCCCAGGCCGGTCCCGAATTGAGATGACGAAGAGCTTGGCAGGCGAAAGAGGTGCGGCACGCCGCAGGTCCTCGACCCGCTGCCGTTCTCCCCGTGAGCTCATGAACCGCAACGCACTCACGCTTGCTACGGAAGTTCCTCCGACTCCGGCTGACGCCGAGACGGACGACTCCCCGATCGCGGTTCTTCGAATTAACGGCTCCATCGTAATCGTAGCGGTATCCCGCCCCGGTTAACGGCCTCTTCGTATCTAGAACCAAGGAACACGAAACAGGCCGCCGCCGGGGCGAACAGAGGATCCGGTCGGCGGCTTTTTTCTGCCTCGCCGAGGGTTGCGGACCGGAGCTTGGGATCACGGCGGGGCTAGAGAGAGAAACGGAGAAGATCGACATGGCCATGATGACTGGCGCACGAATCCTGGTGGAGAGCTTGGCTCGCGAGGGCGCCGAGGTAATTTTCGGCTACCCCGGCGGGGTGACGATCCCCGTCTATGACGTCTTTTACGACCACGAGCTCAAGCACATCCTCGTGCGGCATGAAGAGAACGCGGCGTTCATGGCGCAGGGCTTTGCGCGCGCCACGGGCAAAGTGGGCGTTTGCATGGCCACCTCCGGCCCCGGCGCGACCAACCTGACCACGGGCCTGGTGGACGCGCTGCTGGACTCGATCCCGATCGTCGCTATCACTGGGCAGGTGCCGCAGGCGCTCATCGGCCGCGACGCCTTCCAAGAAGCTGACACCTTTGGCATCACGCGCGCGGCGACCAAGCACAACTACCTGGTCAAGGACATCAACGACCTGGCGCAGGTCATCCACGAGGCCTTCTACATCGCAGGCTCCGGCCGTCCAGGGCCGGTGCTGGTCGACATCACCAAGGACGTGTTGACCGGCAAGGGCCGCTTCACTCCGAAGGACCAGATGCGTCCCTTGCGTGGATATGAGCTGCGTCTCGATCCCGACGACGCCGAGGTCGAAGAGGCGGTCAGCTTCCTGTGGGAGGCCGAGCGGCCCTACATCTACGCCGGCGGCGGGGTGATCAGCTCCGGCGCTGCTGAGGGCGTGGTGGAGCTCTCCGAGTTGCTCGGCGCTCCGCTCGCGCACACCGTGATGGGCCACGGCATGATGCGCGCGGACCATCCGCATTACGTCTCGATGCTCGGCATGCACGGCGGTTACGCGGCGAACATGGGCATCACCGAGTGCGACACGATCATCGCGCTGGGCGTCCGCTTCGACGACCGCGTCACGGGCCGCCTGGACCGCTTCGCGCCCAACGCGCGCGTACTGCACATTGACATCGACGCGGCTGAGATCAACAAGAACCGGCGCGCCGACGTCGGTATCGTCGGCGACCTCAAGCGCGTGCTGACCAAGCTCAACAAGCGCCTGCGCGAGACCAAGGCCGAGAAGGGCCCCGAGAACGAGGCCGCGCGGGCGGCCTGGGTGCGCCAGGTGATGAGCTGGAAGCGCGAGCATCCCTTCGATTACGAGCCGTCGGCGAACGAGATCAAACCGCAGTTCCTGATGGAGAAGATCAACGAGATCTGCGGCGGCGAAGCGAACGTCTGCGTCGACGTGGGTCAGCACCAGATGTGGGCCGCGCAGTGGATCCATTTCAACAAGCCCCGGCTGTGGCAGTCGTCCAGCGGCCTCGGCTCGATGGGCTTCGGCCTTCCGGCGGCCATGGGCGCGGCGCTCGCCACGCCGGAGCGGACGACGGTTGCGATCTGCGGCGACGGCGGCTTCCAGATGGCGCTGCCCGAGCTCGCGACCATCGCGGCGAACAACATCCCGGTGAAGATCATCATCATGAACAACGGCTGGTTGGGCATGGTTCGCCAGTGGCAGGAGCTGTTCTACTCCAAGCGCTACAGCGAAGTTGCGATGGAGCCGGGTTTCCCCGACATCCCGATGCTCGCGGCGTCTTACGGGCTGAAGGGCTCGACCGTGCGGCAGCCTTCCGAGCTCGAGGCGAAGCTCAAGGAGGCGTTTGAGGAGCCGGGTCCGTTCCTGCTCAACGTGATGGTGACGCGGGAAGAGAACGTGTTCCCGATGGTGCCGGCCGGCGGCGCGCTGAACGAGATGATCCTGAACGCGCCGAAACCGGTGGCGGCGGGCGACTAGGCGCGAGGGAGACAAGACGATGAATCAGCTCATATCTCTACTGGTGGAAAACAAGCCCGGCGCACTGATGCGCGTGGCGGGCGTGCTCACCTCGCGTGGCTACAACATCGAGAGTCTTACGGTCGCCAAGACGCTCGACCCGACGCTGTCGTCGATGACGATCGTCGCCGAGGTGAGCGAGGAGAACAGCGACCTGCTGATCAAGCAGATCACCCGGCTTGTGGACGTGGTCAAGGCCGTGGACCTGACCGAGTCGAAGGCCGTGCAACGCGAGCTGGCGCTGGTGAAGGTGTCGGACGTGAAGCCGGAGATGCGCTCGGCGCTGACTAGGGAAGCCGAGATCTTTCGCGCCCGCATCGTCGACGTGGCGCCGACGCACTACACGCTCGAGGTGACCGGTTCGCCGGATAAGATCGACGCGTTGATCGAACTGTTGCACCACTACGGGAACGTCGAAATGATCCGCTCGGGATCGATGGCTATGGCTCGCATGCCGAACAACCGCCTTCCGATGCCGACGTTCCGCATGGATTCCGACGTGCCGGACATCGCGCCGGTCGAGACGAATTAACCCCGCCGGAACGGAGCCGTGGCAGCGATGCCACGGTCCGGCGCTGGGAGGCCGTATGAGTCCTGGACCCCGGCATGGCTGCCGGGGCTCGGTTCCGGACACTGAAGCAAACGAAGGAGAAGCGAGTTGGCACTACCGATTTACTACGAACCTGACGGCGATCTGTCGTTCCTCGACGGCAAGACCGTCGCCATCATCGGCTATGGCAGCCAAGGGCACGCGCATTCGCTCAACTTGAAGGAGAGCGGCGTCGATGTCGTCGTGGGTCTCTACGAGGGCTCCAAGTCGTGGCCCAAGGCCGAACAGGCGGGCCTGCGCGTGATGACCACGGCCGAGGCCGCCAAGGTCGCCGACGTGATCATGATCCTCGTTTCGGATCACATCCAGGCCGACCTCTACAACGACGAGATCGCCCCGCACATCAAGCCCGGCGCGGCGCTGATGTTTGCGCACGGCTTCAACGTCCACTTCGGCTTCATCGAGCCGCGCAAGGACATTGACGTGCTGCTGGTCGCCCCGAAGGCGCCGGGCCACCGTGTCCGCGAGCTGTTCGAGGAAGGCGTGGGCGTACCGGGTCTGGTCGCCATCGCGCAGGACTCGACTGGCAACGCGAAGAACCTCGGGCTGGCCTACGCCAAGGGCATCGGCTGCCTGAAGGCGGGTGTGATCGAGACGACCTTCAAGGAAGAGACCGAGACCGACCTGTTCGGCGAGCAGGCCGTGCTTTGCGGCGGCACTTCGGAGCTGATCCGCGCCGGATTCCAGACGCTGGTCGATGCCGGTTACGCGCCGGAGATGGCCTATTTCGAGTGCCTGCACGAGCTCAAGCTGATCGTCGACCTGATCCAGGAAGGCGGCTTGAACTACATGCGCTACTCGGTCTCGGATACGGCCGAGTACGGCGACTACACTCGCGGGCCGCGCGTGGTTGACCAGCACGTGCGCGACAGCATGAAGCAGGTTCTCAAGGAGATCCAGACGGGCGAGTTCGCCAACGAATGGATGGCCGAGAACAAGGCCGGCCGCGAGAAGTTTCTCGCGATGCGCAAGGCGCAGCAGACGCAGCCGATCGAAGAAGTCGGCGCGAAACTGCGCAGCATGATGCCCTTCTTGAAGCGTAAGAAGGAAATGCCTACGGCGTAAGCAACACGGCGACCGCGTCGCTAGCGGCCGGAACCCGCACCCTCCCCGGTGCGGCACGGTCGGGGCGGCGCGGTCGTCAACAACCAATCTGTGCCGCACCCGGGAGGGTGCGGGTTCCGGAAAACTCAAGGGAGCAAACCATGCGTGTAGCATCTACGACACCACCCTCCGCGACGGCACCCAAGGCGAGAACGTGAACTTCTCGGTCGAGGACAAGCTGCGCATTGCACGGAAGCTGGATGAGTTCGGGATTGACTACATTGAGGCGGCTGGCCCGGCTCCAATCCTCGCGACCGCGATTTCTTCGAGGCGGCGAAGTCGCTGAAGCTCAAGCATGCCAAGCTTGCGGCTTTCGGCTCGACGCGCCATGCCAAGAATCCAGTCGAGAAGGACGACAACGTCCGGCTCCTGCTCGAGTCCGAGACGCCGGTCGTCACCATTTTTGGCAAGAGCTGGGACCTGCACACCGAGCGCGCGCTGCGTGTGACCGAAGAGCAGAACCTGGAAATGATTGGCGACACGGTGCGGTATCTCAAAGAGAACGGCCGTGAGATGATTTACGACGCTGAGCACTTCTTTGACGGCTACAAGGGCAACCGCGACTTGCGCTGCGGACGCTCGAGGCGGCGAAGAAGAACGGCGCGGACGTGCTGGTGTTGTGCGATACCAACGGCGGCACGCTTCCGGGCGAGCTCGCAGAGATTGTTGCGGACGTGCGCAAGCGCTTCGACGGTCCGATCGGCATCCATACGCACAACGACGGCGAAGTTGCTGTGGCAAACGCCATCACGGCCGTCGAGCTAGGCTGCTCGCACGTGCAGGGCACTATCAACGGCTACGGCGAGCGTTGCGGCAATTCGAACCTGGTCTCGATCATCGCCGGCCTCGAGCTGAAGCTCGGGCACGAGTGCGTGGGCCGCGACAAGATGCCGCAGCTCACCAAGCTTGCGAACTTCGTGGCGGACACGGCGAACCTGGAGATCCCCAACGGACAGGCCTACGTGGGCCGCTCGGCGTTCGCGCACAAGGGCGGCATCCACGTCTCGGCCGTGTTGCGCGACGCCTCCACCTACGAGCACATCGAGCCGGAAGCCGTCGGCAACCAGCGCCGCGTGCTGGTGAGCGATCTGTCAGGCCGCTCGAACATCTTCTACAAGCTCGAAGAGAAGGGCCTGAGCGAACAGCTCGACGACGAGGCGCGCAAGGGGCTGCTCGAGCGCATCAAGGAGATGGAGAACACCGGCTACGAGCTCGAGTCTGCCGAAGGCTCGTTCGAGCTGCTGGTGCGTCAGACCTGAAGCCGAACCACTTCCTGTTCGACCTCGAGAAGATGACTATCATCACCGAGAAGCGCGGCAGCGGCCGGACCGAGCACCGCGTGGAACTGGTGGTGCGCGCCTCCGACGGGCTGCAGCACTGGGCCGAGGAGTCATCCGAGGGCGGACCGTTCGACGCGATGGCGAAGTGCCTGCGGGCGTGCTTGAAGGATGTCTATCCCAGGGTGTTCGACGTAAAGCTCACGGATTACAAGGTGCGCGTGCTGGACGGCCACAAAGGCACAGCCGCGCGAGTCCGTGTGCTGGTCACATGGCGCGACGGTAACGAAACGTGGACGACGGTCGGCGTCTCCGACGATGTGCTGGAGGCGAGCTGGAACGCGCTGTGCGACTCGCTGCGGCTCGAGCTGCTGCGCATTCAGGAAGCCGAAGAGGCTGCAGTCCAGGAAGCTTAGAAGAATCGCGGATAACTTCAACAACTGAGGCGCGCCCATGGGGGCGCGCCTTTTCGTTCACGGGCGCTTGTAGACGACGCCGTCGCTCATCACGAACGAGACGTTCATCACGGTGGACAGGTCCTGGCTCGGGTCGGCGGGCGTGGCGACGATGTCGGCCTCTTTGCCTGCGGTGAGCGTGCCGGTTTCGTTCTCGACGCCGAGCAGTTGAGCCGGCCGGAGCGTAGCCGCCTGGATGGTCTCGAGCGGCGGCATGCCGGCCTCGTTCATCAGCAGGAACTCGCGAGCATTCGTGCCGTGCGGCGAGACGCCGCAATCGGTGCCGAAGGCGATCTTGACCCCGGCCTTGTAGGCTTTGCGGAAGGTTTCCTGGACCTGCGGCCCGATTGCAAGCGCTTTGGGGACGATGACCGGCGTGAGTAGCCGGGGACTTCGGCCTTTTCCATCACGAAGCGGCCGGCGGAGATGGTCGGCACCCACCACGTTCCCCTTTCCTTGAAGAGCTCGATTGCCTCGTCGTCCATCAGCGTGCCGTGCTCGATCGAATGCACGCCGGCGCGGATGGCGCGCTTCATGCCCTCGGCTCCGTGGGCGTGGGCGGCGACGTGGAAGCCGTAGTCTTTCGCGGTTTCGACGACGGCGCGGATCTCTTCTTCGGTGAACTGCGGGTTCTGGCCGTTCTTGGCGACGCTGAGCACGCCGCCGGTGGCGGTGATCTTGATCAGGTCCGAGCCCTCTTTGTAGCGTTGGCGCACGGCTTTGCGCGCATCGTCGACGCCATTGACAACGCCTAGATCAGGTCCTGGGTCGCCCATCATGTCCCAGCGGATGCCGTTCGTCGGATCGGCATGGCCCCCGGTTGTCGCGAGCGCTTTGCCCGCATTGTAGATCGTCGGGCCCTCCGCTAGACCTTGGGCGATCGCCCGTTTGAGCGAGATCGAGACTAGGTCTCGCGTGCCCAAGATCGCGCACGGTCGTGAAGCCGGCGAGCAGCGTCTTCTTGGCGTTGGCGGCGGCGCGGTAGGCGTTGTCGGCTGGGTTGAGCCGGAAGCCTTCCTCGTAGGACTTGGGGTTGATCTCCGAAACGAGATGGACGTGCATGTCCATCCACCCGGGCATGCAGGTTTGCGATTTGAGGTCGATCGCCTCGTCGCCACTCGCGGGCGTCACGTAGCCGGGGGCGACGCGTTCGATGGAGCCGTCGCGTACGACGACCGACATCTGCTCGCGAACCTGTAAGTTTTCAACGTCGATGAGTTTGCCGCAATGCAGGACGGTTGCGGAGAACGCGGGGATCGCGCTGAGAAGCGCGACCAGCGGGAGCATTCGCATTCACCGATTGTAGGCGGGTTGTCCTCAGGACGCGAGCGCCGCAACGAGCAGCACCGCCCCCACAAAGAACAGGTTTGCGAGGATGCTCGACACAGCCAGGGAAGTATCCTTCACATCCTCATAAGCGACGTTCGCTGGCAAAACCCGTCACTGAGGTGCAAATTTTTTTCGAAAGTCGGTTTCGCTTCCAGTTGGCTAGGCGAATTCGCCACGTTTACCGCGTTCGACGATGCGTTCGCAGCAACGCGTGGTCAACGCCATCATCGTCAGCGTCGGGTTCTGGCAGCCCACCGAGGTAAAGGCGGCGCCGTCGGTGACGAACAGGTTCTTGACGTCGTGGGTTTGGTTCCACTTGTCGAGCACGCTCGTCTTGGGATTGGCCCCTATGCGGGCGGTGCCCATCTCGTGGATGCCCGAGCCTGGAATCGACGGCGCACCGCGATTGACGATGTTCTTCGCGCGGCGGCTTCGACATTTGGGACGGCTTGCTCCTGCGCGTCGTGCCATAGGCCGAGTTCCTCGTTCTCGCCCCAGGTCATGCTGATGCGCAGCGCCGGGATACCCCACGCGTCGGTGACCTCGGGGTCGATCGAGACATGGTTCTCGTAGCGCGGCAGGCATTCGACGAAGCCATGCAGGTTGGCGGACCACGACGCGTCGGTGCGAATGGCGCGCTTGAAGCTCTTGCCGAAGCCCGGCGCGCCGAAGTGGAATCCGGGCCAGACGCCACCCTGGTAGCCGTAGCCGCGGATGAGGCCGTTGGTGTGCGTGCGGTCCAGGTTGCGGAAGCGCGGAATGTAGAGCCCGTTGGGGCGCTTGGGCGGCCCGGTCCAGGCCTGACCGCGGGCAGCTCGGGAAGTCCGCCGTGGTGTACCCGTGATAGACGTGGTCCATCAGGTAGTGGCCGAGTGCGCCGGAGGAGCGGCTGCCGCCGGGCGCGGAGTTGAGCAGCAGGCGAGTCGACTCGAGCGTCGAGGCGCAGAGCAGTACCACCTTGCCGCGCACTTCCTGGGCTGCGCGTGTTGCGGTCGATATAGGCGATGCCTGAGGCGCGACCGTTCGATTTATCCATCACGATGTGGGAGGCGACGGCGTCGGTGACGAGCGTGAGGTTGCCCGTGGCGGCGGCGTCTTGAGCACGGTGAAGGGCTCGAGTAGTGCGGAATACGTGATGCAGCCCTGCTCGCACGCCCGCAGTAGTGCCGCGGCGCGGCCGTTGTGTTCTTTGGTCAGGATGGCGACGCGGCCAACCGAGACGACGCGGCCCATCTTGGCCTTCACGCGCTCGCGCAGCAGCTTCTCGCCGCAGCTAAAGCCCATCGCTTGGCAGGAAGTCCGAGTCGGCAGTTGCGGCAGGTTTTCCGCCAAGCCGCTGATGCCGATGTCACGCTCGACCTTCTCGTAATAGGGGATCAACTCCTTGTAGGTGATCGGCCAATCCATGCCGTAGCCGTCGCGGCTGGCGGCTTTGAAGTCGAGATCGTGGCGGTAGCTTTGGCGCCCAGGAAAGCGAAACGTCCGCCGAGCACGCGCACGGATCCATTGGAAGGGCTCGTCCTTGGCGTAGGTGTAAGGGTTCTCGATGTCGTCGACGAACCAGTCCTTGCTGGACTGCGGCAGGCGTATCTGCCGTTGGATGGGCTGGTTGCGCGAGAGCGTGGGGTGAACGCTGCGGTACTTCTGCTGGTAGCTCTGGATGTGCTCGCTGAAATCGGCTTCCGTGACCGTGCCGCCCGCCTCGAGAACGCAGACTTTCAGGCCAGCTTGCGTGAGCTGTTTGGCGGCCACGCCACCTGTGCAGCCGGAGCCGACAATGACGGCGTCGTAAACGTTGCGGAACGGTTGAGAATCTGCGGCATGGCAGGAAGCGACTCCAGGGGTAGTGTATCAAGCAGGGCGCATTGGGCTGGGCGCTACAATGGAAGCCTGTCCCCCAAACTCGTCGTGATCTAGCACTGGCGGCGGCTGTGGCGGCGCTGGCGCTGGCTGCCCAGGCGTTCACTGTGCACCGCAATTTTGGCGGCGATTGGACGGCGCTGTTCGTCACCTCCGCCGACCGAGAGTTGCCTATTAGTCCCGAAGCCCATCGCTTCCACGAAACGATGGGCTACGACGGGCAGTTCTACCGCGCTCTGGCGCACGATCCGCTGCTGCTCCACGTCGATCCGCTTCTTCGATGCCGGCTGCGCTGGCGGCGCATTCTGACGCCCGCACTGGCGTACTCGGAAGGCCTTGGGGCGGCTCGAGCTGGATCGATCCGGCCTACGTTGCGGTGACGCTAGGTTTCTGGCGCTCGGGGTCTTTGGACGGCGCGTTTCTGCCGTGCGACGGGGCTGCCGGCTTGGTGTGGTGGGGTTTCGCATTGCTGCCGGCGTCGATCATCTCGCCGAGCGGATGACGGTGGACATGTGGCTCCTGGCGCTCGCCAAGGGCTTCGCCTATTTGGCGCGTGGGCCGCGGGCCCGGCGTCAGGCCGCCGTGGCGCTGGCTGCTGGCGCGAGACAGGCGCTGTGCTGCCGCTCGCCTGCGCGGCGGATGCGCTCGCCCGGCGCGATTGGCGGCCTGGGGAAGGCCGTCGGATGGCCTGCCGGGCTTGGCTGGTACGGCTGGGTCCATGCACGTGTAGTGAAGCGATCCAGTGCGCTTTGTCGAGCAGTGGCTGTTGCAGGCGCTGTTCGTGCGCACGCTCGACTGGA
Organism: Bryobacterales bacterium; assembly: GCA_041394905.1. Taxonomy (GTDB): domain Bacteria; phylum Acidobacteriota; class Terriglobia; order Bryobacterales; family UBA6623; genus RI-231. The sequence continues at coordinate 289,228 of JAWKHJ010000003.1, read as the reverse complement.
GTGCGGTTCCGCTCGAAGCCTCGCGGCAAGCAGTGGCGGGCGGGCTCGACCAACTTGCGCTCATTGAGCGTGGGCGGCGCCAGCCAGTGCGGCAGCGGTTTGGACCGAACGCGATGCGTAATGCGCTGGGCGGTTGGGTTGTTCTGCGTATTTCCTGTGCTGTTGAGCTATCCGGGTGTGGGCGGAGGCGTATGCGTTTGCGCGATTCTCTCGCCGCTGGTGTTGTGGCTGGCCCTGATGGGGATCGAACGCCGGCGCTATGTGGGCTTGTTGCCGTTGGCGCTGATGGCGCCGCGCATTCTTGCCCAGCTTGCGGCACCTGCTCGGCGACGGCAAAGGCTGGAATTGAGCGATCTTAGCCGGATCGTCATTGGCGCGGAGTCATTCCGGCGATGTATTCCCTTCGAGGCGGTAGAGTGTAGCAGGCGTCGGTGTAGAGCCTCTTGCGCGTCGACGCTGGCGGCGACTCCGCAGCTGATCTTCAGCGGCGGGACGGGACGCCATCAGAAAGCGGTACCTTCCGCTGACGAGCAGGTCTCGCGCGACCTGTTCCGATTCGGCTGCGTTTGCGGTGCGCTCGCAATCGAACAGGGCGGGGTCGGGAGCATAGGCTGCGGCGGTGACTCCCACCCCGAGCGTCCAGTCGCCAGGGCTCCACCGTTGCGTGAGATGTTCGAGGGCAGGGTAGGGCAGCAGCGTGCGGCGTAAGTACTCCTGCTCGTTGATCCGTCCTGTGAACAGCGCGAGCTGAGGCGTGTTGACGCTGAAGATCATCGCCGAGAGCAGGCAGGCGACTCCGTTGAGCGCGGTGATCGTGACCAAAGTTACCGCCAGCCGCGCGGCAGCAGCTGTGGCGGCGACCATGCGATCCATGGTCAGGATGGTCAGCAGCCCGAGCGGCACGATGGCGTAGCGCACCACCGGCCAGACCGAACCCCAGTAGAAGAAGTAGACCCAGAGGAAAACGAGGCACAACCCTTGCCGAGAGCCTTTGCGCCTCCGCAAGATGAGCCACAAAGGCGCGAACAACCACAGAAGAACCCCACGGATTGGCCGACGGCGACTCGAAAGCTTGCGCGCCGTCGAAGTGGATCGTCCAGGGAATCTTCCAGCAGGGAATGCTGCGCCAGCCCGGCGGGCGCATTGCGTTCGGCCGTAGTGGCTCCACGGCCCAGGAGATCTCCGCCGGATAGAGCGGGTTGCCGGTGAGCAGGTAGGTACGTAGCGGCCACACGCCTGCAATGAGCGCGAACGTCGCGATCCACAGAAGCACCTCGCGCACTTTGCTGTCCACGCCGCGCAGGCTGCCGACAGCAAGAGCAGCAACGCCAGCGGACCGCGCCGAACATGGCCGTGGGCTTGACGCTGAACGAAGCCGCCAGGAAGAACACGGCCAGTCCCAGCCAGCGCGCTTGGCGATCGCCGGTGGCAGCGAGGATACAGCCAAGCGCGAGCGTCTGAAACAGCGCCATCGGCATGTCGTTCTTGGCCACGCCGCCCGTCCAGGCCAGGAAAGGCAGCGCCGCTGCTGTGAGAACCCCGGCCAAGCGAGCCGCAGGTCCCACTTCCGCGCGGGCGGCCATCCAGGCCAGGGCCCCAGCATGAGCACGAAGCACAGCGGTTGAATGAGCTGGGCGCCGGCTCGTCCGGTAACGCCTGCGCGCCGCCATCAGCAACTCGCCGCCCTGGGGATAGGTGGCGCTGAGGTGCGGTAGCGGGCGAGGCGGTCGAGCGCGGCATAGTGGACGCCGCCGGCAGATGCATCATCAACGCGTCGTGCGCGAGCGCCGGGCGAGGGCCAACATCAAACCAGCCCGAGGAAGGGGAAGGCAAGCGCGACGGCGACGCGTGCGAAAGGGTTCGCTGTGGAGGCGCTCCAGGCCCGTGCGATCTCCAAGAGATCCTGCCCAACGACGGCCAGCACGCCGAAGCCCGAGGCCAGCCCAGCAATCACCCAGACCCAGTAGCCGGTGCTCGGCCCAAAGGCCCAGAGCGCCGGGATCGCCAAAGCCAGCCCGACGCCGGCCGCAAGCGTCGTGCGCTCGACCGGGGAGTCGCCGGGCAGACGGTAGAGCTCGAGCAACCGCCGCCCGACGCCGATGGAGGCCGCGAGCAGAGCGAGCGCCGCGAGCGTCGCTACGGGCTTCCAGAGTAAAGGCGCTCCCACGGCAAGGCCCGCAAACAGCCAGGGCTCGGCCCGCCGCAACGCCGGCGGACGCCAGTAGGCGTAGGCCAACGATGCTGCCACCAGGGCCGGCGCCACGGCCAGAATGAGCGAGAAGAATTGAGGTCCGGGGCTGTGGAAGTAGTCCAGCAGTCGCCAGACGGCCGGAGCCGCCAAGGCCAGCCCAGCAGCCAGCCAAGCGCCCAGCAGCCATGGCGCGGCGGGCCCTGCTCGACGCTCGAATTCCAAGCGAACGATGCTAGCACGCCCGCGCCCCGGCTCTTGCTAGGATTGGCGTTTGCCGCGCCCCCCGGTCATCGCGCTCCTTGCCATCGTCTGCCTCGCCGCTTGGATCCGCCTGCATGATCTGGACGGCGGGACGTTTGGCCACATCGAGAGCTATACACCCGGCATTGTCTACCCGGTGGGCATCTCGGACCCGCCAACGCGGGATCACCAGTGGCACAACTTTGTTTGGGCGATCAACGACGTTCACGGGCCGTTTTGGTACCTCTGGATGCTGCCTTACGTGGACGCGGCAGGGACGAGTCTGACGGCGCTGCGGCTGCCGTCGGCCGTGCTCGCGATCGTGTCCGTACTGTTGGCCTATCTGGTGGCGCTGCGTGTAGGCGGGACGTGGACGGCCCCGCTGGCCGCCGCGCTGCTTACTCTCTCTGGCCACCACGTCTATTGGTCGAGGCAAGCGCGTTTTTATTCCTCGGCGTGCTTTCTAGCGTTGCTCTCTACTTGGTTCCTGCTGCGGGTGATGGAGGGCAAGGGCCGCTGGAGCCTGGCGGGTTATTTGGCGTCCACGTTGGCCGGGCTGGCGACGCTCTACTACTACTGGCCGGTGGCGCTGGTGCAATTGGTGTGGGTCATCGCGATGGAAGCGCGCCGCTCGCCGCGCATGGCCGCCTGGCAGCTTTGGCTGTTTACGCTCGCGACGCCGATTCTGACGATGGCGATCTTTCAAGCGCGTCCAGGGCCATACCTGGCGCGGGAGGACTGGAAATTTCTGAGCGGCTACTTTACGTTCGGCTACCAACTCACCCCGACTACGGACTCGGGCAGCGGCTTAATGTGGCAGACGTCGTTTGTGTGGGTGCTGGGGCCGGTCGCGCTCATCTGTTGCGGATTTGCCGTAGCCGCGCTGCTGCGCGCTCCTCAGCAGCGATCGGGTTGCGAAGCGGCGCCTCCGCCGCTATGGTTGTTCGCGGCGACGGTCGTGGCGACAACGGCGGGCATCCTTTACGCGGGAGAGTTGGCGGGCGACTTGTTTCCGCACAAGATTCCACTGCTGCGGGTGAGTGCGTTGTTCCCCGTCGTTGGGCTGGCGGCCTACTTGGTTCTGCGGAAGCTGGGGCCGCTGTTGCCGGAGATTCCGCGCGTGCAGTCGCCGCTGACACTAGTTGCTTGGCTGGCCTTTGCGACAGCATTGATGATCGCCGTCGTCGGGCAGGCGGTCGACTTCTGCGCGCCGCGGGCGATGCTCTGCTTTACGCCGTTTCTGCTGGTGTGGCTGGCGCGTGGCGTGGTCGCGATGGGGCGCACGGGCCTTGCCGTCGCGGCGTTGCTGCTTGTCGTGTCTTACGGCAGCGTCAAAACGGCGCTGGCGGACCCTGGCGCGGTCGACTACGCCGGGGTGGCGCGCCAATGGACTCCTCTCATCGAAGAAGGCGACCGGATTTTCATCGTGCCGCACTGGTCGACGACGCCGGAGTTCTACTATCTGCAAGACCATTACGCGCAGCTCGTGGGCCAGGATTGGCTCGCCTCCGATGCGCAGCGGGTTTGGGCGATTCTCGTTCCGGGCGCGCCCCGTCCTGCCGACTTCGTGGAGGCGCTGGAGGCGCGCGAACGGGTGCGGACGCTCAGCGGGATGAATCTCGAAGTGGCGCTTTTCGAGCGGAAGTAACAAAAACCCCACGAGCCTCGCCTTCCATTTCTGATTTATGTGGATGAATCGCCGAAGTTTCCTAGCTGCGTTTGCCGGATCCGCTCTGGCCGGTTGCGCGGGCGGCGATTCCGAGTCGGCGTCCGCGAATCGTAAGCCGAATATTGTCTTCATCCTTGCCGACGACTTGGGTTACGGCGAAGTCGGCTTCCAGGGGCAGAAGAAGATCCGGACGCCGAATATCGACCGCCTGGCGGCCGAGGGCATGCGCTTCACCAACGCCTATTCTGGAGCCACTGTCTGTGCTCCTTCGCGCTCGACCTTGATGTCAGGCCTGCACACGGGGCACTCCCCGTTCGCGCGAATGGCGGCGGCAATCCTCTGCTGCCAGAGGACGTCACCGTAGCCGAGGTTCTCAAGCAAGCCGGCTATCGTACGGGCTGTTTCGGCAAGTGGGGATTGGGGGACATCGGAACGACAGGCGTACCTTGGGAGCAGGGTTTCGACGAGTTTTTCGGGTATTTGCATCAAGTGCATGCGCACTACTTCTACCCGGAATATCTTTGGAAAAACGACGAAAAGTACCCGCTAGAAGGCAACGACCGCAGTGTGCCCTCGGGGCTCTACTCGGCGGATGTGATTCACGCGCAGGCGATGGACTTCCTGCGTAGCCACGTGCGGCAAAGCAAGGCTCTGGCCGCGCAAGCGCCAGACGGGCAGGAGGTTCCGTTCTTTCTCTACCTGGCCTACACGCCGCCTCACGGCGAATATCAAGTTCCGGAAGAGTCCGCCGCCGAGTATGAAGGCAAGTTTCCCGAGAAGCCCATCGAGGCGCGCGACGACCATGCCTCCCAGCCGGAACCCTATGCGACCTATGCCGGGATGATCACGCGGCTGGACGGCTACGTGGGCGAAGTGATGGCGGCGCTCGACGAGCTTGGGATAGAAAAGGACACGATGGTCGTATTCACGAGCGACAACGGTCCCTCGCCGCCCAACAACGATCTCGAGCTCTTCGATTCCAACGGCCCGTTGCGAGGCCGCAAGGGACAGCTCTACGAAGGGGGCATTCGCGCGCCTTTCGCCGTGCGTTGGCCCGGACGCGTGCCTGCCGGAAGTTCGTCGGACGTGCTGACCTCGTTTTGGGATTTTCTGCCGACTGCGGCTGAGCTCGCCGGAGCGCCCGTTCCTCCAGGCCTCGACGGGGTCTCTCTCGTACCTACGCTCACAGGTGAAGGTGAGCAAGCCGCGCGCGAGTATCTGTACTGGGAGCACCCCGGTTCGGACGTATCCACGTATTACCGAGCGACTCGTGTGGCAAACTGGAAGGGCATCCGCAATGGCGCGGACGCTGCTCTCGAGTTGTACGACCTCGAACAAGACCCGGGCGAGAGCGTGAACGTAGCCGATGCGAACCCGGATGTCGCGAACCGATTGGCTGCCATTCTCGAGGAAGCGCATTCCGCGCCTCGGCCGCACTTTCAGAAGGGCTGGAATCCGGAGAACGAATGATTCGAGACGCGTCCGATCTTTGGGATAACGAGGAAGGCCCGCCGCGCGAGCGCCGCATGATGCGGTTGCCCGTGGATAGTCGGCTCAAGGCTTTACTGGACAGGGTTGCGCAGGCCGAGGGCGTGCCCCTGGCCGAGTTGGTCGAGAAAATCCTGATGCACTCGATCGACGAGCCGCCCAGCGACCCCTATCGCGAGTCGACGCGCTTGCGGCTGGCCGCCATGGCCGCAGAAGAAGGCATCATCCGTTTGAAGTAGCCGCCGGCTTGGCGGTGAGCGCCATGTGCGTGTAGGAGATGCCGGAAGCCACCGTGAGGGCGGCGGCTAGGATCAGTACGGCGTTCGAGACTGAGACCGCCGGGCGCGCCATCACCACGACCAAAGCCAGCGCGTGCGAGCTGTCAGCAGCCTTGCCCAGCATGTTGGGGAGCAGCCGCACGCTGGTGAGCACGTACTTGAGCGTCCAGCCCATGGCGATCAGGAAGTCGCGTGCGACGATGACTCCGCCAGCCCAGAGCGGGATGCGGTCGATCCACATGAGTGTCAAGAAAGCGCCGTTGATGTAGAGCTTGTCGGCGATCGGGTCGAGCACTTCGCCGAGAGGATTGATGCGCCGCGTGTCGCCGTGTTTGGCTTGCCGGGCGAGGTAGCCGTCGAGGATGTCGGTGACTTGCAGGGCGACCACGAGGCTGACCGCAATCCAGTCCAGATCAAGGGTGGAGCCGGTCTGGTAGATCACCCAGATGACCAGGGGCACGGCCACGAGGCGCAGGATGGTGAGCGCGTTGGCGACCCGTAGCAGCGACCAGTTGATGTTGGCGGCAAGCTCCGTTCGCCCTGGCCTCGGCTGTGCTGTCCGCCATCGCTTCTATTCTACCTAGGCGTGCGTATCGGATCGGGCCAGCGCGTTTCCACGCCCTGGCGCTCAATTTCCCGCTGAAAATCGGCGAGCAATTGCGGCGTATTGCGGATTTGGCGGGGCGTCTTCCCCAGCGCAAAGCGTAGGCGGCGGCCAGCCCAGCGGCCTCGCCGATGCCCCATTCGACCGGGTGCAGACGGTAGCAGCCGTTGGTAATGTGGGTGACGCCGAGGTTCTTGCAGGCCGGGAGAAGTTGTCGACGCGCTCGGGGATCAAGGCTCCCAAGCGGAATCTCGAAGGGCAGTGAGCCTCACGTCTATGTAGTTGTCGCCGCCGGTCGAGGGATGGAGATCGATGCGGTAACTGCCGACGCCGACCGAGTCCGGGAAGGATGCGGCGCGCAGATCGCCGTCGGCTGCGCCCGTCTCTTGCTGCGCTGGGCGGCGCCCACATGGCCTTCCGTTATGGTGAATTCGGCGCGAATGCGGCGAGGATTCGCGTATGTAAACGCGTTTTGCCAGGCCGTCCTCCGTACCGGTGACGTCGGGCCGCAGGCGAAGCCCAGGCCAGCCTTGTTTACCGTCCGGGCGAGGCGCTTCGGTCTGGAGCCAGTGGAACAGCGAGAGGCTCAGCTCCTTGGCGCCGCGCAGGTTGCGTTCGCGTTCGACATCGTCGACCTCGATCACGTTGCCGACCCAGTAATCGTTCTGCGGCCAATTGACCACGCACATGCCGCCCGCGTACGCGTCGGGTTCGTAGAGGCGCTCGTGGATCAGCCGACGGTAGACCCAGAGGCCGCCTTCGCGGCCCGCCTCGCGCGGATCAAAGGTGTGGGTGCGGGGCTCCAACGTGATGGGGTGCGTGTTGTCCCAGTGAAGCAGCTTGCTCGGCCAAGCCGGAGTGAGCTTGGGAACGTAATCGCGCCAGAAGGAGTAGTTGGGCGGCGCGTCCGTGCGGAAGTCCTCGCCGTCGATGTGCTCCATGACGAAACACCAGGTGACGGCCTGCATGTTCGCGGGTTGGGCTTCGGACTTGGCGTGCATCTCGCCGGTTTGGCTCTGCGCTTCGGCCCCCGTCACGTACTCGACCTTGGCGAGTGGCAGCAGGTCGCCGGTTTCTGTCGCGTCGAGGAAGGTTTGCGCCTGGATTTCGCGCTCGCTGCCGCTTCGCATGTCGCGGAGGCGTACCGAGGCGATGCGGTCGCCGTTGACGGTGGCGGCAACAGGGGCGTGTTCGCGCAAGATGGTCAGCCGTCCCGAACTGACGTAGGGTGCAAGCATCGCCTCGAGCGTGGCGACTGCGGCTCGAGGCTCGTGGCAAAGCTTGAGACCGAGCAGGCGCCGGGGTTGAGCCGGTCATCCCGTAGCGGGCCCGCGAGCAGCGGATAGTTCTGCTGGTGTAGCGGCGCACTCCTTGGCGGAAGGCTCGGTAGGAGGCTCGGCGCGCCGAAGCTCTCGATCCAGGGATGCTCGTCGGGCGGAACAGCTTGCTGGGAGAGTTGGCCGCCGATCCAGTCGGTTTCTTCCGTGAGGATGACGCGTAGGCCGTTGCGCGCCAGCGCCACGCGGCGGCGCATCCGCCCACCCCACCTCCGATGACGGCCACATCCGCGGAGAGCTCCGCGCCTGCAAGACGCTTGCCGCAAGCCCGCCAAGGGCCAAAAACTCCCTGCGCCGCCATTGCATCCGAAAAGCTTATCAGCCTGGCAGGCTGGAGCGCTGGCGCGGGGCGGAGCAGGGTTCGCCTACCATTCGAAGAGAAGAATGGATCTTGCCTCCCCTCAGGCTAACCGCTTCCTGGCGTTCTATCTGCTCTGCCTTGCGCTGCTGCACGCGGCGCTCTATTGGGTGGCGGCGGGAGGCGGGCCGGGGCGTGGGCCCTTTACTACCTCGAACCCCGCCTAGGGCTCTACTTCCTGGAATCGCTAGTGAAGCCGGGGCACCTTTTCCGGGATACCTGATCGGCGCTTCAATCGTGTCGATCGGGCTGATCGGGTGCTTGCTGCTGCTCGGCGTAGTCGGGCTGCGGTTCTATCTGGCGTTTGAGATCTTGCTCGCGCTGCCTACGTTGATTCTGTTCGCGATGATTGCGATCTCAAACGCGCCGCCGGGGCTGGCGTTCTCGCCGCTGGATCTGGTCTTGCCGGCGATTCCGTTCACGTTGGTGAGCGGTGCTGCCGGTGCTCTACGCTTGGCGCGTGCTGAGGCGTCTACGCGAGGGTGAGTCCGCCGCTGCCCCGCTCTGATGCGAGCGGGCGACGCCTACGCTCCTGTTTTAGACTAAGGCGGAGTGAAGATCGGAACCAGAACACTGGCCTTGTTTTCGGCCCTCCTCGCACTCTGCGTCATCGCCCGTGCAGAGATCCGCGAGCTCACGATCCTCCATACCAACGACCTGCATGCGCGCGTCATCCCCGATTCGCAGGGCCGCGGAGGGTTTGCCGAAGTGGCCGCCGTCCTGGAAGCCCAGCGGAAGGGCTGCCGGCATTGCATCCACTTGAGCGCCGGCTGACCTGATCACGGGAATGCCCGTCTCGACGATCTTCGAAGGCATTCCCATCTTCGAGATCGCGAACAAGCTCGGCATCGACGCCTTTGCCCTGGGCAATCATGAAGTCTTGACCATGGCTGGAGGCAGATCCTCGCCTTTCGTCGCAAAGCCCACTTTCCTTTGCTTGCCGCCAATGCTCGGCGCTGACGGACGGACGATCGGCGATGCTCCCTACACGATCCTGCGCGTCGACAATGGACTCCGTATCGGTGTGATCGGCTTGATTATGGAAGATCTCCATGATCGGCTGACCCCGACGTCGATCGGCCCCGTCACCACCAGGCCCGTCGTCCAAGTGGCGCGCGAAGTTGCGCAAGAGCTCGCCGGGCGCGTCGATCTAGTCGTCGCCTTGGGCCACATCTGGCCGGAAGAAGGCTCGGCGATTTTGCGGGAGGCGCCTGAGGTTTCCGTGGTCGTCGAGGGCCACTTCCATGGCGGCCGGAACCAGATGGAGCGCGTCGATGATCGTGTAGACGTCGGCCTCCGAGCTTACGGAATCGAAGTCGGGCGGCTCGATCTCAAAGTCGACACCGACACCAAGCGCCTCACCAGCGCCGAATGGACGCGTATTCCCGTGGAAGGCGGCGCAAAGGATCCCCAGGTCGCCGCGCTGGTCCAGAAGTGGGAGCAGCGCGTCACCAAGGTGGTCGACCGGCCGATCGGCGAAGCCACACGGGAACTATCGAAGTCTGACCTCGTTCCGCTGATGGAGCGGGCCACGCTGGAAGAGATGAACGCCGACTTCACCCACGTCAATCGTGGGGGCGTGCGGGACGTTCTGCCCAAGGGCGTCATCCGCGAGCGCGAGTGGTACAACATCATGCCGTTTGAGAACCGCATGATGGTGGCGCATGTCCGCGGCAGTCAGGTTTCTGAGCTGCTTCGCCGTGGCCGCCCCGTCGATCCGGACAAGGAGTACGTGGTCGCCTTGATGGACTACGCGGTGGAAAACCCCGCGTTGCGAGAAGAATTGCAGCTCGAGGGCATGCAATTCCAACTCACCGACCGCATGATGCGGCAACTCTTGATCGACTGGACTCGCAAGCGGAAGGTACTGGAATAGACCCTGCGGCAGCCCCGCATGAAATGCGGGGCAAACGGGCATCAGGCCGGGAACCAGTTCTCATCGCCGTACTCTTTGTTGACGTCTTGGCCGATATCGTACTTGAGCGACTGGATCAGCCCCTTGATGTAGCCGAAGGCGAACGCGAAGCCCATGCGCCCGTTGGGGTCGTCGGGGTGTTGCGGCATGTGGTCCGGCATCAGCATGTAGGGGTAGTCGATCTCGTACAGCGTTCGCAGCACCTGCGGCATCACCATGTCGCCTTCGTCCGGGTAGACCTCCTGGAAGTCGTCCCGGTGGCCACGGATGTTGCGGAAGTGGATGTTGAAGATCTTCTTCTTCCCGCCGAGCGTACGGATCACGTCGTGGATTTGCGTCTTGGGGTCCTGCAGCATCTCCGCCGTCGTACCCAGGCACAGGTTGAAACCGTGGTACGGGCTGTCATACAAATCCGCCATCTTATAGAGGCCTTCCGGCGTGCCGAGCACGCGTACGACGCCCTGGTAGCCTTCAGGAGGCATGCCGGGGTCATGCGGATGGCAGGCCATTTTCACCTTGTTCTCGGTTGCCACCGGCATCACGGCGTTGACGAAGTGCGAAATGCGCTCCCAGGCCGTGTCCTCGTCCACTTTGCCCGCTTTGGTCATGGGCGGCTCGGGCTTGGCGTCGCTGAGCTTCCAGGTGGAGTAGGTAGAGCCTCCGCGGCCGGGAGTGCGCTCGGTGCGCACCACGCCGAGGATCGACATGTTGTACTTGAGGCCCGACAGGCCGACGGCGCGCAGGTTCTCGATGCACTTGCAGATGTCGTCAATGTCGCGCTGCCGCTCCGGCTCCTTGCCGAGCATGATGTTCGGCCGCTGCTCGCGGTCGATGTGGCTCGAGGCAAGGAACGGGGCGGCGACGGTCTCGATGGTGATGTCCCACTTGTCGCAGAGCTCTTTCATCTTCGAGAGCTCTTCCACGGTCCAATAGCCGCGCTCGGGGTATGGGGCGCGGCGGGTAGGCGCAAATGTGGTTGACGCCATGCCGCTTGAAGTACTGCAGCATCTCCTCGTTGGTGGCGAACGCTGCGTACCGACGTGCATGCGCGCCGCTTTTTCGGCGGCTGTCGGCTTGTCGGGTGCGGCGGCGGTTTCGGACTGAGCAGCTGGAGCGCATGCGGCGCCCATCGTGGCGGCGCCGGCGGTCGTGAGGAAGCTTCTGCGGTCCATCGGACCAGATCAGACCATGGCGGCGAGACAAGTGTCAAGCTGTCGCGTCAAACCTCGAGAGAAACCAGCCGTCAGCGGGCGGCGTCAGGGAGTGCAGGTGTTCCAAAGACTCGTCACAGCCGTATTGATTTGCTCGGCCGCCGTTTCGGCAAGGGCGGCGATCAGCCCCCAAACGGCGAAGCTTTTGCCCGTGGATGCAGTCTCGCTCGCCGGGATGGATTTGCAGGCGCTGCGGGGCACGGCGCTTTTTGAACGTTTGCTCGCGAAAGTCCCCATGGTGGGGCAGGCGGCGGCTCTGGGTTTCGATCCGCGGCAGGATTTGGACCGTGCATACGCGGTCTTCCTCGGAACGCTGGACGGTCTGCGCGGCGGCAATGCCTTGGTGATCCGGAAGCCGCTGGCAGAGGCAGCTCTGAGGGCATTGCCTTCTCAGGCCGAACACTCCGGTGTGGGCTTGCGGCAGATCCGGTTCGACGACGGAGCAGCGTCGGGTTGGTTCGCGGCGTTGCTCGACGGACGCACCGCCGTGGCGGGCCCGGAGCGGCTAGTGTTGGCCGCGATCGACCGCTGGCGTGCGCCGGAGCAGCCCTCGCAGGCTTCCGCCGTCGCGCTGGCCCAGCGCGACGCGCATGTGTGGGCGGGCTACGCTCGATCCGCTGCGGCGCTCGAACCTTGGATCGACAAAGTGCCGGGCGGAGGCGGACCGCTGCGCGCCATCGCTGCCGGCAGCGGTGAGCCTGCCGTGCGCGGCTTTGCGCGCGCCGGAGTGGCAGGCGCAGATGGCTTTCCTATGCCGCGATTCCGGGGATGCGCGCTCGCTGGCCGACGCGGCTCAAGCCGTGGCGGCTTTCGGCTTCTCTGTAACCGCCCAACGAGACCGGCCGCAGTTGGCTGAGATGCTGGGGAAGGTACGGATCGAGCAGCAGGACGCGGAAACGACGCTCTCGGTGGATCTGACCGAAGAGCAGTTCTTGCACTTGCCCTGATTTGACCCAAACACACGAGGGCGCGATCCGGCGGACCGCGCCTCGTGGAAAATCCAATGCAGAAGAAGACTGGTTACTTCTTCTTGACCTGCTTCTGCTGACCGACGCGGACCTTGTTCAGGCTCGCCTTCTTGTCGGCCCAGTCCTTCCAGTCGAACCGCTTGGCGGCGTCGGCGAGGTAGGCGTTGATGTCGGCGCCCTTCGGCAGCACGGCGACCACGGTCGCGCGATCACCCGTTTGCGGGTTCTCGATGGAATAGCGCTTCGCGTTCGGAATGCTCATGACCCTCTCAAGGTAGCACAAGCCGGGGCTGTTGTCCTTGCAGCTTGCACTCTACCCCTGTTTCCATGACTCGACGAAACGAGCCGAGCTCGAACGCCGCAATCGCGAAGCCGGGGCGGGGAAGAGCGTCGGGCCAAACAGCACGAGGCGGGCAAGCTCACCGCACGCGAACGAGTCGACTTTCTGCTCGACGAGGGAACCTTCGAAGAGCTCGACAAATTCCGTCACCCATACCCGCCACGACTTCGGTATGGAGTGGCTGGCGCCGTCAGGAGATGGGTTCGTCACCGGCCATGGCCAGATCGACGGCCGGCCGGTGTTCGTGTTCTCGCACGACTTCACCGTGTTCGGCGGCTCTCTCTCGCTTGCGAATGCGCAGAAAGTCTGCAAAACATGGACTTGGCGCTCAAGACGGGCGCGCCGATCATTGGGTTGAACGATTCGCGGCGCCCGCATCCAGGAAGGCGTCGCGTCGCTCGCCGGCTACGCGGACATCTTCCTACGCAATACGCTGGCGTCCGGCGTGGTGCCGCAACTTCCGGCCATCATGGGCCCCTTGCGCCGGCGGCGCGGTCTATCTGCCGGCCATCACGGATTTCACGTTCATGGTGGATAAGACGAGCTACATGTTCGTCACCGGCCCGGATGTGGATCGCTTTCCTGCTCACGCATGAGGATGTGACGAAGGATCGTGCTCGGCGGCTACCGACGCACAACGAGATCTCCGGAGTCGCGCACTTCCTCGCGCCCGACGACAAACAGTGCCTGCGCATGGTGCGCGAGCTGTTGAGCTTCCCGCCCTCGAACAACGCCGAAGATCCCCCCGTACGCCTGACCGACGACCCCGCCGACCGTGCCGACGCGCGCCTCGATCTGCTCGTGCCAGCCGAGTCGAACAAGCCCTACGACATCAAACAGGTCATCGAGGCCGTGGCCGACAACGGCTACTTCTTCGAAGTGCAGCCCGGCTACGCGGCGAACATCGTCGTCGGGTTCGCGCGGCTGGAAGGCCGGCCCGTCGGCATCGTCGCCAACCAGCCCGCCGTGCTCGCGGGTTGTCTCGACATCAACGCCTCGCTCAAGGCGGCGCGCTTTGTCCGCTTCGCGATTGCTTCAACGTGCCCGTAGTGACGTTTGAAGACGTACGGGGCTTCTGCCGGGAACCGAGCAGTATACGGCGGCATCATCAAGCACGGCGCCAAGCTGTTTCACGCCTTCCATGCCGAGGCGACCGTGCCGAAGGCTGTCGTGATCACGCAAGGCTTACGGCGGGGCCTATTGCGTAATGGGGTCCAAGCACGTCCGCACGGACGTCAACTTCGCGTGGCCGAGCGCGGAGACATCGCCGTCATGGGGCCCGAGCAGGCGGTTAACATCGTCTACGCCGCGAGATGATGAAGGCGGGAAGACCCCGCCGCGGTGCGGGCGCAGAAGACCGAAGAGTTCCGGCGCTTCGCGAATCCCTACACGGCGGCTGAGCGCGCTGGCCGACGTGGCGATCACGCCGTCCCAAACGAGGCAAAAGGTGATTCGGGCGCTGCGATGCTCGAGAACAAGACGGATACAAACCCGCGGAAAAAGCACCGGAACATCCCGCTGTGATGTCGCGTTGGACGACCTACGCGGTCAAACGCACTTCTGTGGTCACGCCCAGCACGTCGAGGATTTCTTGAATCCGCGCGACGCTCGCGGTTTGATACTCCTGTTCCTCCAAGCGGCTCACCACTTGTTTGCTGACCCCCAGACGTTCCGCCAACTGCGTCTGCGTGCAGCCGCTCGCGATGCGTAGCTTCACGAGAAACGGTGCGATTTCGTCTAGGCGAGCAATCGGCGGAGGGCGGAAAGATCCAGCGCGCAAGTCGTCGTACTCGCGCAGCTCGTCTTCGAGCTGGGAAATCATCCCTTCGTAGCTCTTTCTCAACACCTCAGCGCGCTTGCCGGTTGCACCGGAGCTTTCCGCCGCACGCCGAAAGCCCTCGATCTGAGCTTCGGTGCGTTGTCTTTGCGCTTGGCTCTTAATCATCGTTCGACTCCAAAATCCGAATCAGCCCGCTAGGCTTGCCGTCGCGGTCATGGCGAAAGAACGCAGGGAAACTCTCATCCTCACGTGCGGACATCATGGGATGGATGAAGAACTCCACCCCCGTAGTCGGCCCACATGCGCCACTTCTGCTTGCGTAGGTGAGGAATGAAGATACGCTCGAAGTCGATCCAGTAAGGATCGATCCGTTCGTAGACATCCTCATCGGGCTCGACCCAATATCCGTCGATATCCGCGGGGTCTGGCTTGGTCGTGCAAAAGCTGCCATCAATGAAGATCTCTGCGATTCCGGCAGCGCGAAAGGCATTGACCGCAGTTCGCAGCCCGCCGAGAAGCCAACGCCGTCTCGGCGTGAAACCCAGTCGCTCCTCGATCTCGCGCAAGGTAGCTCTGTGCTCCCCGGGCGGCAGCGCGCCCGTCCCCCGGTCGAACTCGGGGATCGCCCGCAGAATATTCTATGGGGTGACTCTATGGGTTGTCAACTTATTTATTGACTTATGGCGTTGCGAAAGTAGAGTTTTGTCGCCGAGACGCTCTGCTATATTGCGGCCGTGTCGCGCCCGCGCGGTCTTTACTTGTTCCTTTTGAGCGTAAGTCTCTCTGGGACGCTAGCCGCTCAAGTTCGGCCTCCTGGCACAATCGTCGACGAGACTCCGATCCCCGGTGAGAGCATCCCCGAAGGGGCGAGAAAGGTCAAGACCGAGATCATTCTTGTTGACGGGTATGGAGAGAGACTTCGGAAAGAAACCTGGGTCATTGATGATGAGCCGCCCGGTCTTGCGAGCCCAGAACGATTTCCGAAGTTGGAGGTGAAGAACCCGAATGGCTCCGTACGCGTCGAGGTGCGGGCGGTACCGCAACCGCTGGTACAGGCCTTCGTCCAAGGCCGGCTGACTTCGAATAACGACTTCACGCTCAAACGCGATGGCGGGTCGTTCTCCATCGTCACTACGCCGCCCGACGGCGCTCGGCTCGACCTGAAGCTGACCGTCCCCTATCGCCACGCGGTGCGCATGGAGACAACGGACGGCGATCTCTCCTACGACGGCCTTGGCAGGGCGGAGTTGCAGACGGAAACGGGCGCGGTGTCCTTACGTTTCCCTGAGGAAGTGACGAGCTTCGAGCTGCAGGCGGCCCATGCTCCCGAAGAGTTTGAGGGAGACGCGAGGCTGGTTCGGTCAGGTGAGGGCTGGACCGCGCGCGACAGGCTGCCGGAGTGGCGCGACGTCTTTGGGCGCATCGCGATGTTCCCCTACGGACGCGTCACTCTGCAAGCGAATCGGCCCCGCGCGATCAAGATCGAGCTGACGGAGACACTGCCGGACGATTCTCCGATCCAACCGCACTGGCGGGCGATGGAGTTGCTGCCGGATCTGTTCCGCTTCGCGCGGAAGGGGCTGCGCCGAAGAGACGTTCCGGGAGAGCCGGACGAGGAGACATCGGAGGCGACCTTCTCGGCAGACGCGCGGTTGGTGCAACTGGAGGCCACGGCAACGGATCGGCACGGGCGGCCAGCCGCGGATCTGACACGCGAGGATTTCGAGGTATTGGAGAACGGGAAGGTGCAGCAGCTCGTCGAGGACGTCTCAAGCGCGGCGGCGCCCTTCAACCTGGTTCTACTGCTCGACTGCAGCTCGTCCACTGAGCAGGATCGGCCGGCGATCGAAGAGGCGGCGCGGCGGTTCATCAGCACGGCGCGGCCCGGTGACAAAGTCGCCGTGTATGCGTTGGCGGAGACCTACTTCCAGATCCTGAGCCCGCTTACGGAAGATCACGACACGGCGAAGAAGAGCGTGGAGGGAATCGAGCGCTTCGGGGGAGCAACGCCGTTGTATGACGCGATCGTGTTGGCCTACGCCCAAGAGCTGGCAGCGCGACCGCAAGAACGCAACGCGATGATCGTGCTCAGCGACGGCCTGGACAATGAAATCTACAGCCATGTGGGCCCAACAGGCTATTGGAAACAACCGTCGGTCACCGGCCGTCGCAGTGGGGCGGGCGTTCCGTCGTTCGTGACGTTTGAGGACCTGCAACGGGCGGTACGGGAAATGCGCGCGCTGATCTACCCCGTGGTGCTGGACCCGCTGCGGAGCGTGCTGCAAGAGGACGATCAACGGCTGGAAGACGGCCAGCGGTGGGCCAGAACGGTTCGCCAGCGATCGGCCGCGTTGGCCCAAGACAGCGGCGGGACGGTGTTCGAGGCGGAATCGGCGCGGGATCTGGACGAGGTATACGACCGCGTGGCGCGCGAGCTGCGCAGCGTGTACACGTTGGCCTACCGGCCCAGCGATCAGGACTTCGATGGGAAGTGGCGGCGCGTGCGCGTGAGGACAAACCGGAAGGGGATTGCGGTGAGGACGCGGCCCGGCTATTACGCGCACTAGTTGGTCTTTCAGTGCCGCATGCGTCAGCTTGCGGTTTCTTCGAGCCCTTCGGACGCTTGGGAACCGCACCTTTACAGTTGCGGCGCCGACGCGCCGCCTACACCCAGCCGGCCTGTTTCAGCGCGTAGCCGGAGTTCCAGATCTTCGTCAGGTGGCTGATCTTGCCGCCGTCGAAGGACATCACATAGACGTAGTCGCTCGCCACGCTCTTGCCAGTTGGAGGAACCGGGCCGCCTTCTTCGGTGTGGGTTCCACAGAACACGGCGTAGGCCGAGACGTTGTTGCGCTCCTCATCGACAGCCCAGGACTTCAGGTCGTAGTGTGAGTCGGGCATGATGGCGCAGATGCCGGTCATCCAGTCGGTGTACTCGGCCAGGGTTTTCACCTCGGCCAAGGGTTCGGCCTGAGCCGAGAAGGTGGCGTCAGGCGTGCAGTACTGGGCGCAGTCGGCCCAGCCTTTGCCGGTCTCGCAGGCTTCGAAGAAGGCTTGCGCGGTTTCGTTGATCGAGTTGGACATTCGGGCTCCTGGGGGTGAAGCGTACCGCGAAGACCGCGAAAGCCGCAAAGCCCTTGGTGGCCGGAAGTCGAAATGCTGTAGCATGGCGTTCACCATGCGCCTCGTCGCCCTGCTTTTTCTCGCCTCTTCGGCCTTCGCTGCGGACAACGCCGTCACGCCGGGCCAGTTTCATGTCGAGCACCCTACGCTGCTCAATCTCGGCTTTGATTGGCCGATTGAAGGCGACGCCAATCGCAATGCTACGGTCACGGTGCGCTTCCGCAAGAGGGCGACGCACAGTGGCGCGATGGCCTGCCGCTATTGCGCATCGGCGGGGAACGGGTGTTCCGCGACAACTACGAGATGGGCTATACCGTGCCGCCCGGCTTTGCGGGCAGCATCCTCAATCTCGAGCCCGGCACGCGCTACGAGTGCGAGTTCACCATGCAGGACCCAGACGGCGTACAGGGCGAGGCGACCCAGCGCGTGACCGTCGCGACGCGGACTGAGCCGCAGCCCTATCAGGGCGGACGCGTCCTGCACGTCTATCCCGACGACTGGGTCGGCGAAGGAGGAGCCGAGTTTCATCGGGCTCAAGCACGCCCTACTATGGCCCCGGCCGCGGCGACTGGACCTCCGTCCGCATGAAAAAGGCCCAGCCGGGCGACGTCATCCTGGTCCATGCCGGGCTTTATCGGCCCGAGCGCTACAACTACGTCGACCCGCTCAGCGCGCCCCTTCCATGGCTACTGGTCGCTCTCGCTCAAAGGTACGGCGGAGAAGCCCATCACCATCAAGGCCGCCGGGGACGGAGAAGCCATCTTCGACGGCGGCGGCAACCACAAGCTCTTCGACGTGATGGCCACCGAGCACCACATCTTCGAGAAGGGTCACCTTCCGCAACACCGAGATCGTGTTTCAGGCCGGCGAGAAGGAGGTGATGGGAGCAAAGAACCTGACCATCCGAAACTGCCGGTTTGAAGACATCGGCGTCGGAGTGTGGGACGAGAGCGAGCTTTCGGCGGACTTTCTGATCACCGATAACCTGTTCTTCGGGCGCGAAGACCAGCGCCGCATGATCGGCTGGAACCAACGCGGCAGCCGCTCCGCCGGCATCTATCCTTCGCACCTGCTGCGCAGCTTCTTCGCCGTCAAGGTCTACGGTCCCGGGCACGTCATCGCGCATAATGCCATCGCCTATTTCCACGACGCGATCTGCGTGACCACCTACGGTCCGCCGCCCGACGATCCTGAACATCAGGCGGCTTCGATCGACATCTATCGCAACGATATCCATCTCTCGAACGACGATTTCATCGAGTCCGACGGCGGGGTCCACAACATACGCGTCTACGAGAATCGCGGCGTGAACGCGGCGCACAACGGATACAGCGCGCAACCCATGTTCGGCGGCCCGGTGTATTTCATTCGCAATATCCTCTACAACGTACCCGGCGGCAATCCGTTCAAATTCAGCACGATTCCCGCGGGAATCCTGGCGTACCACAACACCATGATTTCCGAGCAGACCTCGACCAGCCCGTACTCGAACACGCACTTCCGCAACAACCTGATGATGAGCCGCAACACGCCTGGGCGAGGCGTGATGACCTGGAGCGAACGCGACCGAGCAGTACAGCTCCGACTACAACGGATTCCGGCCCAACCCCGGCGTCAAGGAGCAGTACAACTGGCTCGCCCGGCGCCCGGCCACACCGAGTACGAGCCGGAGCGGTCAGACTGGCGGCACTTCTCGACCTTGGCCCAGATGAGCTGCGCAAAGCGACGGGCCAGGAGCAGCATGGCCTCGAGCTCGACTTCGACGCATTCGAAGACCTTGCACCGCCCGACTTGTCGAACCGTTATCGCGTCTACCACGCGATGGATCTGAATTTTCAGCTCAAGGCCGGCTCCAAGGCCGTCGACGCAGGCGTTGCACTCCCCACCGTCAACGACGGCTACAACGGCAGCGCGCCGGACCTCGGCGCACTCGAGCACGGCAAACCGCAGCCGCATTGGGGCCCGCGCTGGATCGACTTCGCGCCGTTCTACCGTTAGCGGCTCGCCGGGGCGATGGGACAATTAATCCTGTGTGCCCGCGATGAAGATCCTGTGGATCAAGACGGATTTTTGCATCCTGCGACCCACGGCGGGCGGATTCGCACGCTCGAGATGCTGAAGCGCCTGCATCGCAGGCATGTCGTGCACTATGTGGGGCTTACGTCTCCAGGAGAGATTGAAGGACCTCGCCGCGCCGCGGAATATTCGACGGCCGCGCACCCCGTAGCGCACTTGCCGATCCCGGCGCTATTCCACCCGTTTCTTTCGCGAGTTCGGCGCCGCCGCGGCCGCGCGGTTTCCTTTTTCCGCCTACCGCCACCGTTCAGCCCACATGCGCTCCTTGGTAGAACGGTTGATTCAAAGAGAAAAATTCGACCGCATCATCTGCGACTTTCCGTATCCGGCCGTCAACATCGACTGCATCGAAGACTGCGTTGTATTCCAACACAACGTGGAGACGATGATTTGGCGTCGCCAAGTCGAGCATGCGGCCAACCCGGTGCGGCGGGCTTTCTTCCAGAGCCAAGCGGCATTTACGGAGCGGTTCGAGCGCGAGGTCTGCCGCAAAGCATCGGCTGTCGTGGCGGTCTCACGGGAAGACGCCGCGACGATGCAGCCAGATGTTCGGCATCCCGCGCCCGGCGGCGATTCCGACCGGCGTCGACGCAGACTACTTCAATCCACAGCCGACCGAAGCGAGGTGGGACCTCATCTTCGTTGGTTCGATGGATTGGCTGGCAAACATCGACGCGGCGACGTTCTTCGTCGAGCAGGTGTTGCCGGTCATCCGGCGGAGCCTGCCCTCGGTGACTGTCGCGCTCGTCGGGCGCCGGCCCGCGCCAGCGGTGCGCGAGCTGGCGCGCCAACATCCGGGCGTTACCGTGACGGGAACGGTGGCCGACATCCGGCCCTATCTGTGGGCCTCGAAGGTCTCGATCGTGCCGTTGCGCATCGGCGGCGGTACGCGCTTGAAGATCTATGAAGCGATGGCCGCCGAGTGTCCGGTGGTGAGCACGACGATTGGGGCCGAAGGGCTTGACGCGCGTTCGCCCGACGAGATCCGCATTGGGGACACGCCGGACGAGCTGGCGCGCCACTGCGTCGAGCTGCTGCGTTCGGCGGTGGCCCGCGAGGCTCAGGCGCAAGCTGCCGCCGCGCTGGTCCGCGAGCGGTTCTCGTGGGACCGCGTTGCAACGGCTTTCACGAACAGGCGGCCGGGCTTACTCCGTCTACTGCGTAAGCTCGACGCCGTCGACGTTGACCTCGACCTGCCCCGGGCGCTCGAAGCGAAAATCGAGCTCGATCGCTGTCACGCGCCGCACGTCGAACGCGCCTTGGTCGCTTACCGTCCACTCTGCGTCGCCCGTGAGCGGGATGCGGAATCGCTGGAACAGGCGCGCATCGAGGGCTCGCGGCGCCGCAAGCCTTAGCGTGCGGCTGCCTTGGTCGGAGCGCAGCACCAGCTGCGGAGCGCCTTCGCGTAGCGCGTCGTTCGCGCCTAGACTTGCCCAGAGCTCCAACGCGGCGCGGTTTGAGAGATCCCAGTTCACCGCGAGTGCGGCGGGACGCGGATAGCGCAGTACCAGGCGGTCGGCTGTTGGAGCGACGCCGGTGAGGAACGAGGCGCCGGACGCAGCCGCCTTCTGGCCCAACCGCACCCCTGGGTTGACGGCCAAGTCGCCGCGATAGGCTTCGAGCGACCATTGGCTCAGGTTGCCCTCGGTCAAATCGCCAAACGGAGGCGCGTCGCCGGGAGGCGTCTCCGAAGTCAGCGACGACGCGGCGGTGACGGTGATCTTCTCTCCGAAAACCTTGAGGTTGTTCGTCAGATCGGTGTCGTTGTCGATCTTCACGCGCACGATTGGACTGTACGAGCCAGGGGCCAGGTCTTCCGGCGTGGCGACTCTCGCGAACGATGTCGGTTTCTGGACCGCCGACCGTGACCGTTTCGGTGAGCAAGTGGCTCCCGCCGCTCGAGGTCGCGAGTTGGAATGTGATTTGGGCCTCGCCCGTGTAGCCGCTGAGGTTGAGCAGCTTGTAGCGGAAGGTGAGCGTGCCGCCCGGCGTGATTTGGAGCGGCGAAACGTCGGTGATTTCGACTCCGAGATCGCCCGGTTGGCCTCCCGTGGATTCCACCACCAACGGGATCTCGAAAACTGTCGTTGGCGCGGTTCAGGTCGCCTTCCACGGTCACCTGCGCACCGAGCGAGTAGTTGCCTGCCGAGAGCGAGGAGTTCACAGTGACCTCGGCGGACTGCGAGAGGTCGACGCCCGAGAGCTCCAAGGTCGTTCTTCCGATGGAGGCGTACGAATTGGCGAGCCGCAGGTAGAAGGAGAGGTTTGCCGGACCGGTGTAGCCGGTGAGGTTCTGGATCGTGTACGAACCTTCGATCGGGTCCCCCGGCAGGGCGGACTCGGGCGAGACTCCGCTGATCTCGATGCCTACGTCGGGGGAGATCGGCTCGGGGAGCGTGACGAAGAGCTCTTCTTCGTCGATCACGCCGCCGCCGAAATCAATCGTCAGGGGCAGGGACGCGCGCAAGCTCGCCGGCAGCTCCTCCGGCAAGCCCATGTCGATCTGGCCCAGCCCGACCAGCCCGGGCGTCATGCCGGCGTAGTAGACCGTCACGGGCTGATCGCCCAGCGAGACCTGTGGTACGACGATCGTGCGCGCCAGCGGATCGGACGCACTCGCCGCTCCGGTCGCGGGGGGATGGTCGAGGTCCCCGAAGCCGTTCATGTACACGCGTATGATCTGGCCGGCCGTCGCCGGATTCCCGGCGTTGATCAAGCTGCCTGTGGCGTTGTCGACCACGATTCCAAGGCCGCTGCTGCGAAACGCCGCCGGAGTGTAATCCTTCACCTGCACAGGCTCGGCCGGGCCGACGACGCCGTTGCGATTGACGATGACATTCGCCGTACCGGGCGCGGTCTCGAAAGGAATTTGGAAATTGATTTGTCCGTTTGAAACGTAGAACAGCGGCGCTAGTACGCCATCGACGGTCACTTGAACGCTGCCAAGCTCGGTGGGAAGCGGAATCGTATCGGCTTGAAATGTGCCTCCGGCGAGGTATTGCCCGAAGAGCGAGGCGATCGAGCCTGGGGCCACCATCGGCTGGAATTGCGCAGCCTCTACCACGCCGCCCTGATTGATGGTTGGCA
This sequence comes from Bryobacterales bacterium, assembly GCA_041394905.1. GTDB lineage: Bacteria > Acidobacteriota > Terriglobia > Bryobacterales > UBA6623 > RI-231. Next base: position 266,563 of record JAWKHJ010000003.1, on the reverse strand, counting down.
CGGTCTGTGTCCAAGCGGCGCCGCATAGCAGGACGGCAAGTAAAACGGATTTTAGGAGGGATTGCGGCACAGGACCGTTGTACCACTTCGGTAAAATATCGCCTTTCGGTTGTTCAGGTCCGCGCTTTGCGAGACGAGTGGGTTACGGTGCGGCGGCGATGATCTGTACGGCGCGCAGCTCGTCGCCCGCAACCGCGACGGCGACGCCGAAGTAGGCGGCTTGCGCGGCCTCGATGTTGGCGCGATTCTCGTCGTTCGCCATCCAGCCTTCGAAAATGCGTTTGGCCAAAGTAAGTGAGTCCAACTCCGGTAGCGCATCTCCAAAGAGATTCTCGGCGACAATGCTCAGCCGGAAGTCAGTGGGCGCCCGCTCGCGCAGGGTAGCTCCATCGAGCGCTCGATGGTTTAGGTAACCGTAGGTTGCCATTTCCGCGCTATGTCGACGCGCAGCTTCGGCTAGGCCTGGATGCGCTTCGACGGGCGCGAGCCCTCGTTCCTTGCGAACTTCATTTGTCATCTCTGAAAGCAGATCCGCGACTTCGGCGAGGCCTGGATCCTGCAAATCCGTCCGCACGCGGGGCTCAGATGGGCCGACGACTAGCGCGGCGGGCTCGGCGCGACAGCCAATCGCCGCGCTGAGCAGCAGTAACGTCGTCGAACAAATCGAAAGCGCCCCAGTTGGTTTCATTTCATCGAGTAGATGGCGCTGTGGCTCAAACTGTGACGCGATTTCTACAAAGCCCGAACGCAGGAACAGATTTCCAGCGTTTGAGCGGAGTGATCTCCATCGCAAGCATCATCGAAAACTCGCTTTCGGCGGAGGATTTCGCGGCGGCGGCCAGCGCGGCGGAGTCGAGCTTGGATTCGGCGATCATGACTGTGCTTAGCCTTGGAGCGCTTTCGCTAGAGCGGATTCCATCTGAGCTGGGGTGAAGGGCTTTTTGATGAAGCCTTTCGCGCCGAGCTCGATGGCCTCGAGCACGGTTTTTTCGCCGCCCTCGGTGGTTACCATGATGACCGGAGTTTGCGCGTGGGGCGTTTTCTTGAGCTTCCGCAGAAAATCGAGGCCGTTCACATTTGGCATGTTGATGTCTGAGAAAACGACCTGAACAGGCGATCCATTGAGCTTTTCGATAGCTTCGCCGCCGTCTCCGGCTTCGATCACACTGTCGATTGGGTCTTTTGAGGCCTGGCGTAGACTTCGTTCGATGATCTTTCGCATCACCGAGGAGTCATCGACGATCAGTACATTGATTCCCATATTGCCCACAAGCATCCGTCGAGAGGCCTATCGGATGGTCGGGCCGCGTTATATAGGGCGCTGGCGGACAGAGTCGATTGCCCGAGATGTGAGGGGATAGGGTGCTCCGGCTCCTCCCGCATTTGTGGGAGTTTGTGTGAACGTGCAACTATTCTGGCGTCGGCGGCCACGTTCGCAGCGTCGCGCCTGGGGGTGTCGCCACGGGTTTTCGCACGGACGCGCGAGGCGCCGCTCAGTCAGCGGTCAATACGGTTGGGGACGAGCGGCTGCGTTCCTTCGGCGGCGCGCAGGTCTTCGAGAGTCACTTCGCGGCCTTCCTCGTGGTATTCCTGGTCGACGTTGACTTGCCAGAGATCGTGTCGCGCGCCCAGCAGGTTGCGCACGGCGAGCATGGCCGTGAGCATCGAATGATCTTGGTTGTTGTAGCGGTGCATGCCGTTGCGGCCGGTGAGCTGCAGGTTGGGCAGGGTATCGAGGAACCCGCGCACCGTGCGCAGGGCCGCCGGGTAATGGCTGTCGTAGACCGGGTAGGCTTTCGGCATCCGGACGACCGACCCGTCGAGAATGGGCGCGCCGTCAGTGAGCCCGAGTGTTTCGATTTCGCGTTTGCCCAGAGCGATCAGCTCGTCGTCGGGGGCGTTCCACAACTGGTCGCCCTCGAAGCAAAAGTATTCGAGCCCGAGGCAGGTCTTGCTCGGGTCCGGCGTCATGTCTGGGCTCCAGTTCTTAAAATTCTGCACACGGCCGAGCTTCACGTGGGGCTCGTGAATGTAGATCCAGGTGTCGGGGAACAGATTCGGCGCATCGACGATGAGCGCGACGGTTAGGAAGTCGCGATAGCGCAATTTTCGCGCCGCTGCGAGCACTTCAGCCGGCGGCGGCGGATCCATGGCCTCGACCAAGTCGCGCAGCGCGATGCTGGAGACGAAGGCGTCCCCTTCGTAGCGGCGTCCCGCGGCGTAAACCGCGCGAATGCCGTCGACGGTCCACTCCACGCGCTCGACCGGCGCCTGCATGACGACGCGGGAGCCGGCCTTTTCGATCAGGTCGCGGGCGCGCTCCCACATCATCCCGGGGCCCAGGCGAGGGTATTCGAACTCGTCGATCAGAGTCTTGATGACCTCGCCGCGGTTCGCTGCGCGCTCGCCGAAGAGAGCGTTCTTGACCGCGGTGAGCAGCGAGAGGCCCTTGATGCGCTGGGCGGCCCACTCGGCCTGGATTTCATCGCAGGGTATACCCCAAACCTTCTCCGTGTAGGTCTTGAAGAAGATCTCGAACAGGCGGCGGCCGAAGCGGTTGGAGACCCAGGCGCTGAAGTTGTCCTCGGGACGCACCGGAGCGATGCGGGCCTTGACGTAGCTGAACCCGCAGCGCATGGTCTCCCACAGCCCGAGGCCGCGCAGTGCGTTCAGAGGCTTGAGGGGGTATGCGAAGAACGAGCCCTTGTAGAAGATGCGCGACATGCGCGGGCGGCGGATCATCTCGTCGCCGAGAAGCTCGTGCCAGAGGTCTTCGACGGGTTTGACCTTGGTGAAGAAACGGTGCCCGCCGATGTCGAACCGGTAGCCCTTATATTCGACCGTGCGCGCGATGCCGCCGACGACGTCGTCGCGCTCGAGCACGATGGACTCGACGCCCGCCTTGGAAAGCTCATAGGCGGCGGTCAGGCCGGCGGGGCCGGCTCCCAGCACAATGACGGGGGCCTGTTCCATGCGATCTACCATCATACTCGGCGTAGGGCTTTCGCCTGTTTGGGGAGTTGAAACTGGAGAGTGATAGCGGTAACATCACACCCGGGCCCTCAACGTTGAGCGCTATGCAATCAAGACTATTTCGCCTAGCCGGGCTGGCTTGCCTGGGCTTGGCTGTTGCGTCGGCGGCGACCGACCCGTCGGCGGCGATCGGGATCTTAGAGCGTCGTTGTGCGGCCTGCCACGGCGAGGGCGGCATGTCCGGCCTGGACGTGAGCACACGACAGGCGCTACTCGCGGGAGGCAAGCGCGGCGCCGCCATCGAGCCCGGGAAACCGGATGCGAGCCTGCTGATCCAGGCCGTTGATGGCAAACACGAGCTGAAGATGCCGATGGGCCGCGACGCGCTCTCGCCCGAAGAGGTCGAGACATTGCGCACTTGGGTCCAGCAAGGCGCGTCATGGCCCGAACCGGGCGCGGGAAACGCACAGTGGTGGTCGTTCCAGCCGCCGGTGAAGGCGACGCTTCCAGATGCGACCAAGAACCCCGTCGACGCTTTCGTCGACCAGACGCTCTCCGACAAAGGCCTGAAGCCTTTGCCTCGCGCCGACAAACGCACGCTCATCCGCCGCGCCTACTTCGACCTGCACGGCCTGCCGCCGAGCCCAGAGGCGGTCGAGGCATTCGTCCACGATGATTCGCCCGACGCCTGGCCCAAGCTGATTGACGAGCTGCTCGCCTCGCCGCGCTACGGCGAGCGCTGGGGCCGCCATTGGCTCGATGTGGTGCGCTATGCCGACACCGGCGGCTTCGAGACCGACATCTACTTCCCCAATGCCTGGCGCTACCGCGATTACGTGATCGAGTCGTTCAACGACGACAAGCCCTACGACCGCTTCGTACGCGAGCAGATCGCGGGCGACGAGCTTTGGCCGGACGATCTGGAAGCGCGCGGCAGTTACGACATCCCAAAGGAGAAGCTCGAGCACCTGGAGGCGCGCATCGGAACGGGCCTTTACACCATCGGGCCGATCTACCACGAAGCCGCGCTCGATGGCCGGCAGCTGCGCTACGAGTGGCTCACCGATGTGGTCGACACGACCGGATTCGCTTTCCTGGGCCTATCTGTCGGTTGTGCGCGCTGCCACGACCACAAGTTCGACCCGCTCACGCAACGCGACTACCACCGCTTGATGGCGGTCTTCGCCGGCAGCGAGCCGCACGAGGAGCCGGTGGCCCACCAGATGAACCAGCTCGGGTTCTATTCGGGTTACCCCAAGCTGCTGCGCGTAGCCGAGCTCAAAGCGGCGGTGCGGCGCATCGACGCCGGGGCGCGCAAGCGGCTGGTCGAATCGATCGAAGCGCGCTTCTCTCCCGAAGAGGTTGCTGCCTCGCACAAACCGACCGACAAGCGCAGTCCGCAGGAGCAGATGTTGGCCGCGCCGCTCGAGGCTGCGCTGACTGAGGCGGGACTCAAGGAGAACGCCACCGGCAAGGAGGTCGATCTCTCCTACACACCGGATGAGCGCGAAGAGCGCGACGGTTTAATCCGCGAGCTGGGTGTGGCGGCGCTGGGTGCGAACTTTGAAAAGGCGACGGCGACCGTGCTCGGACGCGCAGCGGTGGACTATCCGGTCCACATGACCTCGCGCGGCGACTTCCGCTCGACGGGCGACATCGTGCGCCCGGGCTTCCCCAAAGCGTTGACCGGCGGCGTGGAGAAGCCCGCGACGCCCGAGGACGACAGCGAACACGTGATCCTCGGCCGGCGGAAGGCCTTGGCGGAGTGGCTGACCGCGCCGGACCATCCGCTGCTGGCGCGCGCCATGGTCAACCGGATCTGGCAAGGGCATTTCGGACGCGGGCTAGTTGCGACGCCGAACGATTTCGGCAAACAGGGCGACCCGCCGACCCATCCGGAGCTGCTCGACTGGCTGGCGGTGGACTTCCGCGAGAACGGCTGGACCGTCAAGCGCCTCCATCGGCTGATCATGACGTCACAGGCCTACCAGCGCCAGAGCGGTCCCGACGAGGCCAATGCCGCGATCGACGCGAACAATCGCTACCTGTGGCGCATGAACCGGCGGCGTATGGAGGCCGAGGCGATGCGCGACAGCGTCTTGGCCGTGGCGGGCGATCTGAACCTGAAAATGGGCGGGCGTCCGGTGATTCCGCCGCTGAGCGCGGACGAGATGCAGGGCATGTGGTCGCTAGACCAGTGGCCGGTGGCGCTCGACGAGCGCGAGCACGGCCGCCGCAGCGTTTACCTCTATGTGAAGCGCTCGTTCCCCATGCCCATGCTGACGACCTTCGACGAACCGGACTCGGCGCAAAGCTGTGCGCGCCGCGACGTGACTACGGTCGCGCCCCAGGCCTTGGCCATGCTCAACAGCGCCTTCATGACCGAGCAATCCAAGAAGCTGGGCGATCGTTTGCGCGAGTCCGGGGACGGGCCCGACGCGTGGATTCGCGAAGCTTGGCGGCTTGCGCTGGCGCGGGCGCCCGATGCAACCGAAACGGCGGTCGCCGAGCGGCTTTTCGCCGGCCGCGCCAACCCGGCGGACGCGTTGCCCGAGCTTGCCTTGCTGGTTTTCAACTTGAACGAGTTTTTGTATGTCGACTGACGTGACGGCCCAATTCTGCGGGCGCGACGCCCGGCTTCGCTCGCGACGCGAGTTCCTGGAGAAGGCCGGCCTGGGCTTCGGCATGCTCGCGGCCACCGGGCTGATGAGCGGCGAGGCCGGCGCTGCGCCGCGTCCAGAGGCCAAAGCCAAGAGCGTCATCTTCTTGTTCATGCACGGCGGCGCGAGCCACATGGACACGTTCGATCCGAAGCCGCTGCTCAACGAGCTCGACGGCAAGCCGGCTCCCGCGAGCTTCGGCAAGGCGGATTTCCAGTTCACCAAGATGGACCAAGTCCCGCTGCTGGGCTCGCCGCGCAAGTTCACCAAACGCGGGCAGTCCGGCGTGGAAGTCTCGGACTTGTTCGAGCACGTCGGCGCGCACGCGGACCGTCTGGCCGTAATCCGCTCGCTCTACCACGACGGCTTCACCCACGTGACGGGGCAGAACTGGATGAATACCGGCTGGCCGCGCGTGGGGCGCCCGAGCGTGGGCTCGTGGGTGACCTACGGGCTGGGGACGGAGAACGAGAACCTGCCGTCGTTCCTGGTGATGCTCGACGGGCCGATCAAGGCGGGCTCACCGGCCTACGGCGCGGGCTTTCTTCCGGCTGAGTACCAAGGCACGGTGCTGCGGGCTGATGGGCCGCCGATCCTGAACGTCGAGCGGACGGACATGCTCAGCCAGGCCGAGCAAAGGCGCTTGCTCGATTCGCTGGGCGAGCTCAACCAGCGCCACTTGGCCGCGCGCAGCGACGACTCCGAGCTCGCCGCCCGCATCGCCTCCTACGAGCTGGCGTTCCGCATGCAGACTTCGGTGCCGGAGTTGGCCGAGCTCGATGGTGAGACGGAAGCGACCAAGCGGCTCTACGGGCTCGACGAGGCGGATACCCGCGGCTTCGGCGTACAGTGCCTGCGGGCGCGGCGGATGGTCGAGCGTGGCGTACGCTTCGTACAGATCTATTCCGGGGGCCGCGTGGGCGGCAGCGTCGGCTGGGACGCCCATAACGAGATCAACCAGAACCACGAGACCATGGCGCGTTCGGTGGATAAGCCGATCGCCGGCCTGTTGGCGGACCTCGAGAGCCGCGGGTTGCTCGACAGCACGCTCGTGGTCTGGGGCGGCGACTTTGGGCGGACTCCGTTTACCGACGGCGCCGAGAGCGGTTCAGGCAATCGCAACGGACGCGACCACAACCCTTACGGGTTCACCGTGTGGCTGGCCGGCGGCGGCGTGCGCGGCGGCCAAGTCGTAGGCGCGACCGACGAGATCGGGTTGCGTGCGGTCGAAGATAAGGTACACGTGCACGACCTGCACGCGACCATCTTGGGGCTGATGGGCATCGACCACAAACAGTTGACCTATTTCTTCCAGGGCCGCGACTACCGTCTGACCGACGTTGGTGGGGACAAGCCGCTGGTCGACCGCTTGAGTTGACCTTTAGTCCAGGTAAAGCGAGAATGAAATCTGGCCAATGCGCCCGTAGCTCAGCTGGATAGAGCGCTTGCCTCCGGAGCAAGAGGTCGCAGGTTCGAATCCTGCCGGGCGTACCACTCCCTCCCTTCTTTGGCAGGTAAGCTGCCGCACGATCAAGGCTTCGTCTAGAGGCCGTTTCCGGTCGAATCCGCGCTGGGTCGTGGTACGCTAAACCGCGTAGGCTCAGCGGCGACGCTGCGGAAAATCCGCGCCCTCGGAGACCATGGTCAGCTTCGGCTACATCGTAACGCTGCTGGACATCTATCTGCGTTTCGGCCGTATCCACGACCTGTTGGTTCCGCCCGAGCTTCGAATCGCCGCCATACTGGCTGCGGCGGGCGTATTAGCTCTCCTCTCTACGGGCCGCATCCTTGCTCCGCTCACCACCAAGGTCGGCCACTACATCATCTTCATCACGTTTTGGATGATGTTGAGCGTCGGCGTGAGTGTTTGGCCGGGTGGCGCTTATTCCTATTTCGTTGAGCACTGGCTCAAGTCGCTCGTCACATTTTTCTTTGTGGTGGCCTTCGTTCGAACGTTTAAGAAAGTGCGATCGGTCGTCCTTGCCATCGCGGCGGGATGCTCCACCTGCGCGGTGGCGGCCTTCTTCGTTGGCGAGGACTTGGCTGGCCGTAGCTCGGTTGACCTGACTTACGGAAACCCGAATGATCTCGCCTTTCTCATTCTGTTCGGTCTGCCGCTGTCGCTTTGGGTCGTCTTCGACAAACGAGCGCGCGCTTGGCAGCGGATCCTGTTTCTGGCCGGGGTCGTGATCGCCTTGCCGGTGCTGGTGCGAACCGGTTCGCGCGCGGGTATCATCGTGATCGCCGTTGTCGCGCTTTACTTGTTCTGGCGAGTCTCGGCAGGGAACCGGATTCGCATGGTGGTCGCCGGCGCTCTGCTTGTGCCGATCGCTATCGCGGTAGTTCCTCGCGAACTGATCGTGCGCTACTCCACTATGTTCTCCGCCCAAAGCCAGGCCGACCCCCTCGAGAACGACGTCTCAGCGGAAGATGAGCTTACTGCGTCGTCCGCGGCCGAGTCCGCCAACATGCGACTGGATTTGCTGAAACGCAGCCTGATCGTGACTCTGGAGAACCCTCTGCTGGGGGTGGGGCCCGGCATGTTCGTGGTGGCGGAGAATGAGTTGGCGGTTGCGGACGGGCGTCGGCGCGGCTATTGGAAAGGCTCGCACAATATGTACACGCAGATCTCGAGCGAGATAGGCCTAGTCGGCTTTGTCTTGTTCGGGATGATTTTGGTGTGGAGTTGGAAGGTCTTTACGCGCATCGATCGAAGCGATCCGAGGCTGTTCCCGTTCTCGAGAGAGCTCAAGACACTTGCGCTGGCGCTAAAGTCTTCCATCCTCGTGTACTTGATCGCCGGCGCGACGCTGAGTATCGCCTACGGCCCCTTCATGCCTGTCGTGGCCGGTCTGGCGGTTTCCCTTTCGCATCTGCTCAATGGCGCGGAGGCCGAGCGACGCCGAAGGGGTGAGAGCGCCGCGGACAACGCCAAAGCCGAACGGGCTGATGAATCCAACGAGAGCAAGCCTCAGGATGAGCTCGTACGAGCGGCGCGCGAGCGACTTCCTCAACCAGTCGCCAACTCGTGAGTCGCCTTCGGTCCGCCTCCAACGTTCGGTGCGTCGCGTAATCTCTGGAAATCCGCTCAATGCCGGCCGCATCTTACCGCCGTCTCTGGATTGTGCTCGGCATCCTTTTGCCGATTGCGCTTGTCGCCGCCTACTACGGCGCATTGAACCGGCCACCCTGGCCTGACGAGGGTTGGTTCTCGAGCGCCGCCTACAACATGGCGTACCACGGCTACATGGGTACCACCGTGTACCATCCCGCCGGAAACGGCTTGGCGCTCACTCGCATCGACGAGCACACCTACTGGATCATGCCCGGGTTTCTCGTCGGGCAGGCTCTCTGGCTCGTTATTTTTCCTGCCACCCTTGCCAGCATTCGTCTCTTCTCGATCGCCTGGCTGCCGGTGCTCGTGGGCGCGTTGTATGTCTACTTGCGCAGCCTATTCCCACGCGGAGCGGTCCCGCTCGTCGGCGCAATTCTCCTCGCCGGCAACTACATGGCGATCGATACGGCAATCTACGCGCGGCCGGAAACGATGTGCGCCGCGCTGGGCGTGAGTGGACTTGCCGCATACGCCTGGCTGAGAGAGCGTAATCTGCCACTTGCTTTGGCTGCGTCCAACCTGCTCGTGGCGATGAGCGGGCTCACCCACCCCAATGGCATCTTCCACTTTGTGGCGCTGATGGCGCTGATTGCTTGGTTCGACCTGCGTCGCTTGCACTTTCGGGATGTCGCAGCCGCAGGAGCGCCATACTTGGCCCTCGCGCTCGTCTGGTACGCCTATATCGCGCAGGACTCGCAAGCTTTCGTTGACCAGATGTCCGTGAACGGCAGTCAAGACCGTTGGCCGGACACGCTGAATCCATTGCGCATCCTTTGGAATGAGCTCAGCGTTCGCTACCTGACTGCCTATGGATTCGTCACTGGCGGCATGAACCGCATCAAGGCTTTGAGTCTGTTGCTGATGTGGGGAAGCGTGGCTGGATGCTTGGCCGTTCCGGAGCTACGGCGGATCTCAGCGGTCCGGCTGCTCCTGCTGCAACTCGGGCTCTATTTCGCCGGGATGTGTGTGTTCAATCAAAAGCTCACTTACTACTTGATCCACATCGTCCCCGCTTATATTGCAGTGGCGGCGGTGTTTCTGGTGTGGCTCTCTGAGCGGGGTCGCCTGTGGCGAACCGCCGCTACGGCTGCGGTTGCGGGGCTCATTTGCATCGAGATTGCCGGCGTCTTTCTCAAGGCGCGTACTCGCTCTTACATTGAAGATCAGGAGAAGGTAGTCGAGTATGTGAAGACTCACATGACGCCGGACTCGAATGTGAACGGCACTTCCGGTTTCCTCTTCGCCTTCGATTTTGATCCCCGCTTTCAAGACGACGCATACCTGGGCGTCGACACCGGCCGCCGCCCCGATTTCATCATCGTCGAGCAGTTCTATCAGGGCCTCTACGACGGCTGGAAGACTCGGCGGCCCGAAGCGATGGCGCGCATTCAGGAGCGGCTCGCGGAATACGAAGTCGGCTTCGAGTTGGATGGTTACAAGGTATACGTGCGCAAGCCCTAGCGGCTAGCGGTATTCCACAGTGACTCGGTTGCAACGCTCCAATCCCACGGTGTCGACGATCTTGGTCGCTACGCCGTCGCTAAAATCCTCCGGCCGGAATGCGATCTCTTTCGAAGCCTCCGCTCCGCCGGCGCGGTAGTCGTAACGCAGGCGCAGAGGCCTAGAGAGCGCCGAGGCGTCGTCAACCCGCATGCGCAGAACGTTGCGGCCCTCCACCAAGCGTGGGATCGACATGACGCCGTTCTCGAAGTCCGCCTGAATGCGCAGATTGCGCACTGCGTCTGTGCCGCCGCCCACAATGCGCAACTCGAAGCGGTAGACTCCGTGGATGCCGCGATTGAGGCTTTCCGCTCCAATGCCCGCCTGAAACGGACCCGGCGTCTCGGCGATTGCGGACCACTCGGACCACACGTCAGCCTGATCCGGGTTGAGCGCTTTGGCCTGCAAGGTGCGCATCTCGAGCCGCGCGCCTTCGCTCAGCCTGCCCTCGACCATGCCGTCGACGAGCACATAGGGCGACTCGATCGTGAGCGGCCATTGCATTTTGCCCTCCGGCTGATAGGTGATGCGGCCCCAGGCCTGCCCGATCGACAGACCTCCGCGGACGTCCTCGTTGTAGCCTTGATCCGCTGGCACGCGCTCTAGGTAGGGCTCTGCTTTGGCGAAGTTCGGATCGTGCTTGGGTCAATTACGGTCGAGCATTTGCTCCGTGACGCGATAGAAGCGCCCCTCGGGCAGAAAGGCCTCTTCCCGCTGGGCGCGCTTGCTCGTCGGGCGGTAGAACTTGCGCTCGGAGTTGTCCCAGAAGCGCTCAACCGTCATTCCGGGCAGAAGCGCGAAGTCCATGTCGTGAAAGCGGACATTTGGGTCGTATTTGGGGTCCGCGAAGACGCATTCGACCGGGCTGCCGGCGGCCTCCCACGCGGCCTGAGACTGGTAGAAGCACTCGTTGATGAGGAACGCACGCTCCCATTCCGCGCCGAAGTACTCGAAGAACGGCTTGCTTCGGTTGCGGTAAGTCTGGTTCTTGCGAATGTTCTCGTCGACTCCGATCTCGGCCCAATCGAGGATGCGTGCGTCCGGCGCGTCATGGTCGATCAAGTAGTAGCCATAGCGCGGATCGAACGCACCCCAACGACCGTCGAGGTTCAGGCGATACATGGTGTGGTAGCCGCCGTCCTCGTGCTGGGTGATCACCCGTTGCGCCGCGCCGGGGTTGTGTTTGTATCGCGCCCAGGCAGCCTCGGCGATGCGGCTGGTGGTGTCGCAGTAGCCCCAGCCGTAGACAAACAGCGTCTTGTGGATGTCGAGCACGTAGTCTTCAGCGCCGTGCTTGCCCTCAAAGGCTTGGATCATGCCGCCAGTGGCCATGCGGTTGAACAGGCGCACCCATTGGAACAGCGCTTTGGCTTGCTCGGTTTCCGTGGCCTTCTCCACGCCTTCGATGCGCATGACGTCGGCGACCCAGTCGTCGATGGTGGTCGCGCGCGGCCACGCGTCGTTCGTGACGAGCGGCCCGCGTACGCCCTGCGCCGCTAGAGGAAGCGCCAACAAGACTGCGCACAGGGCGGTCTTAAATGAGATCGGCATAGACGGTCTCCGGGCCGGCTTCGGTCTTGCGACGCAGCACTTGCAGCTTGCCGCCGGCGGTTGCATGGACGCTGGCGGCCTGCTCGTAGGCCTGTGCGGCCTTCTCGGGCCATAGCCGCACGCCGAGTTGGTCGACGGGGTTGATCAGCCGCACCGGACGCGGCGCGATCGCCGCAGCCAGGTCCGGCAGGTCGTACTCGCGTAGTGCGCCGACGACGACGTTCTCGAGCACGTCGCGGTTGATGCGGTTGTCCGTCACGGTTCGATACGACGCGAGCATATCCTCAAACGCAGCCGCCGCGATCCGTTCATCGAACGCCGCGGCGTAGAGCGCCGGGACGGCCGCCTTGCCCTTGCCCACAATCGCGATGCGGTTGGGTAGCACCTCGCCGCGCGCGCTGAGCCAATCCACGCCTGCGAGGATGTCCGACGCGCGCATGCCCACCAGGCTCTTCGCCAATAGAAAGCTCGTCATGGCCGACTCGTAGTCGCCGAAGTAGCGCGGGAAGTCCGAGCCGTTGCGGTCGTCGACGCGGTCGGTCTCGCCCATGCCGCGCGGATCGAGCGCGAGCACGGCCAGCCCCTGCTTGACGAACCACTCGATCTCGCCGCCGGGGGCCGCCTCGGCGGACTTGCCCCGCCCATGCAGGTAGAGCACGGCCGGCTTGCGCGAACGCGTGTGCGGCGAGAAGAAGAGCGCGGGAATCGGGATCTCCGGCTGGCCGCGCAGCAGCAACTTCTCAACGCGGTAGCCCTGGCGCGCGATGTCGCCGTAGGTTTCGGAAGAAACGGTCCGCTTTTCCTGGTCGAACCCGCTGAGGCGAGCGGCTCGATCGCGCACTTCTTTCTGGAAGGCGCCCAGGTCGCTCTTGCCGGTCACCTCTGGCAGTTTCGGGTCGAAGCTATCCACGCGCTTCTTGTTCAGCGTGAAGACCGTCTCACCGCCGATCGAATTCGCCACGCGGCCGGTGGGCGTGCAGGCCAAGTCCTCGAACTCGAGCACTTCGACGTCGGGCTCGCCGTCCTTGTAGAGTTCTTTCTTGAGCCACTTGGCGAACCATTCATAGGCGCGTATGCGGTTGGGTTGGTGATAGCCGTGGCCGCGGTCCACCTCCGCTTTGTCGATCTTGTCCTCCGCGCCGAAGATGCCATAAACCTGCTTGGCTTCGGCGAACACTTCGCGCGCTCCGACGATCGAAAAGAAGTCGCGAATCGCTGTCAGCATCAAGAATGGTCTGGGCGCAAAGGCGAGCGGAAAGTCGCCATGGTCGAGCCCGGCGGCGATCCAGGGCAGCAAGACCTGCTCGGCGTCCTGGGGCCCGATCGTTTCGACCAGCTTGCCCCAGCCGGTGAGGTAGCACGACGGCGCAGCGACATGGATACGGTCTTCGAGCGCGCTGATGTAAGACGTATGTGTGCCGCCGCCGGAATTGCCCGTGCAGGCGATGCGTGACGTGTCGACCTCCGGCCGGGAGAGCAGGTAATCGAGCGCGCGAATGCCGTCCCAGATGGTGTATCGCGCGAAGTTGTCGCCGGCGAGCAGGCATTCGACGCCCAGCACCGTGTGTTCGGTGGTCGAGCGGATCAGTTTGCGTTGATCGAAGTCCGGGTCGTAGATTTGCGCACGCTCGCCTTGCCCGGCCGGGTCCCAAGCGATCGCCACGTAGCCGTTTCGCGCCAGCGTGATCAGCATCCGCTGCCAGGCATCGTGGCTCTTGCCGCCCTGCTCGTGCCCCAGCGGATAGAGTACGCCCGGAAAGGGGCCGTCGCCGCGTGTGGGGACGTAGAGATTCGCTGTAACGAAGAAGCCAGGCTGGCTCTCGAAGATGATCTTCTCGATTTTGTAGCCATCCTTCTGGATCGTCCCGACCACTTTCGGATTGAGTGGTGTTTTTCCGGGAAGCCTCCGATGGCAGCCTCGATCGTCGAGCGGACGAGCGCCTTGCGCTTCGCCACGTCCTCGGGCGTCTTGAGTGACGCGATGACGCGCTTGCGCTCGGCTAGCTTCTCGTGCGCGAGAGCGCGCAGATAGTCAGGCAGCTTGTCCTTGATGTCCTGATAGCTGCTCAGATCGGTCAGGAAGTCCGTCTGCTGCTGGGCGCGCAGCAGGGGCGCGGAAAGCGCCGCTCCGGTGAGCAGAAAGGATCGCCTGGAGAGCGTGGAAAAGTGATTCATGGCTTCGTGCCTTTACCTTGGGTTAGCTCCACTTCGTGCGCATCGCCGTCTAGGGCGAAGCGCTCGTGGGCGCCATTCGGCCAAACGACGAGCAGCGATTGTGGGGCCTGCCGCTCGCCAAGGCCAAACAGGATGCGATTGTCTGAAGAGCTCAAATAGCTGCCGTCAACCGAGACGTGCCGCCACACTGGCTTCTCGCTGGGGCGCTCGGCAGCCACGCGAGCGCCGAGCGCAAAGCGGTCCGAGCTCACGCCGCGCAGGGTCACGCGCAGAGAGCGTCGCTTTTGCCCAACTTGGTTCAACAACAGCCGCGCCGGGCCGTTGCAGTTGGTGAGCAGGATGTCTAGGTCGCCGTCGTTGTCGATGTCTCCGAACGCCGCCGCTCGGCTTGTTTCTTCGCGTTCGAACTCCTTGCCGGACTCGGCCGAGACGTCGACGAAGCTGCCGCCCTCATTGCGAAAGAGCTGATTGCGCTCCCCATAGGGAAACGGGTCGTCAACGTGCTTTCCGGACTGCATGATCGAGCCATTGGCTGAGAACAAGTCGAGCCGCCCGTCGTTGTCGTAGTCGATCCAGGACGAGCCGAAGCCCGTTGCGGCCAAGCTCGGGATATCGAGCCCAAATCGGACCGTAACATCGTCAAACAGCGCCGTGCCGTCGTTACGGTAGAGCGTGTTCGTTTGGTCGCGCAGGTGGGTAAGGAAGACGTCCGGGTCGCCATCGCCGTCGTAGTCGCCCACTGCCACGCCCATGCTCGCCTCGACCTCGCCGTCTTCGTTGTAAGCGATTCCGGAGAGCAGGCCGTTCTCCTCGAGCGTGCCGTCGCCCTGATTGATCCACAGGAAGTTCGGCGTCATGTCGTTCGCGACAAACAGGTCGACACGTCCGTCGAGGTTGAAGTCCGTCGCCGCCACGCCCAGCCCGGCGGCCTCCGCCGAGGCCACGCCGGTTTCGCGGCTGACGTCGGTGAAGCGGCCTTCGCCGTCATTGCGGTAGAGCTTGTCCGGCAGTGGGAAGTACGACGTCGGGCCGCAGTAGTCGCGCGCGCCCGAGGGTGCGAGACAGCGCTTGTTGCCCTCGATCGAGAACGCGTTGTAGTAGGGGACGTAGAGGTCCAGGTCGCCGTCACGATCGTAGTCGACCCACGCCGCGCTGGTCGTGAACCCGCCTCCGGCGAGGCCTGCTCGTTCTGTCACGTCGGCAAACTTGCCGGCGCCATCGTTGCGGTAGAGCACGTCCGCGCCAAAGTTGGTGACGAACAGATCGAGGTCGCCGTCATTGTCGTAGTCGCCCGCGGCGACGCCCATTCCGTAGCCTCGATTTCCGACACCGGACTCCTCTGTTACGTCGCGGAACGTGAGCCGGCCGCTGGGAATCAGGTCGTTGCGGAACAGCCGTGCGCCGGGCTTGTTCGGGGCGGGGAAGAGCGAATCGGCCGGCGTCTTCTTCGGATTGAGCACTGCTCCCTGCAAAAGATAGACGTCGAGATCGCCGTCGTTGTCGTAGTCGAACAGCGCCGCCCCAGGGCTCATGATCTCCGGCAGATAGTAGTCGCCCGTGGCTCCGATGAAGTGGTCGAATACAATGCCGCTCTCGCGCGCAACGTCGCGAAAGACTTCCTCGGCGAAGCCGGGCGCGCAGGCGCATAGCCAGCAGTGGCACAGCGAGCCTCATCGCCGAGCCCTCACTGAGGCAGCCTCTCCATGTCCGCCCGCACCGCGCTCGCGATGTCCTCGCGTCCCAGCGTACGCGCCTGACGCTCGGCTTGCTCCAGGCTTGCGCGCGCGTCTCCCTGTCGGCCCATGCGCAGGTAGGTCGAAGCCAGTGCGCGCAAGTAGCGCGGCGTCAGCTCGTCTTCGATGCGGACAGTCTCTTCGAGGTGCTGGGCGGCCTCGGTGAAGTCGCCCTTGCCCACCAGACGACGCGCGAGCAGGTAGTGCGCTTGCCGCTGCATCGGGTTGGCTTCGAGCGCGGCGCGGTAGCGCTGTTCGGCTTCGTCGCCCAGCCCTCTCTTCTCGAGTAGCAGTCCGGAGCGCACCAGCGCCCCAACGTGCCGCGGGTACGATTCGAGGGCTAGCGCGTAAGCTTTCTCGGCTGCCGCATAGTTGCCCTTTGTCATCTCGATGCTGCCCCAGTTATAATGCGCGCCCGCATTCTTCGGGTCAATTGAGACCGCTTTGTCGTAATGCTGCTTCGCCTTGGCCGCGTCGCCCAACTGGAAATACAGCGCAATCAAGTTGACGTGAGCGGAGAGCAGTTCGGGATGCACTTCGAGCGAACGCTCCAACTCCTCCGCGAACGCTCGTTTCTGGTCAGGCGTCAGCGCTGTCGTGTCGTCCATGTTCGAGTCGGAGCGCAGCGCGAGATCGCGTCCATCAGCGGGTCGAAGCTGGGTTGCTCGGTTTGCTTGAGCCGCTGATAGCGCTCGAAGGCAAGCTTGGCCTTCTCGGTTTCACCCGTCTTGCGGTAGGCCAAGCCGAGCGCGTAGCGCGCCGCGGCGTAGTTCTTATCCAGCGCGACGGCCTTCTCCAGACTGGCGATGGCATCGGCCCAGAGTTCCTGCTCCGACTGTAGTTTGCCGAGGGCCGAATAGGCCGAGGCCAGATCCGGCTGCATCTCGACTGCACCTTCTAGCTCGGCCGCGGACTCCTCTGTCCGGCCCTGCTCGCGCAACAGGTCGCCGAGTCGCACATAGTACGGTGCGTAGCCCCTGCGGCGGGCTTGATCTCGAGCAAAACCTCGACCGCCTCAGCGCGGCGTCCCAGCCCTTCGAGCGCGACGGCCTGGTAGTAGCCCCAGCGAAACTCGCTCGGCTCCAGGGCGCGCGCCCTTCGGTAGCAAGCCGCCGCATGTTCCGGCTGGTTGACAGACAGCAGGATGCCGCAGAGCTCGCCGACCGCTGCTACGTCGTTTGCCTGCGCATTCGCCTGCACAAGCGCTTGCTCCACGAGTGTGCGGTAAGGAGCTTGAACGGAGCCGAGATCGACTTCCGGCAGCGCAGGCGGCTCCGCGGCGGTCAGCCGCAAACAAACCACCATGACCATCGCCGCCGCTCGGATACGCATCTCGTTCCGCTTCGTCTGATTATCGCAACCAAGAAAAAGGGGGCCGCAATCTGCCGGCCCCCCAGTCCTTCCAAGTTGTACGAACTGCGACCTCGCCTACCAGGTGAAGCGCAGCGAGAACTGGATGATGCGAGGATCGTTGCGCTGTTGGCTCAGATCCTGCAGGCCGGTCGTGCCATCCGGATCGAGATCCATCGGCGTGTTGAAGGCGTTGAAGAAGTCCGCTGTGAAGCGCAGGTTCATGCCCTCACCCATGTAGAAGTTCTTGAACAGCGAGATGTCGGTGTTGAAGAACGACGGTCCGCGGAAGAAGTTCCGCTGATTCCAGCTCACGTTGTCCGTTACCGTCGTCTCGCGGATCGAGCCATCGGCGAGCTGCTGCGGCAGCCGGTTGTTGAAGGCCGAGCCCAGCGGATGCAGCGACGCGCTGCGAGCGGTCAGTCGGTACGAGTCCCTGCAAAGCCGCGGAGTCGACGTCGGTTGCCAGCGTCGGATCGAAGTCGCCGCGGAAGAAGAGCCGCCGGCGCTGCCCGCCGAAGGTCATCTCGATTTGCTGAGCGCCCGACAGCGTCGGATCGCCGAACAGGTAGCCCGAGCCTACGCCACGCCAGAAGCCGCTCGTCCAGGTGCCGATGGTGGCGAGCTGCCATCCGCCGATGATGCCGTTGAGCACGCCCGAGGCGTTGCGGCCGAACTTTTTGCCCTTGCCAAACGGGAGGTCAATCAGCGCGTTCCAGCTAGTGCGGTGCGCGGGAACGCTGCCGCTGTTGACGTAGCCCAGACGTAGGCGCTCGTCGTAGCTGAGGTTTGGCTCGCCGAGCAACTGCGATACAGCCGGCACATCGAAGTTGGCCGTACCCGTGGCATTGATCGAGCCGTTGCCGCTGGTGAATCCGCCGGCGTCGCTCGTAGTCATCGTGCGGCTGAACGTGTAGAACCACTGGAAGGCGATGCCGTTCGAGTAGCGCCTCTCGATCTCCGCTTGCAGCGAGTTGCTGTTGGAGTAGCCGGTGTGGTTCAGCGCGCTGAAGTTCCAATCCGGATTCGGGCGCATCAGGTCCAGACGGCCCGGACGGATCTCGCCCGTACGCGCCTGGTAGTTCCACTCCGACTCACGCGGGTTGACCTGGAACCGCTGTTCGAGGTCGCGACCATGGTTGCCCAGGTAGCTCAAACGAAGCGCGGTGTTGCCGCCGAGTGCGCGCTCGACGGTGAAGTGCCACGACTGCATGCGGTTGTCGCTCCAGTCGCGCACGTCCCAAGCCATCATCGGCTGTGCGTTGATGCTCAAGGGAACGATGCCGTCGGTGGGCACGCTGTTGTTCTGCACGTAGTCGTTGTTTGCCGGCGCGGTCGAGATCGCGTAGTAGGGTTGCGTGCCCTGCTGCGTCGAAACGTCGTTCTGGTAGCGCAGGTTGAGCGGCGGGTTCGTACGCGAGGTTTGCAGGATCTGCGACAGAGGCATGGTCCAGAAGTACTCGCCGTAGCTTGCGCGCACCACGAGCTTGTCGTTGATGCGGTAGGCGGCGCCGAGCCGCGGCCCGAAGTTGTTGTTGTCGGCCGGAATCAGCTTGCTCGGGAACCCCGCCGAATTCGCTGTCGTCCACGTCAGCCCGCGCAGCGCCCACGAGTCGAGCATCGAGGGCAGAATGCCCGGTAGGCTCTCCATCGTGGAATCGCCAGGCGTGATCACCTGGAATTGGTTCTCGTAGCTCGTCAGATCCACGTTCACCAGGCGGTTGTACTTCTCGCCGTATGGGGCCCAGCGGTCATACCGTACGCCGAGCTCGAGCGTCAGGCGCTGGTTGACCTTCCAGCTGTCCTGGAAATATGCGCCCAGCTCAAATTGCTGGAAATAGAAGTAGCCGCGGTTAGCTTGGTTTGAAAGGTACGTCGGCAAGCCCAACAAGGTGCTGCCGAGGCCGCTTCCTGTATACGAAACCGCCTGCTGGTCGTTCGGGTCGAACTGCGAGGTCCAGCCGGGGCCGAACTCGTGAGAGCCCTGCGCCTGCTGCAGTTCGCGAACGTTGTTGTACTCCTGGCGCAGCTTTACGCCGAAGTTCATCGAGTGCTTGCCCTTCACCCAGGTCACGTCGTCGTTGATCTGGTAGGAGGTGAGCGCCTCGTCCTTGCGGTTGTCGCCGTCCCAGCAGCCCCATCCTTGGAGTAAAGGAAGCTGTCGAGGCCGCAGATGGTCGGCCAGCCCGTCACGCCGAACGGATTCGGCAAACCGAGCTCGTCGGCCCAGGCGGTGTTGTCGCCCAACGTGCCCGAAGACTTCGGCGAGCGGTGGTTCGACGCTTGCAGCTCGTTGGTCATCGCGGGCGAGAACACGTGGTTCCAACGCACCATCGTCGAGTAGATGTCGGCGTTGTTCCGGCTCGAGCCGCCGCAATTGTCGCAACCGACCGGGGCGTGCCGTACACACCGCCGGCTTGCACGCGGTCGGTGCGCGCGCGGGTGAAGCGGGCCGAGAGGAAGTCCGTGTCGGAGAAGCGGTGGTCGCCTTTCACCGTGAACTGATCCGTGTCGGTCGTCAGCGGATAGAAAGCTTCGAAGTTGCGTCCCACCAGCGGGTTGACGTTCAAGGTCGGCAAGGGCGTCTGCGAGGCCATCACCTGGCCGTAGTGGCTGATCCGGCTCGTCGGGATCTGCAAATTGGGGAACAGCTCGCGGGTGCCATTGGCGCCGGTCGTCAACGGGTCAAACACCGTCGTCTGGATGCTGTTGCCGTCGACTAAGTTGCTCAGGTTGCCGTTCCACATGTCCGCGGTCGGAACCGGCGCGCCGGCGAACGACCGTTGGCGCAGGCGCGAGCCTTCATAGGCGGCGAACCAGAACGTGCGGTTCTTGATGAGCGGCCGCCGGCCGAAAAACCGAACTCATTGCGGATCAGCTGGGCCGCCTCGTTGCCGTCTTGCCGTTGCCTCGCGCGCAGCCCCGCGGAGTTGTTGCGGTGCGTCCAAAACGTGCTGCCGTGGAATTCGTTCGTTCCGCTGCGGGTCACCAACGTGACGGTCGCCGGCCGGCTGTAGCGAGCGCTCGAGCCGATGGTTTCGATGCGGAACTCTTGGACGGTGTCCAAACCGGGTTGGACGCGGGCCATGCCGCCGCCGAAGCGGTCAACCAGCGAGACGCCGTCGAGCAGCATTTCCGTCGAACCGACTTTCATGCCGTTGACGCGCGGGCTGCCGCCGCCGCTGTTGGGGCCGCCGCCTTCCACGCCGGGCGTCAAGACGAACAGGCTCGTCACGTCGCGCCCGTTCAGCGGCAATTGGCGAATGCGTTGGAGATCTTTGACGTCGGAAATGTCCGCGCCCGTGGTTGCGATGATCGGCGCGGCGCCCGAAACCTGAACAACGGTCTCGACATTGCCGACTTCGAGCGCCGGATTGATCTCCAGCGTCTGTCCGGCCTGGACCGTGAATTCGGTCTCGAACTGGCTGAAGCCAGCCGTCTCGACCATGAGTTTGTAGTTCCCGAGGGGAACGGCGTTGAACTGATAGAAGCCCACTTCCGAGGATTGGGCCTCACGAACGATGTTCGTTGCTTGGTCGGTCAAGCGAATGAGCGCGCCTGGAATGACAGCGCCGGACGCGTCCGACACAGTTCCATTCACAACGCCTAACCCCGTTTGAGCGGCCGCTGCACAGGTGAGCAGCAAGGCCAGAGAGAACGCGAGCAGTCTTTCTAACGAGACGATCGACTTCATCTGTTGGTGATCCTCCGAAGGGGAGCCCATGCTTCGTGCTTACTTACGTGGCGCAAGAAACATTTGGATCTGGAGAGGATAGCGAAGGTTTTCTGAGAGTGTCAACAAGTTATTGCGAATGCTTCTGATAAGGGGCTGAAGCCCTTTTTGAGCTGCCTGGAAGGCGGTGGCTGATTTCTTCCCGCATGAAAAAAACTTTGCGCCATTCTGCGGGACTGACATACCATGAACCTTTCATGCTCGCCCTTGGGTCGCGCCGCAACGCCCGTTTGCCGGGCAGCCGCGGCATCGTTTCACGGTTGCTCCGTCGCCACCGCCGTCTGTCCCGCGCCGAGATCGCGCAGCGTTCCGGTCTATCGGAAGCGTCGGTTTCGCGAACTGTTGCTGAGCTCATCAAGAATGGGATCGTCGAGGAAGAAGGCTTCGAGCGCTCCACGGGCGGCCGGCCGGCGATACGGTTGCGGCTCAGTGACCAGCGCTACTTCTCGATTGGCGTCGACATTCGCAGTTGGGAGATCCGCTTCTCGACCAGTTCCCCGAGCGGCAGCGTACGTGACTTGCCCTTTCTGCGCACCCCGTCCGAGCCGGCCAAGACGCTCGAGGTGATCGCCAGGGTCGTCGAAGAGCAGATCGAAGCGCAGCCGGATCGCGAACTGATCGGCGTCGGCATCAGCATCGGCGGCTTGGTCGATAGCCAGGCCGGCGTAGTCGAGTTGGGCCACGACGTCGGTTGGTACGCCTATCCTGCGCGCCAGGAGCTCGAGGAGCGTTTGGGGCTCCCCGTCTTCATCGAGAACAACGTGCGCGCCGCCTCTTTCGCGGAGTATCACTACGGCAGCCCGGACGTGCGCGACGCGCAATGCCTGCTCTTCGTCGGCGTACAGGAAGGTATCGGCGTCAGCATCCTGTTCGACGGTGAAGTCTACGCCGGACAGCACATGGCCGCAGGCGAGTTTGGGCAGATGGTCGTGGAGTATCGCGAGGACGAGGCGCGGCACGACCGCCCCGGCTGTCTCGAGCAGCTAGCCTCCGATTGTGCGACGATCGCGCGCTATCAGGCGGTAAGCGGAGGAAAGGATTCCGGCGGCGACGTTGGAGCGCAGGTGCGCCAAATCTGCCATCTGGCTCAGAGCGGCGACGCGCACGCCGAGACCGCGCTGCGCGAGACCGCGCGGTATCTCGGCGTCGGCATTTACAACATGGTCTGGGGCTTGGACCCGGATGCGGTCATCGTCGATGGTCTGATCACCGAAGCCTGGAATATCGTTGGCCCGGCGATCCGAGACCAGTTCCCCCGTGGACGTGAGTTCCTAGGCTTTCGAGACCTGGTTTTGCGCCCTTCCGCGCTGGCCGGTCAAGCTTCTCTCGTCGGTGCGGCTGTGCTGCCGCTCCGAGAGTTGTTCGATAGCGGAAACCTGCCGTCGCTTGCCTCCGCCGGCTCGACGAGCGCGGAGGCTCGGGCGTGACGCTGGCTGAGAAGAACCTCAACCTAGCGAACGAGCGCATCGCGCGCTTGCGCGCTGATGTCGACTTCCTTGCCTCACCCGAGCTCGAGGGCCGCGGAACTCCCAGCCGTGGACTCGACATCGCGGCGCTCTACCTCGAAACGCGTCTGCGCGCCCTAGGCGTTCGGCCCGTTTCGGGCTCATCCATGCGGCAAATCTACCGGTTGGGCGATTACCGGCCCGATGCCGCAACCGTCGAAGTTTCGGTCGGTGGACGCACGCTTGCGGCCGATGATTACGTCTTCTGGAACATCTCGCGCGACCCGGCCGGAAGCCCTTTTTGCTACCCGCTCGTCGGCGTGGGCCAGGGCGTGGTCGCGCCGGGCCTGAACGATCTGGATGGGATTGCGCTGGATGGCGGCGCGGCGGTCGCCATCAAAGGCGCGCCGTGGGAGCTCGACCCGGACAAGGTCTTCGGCCCCGACCGTGCGCTGGGTAAGATCGTGGCGGCTACTGTGCGTGGCGCCCGCATGATCGTCTACCTCAGCGACGAGCTCGACTCAGGCGCGGACGAGGAATCGCGTTTTTTTCGGCAAATGCGCGACGCAACCGTCAGCTTCCTGCGAGAGCCGGGAGTTGGCCACGCGTCCGCGCTCAGCCCGATTGTCATCGTGCGCCGTTCCGCATTTGAAGCAGCCCTGGGCCGCTCGTTCGACGCGTCATCCAAAGGGCCGCTCGACGCCATGCTCGAGGTGCGCGTGGATGCACCGGTGCGCCAAGGCGAAGCGAGTAACGTCGTCGGCGTGCTCCCGGGCAATGATCCGGAGCTGCGCAATGAATACATTCTGCTCTCGGCGCACTACGATCACCTTGGGCTGCACGAGACTCCCGAAGGCCACAAGATGTGGCCCGGCGCCGATGACAACGCCTCCGGCGTCGCCGGGGTGCTCGAGGTCGTACGCGAGTTGGCGGAATCTTCGCGGCGGCGATCCGTACTGGTCTTCTTCGGCAGCGGCGAAGAGCGCGCCATCCTGGGCTCGGCCTTCTACAATGCCCACCCGCTCGTGCCCATCCGCAGCCTGGGCGTGCAGCTCAATCTCGACATGATCGGCCGCTCGGACGGCACGATCGAAGGCGTCGCCGACGGCAGCCCCGACTTGTTCGCCGCCGCAGCGGAATGCGCCGAAGCGCGCGGCATCAAGCTCATCCCGGATCGTCAACCGGATTGGCGGCTGGTCTACCTAACGGACACCTACCACTTTGCCCGCGCCGATCGGCCCTTCTTGTTCTACTTCACCGGTTTCCACGACGATTACCATCAGCCGAGCGATACGCCGGACAAGATCCGCTATCCGGAAATGGCTCGCATCGTCGAGTCGGCGGCGGATCTGGCGCGCCGCTACGCCGAGGGCGAGCCGTTGCCCAAGTTCACGCGGCCCGACTGGTTTGTCACCCCGCCGGAGTAGCGCGCCGGTAGCAGCGCCAACGAGGAGAAGCGAGATGACCTCCCCAGGATTCAAGTTCACCCGCCGCGGGTTGTTTGCCTTGGCCGCCGCCGCAGCCGCCGCGCCGGCGGCGAAGGGCAAGGCGACCAACTTCCAGATCGCCTGCATGACGTACCCCTATCAGCCGTTCCCGTTTGAGCGCGCGCTCGACGGCTTGGCCGGTGCGGGATACAAGTACGTTGGTTGGGGCACTCGCCATCCCGGCCCGGACGGGCAGCCCAAGGAGGTGATCGACTTCGCGGCGCCTCCTTCGGAAGCCAAGCGTTTGGGCGCCATGTGCCGCGACCGCGGCCTCGAGCCGGTCATGATGTTTTCGCGCGTCTATGTGGCCGACGAGCATTCCGTCCGCGATCACACTCGCCGTATCAAGCAAGCCGCCGCCGCCGGCATTCCCTTTGTGCTGACCTTCGGGCACATCGAGGCGGGCGGGGAAGAGATCTGGATCGAGAACCTCAAGAAGCTCGGCCCCATCGCGCGCGACAACGGCGTGACCATTCTCGTCAAGCAGCATGGCGGCAACACCGCCACCGGCCTGGACTGTCTTCGTATCGTTGACAAGGTCGCCGACGAGGGCGTCAAGGTCGGCTATGACGCCGGGAACGTGATGGACTACGAGGGGGACGACCCGATTCCCGACATCCAGGCCTGCGCGCACGAAGTTCGCGGCTTCTGCATCAAGGATCATCGCGATTGGCCCGTCGACCAAGACTGCGGCCCAGGCTTCGGCGAGATTGACCACTACCGCCTTCTCGAGCCCGTCGCCTACACGGGTCTCGACTTGCCGCTCGTCTGCGAGAACATTTTCGAGCCGCTGCTGCCGCGTCCCACGACCCCCGATGGCGTTGACGCGCTAGCCCGCCGGGCCCGCGAGTTCCTCGAGACCGTCACGCGCGGCCTGCAAACCCCCAGAAAAAGGCTTGATCGCCGGGAGAGATTCCGTGACACGCAGATCCGTTTTGCTGACCCTCGGCGCCGCCACAGTGGCGTGCGCAAAAGAATCGCAAGGCTTCACCTCGCTCATGCCCAAGAGCAGCATCAGCGAGCTCTGGACGCAGGAAGGCGGCGACGCCGACACCTGGTCCATGCGCGACGGCATGATCTATTGCGCCGGCGTTCCAGACAGCTTTCTGCGCAGCAAGAAGATCTACCGCGACTTCGTCTTTCGCGCCGAATGGCGCTTCATCAAGGAAGGCTGGGTGCAGGAAGCGCCCGACCATTGGCCGAACGCCGGCTTCTTCATCAACGCCCAAGAGGTCAACGACCGCTGGCCGCGCTCGCTCGAAGTGCAAGGCCACTACGGCGAGGCCGGCAGCCTGTTCGGCGTGCGCGGCGGCGACGTCAAAGGCGCGCGCCGCGGCCCCATCGACGAACATCGCATCCCCTTCGGCGATTGGGACAAGATCGAGGTACAGAGCAAAGGCGGAGTCGCGACCATCATCCTCAACGGTCAGAAGATCAACGAAGGCCACGACCTCTCGCCCGAAGAAGGCAACATCTGCCTGCAAGCCGAAGGCTGGCCGCTCTACTACCGCGCCCTCGAAGTCCGCGAGCTTTAGCGGTTTGCTGCTGGTCACAAGGTAAAATAGCCAGAAGTGACCTCGATCCCCAAGTCGCTGCGCTTTGGCTCGCTCCATATCGAGCCCGCAGTTACGCTCGCCCCGATGGCGGGCGTAACGGACACCGTTTTCCGCCAGTTCATCCGGCGGCTGGGCGGCTGCGGCCTCATCATGACCGAGTTCACCTCGTCGCACGGCGTCGTCGCCGAGAACAAACGTCAGGAAACCGGCAAGAAGCGCCGCGGCGGACGCGGGTTCAACTACCTCTATTTCGAGCCCAACGAGCATCCGATCGTCGCCCAGTTGTTCGGCGCCGATCCGCAGGTGCTCGCCGACGCCGCGCGCGTCATCGAGGATGCGGGCTTCGACGGCGTCGACATGAACTTCGGCTGCCCGGTCAAGAAGGTCGTCAAGTGTAACGGCGGCTCGGGACTCCTGCGCGACCTGCCGCTGATCCGCCAGATCCTCGAATCGGTGCGGGCCGCCGTCTCCATCCCGTTCACCTGCAAGTTTCGCACCGGCTGGAACGACTCCGAGATCGTCTGCGCCGAGGTCGGCAAGATCGCCGAAGACTGCGGTCTGCAAGGCGTTGCGCTGCACGGCCGCACCCGCGAGCAAGGCTATTCCGGCACGGCCAATTGGGACTGGATCGCCGCGCTCAAACAGGCTGTCAACATCCCCGTCGTGGGCAACGGTGATGTGTTTTCACCCGAGGATGCCGTGCGCATGTTCGAGCACACCGGCTGCGACGGCGTCATGATCGGCCGCGCCGCCTCGTCCAATCCCTGGATCTTCCGCCAAATCGAGCAGTACGTCGCCACCGGCCGTTATGACGAGCCGACCGAAGAAGACCGCTATCGCATGATCCGCGACTACTACACGCTCTTGCTAGAGAAAGAAGACGTGATCACCGGCGACCCCTGCGGCAAGATGAAGCAGTTCGCCACCTACTTCACGCGCGGCGTGCGCAACGGCTCCGTGCTGCGGAAAGAGATCTACCGCGTTCACGAAGCGGAAGCCGTGCTCGACGTCGTCGACAAGTTTTTCGAAGAACAACTCGTCAACGCCGCCTGAGTGGTCCGCGCCAGACTGCTAGCTCCCCTTCGCGGCTGTCAACACCAAAAGCGCCAACTGGTATCCAATCCTTGGCGCCGTCAGCGCCCACGGCAGCGCGAGCCACACGCGCCGCTCGCGGACTCCCAGCAGGCCCAGGAGCAAAAACGCCGGAGACAATGTCCGGGCGAAGCCATACGAATGCCGCCAGATGTCTTCCTTGGAGAGGAATACGAAGATGGCGAGCGTCAGGGCCGCCGCCAGTGCGAGCGGCTCCGCCGGCGTGCGCTTGAGCTCCCGCGCCACCAGAACGATCGCCGCCCAAACGCCCAGCAAAGCAACGTACTCCAGACCCGCTGCGATCTTCAGTCCCAGCGTCGGCGCCGGCTCGGGAAACAACTCGAACATGCGGGCCGCGAGTCCGCCCAGCGGAACCGCGCCAAACCAAGCGGTCGCGTCGGACGGCGTGTGGCTATGGACGTAGAGCGACCACACGCCAACGGAATGGGAGCCAGCGCCAGCATCGCGGTGATCAAGGCTCCCCAACGTTTGCGCAGCAGGCCCGCTGCGGCCCAGGCTCCGGCCAGCGCAATGCCGGTCTCACGCGCGAGCGGAGCCAACGCCAAGACGGCCCCCAGCCAACGTCTCCCCCCGCCATACACGGCCAAAGCAAACCCGGCGCACAGCGCCGCCAGCGCCACGTCGATCGTCAGCCGCTCCAGTGAAATAAACGTCGCCGGCAGGGTCAAAAACGCGAGGCCAAGCAACGCGGGCAGGTTTGCAGCAACGGCCAGTCGTGCCATCCACCACACGCCGCAGGCGGTGAAGGCCAAAAGCACTGCCACGAAGGCGGGGTCGACCCAACCCGGCTGCCCGAACGCCGCCGCATAGGCCAACGCCGGCGCCAGGATGCGCCGCCAGCGTAGCCGTGGGTTATCGACAAAGGCGGCGAAGGACGGAGCAGGCAGCGGATCGTGCGCGACCACGTGGTAGTACTGCCCGTCGAACCCCAACGGATTCGGCGCGCGAGGCGGCGCCTCAGCCTCGATCAGCGGCGGCAGCGCGACGTCCGCGCCTGTATAGTAGAGCCCCAGCCAGTCGCCCGAATAAAGGCCATAGACCAGAAACGCCTGAAACCCGAAGGCGAGCAGCAAGCCGCAGACGGCGATCGACCAAGGCTGGCGCAGCAGGGACATGCGAGTCCGGCGCCGCCGCGCCGGCTCACCAGTCTATCAATGCTTAGGACTGCGCTGGTAGAAAGCTTAGCCATCCCTGGAAAGGACGAAGATATCGAGAGGAAGCTTGTCCAGGATCGGAAGGCACGAGTCCGCCCTTTCCTGCAGCCAGGCTTTCAGTAGTCGGCCTCCTCGCCCAACAAATGCACCCGGTCGAGTAGGTGTTCGAGCGAATCCAGCCCAAGCAGAAGCGTAATCTCGCCGTCGATCCGCTCGCCGTCGACTTCGAGCTCGCTTTTGCCGACGAGGAACTGGGTCTGCGCCATCAAGACCGCTGCGTCGGGAATCGACCGTAGGCTCCTTTCGATGTTCCCAGCGCTCTCTTCGAGATACGTCGGTAAATCGTAGGTCAGGTGTTCATCGACGACGTTCGTGATCGATCCCAGAAGACCGTTGAGCAGGATGTTGCCGACCTCGGTCAACGTGCTGGCGCGCAAGCTGTCCAGGTCCGGCGCGCAGAGCTCCTCGCTCGAGAGCAGGGCCACGAGTTTTGAACCACTTTGCGAAGGGAAGATCAAGTCCGCAACTCCCCGCAATGGGCCCTCGAAGCGCAGGCGCACGCAGGCCAGCTGCTCTTCTTCATCGGCGCAGAGAAATCGGACGATCTGATCGTCGGACACAATGCTTACCGACGGCACGTTGAGCCGCACGTAGCGACCCACCATGTCGTTCAGGGCGCCTGCGGCTCGGCCAACGCCTATGTTGATGAGCTCGCGGATCGCGTCGAGCTCTTCGTTGCCAACCATCACGGCCCGCCCTCTCCCAGCGCGAGGTTGATCGTTTCGTGAAGGAGTTTTTCCTTTGGAGGTTTGTTGAGCACCCGAAAGGCGCCCAGACCGAGGCACTGCTGTTTGGCGGTCTCCTGCACGTCCGCCGTCAGAACGACCCTCGGGATTGGACAGGACTCCTGCTGAAGTCGCTCGAGCACTTCGTAGCCGCTCAACTCCGGCATCAGGAGATCGACCAGAACCAGCTCGGGACGGCTCTCCCGCAACATAGCGAGTCCCGAAGCTCCGGAGTCGGCTTCGATGACCTCATGCCCCAGCTTCGTGAGCAGTCCGCGAACGAGGCGGCGCTGGAAGGAAGAATCGTCGACGATGAGAATCTTGGCCATAGGCGGGTGTGCAAAGCGCCCCCTACAGGCATATCGGCGCCAGGGCGCGCCGTGTTTATGCCGTTGTTTGCCCTACGATGGGTCCATGCGCTTGCAAGGCAAAACCGCGATCGTCACAGGCGGAGGCCGCGGCATTGGCCGTGCGGTCGTCGAGCGCTTCGCCGCCGAGGGCGCCCAAGTATTCGCTGCGGACGTGCGCTTCGATGACGATTGGGATGAGCCGGAGGGCGTCCGGCGCATCGAGACCGACGTCACTTCCGAAGAGGATGTCCGCCGCTTGGTCGCTCTCGCCGGGGACGTCGACATCCTGGTCAACAACGCCGGCATCGTCGATTACGGCGCCGTCGACGAGGCCGATGATGCCCAGTGGGACCGCATTCTGGCGGTGAACCTGCGCGGCGTCGCCCTGTGCTGCCGCCACGTCGTGCCCGGCATGCTGGCGCGCGGCGGAGGCGCGATCGTCAACAACGCCTCGATCAACGGCATCCGCGGTAACTACCGCTTGGCTGCATACTCCGCCTCGAAGGGCGCCGTCGTGGCCCTCACGCGTTCGATGGCGCTCGACTATGGGCCGAAAGGCATCCGCGTGAACTGCGTCTGCCCGGGAACGATTGCCGGAACCGGTATGACCTCGGCGCTCAACGAGGACGCAGCGTCTCGCCAGGCGCTGCTCGCCAAGCACCCGATGGGCAGGCTGGGGACGGCCCAGGACGTCGCCGGAGCGGTGCTCTTTCTGGCCAGCGACGACGCTTCGTTCGTCACGGGGTTGGCCTTGCCCGTCGATGGCGGACGCCACATCCGCTGACGTCTAGTTCGTGTTCGGTTGCGTCATCTGCGCGAGCGCCTGCCGGGCGACTTCGAGGTTGTGGCGCGCATCGGCGAAGTCCGGCGCCAGCTCCAGCGCCTTCTCGTAGGCCTCGATTGCCTCGCGCGCGCGGCCCTGCCGGAGAACGCAGTTGCCCAGGTCGCTCCAGCCTTGCGCCATGCGCGGTTCGCGCTCGAGCGATGCCCGCAGGCGCTGCTCGGCGGCCTGCAAGCGGCCTTGCTGCATCAGCAACAGTCCCAGGTTGTACTGGGCGTGAGCGTAGTCCGGTTTGAGCTCCACGGCCTTCTCGAGCTCCGCGATGGCTTCGTCCACCCGGCCCTGTTCCGCAAGCGCTCGGCCGAGGTTGTTGTGCGCGGTGATCGACAGCGGCTGGGCTTCGACGGTGCGCCGCCAAAGCGTCTCCGAGTCATGCCAAAACCCGATCTGCCGTACCGTCAGCACCGCCAGTAGGCTGAGCACGCCGATGGCGGCCCAACGAGCCGCTCCGGCGTCGCGGAGTTGCCATTTGCGCCATCCGGCAGCGGCCAGCGCGGCGATCGGGATCGAGGCCAGGTAGCTGTGGTGATCCGAGATAACTTGCTGCCGGTCCAGCCGCAAGAGTGACAGAACCGGAAGTAGCATCGCGACATAGGCGGCCAACGCCGCCGCTCCCGCCGGGCGGCCCTTGCGCCACTGCCAAAGTGCGACCGCAGCCAACCCGACGAATAGGAAAGCAGCCCCGAGCAGCAGAGGATCACCCGGTTGCGGGTCCGGGTTCCAGACGTACTGCGGGTATAACCCAAACGGAATCAGTGTCTTGACAAGGTAGAACGTCAGTCCGAACAGCGACAGGATTCCCCGCATCCCGGCGTAGAGGTTCAGGTCCGCCGCGGCGGCATGCAAGCCGCCCTCATAGCGCCCCACGCCAAGCAGGCCCGCCCCCAGCGCCAACGCGAAGAACGGAATCTTCTCGAGGACGGTGGAAAGGTTCCATGGTTTCCGTAAAGGGTAGAAATCTAGGATGACGAGCGCGAGCGGCAACATCGCCGCCAGCACTTTCGAGAGCAGCGCGCCCACGAAGAAGGCAAGCGCGAGGGCGAGGCGTCCCCGAACGTAGAACAGCAAAGTCGCCAGCGAAAAGACGCCGCACATCACGTCGCGACGCTCGCTTACCCAGGCCACCGACTCGACGCGCAACGGGTGCAGCGCGAACAGCAGCGCCCCAACCAGCGCTGCCCACCGCGCCTGCTTGCCGAGCAGCTCGACGAACAACAGATAAGCCAGCAGCGCCGCCGTCGCGTGCAGGACGGAGTTGGTCAGGTGATACCCGGCTGGGTTCATGCCCCACAACGAGTAGTCGAGCTCGAGGCTCAGCCAAGTGAGCGGATGCCAATGGCCGAGCAGAAAAGTCGAGAAGGCCCAAGCAATGTTGGCTGGCGCAAGCCCGCGGTAGTCCGCGTTCGCGAGGAAGTTGCGGTCGTCGTCGAAGTTGACGAAGCCGTTGGCGAGCGTGGGGAGGAAGGACAGCAGCGTGAGGCCGAAGACCATCCATGGCAGGCGCGCAGCCCACGGGTCGGGCTCGCTGCGTTGGGCGCGGCGCTTGGCCATTCGGCCCATTGTAGCCCGCGCTACACTTGTCGCCATGAGGCTCTACGTGTTGCGGCATGGCATCGCCGAAGACGGCGGCGCCATGCCGGATTCTCAGCGCCAGCTCTCCGGCGAGGGGCGCGAAAAGCTGCGCAAGATCATGCGGCACGCCGCCAAGGCCGGCCTCGATCCGGACGTCGTGATCAGCAGCCCCTACGTGCGCGCACGACAGACGACCGCCATCGCAGTCGAAGAGCTCGGCTTCAAAGGCCACGTAATCGAGACTGATTCCTTGGTCCCGTTCGCGAACCCGCACCAGACTTGGGATATGCTGCGCGAACATCGCCATGCCTCGCAAACGCTGATCGTCGGTCACAATCCGCACCTGTCCGACTTGCTTTGTCTTTTGACGGGAGCGCGCGCCGGCGCGTTCGAGATGAAGAAGGCGGGACTGGCCTGCCTGGAGACCCTCCATACAGGGCCGACCCCGCGCGCGTCGCTTGCATGGCTGATGACGCCGAAGTCCGTAGGGGCCTGAGGAGTTGCGGCTTCCGCCGCAATACTGCTGTGATTAGAAACGAAAAGTGCCGGACTTTCCCCCAAAATCCTGGCCTGGCCAGGAGTCTGTTTGGGACTACCCCAACCCTCCGCGCGTCGAGGAGACCTCGCGGCGTCTACGGGTCGAATTCGGCGGCGTGACCGTCGCGGAGACGACGCGGGCGCTTCGGGTCCTCGAGCGAAGCCGAGCGCCAATCTATTACTTTCCCGCTGAGGACGTCGATACGCGCTACTTACGCAAAGCCGCGACGCGCTCGTTCAGTGACTTCGCGGGGAGGGCGGTTCACTGGGACTTGCGGGTAGGCGACCACGAGGCCTCAAATGCGGCGTGGAGCTATCCGCGGCCGGCCCGTCCTTACGAAGCGCTGGCCAATCGTGTCGCATTCTTCGCTGGACGATCCGGCGATTGCTATGTGGATGACGAGCGTGTGAAGTCGCGCAAGGGCGAGATGGAACGGGGTTGGGTGACGAAGGACGTGGCGGGTCTGTCTTGAACGCCAGACCCGCCTCGGTGAAAGGAAATCAGGCGGTCGCCGTGGCACAGTGCTGCTCGTAGGCGCGTTTCAGCTTCTCGGAAATCGTCAGCGCGTCCGAGCTTTCGATCTCGAAGCGCGGCATGTAGTAGACCGGCTTGCCGTCGTTGAAAATGGCGACCGAAGGGGAAGAAGGCGGATAGCCGGCGAGCAATTCGCGAACGCGCGCCGTGGCCGCCACATCTCCGCCGGCAAACACCGTCGCGACGCGATCCGGTTTGACGTTGTGTTGCAAGGATTGGACGATCCCAGGCCGAGCTTTGCCCGCGGCGCAACCGCAAACAGAATTGATGACGACCATCACCGAGCCGCTGCCGGGTTTCAGTAGATTGTCCACGGACTCGGGCGTGCGCGCTTCCTCGACCCCGTGACGGGTCAGCTCTTCGCGCATCGGCGCGGTAAAGTACTCCGGATACATTCGATTCCTCCTGAACTTCCTAGTTTAGCAGCCGCTTGTCAGGGAGCTCCGCCCGCTCGCGGGCGTGGCTTTTCGGGCATCGGAGCAAGTTAGCTCGAGCCCGAGCGCGGGTCGGTTGGCGGCAAAGCGTTGCGCCAGCCTTCTTGCAACATGCCGGACAGGCCGTTCACCAAGCTGGCGTTGCGCGGTTGATTCGCGATGTTTTCCGTCTCGTAGGGATCCTCGACGTAGTCGTAGAGCTCGACGGACTTGTAAGGAGAACCCGGCGCGCGCCATTCCGTGTAGCGGAACCGGTTCGTGCGCATCGAGTAACCCATTCCAGGGCCGATGCCGGGGATCTCTCGCGGATATTGGCTGAAGACAGCGCGTTTCCAGATGCGTTCCGGGTCCTCGAACAAGGGGCCGAACGTCGAGCCCTCGAGCCCGTCAGGAATGGGCAAACGGCAGATCTGGCAAAGCGACGGATAGATGTCGGTCAGCTCGGTCAGCCCGGACGTCTTGCGGCCCTTGCCGCGTTGGTCGGGGTAGCGCACGATCAGCGGCGTACGCACCGCGTTCTCGAAATTCGTCTGCTTGTTCCACAGCCCGTGCTCGCCGAGATGGTAGCCATGATCGCCGACCAGCACGACGGCGGTGGACTCGGCCAGGCCAAGCTCGTCGAGCGCGTCGAGCAGCCTCCCGACCTGCGCGTCCATGTAGCTCACGCAGGCGTAGTAGGCGCGCAGCAGCTCCTTGCCCTTCTCGGCCGAGATGGGTCCGTCGGGCGGAATGTCGTTGTAGCCGCGCAGCTCCGGGTTGTTGTGCAGCGCGAAGCGCGGAGCGCCGGCGGGGGGGAACGGATTCCGGTTGCCGTTGATGGCGACGTCTTTGTAGAGGTCGAAGTACTTCTTGGGCGCACGGAACGGAAGGTGCGGCTTGAGGAAGCCGACGCCCATGAAGAAGCGCTGGCCCTTCAGCCGGCGCAAGGCCGCGATGGCGGCCGAGGCGGCCATGCCGTCCGCCAGATCGTCGTCGCCGACCGCTCTAGCTTCCCAGCTCGGCATGTTCCAGCCGCTCTCGCCTGGCTTGGCCGGCGTTCGCTTATCCGGCTCGAAGTAGAAGCGCTCGGTGGACTTCCAGCCGTCGGCCTGGAGTTGATCCCATTTCGCTCGGACGAACTCTGCGTTCTCGGCCGAGCCCCAGGCGGCGTTCTCCGCGATCCACGGCGCCTCCGACCAGGATGGAAAGTCGTCGAGCTCGGGCTTGTGGAAGATCTTGCCGAAGGCCGTCGTGGTGTAGCCGTACCGGCGAAAGTGCTGCGGCAGTGTGACGGCGTCAGGGACGAACCGGCGAAAGTGCGTCTGGAGATCGTGCACGCCCGTCGTATCCGGCCGTAGCCCGGTCATCATCGAAGTGCGCGACGGGCTGCAGACGGCCTGCTGGCAGTAAGCGCGTGTAAAGGTGAGGCCTTCCGAGGCGAGCCGGTCGATGTTGGGCGTGATCGCGTCCGGATCGCCGTAGCAACGCAGCGTCGGCCGCAAGTCGTCCACGACGATGAAGAGGACGTTCTTGTCCCCGATCTGCGCTTTTCTGCGTTGCGCAAGCAACGGCGCAGCTGTCAGAGACAGCGCGGTCGCACAGAAACTGCGGCGGGTCAGACTCTTCATGCGGTCCGAAACATCCCGCCCCTCAGATTAGCTAAGTTGCAGCCCGTCAGTCGTCGGGGCGGGGAGAAAACAAACGCTATTGGAGCGCGGTAGGCGCCGCTCTAGACCAGGCCGCGCCGCTCGCGGAACGAGGAAATAGCCTTCTGGGTCTCTGCCAGACGCAGGCCCAAGCTCCGGCCGACTTGCACGACGTGGTCCTCTTCCTCGATCGACATCTTGAAGCCGTGGAAGGCGTCTTCGAGGACCCGCTCGAGCAGGTAGTGCTGCGCGTCGCGCTTGAGCTCAGCCGCTTTGTCCTCCGAGATGCCCAGGCCCTGGGTCATCTCCTCCAAGACCGCGGCTTCGGAAGTGGACAGGGAGCTGTCGCACAAGGCGGCGGCCCAACACAGCATCAGCGCGCTTTCGCGGCGGGACGGATCCATGGCCGAGAGCTCGTCTTTCGACGGCGGCTCCTGCGCCAGAACGTCGTCGAGCGATTGGCCCGAAGCCGCGGCAAATGGGCCGAGGAATGCTCTCTCTTCGGTGTCGACGTACCCGTCGGCGCGAGCTGCGGCGATGAGCATCCTGAGGGCCAAAACCAGGTCCGGCGTATCGCGCAGCGGGTGGACGCGCAGACGGCGCTCGAAAGCCGTGGAGGTATCTTTGCCCGCGTCCACCGCAACCCAACGCTGTGTAGGCGAGTCCCAACGAAACAGGCTCGAGACGGAACGGAAAGCTCCGACGACAGCACGCCGGCGGGCGCTCTCGTCCGAAGGGATGTCGGTGTCCGGGATCGTTTCCGCCATGGCTTCGGCGTACTGCGAGCTGCCGAGCACGCCTTGTAGCGTTGCGGCGAGGCTGCGCCGCAACCCGGCAAGGATTCCTTCTTGCGCCTGTTGGTCAATCGGCGGCGGCGGCGCGGCCGTGATCTCTTCCGAAGCGGAGACCGAGCGGCCTGTCACCGGGCAGACAAAGCGGCAAAAAACAGCGGAGCCGCGGACGTCCGCGCTCGAGGTCAACGGTTCGATGAACTTGTAGTCGAATGGGTTCGCCATGGAATGCAGTAAGGGCCGGACCCACCGGCGCCATGCTCCAAGCTAGCAGAACGGTTTCGCTTTCCGCCCGTTCGTTCTGAGATTCCTGAAGGTTGCGGCTTCCGCGGGTTGCCCCCCAACGC
Source organism: Bryobacterales bacterium (assembly GCA_041394905.1). Lineage (GTDB taxonomy): Bacteria > Acidobacteriota > Terriglobia > Bryobacterales > UBA6623 > RI-231. The sequence goes on along the minus strand of JAWKHJ010000003.1, from coordinate 231,201 downwards.
TGCTGGCGCCCGACCCTTCGCCAGTGTTCAGGATCTGAACAAGCGTCCGCTATTTGAACATTCCCGATCCGAGTCGAAATTACGGTTCGTTTTCCGTAAATCCCTAAAGCCAAAGCTTTTCCCGGATTTCCCTGGAAACGGTCCGCCGCATGCATCCTACTCGACGCATTCGAACCAGGAAATCCCGTTCGGAAGCCACTCATCCCAACGATTTCGGAGACAAAAGCTATGCGGTTTCAAAATCAGAAACTTACTCGAGGACTCGGCTTTCTCCTCGCTCTATTGCTTGTGGCCGGCGCAATTGCCGCACCCGCCCCGCAAACAGTCGTCTCGTCGGCGAGCTTTGAGCCCACCGTCGCCCCAAACTCGCTCGCCAGCTTGTTTGGAACGGATCTTTCTCAGCAGACGCTTCTAGGTGAATTGGACGATGACGGCAATCTGCCGCAGCGCTTGAATGGTGTGACGGTTTGGATCGACGGACGCCCAGCGCCGTTGTTGTTCGTCTCGCCAACTCAGATCAATTTTCTCGTCCCTGCTGAGACCCCTCGCGGGCGAGTTGGCGTATCTGTCACGCGTGATCAGGCCGTTGCACCGGCCCAGCCGCAGGTGTTGGTTCAGGTCGAGATGGTGGCGCCTGCGATTTTCCAGATCGGCGTGCTGCTGCACCCGGATCGCGCGGCGGCGATTGACGCCGTGACTTACCAACCGGGACCGATCGTGTCGCTGCAGGAAGGCGACCAGGAGACCTCCGGGACGTACGTCAGCCTTTACGGCACGGGCATCCGCGGATCGCAAGACGTCACGGTCCTAGTGACCGACCGCACCGGCAACGTCTCACGGGCGACGGCGTTGTACGCCGGGCCGGCCCCGGCCTTCTTGGGGCTGGACCAAGTGAATTTCCGCGTCCCGTCCGAGCTCGAGGGCGCAGGTGTAGTGGAACTTCGGCTGTGGCTGAACGGGCAGTTCTCGAACGCGGTCTCGCTCGATCTCTCTCAGGTTCCGAGTCCGAGGTACGAAAGCGGCGAGTACTTCATCAACGCATTCGCAGGTACTGGCTCGCCGGGGTTTGCCGGTGACGGGGCGGGCGCTGCGGCTGCGCTATTGCATTCGCCACAGGACGTGGCGCTCGCGCGCGATGGCAGCCTGCTGATCGCCGACACGGGCAACCGTGTGATCCGGCGCGTCAGCCCGCGAGGCACGATCACGACGTACGCTGGCACGGGGCAAGAAGGTTCGGACGGCGACGGCGGTCTGGCCATCAACGCTTCGTTCCGCACTCCCGTCTCCATCGCCACGGACGGCCTGGGCAACACGTATGTGGCGGATGCCGGGGACCACCGCGTACGCAAGATTGATGCGCACGGCGTGATTCGGAACTTCGCGGGCGTGGGTGCGGCCGGCTTCCAGGGGGATGGCGGCGCGGCCGTGAGCGCTTGGCTTTCCTCGCCTTCCGGCGTGGCCGTCAACCGGTTGGGCAGCGTGCTGATCGCCGACACCGGGAACAACCGTGTGCGGCTGGTCACCGCCGACGGCCTGATCCAGACGATCGCAGGCACTGGCGAGCGCGGCGATGCCGGCGACGCCGGCCCAGCCATCAGCGCCGAGCTCGACGGCCCGACCTCGATCGCCGTCAGCGAATTGTTCACGATCTTCCTGGCCGACAGCGGCAATCGCAAGGTCCGGCGCATCGACGGCAACGGGTTGATCTACACCGTGATCGACGACCCAAACGCGGACTCGGATGGGATGGCCCCGCTGTCTGTGACACTCGATCCCGATGAGCAGCTAGTTGTCTCCGACGCGCTCGGCCACCACCTTGGCGTCTTCGGCCTGGACAACGAGATGCATCGGTTGGCCGGCCAAGACCAGCCTGGCTCGATGGGAGACGGGGGGCCGGCGTTGGAGGCCGAGCTTCACTCGCCGGCCGGTTCGGAGACGAACCCGTTTGGCGATATCTTTCTGGCCGACGCGGCCAACCACAAGGTGCGCGTGTTGTGGCGCAAGCTCGGCGATTTGGACGCGAGCTGCGGACAAGCGATGGAGATGGCGTTCGTGCCGCCGGTTGTGTTGGGCGGCGAGATCGTTTCGGGCTTCGTGCGCCTGAACTGCCCTGTCGACGAGGACGTCACGGTCATCCTGAGCAGCGATACCCCTGGCGTGCCGGCGCCAACTTCGGTCACGATTCCCGCGGGAGAAGTCGTGGGAACCTTCGAATTGCCGACGATTCCGGTCGAGTTTCCCATCGAGGTGCACGTCACGGGACAGGGCGGCGGCGGAACGACCACGGGCTCTGTGACGATCTTGCCTGGCGATGGGCCACAGATCCGCGACCTGACTGTCACTGCGACTTCGGTGGTCGGAGGGCAGTCGACCGTGGGACGCATCAGCATAGGAGCGCCGGCGCCCGCAGGCGGACTGCTCGTGCGCTTGGAGTCCAGCGACCCTAAGGCGACGGTTTGGAGCGAGGTGCTGATCCCGGAAGGGGCGATCGGAGCGGAGTTTCTGATCCGGACGGAGCAGGTGGACAAACCTCTGCTGGTTGTCATCAGCGGAGAGACCGGCGACCTGTCGGCCTCGGGAACGCTGCTGATTTTGCCGTCGAGCGATGGGCAGGAGGAAGATTACCGTCTGGTGTCGCTGGTAGTGGATTCGCCAACGGTGCTGGGCGGCGCGAGCGCGACCGCTACGGTGACGGCGGACAAGCCGGCGCCGGAAGGCGGGCTCACAGTGTTCTTGTCCGCGAATACTCCGCTGGTCTCGCTGGCGCAGACCGTGGTTATCCCCGAGGGGCAGACTTCGGTCACATTCCAGGTACAGACGTTCACGGTGGACAAGGACCTGTCGGCGACGCTGCTGGCGACGCACGGCAATACGGTCCGCGCTTCGCTGGCGCTGCAGGCAGAGCTCGGTCCTGGGCAAGGTCAGATCGCCGGCCTGGCGCTTGCGCCGACGTCGGTGACGGGCGGACAGCCCTCGACCGGCACGGTGACGCTGAGCGCGGCGGCTCCGGCTGGCGGTATTTTGGTGAACCTGTCGAGCGACAACGGGAACGCGACGGTCGCGGCCTCGCTGGTGATCCCGGAAGGGCAGACCACGGGGCAGTTCACCGTGACGACCGCCACGGTTGGCTCGCAGCAGACGGCGCAGATCACCGCGGCTTCGGCCAACACGGTGAACGCTGCGTTGACGATCAACGCTCCGACGGCGGGCAAGGTCAGATCGCCGGCTTGGCGCTTGCGCCGACGTCGGTGACGGGCGGACAGCCCTCGACCGGCACGGTGACGCTGAGCGCGGCGGCTCCGGCGGGCGGTATTTTGGTGAACCTGTCGAGCGACAACGGGAACGCGACGGTCGCGGCCTCGCTGGTGATCCCGGAAGGGCAGACGACGGGGCAGTTCACCGTGACGACCGCCACGGTTGGCTCGCAGCAGACGGCGCAGATCACCGCGGCTTCGGCCAACACGGTGAACGCTGCGTTGACGATCAACGCTCCGACGGCGGGGCAAGGTCAGATCGCCGGCCTGGCGCTTGCGCCGACGTCGGTGACGGGCGGACAGCCCTCGACCGGCACGGTGACGCTGAGCGCGGCGGCTCCGGCGGGCGGTATTTGGTGAACCTGTCGAGCGACAACGGGAACGCGACGGTCCCGGCCTCGCTGGTGATCCCGGAAGGGCAGACGACGGGGCAGTTCACCGTGACGACCGCCACGGTTGGCTCGCAGCAAACGGCGCAGATCACCGCGGCTTCGGCCAACACGGTGAACGCTGCGTTGACGATTAACGCTCCGACGGCGGGGCAAGGTCAGATCGCCGGCTTGGCGCTTGCGCCGACGTCGGTGACGGGCGGGCAGCCCTCGACCGGCACGGTGACGTTGAGCGCGGCGGCTCCGGCTGGCGGCGTCTTGGTGAACCTGTCGAGCGACAACGGGAACGCGACGGTCGCGGCCTCGCTGGTGATCCCGGAAGGGCAGACCACGGGGCAGTTCACGGTGACCACCACGGCGGTCGGCTCGCAGCAAACGGCGCAGATCACCGCGGCTTCGGCCAACACGGTGAACGCTGCGTTGACGATCAATGCTCCGACGGCGGGGCAAGGTCAGATCGCCGGCTTGGCGCTTGCGCCGACGGCGGTGGCGGGCGGGCAGCCCTCGACCGGCACGGTGACGTTGAGCGCGGCGGCTCCGGCTGGCGGCGTCTTGGTGAACCTGTCGAGCGACAACGGGAACGCGACGGTCCCGGCCTCGCTGGTGATCCCGGAAGGGCAGACCACGGGGCAGTTCACCGTGACGACCGCCACGGTTGGCTCGCAGCAGACGGCGCAGATCACCGCGGCTTCGGCCAACACGGTGAACGCTGCGTTGACGATCAATGCTCCGACGGCGGGGCAAGGTCAGATCGCCGGCTTGGCGCTTGCGCCGACGGCGGTGACGGGCGGGCAGCCCTCGACCGGCACGGTGACGTTGAGCGCGGCGGCTCCGGCTGGCGGCGTCTTGGTGAACCTGTCGAGCGACAACGGGAACGCGACGGTCCCGGCCTCGCTGGTGATCCCGGAAGGGCAGACCACGGGGCAGTTCACCGTGACGACCGCCACGGTTGGCTCGCAGCAGACGGCGCAGATCACCGCGGCTTCGGCCAACACGGTGAACGCTGCGTTGACGATCAACGCTCCGACGGCGGGGCAGGGTCAGATCGCTGGCTTGGCGCTTGCGCCGACGGCGGTGACGGGCGGGCAGCCCTCGACCGGCACGGTGACGTTGAGCGCGGCGGCTCCGGCGGGCGGCGTCTTGGTGAACCTGTCGAGCGACAACGGGAACGCGACGGTCCCGGCCTCGCTGGTGATCCCGGAAGGGCAGACCACGGGGCAGTTCACCGTAACGACCGCCACGGTTGGTTCGCAGCAGACGGCGCAGATCACCGCGGCTTCGGCCAACACGGTGAACGCCTCGCTCACCATCAACCCGAACGCCCATTGCGTGAGCTCGCTCGTGCTCGACGTTGAGATCACCGACCTGCTTAGCGGGGCCGGCGTGCTGCACGCCACAGCCGCGCTCGACGGGCCGGCGCCAGCGGGCGGCTCGCAGATCAACCTCGTGCGCTCCGGCGCGAGCATCGGTACGATCGACGTGCCGCAAGGCCAAACCAGCGGCTCGGTGGACCTCGCGATCGCCAACCTGCTCTCGATCGTAGGCTCCACCGTGGAAGCCGTGCTCAACGGCTGTCCGGCGGTGCAGGCGACTATCGCGCTCGGCTCTCCGGTTACGGGAGTGATCGCGGGAGTCAGCCTCAACCCGTCGACGGTGTTCGCCGGTCAGCCGGTGACGGGCACGGTCACGCTCGCCTCGCCTGCCGGGTCGAACGGCGTGCTGGTTTCGCTCTCGACGAACAATCCCTCCGCCACCATCCTCGCTTCGAACGTGGTGGTGCCGGCGGGCCAAAGCTCGACCACATTCCCGGTGAACACGGTGAACACGAGCGCCAGCACGATCGTAGTCGCGATTACGGCCGCTTCCGGCGTCAGCAGCGAGTCGGCCAACCTGACGATCCACTCGTCGAATCCCTGCGTGGAGGGCTTGCAGCTCACCGCGAATATCACCAATCTGGCGTCCGGTACGGGCGTGCTCAACGCGCTAGTCACGCTGAGCGGTCCCGCGCCGGCGGGAGGAGCGAACGTGCCGCTGCTCATCGGTTCCAGCCAGATCGGGCAGGTGGCAATTCCGGCCAACCAGTCCACCGGCAGCGCCAGCATCACCTTGGCGAACCTGCCCACGTTGCTTGGCTCGGTGGTGCGGGCGGTGTTCGGGCCCTGCGGCTCGATCAACGCGACTCTTGGGGTTGACGCTCCGCTGCTAGGCAGCCTGACGATTCCAGCCAGCATCACGTTAGGCCAGTCGGCCACCGGCAGCGTGATCCTGAGCTCCCCGGCCCCCGCGGGCGGAGCAACCATCCAACTAACCAAGACCCCCTTGGGCCTGGTTGGCGATCTGCTGAACGCTCTGTTGGGGGCCGTGGTGATTCCAAGCTCGGTGACGGTGCCAGAGGGTCAGACCCAGGCGACGTTCAACATCACCACCAGTGTGGTCGGCGGATTGCTGGGCACGCTCTTGCCGAGCTCGAGTAACCTCCAAATCGATGCCGTTCTGCAGAGCGCGTTTGCCTCGAGCGCCGACAGCAAGGTCATGCAGTGCAACAAGTGACCTAACGGCTCGATGGAGGGTGCGGAGGGGGCGATTTGGGATGGTCGCTCCCTCCGTTTTTTGTTTACATACCCGGGGCTTGTTCCCAGGCTTCGAGATACTTCAGGCCCGTGCCGGTGTTGTAGATGACGATCTCGTCCTCAGGCTTGAGCAGACCTGACGCCAGGCACTTCTCGAGCGCGCGCACGCAGGCCGCGCCTTCCGGCGCCGCGAACAGGCCTTCGGCTTCAGCCAAGCGCTTGCCGCCGGCCAGCAGCTCTTCGTCGGTGACGGCGATCGCGGCGCCGCCGCTCTCGCGAACCGCATCGAGCACCAAAAAGTCGCCGAGCGCCTTGGGTACGCGCAGGCCGCTGGCGCAGGTCTGTGCGCCTTTCCAGAACTCGGACGCCTCTTCGCCCTGTTCCCATGCCTTGACGATGGGCGCGCAGCCGGCCGCCTGCACGGCGATCATTTTCGGACGCTCGGATCCGATCCAGCCCAGCGCTTCGAGCTCATCGAACGCCTTCCACATGCCGATCATGCCCACGCCGCCTCCGGTGGGGTAGAAGATTGCGTCGGGCAGCCGCCAGCCGAGCTGTTCGGCGAGCTCCAGACCCATCGTCTTCTTGCCCTCGATGCGGTACGGCTCCTTGAGCGTCGAGACCTCGAACCAGCCCTCGGCGTCCTTGCGCTCGGCCACGATCTTGCCGCAATCGGAGATCAGCCCGTCGACGAGCGTGACGTTGGCGCCGCAGGCCTTGCACTCGATGTAGTTGGCGCGCGGCACGTCGCGCGGCATGAAGATGTGCGCCTCCAGGCCCCCACGGGCGGCGTAGGCCGACAGGGCGCTCGCAGCATTGCCGGCCGAGGGCGCCGCGAGCTTCTCGACGCCCAGCTCTTTGGCCAGCGACACCGCCGCTGCCATGCCGCGCGCCTTGAAGGTGCCGGTCGGGTTCGCGCTCTCCTCTTTGAAGAGCAGCCGCTTGGCGCCCATCGCCTTGCCCAACTGGGGCAGCTCGAGCAGCGGCGTCCAGCCCTCGCCGAGCGTCACCAGGTTGGCCATGTCGCGCAGCGGCAGCAGCGGGGCGTAGCGCCACATGGAGCGCGGCCCGGCGGCGATCTGCTCGCGGGTCAGCTCGCGTCGCGCGGCCTCCAGGTCATAATGGACCAGCAACGGCGCGCCGGTCTTCGAAAGGTTGTGCAACTCCCCCGCCGGATAAATCTCGCCGGTCTTGCTGCACGATAGGTGGCTCAGATACGTCTTCATTGTCAGGGGATGCGAACGCGAACTACACACTGTATCGCGCTCTGGCTGGCCGCTGCTGGAATGGCCCATGCGGCGGAGCTAGCTTTGCTGCGCTCCGGGGCGACGATGCGCATCGAGCGCCATGAGCCCTTCGGCGAGCGCGTGCGTCTGCACACCAGCGCGACCGGGTTCGTCGACCTGCCCGCCGACCAGGTGACGGGCTTCGAGCCGATTCTCGAGGCGGCGCCCGCTCCCATGCCCGCGATCGCCGCCGCGCCCACGCCGAAACCCGTCGACGAGCGTCCGCTCGAAGAGCTGATCGAAGAGCTAGCCGCCACCTACGACCTGCACCCCGCGCTGATCCACAGCATCATCGCCGCCGAGTCGAATTATCAGGCCGACGCGGTCTCGCACAAAGGCGCGATCGGGCTGATGCAGCTGATGCCGGACACCGCGCGCGAGCTCGCTGTCGATCCGCATCGCCCCGATGAGAACGTGATGGGCGGCGTGCGCTACCTGCGCGCCATGCTCGACCGCTACCGTGGCAAACCGGACCAACTGCTGCGCGCGCTCGCGGCCTACAACGCCGGCCCCGGCGCCGTCGACCGCTACGACGGCCTGCCGCCGTATGCCGAAACACAAGACTACGTGGCGAAGGTCGTGCGGCGCTTCCTGCGCATGGCCGACGCGGGCTCGAGCGATTAATCGAGTTTCCCTTGACTCGTCGTCTATCCCGCCACCGTCAGCTTGCGTATGAGAACAGCAGGGTTCAACGGCACAGCAGCGATTCGCCGCAGGCGAGAGCGTATCAGCCCCTGAAGGGGGCCGCGTAAGCAACAGCCCCGCATGCAATGCGGGGTAAAAGGGCGATCGAACCGCCTTTCCCGTCCACGGGCTTTGCCCGTGGCTGATTCCTACCGCGCCCCTGCGGGGCATGAGATCGGCCTGCTTCTGCGTTGGCACGGTCAGGGGACTGCTACAAGTGGCAGTCCCTGTATCGCATCGCACGTCTGACTAAAATCTTCATGCACTCGCCGCCCGAGTCCATCTTTTCGAAGCCGGATTGCAGGCCTGCGAGGTCCGTGGTCTCGGTGATCAGCTTGTCGAGCGGCAGGGCGCCGGAGGCGGCGATGCGGATGGCTTCGTCGTAGTCTTCGCCTTCGTAGACGCGGGCGCCGCGCAGCTCGAGCTCACGCCAGAAGAAGCGGAACAGGTCCACCTCGGGCTTTGAGGCGTAGACGGCCACGAGCACCACGCGTCCGCGGATGCGCAGCAGGTCGGTCATCACGGTGGCGCCGGCCTTCGAGCCCGAGACTTCGAATACCGCGTCGGCGCCCTTGCCGCCGGTGCGGTCGAAGACCAACTCCTTCAAGTCCGTCTCCATCGGGTTGATCGCCTCCAGGCCCAGCTCCTTCGCCTTGGCGACGCGGAACGGGTTGACCTCGCTGACCACCACTTTGCCCCCGGCGTGCTGGGCGACCATCGCGACGAGCATGCCGATGGGGCCGCCCCCGATCACCACCACGTGCTCGCCCGGCTGGATCGCGCCGATCCGCACGTCATGGCACGCCACGGCCAACGGCTCAATTAGCGCGCCGTGGGCGAGCGAGAGGTTCTGCGGCAGGCGGAACAAGGTCGAGGCGGGCACGGTCCAATAGCTTTGGAAGGCGCCGGGTGTGTCGATGCCCATGAACTTCATGAACTCGGCAATGTGGCTGTGGCCGGCCGGAGGGTTGGCGCCGAAGTCGAGCGGCATGACCGTAACCGGGTCGCCTTCGCTCCAGCCCTGGACGCCCGAGCCGAGCGCCGAGATCTCGCCCGACATCTCGTGCCCGAGCACGGCCGGCATCTTCACGCGCTTGTCCATCGCGCCGTGCCAGATGTGCAGGTCGGTGCCGCAGATGCCGGCGTGCGAGACGCGGATCTGCACCTCGCCCGGGCCGGGATCGACGGGCGTACAGGGCCCAACGGAAACGGAGCGGTTGCCTTGGTAGAAAGCGGCTTTCATGACTTCTGCTCGATCATAGCCGACAATGACGCTGATGCGGCTGGCTCTTCTGCTTCTCGCCACGTCGGCTCTGGCTCTGGCGGCCGAGCGTCCGAACATCGTGCTGATCCTGGCCGACGACCTGGCTTGGTCGGATCTGGGCTGCTACGGCTCGACTCATTGCGAAACGCCGAACCTGGACCACTTCGCCGAGCAGGGGGCGCGGTTCACCGACGCCTACGCCGCCGCGCCGATCTGCTCGCCCTCGCGCGCCGCGCTGATGACAGGCAAGACGCCGGCGCGGCTGGGATTCGAGTTCGTCACCAAGTGGCGCGACGACGTGATGCCGCTGGGCGGGCCGCGCAAGCTCGATCCGCCGCCCTACACCTATGAGCTGCCGCTCGAGGAGCGCACCATCGCCGAGGTGTTGCGCGACGCCGGATACCGCACGGGCATGGTTGGCAAGTGGCATCTGAACTCGCACCACGGCCACTATCTCGGCTGGTCGCCCACCCATGGGCCGCTCCAGCAAGGCTTCCAGTGGGGCAGGGAAACCTTCGGCTCGCACCCCTGGGCGTACAAGGCGGCCGAAGATCCCTATACCGATCTGCCCGAAGGCGAGTATGCACCGGATTCGCTCACCGACGACGCCATTGCATTTCTCTCGCAAGGCGGCGACAAGCCCTTCTTCCTCTATGCCTCCTACCCTTACGTCCACACGCCGGTGCGGGCGCGCGGGCGTTGGCTGGAAGAGAAGTACCGCGCCAAGCTCGGCCCCGATGCAACAGACAAACGGGTCCTTTACGGCGGATTTGTCGAGACCTTCGACCACAACGTGGGCCGGCTGATCGACGCGGCGAGCCGCATTGAGAACACGCTGATCGTGTTCACCTCCGACAACGGCGGGCATCCCGAGTACGCCGTCAACGCTCCGTTGCGCGGCAGCAAGTGGAACCTCTACGAAGGCGGCATTCGCGTACCGCTGCTGGTGCGCTGGGACGGACGGGTGAAGCCGGGATGGTCAGCGGCGCGCCGGTCTCCGGCGTCGACTGGTTCGCCACGCTGGCTGAAGCCGCGGGCGCGGAAGCTTCTACGCCGGATTCGACCAGCCTGCTCGCGCTGCTCGAAGGAGGCTCCGCACGGCCGTTCGAAGAGCGGGCGTTGATCTGGCACTTCCCCTACTACCACCCGGAGAAAGGCTACGAAGAGGCCCCCTCCTCGATCGGCATCGCGGACGGCTTCATCAGCCAGACCAAACCGGTGTCGGCCATCCGCATGGGACAAAAGAAACTGATTTACTTCTGGGAAGACGGCCGCACCGAGTTCTACGACCTGGATGGCGACGTAGCAGAGTCACACCCGCTCGACGGAGGCCGTGATCTCGAGAAACGGCTGCTCGATCGGCTAGATGACGCCGGCGCACGCAAGCCAACCCGCCGCTAGATCAGCGCGCCTGAAAAGTTTGTGGCGCAAGCCGCCGGCTTGCCGGGTCGCGAGTCATCGCGACCGAAACCGCCGTCGCGACGACTCGCGACGCTACAATCGTGGCCGGTTGCGCCACAACATGCAGCCGGGCTCCCGCCTTCCCTAAAACTCATCCGGCACGTTATCGGGATAGCGTTCGCGGATCATCTCGAGGGCCGTTTCCGGGATGGCCAGAAACGTCTGGACCAGTTGCGGATCGAACTGCTCGCCCGCACCCTTGTGGATCACCGCTTTGGCTGCGTCCACGCCCTGTGCCGGGCGGTAAGGGCGGTCGGAGGTGACCGCGTCATACGTGTCGACGATGCTGAACAAGCGCGCGAACAGCGGAATCTGCGCGCCCTTCAGCTCGTCTGGATAGCCTTCGCCATCCCAGCGCTCGTGGTGGCTCTTGACCACTTCGGACTCCGCCGTCAGCTCTGGGAAGCGCGCCATCATGCGGTGGCCGATGGCGGGATGCGTCTTCATCACGCGCCATTCCTCGTCGGTCAGCGCCCCCGGCTTGAGCAGCACGTTGCGCGGAATGCCGATCTTGCCGATGTCGTGCAACAAGGCGCCCAACTCCAGGCGGTCGAGCTGTTGCGGCGGCAAGCCCAGCAGTTCGCCGAACAGCCGCGAGTAGGCGGCCACGCGCTTGGAATGCTGGAACGTCTCGTAACGCCGTATGCCCAGGCTGCGAAAGATCGCGGCAATGTGGGCGGAGCGGTGCGGGTCTTCGCGCGCCGCAACAAACTCCTCTAGCGCCTCCTGGACCGCGCTTTCGCGCGCTTCCACATTGCTCAAATACTTGCCGACCGCAGTCAGCACGTCCGCCGGGCGCACGGGCTTCTTGAGGTAGTCGTCCGCCCCGTACTCGAGCGCTTCGATCGCCAGCGCCAGCTCGTAGAGGCCGGAGACGAGAATGACCGGCATGGCCGGCTTGAGCTCCTTGACCGAACGCAACAGCTCGATCCCGGTCATGCCCGGCATTTTGATGTCGGTCAGCATCAGATCCGCGGGGTGGTCGGACGAAGCGAGATAGTCCAGCGCCTGGGCGCTCTCCCCGAAGGTACGGCAGGCATAGCCCTCAACCTTCAGAACGGCAGAGAGGTAGTCGCGGATCGGCTCTTCGTCGTCAACGACCAAAACCGTAGTTGCGGATTGCGCGGCCATGCCAGGAGCGAAAGACGCTCCTGGTACTTATCGGCTCGCAAGGGGCCATGTCTTACAGCGTACGGGGCAAGGCGGAACGTGATAGCCTCGCAGCTTATGAGCGAACCCACCCGTTTCGGCGCCAAGCGCGTGCTCAACGCCATGGGCATGCCCACCATTTTGGGCGCCAACGTCTGCTCTAGCGCGGTCCGGCAGGCGGTGGACGAGATCTTGCAGGTCAGCGTCGAGATCGACGAGTTGCAAGCCGCTGCTTGCCATGCAATTGCAGCGGCCACGGGCGCCGAAGCAGGCTGCGTAACCTCGTCGTGCTCGTCCGGGCTGGTGATCGCCGCCGCCGCGGCCATGACCGGCGCCGACCTGGCGAAAGTCGCTCGGCTGCCCGACACAGACGGCCTGCGGGACGAGGTCGTGCTCCCCCTCGGGCACGACATCAACTTCGGAGCGCCGATTTCGCAGATGATCCGCATGAGCGGCGCCAAGGTCGTACGTCCGGGCACGGCGAACCACTGCGAGGCTTTCCATCTGCGGGGGGCTCTCTCGGAGCGCACCGCCGCGCTGTTCTTTGTCGACTCCGGCGACGTAAACCCTGGCGGCGCTTTCGCTTCGGTGGAAGAGTTCGTCGAGATTGCGCATCGCCACGGCGTCCCGCTCATCGTCGATACGGCGGCCGGCCTCGACGTGCGGCCCTTCCTCGCGGCCGGCGCCGATCTCGTGATCACCAGCGCGCACAAGCAGATGGGCGCGCCAACCTCGGGCATGCTCTGCGGCACGCTCGCGCTGGTGAAGGCCTGCTACCTGCAGAACTACGGCGTGGGTCGCGCGATGAAGGTGGGCAAGGAAGGCATTGCAGGCTGCATGGCCGCGGTGAAGCTCTGGTATGGCCGCGACCTCGAAGCCGAGAAACAGCGCTGGGCGGAACGGGCCGCGGCCCTAGCTCAGCATCTGACCATTCGCCCGGCCCGCAAGGCCTCGCAGGTGCTCTGTTCCGTGCCGCAGGGCGTTTCCGCGCGCGCGGTGGCGAATCGCTTGCGCGAGGGTGATCCGCCAGTCTGGGTGAACGACGCGGACGACGCTGCGGGCGAGCTGCTGCTGGACCTCCGCGTCATGAGGGGCGAGGACGCCTCGGCCATCGCCGAGCGCATCGCCAAAGCCCTCGAGAGCCCGGCGCCGCCGGAGGAAGACGTGCCCTACCACGACTTGCTGTGGTCGGAACGGCGCCTCCAAGAGTGGCCGAATTGGCGTTAGCGGATTTCTGCAAGAAATCTGGATGCAAGCAGCTCCTGGCCGAATCCGCATCTCAGCCTCAAAGCCCTGATTCCTTGAGTGCTTTCCAGCGATTGCCGGACGAGCGCCTGTTTTCCAAGCGCGTGATAAACCACACAATCGCGTCTCGCGTGCACTTGGAGTAAGTTACAAGTCAACACTACAAGGTTTCGGGTAGCGCAATCACTCGTTCTCGGCCTGTGCTAACTCTGAACGATATGTTTCAGACAGGTCCACTAGGAGGTGGATGCGGATGATTGCCCGAACAATCCATGTGTCGCTCGGCCGGATGCGACAGATTCTTACTCGCTCAGTGTGGCTCTGCGGGATCGCCCTGTTGCTCTCCTCAGGCCTTCATGCTCAGGTTACCGGTACGATCCTCGGGACTGTGACGGACGAAACGGGCGCCATCGTGCCCGGCGCCGCTGTTTCAGTGAAAAACACACTTACCGGCGAAACACGCAACGCGTCTACCGACGCTTCCGGAAGCTACATCGTCACAGGGTTGCCCGTGGGTCAATATCAGGTCGAGGTCCAGTCGGAAGGGTTTAAGTCTTTCGTCGCCTCCGGCATCACACTCGAAGTGAATCAGAATATTCGCATCGACGCGAGTCTCACTATCGGCGCTTTGGTCGAGTCCGTAGAAGTGACGACGGACCCTGCCCAGGTCGATACCTATCAAACTCAGGTGGGAACGGTCGTCGATACAAATCGTGTCAACAATCTTCCCCTGAACGGTCGCAACGTTTATGACTTGGCTATTACGTTGCCAGGCGTTTCCAATACGAATTTCAACACAGTTTCAAACTCCGGCGGCGCGTACCTGAATGTCAACGGTAGCCGCAGCCGCCAAAGCACGTTCATGCTCGACGGAGCGTTCAACAACGATCTATGGCGCAACAGTGGCAACACGTCGCCGAACCCGGACGCTGTGCAGGAATTTCGTCTCATCACGAGCAACTTCAACGCGGAGTTCGGCCGTTCACCGGGCGCGGTGTTCAATGTAGTCCTCAAGTCCGGCACGAACAAGTTGCACGGCAGCCTGTGGGAGTTTTTGCGCAATGACAAACTCAACGCGCGGCCCTTCTTCCAGCCCACGGTTCCGCAGTTGCGGCAGAACCAGTACGGGTTCTCTGTCGGCGGCCCGGTCATCAAGAACAAGACCTTCTTTTTCGGATCTTTCCAGGGATTGAAGATTCGCAGCCTGGCGTTCGTCAACGCCGCTACTCCGCCCACCGCGGCTGAGCGGTCCGGCGACTTCTCTTCCGCGCGGGCCAATCAGTTGCCTGTCGACCCGACGACGAACACCCCGTTCACCGGCGCGCAGATTCCGGTCAGCCGGCTCGACCCGGTGGCGATGTCCATCCTCGATCGCTCGGTGCCGCTACCCAACACGCCCGACGGACGCCTGCAAGCTACCGGCAGCAGCAAGGACGACGAGAACCAGTATCTGGTGAAGATTGACCACATGCTGAGTTCCAAGCACAAAATCTACGGCAGCCTATTCATGATCAACGGAGGCAGCTACCAGCCTTTCCCCTCCAATACGCAGATCCCCAACTACGCCAACAACACCACGAAGTACACGCAGCGCAACGTGGTCGCCAACCACGACTGGATCGTCAGTCCGACGCTGCTCAACCAGGTGCAGTTCAGTTGGAGCAAGCGTGACACGCCGATTGTCGATCAGTTCAACAATAGCTGGAGCGACTACGGCAGCAACGTGACCCTCGGCGCGGGGCCGCCGCGTCCGCCGCAGTTGTTTATCAACGGGCGCTGGCAGATGGGAACCTTCGGCGCCAACGGACAGTTGCAGCAATCGTTTACCGCGTCCGATACGGTCACGGCGACCAAAGGTAAACACACCCTCAAAGGCGGCGTGTGGTTCTTTCACGGCAAGTTCGACGAAGTCGGCAACTGGCTCGGCGCCGGCCAAGTCCGCTTCACCGGCAACTTCACCCGGAACACACTGGGAGACTTCATGTTGGGCCGCGCGGCCAGCTTCCGCCAGAACAACGGTCTGGCGCGTATCTTCCGCTCGACAGCCGCGCACGGCTATGTGCAGGATGACTGGCGCGTCTCCTCGCGCATCACGCTCAACCTCGGGTTGCGCTACGAGCTCAATCTGCCCATGGTCAGCACGACGGATGAGCTGGCGACGTTCCGCTTCGGTCAGCAATCAACTGTCATCCCGAAGGCGCCGCTGGGGCAGGTCTTCTATGGGGACCCGGGCATTCCGCGCGGCATGGCC
This sequence comes from Bryobacterales bacterium, assembly GCA_041394905.1. Lineage (GTDB taxonomy): Bacteria > Acidobacteriota > Terriglobia > Bryobacterales > UBA6623 > RI-231. The sequence continues at coordinate 215,648 of JAWKHJ010000003.1, read as the reverse complement.
AAGACCGACGCCAACAACATTGCGCCGCGGTTCGGCATCGCCATTGATCCGACCGGTAAGGGCAAGACCGCGATCCGCGCCGGCTACGGCGTCTTCTACGCCATCTCGTTCGCCAACGTCACCTCGAACCTGCAAGGCCAGCCGTTCTTGGTGGATGTGACCGCCTTCGGCACGCCCAACCTGGTCGACCCCTGGTCGGACGTCCCCGGCGGCAGCCCGTTCCCTTACACGCTCGATCGCAGCAATCCTAGTTTCTCGTTGCCGATGACCACGAATTACTACGACCAGAACGCCGTCACGCCTTACGTGCAGCACTACAGCCTGACCATCGAGCACCAGTTGACCTCGACTTTGACGGGGCAGGTGGCCTACGTCGGCAACACGTCGCGCAAGCTCTTCTTCCAGCGCGACGCCAACATGCCCATCTACACGCCCGGTAGTTCGACGGCGGGCAACATCAACGCACGGCGACCCTACCTGCCAGGTACATTCGCGCAGATCGCCCATACCAACACGGGTGCCAACGCGCACTACGATTCCCTTCAAGCGTCCTTCCGCCAGCGGCTGGCCCACGGTTTCACCATCAATGGCAGCTACACCTTCTCCAAGTCGATCGACGAGATCTCGGACGACATCTTCAACCCGACCGCTGTCGCTCTGGTCAATTCCAACAACCGGCGGTTGGATCGCGGCGCGTCGAGCTTCAACGCCCCCCACATATTCGTCCTGAGCTATCTGTGGGATTTACCGCAGACCCAGCGCTTCGGCTGGGTGGGCAAGCAGGTGATCAACGGCTGGCAGATGAGCGGCATCACCCGGTTTGACGCCGGCAGCCCGATCACCATCACCGCCGGCAGCGACACCAACCTCGACGGCAACGCCAATGACCGCGCCGACCTGGTCGGCGATCCCCACCTCGCCGACAACCGCTCGCGGGACGCCAAACTCGCCGAGTACTTCAACACGGACGCCTTCGCCCGTCCGGCGACAGGCACGTTCGGAACAGCGGGCCGCGGCATCCTCTACAGCCCCGGCGCGCAGACGTGGAACCTGTCGGCCCTCAAGAACTTCGCCGTGCGCGAAGGACAAAAGCTGCAGTTCCGCGCGGAGCTGTTCAGCGCGTTCAACCATCCGAACTTCGCAAGCCCGAACACGGTGCTAAGCAACCCCAACTTCGGGCGGATTCTGGGTGCAAGCGGCGCCCGCGTCGTCCAGTTCGGTTTGAAGTACTTGTTCTAATCGCCCGCCTGTGTTGGCGCCGCATCTGCGAAGGTGCGGCGCCGACCGGCACGGCTAGCCCAGCTTCGCCGTAACCGCGTCGGCAACTTGCGCCGTCGACGCCGATCCGCCTAGGTCTGCCGGCAGCGCCTTGCCCTCGGCCAACACGGCGGCCACCGCAGCTTCAACTGCATCCCCGGCCGCTGTCAACCCGAAGAACTCGAGCATCATGCGCGCGGAGAGGATCATCGCCAGCGGGTTCGCCAGCCCTTTGCCTGCGATGTCCGGAGCCGAGCCGTGGACCGGCTCGAACATCGACGGCACGTCGCGCGAGGGGTTGACGTTCGAGCTCGGCGCCAAGCCCATCGATCCGGTAATCATCGCCGACAGATCGCTCAGGATGTCGCCAAAAAGGTTCGAGCCCACCACGACGTCGAACGACTCCGGCCTCCGCACGAAGTTCATCGCCGCGGCGTCGACGAGCAACGACTCGGTCTCGATGTCGGGGAACTCCTCGCGAACGCGCGCGAAACACTTGTCCCAGAGCACCATCGAGTAGCCTTGCGCGTTGCTCTTGGTGATGGAGGCGACGCGCTTCTTCCCGTTGCGCTTGCGCGCCAGCTCGAAGGCGTGGCGGATGATCCGCTCACAGCCCTTGCGCGTGAAGACCGACGTTTGGATGGCGATCTCGTCCGGGAAGTCGCGGTAGAGCGGACCGCCGATCTGCGCGTACTCGCCCTCGGTGTTCTCGCGCACGACGACCATGTCGATCTCGCCCGGCTTCTTGTCGGCGAGAGGCGAGCGGACGCCCGCGTAGAGCTTCGCCGGACGCTCGCAGACATATTGGTCGAAGGTGCGCCGGATGGGCAGCAGCAGGCCGTTGAGGGTGATGTTGTCCTGCACCTTGGGGTGGCCGATGGCGCTGAGCAGGATGGCGTCGTGCGGCCGGAGTTGCTCGAGGGCGTCCTCGGGCATCATGCGGCCGTGCTGGAAGTAGTAGTCCGTCCCCCAGTCGAAGTGTGTGTAGCGGAATTCAGCCCCGTGCTTGGGGGCGAGTTGATCGAGCAGGGCGAGCGTGGGCGGCATGACCTCGAGGCCGATGCCGTCGCCCGCGATGACGGCGATGGAGAAGCTGGACATGGACTCCATCATGCAACAAAACGCTCGCCGTACAATGGCCTCCATGACATCGGAACGCATCGCCACCGTCCGCCCCGTTTCAGAAGACGAAGCGACAGGCAAAGTCGCCGCCGTTTACGCGGACATCAAGAAGGTCAAAAACATCGACCGCATTCCGAACTTCTGGCGCGTGCTCGCCACCAATCCGGACAACCTCGAGATGATCTGGACGCGGCTGAAAGCGCTGATGCACCCCGAAACGGTAGGCCGTACCTCGAAGCTGGATCCTCTGACGCGCGAGTTGATCGCCCTCGCTGTCTCCGCGACGAATGGCTGCGCCTACTGCACCAACTCGCATACTGCCGCGGCACGCAAGCTAGGCTGCGATGCGGAAACGCTTGGGGAAGCGCTGGCGGTAGCGGCGCTGTTCAACACCACGAACATGCTGGCGGACGGGTATCAGGTGGCGCCGGACGTTTTCCCGCCCGTCGAATAGAAAAACCCGCGCATGGACTTGCATCCGTGCGCGGGTTTCGGTGTGCCAGAGGCGCAGGCGTGAGCGTGCGCGATCGACTAAAGCTTCTTCAGCTCGAGATTGCGGAACTCGATCGGCTCGTTGTGGCCGAGGAAGCCGATGTAGCCGGTCTCGCGCTTCAGGCCCGGATGGTGCTCGATCGTCTCGGGGTCGGTCACGTCATCCATGTTCACGTCCAGGATGGTTGCGCCGTTGAGCACCACTTTGACGGTGCGGCCCTGCACGGTGACTTCTTCCTGGTTCCACTCGCCGGCCGGCTTGAGCGGGGCGTTCGGGTCGGCCGGGAAAACGTTGTAGAGCGAGCCGTGCTTCTGCCAGACCTTGATGTCTTTGTAACGGTCCGAGTTGTTGTCGATGATCTGCAACTCGTTGCCCTGGTAGGCCGTGTCCTTGTCGGTCATGGGGCAGCGAATGCAGAGACCGTTGTTCGAGCCGTCCTCGAGCTTGAACTCGAAGCGGAAAACGAAGTCCTTGAGCTCTTCGTCGTAGAACAGGTTGCCGCCGCCGCCCTTGGGCAGCACGATCTCGCCGTTCTCGACCAGGTAGCCTTCGCCATGGCCGCCGAGCAGCTTCCATCCCTCGAGCGACTTGCCGTCGAAGATGGGCATGAAGTCGCCCGCCGCCGGGGCCGGCTCGGGCGCTGCCGCCGTCGTCTCGGGCGCAGGCTCTTCGGCGGCTGGGCCGCCGCAGCCAACCAGGGCGAAGCCCGCGGCTAGAGCGAGAGGTAGAGCGAAGCGATAGCTTTGGCGCATGACGCCATTGTATCGCGGTCCGGCGCGTCCGGGGATGGCGTCGCGGCCGGAGCCGATTAGCGCTGCAGGTACCGGCGAAGCTCGTCCGGCCGCGAGGAGTGCGAGTAGGCGACCTCCGGCGTCACCTTGCCGTCGCGAACTAGGTCGCCGAGCGACTCCTCCATCATGATCATCCCTTCGGCTCGCCCCAGGCTTAGCTGAGAACGCAGCATGTGGTCTTCGCCCTTGCGGATGAGGTTGCTCACGGCGTGGTTCGACATGAGCACTTCGACGGCCGGATAGCGCTCGTTGCCCTCGGCCGCGGGCACCAGTTGTTGTGCGATCACGGCCGCGAGCCCGAGCGAGAGCTGCTGGCGGATCTGGTTCTGCTGATCGGCCGGGAAGCCGTCGACCACGCGCCCGACCGCGCGCACGGCGTCGTTGGTGTGCAGCGTGGCAAGCACCAAGTGGCCGGTCTCGGCGGCTGTAATGGCCGCCGACATGGTCTCGGTGTCGCGGATTTCGCCGAGCAGGATGACGTCCGGACTCTGGCGCAGGATGCTGCGGAGCGCACCGGCGAAGCTGTGCGCGTCGCGGCCGACCTCGATCTGCTCGATCACTGAGCGCTCGTTGACGTGGCGGTACTCGATTGGATCTTCAATCGTGACGATGTGGTGGGGGTGCCGCCGGTTGATCAGCCCGATCAGGGCCGCTAGCGTACTGGTCTTGCCGGAACCGGCCGAGCCGGTCACGAGGATGAGGCCCTTCTTTTTGTCCGCCAGACGGGAAAGCAGTTTGGGCAGCCGCAAGGATTCGATCGTGGGGACGCGATCCGGCAAAACGCGCAACGTCACGCCGAGCGTGCCGCGCTGGAAGTGCAGGTTCGCCCGAAAGCGGCCGATGCCCGGCCGCACGAAGCTGAAGTCGAGCGTGAGGTCGCGGCGCAGCATGTCCGCCAGATCTGGCGTGAGCAGCGGCGCCGCCATGCGGCGGATGGTTCTGTCGTCGAGCGTGGGCTCGGGGTCGGCGATCAGCTCACCGAGAATCCGCATCACCACGCCGCAGCCGTCCGTGAGGATCAGGTCCGAGGCTTTGCGTTCCACCGCGCGCCGCAGGATGTAGTCGAGCGGGCCGAGGTCGGGCGCCTCGGCGCCGGCCGGGCGTTGCGCGGGCAACTCGACCGGTTCGGGCCCGGCTTGCAGCGGCTCGCCTCCCGCCGGGCGGGCGCGGTTGAGCTGATTGACCAGCGCTTCGAGCTCTTTGTCGTACTGCGCCATCTCTTTATCTTGGACGACGCTGCCGTCGGCTTCGCGCATGCTATTTCCCTTCTCCCGCGGCGCTCCTAGTCGCCCAGACGCGCCAAGTAGCGGCCCACCGCCTCGATGCCCTTGTAGAAGTTTGGGACGTGGAACTTCTCGTTTGGCGCGTGCAGGTTGTCATCCGGCAGACCGAAGCCCATCAAAACGCTTGGGATGCCGGCGTGCTTGGCGAACAGCCCCACCACGGGGATCGAGCCGCCCGAGCGCACATAGACAGCATGCTTTCCAAAGGTCTCCTCGAGCGCTTCCGAGGCTTTGCGCACGAACACGTTGTCGGTCGAAGCCAACGAAGCCGGCGATTGCGCCAAGATGCGCGTTTCGACTTTCATGCCCTTCGGGCACACCGCCGCCACGCGGTCAACCAAACCCTGTGCCGCTTCGGCCGGATCCATGTCCGGGACCAAACGCATGCTCACCTTCGCCAGCGCCTTCGCCGGAATCACCGTCTTGGCGCCGTCCCCCACGAAGCCTCCGCGAATGCCGTGGACTTCGAGTGTGGGACGCGCCCAGATACGCTCTAGCGTGCCGTAGCCCGGTTCACCCGTCAATTGGGTCGATCCGACCTCGTTTTTCAGGAATTCCCTTCGTCGAAAAGGCAGGCTCGCCCAGGCTTCGGCCTCGGCGGCGGAGGGCGGGGCGACCTTGTCGTAGAAGCCGGGATGAGAACGCGGCCGTCGGCGTCCTTGAGCTGAGTCAGGATCTCGGCCAGCCCCATCAACGGATTGGGGGCGACGCCGCCGTACATCCCGGAGTGCAAGTCGGTCATCGCCGCCCGCACTTCGATCTCGGAGTAGACGATGCCGCGCAGGCCGGTGGTGATCGTGGGCAAACCCGGGGCGAACATCTCCGTGTCGCAGATGAGGGCCGCATCGGCGCCGATCTCCGAGCCATGTTCGGCTAGATAGCGCGCCAACATGCCGCCGTCTGTCTCTTCTTCCCCCTCGAGGATGAAGCGCAGGTTCACCGGCAACTTGCCCAAGGTCTTCAGGTAGCCCTCGACCGCTTTGAGGATGAGGTATGTCTGTCCCTTGTCGTCGACCGCGCCGCGCGCGTAGAGGTTGTCGCCGCGCATTTCCGGCTCGAAGGGGGGCGACTTCCACTCGTCGAGCGGGTCGGGCGGCTGCACGTCGTAGTGACCGTAGAGTGCGAGGGTCGGCTTGCCAGGCGCGTCGTTGCGCTCGCCCAGAATGATCGGGTGGCCGGAGCCCTCGATCAAGCGCACGTTCTCGACCCCCATGGCGCGCAGTTCGTCGGCCAGGAAGTCAGCCGCGCGCCGGACATCGCCCTTGTGCTCAGGTAGCGCGCTGATGCTGGGGATGCGCAGCAGCGACTTCAAACCTTCAAGGAAACTTTCGCGGCCTTGCTCGTAGTAGGCCAGCACTTTGGGGTCGATCGCCATGACCCCACAGTATCGCGCGGCTAGCTGTAGCGCCGTGCGATCTCGTCCTTCATGTCGAGCTGACGCACCAGCCGGTGCAAATATGTGCGGTTGATCTCGAGGATCTCGGCGGCTTCGCTGAAATTGCCGCCGGTGCGGTCCAGGGCGTCCAGCAGGATCTTCTTGCGCGACTCGAAAACACTCTGGTGGTAGCCGCGCAGCCGTCCCGGCCCGCCGTTGAGGATCTCCTCTGGTAAGTCGTCAACCTCGATGAAGTCTGCGCCTCGCTCGGCTTCCGCGCGCTCGATTGCCGCACGCAGTTGGGTGGTGTTCGCGGGCCAGATCGAGCGTTTCAGCACCGCCACAACGCCGGGCGCGAGCTGCGGCGCAGTGCGGCCGGCTTGCAGGGCGGCGTGTTCGGCAATGCGTTCGGCCAGGGCGGGGATGTCGCCCGGCCGTTCGTCGAGCGGCGGGATTTCGAGCGGCTCGCCCAGCTTGGCGATCAGTTGTTCACCCAACTCGGCCTTGCGGCTGACGTGGTCGGAGCGGCCTTCCCAAATCAAGATGAGTCGTACGTTGATCGGAATGCGCTCCGCGCCGGCGCGCCGCTCGATGGCGCCGCTTTCGAGCAGGTGAAGCAGCCGTGGCTCGCAGCTTTTCGACATCGACTGCAGCCCTTGGATGACCACCGTGCCGCCATAGGCTGCTTCGAGTAGCGGCAGCGCTCGCATGCCGTTGGAGTGATTTCCTTCGCCGAACAGCTCGCGATAGATCTCTTCCGGATCGCGCCCTTCGCAGCTCACCCGGATGAATGGCCCTTCGCGGCGGTTGCTGTTCAAATGAACCCACTGCGCCAGGCGAATGCCTTCGCTGCCGGCGGGGCCGCAAATGAGCAGCGGCCAGTCGTCGAGAGCGCGCCGCTTGGCCTTCTCGCGCAACTCGGCGGCGATCTCTGTGCCGCCGACGAGTAGCAGCTCGGCGTCTTCGCGCGTTTGTTCCTCGAAAACGCGGGCGCGCTCGCGCAGCATGTCCTGGCGGCGCAGGCTCTCGATGGCGGCGGCTGCAGTGGCGCCGGCCGCGGTCGCAAGTTGCAGGTGGCCCTCGTCGAGCTTGGCGCCGGGCTTGCGCGTGTCGAGGTAGAGCATCCCGATGGTGCGGCCGCCCACCATCAGCGGAACCGCCAGCGCGGCCTCCACCTGATCGACGATCATCGTGCGCGGCATCGCCTCGCGGTCGTTCGCGATGCGTGTGCGCAAGAAAGCCCTGTTCTCTTGCAAGACCTGCGACAGGACGGCGCGGCTGATCTCGAAATCGACGGGGCCATCAACGCGCGAGCGGGTCAGGATCGACGCCGGCGGGGCCCCTGGGCGCTCCGCGAGGACGATCGCGCCGCGCTCGGCGGGAATGGCTTCGAAGAGTTTCTCGATGAGCTGGATTTGGGCGTCCTCGGGCGTGGTCCTCTCGCCGACGGCGCGGCAGAGTTGGAACAGCAGCCAGAGCGCACGTTCAGAGCGCGTGGCGTCGGGCGCGGGATGCGAGCGGAGGAACGTCGCCTCCGTCGGATCGAGCGTGACGGTCTCCATACCGTTCAGCTCGTGGTCGATTCGAGTGGCTTCGCTGTGCCCGCCAGGCGTCTCCGGCGCGTTGGGCCGAGGCTGGACAGCCTCGATCACGAGCTTGGCCCCGCCGATCGAGAGCACGTCGCCGTGCGAGAGGCTGCCCTGTTGCACCGCGTTCTCGTTGATCAGGATGCCGTTCTGGCTGCCCAGATCGACTACCCGCAGCCCGCCGCCGAGTTGGACGATTTGGCAGTGGTAGCGCGAGACTGACGGGTCGGAGATGGTGATGTGGTTGTCCAGCCGCCGGCCGATCGTCACCGGAAACTCGCGAAAAAGAAATTCGCTTTCGCTCGCTTCGCCTTCGATGATCTTGACTCGGATCTCCATTTTCGAAACAAACGCGCCTTTTCGACGCCGACCGATTGTACCCAATGGCGACGTTCGAGAGCGCGTCAAGAAGGCTGAAATTTACCCGATATGGGTATGGGATGGGTACGCCGGATCAGGACAGCCGGACGCGCGTTTTGATTGCGGACAGCCAGCTGTGATCCGCCGGCGTGCGTCTTAGCCCTTGAAGAGCAACGAGATATGCATGTGGTTGGGGAGGCTTGCGACGCAATGTCGGCGCTGGCCGCCGCCGCTACAGCCCGTCCTCAGGTAGCGGTGCTCGAGATGGAGCTCGATCCCGATGGGCCCGCCGGCTTGATCCGCCGATTCCGCGAACATCCCAACGTGCGTTTGCTTCTTTATCGGGAACCGACGACGCGGAAGCCGTCGAGCAGGCGTTCGGCGAGGGCGTTCGCTCGATCATCTCGAAGAACGCCCCATGGCCGAGCTGCTCGACGCCATCCGAGCATTGGTTCGCGGCCCCGACCCCGCCGCGGCTCGAGGCGCGGCTGGCCTCCGAAGAGAACGAGGCGCGGGCTTGGGCCAGCCTCACCCCGCGTGAGCGCGATGTCGCCGGCCTGGTGGCGAGCGGGTTGCCGTACAAGAAGGTCGCTGAACAGCTCTCCATCAGCGACCACACCGTCAAGAATCACCTGCGCCGGATCTACGACAAGCTCGACATCAACAGCCGCGTCGAGCTCGCGCTGCATGCCGCCGCCGATCGCCCCTGAACTCGTGCGAGAATGGATGCCTATGGCATCCCAAGACTATCTGCACTCTCTGTTTGGCCTCGACGGCCAGGTCGCCGTCGTCATCGGCGGCACCGGCGTTCTGGGCGGTTCGATGTGCGAAGGGCTGGCTCAGGCCGGCGCGCACGTGGTGGTCGCCGGACGTTCAGCTGAGCGCGGCCAGGAGCGCGTCGAGGCGATCGAGAGCTCGGCGGCGCGGCGTCGTTCGGCGAGGTCGACGTGACCGCGAAGGATTCGGTGCAGGCGCTGCGCGAGCAGACGGTCGCCAAGCACGGCAAGGTGGACATCCTGGTCAACTGCGCGGGCGTGAACTCGGCGACGCCTTATGAGCAGATCAGCGACGAGGATTGGGACCGCGTGCTCGACACGAACCTCAAGGCCACGCACTGGGGCTGCCAGATCTTCGCGCCCCTGATGGCGGAGCAGGCCGATGGCGGCTCGATCCTGAACGTGGGCAGCGTGACGTCGCACCTGCCGCTGTCGCGCGTCTGCCTACTCGGCGTCGAAGGCCGCCGTGCTCAACCTGACCAAGAACGTGGCGCGAGTACGCAACCAAGGGCGTGCGCGTGAACCTCGATCTGCCCGGGCTTCTTCGCCGAGCAGAACCGCAAGATCCTCGACAAGGACCGCGTGGAGAAGATCTTCGCCCAGACCCCGATGGCGCGCTTCGGCGAGCCGGAAGAGTGATCGGGGCCGTGATCCTGCTGTGCTCGCGCAAGGCGGGCAGCTTCATCACCGGCGCGGAGATCTACGCCTCGACGGCGGGTTCACGGGGATGCGGTTCTAAACTGCGAATTCGCCTCTAGCCTGGACATTCCGCGACAAATCGCGACATTTGGGCGGGTTGGATCTGGGCGGAGTTACTGTATCCGGAGCCAATGCGGCAAGAAGATCGATATTGTCGTCACTTGGTCCGACACCCGGATGACACCGAATGGTACAGCGGTGCCCGGAAGAAGTTCGGTCTGTATGACATCGTTCGATTGACCCGTGCGAACGGGGATCTTGCCGCTGAAGCCGAGGGAACTATCGTTATGGCATATGAGTTTCCGCGGAGGGCTATAAGGGAGTTCTCCAATCTCGAGGCGTGCGAACTGTCTTGACGTTGTATCCGGAGGAGTTGGAACGTCCAGTCTTGGAATGACGCGAAGCACTGAGGCCTACGAGGTCATAGCCGAAGGCGATGGTCCAAATAGCCGTGGATCCGGGACAGCCTTGTATCACAAATCGATACGAAAACCGCCAAGGAACGCGATCAAGAGCCGGACTGGCTACTTCGGGGCGCGGTACCTCGGCCAGCCTTGGGCGATTCACATCACCTGATGCCTGCTCGCCGATCAGGCGTTCGCGAGTGGCGACACTGGCGCTGGCGCGTGGCCTCTGCGCTCGGGCTGCTGCTCGTTACTCAATGCTGGTTTCGGTGGGTGCGTTCGAGCCCGCGTCGAGAGCCAGGCGCAGGTGGACGATTCCGCCTAGAAGGTCGCAGCCCATGCGGATCATTTCGTCCATGTGTTCGGCGTCCCACTGGGTCTTGTGGCAGCGGACGGAGGCGGCGGATTGTTTGGCGTAGGCGTTGGCGTCGATTTTGGTGGTGATGTAGCGGTCGTCGACGCCGCGCAGGTCCGGGGGCATGAGCTTGGACGGCATGGCGACGTAGTAGAGCTTGCGCGGGTTGGCCTGGAGCTTGTCGGCGCTTTGGAAGATTTGGGTCGTCAGGTTGCTCGCGACGCGGTGGTCGGGGTGGCCGGTCAGGCCGTCGGGGCCCAGGTGATGACGATGTCGGGCCGGACTTGCTCGAAGACCTCGGTGAGCCGTGCGGCGATGGCGTTCTGGGTGTCGGCAGGTGTGGTGGCCCCGTCCTGGAAGCCGAGCAGAAAGGGCTCGTGGATGCCGAGGGCGGCGGCCGAGCAGCGGCTTTCGGCTTCGCGAAATCTTCGCCGAGCTTGGGGCAGCAGGGATGTCCGTATTAGCGTTGCCGGCAGCTGAGGTGATGGTAGCGAGATAGACGTCGTGGCCTTCGGCGTATTTGGCGAGCGCGGCGCCGGCGACGGTCGTCTCATCGTCGGGGTGGGCGAAGACGGCGAGGATAGTGGCGCGGTCCTGCGCCGGCGCAGACGCCGCAAGGGCGACGAACAGCAGGGCCAGGGCGATCGACGTTCTGGGCATGGCTTGATCGTAGCCCGAGGCGGATCTTGGGGGCGATCCCGGGGTGGGTGAGAAGGGCGTTGGATCGGCCTTCGGACGTGTTACAGTAGCGGTTTAGAGGCGTTCCCGAGCGCCCGGCTTTTCCCGCCGGGCGTTCTGCTTCTAAGGCCCGCCTTTTTCCCATGGACGAGACGACTCCTGAGACGTCTGCGGCGTCCCCGACGCCTGCGGACGAACAGTTGCGGACGGACGCCGAAGGCCAGCCTGAGGCGGAAGCGGAGCCGCGCGAGCCTGGCCCGCTCGACGTGGATCTGCCGATCTACGCCGGCCCGCTGGATTTGCTGCTCGATCTGGTGCGCAAGCACAAGTTGAACGTGCTCGATCTGCCGATCGCGCAGATTACAGAACAATATCTGGCCTATTTGAAGCAGGCCGAGGACCTGAACATCGACCTCGGCGGCGAGTTCGTCTTCATGGCTTCGACGTTGATCCTGATCAAGTCGAAGATGCTGCTGCCGAAGGACCCGACGGTCCCCGACGAGGAACAGGAAGACCCGCGCGAAGAGCTCGTCCGGCAGTTGATCGACCACGAGAAGTTCATCCAAGCCGCGCAGATGCTCAAACAGAAGCGCGAGGTGGAGGAGAACGTCTGGTCGAACCCTCCGCTCGAGGTGTTTGCCGACGACGAGGACATGGAGCCGGGCCTGGAGGTGAGCGTCTTCGACCTGGTGAAGACGTTCGAGAGCGTACTGGAGCGGTTCAAGAATCGCCCGACGCTCGAGGTGCATGGCGAAGAGGTGTCGGTGGCGAGCCGCATCGAGTTTCTGCGCAACATGCTGGTGAGCGTGGACCGCCCGGTGGAATTGCTCGAGGTGTTTGAGCGCCAGCCGAACGCGCGGGCGCTGGTGGCGACGTTCCTGGCCGTGCTCGAGATGGTGCGTATGCAGGCGGTGTTGCTGCGGCAGACGGAGCTGTTCGGCTCGATCGTGCTGCGCAAACACAAGATGTTCGACGTGGTTTTCAGTGACGCCGGCCCCCTGACCGAGCCGGATGCGGAGTATACGAGTTGAGCGAGCGCGATTCGCAAAACATTCCTGAGCTGGCCGAAGAGCAGCCGGAGCCGACCGAGGCCCCCGAGGCGGAAGCCGCCCCGGAGGAGGCCGCCGCGCCGGCTGAGGGCGAAGCTGCGTCTGAGGGAGAGCCCGCAGCCGAGGATGGCGGCGAGCCGGCGGAGGCGGACTCCGAAGAGGCTGCGACCGAACAGGCCGGCGGCGAAGAGCCGGAGGCTGAGGCCGTGGCGGATGAGGAGCAGGCCGAGGCGTCTGACGAGTCTGAGCAGGCTGAGGCCGTGGCTGAAGACGAGGCTTCCCCGGACGAGGAGAATGCTGAGGGGGCCGAGGGTGATGGAGAGGCCGAAGAGGCCCCGGTAGTCATCCCGGGCGAGGATGAGCGGTTGGCGTTGCTCGAGGCGATCATCTACGTCTCGGAAGAGCCGTTGACGACGGACCAGATTTGCGGAGGGCTGGCGCTGCCGCGTGAGATCGTCGAGGCGGATCTGGACCGGCTGGTGCAGCAGTACACGGTGGCGCAGCGCGGCGTGGAAGTGCGCAAGGTGGCCGGCGGCTACCGCATGTACACCAAGGCTGAACATCACGAGGCGGTTCGCGGCTTCGTGAAGACGCTGCAAGCCAAGCTGAAGCTGTCGAAACCGGCGTTTGAGACGCTGGCCGTGATCGCCTACAAGCAGCCGATCACCGTGCCGGAGATTCAGGCCATCCGCGGCGTGAATGCGTCGGGCACCATCCATACGCTGCTCAAGCACAAGCTGATCACGTCCGCCGGACGCAAGAAGGTCATCGGCAAGCCGATGATGTACAAGACGACGCGGGAGTTCCTTGTGCAGTTCGGGCTCGACGACTTGGGCGAGCTGCCGACGCTGAAGGAGTTCGAGGAGCAGAGCCGCGCGCTGGTGGACGAGAGTCCGGAGGAGACGGCCGAGGCGGAGGCTCCGGAGCGGCAGCACGGCGAAGAGACTCCCGAGCAAGAGTTGGCCGAGAGCGAAGAGGCCGAAGAGGCGGAAGAAGCGTCGCGGAAGAAGAGGCAAAGGGCGGGGAAGAGGCTGCTGCTGAGGAAAACGAGCAGCAGGCGGAAGAAGAGGAGCCGAAGGACGCTTAGGCGGTCCGTTCGTGCGGTTGCCGGCCGTGCCGGACCGCGGGCTTGCGCCCGGGGCTAGGTTCGGTCAGTGGGTTTTGGTGAAGGTTAGTCTGGGCGGAGAGCGGGGATCGGACCAATGCAGGAGCGGCTACAAAAGATCATCTCGCGCGCCGGAGTGGCCTCCGGCGCCATGCCGAAGAGCTCATCACGCAGGGGCTGGTAACGGTCAATGGCGAGGTTGTCGATGAGCCTCGGCGCCAAGGCGGACGTTGCGACGGACGTCGTGAAGGTGCGCGGCAAGATCGTTTCCGGGCCGGCGCCGGAAAAGATCGATCTGATGCTGAACAAGCCCAAGGGGTACGTGGTGACCACGGATGACCCCGAGGGGCGGCGCACGGTGATGGATCTGCTCGGCAAAATGGCCGCGAAGGTCTATCCGGTGGGGCGGTTGGACTTCTGGAGTGAAGGACTGCTGCTGTTCACCAACGACGGCGACTTCGCGAACCATGTGCTGGCAGCGAAGACGGAGATCCCGAAGACGTACGAGGTCAAGTCCAACGCGGCGCTGACGCGCGACCAACTCGACAAGTTTCGGCGGGGCGTGGTGATCGACGGGCGCAGGACGGCTCCGGCGAAGATCCGCATCCTCAAGGCGGGGCCGAACCCGTGGTATGAGGTGCAGCTGATCGAGGGCCGCAACCGGCAGATTCGCAAGATGTTCCTGGCGTTGGGCATCTTGGTCGAAAAGATCCGCCGCGTCTCGGTGGGGCCGCTGCGGTTGGGCAAGCTGGCCGCGGGGCAGGTGCGCGATTTGACCGAGCGCGAGGTCGAGCGCATGCAGGCGCTGTGGGACCCGAAGATGCTGAAGAAGAAGGCTGCGGCGGCGGAGGAACGTCCGCTGCGGACGGATCGTCCGCAGCGGAGCGAGCGGCCCCAGTCGTCGGAGCGCCCTCGCCCGGCGGATCGTACCCGGCCGACAGAACGTCCGCGGCCGGCTGGGCGTAAGGCGGCGAAGAAGACGGCCTCGCGGCCCGAGGGGCGGCCGTCTGGACGCCCGACGGGGCGGCCTGAGGGAAGACCGGCGGGGAAGTTCGCGAAGAAGGCGTCCCGCAAGGTCGCCAAGAAGGCGGCGCGCCCAGCGCCGCCGCGGCGTGGACGTCCGCGCTAGGTCGCGCGATTACAATTGGAGGGTGCAGTCGCGCTTCCTCCTCTTCATACTCCTGCTCGCTTGCGCCTCTTGCGGGTGGATGAACCCGGAATCGGCCAAGAAGGGCCCCTACGACACCGACCCGACCGAGCCTGCCGATGCGCCGGCGACGATCCATCTGGTCGACGGCTTCCAGGCTGAGATCTACGCCAGCGAACCGCACGTGGTCTCGCCCGTCGAGATGTGTTTCGACGAGAACGGCGGCGTCTATGTGGCGGAGATGCTCGACTATCCGTACGACCCCAAGAAGGGCGATCAGCCGCAGAGTCGCGTGCGGTACCTGATCGACTCGGACGGAGACGGCAAGGTGGACGACTCGGTGATCTTCGCCGACCACATGCTGCAGGTGACGAGCGTTTTCCCGTGGAAGGGCGGTGTTTTCGTCGCGTCGGCGCCGGACATTTACTATCTGAAGGACGAGGACGGCGATCACGTGGCGGACCTGAAGGAGGTCTGGTACACGGGCTTCGATACGGACGTCTCGCCGGAGTCGCGCATCACGAATTTCCGTTTCGACGTGGACAATTGGATCTACGCCGCCAACAACGGACGTCCGGGTCGGATTACTTCGCCCAAGTTTCCGGATAAGCCGGCTGTGCTGGTGCGCGGCTACGACTTCCGCTTCCACCCGGGCACGGGCGAGTTCAAACCCGCGGCGGGGCCGACGCAGTTCGGCATGTCTTTCAACGACTGGGGCGAGCGCTTTGTCACGCAGAACACGGTCCACCTGCGGCACACGGTTTTGCCGGCGCGCTACATCCTGCAGAACCCCTACTACGCGCCGGGCTCGATGTTGCAGTACGTGCCCGACGATGATCCGAGCAACAGCACGGTCTATCCGCTGACCGAGCCGCAGGAGTGGCGCAAGGAGCGTACCGAGGCGCGGCAGGAACGCTACGACGAGACGCAGCCGGGGCGCAAGGAACTGGTCGGCGGACACTTTACCGCCGCCACGGGTACGACGGTGTACTCGGGTGACGCCTGGGGCGACGACTACTACGGCAACGTCTTCATCGCGGACGCTAACGGCGGGCTGGTCCACCGCGAGCTGCTTTTTGACAAGGGCGTAACCTACCGCAGCGAGCCGCGGCCCGAGACGGGCAAGGAGTTTTGGGCGTCGACTGACATCTGGCACCGTCCGGTGAACATGGCCAACGCGCCGGACGGCAACCTCTACGTGATGGACTTCTATCGGGAGTACATCGAGGAGCCGGCGTCGATTCCGGAGGCGATCAAGCAGCGCTTGCAGCTCGACTTCTACCGCGGCGTGGATCGCGGACGCATTTGGCGCATTCGCTCGAAGACGCCGGCTGAGCAACGCGATTTGAAGGTGGAGCTGGGCAAGGCGTCGACGGCGGAGCTGGTCGAGCTACTGGACCACCACAACGGCTGGCACCGCTTTACCGCGCAACGCCTGTTGCTCGAGCGGCAGGACAAGAGCGCGGTGGATGCCCTAGTCGAGAAGGCGGCTTCGGGCGCGACGCCGCAGGGGCGCTTGCAGGCGCTGTGGGCGCTGGATGGGCTGGGCGCGTTGCAGGCGACGCAGGTGAAGAAGGCGATGGCGGATGAGCATCCGGGCGTGCGGCGCAACGCGGTGCGCATCGCGGAGAAGTTCCCCGGTGAGCTGGGCGGCGCGATCGTGGCGCTTCAGGAGGATTCGGACCCGAAAGTCCGTTTCCAGGTGGCGCTGTCGTTGGGCGAGCTCGAGGGAACCGTGAAGCCGTTGGCCGCGATGGCGGCGCAGCATGCGGGCGACCCTTGGATGCGTGCGGCGTTGCTGATCTCTTCCGGCAAGAACGCCTGGGCTGTGATGAACCGTTTGCTCGTGGCGCATGCGGGCTTCTTTGCCGCCGGGCAAGACGCCGAGTCGCGCGACGACTTTTTGCGCGCGCTGGCTTCGCAAGTGGGCGCGAATCCGGAGCGCGATCAACTGACGTTGCTACTGCAAGCGCTCGGCGGCAGCCCGCGGCTCAGTGCGCCGGACATCAAAGCGGCTGTGTTACGCGGGCTTGGGCAAGGGCTTGACCTCTCCGGCGAGCGCAAGCTGCGCGTTCCGGGCGCGGAGACGCTGTTCACGCGCTGGGCGGGAGATTCCAACGACGCCGTTCGCGACGCGGCGCTCGAGACGGCGCAGTACTTTACGCTGCCCGCCATGCTGGCTGACGCCAAGCAGGCTGCGGCGAACGAGACGTTCGCGGTGGATCGCCGCGTGCGCGCCGTGCGCTTCCTGCGAGGCGGCGAATATTCGGATGTCGGTCCGGTGTTGTCGAAGATCCTTGCCGCCCCGGCTGCGCCGGAGCTCCACGCCGCTGCGATCGAGACGTTGACCTCGTTCGACGACCCGGCCGCGTCGAAGGCCTTGCTCGCCGGATGGGCGGGCTACGGACCCGCCGCCCGCCAGCGCGCGGTGGACGCGATGATTCGGCGCACGGGTTGGGTGGATGATCTGCTCGCCGCGGTGGAGAGCGGGGAAGTGGCCCCGCAGGCGATCGACCCGGTGGCGAAGATTCGTCTGGCGGAGCACCCGGACGAGAAGGTGCGCGAACGTGCGGCGGCTTTGTTCGGAACTTCGCGCAGCGATCGCGCCAAGGTCGTCGAAGAGTACCGCGATGCGCTCGATCTGAAGGCTGACGCGGCGCATGGAGAAAAGGTGTTCGAAGACAACTGCGCCAAGTGCCATCTCTCGCAAGGCGAGCGCGGTCGCCTGGGGCCTGACCTCTCCGGCATCAACAACAAGACGCGCGAAGAGCTGCTAGCGCACATATTGGACCCGAGCTTCGAGATCCAGTCGAACTACACGAACTATATCGTGGTCGACAAGCAAGGGCGCATCTACGATGGCCTTCTAGCTTCGGAGACGGCGGAGACGGTGACGTTGCGCGGCGAGTATGAGAACGTCTCGCTGCGGCGCAGCGACATCGAGGAGATGCGGGCGTCGAATGTTTCGTTGATGCCGGAAGGGCTCGAGAAGGATTTGTCGCGGCAGGATCTGGCGGATGTGATCGCGTACTTGCGTGCGGGGCTGTAGGGCAGCGCAGAAGCAGGTGCTACAATCGCGCCAACTTGCGATGCGGCTCCTGATCCTGCTGATGACTCTCGCCCTCGGCGCGCACGCTTCGGAGTGGTTGCAGTTTCGCGGACCCAACGCCGCGGGCCTGGGCCAGGCGGAGGCGCCGCCGGCGCGGCTCGACCCGGAGACGAACCTGCTGTGGAAGACGGCCGTGCCGCCGGGGCATTCTTCGCCGGTCATCACGCAAGACCGCATCTTCCTCACGGCCATCGATGGCGAGGGCCTTTGGACCATCGCGCTCGACCGGGCGAGCGGCCAGGAGCTATGGCGTCGCCAGGCGCCGCGTCCGAGACAGGAACAGACCCACAAGGAGAACAACGCCGCCGCAGCGTCGCCAGCGAGCGATGGCTCGACCGTATACGTTTTCTTCGGGGATTACGGTTTGCTTGCCTATTCCGCGGACGGCGACGAGCTGTGGCGGTTGCCGCTGGGGCCGTTCCATAACCAGATGGGCATGTCGGCCTCGCCTATTCTGGTGGACGGCAAACTCATTCTGGCGCTCGACGATGACCTCCATTCGTCGATGATTGCGCTCGACAAGACAAACGGCGAGATGTTGTGGCGCGCCGACCGTGCGGAGTTCACGCGCAGTTTCGGAACGCCGGTCGTCTACCGTCCCGCCGAGGGTCCGGCTGAAATCTTGATTCCGGGTGCGTTCCAGCTCGCGGGTTATTCTGCCGAGACGGGCGAGAAATTGTGGTGGGCGCGAGGGCTGTGTTGGCAGCCCAAGGCTGTCGCGGCGCTGGGCGAGGGAATGGCCTATGCGCATTGCTGGGCCGCTGGAGGGGATGCGCCGCCTGAGCGGACCTATCCAGGATTCGCTGAAGCTTTAGCGGAGCTGGACGCGAACCACGACGGGGCCATTGCGAAGGCGGAGCTCTATCCTGATTTGCAAAAGAACTTCGGCGGGTTTGATCTCGATGACGACAAGAAGCTCGGCGAGCGCGACTGGGCGTATTTGCAGGCCAAGACTTCGTCGCAGAATGCCCTAATGGCGGTGCGCTTGGGCGGACGAGGCGATGTGACCGATACGCACGTCGCTTGGACGCACCGCAAGTCACTGCCGAACGTGGCTTCGCCGTTGGTTTACGACGGGGTAGTGTATCTCGTGAAGGACGGCGGGATTGCGACAGCGCTGGACGCGCAGACGGGCGATGTGCTCAAGATGGGCCGCTTGCCCGAAGCGATGGACAAATACTTCGCTTCGCCGGTCGCCGCGGGCGGGCGCGTCTACTTCTTCGACGCGTCCGGCGTGCTCACGGTCGTCAACGCAGGAGCGCAATGGAGCGTGCTCCAAACTCTCGCTTTCGGCGAGGGCGGGAACGCGACCCCCGCGCTATTGGACGGGCGCGTCTACATCCGCACGCAGGAGCATGTGTACTGCTTCGGCGAGTGAACCCGCCTCAGGCGCGCACTTCGCCGTGTACGCCCATCTCGGATTCGCGTCCCGTTACCGTCGCTTTGAGCGCGGCATATACGACGGGGGCCAGGCTCTCCGAAGACTCCCAGTACTCCGCCTGCTGCACGTCCACACGCATCAACTGCAGCTCCGGATCATCGATTCCCTTGGGGAACCAAGCGCGGTAGAGCGCGCTCCAGAGTTGCTTGGACTTTGCCGGGTCGTGCACGTAGGCCGCCTTGCCGCTGACGGAGAGGTACTGGCCACCGTGCTGGAAGCTCAGGTTGACCTGATCGTTGCGCTGGATCTGCTCGCCCAACGCGTTGTCCTTGCGGGTGAAGAACCAAATTGAGCCCGCGTCATCAAGCTCGAGCACGGCCATGGGACGACCGACTAGCCGGTCCTGCCAGTCGTGCGTCGTGAACATGGCGGTGCGCGCTTCCTTGATGAGCTTGCGTAGCTTGTCGATGTCTGTCTTGGTCATGACATGAGGTTGACTGTGGCATTGCTCCGTGTGTTTCACCGCGTGCAAACGCTACGCTAGTGAGGACCATGTCGCCGCCGCCCCCTCCTTACGGCCAATCGCTCGCGTTGCTCACGGATCTCTATGAGCTGACGATGGCTTACGGCTATTGGAAGTCCGGAATGGCCGAGCGCGAGGCGGTGTTCCATCTCTACTTCCGCCGTGCGCCGTTCGGCGGCGCGTTCGCCGTGGCGTGCGGCATTGGGCCGATGGTGGAGCTGCTCAGAGGCTTCCGCTTTACCGTCGACGACTTGGACTACTTGCGGACGTTGCGCGCCTCCGACGGCAGCGCGCTGTTCGAGACGGCGTTCCTCGAGTACCTGCATGCGTTCGAGTTCCATTGCGATGTGGACGCGGTTCGCGAGGGCGCGATCGTGTTTCCGCAAGAGCCGCTGGTGCGCGTGCGCGGACCTTTGCTGCAAGCGCAGATCCTCGAGACGTTGTTGCTCAACGTCGTGAACTTCCAGACCCTAGTTGCGACCAAAGCGGCGCGCATTGCGCACGCTGCGCAGGGCGAGCAGATTCTCGAGTTTGGCTTGCGCCGCGCGCAAGGCGTGGATGGCGGTTTGGCGGCCAGCCGTGCGGCTTATGCCGGCGGCTGCTCGGCGACGTCGAACGTGCTCGCGGGCAAGCTCTACGGCATTCCAGTACGCGGCACACACGCGCACTCCTGGGTGATGTCGTTTGACTCCGAGCTCGAGGCTTTCCACGCTTGGGCTCGCGTGATGCCGGCGAATTGTATTTTTCTGGTCGACACCTACGACACGCTCGAAGGCGTGCGAAACGCGATCGAGGCAGGGAAGGAGCTGCGCAGGCAAGGGCGCGAGATGCTGGGCATCCGGCTCGATTCCGGCGATTTGGCTGAGCTGAGCCGACAGGCGCGGCGCATGCTCGACGATGCAGGCTTCACGGAGGCGCGCGTCTTCGCCTCGGGCGATTTGGACGAGCTGCGCATCGAAGAACTGCGGCGCGAGGGCGCTCAGATTGCCGTTTGGGGCGTAGGGACGAAGCTCGTGACCGCCTACGACGAGCCGGCGCTCGGAGGCGTCTACAAGCTCGGCGCCATCCGCGATAACGGCGAGTGGAGTGATCGTCTGAAGCTTTCCGACGACGTCGACAAGATCTCGAACCCGGGAGTGCAGCAGGTGCGGCGCTTCCGCGTGGACGGGCGGCCGGTGGCCGACGTGCTGTATGACGAGAGCCGCCCGCTCCCGCAAAACGTGCAAGCTGCCGCGTTGACCGAGCCGCACGCGCACCTCGAAATTCCACCGGAAGCAGTGGGCGAAGACTTGCTCGAACCGGTGTTTCGGGACGGCGTTTGCTTGCACGAGCCGCCGGGGCTCGAATCGGTGCGCGCCTATGCGGAACAGGAGCGGTTGGCTCTGGATCCGCGCTTGCTCGCCAGGCAGCCAATGGAGTATCCGGTGGGGCTCGAGCGATCGCTCCACGAGCTCAAGCAGGAGCTGATCGCCCGCCACGGCCTGTCGGCCTCGCGCACGGGCTAGAGTGCAACGCGATGCCGCGCATCAGGATCGGAATGGGACAGATGCTCGTCGAAGGCGGCGAGCCGGATCACAACCTGCGCCGTGCCGCGGCGCTTGTGGCGCGCGCCGCGGAGCAGGGTGCGACGTTGTCGTTCTGCCGGAGTGTTTGAACTACGGCTGGACGCATCCATCGGCGCGTGATGCCGCGCCGGAGATCCCTGGTCCGCACAGCGCCGCGCTGGCGGAGGCGGCCCGTTCTGCGGGCTTGTGGGTCGTGGCAGGGCTGGTCGAGGGAGAGGGGGACCGGCTCTACAACACAGCGTTGCTGCTCGACCCCGAAGGCCAGATTGTGCTGCGGCATCGCAAGATCAACGAGCTGAAGTTGGCGCATGATCTCTACTCGCTGGGCTTGACGGTCGGGTGTGCGGATACGCCCCTGGGGCGCGTGGGGTTGCTGGTTTGCGCGGACAACTTTCCGGATTCGCTCGAGTTGGGCCGCGCCTTGGGGCGGATGGGCTGCGAGCTGCTGTTGTCTCCCTGCGCTTGGGCCGTTCCGGCCGAACATGACAACGCACGCGAGCCTTACGGCGCGATG
The DNA here is from genome assembly GCA_041394905.1 of Bryobacterales bacterium. GTDB lineage: Bacteria > Acidobacteriota > Terriglobia > Bryobacterales > UBA6623 > RI-231. The sequence goes on along the minus strand of JAWKHJ010000003.1, from coordinate 194,076 downwards.
TGGCGGGAGTCCTATCAGACCTTGGGGGCGGAGTTTCCGATGGCGATCGTAGGCGTGAGCAATGTCGGTGCGGTCGATGCGGGACCGTGGGCCGGACGCCGCTGCGTGGGCTGCTCGCTGGCCATTGGCGCCGGTGGAGAGGTGCTGCGCCAAGGCCCCTATGGCAAAGAGGCGCTGGAGATCTTGCAGGTCGAAACCGCCGGATCTGCAAACCCGCGCGTCAGTCCGATTGCCGCCTCTCGCGAGGGTTGAGCAGAAACGCGGATTTGCCGTTTTGTTGTTTTTCCCATTTTGTTCGCCTAGAATAGAGGGCGAATAGGGAGGCGCCCTGTGGCACTGACGAAACGGCAGCACGAAGTTCTCGAGTTCATTTCGCAATTCCTCGCGGACAACGAGTACTCTCCGAGTTTCGAAGAGATTGCGGAAGGCTTGGGCCTCGCCTCGATCGCGACTGTGCACAAGCACCTGACAGCGCTCGAATCCAAGGGCTACCTCAAGCGCAGCTTCAACCAGAGCCGCGCGCTCGAGCTTGCGCCCAAGTACTACAAAGAGCAGCGCGTTCATCGCCGCGAAGCCGCCATGCGCGAAACTCGCGGCGCGCAGACGCCCCTGCTAGGCGTGATCGCTGCCGGCCGGCCCATCGAGACTTACGAGCAGCCTGAGACGCTCGCGTTTCCGGAGTTCGCAGGTGCGCAGAACGTCTACGCGCTGCAGGTGCGGGGCGAATCAATGATCGACGATCACATCGTCGAGGGCGATTATGTGCTCGTGGAGCAGACCGACCACGTACGCAACGGCGAGATCGTCGTGGCGCTGGTCGATGGCTCCGAGACGACGCTGAAACGCTTCTATCACGAGGCTGACGGCACAGTGCGGCTACAGCCTGCCAACGCTTCCATGGAGCCGATTCGCGTCGCGGCGGCTCAGGTTGCGATCCAAGGGCGAGTGCTCGCCGTGCATCGCCGCTATCGTTAGTTGCGGCCAAGCTTGCACCCGTTTTCTTCCAGTCGGTAGAATCAAGGTTTCGTCTGTGTCCGGAGGAGTAATGGACGTCGAGCAGAAAGTACGCGAGATCATCTGTGAGCAACTCAGTGTTGAGGAATCTGAAGTCAAGCGCGAAGCTTCCTTCGTAGAAACGCTCAATGCAGACTCGCTCGACATTGTCGAGCTGATCATGGCCTTCGAGGAGGCCTTCGAAATCGAAATCCCTGATGAGGATGCGGAAAAGATCCGCACGGTGGGCGACGCAGTCGATTACATCGAGAAGACCGCCGATCTACCCGACGACGAAGGATAAGCCCTAAACCGGCCCAGTTAGGGAGCGGAAGGAGCCCCCGTTTTGAAACGAGTTGTCGTGACCGGAGTCGGGCTAACGTGCCCGGTAGGGATCGGAACCGAGCCGTCTTGGCAAGCGCTTCGCGCCGGCAAAGGCGGTATCCACCGTATTACTCATTTCGACGCCGCTGAGTTCGCCTGCCAAATCGCAGGCGAGGTCGACGGCTTCGATCCTCTCAACTACGTCGACAAGCGCGATTTGCGCAAGATGGGGCGATTCATCTTTTTCGCCCTGTCGTCGAGCCAGTTCGCTGTAGAGGCGTCCGAGCTGAAGGTGACGCCGGAGATCGCCGAGCGTGTCGGTGTCTATATTGGCAGTGGCATCGGCGGGTTTGACGTCATCGAGCGCGAGCACACCAAGCTCATGGAGGGCGGGCCGCGCAAGATCTCGCCGTTCTTCATCCCGGCGACGATCGTCAACTTGGCCTCTGGCCACGTTTCGATTCGCTATGGCGCAAAGGGGCCGAACTCGGCCACGGCTACCGCTTGCACGACTGGCGCGCACGCTGTGGGCGATTCGTTCAAGATCATTGCGCGCGGCGATGCGGACGTGATGATCTGCGGCGGCGCCGAGGCTGCAATTACGCCGATGAGCATCGGCGGATTCGGCAACATGAAGGCGCTGTCGACGCGTAATGACGACCCCGAGCACGCTTGCCGTCCTTGGGACGTTGATCGTGACGGCTTTGTCGTGGGCGAAGGCGCGGGCGTGTTGGTGCTCGAAGAACTCGAGCATGCCATCCGTCGCAATGCGCCGATCGTAGCCGAGATCGTTGGCTATGGCATGAGCGGCGACGCTTATCACATCACGTCTCCCTGCGAGGACGGCGATGGGGCGTTCCGCGTAATGCGCAATGCGCTCAAGGACGCCGGCATCTCGCCGAACGAGATTCAGTACATCAACGCGCATGGCACGTCCACGCCGTTGGGTGATCGCATCGAATCGACGGCGATCAAGAATCTGTTCGGGGAACACGCTTACAAGTTGGCGGTCAGCTCGACCAAGTCGATGACAGGACACTTGCTGGGCGGCGCGGGCGGCCTGGAAGCAGGCATCACCGTGCTCGCGATTCGTGATCAGGTCGCTCCGCCGACCATCAACCTAGTCACGCCGGATGAAGGTTGCGATCTGGACTACGTTCCCAGCGAGTCGCGACCGCTCGAAATCGAGTACGCGCTGACCAACTCGTTCGGCTTTGGCGGAACGAACGGTGCGCTGATCTTCCGCCGCTATCACGAGTAGGGCTACGGCGAGCCTATTCAATGCAGTACGGCCCCGGCGTTGTCGCCGGGGCCGTTTGCTTGTGCGAAGTTTTGGGGCCGTGTCGCGGATCAGTGCCAGACGACCGTGACGCGGGGGTTGTCGATGCGGCCATCCAGGAAGCGCAATGTGCGCTCGATGTCGCTGGCGAGCGCGGCTGGGTCGCGCCGGCGCACCGATGCGCCCAGCAGGTCCAGGACATGCTCTTCGGGCATGCCATCAAATTCAAGCAAAGAGTCGATCCACAAGCGATTCATCTCCTCCCACAGCGAGTCGGGGTCCTCCTTGAGAACGAAGAGCATGTGGTTCAATCGGTCAGCGGCTTGGGGCATTTGTTTGGTTCCAAAGCGGCAATGGTGTCGCCTAGGAGAGGTACCGCTGGCTGTCGTGCGTTCCGATTCGGGAATGGTCTAGTTCTGACTGAGGTGATCTACCAGGATTTGCCCAAGGCGCGCTCGAAGTTCGCCGCATGGAAACGCATACAGTCCAGGCCCCGTTTGGCGTAGACTTCCTTGGCGCTATGGGGCGTGTCGGGTACGATGATCCGCTCGAACGGGATGCCGAGGTCGGTGAGGTGGGCCATCAGTCGAGATTCGGCTGGTAGTTCTGGTCTTTCGTCCCGACGACGACGAGGATGTTGACCGGTGGCCCTTTGCGGTCGGCGGCGTAGCGGCGCCAGCTCCCAGGTGTTGTTCCAGGGTGGGGAAATGCGGGCAGGTCCGACTCAGCCGTCGTTTTGGTCGATCAAGCGCTCGTACTGATGGCCGCCGCCCATGGGGCAGCCGCGGAGACGAACAAGTCCCGATGTTTGAACAAGTAGCGGGCGGTTCCGCGTCCGCCCTGGGGCCTTCGACGCCGCGGCCGTTGCGTTCGGCGATCGTCCGGTAGGTCTTGTCGACGTGCGGGATCAGCTTCTTGAACGAAGGCCGTTTCCCCGAGCGAGCCTTGGTCGTAGTGGCTGAGCTTGCCGCCGTTCACGAAGACGTAGATCATGTGGGCGGGACGTCGCCCGCACGCATCGCGTCGCCCATCACCTGGGCCAGGCCGACGCTCTTCTGCCTCCGCCAGGCCGACCGCCATGCAGGTAATAGATGACCGGGTAGCGCCGCTGCGCGTTCTCAGGCGCGTTGTATCCGGGCGGCAGCAGGATGTTATAGCCGACGGTGGTCTTGTTGGCCTTGGAGTAGAAGGTGGCGTGCTCGACGCCCTCGGGGGCGTTCGCGGGCAGCGGGTTGTTCCACTGGAACTCGGTTTGGGCGGCGAGGGCCGCGGCGAAGAGGGCTGCAACGGCGAGGATGCGTGTCAGCGGCGTGAGCATGGCTCCTCATTGTCGTCGATCCGGGAGTGGGTATGGCGCGGAATCTCAGACCGGCGTGGCGAGCAGGCCGAAGGCCGGGCCGACCGCGAAACGGCGGCCCATGCGCGCGGCCACGGCGCGGATTTGCTCGATTGCTTGTTGCTGAAGGGCGGGGTCGAACCAGTCCTACCCGAATCGCCGGCCAAGCGCACATGGCGGCTCCGCGCGTGGTTGCGCCGCGGGCTTTGTCGCGCGGATGCGCAAGGTGTCGCCGACCAGATCCTCGCCACTGGCCTCGAGGGCGAGTGAAGCCAGTGTTTCCGGATCGCACGGCAGCAGCGGGGCTAAAGTGGCGTGGACGCGGAGGCCCGCGCGGCGCAGCGCCCGGATGGCGCCGAGGCGCTCGAGGATCACCCGCAGTGCGGCCTGCAGCGGCGGCGCACATCATCGCGGTCGGTGGTGATGGAGAAGCTCACGCGGAGCGCGGTCTTTTCGCTCGCCGCTGAGCAGTTCCAGTCTCGCAAGACGAGCGGCGAGCGTGTTTGCAACGTGAAGATCTTGGGGCGGCGCGTCGACGAGGGCGGCCAGAATGGCAGGCATGGCACGCTGCTGAGCCTCGGCCGGCTGATAGGGATCGGTGAGCGGAGAGCAATAGATGCGCTGCGGCGGACGCAGCGCGCGCTCGAGCAACTCTGCGGCGTTGGACTTGAACGTGGTGTGCTCGCCCCAATGGCGCCAATCCTTCAGGCTTGAGTCCACCCTGATGCGCATCGTGGGGACGTAACAGTAGAGGCAGCCGTAAGTGCAGTTCCGCGCCGGAGTGAGGGGAGTGGGAAAAGCCAGCCTGGGCGAGGAAGCCGCTGACGGGGCTGAGGATGCTGCGGGAAGCGGCGGACGATGCGTCCGCCGCTTCCCGCAGCCTTGTTCCTCGAGAGCGCCTTCAACGAGCGCTTATTGTACTGTTGCCTTCGGCGATTGGCAGGTAGCGCAGGGCCGCGTGCGCGTCTTTGGGCCGGTCGAGCTGGAGCAGCGCTCTGGCTGCCGCCAGCATTGCGCCGGGCGCTCTTCGGCGGCGAAGGTGAGCCGCTCGACAGCCTCCTCGGGAGATCCTTGCCCTTGGAGGTCAACACGAAGGCCCGAGTCCGAGATTGGCGAGCCGTCGAACGCGGCGCGAGGCTCCACAGCCGTTCCGCCTGGTACTCAGCTGCGTCGACGCAGCGCGATAGTGCGACCGAGAGATTCAGGTGCCCGGTTCGGTAGGTGCGGGTCGAGCTCGACCGCCTTTTCAAGTGCCGCGATCGCCTCGTCGATCCGGTTGAGCTTCAGGTTCTGGACGCCCAGGTTGTTGTAGGCCTCAATGTAGCTCGGATGAATCTCGAGAGCCTTCTGGTAGTGCCGGATTGCTTCCTCGCGGTCCCCCGCCGCGACTGCGTCCGCGCCCTTGGTCATCTCCCGGACGGCTTTGGGCGGCGGCGCATTCTTCAGGCGCTGTAGAGAGACCATGTGGCCTCCGCTCGGGGTTTGGCGCGGCGCGTAGCGTCGCATTGGCTGATCGGCCTGTGCGGCCTCGACGCTGCGGTATTCGGCGGATGGAACGGCAGATGTGCCGGTCGCCCAGGCGGGCCGCTCGCCCGCACGCTGCCCCGACCAGGGAGAGTCCTGCAAGCCCTGGGCCTGGCCGAACGCCGACACGGTCACGAACGCGATAAGGGTACGCAACACCAACCGATTATTGAGAATCAAACAGATACACCTCCGCCGTGAAACGCGCCTGCGTCTTCACGGCCAACACTTGCGCCGCAGTTGCGAGTGGGCGGGAGTCTCGTAGACGCCGAACGACTTGCGCTCAGCCTCCGCTCGGGCGACTCGCTAGACGTGCGGACCGGCTGGCGAACGGGGCGCCGGGGGAGAATGCAGGCCTCCAACTGGGAGAGGCCCGGGACGATGTAGCTCCACCGTCCGCCGGTGAATACCGGCCACAATTTCAAGTTACCGGTGGCTGGCCCGGCGAGTCCAATCAAAAAAGCGGATGGAGTCGATAAGCGCTACCGCGTTGCAGTGGCGGCGCCGTCGTGGAACAGGATGGCCGTTTCGAGGAACGAACGGACAGCCTTGTTGAACTCCGTCGGCGCTTCGAGATTGGAGAGGTGACCCACGCCGGGAATCTCCACGTAACGGCTCTCGGGAATCTCCTGCGCCCACTCGCGCGCCTCGGAAGCCGGTGTGACGGCGTCGTCCTCGGAGGCGATCACCAGCGTGGGAACGTCGATGGCGGCGAGTGAAGGGGTCGAGTCAGCGCGCTCGGCAAGAGCGGTGAGGAGATCGGAGATCACCTCGCCGGGCACGCCCTCGATCATGGCGCGTACGCGGTCCACGAGCTTGCGATTCCTCTTGAGCGCAGTCGGGCCCAGGAGCTTGGGCAACATCCGCTCGGCGATGGCGCTTGGGCCTTGATCCCGGGCGACTTTGGCCATCTCTGCGCGGCCCTCGCGCGCCTCTTCGCTGTCAGCTGCGGCTCGGGTATTCGCTAGTACTAGTCCCAACAGACGTTCGGGATGGCGTCGGGCGAAGGCCATCGCCGCATACCCGCCCATGGAGACGCCGCCGATGATCGCACGCGGAATCTGGAGCGCGTCGAGCAGCCCAGCGGCCAGATCCGCCATGCCGTCCACGCTGAGCGGGCCAGGCTCGGAGCGCCCCACTCCGGGCAGGTCGAAGGTGATGACCCGCGCTGCGTCTCGCAGCCCTTGAGTCTGCTCGGCATACATGGTGCGGTTGAGCGGAAAAGCGTGCAACAGCAACAACGGGACCCCTGATCCCACGGCGTCATATCCCACTCGGCGGTCGTCAATGGTGGCTTGCATCGCGCTCCCCGCGTCCCGGCGTCGGCGAACCCCATTGTTCGCGCCGAAACGACTGTGCCAAACTACGAAGTCCGAACGATGCAATCTAGCACGAAATATCTCGGCCTGTCGCCCGAAAACGGCAATCCAGTCGAAGTGAGCGTCGAAGCGGGACGCATCACCGGCGTTTCTCCCGCGGAAGGCGTGAAGCCCACGCAGTGGATCGCGCCGGGCATGATCGACATCCAAGTCAATGGATTTGCGGGAGTTGACTACAATTCTCCCGACACTCCGCTGGATGAGATTTCCCGCTCGATCGAGGTGCAGCGCGCCACCGGTGTGACGCGATTCTTCCCGACGGTCATTACTGGATCGCATGAGAACATCTGCGGCTCGCTCAAGAATCTAGCCAAGGCTAGGCGCGAGCTTGCGAATGGCGAGTCGATGATCTGCTTTCACGTGGAGGGGCCGTGGATCTGCCCGGAGGACGGCCCGCGCGGGGCGCACCCCAGGCAGCATGTGCGGCCGGCGACGGTGGAAGAGTTCAAAGCCTTCCAGGACGCGGCGGAAGGGCACATTCGGCTCATCACGATCGCGCCGGAGACGCCGGGAGCAATCCCGGTGATCGAGCACATGGTCAAGGAAGGCATCGTGGTGTCCATCGGGCATACGAATGCCGCCCGCGAGGACGTCCACAACGCGATCGCCGCCGGCGCCACGATGAGCACGCACTTGGGCAATGGCGCGCATTCGGTCATCCCGCGGCACAACAACTACATCCACGCCCAGATGGCCTCGGACGAGCTTTGGGCCGGTCTGATCGTGGACGGCATCCACCTGCCGCCGGATTTCGTGAAGATCGCGGTGCGCGCCAAGGGGCTCGACCACATCATTTTGGTTACGGACGCGGCGCCGCCGGCGGGCTGCGAGCCGGGGATCTACCACTTCGGTCACTTGGAAGTGGAGTTGACGCCAGACCAGTGCATCCGGCTGACGGATTCGGGACGCCTGGCGGGCTCTGCGCTATCGATGGACCGCGGGCTCGAGAACCTGATGAAGTTCACCGGGCTGAGCCTGCGCGATGCGCTGGAGGCTGGGACGGTGAATGCGGCCAAGAGCTGCCATCTCGAGACGCGGCTGGGCTTCCTGCAGCCGGGGGATTCGGCGGACCTGATTCTGTTCGATTTCGATCCGGAGACGAAGGCGGTGAACGTGCGCGAGACGGTGGTGGGGGCGTAGGTCAGCTGGGTTGAAGAACCCGCACGCTTCCGCGTGCGGCACGGACAGAAACGGCGCATCGGAGCCGCGGGCTCGCACCGTTTGGCGCGGAAGGCGCTAAGTCAGCTTGTTCCAGCCGGACTTTTCGAGGGCTTTGACTAGAGCGCTCACCTTTTGGGCCTCTGCGCGGGGGCAGATGAGCAGGGCGTCCTTGGTGTCGACGACGATCAGGTCGTGGACGTCGACCAGGGCGACGAACTTGCCTGGGGCGTCGACGTAGTTGCCGGAGGCGTCGAGCAGCTCGACGGGGGTGTCGAGCGCATTCCCTCGCTCGTCCTTCGGCGCGAGCTGGTAGACAGCTTCCCAGCTTCCGACGTCATTCCAGCCGAAATCCTTGCAGGGAAGCCGGCGATGTTGTCGGCTTTCTCGAGGATGCCGTAGTCGATCGAGGTCTTGTCCGTCTTGGGGTAGGCTTTGGCCAGGGCGGCTTTGAACTTGCGTGAGCCGGGAGAGGGCAGGGAAGCGACCGCCTTGTAGGTCTTCGGCAGATGGGCCTTGACTGCGTCGAGAATCGTGCCGGCGCGCCACAGGAACTGGCCGCTGTTCCAGTAGAAGTTGCCGGCGGCGAGAAACTCTTCCGCGACGGACTGCTCGGGCTTTTCGCGGAAGCTGACGACCTCGACGGCGGTCTTGCGGCCGGCCTTCACGCCCTGAGGGAACTCGATGTAGCCGTAGCCGGTCTCGGCGTAGCGTGGCTGGATGCCGAGCACGACGAGCTTGTCGCCGGAGGCGGCGCGCGAGGCGGACTCGAGCACGTTGAGATAGCCCGCTTCGTCGAGGATGAGGTGGTCAGACGGCAGAACCGCCATGACGGCATCGGGGTTCTGTTGCGCGATGAGCGCTGCGGCAAGCGCGATGGCGGGCGCGGTATTGCGGCCTTCCGGCTCGGCGACGATCTGGCTGGCCGGCACGTCGGGGAGCTGCTTACGTACCTTGGCGCGCAGCAACTCGCTGGTGATCACCCAGACGCGCTCCGGCGGAATCAAATCGCGGACGCGGCGGATGGTTTGCTGGAGCAACGACAGCTCGCCCACCACAGGCAGCAACTGCTTGGGCATGGCCGTACGGCTGCGCGGCCAAAAACGAGTGCCACGTCCTCCCGCCAGGATGACGGCGTGAAGCTCAGGTGTGTTCATTGTCTCTCGAGGGGGTACGAATGGATCAGGTTGAACGACCGGGTCCAGCGCGTCTTCGAGAAGAAGTGGAAGACGACGTCCTGCAAATGCGCGATCGAGATGCTCGAGTCTTCGAGGTGCTCGGTCGGGGCGTCGTAGGACCAGTAGATGATCAGGGGTTTGCCGATGATGTTCTCGCGCGGCACGAATCCCCAGTAGCGGCTGTCGAGCGAGAGGTCGCGGTTGTCGCCCATGGCGAAGTAGCGGCCTTCGGGCACGACGAGCTCGCCGTTCTCGACGTTGTCGCGCAACATGGTCAAGGCCGGCTCGTACACCTGCACGTTGGGCGTGGAGGGGAAGTTGTCGCGGTAGGAGTCGAAGTAGTCGACCTTGTGCACCTTGTAAGGCTCGTCGATGGCCTTGCCGTTGAGGATGACCTGCTTTTCGACGATCTTGATGTGGTCGCCGGGGACGCCGATGACGCGCTTGACGAAGGTTTGCGCCAAGTCCATGGGGTAGCGGAAGACGATGATGTCGCCGCGTTGGACGTCCAGGTAGGGCAGCAAGGTGTCGCCGACGGCGTCGGAGGGCGCGTAGGAAAGCTTGTCGACGAGCAGGTGGTCGCCGATGAGCAGCGAGTCTTCCATCGAGCCGGTGGGGATGACGAAAGCTTGGACGAGCGTGGTGGTGCCGAACAGCAGCAGCAGGATGGTGACGGTCCACTCGGCGATGACGCCCCGGGGACGTTCAGCGTGGGCCGCCTGCGAGGCCTCTTCGGGCTCGGCGCCGGTCTGCGGCTTGGCCGCGGTTTCAGTCGATACGGTCGTGCTCATGGACGGTTCCGGCTTGTCGGCTTCATTGTAGCCGGTCATCCCGTGGAACCGCTCTCTCCAGCGAGTTTGCGCGTCGCTATGTGAAAGGGCGGTTCGAATCTTCTTCGATTGGCGTCCGTCATCAAGTAGGCGAATCCGCTCGGATGGCAGTGCGGCGCCATGGTACCCTACCCAGGGGCAAGAACCGCTCCGCCCGGAGGTTTTTTCACACCCTATGTCTATCGATCGACGCCGCTTCCTATCCGCCGCGGGCAGCGCGGCCGCCGTGCTCACTGCAGCACAATACTCTCGCGTGATGGGCGCGAATGACCGCATCGGCGCCGCCGTCATCGGCGTGAACGGACGCGGCAACAGCCACATCAACGCCTACGCCAAGAACCCCGGCGCGGAAGTGCGCGCGGTGGTCGACATTGACCAAGCCGTCAACGAGAAGGCTGCGACCAAGACCGCCGGATTGCAAAACGGCCTGCGGCCCAAAGAATACAGCGACATGCGGAAGATGTTCGAGTCCAAGGACATCGACGTCGTCTCGATCGCGACCCCGAATTACTGGCACGCTCTCGCCACCATCTGGGCTTGCCAGGCAGGCAAGGACGTCTACGTCGAGAAGCCCGCCAGCCACAACATCTTCGAAGGCCGCAAGATGGTGCAGGCCGCGCGCAAGTACAAACGCATGGTGCAGTGCGGTATGCAAAGCCGCTCGACGCCGAGCCGCATGGAAGCCGTGCAGAAGCTCAAGGAAGGCATCATCGGCGACGTCTACATGGCCAAGGGGCTCTGCTACAAACGCCGCAAGTCGATCGGCGTGGCCCAGGCCGAGCCCGTGCCTCCCGGTGTGGACTACGACATGTGGCTGGGGCCGGCATGGCCACGGGCGTGGAAGGAGAACCGCTTCCACTACAACTGGCACTGGTACTGGGATTTCGGCAACGGCGACATCGGCAACCAGGGCGTCCACGAGATGGACGTTGCACGCTGGGGCCTAGGTTTGGACGAGCTGCCGGACAACGTGTTCTCCCAGGGCGGCAAGTTCGTCTATGACGACGACCAGGAGACGCCTAACACGCAGATCGCCGTGTTCCGCTACCCCGAGAAAGAGCTGATGTTCGAGGTCCGCGGTCTGATCACAGGCGGCGAAGGCCACATGCTCGAGGATTCCGGCGGCGGCCAGCACACCATCGGCATCCTGTTCTTTGGCAGCGACGGCTACATGAGCGTCCACAACGGCGGCTACCACGTCTATTTGGGCGAGAAGCGTGAGCCGGGGCCGAGCCGCAAGGACACCGAGGACACGACCTACCTGCACGTCGACAACCTGTTGAAGGCCGTGCAGTCGCGCAACTATAAGGACCTCAATTGCGATATCGAGGTCGGCCATATCTCGGCCGCGTTCTGCCACATGGCGAACATCAGCTACCGCACCGACGAGAAGCTGCGCTTCGACAAGGTGACCGAGCGTTTCGTTGGTAATGACGAGGCGAACCGGCTGATCACGCGCGACTACCGTGCGCCGTACATCGTACCGGACGAAGTGTAACGTCCCGAAGGATGCTCCAAAAAGCCGAACCCCGCCGTCGCCGGCGGGGTTCTCTGTTTTGCAGGTTTGCGAACGGTTTACCAGATGAACCGCGCGCTGTATTGGAATTCGCGGCCGGACGAGGTCGCGAGCTTGTTGTTGACGACGCCGAACGTGCCGCTGGTCACGTCGGTGCTGGGGTTGGCGCCCATGAAGGAGTTCGTGAGGTTGTAGGCCTCCATACGAATCTCGAGGGCGAGCTTCTCGGTGACGTCGAACTTCTTGTTCAGGGTCAGGTCGACGTTGGAGTAGTAGGGTCCGCGCACGCCATTCACGAACCAGGGGTTGGAGCGGCGAGTGAACGCCGGCTGCCGAGCGAACGCCGCCGTGTTGAACCACTCCTGGCGCGTCGGGTTGTCGAGCTTGACGTCTTCGGAGAGCTGCAACTGCGTCGGGAACTGGAGCAACTGGCCGCTGACGTAGCGGTAGATGCCCGAGACCGACCAGCCGCCGACGACTGCGTCGAGCGCGCGATGCATGTCGGCGCCAAATTTGCGGTCACGGCCGAACGGCAGCTCGTAGATGGAGCCGACGGTGACGACTTGGCCTTGGTCGGGGTCCTTCTGCAGCGTCTTGTTCTGGTCGTACTCGTCGACCTCGTCCCACCACTGGCTGATGCGGCCGCGGTTGTAGTTGTAGCCGATCAGGAAGTTGAAGCCATTGGCGAAGGGCCGTTGCAGCTTCATCTGGAAGGCCTTGTAGTAGACGTCGCGGTTCGGGATGGCCGAGTCCTCGATGTCGTTGTAGAACGGGTAGGGCCGCAGCAATTGGCTGACCGCCACGTTGCGGGCGTTGCGGTTGGCGCCGGGCATCACGTCTTGTGACAAACCAAAGTAGGGGTTGGCCACGCTGAGCGTGGTGGCGGACTGCGCGGCGTAGGCGATGCGCGTCGGCGTTGATCTGGGCGTCGATCGCGTGGTTACGGCCGAAGTTCATGAAGAACGTAGCGTCCACCATGATGCGGAAGACGACCTCGCGTTGCAGCGAGAAGTTGATGCGGTCGTTGATGCCCGCCTTCCAGTTCTGGTGGAAGAGCACGCCTTCCGGGTTTCCGCCTGTACCGACGCTGGTGTAGATGCCGCGTTCCTTGCCGTAGGGCGAGATCAGCGGGTTGTTGCTGGCGCCGCGGTGGGGAAGGGGTTGGCCAGCATGGCGCGGGAACGCCTTGAAGCACGGACAACGGCGTCGTCGTCGCCGTGAATCCGGGGCGGCGTGGAACCAGAGCACGTCGATCGAGCCGCGCTCCTGGATCGAGGGCGTCGCGTAGCGGGCGTAGCCGATGCGCAGCGCAGTCTTGTTGTCGAGCCGGATGGCGACGCCGGCGCGCGGCAGGATGATGTTCTTCGGAGCGTTCCACATGCCGGGGTGGTCGTCGCTCGCGAAGATCCAGGCCCGGGTGTAGCTCAGCGGCCGGTTGCGCAGATCCATCACTTGTTGCGGCAACGCTCCCGCGGCGGCCTCGAGAGCCGGCAGGCCTTGGTTGAAGTCGACCATCTGCGTGAGCCGACGCTTCGGGGTCGCGCAAGGCGGTCTCGTATTCGTAGCGCACGCCGAGGTTCAGCGTGACGCGCTGGTTGAGCTTGAAGTCGTCCTGCAGGTAGAAGCTGTAGGTGTCGTCGTGCGGGCGGTTGATCGGCACCGTCTGCACCTGACCCTGGTTGATCGTGCCGAGCATAAACGAAGCGTAGGCGTCGCCTTCGTTTTGCGTTGCCGACGAGAAGATCGTGCTGGCCGTCTCGTTGGCGGCGAAGCGGAACTGGATGCCGCGCGGGCGAGCCCGCTTCCACGCGTTGGGCGCGGTATTGGTGACCGAATTTCAGATAGTGCCGTCCGGCTTGCTTGGAAAGTTTGATGTCCCAGTTATAGGTCTGGCACCTGATACCGAAGCCGTAGCGGCCGTACGCGGAAGTGGTGTCAGCGCGAACGTCGATCTGCGGGTGGCAGACCGCCGGAATGTCGGCCACGTGAGACGCGTACCAGTCGTTGCCGGGCCAAAGGTCGGCAAGCCTGCCGCTCCGATCTCGACCGCCGGGGCTGCCGAACGAGTCGTTGATCTTGGACCAGAGCCGCGCACGCTGAACACCGCCGTCGGGTTGATTGTCCAGACCATGTCCGCCGAGGTTTGCCACGTGTTGCGGGCGCTGCCGGCCATGGGCTGCAAGGGCGAGCCGTTGGTGAAGTCCGGGTCGCTCTGGGTGGTCTTGAAGCGGCTCAGACGGTAGAACACCTTCACGTTGTCGCTGACGTTGTAGTCGACGCGGTCCGAGAGGTTGTAGTACTTGAACTGCTGCGGATAGACGATGCGGTAGTTGTTCGCCCCGAAGCGTTGTCGCCGGGGTTGTTCGCGCCCCACATGTTCTTCGAGATGCGTAGCGCGGTGGCGTCGAGGCGAGATTGCAGGGATCACGTTGTTTGAGAAGCGTCGCGCGTCGAGGTGTTTGAGCCGGTGATCTGGGTCGTGAACGGGTCGTAGATCGCCCGCAGTCCGCCGTTGCGGTTGAAGCTGTTCGAGAAGTCGCCTTGCAGCTCCGATGCGGTCGGAACCTGCATCGAGAGCGAAATGGGCTCGCGTGTGTTTTGGCCTTTCGTAGGCGAAGAAGTTGAACACCTTGTTCTTGACGATGGGGTTGCCGGAGGTGACGCCCCAAACGTTGCGGCGCACCACCGACGGGGTCGACGCTAACGCGTTGGGCGTGCGTTCAACACAGGGTTGCGGCCAGCGAGTAAGCCGAGCCGTGCCACTCGTTGGTGCCGGACTTCATCTGCACCGAGATCGTGCCGCCCGCGGAGTTGCCGTACTCGGCGTCGACCGCGTTCTGCTGCACGTTGACTTCGCTGACCGCATCCATGGCGGACGTAGGTGCCCTTCGCGCCGACGAGCGTGCGGCACGCCGTCGAGCAGGATGTTGTTCTTGTAGGCCGTGTCGCCGCCGACGTCCATTTGGCTGGCCGCCCAGTGGTGGTAGGGCTGGTCGGGCGCCGCCGCGGTATTCACGGCGGGATCGAGCTGCGCAGCAGGAACGGGTTGCGGTGGATGATCGGAAGCTCGTTCGCCATCTTGGTGTCGAGCGTGGTCTCCATGGTGGTGGAGTTGAAGCTGACGGCGACCGGCGCTTCCTCGACCGTGATGGTCTCGGCGACCGCGCCGACTTCGAGTGCGGCGTTCACGGTGATGTCGGCGCGGGTTTGCACCAGGATGTTCTGTTGCACGAAGCTGCGGAAGCCGTCGACTTCGACTTTGAGCTCATACGTACCCGGGAGCACGAAGTCGAAGACGTAGGCGCCGACCTCGTTGGTCTGGCGAGTCGGTGAGAGCAACGTTGGTGTTGACGTTGCGCAGCGTGACGGCCGCGCCGGGACGACGGCGCGCTCGTATCGCTGACAACACCTTGTACACGGCCGCGCAACTCCTGCGCGAACCTCAGACGGCGCAAAGGCCGTAAACACAGAACGGCGGCTGCAACCAGGCGGGCCGCAACGAGAGAATTCTTCATGGACTACCCCTTGAGCAAAGCGGCAACTTCCGCCTGCCTCGGACCAAACTTCCTGAAGATATCGCTCTCGATAATTGCGCCATATCGCCCCGAAAGGGGAAGGTTACGGACGATTGGGCGTGAAAAGGCCGCCGCCCAGTGTCCTGGACGGCGGCCTCATTAGACGATCAAGGTTATAGCGAGCGTCTTACCAGATAAATCGCGCGCTGTATTGAAACTCACGGCCGGAAGCGGTGTTGAGCTGGTTGTTGACGATGCCGAACGTGCCGTTGGTCACGTCCGTATTCGGATCGGCGCCCATGAAGGAGTTCGTGAGGTTGTAGGCCTCCATGCGAATCTCGAGGGCGAGCTTTTCGGTGACGTCGAACTTCTTGTTCAGAGTCAGATCAAGGTTCAGTAGAAGGGGCCGCGTACGCCGTTGATGTACCACGGGTTGGAGCGGCGAGTGAAGGCCGGCTGGCGCGCGAAGGCGGCGGTGTTGAACCATTCCTGGCGGGTCGGGTTGTCGATCTTCACGTCTCGGAGAGCTGCAACTGCGCCGGAAACTGCAGCAACTGGCCGCTGACGTAGCGGTAGATGCCGGAAACCGACCAGCCGCCCACGACCGCATCGAGCGCCCGGTGCATGTTGCCGCCGAACTTACGGTCACGGCCGAAGGGCAGCTCGTAGATCGAGCCGACGGTGATGACCTGCCCTTGGTTGGGGTCCTTTTGTAGGTTGGCGTTCTGGTCGTACTCGTCGACTGGGTCCCACCATTGGCTGATCTGGCCGCGGTTATAGTTGTAGCCGATCAGGAAGTTGAAGCCGTTGGCGAAGGGCCGCTGCAACTTCATCTGGAAGGCCTTGTAACGGTTCTTCCGCATTGGCATGGCCGACTGTTCAATGTCGGCGAAGAAGGGATACGGCCGCAGCAGGTCTCCCACCGACACCTTCTGGCTGTTGCGCAGCGCGCCGGGCATCACGTTGGAGGTGAGCCCGAAGTAGGGGTTCGCCACGCTCAAGTTGGTCGCCGATTGCGCTGCATAGGCGATACGCGGGTCGGCGCGGTTGATCTGCGCATCGATGGCGTGGTGGTAGCCGAAGTTCATGAAGAACGTGGCGTCGACCACAATGCGGCTGACGAGCTCGCGTTGCAGCGAGAAGTTGATGCGGTCGTTGATGCCCGAGCGCCACTTCTGGGTGAAGAACACGCCTTCGGGGTTGCCGCCGGTGCCGACCGCCGTGTAGATGCCGTTGGTCTTGCCGTACGGGATGACGAGCGGGTTGTTGTTGGCGCCGCCGGTCGGGAACGGGTTGGCCAGCATCGTTCTGGGGATGCCCTCGAGCGGCCCCAGTGGGTTCGTGGTCGCGGTGAAGCCAGGGTAGGGCGTCGAGCCGAGCGGGTCGATCGAGCCGCGCTCCTGGATGGAAGGCGTTGCGTAGCGGGCGTAGCCGATGCGCAGCGCAGTCTTGTTGTCGAGCCGGATGGCTACGCCCGCGCGGGGCAGGATGTTGTTCTTCGGCGCGTTCCACATGCCGGGGTTCTTGTCGTCGGTGAAGATCCAGGCGCCGGCGTAGTTGAGCGGACGGTTGCGCAGGTCAAGCGCCTCCTGGGGCAGGGGTCCTGCGGCGGCTTCGAGATCCGGCAAGCCCTGATTGAAGTCCATGTAGCGGGACAGGCGACGTTCGGGGTCGCGCAACGGCGTCTCGTACTCGTAGCGCACGCCGAAGTTGAAGGTGACGCGCTGGTTGAGCTTGAAGTCGTCGTGGAAGTAGAAGCCGTAGGTGTCGTCATGTGGCCGGTTGATCGGAACCGTCTGCACGATGCCGCTGTTGACCGTGCCGAGCATCATCGACGCCCAGGCGTCGCCTTCGGTCGCGGTTTGCGGCGCGAAGATCGTGCTGGCTGTATCGCCGGGTTGGAAGACGAACTGGATACCGCGAGGACGGGCGGCTTCCACGCGCTGGGCGCGGTACTGGTGGCCGACCTTCATGTAGTGACGACCGGCTTGCTTGGAGAGCTTGATGTCCCAGTTGTAGGTCTTTGGCACCTGATACCAGAAGCCGTAACGGCCCAGCCTGGTGCGCGTGTCGGCGCGGACGTCGATCTGCGGGTGGTAGACCGCCGGAATGTCCGCGACGTGCGAGGAGTACCAGTCGTTGCCGGGCCAGAGCTTCTCGAGGCCCTCGGCGCCGATCTCGACCGCCGGCGCGGCGAAGGAGTCGTTGATCTTCGACCACGAACCGCGCACGTTGAACACGGTCGTCGGATTGATGGTCCAGACCAAGTCCGCAGAGGTTTGCCAGGTGTTGCGTGCGCTGCCGGCCATTGGCTGCAGGGGCGAGCCGTTGGTGAAGTCCGGATCGCTCTGCGTCGTTTTGAACCGGCTCAGGCGATAGAAGACCTTCACGCTGTCGCTGACGTTGTAGTCGACGCGATCCGAGAAGTTGTAGTACTTGAACTGCTGCGGATAGACGATGCGGTAGTTGTTCGCTCCCGAAGCGTTGTCGCCGGGGTTGTTCGCGCCCCACATGTTCTTCGAGATGCGCAGCGCGGTGGCGTCGAGGCGGGTTTGCGGGATCACGTTGTTTGAGAAGGCGTCGCGCGTCGAGGTGTTTGAGCCGGTGATCTGCGTCGTGAACGGGTCGTAGATCGCCCGCAGTCCGCCGTTGCGGTTGAAGCTGTTCGAGAAGTCGCCTTGCAGCTCCGATGCGGTCGGAACCTGCATCGAGAGCGAAATGGGCTCGCGTGTGTTTTGGCCTTCGTAGGCGAAGAAGTTGAACACCTTGTTCTTGACGATGGGGTTGCCGGAGGTGACGCCCCAAACGTTGCGCCGCACCACCGACGGGGTCGACGCCAGCGCGTTGGGCCGTGCGTTCAAGACCGGGTTGCGGCCGAAGTAGTAAGCCGAGCCGTGCCACTCGTTGGTGCCGGACTTCATCTGCACCGAGATCGTGCCGCCGGCGGAATTACCGTACTCGGCGTCCACCGCGTTCTGCTGCACGTTGACTTCGCTTACTGCATCCATCGCGGGGACGTAAGTGCCTTTCGCTCCAACGAGCTGCGGGACGCCGTCGAGCAGGATGTTGTTCTTGTAAGCCGTGTCGCCGCCGACGTCCATTTGGCTGGCCGCCCAGTGGTGATAGGGGCTGGTTTCGGCGCCGCCGCGGTACTGTACCGCGGGGTCGAGTTGGGCGAGCAAGAACGGGTTGCGGTGGATGATGGGCAACTCGTTGGTCATCTTGGTGTCGAGCGTCGTTTCCATCGTGGTGGAGTTGAAGCTGACGGCGACCGGAGCTTCTTCGACCGTTATGGTTTCCGCCACCGCGCCCACTTCCATCGAAGCGTTCACGGTGAGGTCGGCGCGCGTCTGCACCAGGATGTTTTGTTGGATGAAGGTGTGGAAGCCTTCCACCTCGACCTTCAATTCATACGTGCCCGGAAGCACGAAATCGAAAACGTAAGCGCCGACCTCGTTGGTCTGGCGTTCGGTTAGGACGTTTGTGTTGACGTTGCGTAGCGTGACATTGGCGGCGGGAATGACTGCTCCGCTGGTATCGCTCACAACCCCCCGCACACGGCCGCGCAACTCCTGCGCGGACCCCGAAGGCGGCGCCATGGCCGCGACAGTAACGAGCACAACCGCTGCAACGCGGCGCGCCCAGGTCAGATCATTCATCTTCTGGACTACCTCATATGTGTGTAGAGAAATCCCATCACCAGACTACCTTGGAAAGAAGAGTCCTCCAGGGTGCGTGATCCTGGATAGTATATAGAATCTAGGAATCAATACAACTCGAAGGGACTCAAAATTTTTCGCGGTTTGTTTGATTTGCAAATTAACACTAGTGGTATCTCGGGATAGATAGGGCAAAAAAGCAGCTCGCCATCGGCGCGGCCTATGATGAAGGAGCTTCGGATGCGCCGGGTTTGCACTCTCCTGCTCGCCGGGATCTTCGCCTCGAGTTTGCAGGCGGAGGATTCCGGCTTTGCTGGACGACAGGTCTGCGCCAGCTGCCATGCAGAACAAGCGCGCCTACAAGCGGGGTCCGGGCATTTCGGAGCGCTGTCAAAGCCGGGGGAACACCCGCTGGCCCGCCAATTCGAGACGGCTGAATCGCTGGTGCGCGCGCCGGGCTTCGAGTTTCGCGTTGTCGCTAGCGAGGACGAACTGGCCGTCGAGGCCGCATTTGGCGACATGGCGCGGCGCAGCGTAGTGGACTGGGCGTTCGGCGCCGGCGACCAGGCTGTCACCTTCGTCAGCCAAGTCGACGACCAGTGGTACCTGGAGCACTACTGGACTTTCTATTCCACGACCGGTCGTTATGGCCCCACTCCCGGTCACCAAATGACTGAGGCAGACGACCTGGGCCAAGCGCTTGGGGTGATGTACCGGACGCTCAGCCCGCAGACGGAGATCCTGCGCTGCTTTCGCTGCCATAGCACCGGGCCGATTGCACTCGGCGAGGGATTTGCGATCGAGCCTTCCGAGCAGGGTGTTCAGTGCGAGGCGTGCCACGGTCCTGGCGCGGAACACGCCGCTTTGGCCACGGCAGGCAAGCTCGACTCCTCCCGGCCCGTCGATCGCGAACCCCGGCAAGCTCGCGCCCGACGCTCTGCTTGAAGCCTGCGGCCAGTGTCATCGGCCGCCTGCCCAGCAGCCCTCCGAGATCGATTACCGCGATCCTTGGAATGTCCGCCATCAGCCGCTCTATCTAGTGCGCAGTGCGTGCTACGGCGAGAGCGGATCGCTGACGTGCATGAGCTGCCATGACCCACATGCGGCGCTCGTTCGCGACGACGCGGCGCATTACGACGCCGGCTGCAAGAGCTGCCATACGAGCGAGACGGCCTGCGGGGCGGGGAAAACCGCCAACTGCGCCGGGTGCCATATGCCCAAGGTCGAGCCGCAGGAAGGGCTGCGGTTCACCAACCACTGGATCGGTGTGTTCCCGGCGGGCGAAGCCTATCTGCCGCGCTGAACGATCTGTCTCTAGCGGAAGCGGTATTCCGTCTGAGAGCGGTAGGTCTCGCCGGGGCGCAGCACCGTCGTCGGGAAGGCCTTTTGGTTGGGCGAATCGGGGAAGTGTTGCGTCTCCAGGCAGAACGCTGCGCGCTTTGGTACTTCGTCCCGCCCTTGCCCGTGATCGTACCGTCGAGGAAGTTGCCCGAGTAGAACTGCACGCCGGGCTCGGTCGTCCAGACTTCCATGGTGCGTCCGGTCGTCGGCTCGTGGACGCGCACGGCGAGCTCGAGGCCGTCCCTGGTGTGGCGGCTCAGCACGTGGTTGTGGTCGTAGCCGCCTCCGAAGTCGAGCTGCTCGTTCTTCTGGTTGATGCGCGCGCCGATGGCTGTGGGCTGACGGAAGTCGAACGGCGTTCCCTCGACCGGAGCGATCTCGCCAGTGGGAATCAGGGTGGCGTCGACGGGCGTGTAGTGATCGCCGAAGATCTGCACCTCGTGGCCGAGGGCGTCCGATTTGCCGGCGTCCTTGAGGTTGAAATAGGAGTGATTGGTTAGATTCTTGACCGTCGGCGCGTCGGTGTTGGCGGCGTACTCGATGCGCAAGGTGTTGTCGCCGGTCCAGGTGTAGCGGACTCGTGCGGTGAGTGTGCCGGGGTAGCCCTCTTCACC
The DNA here is from genome assembly GCA_041394905.1 of Bryobacterales bacterium. Classification (GTDB taxonomy): domain Bacteria; phylum Acidobacteriota; class Terriglobia; order Bryobacterales; family UBA6623; genus RI-231. The sequence goes on along the minus strand of JAWKHJ010000003.1, from coordinate 173,430 downwards.
GTCTTCGCTGACGTAAGTCAGGGCCAACCCGACGCCGTCTTTGGCGGTGAACGGCTTGGCCGCCCAGACGCGGCGGTTGAAGCCGCGCACGCCGCCGTGCAGTGCGTTGGGGCCATTGTTGGTCGCGAGCCAGTAGGCTTCGCCGTCGAGCGTGAAGCGTCCCTTGGCGATGCGGTTGCCGTAACGGCCGACGAGCGCGCCGAAGTAGGGATGTTCGCCCAGGTACCCGTCGAGCGAGTCGAAGCCGAGCACGACGTCGGCGATCTTGCCCGTCTTATCGGGAACCTTCACCGAAACCACGCTTCCGCCGTAGGTGGCGATGCGGACCTCGCCTTGCTTGGCGTTGGTCAGCGTGTAGAGTTGAACCTGTTCGCCCTCGGGGGTCTTGCCCCAGGGTTGAACTTCAATGGTTTGGGCGGAAGCCGCCGCGGCGATCAGCAGGACGAGGGCGAGTCGCATCGTTTGAAGATTGTAGTACGGGCTCAGCGCGCTCGCACTTCAAGCTTGAACAGATGCCGCCTGTGCCGTTGGATCGGCTGATAGTGCAGCTCCGCGCCGTAGCGCACGTCGGGCGTTGCGACGAAGCTCCACGATTCGCACTCGAGCAATAGCGGGACCGGCTCGCCCTTGGCCGCGTCCGGGGTCAGCCGGATGACGCTCGAGCGATGCTGTGCGCCGGTCCACTCGCGTTGCTTGAGCTCGCGCAGGTCCTCGACTTCCTCCACCCCTGGCGAGCGGCTGCGCACCTTGGCGCGGCGCCAGGTGTTCTTGTCGAAGGGGTCGAGCCCTTGCGGGATGCGCACCCAGACGGTGGCCGTCTCGCCCGGCTCGAGCACGCCGTCGCCGTCGCCCGAGCCTTCGGTCACGGTGCGTTCGATGGTCGAGCCGCCGCCTTGGTTGCCTTGCTGGCGGAAGACGTCGAACGTGAACGTGCGCCCGTCGAGGATCTCGACCGCATCGATTGGCGCCATGCGCTCGGGGATGACGTTCACGTAAAACGAGCGCTTGTCCTGCAGCCAGCCGTCGTAGGTCGTCGTCACTTCAAAGCGCACTGGCGCGAGATAGCCGTCGCCGGAAGTGAAGCGGGCGCCGAACTTGCCGCTCAAGTCCGCCGATTCTCCTGGGCCGATGCGATCGATGACCACGGACTGCTTGGCGAGAGCCGCCGTCGGGTACTGCGTCGCAATCTCGACGCGGACGTCTTCGAGCGCCTCGCCCCGCGGGTTATAGATGCGAACAGGCAGCGCCGTGGGCTCATTGGGCGGGACGAGCAGGCGGTCCTTCGTCGTCGTGGGCAGCAGCACGGGCGGAATGCCGCTCGTGCCGAGTCCGACGAAGCTGATTTGATGGCCGGCGCCGTCGACGGTGAAGCTCAGACGGCCTTCGGAGTCGGCGCGCAGGGTTTCGCGCTCGGTCTCGCCGGTGGTCAGGTTGTAGTCGAAGCGCTGGTAGTCCTCTGCGGCTTTGTAGAGTGGGGCGGTGCGGACGTGGATTGTGGCATCAACAGCCGGAGGGCCGTCCGGGGCCCAACGGCGCGTGCGGACCCGCATCGAGCCTTGGCGCACTTCGTCGAGATAGACGTAGGCCGGCGCGCCGTCCTCTACGCGGAACTGGTAGTCCCAGACCGTGAATTCCCGGTAGGCGTTGGCGTAGTCGAATTCCTGGGGCGGGTTGTCGAGCGCCGCATTCGCGAACGCGCGTTGGTGGAAGGCGAAGGTCTCGCCTATGGAGGTGGCCCAGTGGCGGTGGTACTCGTCCTGGCGAAACTCGAAGTCCACCTCTTGCGCTCTCGCGTAGGCGTCACGCGTCTCCTCGTGGTACTGGCTGATGTAATCGCCGCTGGCGCGGATGAGCCGCACCATGGTGTGGCCGTGGCTCGAGACGTGGTCCTTTGGCCGCCACAGGATGCGGCGGCCTTTGTCGCCGGTGAAGAACTCGGGGCCGGGGTTGAAGGACGAAGCGCTGCCGATCCAGTCCGGGTAGCGGGCGCTGAGATAGAGACTCATGAAGCCGCCCATGCTCAGGCCCGAGGTTGCGCGGTGGCGGCGTCCGGTGAGTGTGCGGTAGGTCGAATCGACGTGCGCGACCAGCTCGAGGAAGTACTTGCCGAAGTCGTAGTCGCCGCCGTCCTCGCGCACGTCCCAGGGCGATCCGCCGTAGAAGCCTTGGTAGTGTTCGGCGACGTAGCCGTCGACGGCGATGACGATCACAGGGTTGTGCGCGACGAAGTCGAGGATCTTGGGTACGGTGTCCTTGCCGTCGTCATATTGCGAGAGCGTGTAGCGGTCGCTGTGGCCGTGGAAGTAGTAGATGACGGGGTAGCGCTGCTCGCTCGCGGCGTAGTCAGGGGGGCAGGAAGAGGCGGTAGGTGCGCCCGGCTTGGAAGATTTGTGAGAAATGCGTTTTGTCTTCGTAGCCCTCGGCACGGAGCCGGGTCGCGGAAAACAAGAGAAGAAGTCCCGCGAGAATTACCGCCGTGACCGGCCCGACAAGGGCCGGCCTGTTCGCACCAATCTCCCGCGCGGGCCTCGCCGCCCGGTCAGGAAGTGGGACTGGACGATCGCCGAGCATCCTCAGATGTTGCAGGGCTAGACCTTCACGCCCAGATCGTCCCAGGTCACCGAAGCGCCCTTGTAGATGGCCTCGCGTCCCATGATGGCCGTCAGCGCTGCCGTGGCAGCCGACCTTGATGTCGCCGAACGGCTTGCGGCCTTCGCGGATGCAGGCGTAGAAGTCGCTCATCGCGAACTCCGGGGTGTCCTTGGCCTTCTGCGAGACCAACTGCTTCGGCTCGGAGTCGCCGTACATGTCGTAGAACACGGCGTCGTCGTGGGTGAAGAAGACCGTGCCCTTCTCGCCCTGGATGGCGTAGTACTGACCGTTGGGGATTTCCTTGAAGTTGCGCGGGTGCAGGTAGAGCTGGGTGTACTCGAGGTGCGTTTGCTCGTCGTAGATGTACTGCACGCTAAAGCCGTCCATCATCATCTTGCCCGGAGGCAGTAGTGTCGGCAGATAGCGTGCGCCGTGTCCGTAGGCGCTCACGGGGTGGCCGCCGATGATCCAGTTGCAGCAGTCGATGTTGTGGACGGCGTTCTCGACGATCAGGTCGCCGGACTTCTTCGGGTCCTCGTACCAGGCCGGACGCGGGCGCGCCTGGCCGGGCTTGGGCGGGGTACTGTCGCGCTGGGCGCGCACGGCGAAGATTTTGCCCACGACTTGGTCCTCGTGGAGGGCCTTCATCGTCTCGCGCACCGTGGGGAAGTAGCGCAGTTGCTGGCCGATCTGCAGGAAGCCCTTCGCGCCTTGCGAAGCCTTGAGCACGCTGGCGACCTGCTCGGGCGTGATGCCCAGCGGCTTCTCGCAGTAGACGTACTTGCCGGCCTTGAGCGCCGCGGCGGCCATCTCGGCGTGCAGGTAGCACGGCGTGGCGATCTTGATGGCGTCCACGTTGTCCAGCGCGACGACCTCGCGCCAGTCCGTATAACTCTTCGGGTTAAACTTGGCGGCGCGGCTCAAGGCCTCGTCGCGCTTGGCGGGGTCGATGTCGCAGATGGCGGTGATGTTCACGCCCTCCTGCTCTAGGGTCTGTCCGAGCAGCGTGCCGCCGCGGTTGCCCACGCCAATGAATGCGGTGCGAACGGTGGAAGGAGCTGCCGCCGCGCCGGCCGCCGCCGCCATGCCCATCAGGAAAGTTCTGCGGTTGGATCGCCAAGTCATGAGGTAGATACTTGCAAGATGCAAGAAAGTTGTCAAGCGCCGCTCGCAGTATCATGTAACGGCGGGCTTTTGGCCAGCTTCTAACCCAATTGATAGTTCTCGTAACGGGTGCGACCGGGTTCATCGGGTCCGCGCTCTGTGCTGCGATCCAGAGAGCCGGTCACGTCCCCATTGCGCTCTCCCGGGACCCCGAAAGAGCACGCCGCAGCGTCCCCGAGCTTGCCGGCGCTTTTGCGTGGGACCTGATGCGCGAAGCCGCGCCGGCGGAGGCATTCGATGGCGTCGATGCCATCGTTCACCTGGCCGGTGAGAGCGTCGTCGGCCTGTGGACGAAGAAGAAGCGCGCCGCCATCGTCGACTCGCGCGTCGTGGGTACGCGAAACCTGCTGCGCGGCTTGGCCGAATCGCAGGCCTCGCCTTCCCGCTTCATCGGCGCTTCCGCCGTGGGCTACTACGGCGACCGCGGCGACGTGGCGCTGACAGAAACTTCGTCCCCTGGAACCGGCTTTCTCGCGGAAACCTGTCTTGCTTGGGAGGCGGAATCCCGTCGCGCGTCGGCGATGGGTCTGCAAACGACCATCCTGCGCATCGGCGTCGTGCTCGAATCCGACGGCGGCGCTCTTGGTGCGATGTTGCTGCCCTTCAAGTTGTGTCTCGGCGGTCCGCTGGGCAATGGCGAGCAGTGGTGGTCATGGATCCACCGCGACGACCTCGTCGGGCTCATCCTGCACTGCCTGCAAGCGCCCGAGCCTCCGGCTACGGTCAACGCCACGTCCCCGAATCCCGTCAAGCAGAAGGGTTTTGCCAAGACCCTGGGCCGCGTGCTCGGCAGACCGGCAATCCTACCTGCGCCGGCGTTTGCCATTCGCACGTTGCTCGGTGGATTCTCGGACGAACTGTTGTCAAGCAAGCGCGTGCTGCCCGCCGCGGCCTTCGAGTCCGGCTACAACTTTGCTTACCCTGAGCTGGAGCCCGCCCTGATCGACTCGGTGAGATGAGGCCGGGTGGAGTGAGACAGGAATGAGCCTCATCCGGGGGCTGTGTTATCGTTGCCTCTTCAACCACGGGGAGAAGAACTTGGCAGCACCGCGCGCACAGTGGGGTTCCCGCATCGGCTTCATTCTGGCCGCGGCTGGTTCCGCCGTCGGCCTGGGCAACATTTGGAAATTTCCGTACGTCACCGGTGAAAACGGCGGCGGCGTGTTCATCCTGGCGTATGTGATCTGCGTTCTGGTCGTGGGTCTGCCTGTGATGTCGGCGGAAATTCTGATCGGCCGCGCGACGCAAAAGTCGCCCGTCAGCGCTTTCCGCGAGCTCTCGCAAGGCGGCGGGTTTTGGCCCATCTTCGGATGGTTGGGGGTATTCGCCGCCGCGTCGCTGCTTTCCTACTACAGCGTGATCGCGGGCTGGGCGATGCACTATGCCTTTTTGTCGGTTACGGGGCAGTTGGCAGCGACCGGCGTGGAGAATGTGCAGTCCCTGTTTGACGGCGTGCTCGCCAACGGGGCGTTGAACATCTTCTGGCATTTCGCGTTCATGCTACTGACCGTCGGCGTCGTCGTGGGGGGCGTATCGAAGGGGCTCGACCGTTGGTCGCGCATCCTGATGCCGGCCCTGCTTGCCATGTTGCTCGCCCTGGTCATCCGCGCCGCCTTCTTGCCGGGCTTCGGACAGGGTCTCGAGTTCGCCTTCGGTATCCGGCCCGATCAGTTTCAGGCCTCTTCGGTGCTCGCCGCTCTGGGCCAAGCCTTCTTCAGCCTTTCCATCGGCATGGGAACGATGATTACCTACGGCAGCTATCTGCGCCGGGATGACGACATCATGGGCTCGTCGATCGAGATCTCGGCGCTGGACACTCTGGTTGCATTGTTGGCGTCCATCATCATCTTCCCCATCATCTTCAGCTTCCAAGGCCTGGAGCCGACCCAGGGTCCGAGCCTGCTGTTCGCATCGATCCCCACCGGGATGATGCAGATGCCCTTCGCCAGCCTGCTGATGGGCGTCTTCTTCGTCCTGCTGGTGTTTGCCGCGCTCACCAGCGCCATCTCGTTGCTCGAGGTCCCGGTGGCAGTGCTGATGGACGAGCTTGGCTGGGAGCGCAAGAAGGCTGCCACGGTGATGGGCGTTGCGATTTTCGTCTACGGCGTGCCTTCGGCGCTGGGCGGATCCATATCCGCGCCGATCATCGCGAACTGGTTCGACAATCTCGACTATCTGGTCTCGAACATCCTGTTTCCGCTGGGAGGTATCGGCATCTCGATGTTCACCGGCTGGCGCATGGAAGAGGCGCTTCGTCACGATCATTTCCTTTCCGGGTCGAAATACAAGATCTTCTACAACATCTGGCTCACGCTGCTGCGTTTCGTCGTGCCCGTCGGCATCGTCTGCGTATTCCTCAATGCCATCGGCGTGATCTAGACGCGGAGGTTTCCATGAAGAAGCTCGTCCTGTTCGCGCTCTGCTGCGCGACGCTGTCGTCTGCAGCGGACGTCCAATCCCCTGAGGTCCACGCGGACCGCACTGCTATCTTCCGCTTCGTCGCTCCCTCCGCCAAGGCAGTCACGGTGGAGGGCGATTGGCGCAAACCCGGCGAAACGATTGCGATGACGAAGGACGCGGATGGCGTATGGACCGCCACAGCCGGTCCGTTCGAGCCCGGCGCGTACATCTACGGCTATTCCGTCGACGGAGAGGCAACGCCTGATCCGCGCAATCCCTTTCCCAAGTTGCGCGCCGCCGGCGTGGGCTCGCTGCTCGAGGTTCCCGGCGCGGCGCCATGGGAGGTGCGAGACGTTCCCCATGGCGAGGTGCGCATCCTCTTCGAGAAATCCAAGGCGCTCAACGGCGAGACGCGCTGGATGTTCCTCTACACCCCGCCAGGCTACGACCAGAACCCCAAGCGCAAATACCCTGTGCTGTATCTACTGCATGGCTCCAACGATACGGCTGCCGGCTGGGTCACCGTTGGTTCAGCCAACTACATCCTCGACAACCTCATCGCGTCCGGCAAGGCGAAGGAGATGATCGTCGTCATGCCGTTTGGCCACGCCGTCCCCTATGGAACGCCGCCGGGGCAGGGGCCTGACAACACGGACTTGTTCGAGCGCTACCTGAAGGAAGATGTGATGCCGCTGGTCGAGTCGCGTTTTCGTGTCCAGCCGGGCAGCACGAACCGCGCAATCGTCGGCCTTTCGATGGGCGGCGGACAATCGCTCGCTATCGGTTTTCGCAATCTCGACACGTTCGACGCTATCGGCGCATTCTCGGCGGCCGTGCCGCGCGACTTCGAGCGGCAGTTTGCGACGGAGCTGGCCGACCCCAAGTCAGTCAACAAGAAGCTGAAGCTGCTTTGGTTCGCCTGCGGCCGGGACGATCGCCTGATGGAGCGCTCGGAGGGGCTCCACAAGCTGCTCGAGGCCAAGGGCGTGCAGCACACGTTCAAGCCCACACCCGGGGTCCACAACTACGCCGCGTGGCGCGAATATCTCACCGAGATCGCGCCTTTGCTGTTTCGGTAGCGAGCACGCGAGCGCTCGGCTTTTGGAACGGCGCCGCCACGAACAGCGCCAGAGCCTTGGGCATCGCCGCCAGATCGGCCAGCAAGCTTTGGCTGCCTTCGCCCACGGTCATCAAGCCCTGCCGCATCACGAAGCAGTGGAACATCGACGAAATCGCGGTGAAGCAGACGGACGCCAGGATGCTCGCCGTCAGCTCTTCGGTTCCGCGCGCCCAATGCGCAGCGAGCTCGAGCGAGTGGTTGAAGACAGGTAGCAGCAGGCAGGCTCCCAGCGTGCCCTTCCACTCCGGCCGCACCGTGCTCAGCCCTTGCGTGATGGCCCCGTAGAAGCCGGCCGTGGAGGCTCGGAAGGCCAGTTCGGTAAAGAACGCCGCCCAAGCCGCCTCTGGGCCCGCCGCTAGGTTGACGGCGAAGAAGAGCGTCGCACGGACCACCGAACTCGTCAGCGCCGCCTTCCAGTTCCAGCGCCGCAGCAGCGTCTGACGGGGTTTGCGGACGAACGACGCTAGGACCGCCGTGAGTCCAGGGCCGGAGTGGTTATGGATTGAGGTCGCCGCCATCCGATGGGTTCAGTTTACGCATTGGCGCGCTTCGGTCAAGTCGCGAATCGCATGGGATCACGGCGGGATGGTTAAAATCTGGAGATGACGCCGCGCCTCCTGCTCTTCTCCCTGCTTGCGACCGCTGTTTTTGCGCAGGACGCGAAGCCCATACGCGGATTTTCGAATTCGACCTCCCAGGCGCAGCGTTCGCTCGAAGTCCAGTTGCTCGCCACGCCGCAACCCTCCAACGTGCGCGAATACATCCGCGTGATGAGCGACGAGCCACACCATACTGGCTCCGAGGCGAGCAACCGCGTCGCGGCCTATATCCTCGAGAAGTTTCGCAGTTGGGGGCTCGACGCCGACTACCACGAGTTCGCCGGCTTGATGCCTACGCCCAAGAAGCGTGCGCTCGAGCTGCTCGCACCCGAGCATTATGTGGCCAAGCTCGCAGAGCCCGCCATCGTCGAGGACAAAGACTCCGCGGACCCGGGCGGCCTGCCGACCTATAACGCCTATTCGCCCGACGGCGACATCGAAGGCCAGGTCGTCTACGTGAACTATGGCATGCCCGACGACTACGAGCGCCTGGAGAGCATGGGCGTCAGCGTCGAAGGCAAGATCGTTCTCGCGCGCTACATGGGCGGCTGGCGCGGCATCAAGCCCAAGGTCGCCGCCGAACACGGCGCCATTGGCTGCATCATTTTCTCTGACCCCAAGGATGACGGCTTCTACCAGGGCGACGTCTACCCCGAAGGCCCCTGGCGGCCCGAGTGGGGCGTCCAACGCGGCTCCATGATGGATATGCCCACTTATCCCGGCGACCCGCTCTCGCCCGGCTGGGGTCACGTGCCGGGCGGCCGCCAATTGGCCCTCTCGGAGGCCAAGACGCTGCCGAAGATCCCGGTATTGCCCATCTCCTGGGGCGACGCGCTGCCGATCCTGCGCAATCTTCGCGGACAGGTCGCTCCGGAGGCGTGGCGCGGCGCCGCTCCGGCCACCTACCATGTCGGCCCCGGTCCGGCGCTCGTCCGCATGCAAACAGAATTCGACTGGGCCGTGCCGACCGGTCGCAACGTCATCGCCCGTATCGAGGGCTCGGAATTTCCCGACGAATGGGTGATCTACGGCAACCATCACGACGCCTGGGTCAACGGAGCGACCGATCCCGTCAGCGGCAACGCCGCTCTGATGGAAACCGCCCGCGCTCTAGCTGTCGCCGTCAAGGCCGGCTGGAAGCCCAAACGCACCATCATCCTCGCGAGCTGGGACGCGGAGGAGTGGGGGCTAATCGGCTCCACCGAGTGGGGCGAGCAGTTCGCCGATGAGATTCAGGACAAAGCCGTCGTCTACTTCAACACCGACAGTAACTTGCAGGGGGTGATGAGCCTGCAAGGCTCGCACACCCTCGAGCGCTTTCTCAACGATGTCGCCCGCGCCATCCCCGACCCCAAGAGCGGCCGATCGGTTTGGGAGGAGATCAAGGCAGACAAGATGAAGGAAGCGAACGCCGAGGAGAAGAAAGAGCTCGATTCACGCCTGGACCTGCGTATCGGCGCTCTCGGTTCAGGGTCGGACTACACCGTCTTCATCGACCACCTCGCCATCGCTTCCACGAACTCTTCGTTCCGCGGCGATGGCGGCGGCGTCTATCACTCCGTCTACGACTCGTTCGATTGGTATCGCAAGTTCGGCGATCCTGAATTCACGTATGGCCGCGCCATGGCGCAGTTCCACGCCGTTGCGATCGCGCGGATGGCCGACGCCCAGGTTCTGCCGTTCGAGTTCACCAACTTCGCCGACACGATTGGCGTCTACCTCGGCGAGATCGAGAAGCTTGACCAAGCAAAGGGCGTCGACTTGAAAGAGCTGCGTCCGGCGCTGCAACGCCTGACGGCGGCGGCCCAATCCTACGAGCAAGCCTACGACAAGGCGGCCCGTGACGGCTTCCGCGGTAATGCGGCGAAGCTCAACGCGATCCTGCGCAAAATGGAACAGTCCATGGCGCGTCCGGAAGGCCTGCCCGATCGTGAGTGGTTCCAGCACCACGTCTACGCGCCCGGTTTTTATACCGGCTATGGCGTGAAGACCATTCCGGGCGTCCGCGAAGCGCTGGAGCAGAAGTTGCCTGAGCGCGCGCAAGAGCAAGCGGCGCGTTTTGCTCAGGTACTGGACGCAGTGAGCGCGCAGATCCAAGCCGCTGAGGCTGAGCTCAAGCGCCTGTAGCGTCCGCTAGGCGCTGCTGTATCAGCTCCCACAGGCGCTGCACGTCCGTCTCGCGTGTACGCAGGTTGCCGATTGCAACGCGAATCGTCAGCTTTCCGTTCAGCCTCGTATGCGAGAGGAAGAACTCGCCCGAAGCGTTGACTGCTTCCATGAGGCGCTCGTTCAGGCCGTCAAGATCCTCTTCTACGACGTCCGCCGGCCGCGCCCGCAGGCAGACCAGCGAAAACAGCGTCGGCGCCATGCGCTCGAACCCAGGGTCCGCATCCACTTGGTCAGCCAGCCACTGCGCCCAGCGCAGGTGCTCGCGCAGTGTGCTCTCGTAGCCCTCGCGCCCGAACGACCGCATCAGGTACCAGAGCTTGAGCCCACGAAACGGTCGGCCCAGGGGGATCGCGTACTCCATCAGGTTCACGGCACGAGGGTCTTGCTGCGAGCGCAGATACTCCGGCGTCAGCGCCAGTGCGCGCTGCAACATCTCGGGGCGTGCGGTGTAAAACGCCGTCACGCCCATCGGCGCCCACATCCACTTGTGCGGATTCATCAGGTACGAGTCGGCCCGCTCAACGCCCCGAAAGTGCTCGGCGCACTCAGCGAGCATGCCGCACGCGCCGGCGTAGGCCGCGTCAACGTGCAACCAAAGCCGGTGACGCGTGGCGACGTCGGCGATCGCGTCAACCGGGTCGACGCTCGCGGCGGACGTCGTCCCGATGGTTGCGCAAACCGCGACCGGCTCGAGACCGGCCGCCACATCGCGCACAATTGCCTCCTCGAGCGCATCTGGGCGCATGCGAAACGCGTCGTCGGTCGCGATCTTGCGGCAAGCCTCGCGCCCGTGTCCCAGCGCCATCATCGTCTTCTCGATCGAGCTGTGGGCGTGCTCCGAGGTGTAGATCGTCAGCTTGTTCAGGTCGAGCGGGGCCCGCGCGGCCCGGGCCTCACGTGCGGCGATCACCGCATGCAAGCTCGCCTCCGACGCCGTAGTGTGGAACATCCCGAACCATTCCGGCGGTAATCCCAGCCACTGCGCTAGCCACGCCAGCGTAGTCTGTTCCAGCTCAGCCGCAGCGGGCGACGCCTTCCAGAGGAGACCGACGTTGTTCAACGCCGCCATCAGCGCCTCGGCCAGCGCGCCCTCGGGGCTGCCCCCAGCGGCGAAGTACGCCATGAAGCCCGGGTGGTTCCAGCCGACGGTGTGCGGCAGGATGTTGCTCTCGAAATCTTGGAGGATGGTTTCCGGCGGCGCGCCTTGGACCGGCGGGGAGGCCGGCAGCTTGTCCGCCAATTCGCCCGGCTGGACGCGCGGCGCGACCGGGCGGCGTTGCGGGTGCGCCAAATCGTCGGCGATCCAGTCGATCAGGGCGTGGCCGGCGCGACGGAATTCTTCCGGAGTCAGACCGACTTCGACCCGATCTCGTGGACGATCGCCGTCAGTTGATCCAGAGTTCCATTCAGGGACCGGCTCGTGCTCACCCACTGTCTTGCTCTTGCTCCCATGGCGGCGGTCTTGTCCGCGTCGGACCAAAGCGAGTCGATCGCCTTCGCCATCGCGGCCGGGTCGCCGCAGTTGACCAGCAACCCAGTCTCGCCGCCGATCACGTATTCTGCAAGACCCGGCAGCTTGGTGGCAACGACGGGTTTGCCCATCGCCTGCGGCTGAAGCACGGAGGTGCAACCCGCGCTCCATTGGTTCGTGCTCTGCATAGGCACCACCGCAAATTGGCAGCGCTCGTAGGCTTGGCGAATCACCAACGGATGGTCATAGGACTTGATGATGACGTTCGGCGGCAACTTCTCGCCCGCCAGCGCCCCCAGTGAGGGCTCCCAGGCGCTGGTCGGGCAGATGTGGCAGTTGACGTGGGGAATCCGGCGCATAGCCTCGATCAGCGTGGGATAGTCACGGTTGGAGACTCCCATGCTCAAGATGTGCGGCGGGTCGTAGGGTTGCAGCGCCATCCCGGAGGGTTGGAAGTACTCCGTATCCACTCCCCACGAAATCGGCCGCACGTGCTCGTCGTCGGAGCCGAAAGCGCGGCGTAGTTCTTCGGCCTCGGCCATGCTGAAGGTCAGCAACACGTTCCAGTGCACGAACGTCCCGAACGCCTTCACCGCAGCCAACTTGTAGCGCGACAGCGGTTTGTGTGACAGCGTGATGTGCTTCACGCTCCGGTCGAGAGCATGCGCCAAGGGAATTCCAACGCGCTCGGAGAGGCTGATGACGGTGTCGTATCCCTCCTGGCGGACCTTCTTCGCAATCTTAGAAGCCCAAAAGAAGTCCAGCCGCAGCCGCTTCTCGATGGAGCGTACGTTGCGGTTGTACTGCGTCCAGGGCGGATTGTCGTCGACGAACGGCGCTCCCAAACGGCGGGCAAGCTCGTAGTAGTCCAAACGCGGACGCTTCCCTCCGCTATCTCCGATTCCATGTTCGGAGGCGTCGAGGTCGGAGCGACGATCAACGGGCGCATGCTTGTCCAACTTTCTCTGTTGCTGTCAGAGATGTTAACTCAAGGGTAAGGAAGGCGCCTGTAAGATGGAGATGGATGGATTGGCTTATCTTGACCGGAGCGGTTGCCTTAGCTTGGCTCGCTTGGAAGTATCCTGGCAGCTCGCGGTGTTGTAGCCGCTACCAGGACCGGCAGGACGTCTCGCGCCGCTCATCCTCGTCCGCCCGCTCCAAGGTTTCGAGCTGATTTTGGTAAACTAGCGCCGTCGTTTCGGAGATAAACATGGGTATTCTAGATTTCCTCAAGGGCGAGTTGATCGAGATCATCGAGTGGACGGATGACTCGCGTGACATCCTTTCGTATCGCTTTCCGGATGAAGACAAGGCGATCAAGAACGGCGCGCAGCTCATCGTGCGCGAGTCGCAGTTCGTCCAGCTCGTTTACGTGGGCGAGTTCGGGGATCAATTTGGCCCGGGAAAGTACACGCTTTCCACGGAAAACATTCCGATTCTGACTCGCCTCAAGTCGTGGAAATACGGCCTCGAGTCGCCCTTCAAGATTGACGTGTACTTCATCAATACGCGTCTGTTCACAGGCAACAAGTGGGGCACGTCAAACCCTATCATGATGCGCGACGAGGACTTCGGAATTGTCCGCGCGCGGGCTTTCGGAACTTTCGATTTCAAGATTACCGACCCGAAAATCTTCCTCAAAGAGGTCGCCGGCTCCGATCACACGTTCCGTTTGGACGAGTTCGCGGACACAATGCGCTCGCGCATCGTCAGCGTGTTTTCTGACGCGATCGCCACTTCGAAGATCCCCGTGCTCGACGTCGCGACGAAGTACACCGAGCTTGGCGAAGCGCTACTGCCGCTGATCAACCCCGTGGTCGGGGCGAAGTACGGCATGGAGATCGCGAGCTTCATCGTCGAGAACGTCTCGCTGCCCAAAGAGGTGGAGGACGCGATCGACGAGCGTTCGTCGATGGCCGCGGTGGGCAATCTGAACGACTACGTGAAGTATCAGATGGCGCGTGGGCTCGAGACGGGGCAGGGAGGCGGCTCGGGCGGCATGGCTACCGAGATGGCCGTGGGTCTCGCCATTGCGCAGCAAATGATGAACCAGCAGGGCGGCATGTTGGGCGGTCAACAGACGCCGTCCGCCGTGGGCGGCCCTCGTGCTGTGGGAGCGCTCACTCCTGGCGGTTCCGTGCCGGACGTCATGGCTCCGGCCGGCCTTCCGGAGTTGCTCACGCCCGAACAGGCTGCCAAGGCTCTCGGCGTGAGCGAACAGGACGTGCTTGCCGTCGTCGAATCCGGCGAGCTCAAGGCGAAGAAGATCGGGACGAGCGTGCGCATCAAGCGCTCGGCGTTGGAGGAGTACCTGGCGGACTAGGGCCCCTGGCATGTCCGATCAAATCGAGGCAATCCGCAAGGATTCCTGTCCGGCCTGTGGTGCACAGGCGGTCTGGAATCCGGCCAAGCAAGCGCTCATTTGCCCCTATTGCGGCACCGAAGCGCCCACTGAGCTCAACCCAGATACAGGCCAGATCCAGGAGATCGATCTGGTCAAGACTCTCCGCGAGATGCCGGAGGAGTTGCGGCTGGAAGACGCAGAAGCGGACCGTAAAGTGCCGGAACTGCCACGCGGTCTCGGTCTTCGACGCGAACGAGGTCGGCAAGAATTGCGACTTCTGCGGCTCGCCCGAACTGGTCGACTACGAAGAGATCAAGGCCCCTATCCGGCCACAAAGCCTCTTGCCGTTCAAGGTGGATGAAACCCGTGTGCGCGAGTCCATGCGCAAGTGGTACGCCTCCAAATGGCTCGCGCCGGGAAAGCTTAAATCCAAGGCGCTGCTTGACACGATTCGCGGCGTCTATTTGCCCTACTGGACCTTCGATGCCCAGGTTTCCGCTGATTGGGCCGCGGATTCCGGCACGTACTACTACACCACTGAGCAGTACCGCGATTCGCAAGGCCGCATCCAGACCCGGCAAGTGCAACACGTCCGCTGGACGCCGGCAGCCGGCCACGTGGACCACTTCTTTGACGATGAGCCCATCCCCGGCGCGCACGGCGTCCATCTCGAGCTGCTGCGCGAGGTGGAGCCGTTTCCCACCAACGATTTGGTGCCGTACGAGACGGCCTACTTGTCAGGCTTCACGGTCGAGCACTACCAAGTCGTGCTGATCGACGCCGCCCGCATGGCGCGCTCTTCGATGGACGCGAAGCTGCAACAGCTCTGTGCGGCGCAGATTCCGGGCGATACCTATCGCAACCTACGCGTCCAGCCGGTCTACTCCGGCGAGACCTTCAAGCACATCCTCGTGCCGGTCTGGTTGTTGGTCTATGATTTCGGTGCGGATTCGTTTCAGGTGGTCGTCAATGGCTATACCGGGCAGATCGCGGGCGAGTACCCGAAGAGCATCTGGAAGATCCTGTTGCTTGTGCTGTTGGCGGTAATTGTTGTTGGATTTTTGATACTCGCCAGCCGTTGACCGCCGACGCCCGCCGGCTGGTGGGCAGCGGCGGGCGTTGGCGGGTAAGCAGCGGTGCGTTGGCGATTATTCGGACGGTTCCTGGATCTTCTCGATCAGTTCTGCCCAATCCTCAACGGTCTCGGCGTTGGAAATCACCGTGTCCGCTTTATCGTAAATCGCGTCTACTTGCTGCTCATAATCTGGGTGTCCGACTTCCAGCTTCTCTTTTTCTGTATTGACGATCTCGATGGCCTTCGCAGTCGCGTCGGACATCTCTGCCGACAACGACACGATTCGGTTGAACGCCGCATCCTGCCTTAGCGTCATTCCAGACTTGAGCGGTTCGAGATCTTGGATCAAAGTCGCCATCCGGTCGAGCTCTGCACGAACGCGGTTCAACTCGTCAGCGTGGAGTTCCCAACTATACAACTGAGGGGTCCGATTGTACGTGCGAAGCCGCGCAGCCTGCTCCCGGATGTCGAGAGCGTTCGATTCGACTCGATCAATGAGGCTCGCGACCTCAGAAGCCTTGTGGAAATTCGTTTGTTCCTTGTGGTGATCGGCGGCGAGCGGCGAAACAGTCAAAGCAAGCGCCAGAGCCACGCACGATCCTAATGCACTTAATTTAACTAACATAATCCTCCTTTGCGAAACGGACTCGTTTTGCTTCGGAACCGCTTCTATGCGGTAGACAAGCGCAGCTGCGGACCCGTTACAAATCCAGGACCTCCAATGATATTCGCGCCTTTTCCGGCCGTGAAACTCTCGAGGATTCCGCAGGGCAAGTGGACGAAACGCCGAACTAGCCCTGGCTCAGTGTTTCGATGCGGCGGTCGGGAATCAACCACATCAATGCGACGCCCACGTAGATCGCAAGCGCCAGCTCCGGGAAGAGGCAAGCGGCAGCTACGGCAATCGCATATGAGGCCAGCGAGACTTTTCCTTTAACGTCCTTGCCCACCGCCTCCCGCAGTTTGGAATGTTTGGGCTCTTCGCCCAGGATGGCGGCTTGGAGCACGAGGTAGGCTACCCCGGACATGAACAAGATCACGCCGTAGACCGCTGTGGGCACTACTGCAAAGTGGTTCTCGCCCATCCAGGCGGTCACAAGCGGTATGAGCGAAAGCCAAAACAAGAGAAAGAGATTCGCCCAAAGGATTTTCCCGTTCACCCGGCTTGCAGCGTGAAGCAAGTGATGGTGGTTGTTCCAGTAGATGCCCAGGTAAATGAAACTCATTACGTAGACCAGAAAGATGGGCAGCATCGGACGCAAGGCTTCGAGATCAGAACCGTGCGGCGCCTTCATCTCGAGCACCATGATGGTGATGAGGATGGCGATTACGCCGTCGCTGAAGGCTTCCAGGCGCGAGGTCTTCATACTGGTCGATTATCAGATGTCGGGTGCATGAATGTCCGTTTGGACTTTACGTCTGGCGCGCAGTGCGAACGCAATCGCAATCAGCGCCAGCGCCGCCACGGCGACTCTGCCGCCGTATTGCTTGATCAGCGGCCAGGCCTCGTCGCCCAGCCACAACCCGAGCCCAATCATCAACCCGTAACGTCCTACCTTGCCCGCCCCGACGGCCACCCCGATGCGCAAGGGGCTGATGCCCAGCGCGCCGGCGGCGAAGATGAACAGCTTCATCGGTGAGCCCGGGATGGGCAGAAACGACGGAATCACCAGCGCCGCTGCATCATACTTGCGGATCTTCGCGCGAACCCGTTCGAGCTTCTCTGCTTTGATGGACCGGCTCAACGCCCATGCGCCGCCGCTCCGGGCAATCGACCAAAGGATGACCGCGCCGACTGACGAGCCCAGCACCATGCAAACAAACAAGGGCAGCGCCATCTCCGGCGCGGCGGCTGCCTGCATCACCACCATGAGGTCGACCGCCTGCGCCGTCGGCAAGAAAGCCGTGTCGACGATGGCGATCACGAACATGCCCAGCGGGCCGTAAGAGACCAGTTGGTCCCAAATGGCGCGCCAGTTCATCGTTTGGGAAGAGGCGGCGTCCCGGCCGGGAATTCGCCGCGCTCGAGTTGGGCGAACAAGTCGAGCATCTCTTGGTGCACCTTGCCGTTCGAGGCGTTCACGTTACGGTCCGTCGAACGGTAAACGCCGCCCTTCAAGTCCGTCACCCGGCCGCCCGCTTCCATCACGATCGTCGCGCCGGCCGAGACGTCCCAGCTCTGCAAACCGAACTCCCAAAACCCTTCCAGGCGGCCCGCAGCCACCGCGCACAAGTCCAGCGCAGCCGAGCCGGCCCGCCGCGCGCCGTGGCTCAGCGCGGAAAACTGGTGGAAGTAGAAGACGTTCGGGTTCGTGCGCCGATTGGCCGGCGGAAAGCCCGTCGCAAACAGCCCGTTCTCGAGCTTGTCCACTTTCGAGACGTGGATGCGGCGGTTGTTCAAATACGCCCCGGAGCCCTTTTCCGCCATGAACAGCTCGTCGCGAGTCGGGTCATAGACCACGCCCACCAATCCTTCGCCGTCCTTCTCCAACCCGATGCTCACGCACCAAATTGGGAAGCCATGGGCGAAATTCGTCGTGCCGTCGAGCGGGTCGATGTGCCAGCAATACTCAGAGCCGTTGTCGACGCCCGAGCCTTCCTCGGCCACGATCGAGTGGGAAGGGAAGGAGTCGCGCAGGCGCGAGACAACGTGCTTTTCCGATGCGCGATCCGCCGCAGTCACCACGTCAGCCGCCCCCTTGTACTCCGGGCTCACACCCTTGGACTGGTACTGCAACAGAATGGCGCCGGCTTCGCGCGCGACTTCTTGCGCGAAGGTTGTGAAATCGAGATTCGGCATGGGTGGCTTTAGAGCTCCTCAGTTTCCGCCTCATCGAGCTCTGCGATGGTGCGGATGTCGCGCTTGGGCAGGACGAGCGATCGCCCCTGGTCGTCGATCACGCTGATCGCACCTGCGTCGTGGGCTTCCAGGATGCCCTCGACACTCTCGCCGCCGCGCAGATGGACGCGAACCCGGGCTTCGTATTGCGTCAGGCGACGCAATTCACGAGATTCGGCGAAAGTCTGGTCGCGGGGCAGCGCGCGGTCGGGTCGTTCCCTCGGGTTCATTTGGGAGTTTTTGCAGGTTCGACCTCCCGCCAGCCGCCGCGCTTCTTCGGTTTGATGTCGAGGCGGTCGGGCGGAATCGACTCCGGGAGCAGTTTCCGCTCCTCAGGTACATAGTACCCCGCGCGCGCGAGCACACGCTCGTGCGGGACGTTCACTTCCACGGCAATCTTGCGGAAGCGCGTTTTCGGGTCGGTATGCTCGGGCGGATAGTAACCGATCAAATACTGTGTGCGCAGGTTCTCTAGAATCTCCGAGAAGGCGCGGTCTATGCCCTCTTCCGTGTATTCGATGAAGGTGAGTCCGCCGGTGTTGTCGGCGAACATCTTGAGGGTATTCTCGCCGCCCACGTTGCGCCCGGCGTCGGACTTCACCGGCCGTACGATCAGGCTGAACATGACCGCGTCGGCTGCGTGCGCCGCCTCGAGCGAAGCGCGAAACGAAGTGTAGCTCGTGGTATCGCCGCCATCGGAGATCGCGATGATCACGTGGCGGCCATCGCGCGCCTCGAGCTCTTCCGAAGCCAGCAGTACGCCGTCATAGAGCGAGGTGCCGAACTCGGGCTTCAGCTTGTCGATCGCGCGCTCGATGTTGCGCTGCGTGCGCGAGAAATCGCTCAACATCTCCACGCCTTCGCTGAACTTCATCACGGCCAAACGGTCGTCGGGATGGGCCCCGCGCCCAGAAGCTTGCCTACGAAGCGTTTGGCGGCTTCGCGTTCGTATTTGAGCTCGATGCCGGTCGACATGCTGGCATCGACGAGCAGGACGACCGACAGCGGCCGGTCGGTGCGGCGCTCGAACACGGCAATTTCGCGCTCTTGGCCCTCGTCGAGGATGCGGAAGTTCTCCTTGCTCAGCCCGCCGATGGGCACTCCCTTAGAGTCCTGCACGGTGGCGATCACGTTGACCAGGCGCACGTCCGACGTGAATACGGTCCCCTCCTGGGCGGCCAGTGGAAGCAATCCCAGCAACGCAACAACCAGCAGCCGTGGCGCAAGCGGCCACGCTTGCCGGGTCGCGAGTCGTCGCGACCGCAGCCTTACTGTCCGGCCTTGCGGGGGCGCTTCACAGACGCTCGCTCCGCGGGACGGCGTCGTCCCAGGCGCCCTCGACCCAGACTTCGCCGTCGGCGAACGTTTCCTTCTTCCAGATGGGCACGAGCGTCTTCAGACGGTTGATCGCCTCGAGCGAGGCGTCGTAGGCCGCCTGCCGGTGCGCGGAGCAGACCACGATCACGACGCTTGCCTCTTGGATTGCCAGCCGTCCCACGCGGTGGACGAACCCGATCGCGCGGATACCGTGCTTTTCGAGAAGCTCGGCAGCCGATCTGTTGCATCTTCGCGAGCGCCATGGGCGCGTAGCACTCGTAATCCAAATGCAGCGTGGAGCGGCCCTTGGTGTTATTGCGCGTCACGCCCTCAAAGGTGATGACGGCCCCATCGTCGCCTGTTTGCAGGCGTTCGACCAAGGCGCGTGGGTCGAGCGGCTGCTCGGTGATGGCGTAAAAGCTCGTGGGCTCTTCGGTATGCGCAATCCAGCCGCTGCCGCCGCTCACCGGAGGCATGAACGCGACTTCGTCTCCCTCGGCGAGGGGTTCGTCGAGCGTCACGAATTCCTGGTTGCGCGCCATGGCGATCGAGCCCGCCATTTGGCGGAGCTTCGGGTATTCGGACGCGAACCGCGCGAAGAGGGTTTCCACGCGCGCGTCGTCGGGTAGATCGGCGGTGGCTGAGGAGCGGCCGACGATGTCTTTGAGTTGGCCGAAAAAGAGCACTTGGACGCGCATGACGAAGCTTCTTCCAAGCCTAGCGCAGGCTTACCTCTCAGGCCGGGATCTTGCTATCCTCAACCCTGCCATGTCGAACCATCTGTCTCGGCGCACCTTTGTTTCCGCCGCCGCCGCGGCCGCTCCGGCGTTGCTGTCCGCGCAAAATGCGAACTCCAAGATCGCAGTCGGTTGGGTCGGACTGGGCAACCGCGGCGGCAAGCACATCTATACGATGCTCGACGAGGCCAAGGGCGACGCCTACGTCAAGGCCATTTGCGACACATTCGCGCCGCGTTTGGCCGAGCACAAGGATACCTTGATCTCGAAGGGGCAAGCCGCGCCCGAGACTTACGACGACTTCTACAAGATGCTCGATGACGACTCGATCGACGCCGTCGTCATCATGACCCCCGAGCACCTGCATAAGGACATGGCGATCGCCGCGCTCGACGCCGGCAAGCATGTCTACTGCGAAAAGCCTCTGACCCACACCATCGAAGAGGGCTTCGAGATCCTGGCCGCGGTCGAGCGTAGCGGCAAGAAGTTCCAAGTGGGCACGCAGCGCCGCAGCTCGAAGATCTATATGAAGGCGAAGGAGATCTACGAGTCCGGCGTGCTGGGCGACGTGGTCTACGCCCGCGCATACTGGTACCGCAACAGCCCGAATAGCTCGCCGGCGTGGCGCTACAACATCCCCGCCGACGCCGACCCGGCGAACACCGATTTCGCGAAGTTCCTGGGCGAAGCGCCGAAGGTGGAGTTCGACAAGGAGCGCTACTTCCAGTGGCGGCTGTTCTGGGACTATTCGGGCGGCATCTCGACCGACCTGCTCGTTCACCAGACCGATGCGCTCCATATGATCACCGGACGCACCTACTGCAAGAGCGTGATGTGCAACGGCGGCGTCCACGCCTGGCACGACGGGCGCGAGGTGCCGGACACGATCACCGCGGCTTTCGAGTATCCGAACGACTTCCACGTCAACTACTCAGTGGCGTTCTCGAACGCCCACTGGGGCTACGGGGAGGAAGTGATGGGCCGCAACGGCACCATGATCATCAAGAACCTCAGCGATCTGCACGTCTACCCTGAGAATCCGCGCCAGGTCAGCAAGGGGCAGAAGCCCGCGCCCGAGATGAGCTTCAACTCGGAGAAGGACTTTGGGCAGGGCAACCCGACCAACGAGCACCTGCGCAACTTCCTCGATGCGGTGCAGGGCAAAGCGGAGCTCAACTGCCCCGCAATCGTCGGCCACCAGGCTGCCGTCACCGGACACTTGGCCACGCTGTCCTACCGCAACAACAAGAAGGTCTATTGGGACAACGAAGAAGGCCTTTACCACTTCAGCTAGGCGCTTGCGACGTTCCACACCCTGGCGAGCCTGCGCGTCCACAGACGCGATTCGCTGCCGGCGAGAGCATACCCGCCCCGGGCGCGCATCGCTCAGCCTATTTACGCCACAATAGGTCCTCATGATCTCAGGCGTTGGCGCACGGCTTGCCGTGATGATGTTCTTGCAGTTCTTCGTGTGGGGGGCTTGGTACGTCACAGCGCCGCTCTACCTTGGCAAGATCGGTTTCTCCGGCGCCGATTTCGGCCTGACCTACTCCGTCGGCCCAATCGCTGCGATCATCTCTCCGCTCTTCGTCGGCATGGTCGCGGACCGCTTTTTCCCGACCGAGAAAGTGTTGGGCGTGTTGCATATCCTAGGGGGCGCGCTGATGTGGGGCTCGACTCTGTTGATGGACCCCCAGTCGCCGGGCTCTCCGTTTTCGATCAACATGATCTTTTTCGCTCACACGCTCTGCTACTTCCCCACGCTGGCCCTGACCAATTCGATCGCGATGCACAACATTCAGGACTCGGAAAAGGAGTTTCCGTTGATCCGCGTGTTCGGCACGATCGGCTGGATCATCGCCGGAGTCACCCTGACCTGGTTGGGGTGGGACGACAAGATCTCGATGTTCTATCTGACCGGAGCCTCGGGCGTCTTTTTGGGGCTTTATTGCTTCACGCTGCCGCACACGCCGCCGCCGGCCAAAGGCCAGAAGGCTTCGGTGGGCGAGTTGCTCGGCGCCGACGCTTTGGTGCTCTTCAAGAACCGCTCTTTTACGGTGTTCGTGCTCAGCTCGTTCCTCATCTGTATCCCGCTGGCGTTCTACTACCAGATGGCGGCGAAGAGCTTGCAGCAGACCGGCGTGGCCGACGTGGCCTTCACCATGTCCTTCGGTCAAATGTCGGAGATCTTCTTCATGCTGGCGATGCCGCTGTTCTTCAAGCGGTTGGGCGTCAAGTGGATGCTTGCCGTCGGCATGCTCGCCTGGGTCGTGCGCTACGGTTTGTTCGCGGCGGGCGCGCCCAACAGCATCGCCTGGATGATGATTGCGGGCATTCTGCTGCACGGCATCTGCTACGACTTTTTCTTCGTCACGGGCCAGATCTACACCGATCAGGTCGCCCACAAGGGGATTCGCTCGCAGGCGCAAGGCCTCTTGGCCATGCTCACCTTGGGGCTGGGCATGTTGATCGGCGCGCAGGCCGCCGGTGTGATCGAAGAAAGTATACGCCGCCGCAATCGCGTGAGCTCAGCGCCGAGGTGCAGCAACTGGGCGCCCGCATTGCGCAGGTAGGTGAGGGCACGCCGGAAGCGCAGACTCTCGCGGCGGAACAGTCCGAGAAAGCGCTCGAGGCCTTGCGCCTGGTCGATTGGCGCATGATCTGGACGATTCCGGCGGCGCTGGCCGGCTTGATCCTGCTGATGTTTGTGGCGGTGTTCAAGAATCCCAAGGCCGCCCCGCGATGACGGACGATCGGTAGACTGGAAGTTCCGCCGTTCTCTGATGTCGACCCCTCCGTATCCGTACGGCGCTCCCCGGAAGCCTTCGTGCCGCGGCCGCCGATGCAGGCGCCCAAACGTCGCGTTTGGTTGCACGTGCTGCTGTTCGTGCTGACGATCTGCACCACGTGGTTCGCCTACTATTTGTCGCTCGTCGGCGGACGCTTGCTCATTCCGGCCAATCCGGCTGTGTTCGCCCAACTGGCATTGACAGCGGCCGAGTACTCGTTCTGGGTCTTGGCGATCCTGACGGCGCACGAATTCGGCCACTATTTCGCGGCGAAACATCACCGCGTCAAGGCGACGCTGCCATTTTTCATTCCGCTGCCGCTGCCGCCGCTGGGCACGATGGGCGCGGTGATCCGCATGTCGCCGTACATCCCGAACCGCCGGGCGCTGTTCGACATCGCGGTGGCGGGGCCGCTCGCCGGCATGGCGATCGCAGTTCCGGTGGTGTTCTGGGGGCTGCGTTCCGCGACCCGCGTGCCGATGCAGTCCGCCGGCGGCTTACTGCATTTTGGCGATCCCCTGCTGCTGCGCATTGCGGAGTGGATGCTGTTGGGGCCCCGCCCGGAAGGCACTGAGATCCTGATCGGCCCGATGGCGTTCGCCGGCTGGGTGGGTTTGTTTGTGACGGCGCTCAACCTGTTGCCGATGTCGCAGCTCGATGGCGGACACATTAGCTACGCGGTCTTCGGCCGCCGCAGCCGGATCATCGCCATGGGGGTGTTCGGAATCCTGGCGCTGGCGATGCTTGTGACCGGGCCGACCTACCTGTTGTTTCTGGCGCTCGCGTGGTTCGTAGGCTTGAGTCACCCGCCGACTCTCGACGACTCGGTTGAGCTCGACGGACGGAGGCGCGCCTTGGCGGCTCTCGCGTTGGTCGTGTTCATCTTGAGCTTCACGCCGACGCCGATCATGCAGGATTTCTAGCGAGCGCGCCGGGGCCGGTCCCCACGGCTGTATCCTAAGAACGAACGTATCCTTCGGCGCGCCTCGTGCGTCTAGGACCTTTGGAGAGAGGAAAGCATCGATGAAACTGGCTCGACGGATCGTCCCCTTGGCTGCGGCTCTGACGCTGGCGGCGTTGACGCTCGGCGCATCGGAGGTTCCGCGCGAGGCGGGCCCGCTGACCTTCAATACCTACAACGGCCACAAGGCGTCGCTTGCGGCGCTCAAGGGCAAGGTCGTCGCGGTGATGTTCTTCTCGACCGATTGTCCGCACTGCCAACACACGGCCGAGGTGCTCAAGCCGATCTACAAGGAGTTCCACCCGAAGGGATTCGAGATCCTGGCTCTGGCGGTGAACCCGTCGGCGGCGGCGAACATCGATGAATTCGCGGCCAAGTATGGCGTTGAGTTCCCGATCGGGCTAGGCACGAACTCGCAATGGACGACGTTCTGTCAGTTGCCGGTCATGGGGCAGAAGTACGTGCCGCATCTGGTGTTCGTCGACAAAAAGGGCGTGATTCAGGAAGACCATCCGGGCGCGGACCGGGCGTTCTGGCTCGACCAGGAAGCGCGGATTCGCTCAACTGTCGAAAAGCTGCTCGCGCAGTAAATTCCCACTCGTCGTGCCGGTCATCGATGGCGAATCGGAGCGCCTGCCGGGCTGGGCTCGGCCCTATCGCCCGTGGCCGGGCGGCGGAGATCTCCAAACCATCATGGCGCGGTATTGGCCGGCGAGCGCGGATGAGCGCCGCTGGCCTGCGGTAGATGTCTACCTTGACACGGTAGAAGGAGTCCGTGTGCTCGCCAAAGAGCAAGACCAGGGCGGGGAACGGACCTTGCTGTGCGTTCACGGGCTGACCGCGTGTACCGAGGCGCGCTACATGATGTCGCTCGCCGGGCTGGCGCTCGAGAGGGGCTGGAACGTCATCCGGCTCAACGTGCGCAACTGCGGCGGCACCGAGGCGCTATGCCCAACGCTCTACCACTCCGGCCTGACGGAGGATCTGCACAGCGTCATCGCGCAGCTCGCCCCGCGTCCGCTGTGGGTGCTGGGCTTCTCGATGGGCGGCCACATGGTGCTGAAGCTCGCCGGGGAGTGGGGCGCGGCGCCGCCGGAGCACGTGCGCGGGGTGTGCGGCATTTCGGTGCCGATTCGGCTGGCTGACTGCTCACGGCGCATCGGCGAAAGGCGCAATTTCATCTACGAAAAGCGTTTTTTGCGGCAACTCGATGCGACGCTCGCGCTCAAGAAGCGGTTGATGCCGCAGGCGCTCCGTGGGATCGACTCTGCCTCGGCCACTTCTATCTGGGATTTCGACGACCGTGTGACCGCCCCTGCGTTCGGGTTCGCAGGGGCGGCGGACTACTATGCGAAGGCCTCGTCTTCAGGGTTTTTGAGCGACATTGCTGTCCCAGCGCTGCTGATCCAGGCCGAGGACGATCCGTTTATTCCGTTTGCGGTCTATGAAGACGAGGTGTTCGAGCGCAACTCGAACCTGACGCTGCTCAAGAGCAAACAAGGCGGGCACGTCGCCTTTTTGGCCCGCGGCGGACACCGATTTTGGGCCGAAGAGCAGGCGATCCGGTGGTTCGAAAGCCTGCCGTGACACGGTGCAGGCCTTTTTCTCTCGCGAACGGCCTGCGGTTTCCCCAATGACCCTCAGGTGCTCCGGACCGCAACTTTGCGGGTGCGTCACGGACGAAAAGCGTCATCCTTGGCTCCGCTGTACGCCCATGTGAAGCGCTTCGTTTCGGTTGTAGAAACACTTGCCACGGCCTCGCCCGGCGCCCTAGACTGCCCACGGAACCCTTCCACGTTCCAACGCTTTGGTTGAAGGAGTCTTTGAATGGCCTTGAAGCATACCTTGGTCGCAATGACGGCGAGCCTGTTGCTCGCCGCATCTGCGTTTGCGCAAGCCACCGGATCGGGCACGGTCGGCGGTGCGGTTACAGACCCGAGCGGCGGAGTCATTCCCGGCGCACACGTGACGCTTTCTAGCGTCGATCGCGGCGTCGAGAAGGCCGCCGACACGAACGAAGCCGGCCTCTACGTTTTCCCCGATCTCACGCCCGGCAACTATTCTCTGCGGGTGCAGAGCGACGGATTTGACACCTACGAGCTCACCTCGTTTCGCCTGGAAGTCGGCCAGCGCGCCACTGTCAACGTCACCCTGCAAGTCGGGCAAGTCAGCAACGTCATCACGGTCGAAGCCGCTGGTGAGGCGAT
Source organism: Bryobacterales bacterium (assembly GCA_041394905.1). GTDB lineage: Bacteria > Acidobacteriota > Terriglobia > Bryobacterales > UBA6623 > RI-231. The sequence goes on along the minus strand of JAWKHJ010000003.1, from coordinate 147,646 downwards.
TCTGCTCGAGACGGACTCGAACGCCTTGGGCACGCTCGTGAACTCCAAGCAAGTCAATGAGTTGCCGCTCAATGGCCGTAACTTCCTGCAGCTCGCGCTCCTGGCCGCCGGCACGAACGACGCAGCCGGCCGCGCGGACGCTTCCGGACAGACCGGCCACCCCGGCCGCTCCGTCGTCATCGGCGGGGTCAAGTCGACTTCAAACAGCTACACGATCAACGGCATCCAAGTCCGCGGCGCCCGCCTGGGCGAGCTCGCCGTGAACTTGTCGGTCGCGAACGTGGATGAGTTCAAGGTCCAACAGAGCTTCTTCATGCCGGACCAAGGACCGAACCCGGCGATGGTCAACGTCAATACGAAAGGCGGCACGAACGCCTTCCACGGCCAGGCCTTCGAGTTTCTACGCAACGTCGATCTGGACGCGCGCAACTTCTACGCTCCCGCCTCGGAGAACCTCAAACGCAACCAGTTCGGTTTCGCCGTCGGCGGTCCGATCGTGAAGGACAAGATCTGGTTCTACGGCGGCTACGAAGGGCTGCGTGAACGGAAAGCATTTGCGCAAGGCGTCTACACGCCGACCCAGCAGATGTTCGGCGGCGACTTTACACAGGTCAGCGACACGATCTACGACCCCCTCACGCTGAACGAGGCTGGCGGCACGCGCGACCCATTCCCGAACAACGTGATCCCGACCACCCGCATCAACTCAGTCTCGAAAGGCCTGTTGCAGTACTACTTGCCCGGCGCGAGCCTGGCGCAGCGGCCGAACAACCTGTTCGTCAATCCGCTCGACACGCTCGACGACGACCAGTTCAACATCCGCATCGATACGGCGCTGACTGACACGCAGTCGCTGTTCGGGCAGTTCATCTACTCCAAGTCGCCCGGCGTCCAGGAGGGGCCGTTCCCGTTGAGCGGAGCGTTCTATCCCAACGACCTGCAGCTCGGCATGGTCCAACACACATGGACGATTTCCCCTTCGTTCGTCAACACGCTTCGCTTCGGCGCTTCGCGCAACGTTGCGCTGTTCAGTAACGAAGGCCGTGATCACGGAGACATTCTCGATCCTCTCGGCATCCAGAACACCTTCGACGTGCGCGGTGTGACGGCGCAGGGCATCCAGGACTACTCCGGCTTTGGCCGCGCCAATGGCGACCTGGGCAACTTGGACAACAACTACCAGCTCGACGAGGGCGCCACGTACATCCGCGGCAACCACCAGTTCCGCTTCGGCACGAGTATCCGTTACCGCCGGACTTGGCAGCAGAACTCGAACGCCGGCGCGCACGGCAACCTTGCCTACCAGAAGCGCTTCACCGCTGCGCTGACGCGCAACGCCGCGGGCGCGCTGGCTCCGGGTGCGGGCGGGAACGCGTTCGCGGACTTCCTGCTCGGCATGCCATCGACAGGAAGCGTACGCGGTTTGCCGATGCTGCCCTACCGCTTCACGCAGTACATGCCTTACATCCAGGACACCTGGAAGCTGCGGCGCAACTTTACGGTGAACTGGGGCGCGTCGTGGTTCTACGATTCGATCGCCGATCCGCAGGGCTTCGCCCGGGACTTGCCGCACGGTTTTGATTCCCAGACGGGCCTGCTGAAGTTCGCGGCCTTGGGCGAGATCAATCCAAAGGTCATCACTCCGGACAAGAACAACTTCGCTCCGCGGTTGGGCTTCGCCTGGCAGTTGGACGACAAGACGGTCATCCGTTCCGGCGCGGGCGTCTACTACTCGGATCAGCAGTTGATCGAGCTTCAGTTTTCCGCCGTCGGGCCGCCGAACCGCAGTATCGACATCATCAACACGGGCGATCTCATCCCGACCTACCAGTTGGGCATGAACATCTTCCCGGCGCTCAATCTGCCGCCGCTCGACAAGGACTTCGCGGCGAATCTGCCGGCCGGTCAGGCGCCGTTCCTGTTGGCGGAGGACGGCCGCACGCCCTACGTTTCGCAGTGGAATTTCTCCGTGCAGCGTACGCTCGACAAGAACAACTTCGTCGAGGTCGCCTACATGGGCAACAGCGGTCACCGTCAGCAGAATCGCTACGACTACAACCAGTGCATCGTGGGCGCTGACCTGGCCTGCGACCGCAACACGCGACCCTACCTGCGCTACACCAGCCTGCTGCGGGCCGATTACAACGGCAACTCGACCTACAACGCGCTGGCGGCGAAGTACCAACACCGAACCTCGGCCGGTTTGAACTTCCGGCTCGAGTACACCTGGGCCAAGGGCCTGACCGATAGCTGGGAAGCCGGCGGCGCAACCAACGCGCAGATCACCAACTTCCGGGCGCTCGACAAGGACCAAACGTCCTTCGACGTGCGGCACCGCGCGGTGACCAGTATCATCTGGGACGTGCCCTTCGGCCGCGGCCGGCGGCACGGGCAGGACATCCCGCGTGCGCTGGACCTACTTGCCGGCGGCTGGACGCTCACCGGCATCGGAACGTTCTCGACCGGTACGCCGTTCATCCTGACGACGGCCAACCGGACGGGCAGCCCGTTCGTGAACCATCGCCCGAATCGCACCTGCGACGGCTCGCTGGGTAGCGTGAATCCGCGACAGGATCCGCATTTCCTCGACACGAGCTGCTTCTCGGTAGCCCCGCAAGGCTACTTTGGCAACTCGAGCCGCAATCCACTGCATGGACCGGGAATCAACAACTGGGACATCGGCATCCAGAAGAACTTCTCGATCACGGAGCAAACCCGCATCCAATTCCGTGGCGAAATGTTCAACGCGTTCAACCACGCCCAGTTCGGCAACCCCAACAGCAATGCTTCCAGCGGAAGCTTCGGGTTGATCGGCAGCGCGCGGGCGCCAAGGCTGATCCAGCTTGGCCTGAAGCTGCTGTTCTAAAAGCGCACGAGCGGCGCGGCGAGCGTCCCGCGCCGCTTCTCGCTACTCTGGGAGTAGGGACGTGCGTGGTTGTCCCTATTCGTTACGGAATGCTACGCTGTTGAGTTTAGGCGTGTTAACCGACGCGTCTTCCGACCTTCCCAGCGGAAGGATAGGGGATTTTTACGTCTATGGACCGCATTGTCGACTTGGTTCGCAAAAAGCGTGATGGCGAGGAGCTCAATCTCGAAGAGTTGGAGCGCCTGATCAACGGCTACACGCGCGGGGAAATTCAGGACTACCAAATGGCGGCATTCCTGATGGCCGGCTGCTGTAACGAGTTCAGTGAAGCCGAAGCCGCCTCTTTGACCGCAGCCATGCTCCGCTGCGGGCAACGCGTGGCGCTTGACGACGTCGAGAAGCCGAAGGTCGATTGCCATTCGACCGGCGGCGTGGGCGACAAGGTCGGCCTGATCGCCGCCGCCATCGCCGCCTCGGCTGGCTTGGCGGTGCCGCGCATCGTCGAGCCGGGCATCGGCCATACGGGCGGTTCGCTCGACAAGCTGCGCTCGATCCCGGGCTTCCGCACCAACCTGACCAAGGATGAGTTCGAAGACTTGGTGCGCCGCCATGGTTTGGCCTTCGCCGAGCAGAGCAACGAGCTCGCCCCGGCGGACAAGAAGCTCTATGCGTTGCGCGATGCGACGGCGACGGTCGATGACCTCGCGCTGATCGCGGCTTCGACGCTGTCGAAGAAGATGGCCGAGGGGCTGGACGCGCTCGTGCTTGACGTGAAGGTGGGCAAGGGCTCGCTACTGTCGGGCAAGACCGAGGCCCGCAGGTTGGCGCAGTTGATCATCTCAATCGGCCGCCGCATGGATGTGAAGCTGCAAGCGCTGCTGACGGACATGGACCAGCCGCTGGGCTTCACCGTGGGCAATGCTCTCGAGATCATGGAAGCCTCGCAGACGCTGCAAAACCAGGGTCCGCCGGACTTGGCCGGGCTTGGCGTGGAGCTTGCGGCGCGCATGATCTACCTGGGCAAGGGCGACTTCTCGATCGAGCAGGCGCGCGCCTTGGCGCAACAGTGCTTGACCGAGGGCACAGCCTTCGCGCTGTTGCAAACGGTCATCGCGGCGCAGGGCGGCGACGCCAACTGTCTGACGGACTTCTCTCTGTTGCCGAACGCCACTGGCGAAAAGCTGATCACCTCTCCGCGCGAGGGCTACATCAGCCGCATCAATGCCGACGATATCGGCCGCGCCGCGGCGATGTTGGGCGCCGGCCGCGAGCGCATGGATCAACAGATCGACCCGGCTGTGGGCATCATCCTACAAGCCAAAGTGGGCGACATGGTGCAGGCCGGCCAAGGCTTGTGCGCGCTGTACTTCACCGACGACACGCACCTTGCCGAAGCCGAGCAGCTCGTCGAGGACGCCTTCCGGCTCTCGTCGAATCCGCCCGAGCAGCGGGACCTCGTGCTCGACCTGGTCCAGTAAGGACCCGAGGCGATGGGCCTCGTCGGCATCGTCTCCATTCTTCTAGCGGCGGTCCTTCTCTCGAAGGACCGCCGCAATATTCGTTATCCCATCGTGGCTTGGGGGCTCGGGTTGCAGGTCGCACTCGCGATTCTGGTCTTGCGCACTCCGTTCGGGCGTGTGTTCGAGACATTGGGCCGCGGGTTCAACCAAACCATGGCGTTCGCGGAGAAGGGCAGCAGCTTGGTCTTCGGCTAGCTTGGCAACTCACAAGGTCCTCAGGGCGTGGTCCTGGCGTTCCAGGTGTTGCCGCTGATCATCTTCGTGGCGTCGCTGTTTGCCGTCCTTTATTACTTAGGCCTGATGCAGAAGGTGGTGGGAGTGATGGCCTGGGGCATGCAGCGCACCTTGGGGTGAGCGCTAGCCGAGGCGCTCAATGTGGCGGCCAACGTATTCATGGGCCAGAACGAGCGCCGCTGACCATCCGGCCCTACCTGGACAGGCTGACGCACTCCGAGTTGGATGACCGTGATGACCGGCATGGCGACAACTTCCGGCGCGCTGATGGTGGCCTACAGCCGCATGGCGAACGTTCCGGTGGAGCACTTGCTGATCTGGCCGTGATTATGACCGCCCCGGCGTGCATCATGTTGGCCAAGATCCGTTCCGAGACCGGCGAGCCGAGACGCTCGGCTCGATCCCCGGCCAAGCAGGCGAAGCGGACGCCAACATCATTGATGCGGCGGCGCGCGGAGCGAGGCGGCTGCACCTTGCCCTGATCGTAGGTGCGATGCTGGTTGCGTTTGTCGGTCTGGTCGCGTTGCTCGACGGCATTCTGGGTGGCGTGAAAGACCTGTTCGGCTTCGCTTGGTTTCCGGGCAACATCGGCACGATCTTGGGCCGGATCTTCCTCGCCGATTGCGTTTCTGTTGGGCGTGAGCTGGGCAAGATGCGCCGACGGTAGTGGCACCCAGCCGGCATGCGCATGGCGCTTCAACGAGTTTCTGGCTTACATCGCTTGGGCAAGATCAAGAGCCAACTCGACCCGCATTCGGCGCTGATTATGAGCTACTCCTTGTGCGGATTCGCCAACCTGGGCTCAATCGGGTGCAGGTAGGCGGCATCGGCTCTCTGATTCCGAATCGGCGTAGCGAACTGGCGCGGCTGGGCTTTCGCGCGATGCTCGCCGGGACGCTGGCCAACTTCCTGCCTACCGTTGCGGGGCTGCTAAGCTAGTCGGGCTCATGGGATGATCGATTCGACCATCGCTCTCGAAGCGTTCGTATGCCTTCTTTGTGCGGCTGCCATCCCCTTCGCGGTAATCGCGATGTGGGCTCAGGCGTCGACATCACCAAAGTCGGCTCCGGCAACCCAGGGTTCAACAACTCTACGCGTGAACAAGGGGCGGGCCGTGTTCACGCTTTTGGGCGATATGCCTGGCGATTCGCGCCGCTGTTCTTCTTCTGGGACCCGGACACGGATCCGCATTGGCAGGGTTGGCTTTATGCCTTCGCGGCGGTGTTTGGCCACTGCTATACACCGTTCCTCAAGTTCAACGGCGGCAAGGGCATTGCGACTTCGGCGGGCGTGATGCTGCGGCTGTTTCCGAAGTGGGCGCTTGCCGGGCTGGCGTTCTTCGTCCTGCTGCGCCTGACGGGCAGCCGCCGGAAGTGGCCGGAAGCCGGAGCGGTGGCTTCGGTGTTGACTTGGGTGTTCTTTACCGTCGTGTTGTGGCTCTATGAGGGATCCGAGGTCGCCCGTTACGCGTTGATGATGACGGTGTTCTTGGCATGGCGTCACAAGTCCAACATTCGGCGCCTGCTTGCCGGCTAAGAGATGCGGGCGGCGTTTTACGATTTCGACGGCACGCTCGCCGCCAGCAACGTGGTGACGCGCTATTTCTTCTTTGCAAGGCGCGCGCCGGGACTGTTCGACCGCCTGCGGCGTTCGGCAGTCACTCTCGGTGGCGTCCCGTACTGGCTGTGGCTCGACAGCCGCTCGCGCAAGCTATTTAACGAAGTATTCTTCCGGCAGTTTCGGGGATTGCGGCGCGATTGGCTTGAGCAGCAGGCCGAGGCGCTCTATACGGAAGAAGTAAGGCCGAAGATCTACCCGGGCTCGGCGAAGATGGTGCGGCGTGACCGCGACGCGGGCTTCGCGACGGTCTTGGTCACCGGCGGGTTGGACTTCGAGTTGGCCCCGCTTGCACGCGAGCTCGGCTTCGATCACCTGCTGGCGAACCGCATGCGCTTTGAGGGTGGGGTGGCGACCGGCGAAATCGAACCGCCCCTGCTGGCCGAGCAAGGAAAGATCGAGGCCATGGCGGACCTCTGCCGCCGTTATAATGTTGAGACGACTCAGTCGAAGGCTTATTCGGACAGCTTTTCGGACGCTCCCATGCTCGAATATGTCGGGCTTCCGGCGGCGGTCAATCCGGACGCGCGTTTGAAGGCGCTGGCCCAGCAGCGAGGCTGGCCGGTGCTGAGCACAAAAGAGCGCTGACTATGGCGGCAACGTTGGTTCATCCGGTCCCTGCCCACAAGGACTATGAGTTTGGCGATCCCAAGCCGAACGCCGTTGGCCGCAATGCGCTGGTCTCGCACTCCCATTGCGTCGCCTACCTGGAGGCTGATTCCAAACCGCGGCTGATCTGGTCCGGCGAAGACCTATTGCGAGTGAAGCTGCCGGCTGGGACGCGCGTCGTTTATCCCAAACCTGCCATTCCAGGCCTGAAGAACCGCGAGGCGGCCATTCGCTACGCGCTCGAACACCCGGAAGAGGCCGAGCCGTTGGTTGATCAACTGCGGCCAGGCATGAAGGTGACGATCGCGATCGACGACATCTCGTTACCGCTGCCGAAGATGAATCGGCCCGACATCCGGCAGTCAGTGCTCGAGGTCGTGCTCGAGATGCTCGCGGCCAACGGCGTAACCGATGTCGACATTATCATCGCCACTTCGTTCCACCGGCGGATGGAGCCGTTCGAGCTGAAGTGCAAGTTGGCTCCAAGATTTTCGACTCGTATTATCCCGATCAATTTACTGCCACGACGGCGAAGATCCGGATGGGATGACGGACCTGGGCGAGACGGAGCTCGGCGAAAAGGTTCGCATGAACCGCCGCGCGGCCGGAGTCCGATCTGTTGATCTATGTGAACATTATCAACCTCGTTCCGATGGACGGGGCAAAATCGATCGCGATCGGTTTAGTGACTATGGCGCGCTGCAGGCGCACCACAATCCGAAAACGATTCGCGACTCCGATTCCTACTTCGATCACAAGCGCTCGGCGCTAACATCCTCGGCGGATCGGCAGGCGGCGGTGATCAAGAAATCGGTCAAGGTCTTCCACATCGAGACCGTAGTCAACAACCAGATGTTCGATCCGCGGATGGCGTTTTTTCGCAAGAACGAGGATCACTGGAATATTTTCGACAAGGCGGTCGGCGGCTTCGCACGCAAGGCGCTCTCCGTGCTGCCGCGCAAGATCAAACGTGAGATCTTGTTTGCGGTTCCCGCGCCGTACGATTTGATTGCCGTCCACGCAGGCGATACGTGGGCGACGCACCGCCATACTCTGGCCTATTGCTACCAGCAGTATTGCGTCCCGATCGAAGGGCAGGCGGACGTGGCGGTTTTTGGCGTCCCGTTCGTCTCGCCTCTACAACGCCTTGAATCCTTTGCTCGTGCAGGTGATGGCGTTGGGGTATCTGTTCAACATGTATCGCGGCATGCCCGTCGTCAAGAAGAACGGCGTCATGATCGTGACCCACCCGTTGTACAACGAGTTCGAGAAAGCATCACCCGTCCTACCACGAGTTCTTTCACCGCATCCTTCCAGAAACGACCGACGCATTTGACCAGAGAAAATACGAGGCGGAGTTTGCGACGCGCCCGGAGTACATCGAACAGTACCGCCGGGGCTTCGCCTATCACGGGGTACACCCGTTTTATATGTGGTACTGGGGGGAGAACGGCCGCGCACACGTCGGCAAAGGATCTGCGTGGGCGCCGAAGACCGGCGCTCAGCCGAGATCATGGGTTGGGACACAGCTTCGTCCATGGAGGAGGCGCTCGAGGATGGCGCGCTCCCACGTCGGGCGAGCCGTCGGTGACGCACGTGCATATCCCTCCCATCAACATGGTTGACGTGTCGGGCACGCCGCAAACCGTCTAAGACGGTTCCGCGGCTGCAATCTCTCGAGCGGGATGAAGACGATTCTGATCACCGGTTCGACCGGGTTCTTGGGAAAGCACCTCGTCGATGAGCTGCTGGCGTCCGAGCCGGACGCGCGCTTGCGGCTGCTTTGCCGCGGCGACGGGCCAGGAATCGAATCCGAGCGAATCGAAATCGTCCAAGGCGACATCCTCGACCGCGCTGCCGTCGAGCGCGCCGTCGAGGGCGTCGACGAGATTTACCACCTGGCCGGTTTGGTCGAGCGCACGCCGGCCGATCCATGGCGGATGTTCAACGTACACGTCGAGGGTACGCGGAATGTCTGTGAGGCGATGCGGGCCAACCCGCATGTGAAGGCTGTCTTCGCCTCGACCTCCGGCGTTTGTGCGGTGGGCCGTGAGCCTGCAGAGCTCGACGAGACAGCCCCTTACGCGCAGGACGTGGTCTGGGACTGGCCTTACTACACGAGCAAGATGTACGCCGAAAAGCTCGCGCTGTGGTACGTCCAGCATCGCAAGCTGAACATCGTGCACGTGAACCCGAGCCTGCTGCTGGGGCCGGGAGACGACTGGCGTTCCTCGACGCGCGACGTCGAGATGTTTCTGGAAGGTCAGATCGCCGATCCTGCTGGGCGGTTTGAACCTGGTCGATGTTCGCGACGGGCGCGCGGCTGCGTCTTGGCGATGCAGAAGGGCGGGGACGGGGCAGCGCTACCTGCTCGGCGGCGCTGAACATGACGTTCTACGAACGGATTCGACGGGCGTCGAAGATTTCGGCGTCCGCGCGCCGCGCATGATGGCGCCGCTGTGGGTCTCACTGTGGGGCGCTCGCGTGCTACGCAAGGTCAGCGCCCTGGTTCGGCAAGCTCGACTCAGACGACGCAAGCATCCGTATGTCGTTCGTTTACTGGTACTGCAACACGCAGAAGGGCGCGCAGCGAACTGGGCTTCACCACACGCGATCCTGACCAGACGCTTTCGCGACACCATCGAGTACCTGCGGCCTCGGCGCGCCCTGAAGAGAGGGCATGGCGAAGCCCCTCGTTGCGATCCTGAACCCGCGCCGCTGGCGGCAAGACGGTGCGCGCCAATGGCCTGCCTTCGCCAAGGCCATCGAGCAGCGCTGCGGCCCTCTGGAGATGCGCTCGAGACCGAACGCCCAGGCCACGCCGGCGACCTGCCCGTCAGGCGCTCCAGAACGGCGCGGAGACCACAGGGCCGTCGGCGGCGACGGGACGCTCAACGAGGTCGTCAACGGCTTCTTCGTGGACGACAGCCCGTGCGGAACAGCGCCCGGCTGGCCTACGGTTCCGATGGGCACCGGCGGAGACTTCCAGCGTACCGTGCGACTGCCTTCCCGACCCCGCCGGCGTGGCCCAAGCCTTGGCCGGCGGCAAGACCTGGGCGATTGACGTCGCCAAGATCCGACTGGTTGGTCACGAGGGGACGCCGCTCGAGCGCTACTTCGTCAATCTGGCCAGCTTCGGCATGGGCGGCGATGTCTCGATCCGGGCGAAGAATTGCTGGTTGACCCGCCACGACGGCAAGCTGGCGTTCCCGTGGGCCACATTCGCCGTGTTCGCTTACGCCGGTAAGACCGTGCGGTTGTGGTTGGACGACGAGATGGAGGAGCGGGTCTTCACCGTTACGAACGTCGCGTTGGGCAACGGCCGATATCACGGAGGCGGGATGCAGCCCTGTCCGCTTGCCCAACTCGACGATGGATTGCTCGAGGTCACCACCATCGAGCGTTTGAGCTGGTTCGAGCTGGCGCGCGATCTGAGGATCCTCTATTCCGACAACGTCTACGTACATCCGAAGACTCGTCGCTTTCAAGTCAAGCAGTTACGAGCCCAATCGGACGAGACTACCCGAATCGAGGTCGACGGCGAGGCCTGGGCCGACTACTGCTGGAGGCCTGGGTGCGGCCGCGGGCGCTGACGTTGGTCGTCGGCTGACCGGCGAAAGGGTCACAGCACCAACCAGGCGGTGGGTGCAATGCCCATGCAAAAAGCGGTTTGGCTATCGAATCACAACATTTCTAACTGCGTTTGTTGCAACAATTTACGGCGAGTGTACCAGTACAGCGCTCAAGCCCCTTGGTGAGGAAGCGCACCAGGAGGGGGGAAACCTTGTTTCAGGATGGTGTCGACTGCGGTTAAATGGCCCATTTTTCCACAGTCCTGGAACTGTTTTAGGTAATGAGTACTGTTCTCTGGGGACTAAAGTACTGCATTAGTTTGGAACGGCAGTCCAGTTTTTCGATTGGGTCTTTCCCGGTGCGGAGAACCAGCGTAAACTCGATTCAATCCAGGGAAGCGCGACCTCGGCCCATGTTGTTTTTGCCGTCGCGCGCTTAGTAACCGCGCCCCCCCGGCGGATCGCAAATCGAGCGGTTCGTCCACGGTTCCCCGACAAGCTGTAAGTTTTGCCGAGCTCACAGGAGTGGGACGGAAATGGCGGCAGCATGCCCGAGTCCGCACTCCAAAAGCTCACAGGCCAGCGGGTCGATAAGGAAACGATGGAACTTAACCCTAATCAATGGTATGCGTTGCGCGTACGGGCTCGCTTCGAAAAGCAAGCGAGCGAATTGTTGCACTTTAAAGGCTACGAGACTTTTCTGCCCACCTACGTCAGCCGGCGGCGGTGGACGGACCGCATTCGCCAAGTGGAAACGGCTTTGTTTCCCGGTTATGTTTTTTGCCGCATGGGCGAAATGAACCTTGGGCTGGCGTTGACCACTCCAGGCGTGATGCACTTCGTTGGATTCGGATCGACTCCGGCGCCGGTGGACGACGCGGAGATCGAGGCCGTTCGGCGCGTGGTCGAATCGGGCGTCGCCGGACAGCCGTGTCCCTATTTGAAGGTTGGCGAGAGCGTCGAGATCACCTCCGGACCGCTGACCGGACTCTCCGGATTTCTGCTCGAGATCAAAGGCGACCGAAGCTTGGTCGTGGGCGTTTCCTTGTTGCAGCGTTCGATGGCTGTGGAGATTGACCCGTCCTGGCTGATTTCGACATCCCGCGGCCGCAAGGGCGGCGCAGACCGCCGCGTTGGCGTCGTCGTACCGAAGACCGCCTGAGCCCGTCCACGAGGGGCGTGAGATCACGCGCCCCGCACTTAGATCCTCGTCTTCAGTTCCACCCCTCACACGAGACCGTCTGAGCAACGGAAGTGCGTCATGACGACGCGCAGGCGCCGTTGTGTACGCAACAAGAAGGAGTTGCAGAGCGATGTTTGAGCCGCTTCATGTCCGAGCCTACAAGGGCTATCCCGTCCGTCCCCTCGACGACATCGACTTCGACCCGGCCTACCGTGCGCCCAGTTCGTACGAGGAGCCACAAACGTCGAAGCTCGACGTGGCATGGGTTTGGCGAGCGATCGCGCAGCGCTGGAAGCTGATTGCGGCGACTGTGTTGGTGTTCTTGATTCCGAGCATCGTGTATGTCCAACTCGCCGAGCCGGTTTATCGCTCGACCGCGGTCATTCAGATCAACTCGAACAACGCGCACGTGCTGCCGTACAACGACCCGCTCGAGAGCGGCGGCGTGACCGATTACGAGCTGACGATGAAGACCTACGACGGGATTCTCAAGAGCCACGCTCTGCGTCAGCGCGTGATCGACCGCTTCAAGGATTCGCCCGAGGGCGCGCTGGTTCCGAACCTGGAAGAGGCCTTGGCGGCGAACCCGACGATCGAGCGTGTGGAAGGCAGCCAGCTCGTTTCGCTCAGCTACATGGCCTCCAACCCGACCTTCGCCGCCGCGGCGGCCAACGCCTGGGTGGAAGAGCTGATCGCGATGGAAGCTGAGAACCAGATTAAGAAGGCGGAGGAAGCGACGGGCTTCCTGCGCAGCCAGTTGGCCTCGTTGAAGGTGCAGGTTGAACAAGCCGAGGCGAACCTCACCTGCCGCACGGCAGCACCGCATCCTCGACCTGGACGCGAACTCGGAGAGCATCGTGCGCCGGCGGCTGACCCAGTTGACCGACGAATTGACGCGCGCCGAGGTGAACCTGCGGTGCAGCGCGCGCGCCACGGCAGCTTGACGAAAGCAGCCCAGGGCGGAATGCAGGCAAGCCTGAACAAGCCCGGGTGATCGGCGAGCTCGAGCGCGAGGTATTCAACATCGGAATCGAGCTGGGTCGCTCAGGTCGCAGTTTGGCGACAAGTGGCCGGCGTGGTGGTCCAGAAAGAAGGCGGAGCTGGCGCTGGCGAAGAGCCAACTGCAGCGCGCTCAGACCGGCGCTGTACAGGAGATGACGCTCGATTCCGAAGTCGAGCTCAACGCCGCCATCAAGGAGTACGAAACGCTCAAGGCGTCCGCTGAGAAGCAGGCCTCACTCGTGAGCAGCCTCAACGCGGACCTGGTTGCCTACAACGCTCTGATCGCGATTTCCAGACGACCAACGAGCTTACCAGAGCCTGCTACAACGCTTGAAGGAGACTGCGGTGGTGGCGGAACTGGAGCGTCGTCGCGTCCACCTGATGGACTGGCGGTGCCGGGCGAAGATCCCTACCGCCCGCGTAAGGCGCTGACGATTCTGCTGGCGTTGGCCTCGGCTTTGGCTTGGGCACGGCGATGAGCTTGGCTCTGCAGACGGCGGGCGATACGTTCTCGGTGCCCGGAAGAAGTGAGCGCCTGGGCGTTCCGGTTCTGGGCGGACTGCCGCGCGTACGGCGCGCCAGCGCGGACACCTTCATCGCCAACCGCAGCAACAACACCAAGTTGCTCGAGGGCGGAACCTCGAACGGGGTGTCACCTGCGGCGCGCTCGAAGTCGTCCTCCGAAGAGCAGGAACTGTTGCGGGAATCGTACCGCTCGGTTTGCTCTTCGCTCATCCTGAGCCGGCCTGAGGGGCCGCCGAAGAAGATCCTGGTGAGCTCGGCGCTGGCGCGCGACGGCAAGACGACGACCGCTTCGGCGATCGGTGCAACGCTGTCCGAGCTGGGCGCGAAGACCGTGCTGATTGACGCCGATCTGCGCAACCCGAGTCTGTCGCGCTCGTTCGGATTCACATCCGGTCAGGACTGAGCACGTTCCTCTCCGGCGGAGCGGTCAACGTGGTTCCCACCGGCTACAAGAACCTTCGCTGTTGCCGGTTGGACCTTCCGCGCCGAATCTGGATGGCGCTGTTCAGCTCGGCGCGCATGAGCGAGCTGCTTCATGAATTGAGCAAGCAGTACGAGTTCGTGGTGATTGACAGCCCGCCGGTGCTGGGTCTGGCCGACTCGGTGGTGCTGGCCTCTCAAGCTGACGGCGTGGTCTTGGTGACGCGTGCGGGCAAGACGCCGCGCTCGCTGCTGCGCCAGACCGTTGCCCAGCTCAAGCGCACCGGCGCGGTGGTGTTGGGAGCGGCCGTAACGCAGCTCGAAGACCGCCGCCTGGGCTACTCGCGCTACTACGGCTACGGCACGTCCACCTCGCCTGACGCGTTGTCGGAGCAGCCGGCTCCGCAGGCGATCTCGGGCGACTAAGCCCCGACGGGTACGCGCCAAAGTCCCATGCATTCGCATCCCTCAGATTCGGTCGCCGGCGGACTCGGGCTCTACCTGAGCCGCCAAGCCGACTCCCCGCTCCGTTACGCGTGGGAGCAGGGCATCCTGGCCGCCTGCAGTTGGATCCCGACCTTGGTCGGCATCGGCGTGCGGGTTTCGCTATCGCCTGATCTTGAAGATGCAAGGCATGGCGGCGTTCGAGGCCAAGGTGCGCATGCGGTTCGCCAACCGCATCAAGCTGGGCAACGGCTGCTACTTGGATGAGGGCGTTTTTCATCTGCACGCTTGCTCCCGGCGGGACCGAGATCGGCGAGAAGACCTATGTCATGCACGGCTCGATCCTGCACGTGTACAACTTCCGCGGGCTGCCCCACTCGGGCATCCGCATCGGCCGCGACAGCCTGATCGGCGAGATGAACGTCATCCGCGGTCAGGGCGGCGTCACCATCGGCGACCGGGCTTTGCCACGTCTCCGATGGTGCAGATCGTCGCGGTGAACCATGTTTTCCAAGACCCCAACCGGCCTTTCGTCGAGCAGGGATTACCGCCGAGGGCGTCGTCATCGAAGACGACGTCTGATCGGATCGGGAGCGGTGATCACCGACGGCATTACAGTCGGGCGCGGGTCGGTCGTGGCGGCCGGCGCAGCTGTCACGAAGGATGTTCCCCTCATACAGTGGTCGGCGGCGTACCGGCCAGAGTCATCCGCACGATCGGCGAGTCCGCGACGGCCGCCGAACGCAAAGAAATCTTTCATATGACCACAGCGAGGCAATCGTGAGCACTCAAGCCAGTCGCAGTTCCGCACTTCATACTCAAAATGGGCAACACACCGAGCGCATGACGCTATCCGTCGTCATCCCCGCGCTCAACGAAGAAGGAGGCATCGCCGAAGTCATCGAGCGCATTCAGAGCGCCGGACCTGACCTCGACGCCATGGGGATCGACACCGAGATCCTGGTCGTCGACGACGGTTCGGTCGACCGCACCGCGGAAATCGTACGCTCGTTGCCGGGCGCGTCCGCCTGGTGCAGCAGCACGCCGAGCGCAGCGGCCATGGCGCGGCGCTCAAGACGGGCTTTTCGGCCGCGACCGGCGAATTGCTTGCATTTCCCGACGCGGACGGCACTTATCCGCCTGAGCATTTCGCGTTCCTTGCAAGGCCGCCATCGAGCAAAACGCAGACGTCAAGTCGTCGGCTCGCGCCCGGGCGCCAAGAGCGAGATGCCGGCGGTGCGCCGTTTGGGCAACTTGATTTGGTCGACGATCGTGAGCTTGCTCGCGAGCCGCACCTGCCGATCCGGCCAGCGGCATGCGCGTCTTCCGCCGGTCGGCGATCCGGCAAGCTCTACCCGCTGCCGGATGGGCTGAACTTTACGCCCGTCATGAGCACCCGCGCTCTGCACGAGCATCTGAATCTGGTCGAGATCCTGATTCCTTACAGCGAGCGCCTAGGCCGCTCGAAGCTGAGCGTGGTCCGCGACGTGCGCGCTTCCTCAAGACGATTCTTTGGACGGCGCTCAGTACAGCCCCGCGAAGCTATTCGGTTTGGTTGGGGTCGGCTTTGCCGGTATTGCAGCGGCGATCGGCATGGGTCTGGTCATCGCGCGTAGCCAAGGCGTCACCACTCTCGATCCGCTGGCGACTTTCACCCTGTTTGCCGCGCTTGTGTTGGCGGTCTGCGGCGTGAGCATCTATTCGCTCGGCGTCACCTTCAACTTCCTCGTGTCGTTGTTCCACGGGCATCCGATGTCGCGCGGCTTGTTCGGCGACTCCAAGCTCGAGCAGTTCTTCGAGGCACGTTTTGGCTGGATGGGTCTGGCGGGCATCGTCGTCGGCGCCGGCCTGGGCGCGACGCCTCTGCTCGTGGGCGGCGCCGGTTGGGACATGGCGCGTTCGTGGCTGTGGTTCCTCGGCGGAGCGGCCTTCACCATCGTCGGCTTCCAGCTGCTGACCTGCTGGATCTGGCGCGCACCCTCGAGAAGCTGGCCGTTCGCCAGACCGACCTCGAGAAGGACCTCGCGAGCAAGCCGCTCAAGGTGGCCAGGGAAACGCACGACCACGTGGTCATCGAACCTCGGCCTAAACGGACCCGCAACACACAAAGAACGAATTCAGAATTATGAGTAGCCCAAATTCCAGACCCGAGTTGCGGCACAATCTCGGGACGCGTCCGCCGAAATTCCGGCAAGCGAAGACTTCCCGGACGCCGGCGCGGCCGTGCGCGGTCTTTCCGCCGAGCGTTCCGCGAGCGCCGTGGACGTTCTGCTGGTGAATCCTCCGACGCCGGACGGCGCCGTTTGGATTCGCACCCAGCACCGTGTGGGCCGCCGCAGCCGCGAAGAGATGATTTGGCCGCAGTGCTCGCTGGCGCAACTCGGCGCCATGCTGCAGCCGCAATACTCGGTGGCGATCATCGACTGCGTGGCCGAGAAGATGGATTGGAAGACGTTCGAGGAGCGGCTGCGCCAACACTCGCCCAAGTGGTACCTCACGCAGGTGACCGCGCCAACGTTGACCAACGACATGTATGGCGTGATGTTGGCCAAGGCGCTGGGCGCCAAGACGATCGCCTTTAGCACGTGACGCCGATGCCGACCGAGACGATGCAATCGTTCCCGGCGCTCGACTACGTGCTGCGCGGCGAGCCGGAGGTCACCTTCCGCGAGCTGATCGACGTGGTCGAGGGACGCGAGTCCGAGCGGCCAGAGTGGGTGACCAACCTGCTCGACACCACCGACCTTGAACCGCCGCAAGTCGCCGACGGGGTGAGAATCCACTGGGCATCGTCAAAGGCCTGGTGTGGCGCGAGCAGCAGATCAAGATGAACGACACGCGTCCGTTCACGCCAAACCTCGACGACCTGCCGGTGCCGATGTACAGTTGCTGCCGCTCAAGAAGTACACGATGCCGCTGATGAAAGGGACCGTTCACCTTCCTGGTCACCAGCCGCGGTTGCCCCGCCGGTTGCACCTACTGCATCAAGCACGTCACCTATCAGTACTCGGTGCGCCTGCTCTCGCCGGCCCGCATCATGCAGGAGCTGCGCCTGCTCGGGAGCCTGGGCATCCACAACATCCACATGTATGCGGACCTGTTCACGGTGAACCGCGAGCAGGTGATGGACCTGTGCCAGCGCATCATCGACGAGGTCTGAAGATCAAGTGGACCTGCAACAGCCGCGTCGACTACGTCGATGAAGAGATGCTCAAGATGATGGGCAAGGCCGGCTGCTGGATGATCTCGTGGGGCCTGGAAAGCGGCAACGAGGCGGTGCTCAAAAGCCCTGAGGCGCGCAGGTCAGTAAGGCCAAGCGCGCGCGCTGCGATGAACCAAGCAAGCCGGCATCAAGAACTGGGGCTACTTCATCATCGGCCTGCCCGGCGAGACCGTCGACTCGATCAAAGAGACCATCGCTTACGCCAAGGGCCTGCCCGTCGATCTGGCGATCTTCCACGTGGCCGCGCCCTATCCGGGCACGCCGTTCTTCTTCGAAGTCGTCAAGAACAACTGGTTCCGTAAGGGGACGCGCTGGGAAGAGGTCGATATGGATAAGGGGACGGTGCTCGAGTACGAGAACCTCTCCGCCGAAGACCTGCTCTACTGGCAGCGCCGCGCCTTCCGCGAGTGGGCTTTCCGTCCCGGACCGGCATGGACCTACATCAAGATGCTGATGAGCGATACCAAGACGTTCTCGCGCGCCTTGCGCGTCGGCATCGAGCACATGACCTGGGTGTTCCGTCCGCCGTCAGATCCTGCGATGCAGACGCAGCGCTAAGAGAGACCGTTGGCTTCGCAAACCGAATCGCCCATGTCCACTGTAGAATTCCCAAGCGCCGCCGCGGCGCGCCAAGAGACGCTCGAAGCTCTGCCGGAAAACGACGGCGTCTTCGACGGCCTGCGGGAGCTTTACCGCTTCCGCGAGCTGCTGCTGATGTGGACGGATCGCGAGATCCGTATCCGCTACAAGCAGTCGGTCTTGGGCGCCGCGTGGGCCATCCTGCAACCGCTTTGCCTGATGCTCGCGTTGACGGTAGTGTTCAGCTACTTCGCGCCGATGCCGAGCGATGGCGTACCGCTCATCGATCTTCTCGTACACGGCGCTGTTGCTGTGGACCTTCTTCCGCCACCGCGATTTCCTTCTCGGTGCCGTCGATGACCAACAACATGCAGCTGATCTCGAAGATCTACTTTCCACGGGAGATCCTGCCGCTGGCGAGCGTAATCGTCGCCTTCGTGGATTTTCTCTTCGCAACGGTCGTGTTCGCGGGGCTGTTCCTTTTCTACGACATCCCCGTGACCGTCAACCTGCTCTGGGTCGCGCCTCTGCTGCTTTTGCAGACGGTGTTGATCCTGGGCATCGTGTTCTGGGTTTCGGCGTTGGTGGTGCGCTTCCGCGACCTGCGCTTCGTGGTGCCTTTGACCATCCAGTTGTGGATGTACGCGAGCCCGATCATCTACCCGATGAGCGTGGTTCCAGACAAGGTCAAGCCGTTCTATCAGCTCAACCCGATGGCAGGGCTGATCGGAATCCTACGCGAAGCGGTGCTGCGGCGGCGCATGGATGCAGCCCGTTGCGCGAAGCGGCGCTGGTTTCGGTTGCGCTGCTCATCAGCGGATACCCTTCTTCAAGAAATCCGAGTCGGAATTCGCCGACATCATCTAGCGAACCTGGGCCGCCCCCACGTGCGGGGCGTCCCCCCCTCCCTCGAGCTCACTGCACCGAAACCCCTCGACGGTCCGCGCCGCCACGGCGAAGGTCCGTCCGACTGACAGGACGACATCGCACAGATGAAAAAAGTCATTGCATTTGAGAACGTTTCGAAGGCCTACCGGCTGGGCGAAGGCCGCTCCGGAATCCGCGACGCGATCACGGCGACCGGCAAGCGGCTGCTCTCCAAAGAGAAGCGCTCCAGCCAGCCCGTGTTGATGGCGCTCAACGACGTGAGCTTCGACGTCAACCAAGGCGAGGCCGTCGGCGTGGTCGGGCCCAACGGCGCGGGTAAGACGACGGTGATGAAGCTGCTCTCGCGGATCACCAAAGCGACCAGCGGCAAGGTTCGTTCGAGCGGACGCGTCAGCTCGCTGATCGAGCTCGGCGCCGGCTTCCACCCGGACCTGACCGGGCGGGAGAACGTCTTCCTCAACGGCTTTGATCTGGGCATGAGCCGCGCCGAGATCGCCAGCGCTTTGAAGAGATCATCGACTTCGGGCCTCGACGGCTTCCTCGATACGCCGGTCAAGCGCTACTCGACGGCATGTACGCCCGCCTCGCCTTCGGCGTCGCCGCACACCGGCGCGGGCATCCTGCTGGTGGACGAAGTGCTCGCCGTCGGCGACCTAGGCTTCAAGCCAAGTCGGCTGTACGTAACGGACTTGGTTTCCAAGGGCGTCACTGTGCTGTTCATCTCGCACTCGCTCTACTACGTGTCTTCGTTCTGCGACCGCGCCATTCTGCTCAACCGCGGACGCCTGGAGCGAAGCAGCTCGACGCGCGACGTGATCGCCTACCAGATGATCATGCGTGAGCGCGCCGACGCCGAGCGCGCCAAGTCCGCGCCAAGCACGAGCAGGAGCGACCCCGAGCAAGCGCGGCTGGTCGAAGGCATCCTGCACCGACGAGGACGGCAACCCGAAGGACCGCTTCGAGACCGGCGAGCCGATGACCTTGCGGGTCCGCGGCTTCGCGCCCAGCCGGCTGCGGAATGCGCTGCTGCGCTTCTCGATCTTCTCCTCGAGGTGTTCGCTGCTTCTCGGCGCACAGCCAACAGGACGGCGTGCAACTGCCCGACCTGGAAGGCGCGTTTGAGATCGACATTGTCTTCGGTGAAATGCAGTTGATGCCTGACTCCTACTCGGTGACGGTGTGGCTGCTCGAAGAGCGCGGCGTGGGTGCGCGACTGGCGCGGTGAGCCTGGGTGACCTTCTTGGTCGTGCATCCCTCTCACGACGTCGCCGAGGGCGGCTTGGTCTTCCCTGCCGCACGAGTGGCGGGTGAATTCAGTCAGCAGGCTCGGTGCAGTTTCGCCGGCCATGCTGGCGCCGGGCGCGGAAGGCGTCCAGCCGCGCGTTTGATCGGCTTCGTTCCTCCTCCGTTGCTGCAATGTCCACGATCCGTACAGCGTTGACCCTGACCGCCCTGTCGCTGGCTTTGGCCGTCGCCGCAGGGCGCGCAGGTGCTCGACCTGCAGGAAGGCCCAGTGGAGGCTGTCGAGCTTTGAAAGCCATGTGCTCGACCGCGCCATCGCGTCGGACAACAAAGGTCGCGCGGTGGCGTGCTGGATCGAAGAGCGCCTCTTATGAGAAGGCGTCCAAGATCTTCTGCAGCCGCTACGACACCAAGTGGGCGACGCCCGTCGAGGTTGACCACATTGACACACCGAGTTCGCTTCGGCGCGATCGTCAAACTCGACATCAGTGTTCAGTCAACACGCTGCAAATGGTCTACACCGGCTCAGTCGAGCCGATTTATCACCGCCGCGTGAACGCCGACGAGCAAGTTCGACGCCGAGCGCATGGAGTGGTGGATCGACATTCCGCACAAGGTGCTCGAGCTGCGCTTAGTGACAGACGTTCAAGGGGCCATGGTGCTGCTCTTCTCCGACTCTCCGGACGAGGAGAACGGCTTCCCGCCAGGGTTGTACGCCATCCGTTCGACCGACAACGGCGACACCTGGTCGGATAAGCTGCGCGTCGATCCGGAGCTCACCTGAAGGAGTTGGATCGTCCGCGACGTCGAAGCCGACTACGACAGCTCCGAAGCGCCTGCATGTGGTTTGGAATTACCTCGATCCCACGACCTGCACCGTCGTCGAGCTCAAGACCGCCTACTCCGACGACGGCGGCAAGAGCTGGTCCAACCCGGTCGCGCTCGACAGCCTGGCTGAGCGCCGCGCCGGGAGACAATCGCGAGTTCATCCGCTTGGCGATCCCCGAGATCAAGACGGACGGCAAAACGTCCATATCACCTACGCCGGAGGCGGCAGGTTGGGCATTCGCCGCCGCCACTCCTACTCGACCGATAACAGCGTGACCTGGTCGGAGCCGAAGACGATCGAGGCGTTGGGTGCGCTCGAAGGCGCGGCTGGCACGGATTCGCTGGTGCTCGACTCCAAGGGCCGCTTCCACCTGCTTGCCCAGATCCGCTTTCCGCAGGCATCTGCCACACCATGTGGACCGGCTTCGCTGGACCGCGCCGGAGCTCAGTATCTGATCGCCACTGACGACCTCGACGTAATCGGCGACCGCGTCCACGCGCAATGGTTCGAGGCAACGCTCGACCAAGAGGACCGCCTCACGATGCTGATCGAGAGCTGCGCGGCAGGTTGCATCGACAACTCGACTTGGCCGCAGAACCCGATCACGTTCGGCATGCACACCATCGCGCCACTCGACGAACTGCCGGAAGTGACCACGGTTTCGTCGGCGACTTTCACGGCCGGGCAGCCGGTGGCCAAGGGCTCGATCGCCGCCGCGTTCGCGCCGGGTTTCAGCCAGAGCATCACGCTCGCCAGCCAAGAGCCGCTGCCGACTACGCTCGACGGAGTGCGCATCGACGTGCTCGACATTCTGGGCCAGAAGCGCGCTGCTGGTTTGCAGTTTGTCTCGCCTCAGCAGATCAACTTCGTGATCCCGCAAGATACGGCCCCGGGACAGTCGCGGCTGCGTGTGTATCGCGACGACAAGATCATGGCCGGCGGTCGCTTCATCTCGTCCGACATCTCGCCGGCGATCTTCACTTACAACGGGCAGGGAACAGGCGTGGCGGCGGCGACTTGGCTGTTCGTCGCCGAAGACGGCACACGGACGAGCGGATTTATCTTCGATCCCGCGACGGGCCAGCCCTTGCCAATCGACTTCGACCCGGCCAAGGGCCAACTGTATCTCTCTCTTTACGGCACCGGCATTCGCAACAACCGCCACGGCGTGACCGCGAAGATCGGCGACGCCGACACGCCGGTTCTTTCGGCAGGTCCGCAAGGTCAGTACCAGGGCCTGGACCAAATCAACCTCGGCCCGCTGCCGGAGCTGCTGTCAGTCGGCGCGGAGTGGGACATCCAGATCTTCGTGGACGGCAAGGAAGCCAACCGCACGATCTTCCGTACGCGGGATCGCGAGTAGCTCCGAGGCCGATGAGAGCTTTGATACCGATGATTCGCATTTGCAGCGCCGTCGCCGTTTTGTTCGCCCTCGTGGCGGGCTTGCCGGCGCAGACTCTCGACCCGTTGTGGAACGGGCCCGAGCGTATGTCCTCGCTCGACGGCAGCGTGCGCGACCGCTCGATCACCATCGACAGCCGTGATCGCTCGCACCTGTTCTGGGTCGAGGATCGGCTGTTCGAGGGCGTGCTGCAGCTGCGCTACGCGCGCTTCGGCGGCAAGACATTTACGCACTCGGTGGCGGTGGAAAACTTTGAGAACGCCTTCGCCGGTTCGTTGAGCGCGGTCGACGCCGTGATCGACTCCCAGGACGTGATCCACCTGATCTGGCACGGCAAGCCGGGCGCGATCATGTACCGCCAAGTGGCGGTCGACCGCGCCCTGAGCCCATCGGCCTGGAGCGAAGCCGTCCGCATTCCGGTGCAAGCCGAGCAGAGCAAGTTGATGGTCGACGTGAAAGGCGGGCTGGTCATCGTGTTCGTCGCCACGCCTGGCGGCAAGTACGGTGTTTACTCGGTGCGCTCGACCGACGGCGGCGCGACCTGGTCGAGCCCCGTGGTGATCGACGGCGCCGTGCCCTCTGGTTGGGATGTCCACAGCATGGACGCCGACTACGACGGTTCGACCGCGATCCATGCCGCCTGGACCTACGTGTCCCCGAACGGGTACCAAGTACGCACGATCAAGCGTTCTCGCTCGATCGATGGAGGGCTGACCTGGACTGCGCCCGCCATCGTGGACGAGGTTTCGCCAACGAACCCGGATTCGATCCGGTTGGCGGTTCCCGAAGTCATCTCGCGCGGTTCCGAAGCCCACATCATCTACGCCGGCGGCCACGCCTCGGGCGTCGGGCGCCGCCACTTGGTCTCGCGCGACTACGGCGCGAGCTGGACCGCTCCGCAAGAGGTGCTCGGCAATCTCGAGGGCGCCGCTGGAACCGATAGCGCCTTCTTCGACTCGCACGGACGCCTCCATCTGTTTGCGCAGATCCGCTTCCCGCAAGGCGTCTACGAAGCGATCTACGAGAACGGCCAGTGGGACGAGCCGCACCTGATTTACCTGATCGCCTCGGACCCCGAGGACGTGATTGGCAGCCGCGTGCATGCGCAGTGGCTCGAGTCGACAGTGTCTTCCGAGGACAAGGTCGTGTTGTTGATCGAGAGCTGCGCAGCAGGCTGCCAGGACAACTCCACTTGGCCGCAAAACCCAATCATGTTTGCGATGAACTCCGTGAGCGCGGAGACGCCGGGGACGCTGACCAGCGTCTCGTCGGCGACCTTCCAAGGCGGCGTTCCGCTGGCTCCGGGGCAAATCGCGGCCGGCTTCGGCGCCGGGCTCAGTGACGGCGTTGCGGTCGCGAGCGAGACTCCCCGGCCGACGACGCTCGACGGCGTCTCGATCGAAGTAGCTGACGACATGAGCGTGGTCCGGCCTGCGCAGATCCACTTTGTGTCGCCGGGGCAAATCAACTACGTGATTCCCGAAGATACGGCCCTTGGGGTGGCGCGCATACGCGTCTACCGCAATGACCGCGTGGTCGCCGCCGGCACCGTGGACCTCGACCGCATTTCACCCTCGATTTTCACCGCGAACGGGCAGGGGACTGGCGCCGCCGCTGCGACATGGCTGTTCGTAGCCAACGACGGCTCGCGTACGAGCGGCCTGACCTTTGACCCCGCGAGCGGCGCTGCGGTCGCCATTCCCTTCGACCCCGAAGCGGGCGATCTGTACGTGACTTTTTATGGCACCGGGCTGAAGGGCCGCCAGCGCTATGAGCGCGCCCGCTTGGGCAACCGCATTGCGCCGATCTATTCGCTGACCGCGCAGGGCGAGTTCGACGGGCTCGATCAGCTCAACGTGGGGCCCCTGCCCAAAGAGCTCGCCGCCGATGCCGAGCTCGACGTGACGATTACGGTCGACGACGTGGTCGCCAACCGTAGCGTCATTCGCATTCGGCGTCCTTGAGCGCCGCCTGAAACGGACCTCTTATGACCAGGTACTTATCAAGGCTGTTCGAGCTGGAAGGCCTACCGGCGCGGCTGATGGTCGCTGCCGGGGCCGCTGCCAGCGTGGGGCTGCTCTTCCTGGCCACGATGCGGCAGGGGATGTACGAGTCGGCGCTGCAGATGCTGGGCGTACTCATCCTCGGTGGTATCGCGGCGTATCCGATCGTGGAGCGCCCGGTGCTCGGACTCCTGCTGCTGGTTCCGGCTGCGATTCTGCCCCCGCTGCAGTTTGGCGGTAAGGGCGGCTCGTCGGTTGCATTTCTAGCTGCTCCGGCTCTGGTCGGGCTGTGGCTGCTGAGCCGGCTCTCCCACGAAGGCGGCTTGAAACTGCTGCGCTCGTCGGTGTTTCGTCCGCTGGCGTGGTTCACATTGGCCTCGGTCGTCGCCTTCGGCGTTGGACAGTACCGCTGGTTCGGCGTAGCGGGCGCTTCGCTCGACGCGCGGATCGCCGGCTTGGCGATGCTCATGCTATCGCCCGCGATTCTGGTGATGGCGGCGCACGAGTTTCGCAACACCCGTTGGCTCAAGCGCGCTGTCTGGGCGCTGCTCTTCGTCGGCGCTGCATTGCTGATCTCGTCCGGACTGGGCATGTTGGGCTTCAAGGCGGTTGGCTTGCTGCATACCAAAGGCGGCATGGGCAGCATGTTCTGGACTTGGCTGATGGCTATGTCGTTTTCGCAAGGCGTGATCAACAACAAGCTCTCGGCGAGCGCGCGCTTGTTCTGCTTAGCCATTACGGTCGGCACGCTGGCGCTGACGATGGGCTCTTGGCTCGAGTGGGCGTCAGGCTGGGCGCCGGGTTGTGTCGCCCTCGGCGTCACGCTGTTTGCCTATCGCCCGCGGTTCGCGTTGGTTTTGGGAATTCTTGGCGGACTGGCCCTACTGGCCAATGCCACAGTTGCACGCGATCTGGCCTACACGCCCGATCAAGCCTACAGCACCCATACGCGCGCCGCCGCTGCGCAGACGCTGCTCGAGATCGCCAAGCAGAACCCGATCACCGGCTTCGGCCCTGCGAACTACTACCACTACACGCCGTTGTTCCCGATCCTCGGCTGGTACGTACATTTCAATTCGCACAACAACTACTTCGATCTCGTTCTGCAGACAGGTTTATTCGGGTTGTTCTGCATTGGCTGGCTTTGGTTTGAGCTGGGGAGGACCTATTGGCGCGCCCGAAACCAGCCTAGAAGTAGTTTTGAGAAGGCCTTCCTCTGCGGAGCCATCGGCGGAGTCGCGGGCACTGCGGTGGGCGGCGCGTTGGGCGACTGGTTCCTGCCTTTCGTCTACAACGTCGGCATCTTCGGCTTCGGCAGCAGCATTTTGGCCTGGATTTTCATGGGCGCCCTCGTCGGCGTCGCGTCTCTGCAGGATCGCCAACCCATTCCGAGCGTAGATCTGTGAGCAACGTACAAACAATAGATCGGCCCGTCCCGGCGGCCGTAGACAAAAAACCGACCCCCCGACTCTCGATCGTGATCGTGAGCTGGAACACGCTGTCGTTCCTGGACCCGTGTCTGGATTCGATCTACAGCGTGGGATTGCGTATTCCCTTTGAAATTTTGGTTGTGGACAACGGCTCGACCGACGGAACGCAAGAGCGCTTGCGCACCCGTTGGCCTGAAGTGCGTCTGATCCAGAACGTCGACAACGTGGGCTTCGCCGCCGGCACCAACCAAGGCGTGGCGGCTTCGCAGGGCGATTATGCGCTGCTGCTCAACCCGGACACTTTGGTCAACGCAGCGTGCTTGCGATCGCTGGTCGAGTTTCTCGACCAGACGCCGAGCGCCGCTGCAGCCGGTGGAAAACTGCTCAACGCCGACGGCACTTTCCAGGCCTCGTATTCCGATTTCTCCACGCTGTGGCAAGAGATGATGATCGCGAGCGGCCTGGGCGCCTGGATTTGGCGCGGCTACCCTTCGCACCATCAACCTTCCAAGACCATCAAAGCCGGCTGGATCACGGGCGCCTGCTTGCTCGTGCGGCGCGAGCTCTACCTCCAGTTCGGCGGTCTCGACGAAGACTACATCATGTACAGCGAAGAGGTGGACTTGCAGTACCGCCTCAACCAAAACGGTTGGGATATCTATTACCTGCCGCACGTTACGACCCTGCATCACGGCGGCGGCAGCCAAGGCCGCGTGCGCAGGCGGCGCATGGTCTACCGCGGCAAGCTGATGTTCTATTGCAAGAACTACGGGTTCCTCCGCCAGACGGGGTTGCGGCTACTCTTCGCCGGCGCCGCTCTCGCCAAGCTGGGCATCTGGTCGCTCGGCTGGCTCTTCCGCTCGCTACGTAACCGCGCCAAGGCGGAGATTCACTCGAACCTGGAAGTCCTCGAGCTTTGTTGGAAGACCGGCCGGACTGCTTAGTCGGCCTCCCGGTTGCTACCCATGCGCATTCTGTTCTTGAGTCAAGTCCTGCCGTATCCGCTCGACGCGGGTCCGAAGATTCGCGCCTACTTCACGCTGAAGCACTTGGCGCGCAAGCACGAGATCGTGCTGCTGTCATTCGTCCGGCAGAGCGACACCCCGCAGGCCATAGCGCACCTGCGCGAGCACTGCACCGCGGTCGAGACCGTCCCGATGACGCGCTCGTTCGTGCAGGAAGCTTGGTCGGGCGTCCGCAGCCTGGCCACCGGCGAGCCTTTCCTGATCGCGCGCGACCGCCGCGCCCGCATGTTGGCCGCCGTGGAGAAAGCGATTGCCGCTTACGGCCCGTTCGACGCCGTGCACGCCGATCAGCTCTGGATGGCGCCTTACGCCACCCATGCACGCCGGGCGTCGAAGAACGGCGCCTCGATGCGGTTGATCCTCGACCAGCACAACGCCGTGTTCCAAATCCCGCGCCGCATGGCGCTCGACGAGCCGAACCTGCTCAAGCGCAAGTTCCTCGGCTACGAGTCGGAGAAGATGGCGCGCTACGAGGTCGAAGCCTGTGGGCAGTTCGACCACGTTGTCTTCGTCACGCCGCAAGACCGCGCTGCACTGCGTTTGCGCGGCCTGCCGGAAGCGCCCGAAACCCGCGAGTCGATCATTCCGATCTCGGTGGAAGCGCCCGAGGCGCCGGAGCGCAACGGCGCCAGCCGTACGCGGCGGGTCACCTTCCTCGGCGGCCTGCATTGGCCGCCCAACGCTGACGGCGTGCAGTGGTTCATTCGCGAGATCTGGCCCACGGTACGCGGGCGCGTCGAGGACTGCGTCTTCACCGTGATCGGCAAGCTCCCCGAGGGCTTGCAGTTCCCCGGCGCGGACTCCTCGGTCGAGCTCCTCGGCTACGTGGACGACCCGGAGCCTCTGCTCGCCGATACGTCGGTCTTCGTCGTGCCGTTGCGCTCCGGCGGCGGCATGCGGGTGAAGATCCTCGACGCCTGGTCGCGCGCCATTCCGGTGGTCAGCACCTCGATCGGCGCGGAAGGCCTGGAACTGCGCAACGGCGAGAACATCCTGCTCGCTGACGACAAGGATACGTTTGCAAACGAAGTGGTGCGCCTGTTGAGCGATCCCGAAGTCGCCGGCCAAGCCGGAGAGCAGGGACGCATGACGGTCCTGTCCCACTACGACTGG
This sequence comes from Bryobacterales bacterium, assembly GCA_041394905.1. Lineage (GTDB taxonomy): Bacteria > Acidobacteriota > Terriglobia > Bryobacterales > UBA6623 > RI-231. The sequence goes on along the minus strand of JAWKHJ010000003.1, from coordinate 119,920 downwards.
CGCCGCGAGTACGCGGCATGGGACCGGGTTTACCGATGAGGGTTTTGTTCATCGTTCCGTATCCGCCGAGCTTGATTCGCGTGCGCGCGTATCACTTCGTGCGGGGCCTCGCGGCTCGCGGACATCGCGTGACGGTGGCCGCGCCATGGGTAACGCCGGCGGACCGCGCCGAATTGGAAAACGTGCGCGAGTTCGGCTGCGAAGTCTTGACGACGCGGGTTTCCAAGTACCGTTCGATGACTAATTGCGCCTTCGCCTTGGCGAGCAGCGCTCCTTTGCAGAGCGCCTACTCATGGAGCCCGGAACTGGCGCAGATGATCGAGAAGGCGCTGGTCGACAAGCCCTTCGAGATCATCCACGTCGAGCACCTGCGCGGCGCGCGCTACGGCCTGTTCGCTCTCGATGTGGTCAAGCGGTTGGCGCGGGGCTCCGAGCAACGTCCGCGGGTGGTGTTTGACAGCGTGGATTGCATCAGCAATCTCTTCGAGCAGTCGAGCTCGCGCGGCGGCGGCATCATGCGCCGGCTCACCGGCTTCGACCGTCCGCGCACGCAGGCATACGAAGGCCTGCTGGTCCGCACCTTCGACCGCACCGTGGCGACCACAAAACACGAGACCGATTCGCTGGCCCGCCTGGCGGCGGTCGATCTGGATGCGCCTCCCGCGCCCGTCCGCAACGGCGTGGATCTCGACTACTTCGCACATCGCCATGGCGTGCGTGCGCCCGAGACCGTCGTGATGACCGGCAAGATGAGCTACCACGCCAACGTCGCGGCGGCGAAGTATCTGGTCGAGGAAGTGATGCCGATCGTGTGGGCCGAGCGGCCGCACGTCCGCGTCGAGATCGTCGGCAAGGCGCCGACAACGGAAGTGCAGGCGCTGGCCTACCCCGAGGGGCGGCCGCAGAAGCGTTCCCGCGAGGTGCTGGTAACGGGGGAGGTGCCCGACCTGCGGCCCTACCTGTGGCGCGCCGCGGTTGCGGTGGCCCCGATTGTCTACGGCGCCGGCGTCCAGAACAAGGTGCTCGAGGCCATGGCCGCCTCTGCGCCGGTCGTTTCCTCGCCACAAGCGGTCAGCTCGCTCGAAGTGCGCAACGGCAAGGACCTGCTGATCGGCCGCACGGCCGAAGAGATGGCTTCGCACCTGCTGACGCTGCTGGCCAACGAAGACCTGCGACGCCGCATCGGCGACGCCGGCCGCGCGTTCGTCGAAGAGCGCTACGGCTGGGACAGTGCGCTCGCGACGCTCGAGTCGATCTACCAACAGGCCCTGGCGCCGAGCGAGACCGAGGCTTCCGAAGCCGCCATGGAGCGCAAGGCGTGACCAAACGCAACGACATCCAGATTCCCGTCCGCGCCGGGCGCGTGCTCGGTGTCGCGATCGCCGCTGGCGTCGCCATTCGGCTCGCTTCGGCCTTCGCGCAGGGCGACGTGGTCGAGCCGCTACCCGCGATCCACGACCAGGTTTCCTACGATGCGCTGGCGCGGCGCGTCCTCGACGGTTTCGGCTTCTCGTTCGCCACCGCGCACTGGCCCGCCACTCCGGCCGGCGAGCCGACGGCGCACTGGAGCTACCTGTATACGCTTTATCTCTCGCTGGTTTACGCGTTGACTGGCGGTCACGCGCTCGCAGCGCGCCTGCTGCAGGCGGTCGCCGTAGGCGTGTTGCAGCCGTGGCTGAGCTGGCGCCTAGCCAACCGCGCCTTCGGCCGGACGGTGGGTCTGACGGCGGCTGGCATCACAGCGCTCTACGGCTACTTCGCCTACTACGGCGGCGCGCTGATGACCGAATCGTTCTTCATTGCGGGCGTGCTGTGGACGCTCGACTCGGCCTGTGCGCTTGTCGCTTCCGGGCGCGAAGCGAAACTGCGCCAATGGTTGACGCTCGGCCTCGCTGCAGCCGTCACGGTGCTGTTGCGGCAGGTGTTTCTGCTCTTTGTGCCGGTGCTGTTCCTCTGGGTCTTTTGGAATCTGCGCCACGAGTCGCTCGTGCAACTCGCCAAGCGCACGATCGCGGCCGGCGCGGTCATGGCCTGTCTGATCCTGCCCTGGTCGGTGCGCAACTACTTCGCCTTCGGACAGTTGGCCCTATTGAACACGTCCGCCGGTTTCGCCTTCTTCTGGGGGAATCATCCCATCTACGGAAACGAATTTATCCCGATCCTGCCCGAAGACGTCTACGGCGATTTGATTCCCAAAGAGCTTCTCGGGCTCAACGAAGTCCAGATGGAGCGCGCTTTGCTCGAGCGCGGCATGGGCTTCGTCAAACAGGATCCGGTGCGCTACGCGATGCTCTCGCTCAGCCGCGCCAAAGAGTACTTCAAGTTCTGGCCGAGCTCGGAATCTTCGCTCACGGCAAACATCGTGCGCGTGGGTTCCTTCGGTCTTTTGTTGCCGCTCGCTTTGATCGGCATCGGCGCCGAGCGGTTGGGGCGGCTCGCCCCGCAAGCCGATCTGCGCTCCATCCAACTGCTCTACGCATTCATCCTTTTTTACACCTTGATTCATTTGTTGACTTGGACGCTGGTGCGTTACCGGCTGCCGGTCGACGCGGTCCTGGCGGTTTTCGCTGCGAATGGCGCCGTTGCCCTGTGGCAACGTTTCGCCGGCGCAAACCGCGCGCTCTGAGGAAAAATGGCTACGCCCGATACCAGAATTGACGCCCTGATGGGCTCTTCCGGCGTTCCCCGCGACGCCTCCGCCGCGAACCGGCTCACCGGGACGCTGCCGCTGATTGCGATCGACGCTTTGATGTTGATCGCCGCCTTTGCCGCCGCCTATTGGATTCGCTTCGACCTGGGCTTCACGATCTCGCCTGACGTGGAGCCGGAGAGCGGGTTCTACACGATGTTGTGTGCGGCGCTGCTGCCGCTCTGGCTCGGTATCTTTTCGATCCAAGGCTTGTACGCATCCGAAAGCGAGCTCGAGGGCCCGCAAGAGCTTTCGCGCATCTTCCATGCCTGCGGCACCGGTTCGATGCTGCTGGTGATGGTGAGCTTCCTCGACACGCATCTGTTCGTGGCCCGCGGCTGGGTCATCGGCGTGTGGGTGTTGACCATCGTGTTCGTGTCGCTGGCGCGCGTCGAGGCGCCGCCTCGCGATTCGTTCGATGCGCCGCAACGGCTTGCTGATCAAGAAGACGCTCGTCCTCGGTTCGAACGGCGAGGCGCGTACGCTCGCCGAGCAGATGCAGCTGCATCCGCAGAGCGGCTACCGTGTGCTCGGCATCGTCAACACGCCGCGCGATGCGCAGACGGCTGTCGAGACCGAGATCTCCCCGCTTCCCGTTCTTGGCGAAATCCAAGACATCGGCGAGTTGGTTGCGCGCACCGGAGCGCAGGAAGTCGTTGCCGCCGCCTCGTCGCTCGACCGCGACGAATTGCTAGCCGTCTTTGAGCAACTGCAGCCCATGCCGCACGTCAAGCTGCGTCTTTCGAGCGGTCTGTACGAAGTGGTCACCGCAGGCGTGCAGGCTGGTGAGGCCGCCTCGATTCCGCTGCTGACCTTGCGGCGGTTGCGTCTGAGCCCGTCGGAGACCGCGCTCAAGACCGCGCTCGAGTACACGCTCACCGCCGCCGGCTTGATCGTCCTGAGTCCGCTGTTTCTGGCCATTGCGATTCTGGTGAAGCTCGATTCGCCCGGTCCGATCATCTTCCGCCGCCGCGTCGTCGGCATCGGCGGCAAGAGCTTTGACGCCTTTAAGTTCCGCACGATGTATATCGACGGCGATGAGCGTCTCAAAGCGCAACAAGAGCTCGCCGAGACGCTCGAGCGCAAGGGCAAGCTCAAGGTCGACCCGCGCATCACGCGCCTGGGGCAATTCCTGCGCCGTTGCAGCCTGGATGAGCTGCCGCAGCTCATCAACGTGCTGCGCGGCGAGATGGGCTTGGTCGGCCCGCGTATGATCACCAAGTCGGAGACCGCAAAGTACGGCCGTCACCGCGCCAATCTTCTGACCGTCAAACCCGGCATCACGGGCCTTTGGCAAGTCTCGGGCCGGTCGGACCTCGATTACGAGGAGCGCATCCGGCTCGACATGCACTACATCCGCAACTACAGCGTCTGGCTGGACCTTTACATCCTGCTCGTGCAAACGCCGGGCGCGGTCGTGTCCGGACGGGGGGCTTATTAATCATGATTGTCGTTCAAACACCCCTGCGGGTCAGCTTCTTCGGCGGCGGCACCGACTTCGAGACGTTTTGGTCGCGGGAAGGCGGCTGCGTGCTCAGCACCGCGATCGACCGCTATATCTACGTGATCATCAAGGAGCGCTATGACGACCGCATCCGCGTCGGTTATTCACGCACGGAATTGGTCGATTCGATGCAGGATCTCGAGCATGAGCTAGTGCGCGAGAGCCTGCGGATGACCGATCTGCGCCGCGGCGTCGAGATCAGCACCATGGCCGACATTCCCTCGCGCGGTTCCGGCCTGGGCTCCTCGAGCGCCGTCACCGTCGGCTTGCTCAATGCGATGTACCACTACCAGTGCGAGCCCAGCGACCGCGAGACTCTTGCTCGCCAGGCATGCGACATCGAGATCGACATTCTCGGCAAGCCGATCGGCAAGCAAGACCAGTACATCGCCGCCTACGGCGGCCAGCGCCTCATCGAGTTCAAGCCCTGCGGCGGCGTCGACGTGACGACGCCGGCAGTGAGCAAGGAGACCTGGCAACGCCTGAGCGACCGTCTGCTTCTATTCTTCACGGGCGTCACGCGCAAGGCCGATACGGTTCTCAAGGAGCAGGAAGACAACATGCTGGACCGCATCAGCTTTCTGCGCGAGATCAAGAACCTCGCTTACAAGGGAGTCGAGGCGCTCGCCGCCGGCGAGATCGACGACTTCGGCCGGCTGCTCAACCAAGGCTGGGCCTTGAAGAAGCAGCTCGCCAGCCGCATCTCGAACGACGCCCTCGACGAGATGTATTGCAAGGCGCTCAAAGCCGGCGCGATCGGCGGCAAGATCGCCGGCGCCGGCGGCGGAGGCTTCTTGCTGCTCTACGCCCCAATGGAGCGCCACGACCACATCCGCAGCGCCCTCAGCCATCTGACCGAAATGCGATTCAACCTTGCCCCCGAGGGCAGCAAAGTCATTCTCAACTACCGTCGCTGAACAGCCAAAGAGCCAATCTCAAGGAGACTCAACCTACGATGACGAAACAAATTTGCGCCTGGATGCTCACGGCCGCCCTTTTGGCGCCGTCCCCGGCTCTTCTCGCGGCGGACAAGGAGCCCTCGCGGCCCTTCGTTCCAGCCAATCAGATTACGGGCGACTACCAGATCGGTCCCAACGACAAGCTCAAGGTTTCGGTTTTCGGCGTCAACGAGCTCGATCTCGATCTCACGGTCAGCGCCAGCGGCTCCATCGTCGCACCGCACATCGGCCGCTTGTACGTTTCCGGAATGAGCCCGGCTGAGCTCGAAGAGCGCATCGCGCAAGAGCTGACCTCGCGCGCTCTCGTGAAGGATCCGCAGGTGACCGTGTCGGTCGAAGAGTACAACTCGCAGCCGATCTACGTGCTCGGCGCGGTCGCACAGCCAGGCCAGTTCATGATGTCGCGCTCGATGAGCGTCGTCGACGCCATCACCATGGCCGGCGGCCTGGATTCGGAAAAGGCCGGCGCCTACATCCTCATCCGCCGGGGCAAGGGAAAGCTGCGCGACCCCAACGACGAGAAGGAATATGACGACGAGCCGGTCTATCGCGTCGACGTCAAGCGCCTGCTCGAGCAGGGCGACGTCAGCCAGGACATCGCGCTGCAGGGCGGCGACGTGGTCCAGGTGCCCGCGCGCAAGGTCCACATGTTCTACGTGATCGGCGAAGTCTCCCAGCCCGGCGCTTTCGAATTCAAGGAAGATCAGGAAGGCACGATGCTCGCCACGCGCGCTCTCGGCTGGGCCGGCGGCGCCGGCAAGACGGCTGACCTCAGCGATGCGGTTCTGATCCGCAACACGGATGGCGGCCGCCAAGAGATTGCGCTCGACTTCAAGCGCATCCTCAAGGGCAAGGATCCCGACACCACCATGCAAGCCGACGACATCATCTTCGTCCCCGGCAGCACCACCAAGACCATCACGCAAGGCCTGTTGACCGTTCTGCCCTCCACGCTGTCGGGCATCGTCATCTGGAACTCCGCGATGGGTAACAACAACAACCAGGTCCAGACATCCGGACGCCGATGAGATTCGCCGGCCTCGTCGCCGTGGTCGCGCTGCTTCTGCTCGACTGCGGCGCTTGGCCCGCCGGCTTTCGTCTGGAGGCCGAGTTGCTCGACGGCCGGAAGGTCTCCGGTCTGATCGATGCGCGCCTGCTTCCGCTGACCCTGCTCGTCGGCGCGGGCGACACGGCTCGCATCGAGTCTCGCGCCCTCGGCGGAAGTGGAGTGGCTCGCCAAGCGCGGCGTCTTTCGCATCCGTTCGATCGATTTCACTGCCGAGGCTCTCGGCATCGAACCGCCGCTTGCGGTGCGTGACTTCTCAGGCAAGCGAACCACCCTGAGTTGGCGCGACATCCGGCGCGTGCGGATATCCCCTCGTTAAGACTGTTTCGATTTCTCAATAGGGAGCATTCATGAAAGTACTCGTTACCGGCGGCGCGGATTCATTGGATCGAACATCGTTGATGGCGCGATCAATGCCGGACACGACGTCTCCATCGTCGACGATCTCTCGACGGGCAACCGGCGCTGGGTCAACCCGAAGGCCCGCTTCTACGAGGTCGACATTCGCAGCGCCGAGCTCGATGACGTGATCGCGCAAGAGAAGCCGGACGTGATTTGCCACCAGGCCGCGCGCGCCAACGTGCGCGAGTCGTTCGAGTTGCCGCTGCTCTACGCCGAAGTCAACGTCGTCGGCTCGGTCAACCTGCTCGAGTCGGCGCGCAAGCACGGTGTCAAGCGCATTGTCTACGCCTCGACTGGCGGCGCCTGTTACGGTGAGCCCGAGCAAGTTCCCGTTCCGGAGAATCACCCGGTCAATCCGCTCGACCCCTACGGCGCCAGCAAGCACCACGTCGAGCACTACCTGTTCCTCTACAAAGCGAACTTCGGCATCGACTACGCCATCCTGCGCTACCCCAATGTGTTCGGGCCGCGCCAGGACCCGCGCGGCGAGGCCGGCGTGGTCGCTATCTTCGCGATGCACATGCTCGAGGGCGGCGAGCCCAAGATCAACGGCGACGGCTCGCAGGTGCGCGACTTCATGTTCATCGACGACGTGGTCTCGGCCAACCTGTGCGCCTTCGAGAAGGGCTCCGGCATTTACAACGTCGGTTGGAGCAAGGGCACGTCGGTCAACGAGATCTTCGATTCGCTCAAGTCCGCCACGGGCTACAAGGGCCCCAAGATCCACGGACCGGCCAAACAGGGTGAAGTGCAGCGCATCTATCTCGACTCGCGCCGCGCGCAAGCTGAGCTCGGCTGGCAGCCCAAGGTCGGCCTCGACGAAGGCTTGAGCCGCACCGTCGCCTTCCTCACCGAAGAAATGCAACGCAGCCTGACGGGAGCGTCCGCCTAAATGCAACTGGCTCGGCGCATGGTTGCCGCCTGTGCGGCGCTGCTCTTCGGTTCGCCCTTGGGGGCGGCCGTGGAGTGGCCTGCCTTGCAGCATCGCGCCGAGCCGCTCACCGTGAACGCGGCCGAGCTTCCTTTTGCCGGCCGCGATTTCGCCTACCTGCAAACCCCGCACTCGCCCGGAGTGCTGGTGCGCATGCAGACGCGGCGGATGACCTTCTTCGCCGACCTCGAGCGCTACGAGGCCGAGCCGCCCACGCTTCTATGGGCGCGCACCGCCGACGGAATCAAAACCCTGCGGCGCGGCGAGACGCTCTCCGGCGATCAGATGACGTCGAGCTGGCTGGTCGCCTCCTTCCAAGGGGCCAAGGGTTGGGAAGCCTTCGACGTTCCTTGGTTTCTCTCGCTCGAGCGTCGTCCTGTCTCCGTCACGCTCGCCGTTTCCGGGTTGCAGCTCGAGTTCGCAGAGCCCGATAGCGGCCGCATCTTCTCGATGCCGCTCTACGGCTATGACAAGCCGCCGCAGAAGGACAGCCGGTTCGCTGCCGAGCACGGCCTTCCGACTTCCGGCGTCGAGCCGTGGACATGGGCCGAGACCTTCCCGTCCGCGGTCGCGGAACGCTGCGCTTGGTGGGCCTCGGTCGCCAAGGCTTACCCCATCGGCTTTCGCGAATCGTTCCGGGTCGACCCGAGCGAAGACCGCATCGACTTTCGCCAGCAGTATCGCTGGCTGACCATCGCGGACGACTGGAACACCCAGCCGCGCCGCTTTGCCCTGTTGCCGCCGAGCGTCGCGCTCGCGCGCACGGCCGAGCGCTTTCCGCTCGAAGTTTCCGGCATCCTGCACGACCCCGGCTACTGGACTGCCTACGGACCGCTCGCCGGTATCGCCGACGTCGACACGCTCGAGTATTCGCTGCGCCTGCTGCAGTACATGCACGACGCGGAAACCCTGCGCGTCGAAGAGCGGCCTTCGCCAGCCGCCGCCGAGGCCCTGCGCGAGATCGAGACAGCCATGGACGGAAAGTTTCCGCAAGCCTGGCGCTACGACCTCGATCATGGCGACCGCGCCAACCTGTGCTGGAACATCGCCGCAGACGTCTGGTACGCCCGCGCGCTCCCGCTGCTCGACCCGCAGTTGCGGATGCGCGCTTCGCAATCGATGCGCGTCTACATGGACGACGACGTGATCCAGCCGCACAAGCCCTATCACGGCAAGTACCTGATCGAAGGTCCGGGCATTGGCTCCTGGGGCGAGCGCGGCGACGCCGGCAAGTTCATGTCGCTCGCCTTGCAGCCCATCTACGCCTTCGCGGCCAATGGCAACGGCTGGGATCTGATCCGCGAGCGTTGGGACTTGATCAAGCGTTTCTTCGTCACGCCGGACGAAGCCAACTGGCTCAGCTTCGGGCGCTACTCGATCGCCGAGATCGGCGATGAGGCCGCTCCGTGCTCGGCCTACGCGCGGCTGGCCTTGGGTGTCGGCGACGTGGACGAATACCTCTTCGGCGCCTACATGTTCAGCCGCGAGATGGTGCACCTGACCGTAAAGCAAGCAGCCGGCGAAAGCTTCTATCGCCACCAGCCGCTGCACGAGCTCGAGGCGATGCCCGAACGGATCTACCCGACCGACATGTGGGGCAGCACGGTGGGGTGGCAAGTTGACGGACCAGAGTGGGGGCACCTCTCCTCGGGCGAGCATCAAAGCGCCAACCGCTGGGTGCGCTTCCAGGACCCGGACATAGGTCGTTACTACCGCGACCGCCTCGGACCTCGCGTGGGCGAAGAGCTCGATTGGTACGACGCCGCCGCCAACGAACAGCGCAAGCAGATTTACCGCGCCGAGACCTACCGCGATTGGCGTGTGCGGGACGACGCCCACATCATGCCCAGCCGCTTGCGGCTGCAATCGCTGCTGCTCGACGAAGGGCCGGAAGGCAATCGTGCAATCGGAGCGATGCGCTCGGTGCAGACCGCTTTCCCAGCTTCGCGCGTTGCGACGGCCTATTCGGTGCTGCGACTCAACGCCCCGCGCAAGATGCGCCGCTTCGCTCCGCTGACCGACGGGCCCAGCCCGTGGGTGGTGGGTCTCGAGCGCAACGGCCTCTCTGACGGCGCCTCGCCCGTGCAAGAGATTCTCGAGGACGGTCTGACGCTCGAGCCGACTTGGTACGGCTGGGGGATGCCGCGCAACGCGCCCGCCGGCGGCGAGCGCGGACGGCGCAGCTTCGGGCGGATTCGCGGCGACTTCGGCGCCAAAGTGCGTGGGGCCGAGGGCAGGGAATGGGTCTCCTACGGCGTGGAAGCCCGCTGGGCGGACGCCACCGAGAAGCGGAAAGTGCCGGATGCCTCACGTGTGCTGCGCGAGCAGGACCGCACGCTCATGCTTATCTCCGGTCCCTACTCCAACAAGCATGACGAAGAGATTCTCACCCAGTCCTACGCTCCTGAGCTCGAACCGTTGACGGTGGAGTGGAAGACTAAGCGCATGCTTGCGGGTCGCCGGGTCGACTTCGGCGGCGCACTCGCCGAGACCGACGGCGTGGCCTCGCTCGCCTACGTCATGCAGTACGTTTGGGCGCCCCGTGAGACCGACGTTTATCTCGCAGCCGGTCACCAAGGCGGCCTTGTCGCCTGGATCAACAAAGATCGCGTGATCGAGAAGCACGCCGAACATCGCCCGACCGGCGATGACGCCGTGCGCGGCCTTGGCCGCCTGCATGCAGGGTGGAACTATCTGCTCTTGAAAGCGGAGTCGTTCACCGACGAGCGCTCCATCCAGTTTCGTTTGACCGGCCTCGACTCTCAGCCCTTGCCGGGCTTGCGGTTCTCTGACCGCCCCGACGTCGAGACCCCCTCTGGCGGCCGCTGAGCCGCATGCTCTCTGCTCATGGTTATCGCCAACACAGCTTATACCCGTACCATCTCTGAGTCCTTCACCGAGCAGGACATCGCGGAGCTGCGCAACATCGGAAAGCCCGCCGAGGACGCCGCCGAAGAGCTTCACGTGCTGCGCGACGGTCCGCGGCCGCTCGAACTGGCGCGGCCTTGCACCGTCGGCGACGGCGTTCTGCGACTGGATGACGAAGAAGCCCGCGCCGCTGCTCGCGTCTACTGGGACGACGCCTGGCGCCGCCAGATCTCGAAGTTCATCGTTGCGGCCGGTTCAGCCAGCCGCATGTTCCAAATGTTCGAGACAGGCGATCAGGAGCAAACGCGAGCTTTCTGCGAGCGCTTGCCCGAGCTGGCGCTATTTCCGGCCTTGGATGCCGCCATGCGCAAGCGCGGCGGCGACGCAGTCCAACTCGCCTGCAATGGCGACTGGCGCCCGCTGGCCGAAGCGATCTTGGATGCCGACGGGCTCGGAATGGCCGATCTGCCTAAGGCCTGATGCCGTTCCATGCCCTACCCGGACGGCGTGCGCACGCCGCGGAAGAGCACGTCGCCGAGGCGGTACGCTACGCCGCCGGCTACGGCAATCGCGTCCACGTGCATGCGGTGGTGGCCGCAGAGCATGCTGAGCAGGTATGCCGCCACTTGGATGTCGCCGGCCACAAGTTCGAGAGCGCAAACCTGCGCATCAAGACCGACGTCTCACTCCAATCTTCGGCCAGCCGCACCGTTGCGCTCGACGCCTCCGGTGAGCTTTTGCGCGACGAGAGCAGCGCGCTGGTGCTGCGCCCCGCTGGGCATGGCGCCACCATCGAAAACCTCAGCGCGTTGCGCGGCGACTTCGTCTTCGTGCGCACGGTCGACAACGTGCTGCCTGATTCGATGCACACCTTCGTCTCGTCGCAAAAACGCGTGCTTGGCGGCGTGCTGTTGCAGATCGAGGCCAAGATTCACGCCTGCCTGACGGCGCTTTCGCAGGCCGACGACGATGATATCCTGCGCGACGGCAGCGAGTTGCTCACCGTCCGGCTTGGCGTGCCGCTGCCGAATCCTGGGAAGGCATGGCCCGCTCGGAGAAGCGTGGCTTCCTCTTCGACCGCCTCAACCGTCCCTTGCGGGTCTGCGCGGTGATCCCCAACGGCGGCCACCCCGGAGAGGCCGGTTTGGATCAAGACGCCCGAGGAGCGAGCGGCTGCGCATCGTCGACAAGCCGGAGGTCGATCTCGACGACGAAGAGCCGCGCGATTTGGGAGTCTGCTCCGTTCTTCAACCCGGCCGACATCGCGTGCAGCTTGCGCGACTTCCGTGGGCGGCCATTCGATCTCGCCCGCTTCCAAGCGGCCGATGAAGTGGTATGTGCTCGAGAAGCACTGGCGCGGCGAGCCCGTGCGCGTGCTCGAGCGCACCGGCCTGTGGAACGGCGCGATGGCCGAGTGGAACACCGTCTTCCTCGAAGCTCCGCGCGAGACCTTCCGTGCGGTCAAGAAAGTGCTCGACCTGCTCGAAAAGGTGGCGCGCCCCTAGGGCCCTATGTGATGTCTGCTGTTGCTGCAATCGCGGATCGCGGCGTTTTCCTCGAACGCGTCGCCCTCACGCTCGCGCCCACGCTGGACGCCTGTAGCGCAATGCTGCGCGAGGCCCCGCTCGGCGAAGTCCGCGAAAAGGTGCGCGCCGACGGAGGACGCGACTTTCGTCTCGGATCTCGATGCCGCCGTCGAGCGGCGGCTGGTCAGCGCTCTGCGGGAAGCCTTCCCCGAAGTGCCTGTTCTCGCCGAAGAGACTGAGAACGACGCCGCGCGGCTCGCGAACGATTGGTGTTTCGTCATCGACCCGATCGACGGCACGAAGGAATTCGTCGAAGGTCGCGACGGTTTCTCGATCTCGGTCGCCTTGGCGGAGCAGCGCCGCCCGGTGCTCGGCATGTTGGACTTTCCGCCCGGCGTCAACGCTTCTGCGCCGTGCGCGGCGAGGTGCGACGCTCAACGGCGAGCCGCTGCGCTTGCCGGCTTTCTCGAAGGCCGGGCCGCTGCGTTTGGCCGTGAGCCCGCGTCAATGGCGTGAGCCCCGTTTCGAGCAAGTGCGCGGCGATTTCGCCGACGCCGAGCTCATCCCGTCCGGCGCTTTGGCCTCCAAGCTCGCCTGCGTGGCGACCGGAGTCTTCGACGGCGCCTTCTTTCTGGGCGGCGACGGCGGACGCGCCCCGGTTTGGGACTTCGCCGCCGCGGGTCTGATCCTGCAGGAAGCCGGCGGGCGCTTCAGCGCTCTCGACGGCTCGCCCTTGCTCGAGTCGGTGACGGACATTCACAACGGCGGCTGGATCGCCTGCCGTCCCGACGACCACGCCGCACTCGTCAAGCGGCTGTCGCCTTGGGGCTAGCTCGCTAGCATCTGGCTTACTACCCTCCGAAAGTCTGAGACATCCTCATGCCTCTCGTCTATATCATCCTCGTCAACTGGAACGGCCGCGAAGACACCCTCGAGTGCATTCGCTCTGTGCTGGAGATGACGTATCCGAATTTCCGGATACTGCTGGTCGACAACGACTCTTCCGACGGTACCGTCGATGCCGTACGCGCGGAGTTTCCCAACGTCGAGATCGTCGAGACCGGCGCGAATCTCGGATACACCGGCGGAAACAACGTCGGCATGAAGCACTGCTTGGAAGCCGGCGCCGACTATGTATTTCTGCTCAACAATGACACCATCATCCATCCCGAGGCGCTGACCCGTCTGGTCGACCATGCCGAAGCAACGCCGAGTGCTGGTGTCATAGGTCCAAAGCAATACTTCTACAGTGATCGCTTGAGGATTGCCGGCTGTGGCAGCGTCATCGATTGGGACGGCGCCACGATCTATCACCGGCGACGCGGCGAAATGGATGAAGCGCAAGAAATTCATCGCGCCTCCGAGCCCTATCCTGTTGATTACATGGATGGTTGCGCAGTACTAGTAAGACGGGACTATCTTGACAAAGTTGGCCTTTTGGACGAACGATTCCATTTAGGCGGATATGAAGACGCCGAATGGAGTCGACGAGGCTTGGCTGCTGGTTATCAAGAGTGGAATGTGCCCAATTCCTATGTGTGGCACAAAGTGTCGGCAAAAGCCGGCGTCGGATCCCCGCTCACCACGTATTACATGACCCGGAACCAGTTGCTATTTTTCTGGACACACTCGAGCGGGCTCGCGCGTTGGACGCGTTGCATCCGCATCTTGGGCCGAACAGTGCGCACGATCGGTGCCTGGACGCTCAAGCCGAAATATCGCCGCGCCGGCTTCTTTCGCAAGCGCGACGCGAACATCCTCGCCATTCGCGACTTCTTCTTCGGACGTTTCGGGCCAATGGGGCCTGATGTGGCGCTCGCTTGTTTCGGGCCCCCCAAGTCGTCCGCCGAGGGAGGCTCGTGCTGAAGATCAGCGTCATATTGGCGACCTACAATCGAGCGGACAGTCTGCGCGAAGCGCTCGACTCGTTGAGCGCGCAAACGCTGCCCATTCCTGACTACGAGGTCATTGTCGTCGACGATGGCTCTACGGACGAAACGCCACGGGTACTCGCCGAGGACTGGCCGTTTCAACTGCAAGTGTTGCGCCAGCAAAATAGCGGCGCTACACAAGCGCGGATGGCCGGCGCGGAGGCGGCCGCTGGCGAAGTGATCGTCATCGTGGACGACGACATCACCTTTGGCCCTTCTTATCTCGAAGGTTTGGTCGAGCTGCATTCGGCTCCGGAGCCGCGGTTGGGCATGGGCTCGTACCTTCCGGATCTCGAAAACCCGGTCTCACGCTTCCACCGCATTCACGCCGAGATCAACGCCGACAGGCCGCCTTTCGAGCGCGAGGTAGAAGTCCCGTTTACCGCTTGCGTGACCAACAACGTTTCGCTGCCGCGGGACGTCTTCTTCGCCATCGGGGGCCTCGGGAATCCGGTCGGCGACCCAGCCGCGACCTGGGGCGATGTCGATCTGGGCTACAGGGCCTTTCGTCACGGCGTCCGGTCTTGGCGCAGTGGGCGCGCGTTGTTGGTTCATCGCGACTACAATTTCCATACTTTCGATAACGCCCTCGAACGCTGCTACAAGATCGCCCGCATGGCGCCTGCCTTGGTCCAAACGCACCCGGCAGTTGGTCCTAGCCTGCCGATGTTTGAGGACAAGTGGCCCATTGACTTCAGCAAGGACTCTTCGCACCTGATCGTCCGCAAGCTTCTCCGCAAAGTGTCGTCTCTCGCGCCGATTCGCATCTTGCTCCGTGGTCTGGCGCGCTTGACGGGCGCGTTGTCGCCCTGGGATGCGCTTACGCGCCCGTTCTATCGTTGGTCGCTTGGCGCCGAGCTCCACCGGGGCTTGCGCGCCGGATTACAGGAACTCGGCGAGCCCGGGAGGCCGAGCTTATCCGAGCCCGTTCGTTCGGCCTCGAAGAGTTGAGCCATGTCGACCGCGCAGCCCAACCTAGTCAGCGTGATCATGCCGGCTTACAACGGCCGCCAGTATCTGCGCCAAGCGATCGACAGCCTTTTCGAGCAAACGCACGCCGAATGGGAACTAGTGTTCGTCGATGACGGCTCGACCGACGACACGGCTGCGATTGCGCAATCTTATTCCGACCCTCGGGTCCGCTATTTTCATCAGGTCAACGCTGGCCAAGCAGCCGCACTCAATCGCGGACTCGACGAGGCGCGGGGTGAGTTCATCACCACTCTCGACGTCGACGACTGGTACACGCCCGACAGTCTCGCAGCCCGGGTGGAGAAACTGCGCCAAAACCCGTCTTTGGTCGCTGTTTACGGAGACGGTGTATATTGCACGCCTGAGGGCAAGGAGATCAAGCGTTTTCGCGATCTGATCCCCGTGCCGCCCGAAGGTGACATTTTGCCGGACCTGATCTCCAATCCTCTTTTTGGCACCGGCGCCAGCATTGTAGAGCGGCGTAGCGCGCTCGATCGGTATTCGATTCGCTACGACGAGACGATTTTCTGGTGCCAGGACTACGATTTCTATCTGCGCCTGGCTGAGGCCGGCCCATTTGGCCGCGTGGCGATTCCAACGGTTTGGTATCGCCAGCACGACGCCAACATGACGGCCACCATGCCGTCCGAACGCCGCATCGGCTCGCTGTTTCGCACCAAGATGCGCGTCGCGGAAACCGACCGCTTCGCTGCGATGGGGCTCGAGCCGCGCGCACGGTTCTTCTACGAGCTATTGCGGAATGATCTCTACGGTTTTACGGCGTTGCAGCATCGTGCGATCGAGAGTGCGGCCTTTGCCGCACTGCCCGCGCATGAGCAGGCGCGCCTCCTGAGGCTGGTTGGCGTCGGCTATGTGGCGAACAATTCCGAGCTCGAGTTCGCGGCCGAGTGCATTGGGCGTGCAAAGAGGACTCTTCCATCGGATGTGAAGAGCCAAGTGCTCGCCTTTCTATTGAAGCTAGACATTCGCTTGGCGCAACGCGCGGTCCGCATGTGGTCCGCGCCGAACGCTGGGCGTGCGTAGGCGGGGTTCTACGTATCGTCTGGAATTAGGAGTATTCGGAATGGAGACTGCAGTGAAGACGAAGCTGGCGGTTGACGGCGGCTCGCCCGTCCGCAACCGCTTCCTTCCTTTCGGGGGGCCGGCTCTGGGCGAAGAGGAGATCGACGAAGTCGTCGCGACTCTCCGCAGCGGATGGATCGGCGCGGGGCCCAAGGTCCTTCAGTTCGAGAAAGAGCTTTCCGCCTATGTCGGCGCCAAGCACGTTCTTTCCACCAGTTCGTGCACGGCGGGCCTGCACCTTAGCCTCATTGCCGGTGGCATCGGGCCCGGCGACGAAGTCATTACGACCGCGCTCACTTTTGGCGCGACGGCCAACTCGGTCGTACACCAGGGCGCCACTCCGCGTTTCGCCGACATCGACGAGAGTACGCTCAACCTTGATGTCCAGGCGGTCGAGCGCGCCATCACTCCCAAGACCAAGGCGATCATTCCGGTTCACTTCGGCGGCTTGCCGGTCGACCTCGACGCGTTCCGCGCGCTTGCCCGCGACCGCGGGCTGCTGCTGATCGAAGACGCAGCCCACGCTATCGGCGCGCGCTACAAAGGCCGCCCGATCGGAGACGGCGAAAACCCGACCTGCTTCAGCTTCTACGCCAACAAGAACCTCACCACCGCCGAGGGCGGCGCAGTCGCCGTCAACGACCCGGACCTCGCCGAGAAGATCCGTGTCTATAGCCAGCACGGCCTCACCGGCGACGCCTGGAAGCGCTACAGCGGCGGCTCGCTCAAGCTCAGCCACGTGGTCGTACCCGGCTACAAGTACAACCTCACCGACCTGCAAGCCTCGCTCGGCCTGCACCAGCTACGCAAGCAGGAAGACTACTGGGAGATCCGCGAGCGCTACGCCAAGATCTATGACGCCGCCTTCGCCGAGTTCAGCGACGTGCGTCGCCAGCCGCGCCCCGACGGCGTCCTCGACCGCCACGCGCTTCATCTGTACATTTTGCGCATCGACCCAGCAGCCTACACCGTCTGCCGCAACCAGATCGTCGAGGCGCTGCTAGCGGAGAACATTGGCGCGGCTATCCACTACCGCGCGCTGCACACGCATCCCTACTACGCGGAGCGCTTCGGCTACCAGCCGGACGACTTCCCGCACGCCCATGCTGTTGGCGAGACGATCTTCTCGCTGCCGTGCACACCGGGCATGAGCGAAGACGACGTTTACGACGTCATCGAAGGAGTTACGAAGGTGCTGTCGGCCTACCGGCGCTAGGAACGGGGGAGACTGCACCATGAAGATTCTGCTGATCTCGAACGGAATGCCGCCGCAGGCTTGGGGCGGAACAGAATCCTACACGGCCGGACTGGCCGCGGAGCTGCAATCCCGGGGCCACGACGTCCAGGTGATGTGTGGCGGCACTTGGAATCGAGGACCTGCCGCCTTCAACGGCGTCGAGGATTCGACCCACAACGGTGTGCCCGTCCGCCGGCTGCAACTCAACTGGAAGCGTCCGCCGGACCCTTGCAAGTACCTCTACGACAACCCTGAAGTTTCCGTTTATCTGACCGAGTACCTCCGCGAGAACCGGCCGGATCTGGTGCATGTCACTTCCTGCGAGCGCCTCTCCGCCGGCATTCTGCGCGAGATCAAGGCTGCCGGCCTTCCGCTCGTCCTGTCCCTTACGGACTTCTGGTTCCTGTGCCCTAGGATCAACCTGCTTCGCAGCGACGGCGAGAACTGCACCGGCGACACAACGCCGGCCGAGTGCCTGGCTTGCCAGATGCGCGGCAGCAAGGCCTACGAGTGGTCGCACTCGCTGCTGCCCAACGCCACAGCCTCGCAGCTTCTGCAAAAGATGGTGCAGTACCCGCAAGTCACCCGCCGGCGCGGTTTTCGCGGCATCGCCGCCGACATGACGGACCGCAAAGCCTTCCTGCGTGAGGCGCTGACCTGGCCGGATGTTTGCATCACTGCATCGAAATTCGTCCGCGACGTCTTTGCCAACGCCGGCGCTACGCGTCCGATTCATGTGATGCCCTACGGCCATGAGCTTGAATGGCTGGATCGCTACACGGGAAAAACGCCGTCGGACGTCGTGCGTTTCGGCTTCGTCGGCCAAATCTCCGAATCCAAAGGCGTGCACGTCCTGCTGCAAGCCGCGCGTCTTCTCCACGAACGCCGCCCGGGCTCTTTCAAGGTGATCATCTACGGCAACCTCGACAAAAGCGCTTCCTACAAGGCGCGTGTGCTCGAGCTCGCCAAAGGCCTGCCGGAGATCGAGTTCGCAGGCGTCTACCATCGTGAGAACAGCGGCGACGTTTACGGTTCGTTTGACATTCTCACCGTTCCCTCGCTTTGGTACGACTTCCCGCTCGTCATTCACGAAGCCTTCGCAACGAAGACGCCGGTTTTGGCTACGGACCTGGGAGGCATGGCCGAGGCCGTCGCCGACGGCGTCAACGGTCTTCGCTTCCCGCGAGGCGACTCCGCCGCGCTCGCTGAGAGGATGGAGCGTATACTCGACGAAGAGACTTTGCTCGAAAAGCTGAGCTCGGCCACTCCCACGGTTCGTACCGTGACGGACGAAGTCGACGAGTTGCTCAGTCTCTATGGAGGAGCCCTCCACGCTTCCCATCATGCGCCGGCTCCAACCGGTCAGCAATGGGCGGCCCCTACTGCAGACCCCGGACCCGCCTAGTCGCGGGCCCTATTGACCTCAATCCGCGCTGAGTGTAAGACGAAAGTTGAACGAGCAAGCGAGTCCAAGGCTCGCCTTTCAATGCGCATCGCCTATCTCTCTCACTTCTATCCCCCGAATCAGAACGCGGGGATAGAGCAAAACACCCACGCCATCGCGTCCGGTATGCTCGCGGCGGGGCACTCCGTCAAAGTCCTTTGCATTGCGACCGTCAAGGACCCTGGCTACTACCACGGCTTCACCGAAGACGAATGGGAAGGCGTCACGGTCCGCCGACTCAAGCTGAGCTGGCAGCAGCCCGGACAGCCCACCCACAATCTGTTCGACAACCCTTTTCTCGCGGATCGGGTGCGCGAGTTCCTGCTCGAGTTCAAGCCCGATCTCGTGCACATCACCTCGATGTACGCGCTTGGGGCCCGTATTGCCGAGGTTCCTGACAGTCTGGGTCTGCCGTCGGTGATGACGCTGCACGACTTCTGGCTGATCTGTCCGCGCCTGACGCTCAAGCGCCACGACGGCGAGATCTGTAACGGTCAGGTTTCTGCGCTCGACTGCCAGGACTGTCTGCTGAAGGGTTCCGCTTCGTATCGTGCGCTTCAGCGGGTCTCGTCGCAGGCTTTGCTGGACAAGGTCTACGGTTCGATCATCCGCAAGCCTGGGCTTGCGACGAGGATGCCGGGACTGCGCGGCTGGGGTGTGGACGTCGAACGTCGTCGCAGCGTTATTCGCGAAGGCGTTGGCCACATCGACCACTTCCTGGCCCCGGCGCGGCACATCGCCGGCTCGATCCGCGACGCTGGAATGCCGATCGACATCGAGATCTCGCCCTACGGCCATCGCCTCGACTGGCTGTCGCGCTACCAGGACCGCCCCGCAGACGGCGAGTTGCGGTTCGGCTTCATGGGGCAGGTCCGCCCGCATAAAGGCGTCCACCTGCTGATTCAGGGCTTTCAGAAGAATCGCTTCCCCGAGAACGTCAAGCTGCGCATCTACGGCGGGCTCGAGGAAGACCCCGAGTACGTCTTCCACCTACGCGAGCTCGCCCGAGGAAACCCCAACATTACGTTTGAGGGTCCGTTCCGCCGACCGGAGATGCCGCGAGTGCTCCCCAACATCGATGTTCTCGTCGTGCCTTCGACTTGGCCCGACGTAGCGCCCCTCGTTGTCCATGAGGCTTTCGCCGCCCGCAAGCCTGTGTTGGCCAGCAACATGGGCGGTCTGCCGGAGTTTGTGCGGCCCGGTGAGGGCGGGTTGATCTTTGACGTCAAGGACCGCGGCTGCAGCCTGGCTCAAGTCCGCCGGAGGGACCGAATTACTCCAGTCGTCGCCGCCATTCGGCCGTGCACCGACGCCGACGAGCAAAAGTTCCTCAGGCTCTACCGCCGGCTCATCGCCGACCGCGCCTCGAACGCATGGCAAGTTAGATTTGGCAGGCTGCCTCACGGACCGAATTCTCGATATGCGAATCGCGGGTAGGTGTAGTAGTCTAGCTATGCGAAACCTGTTCGCCTCTCGTCTTGCTGGCGAGCGGCCTCCCGCGTACGCGCAACCTTCTCCGGCCGTCCGGGTGACCCAGCCCGACTCGCGGAAGTCCATCCCGATCGCCGCGTCACCTTCCGCATCAGGCCCCGCGCCTAGATCACCGTCGTCGACGGCAATCTGATGGAGCGCTCGGTCCCAAACCTCGTCAAAGGCCCCGAGGGCGTCTGGAGCCTCACCGTGGGACCGCTGGCTGGCGTCTACGACTACGGCTTCCATCGACGACGGACCGCGCATCCCCGATCCTGCCAACCGCAACCTCATCCGCCGCACATGGGGCCCGACAAGCTACGTCGACGTCCCCGCCGACAAGCCTCGCTTTGATTCCATTCGCGACGTGCCCCACGGCACGGTGCACCAGCACACCTACCACTCCAAATCACTTGGCGTCGTGCGCCAGTTCCGCGTCTATACGCCGCCTGGCTATGTGAGCGGTTCGCAGAAATATCCCGTGCTCTATCTCTTCCACGGCGGCGGGGGAGGAGAGACCCAGTGGACCACCGTCGGCCGCGCCGACATGATCCTCGACAACCTGATCGCCGACAAGAAGGCCGTCCCGATGGTCGTCGTCATGCCTTACGGCCACGTGCCTCAGCGCGAAGGCGGCGACCCGACGCTCGACTTCGAGAAGGACCTGCTCCACGACGTCAAGCCGCTCGCCGAGAAGCTCTACCGCGTGAAGACCGACCGTGCCAATCGCGCCATCGCCGGGCTCTCGATGGGTTCAGGCCACTCACTCCACATCGGCCTGGGCAACCTGGATCTGTTTCGCTATGTCGCGGCCTTCAGCGGCGGCGGCCGCAACCAGGGCATCGAAGATATGGACGCCGCCAAGATCAACGAAAAGCTGGAAGTCCTCTACCTCGGCTGCGGGAATACCGATTTCGTCTTCGAGTCTGCCAACGCCCTCGACAAGTTGTTGACGGAGAAGGGAATCGACCACATCTACACCGTCACCGAAGGCGGGCACACGTGGTCGAACTGGCGTTACTACCTCGACGAATACGCCCAAATGCTCTTCAAGCCCTGAGCAACGCTCGCGCCGGTCAGCTGCCCTACTTCTGCTTCACGGCCGACATTGCCGTCGTGATGATCGATGCGACATCCGCCAGGTTCGCCGGTAGAATCATCGTATTGTTCGTCCTGGCGAGCGCGCCGAACTTCTCGATGTAATCCTCCGCGACGCGTAGCTGCACCGCTTCGAACCCGCCGGGCTCGTTGATGGCGCCCGCTACTCGTCGAAGGCCTTCGGCAGTCGCTTCGGCCACGGTCAGGATCGCCGCGCCTTCGCCCTCGGCTTCGTTGATCTGCTTCTGCTTGCGCGCTTCCGAGTCCTTGATCGTTTTCTGCTTTTCGCCCTCGGCGTTGTTGATCGCCGCGTCGCGGAAACCTTCCGACTCGAGCACGCGGGCGCGCTTCTCACGCTCGGCGCGCATCTGCTTTTCCATCGCCTCGATCACGTCGCGTGGCGGCGTGATGTTCTTGATCTCGTAGCGCAGCACCTTAACGCCCCACGATTCGGTCGCCTTGTCGAGCTCGCCCACGATCGCCGCGTTGATCACCGTCCGCTCTTCGAACGTGCGGTCGAGATCGATCTTGCCGATCTCACTGCGCAACGTGGTTTGCGCAAGCTGCGAGATCGCGAACACGTAGTTGGAAATGCCGTAGGATGCCCGCTCGGCGTCCATCACTTTCAGGTAAAGCACGCCGTCGACGGTTACCTGCACGTTGTCACGCGTAATGCAGACCTGCTCCGGGATGTCGAATGCGTTCACCTTGAGCGAGTGGCGATAGCGGATCACGTCGACGAACGGCACCAGGATGTGGAACCCGGCGTCGAGCGTTCCTGCGTAGCGGCCCAGCCGCTCCACCACGAACACGCTCTGCTGCGGCACCACGATTGCCGTCTTTGCGACGACCACCATGATCAGAATCGCGATGACGACCAGAACGATGATTCCCATTTCCATGATTTGATCTCTCCTGTTTCGGCCCGTTTTCCCCGCCGTCCTACTCCCGTTCGACGTAGAGCGTCAGCCCATCCACGCGCTTCACGCGGCAGCCCGAGCCCAGCATCAGGGGCAGCGTTCCGGCGTTGCGCGCGTTCCAGGTCGTGCCGCGCAACTCCACCTTTCCTAAGGCGCCCTCGGCAAGGTCCTGGAGCGCCACCGCTCGCTGCCCCACCAGGGCGTCCACTTCCTCACCGTTCCTCGGCGCATGAAAGCGCGCCTTCAGCTTGTTGCGCAGCCAAAACACCGTCACCCAGCAGAACACGCAATAGAGCGCAACCTGCCCAAAACGGATTCGCGACGCCGATCGCGACGCACAGGCTGACCAGCATGGCGGATACGCCCAGCAGCAACAGGAAAAAGTCGCCGCCCGAAGCCAGCTCCAGACCCGCCAGGGCCAATCCAGCCAACATCCAGATCCACCAAGCCACTCCTAGTTTCCCTCCTCCGCCAAGAAGAACAGCCAGTATAAACCTCTACGTACGAAACGGGACATCCTTTTCCGGTTTTTCGCGCCGCCTTTCCAGCGCGTATCCCGCCCCCGGAATCCGGTAAGCCAAAAGCGCAAACCGACTTAGGTGAACCCCCGATTCCCGCTCTTTCGGGACGCCCCCATGATGGGCATGAATATCCCGATGACTAGGCGCCAGTTACCCCCTCGAGCTTGCGCCCCGCTTTGACGGGCTTGCTCCTCGTTGCTCTCGCCGCCTCGCCGGCGGCGGCCCAGACCCTGCTCACCAATGGCAGTCAGGTCCGGGTCGTAGCGCAATCCGGAGACGATCTCTCTTCCGTCAACGGGGCCGATGGTTATAGCGTTCTCGTTCCACCTGGGGCGACTTCGCTTGTCATCGAATTCCAATCCACGCCCGGAACCCCGGTCGAACTGATGGCCCGAAACGGCTTGGACGTCGGCATTCACCCTCTTACCGGGAATCCGACCTACAGCCCCGACCGAGCCGACCACTTCACCATGCCGAACAATCTGGGCATGGCGCGGCTCGTGATCGGCCCGACCGATCACCCCCCGATCACGCCCGGGATCTATCACATCGGCTTCCTGCGGCGAGCCGAAGACCTCGCTTTTGAAGGTTTCCTCAAGGCCACCGTCGGCGGGGGACCGGTTGAGACCTCTACCCGGTCGTCGAGTCTGATTTCGACTCGGACGCCGAAGGCTGGAACCGTTCGGTGACTGACGGCGGGGTCGGCGGCAACGTCGGCGATTCGTCTTCCCGCTTCTACTACTTTGAGGAGCGCGGGAACCCTGACGGCTTCATCGCCATCGCGGACAGCGCCTTCGGCGCCGATGAGTTCTTCGTCGCGCCGCAAAAGTTCTCGTCGACCTGCTCGCGCTCGACGACGGACGCATCGAGTTCGACGTCGCCCGGCTCACCGGCCTGAGCGTGCCGCACAACTTCGTCGAAGTGCGCGTTTATGGCGAGAACGGCGGCTGGAGCTGGACCGGTTATCCGCCTCCGCCCATTCCGTACGAATGGAACTTCTGGACAGAGAGCGTGCCGCCCGTCTGGATGCACGTCTCGGCACCGATTCGCCAGGACATGTGGCGCCGCTTCGCCGGCGACGGCGGCTGGCAGGCCACTATGTCCAAGCCCAAGCGCATCGAGATCCGTTCGACCTTCGTGGTCAACGGCGGCATGAGCGGCCTCGACAACGTGCAGATCCTCAACCGCGGCGACCGGCCGGCCGTTGACGTCCTGCCTACCGTCACCACCTTCTCGGCCGGTTTCGACAACTGGACCCGTAACTACCCTGCGGACCTCTCTATCCCGGGCGCAAGCGTCGGCGATACCCGATCCGAGCTGCGCTGGGCCGAGGACGAGGGCAACCCTGGCGGACGTCTGGTGATGGCCGAGGAACCCGAAAACGGCGGTCCGCGCGACGACGCGTTCGTGGCGCCGCAAGAGTACCTGGGCATCTACAGCAATCTGCAGGACGCCCGTTTTGAGTTCGACATGCGCCACTGGTCCGGAGTTTGGTGCGACCAAGCCGGTCCACATCTGGATCATGGGCGCCGGTTCGGTTTACCGCTGGGACGGCGCTCCGCCGGTTGGGCTGTGGGGCCGTCAATCCGCGCCTCTGGTCGCTTCGGCTTGGACGCGCGAGTCCGGCGCCGCCCCATTTGAGGCGGTGCTCGGCAACGTCGTGCGCATCGAGGTCAGCGCCGAGCACGCCGACGGTTGGGAGCGCAATTCGCTCGACAACTTCGCGCTGCTGACGGCCGACACGCCGCCGCTGCCGCAGACGATCACGGCGCTTCCGGGCACGCTGCGCTTCAGTGCAGTCGCCACACAGGCGCCGCCGGAGGCGCAAACCATCCAGATCAGCGCCTCAGGTCCGCCCTCGGAGTGGGGCGCGGAAGTCGTGGGTGACATCGCCGGGCGTGTGCATCTGTCTCAGAGCGAAGGCGTTCCATCGTCCGAGGTCGAAGTCTCGATCGACACCGAAGAGCTCGCCGGCGGCGAATATCCCTTCCAGATCCTCGTCCGTGCATTGGGCACGACGGTTCCGCCCGCGGTCATCCAAGGCCACCTGAGCCTGGCCGCGCAGCCATACCCGACGCCCCAAATCAGCCAGGGCGCGGTCGTCAACGCCGCCTCGGGCCAGCCGCTGCTCACGGCCGGTTCGCTAGCGAAGATTCACGGAACCGACTTGGGCGGCCCGGCCGGCGGCTTGCAAGCCAGCTATGAAGGCCGCCGAGGAGACCAACTGCCGACTGAGCTTGGCGGCGTCAAGGTGCTCGTCTACGAGACATGGGGCGGCCTCATCGCCGAAGCGCCGCTCGTCAGCGTGAGCGACACCGAGATCCAGTTCCAGATGCCGTTTGAGACCGTCGGCCGCGCGGAAGTGCGCGTCGTCATCGCCATCGGCGGCATCCGCAGCCAGATCGTTTCGGTCCAGCTCACCCCCGCGGCGCCGGGCGTGTTCAGCGACGCGAGCGGCCACGCGATGGCGCTCAATGCCGACGGCACGACCAACTCGACAGACAACCCGCATCCGCGCCTGGCCCCGCTGACGGTCTTTTTCACTGGACAGGGCAGGGTCGCGCCGGAGTGGCCGAGCGGTCGCGCCGCCGACGTCAGCCCGCTGATCTACGCACCAGCCAAGGCCCGCGCCTTCATTGCGGGACAAGAAGCGAAGGTGACCTTCCTTGCGCTGGCGCCCGGCATGGTCGGCGTCTCGCAACTCATCCTCGAGCCGAACTACTTCACCCAGACTGGCGACCAGCCTCTGGTGCTTCAACTCGAAGGTCACCAGTCCGTCCCAGTCACGGTTTCGATCCGCTAGCTTTTCTGAACCGAGCCCGGGCAGCGATGCCCGGGTTTCGCGTAAGCCTAGGACTCGCGCACGCAGCGAGCGACCCAAACCGCCGAAACGACCGTCACGAGGAGCCACGGCGCCGCCGCGCTCGCGTTCGCCAGCAAGAGCTTGCCCACGCCGAACAGGGAACAGTAGACCAGCGCGCACGAGGCGATCCATCCTTGGAAATCCCGTATCGCGCCCGTTTGCGGATGCACGTCCGGCGCAGCCGCGGCCACTGGCGCCCACCCGCGCCTGTAGGGCCGCGCCACGCGATAGAACGATTCCAGTTTGGCTGCCGGCTCCGGCTTGGTCAGCAGCGTGATGACTACCCAGATCAACGTCGTCAGAGAGACCGTAATCAGCATCACGTGAGCGAACTCGAGCGGCTTGTCGGTGTCGTAGCCCCAGCCGAATTGCAGCGCCGCGCTGATCACCGCCGCCGCCGTCATCGCCGCAATCTCGCTCCACGCGTTTACCCGCCACCAAAACCAACGCAGAATCAGGACACCCCCGGTGCCCGCGCCCGCAGCCAGCAGCCACTTCCAGGCGCCCGCGATCGAGTCCATGTAGAACGTTGCGATCGAAGCCAGCACGGCCAGCAGCGCCGTCGCCCAGCGCGATGCGGAAATCAGTTGCTTTTCGCTCGCCTCTGGCCGCAAAAAGCGGCGGTACAGATCGCTCACCAAGTAACCCGCGCCCCAGTTCAAATTCGTGCTGACCGTCGACATGAACGCCGCCAAGAATCCGGCCAACATCAGCCCGCGCAGCGATGCCGGCAGATAGTCGAACATCACCTGCATGTATCCGGCCTCTTTGTCCTGCAGGTCCGGGTAGACCACCAGCGCCACTAGCGCCACCAGGATCCAGGGCCAGGGCCGCACAGAGAAGTTCAGCACGTTGAAGCTCAGCGTGGCCAACTGCGCCTCGCGTTCATCGCGTGTCGAGAACATGCGTTGCGCGATGAAGCCTCCGCCGCCCGGCTCCGAGCCTGGGTACCACGTGCCCCACCACACGACGGCCAGATAGGTCGCCAACGTGGCGAAGGGCAAAAGGGGTGAATCCGCACGCGGCCAAAAAGCGGTCAGTCCGCCGGTCGGGTCAATCTCCAGTAGGCGCGTCTGCAATCCATCCAGCCCACCCACGCCATTGACGGCGTAGACCGCCAGCAGTATGGCCATGCCGAGCATGATCACGAACTGCAGCATGTCGGTGATGAGCACGCCGCGCAGGCCTCCCATGGCTGCTGCGACACATGTCAACGCGGTTACACCCAGCGTCGCTGCCACTGCTTGCGGCTTGTCGATCCCCAGCGTCAACATCAGGATCTTCACCATCGCCAGGTTCACCCAGCCGAGCACGATCACGTTCACGACAAACGCCAGGTAAGCTGCCCGAAAGCCGCGCAGAAAAGCCGCCGGCCTGCCTGAATAGCGCAGCTCGGCGAGCTCCACGTCCGTTAGCACACCGCAGCGTCGCCAGAGCCGCGCGAAGAAGAATGTCGTCAGCAACCCACTGAGCGCGAAGTTCCACCACAGCCAGTTCCCGGCCACCCCGCCCGTCGCCGTCATGCCCGTTACCGCCAACGGAGTGTCCGCGGCAAAGGTGGTTGCAACCATCGAAACGCCGGCCAGCCACCAGTGGGTATTGCGGCCTGAGACAAAGAACTCCTCAATGCCGCTCGAGGCGCGTTTTCGCAGTACGAGCGCGACCCCTAGAGTGAAGCCCAGGTAGGCGATCAAAACCGCCCAGTCGAAGAAAGAAAGCTGCATGTAAATAATGGGGATGCAATGCGGAAGGGTATGACTATCCTGTTAGGCAGGGGAGATCCTATCGTGGTATATTAGACTCGTTTTTTCGACAACCGCGTGTTGCCCCCCTCATCACTCGGTCTACTGTAGCGTACCCCCTCCAGTTAAAAGGACGGTAATCTCCGAAATGCTATTTTCTCGCTCTGTCGACTATGCTATCCAGGCTCTCGGCCGTCTCGCCGAGGCCTCTGAGGGTGAGCAAGTCATGGCCCGCGTCATCGCCGAAGAGGAACGCCTGCCGGCGTTTTTCCTCGCCAAGACTCTTCAGAACCTCGCGCGCCACGGTCTGCTCAAGTCTACCAAGGGACCCACTGGCGGATTCAGCTTAGCCAAGCCCGCCGCTAAAATTCGCATCCTCGATGTGGTCGAGGCGCTCGACGGTTTGGAGCATCTGCAAAGCGGTCAGGAAGGCCTGCCGAACTTCAAGCCGATCCGCACTTCGATCATGAGCTACCTCAAGAACACGACCATCGCGGACGTGGCGGCGTTGCGCAAGCGCAGCCGTCGTAAGAAAAGCTAGATAGAACCGCTCGTGCGGTTGATCGCTTCCCTTTCTCGGTCGCGGGTAATCCTTTACCCGTGGCCTAGATACATGATCCAGGAAATGCCGACGATGGCTGCGACGAAGCAGCCGAAGCAATAGAGCCCGTACCGCACACGTTGCGGATCGGTGTCGCGCCCCACTACGCCCATCACGATTGATGTGAACAGGGCGAAAAGCAGCGCTGCCTGCAAATGGGAGAGATTGAGGAACATTAGGCTTTCTCTCCCGTCGCGATCTCGTAGGCGTCTACCATCGCCAAGATGTTCAGCAGCCCGGCGCAAACCAAGAACTTGGTGCCGTAGTCGGCTTGCGGCTGGGCCAGGTAGGGCTGTTCATAGCCGAGCCAGACCGAGAGGAAGTACGGCAGACCGCTGGCCAGATCGGCCGCGTATCCTCCGTACGTGACAATGGCGTTGAACAGGCTGCCGCCCTCGGGCACGAACATCCGGCCGCGCATCATCAGCCCAAACAGGAACATCCCCAAAACCGAGAACAGCAACAGTCCGCCGTGATTCCAGCGCTTCAAATAGAAGTGCCCGCCACCAGGGACTAACCATCCCAGCAGCACGGGAGGTAGCCATTCCTGCGGCGGCGTTGACGCCTTCTTCTTTGTGGTGCTCGGTTTGCTTTTTGTCGCCATCGCCTATCGAGGATCTCTACAGATTCTAGTGTAGTCGCCAGTCGCTGAGGCGTGCCAGCCGGGCTCAGCGGTCCCGTCAGTCCTTTGTTTTGACGGATTCGAACGTCTCTCGGTAGGTCAAATTTGCACCTTCCGGACCCGTCACCGCAAATTCGCCGTTGCCCGTGGGTGTCATCCGCAGTCTCGACCGTGACTGCATAGCTCGACAGAATTCGCGTCACCGTCGTCTCGACCAGTTGGGGCACGTCGGCTAGCCCGCGGCTGAAATAAGCGCTGCCGCCGGTGACCGCCGCAAACTGGCGGATGCCGTTCTGGTACGCGACGTCGAGCGAGTTGGTCCGCTCCTGCAGGTGGACGAAAAACAGCGGGGCGGCATAGCGGCCCGCTGAGGCGATCGACGAGATCCTCTCCTGTACAAGACGGTCTCGAAAACGCCGGCTCAAGTCGCCGCTGTCGCTCGGGCTGACGACAGCGCTCGAGTAGTCTCCGCGGTAGTCGGAAATCTGGCCGTCAGTCAAATAGAGAACCGCCACACGCACTCGGGTGCGTTGCATGATCGCACTCGCGACCGAATCCGCCTGCTCCACCGTATCGAGCAACCCGGGAAATCCCGTCACCGGCGCCGCCTCGAGCTTCTCCACAAACTGCCGCCGGTTCGTGGTCGGGTCCAGAATCACTTGCAGCCCGTCTTGCGCCCGCATCAGCGCCAAATACTGCTCTTCCCATCTCACTCGCCATCTCGCCGAGCTT
The DNA here is from genome assembly GCA_041394905.1 of Bryobacterales bacterium. Taxonomy (GTDB): domain Bacteria; phylum Acidobacteriota; class Terriglobia; order Bryobacterales; family UBA6623; genus RI-231. Next base: position 90,739 of record JAWKHJ010000003.1, on the reverse strand, counting down.
CGAGCGGGCGGCGTCAATGCTGTTGAGGTCATCCACCAAGTCGAGAACGACGATGACGATGATCGGACTGCTCGGGCCTTCGATGTTGGCCAATTTGGCGGGCTGGGCGTCGATCGTGACTTTCAGGTCGTCCTTGCTAAGCCGGAGCAGCGGAGTGCCCTCGGCGCTATCCGCGCGGAGCAGAAAGTGCACCTCTCCCCCTTGAGCGGCAAACACGAAGAGGAGGAACAGCGCCGGCAGCAGCAGGCGGGGCGGATCAGAAGTTATACTCGCGCCGACTTGAGCACCTGCCTCCGGCGGAGCCGATGATCTTGCCGGCGCTGACGTTGGGCGGGCGTTGGCCGGACCGATCTCCGTATCCGGGTCGGTCCACTCGCATGGTTGAGGAAGTTGAAGCTCTGAAACAACAGCTCGATGCTCTTTCCGACGACAGCGGCACGCGCTTGGTGATCGCTAGGTCGTGATTCTGCGAGATTGGGTTCGTCAACGACGGGGTGCGTGCGCGGCACGTTGCCTGCCGTAAAGGCATCGGGTTGTGCGAATGCCGCCGGATTGAACCACATGCTCGGTCCCGGGTTGTCCGGCTGCGGGTCTACCCCGGCGACCGACATCACGCGCAGCGAACGGATCACGCCGCCGGTGTTGTTGAACTGCGGCTGGAGCACCAGCGGATCACCGCTCATCCAGGTCGTAAACCCGCTCACGGACCAGTCGCCGAGCACTTTGCCCAGCACTCCGTTCGACGCCAGGAAGCGCTTGCCTGAGCCGAATGGCAACTCATACATGTAGTTGAAGTCGATGCGGTGCGGCCGCAGCCCGCGCGCCAGCGACCATTCGCTGGCCTCACGGTGGAATGGATCTTGCACGCCGGGACCGGAGTAGTCGTCGTAGCGGCGGCGGTACTGGTAGGCGAAGTCGAACGAGAGGCCCTCGCCGGTCCGCTTTTCGATCGAGATGTCGTTGATGTCGTAGAGATAGCGTCCGCCTGGGTACTGCGAAGTGCGCAGATCCAGAACTTGCGGGTACGGCCGTAGCGTGCGCCGGAACAGTTCGTCATTCAACTGGTCGCGGTAATCCAGCGCGTCGAGAGAGATCGAATTCAGCGCCACGATGTCGCCGCTGATGAGCAGGTTGCGCGCTTTGTAGCGCCGGCTCATTGCGCGCAGCGTCAGGCCTTTTGGCAGCCGACGCTCGAGCGAGACATAGAGGTACGTGTAGCGCGGCACGTTCGTGGTCGGCGCCACGTAGTCGACGTCGGTGTAGTTCGCTACGTCGCCGCGCAGGTCCGGCAGCGGGTTCGCCAGGGCGGGGAAGCCTTGCGAGAACCGCACAGCCGGGATGAGCTGCGTGTTGAGCGAGAGCGGCTCGCGCCGGCCGTTGAAGCCCTGCGTTCCAAAGGCGCCTGGTTGCAGCGGGATGCCAGTGTTGTAGCGCATGAAGGTCCCGCGCAGCACCGTGTCGCGCTTGGACGTGGGGCTCCAGGAAATACTTACCTGCGGCTCGAATGTCGTCACCGTCGGCTGAAAGGCCCGACCGAAGCCGTTCTGGTTTGCGAACACCATGGCGCCGGGGCGCCCGTTCGCCGGGTTGATCGTATCGAGATCGAAGGTCGACTGCCGGTCGTACTTCTCCACGCGCGGCGTCTCCACGTCGATACTCAGTCGCAGCGTCGCCGTCAAATTCGGCGTCACCTGAATTTCGTCGCGAATCGAATTCTGGAAAGCCCAGCGTCGCAGGTAGGACGGCTGCACCACGTCGCTCACCCGTGCGGTGCTCGCGATGCCGAGCAGGAAGGTCGCGTACGAGTCGCCTGTATTGGTGACGCCGGGCAGACCGGTCAGAAAGTCGTTGAAGCCGAGCGCACCTGACGGCGCCTCGTGCGCCAGCGTGTTCAGTTGGTAGTAGTTCGCTTCGCTCTGGAACGACCATGAGTGCTTGTTGCGCCGCAGCGTCAGTTGATGTTCGTTGCGGTAGGTGTTCCAGGCGTTGCGGTAGTACGAATCGGTCGGCGCGCCCATCCCGTAGTAGGTGTTGAAACGGAATGACGGGAAGACCGACCCCTCCACGCCCTTCAACCCCAGCTCTCGCGGAATGTTGGTCTCGCTCCGCAGCCCGACTGTCTCCACCTGCTCAGACGTGCCCGAAGCCGTCATCTCGTAAATCGCGCTTGGCGAGATCGCGTAGGTCTCGCGTACGCTCAGTCGCTGATCGACGAACCGGCGGTCCGGGCGCGCCGGGTTTGCGATCGTATCGTAGATCCGCGGCTCGCCCTGGAAACCTCGTGAGTCGGCTAGGTTTACCGTCAGCTTGTGGCGCTTGAAAAGGTTGTGGTCAACCTTGGCGATGAAACCGCTGGGCTGGTTGACCTCCACCGGGAAGACCCAGTAGTTGTTCCGCAGGAACGGGCCTACCGAAGCATTCGGCAGCGGGTAGTTCTTGCCCGCAGCCAAGGCGACCGGGTCCAGGCGCGACAGCGGGATGCGGTTGTTCGCGAATGCTTCACGCTGGTACTCGAGGTTCGATCTCGAGACATTTTGCGTCGGGTCGTAGTTCGCGTTCTCGGCCGTCGACGCTGGATCGTAGATCGCCATCGGGTCGCCGGCCTTGTTCACCAGGTCGGAGAAGTCGCCGCCGCGCTGCTGCGCCGTCGGAAGCGTACGCAGGTACGAGCGGCCCACTTTCTCGCGGGTGCCTTCGTAGGAGAACGTGAAGAACGTCGAGCGTCGGCCATCGTAGAGCTTCGGCAGCAGCACCGGACCGCTGACGCTGAACCCAAACTGGTTGCGCCGCAGGATGTTGCCCGTGCCGCCGCGCTGCACCACCTCGTGCGGAGTCGCGTCGAGCGAGTCGTTGCGGATGTACTCGTAGACGCGTCCGTGCCATGCGGCCGCAACCGAGGCGTTCCGCCGCGACTTGCCGCCCGAACTATCCGCCCGCACGCCCAAGCGCTCGGTCTCCGTCTTGAAGACCTGGATCGCTTCCTCGATCTGTGAGAGCGCCGTGTCCTGTTCTTCGATGCCCGACAGACCCTTCGCGTTCGGGTCGGCTTCCTTTCGCCGATCCTCGCCATTGGTCTCGGCAGAGGCGCTGGCGTTGCTTGAATCTTCGGCTTGAGCCTTTGGTTTGGCGGCGGCGGCGGTTGTCGCGTCCGCCACGGGTTTGGCGGCTGGGGAATCGGCGGTTTCGGCTGCAGGCAGGGCTAGACCAGCGACCAGGATCGCCGCTAAGGTCCAAGCTGCTCGCTGGACAACCGCCATCACTCCTTATGATATCGCCCACATGGGCTCTTTTGAAGCCATTTCGGAGGTTCAGGCCGATCTTTTCTCCGGAAAATGGCCTCTAGAGCACACGAACGAGCTCTCGTTGCACCTCGCCCGTTGCTTTCGCGCCGCCTTCGAGCACGAAGCAGTCGATTTCGCTGCGCACGCCGAACTCCGGCAGGTAGACGCCCGGCTCGATCGAGAAGCAAACGCCGGGCACGATCGGCCGCTCATCGCGCGTTTCGAGGTTGTCGATGTTCACGCCGTTGCCGTGGACGTTCTCGCCGATCGAGTGGCCCGTCCGGTGGACGAAGGCTTCGCCATAGCCGGCCGCCGTGATCACCCCGCGCGTGACGTCGTCCACTTCCCAACCGGCGATCTGGCGACCCTCCCGCATGGCCTTGTCGACCGCTTCCAGGGCCGCATCACGCGAGCGCGTCACCACGTCGAACACCTCTCGAATCTTCTCCGGCGCAGTTTCGCCGCAGAAGCCGGTCCAGGTGATGTCGTAGTAGACCGCCTTGGGCTTGTCGAGCTTGGCCCATAGGTCGATCAGTACGAAATCGCCTGGCTTGATCTCGGCGCTTCCCGCCGGATCCGGGGCGTAGTGCGGGTTGCCGCTGTTGGCGTTGACGCCGACGATCGGACCGTCCTGTGTGACCAAGCTTTGGGCCGCGAACTGGTCTAGGATGAACTGCGCAATTTCGTGCTCGCGCACAGTCTCCCCGGCTTTGAGCTTGTGGCCGATGCGGGCAAACGCCGCCGCGCGGATCGCATCGACCCTCCGGCCGGCCTCTTCGTGCATGGCGAGCTGCTCGGCGCTCCAAACCGCCTCGAACGCTTGGACCAGCGAGGCGGAGCTGAGGACATCCTTGCCTAGACCACGCACCATCTCTACCGTGCCCGCGTCCACCAGTGAGACATAGGGAATCATGCAGTCGGGGAGTACTGCATGGCGATCCGCATCTGGTCGTTCAGGATCTCGCCCAGGCGTTCGCGCTGCTCGCGCCAGCCCGAGTAGACCACCTTGCGCCCGGGAAGCGCATCGAGCATCCAGTGCTCGATGCGGTGCGTGAGCTTGACCGGTTCGCCCGTCGCCGGGATCCAGTAGTACCAGCGCCGCGAGACGTGGCGGCCGGCCTCGAGTCCCAGCACGCGGTAGGCGATCGGATCGCGGTGGTGGTGGTCGAAGAACAGCCAGCCGTCGAAGCCCTCTTCGCGCAGTTTTTCCTGAATCGCTTGCAAATCCATGTCAGTTTGACCTCAACGCGCGGTTGCGCCTGCGGCCCGGAACGCCGCTTCGAGCTCCTCAGGCGTCTTGCCCTCGACCTCGAAAACCTTGCGCCGCGCCGTCGCTCCGGCGACGAGCGCTACCGCCGATTTCGCCGTGCCGCAGACCTCGGCCACCAGCTCGATCGAGGCTTGGTTTGCCTTACCGTCTACGGGCGGAGCGGTCACGGCGATCTTCCATTCCTCGCCCACTTTCCCCGCCACGCGCCGCTTTGCCGCGCCCGGCTGCACCCGCAAGGTGATGCGGCCCATGGACGCCGATTGTAACGCGCACGCTACACTCACGACTGAACGCCCTGGTGAGCCTGCTCTTTCGCTACGTCTTCCGCGAGGTCGCGGTCAGCTCGCTGATCGGGGCCATCCTATTCACGTTCGTGCTCTACCTGCAGCGGGTGGGCGACGTGATGGAGTTGCTCGTCCGCGCCGACATTGCCGCGCGCGACGTCGGCTACCTGTTCCTGCTCACCCTGCCGCTGCCGCTGCCCTACACCATCCCCATCGGCGTGCTTGTCGGCATCCTGCTTGCGCTGGGTCGCATGTCCACCGACGGCGAGATAACCGCCATGCGCGCGGCCGGCGTGCCTGGAGTGCGGGCCGTTCGGCCGATCGGCGTTTTCTGCCTGTTGGCGGCCATCGCCTGCGGGGCGGTCACGCTATGGCTCAGCCCCTGGGCGGCGCGCGAGCGTGTCCGGGTGGGGCAGTCGCTGCAGATCTCGCAGGCGACGGCGCGCATCCCGCCGCGCGTATTCATCGAGAAGGTTTTCCCTGACAAGGTGCTCTACGTCCGCGACGTCGAGCCGGGCGACTCGGTCATCCGCTGGAAGGGGCTGTTCATGGCGGATACGCGAGCCCCCGAGTCGCGCGGTTCGGTCGAAGGGCTCAACGCGCGGTGGACGATCCCCGCATCACCATTGCCGACGAAGCCTTAGTCGTCGCGCGTCCGGAGCAGAACCGGCTCCAGATCCATCTGCCGCGGGCCAGCGTCTTCGAGCAGTCTTACGACCCGCGCAAGTACCAGCGTCAAACGTGCCAGAGTGGCGCTGACATCTTGCCCGGAGCAAGATTTTGCGCTGCGAATCGTTGCTGCGCTATTCCCAGCGCTTTGCCGGCGGGTGCGCTGCCATTGGTCGGCATTCCACTGTCGATCGACGCAGCGCGTCGGGGCGCTCCGTGGGCGTCGTGTTAGCGCTCGGCTTGTTCATACTACATGTTTCTGCTGGCCGGCACGGCACTCGCGCAGGAGGGAATCCTGCCGCCTGGGCCGGTTTAAACGGCGAATCTAATCTTTGCCCTGGTCCGGAGTGCGCCTGCTTTCGCGCTCGATTCGCCCAATCGCAGCGACTGGCTGGCCATCCTCGCCCGGTCACGCGGTGGGTCAAGCGCGTCCGTTCCGGCTCGCCCGACACGGGCGAAGTGCCGCAGTTCGACGAGAATCGCCGCCGCAAAGCGGAGCAGGCGGAGGAAGCCAAGCAGCGCAACGAATCACTGTTCGACGTATTCTTCCCGATCACCGATCGCTACGCCTTACAGCGTTTCTCGTTCTACTTCGTTTTGATGCTTGCCGCTTTCGTCTCGATCTGGGTGGTGTTTAGCTTCTTCGAGCTGCTGACGGATATGTTGGCGCACGATAAATTGGCGCTGTTCCTGCCCTATATTTACTACCTGCTACCGTTTCTGTTTTATGAGACGGCTCCGCTCGCAAGCGTGATGGTCGCGACGTTGGTCTGTTTGGCTTGTTAGCCAAGCACCACGAATTGACCGCCTTCCGAGCGCTGCGGCATCAGCCTGTATCGGCTCGCGGCTCCGGTGTTACTCGCCTCGATGTTTGTGAGCGGGGCTCTGTTCGCCATCTCGACCATTACACGCTGCCGGAGACCAACCGCCGCCAGGACGCCATTCGCGACGAGATCAAAGACCGTCCTGCACGCACGTTTCTCAACGCCGACCGGCAATGTATCTTCTACCATCACTACTTCGATTGGGGGAAGCGGGAGATGGCGCCGATCTTCATCTACGACTTCCGCCTCGAGCCTTTCCCGAAGCGGCACATTTATGCCAAGCGCGCCCGCTGGGATGAGTCGAAGCGTGTTTGAGTATTTGAAGAAGAAGGCTGGTGCGCGAGCTCGACGCGGGCCGCGTGACGCGATTCGAACAGTTCTGGCGACTTTTCCGGATATTCGAGAAACTCCAGAATATTTCCGCAAAGAGAATAAGCCGTACCAGCAGATGAATTCGAATGAGCTGGCCGATTGCGACGGGCTCAATCAGGCTGGGTTCGAGACTTCCGAGCTGATCGTGCAGTGGCACGGGAACAGTTTGACTTTCGCTTTCGCGATGGCTCTGCTCGCGTTGCCGTTTGCCATGGTCACCGGCCACCGCGGCGCGTTGACGCCGGTGGCTTTCATTCTGTCGTCGCGATTAGCTATTACGCTTTGAGCGCGCTGTTTCACAACTGGGCCGCGCCAGTCAGCTCACGCCCATGATGGCCGCCTGGGCGCCGGGTTTGATTTTCTCACTTGTCGGCGGCTACCTGTTCTTGCGAGTCCGAACCTGAACGCCATGAAGCTCTCCGTCGCCCGTTGCCTCCTTGTCCCTCTCTCTTCGCCTGGTCGTTGTTGCTGCCGGCTGCCCTCTCGCTCGATTCCGAGCGCCTGGCCGCGATCCCCAAGCGCATGCAGCAGTTCGCCGACGAGAAGAGCGCCGCCAGGTATGTGATGCTCGTCGCCCATGACGGTAAGTTGCGCTCAACGAGGCCGTCGGCCTACGGAACATCGAGTCGAGACGAAGATGACCACCGACTCCATCTTCAAGATCGCCTCGATGACCAAGCCCATCACGGCGGCGGCGGTCATGATCCTGGCCGAGGAAGGACAGCTCTCACCAGTCGATCCGGTGGAGCGCTATCTGCCGGAGTTTCGCGGGCAGAAGATGTACCTGAGCCGAGAGGGCGACAAGGTGACGCTCGGGCCGCCCTCCGCGCGTGATTACCATCCGAGACCTGCTCACACGCACATCCGGCATGCCCTGGCAGCGGCCCCGAGGGCGTCAAAGACGTCTTCATGAAGCGCGACCGGACGCTGGCCGAAGCGGTGCGCTCTATTCGCAAGTCCCCTTGAGCTTCGAGCCGGGTTCGAAGTGGCGGTGTCCGAACACGGGCATGGCGACGCTCGGGCCCGCATCGTCAGGGCAGCATGCCGTACAGGCAGTTCCTCGCCAAGCGCATCTTCGAGCCGCTGGGCATGAAGGGCACGTCGTTCTTCCCGCCGGCGAACAAGATGGCGCGCGTGGCCCTGTCTACGAGAACGTCGACGGCAAGCTTCAGCCCGGCGCGATTCCGGTGGAGTGGCCGGCTGGCTCTCCCTGCGCCGGAGGGCGGTCTGCACTCGACTTCGGCGGATCTGCTGCGCTTCTATCAGATGTTTCTCAATGGCGGCGAGCTCGGCGTGCGCATGTTTCGCCGTCGACGGTGGAGACGATGACCCACAATCATACGGGCGACCTGACGGCCGGGTTCGCGCCGGGAATGGAGCTTCGGCTTCGGTTGGACGCTGGTCCGCAACGTCGACGGGACTTCGCGCGGCAACTCGATCGGGACCTACGGCCACGGCGGCGCCTGGCGAACCTATGCGTTCATCGATCCGGTCAAGAATCTCATCGGGATTCTGCTGTTCCAGAAAATCGGCGGCGGCGGCGACATGGCGCCGGAGATCAATGCGTTTATCCAAATGACAAATGCCGCGCTCGTGCCCTAATATCACGGGGACGGAGGGCTGCTTTGATGACCTTTCGACAGCGGTTTCGGCTCGTGATACGAATTGCGGGTTGGCGCAGGATGTTTCGGGCGGTCATGCTGTCCGCCATGGCGCTGTGCGCGCAGTCAGGCGACTGGGCCCAGGTGCAGGCGCTGGTTCCTGGCGCGCAGGTGGACGTGAAACGCTTCTCGGCGGGCGGAGAGGTTCGTGGAGCGGTGGAGAGCGTTTCTGAGGACGCCGTCGTGGTGCGGGACCCCTGGACGTAGTCAGGATGGATCGCGCGGATGTAAAACAGTTGCGCCTCCGATCCCAAGAAGGACGAAGAACGGTCGCCTCACCGGTACCGCAATCCTAGGGGGCTTTGGAGTAATCGTCGCTCGGGATGTCTGACGGGAGATCGGATCTGGAGGAGGAGGAGGAGGAGGAGGCTGGAACGGAGGCAAGAAATAAACACAGTGGGAATCGCTGGAGGGATTGGCTATCTGATTGGCTGGGCGTTCGACGGGCCGAAGCGGATCACGATCTTTCGAGCGGCAGACGGTGATTCGGCGTTTCCCCGCAGCTTTAACGCCACAAAGGTCCAGCGAGCGCCCGCCGCGATCGCCATCGCGAAAAATTTCGCCACCCCCGCGAATAACCTCGGCGGTCCCAGCATCGCCACGATTCAGCCTTGAACCCGAGTTCGCCAGCGCTCCACCAGGATCAGTCCAGCCCACGGATGCCTGCAAATGGCCGGACTGGATGAGCTGAACCGTCGACAAGGTGATGGCGTCCATGTCGGTCAGCCCCGAGCCGCCACGACATACAACCCGCGGTTGCCAAAGTAAGGTCTTGGCGAAGGCCACCGCCAACGGGATTCAGCGCGTACAACCCGCCGAAGAGCAGAGCTGTGCGAATCCCGACGGCGGACCTGCCGCCGCCAGCGCTTCCTCGGCGGGGAAAGAGCGTCGCTGGCAGACGAACGCCATCCCCGCCATCAAGGCCAGCATCAGGCCCAGGCGCCCGCCGGTTTGCAGCAATACATCGAGCGCCACGATGGCAATTTCGGCCAATACCCGGGCAAACACGACTGCGGACGCGGTGACGATGATCGCCAGCGCCGCCGAGGTTGCGATGTTGGTCCTCTCGGGAGGACTGGGCGTAGTTGGCCGTGGTGGCCGTGCTCGAGATCAGCCCGCCCAGCACCCCCGCCGTCCATCCGCCGGCGCGGGCCCCGAGCATCCGGTAGGCCGCGTAAGCCGCCAGACTGATGCCGACAATCAGCACCACCATCAGCCAAACCCGGAACGGATTCAGCACGCCGAAAGGCCCGTAGGCGATGTCCGGCAGTGCGGGCAGGATGACCAAGCCGATGAGCGCCAGTCGCGCGACAGCCCGCAGGTCGGCTTCTTCGATGCGCGCGACGAAGCCGTGCAACTGTTGCTTGTACTGCAACAGCACGGCCACGGAGCCGGTGGCGATGAGCGCCGGCAAGACCATCGCGATACCGCCCACCCCGAACATCGCCAAGGAGATTTCCGTCGTCAGCCCCGAGTCCGAGTCGCCGCTGCGCAGCGGCGTCAGCCATCGCCAGCATTGCGGCCAGGGCGAGCAGGCCGGCGGCGATCGTCCAGCCGCCAAAGTGGCCGGCGAGGATGGCGCTGAGCGCCCCGAAGAGCGTGATGAGCGGAAAAGTGCGCACCCCCGCCACGCGGCTCTTGCTCCACTCTCGCTGCTCCGACCAGAGGCCGAGGGCGAGCGCGATCAGCAAATCCGCAGCGACGTTGAGGTACATGTCCAAAGGGGTCGGTTGCACGGGGCGCCGGATTGCTAGAGTGGTCGTGCCGAGGCGCGTATGCCCCAGGATACATCCAGCGCTCCCGCTCTTTTTGCTCGTTGTTAGTCTGCTCGTGCTGGCTGCGATTTGGGTCAAGCTCGGCATGCAGAAACTGCAGCTGCCGGCCGTGGTGGGCCTGTTCGTCGGGCTTGCCCTGCGTGCGCTGAGCACTACCACTTCCTCAACGTTCAGTCGGTTGCGACGCTCGACTTCCTCGGGCAACTCGGCGTCGCGTCGCTGCTGTTCCACGTCGGACTGTCGAGCAATTTGACGGCCTTGCTCGAAGTGCTGCCGCGCGCATGGGTGGGTGTCGGACGTGGTGGTTTCGAGCGCCGTGGGCTTCTTCGCGGCGCGGGCGCTGGGCTTTGGGCTGGCGCCGTCCATCTTCGTGGGCGTGGCGCTGTCGGCGACTTCCGTGGGCATTTCCGTATCGGTCTGGGAAGACGAGGGCGCGATGAACACCAAGGTCGGGCGCATTCTGCTCGACGTGGCCGAGCTGGACGACCTCTCCGCTGTGGTGTTGCTGTTGATTGCCTTGAGCGTGACGCCAGCGTTGGCCGCGGGAACGGTGGGGCCGGAGGCGTTTACGGCGGCGACCCATGCGGTCGGCGCGCTTTCGCTCAAGCTGGTTGTGTTCGTCGCGGGCTGCTGGTGTTCTCGGCGTTCCTCGAGAAGAGATTATCGGAGTTCTTCGCGCGCTTCCGCCGCGCGCCGGATCCGCTGGTGCTCGTGGGCGTGGGGTTCGGAATTGCCGCCCTCTCGCAGGGTGGCTGGGCATTTCGGTTGCCGTGGGCGCGTTGTTCGCAGGTTTGATGTTCAGCCGCGACCCGGAGGCGGTGAAGCTCGAAGCCGGGTTTTCAACGATCTACGCGCTGTTCACGCCGTTTTTCTTCCTCAACATCGGCTTTGGCTTCGACCCGCGGGCGCTCGGTTCGGCCGCAGGCGTGGGGGTAGTGTTGTATGTCGCGGCGGTTGTGGGTAAGTTCTTCGGCGCAGGGTTCCCGTTGGTGTTTCGCGAAGGGTGGAAGAGAGTGCGACAGTCTTGGGCATCAGCATGGCGCCTCGGGCTGAGATCGCATTGCTGACCGCGCAGGTAGGGCACCGCATGGGCCCCTCGGCGATTTCGGACGCGCTCTATGGCGGCCTTGTGCTCGCTTGCGCTGCGGCCTCGATGACGTCGCCGTTTGCGCTGCATGGACTTCTCGCGAAGTGGCCGGAGTCGGTGGGCGAAGGCGGGATTGAGGGTGTCGCTTGGACCGCCGCGGCATGAGTCATCGTGACCGAAAAGCGCCGTCGCGATGACTCGCGACGCGGCAAACGTGGCCGTTTGCGCCACAACGTGCAGGGACGCGGGTCTTCAGCCCACTTCATGCGGGGCTGTTTTCTGCACCGCCGCTTTTAGGGGCGACGCCTGGCTTAGTAGAGCAGTTCGACCCAGCGACCTTCGGCGGCTAACTCTTCGCGCCGGTGGCGCCATTCCTCGGCTGAGCCCAATCGCTCGGCGAACACTTCGTCGAGCTCGTCGCGCACATCTTCGCCGGACCGGCCGAGACACGCGTGTTGGGCGAGTCGAGAAGGCTGCGAGCAGCTCGTCGGCGCGCGCGTCGAGCGCGCGGTCCCAGGGGATCGAGTCCGGCCAGCGTGGGTTCGGCCCCAGGGCCTTGAAGGCGACGAACGAATCGAGGTCGTAATAGTTGGCGAAGTCGTCCTGCTCATCGTTCATATAGAGCGTTTCGAGCGGATTCTTCGCGCCGTAGAAGAGCCAGACCGGCCCTGTCCAGTCCGGCACCTTCTCGTAGAGATACTTGACGAAGGCGCGAAACGGCGCGATGCCCGTGCCGGTGCAAAACAGGATCAGGTTGGCGGTGTGATCCTCGAAGACTTCGAAGGGCAGGCCGTGCGGGCCGGTGAGCGTGACCTGCTCGCCGGGTTTGAGGTCGCACAGGAACTCGAAGCCTGCCCGATGCGTTTGACGCAAATCCGGATGCGGGCCATCCCGGTCGGTCCTGTATCCGGCAGATCCGCAACGCTGAAAAGGCGGATGTGCTCGTCCGAGGCGACCACTCCCACGCTTTGGCCAACCTGGTAGGGGAATTCGGCGTGGTCCGAGCTCGAGCAACAGCTCGCGCACTTCGTCGATGCCCTCCGGCGTCAACCGTTTGCTGGAGATGAGAGTCCCCTGGAACCGGTGGGAATGGTCAGGAAATCTTCGCCGACGTGGCGTACTGCCGTATCCGACATGGTGCAGACAAGCGCCTCCAGCTCTGATTAAGACGGGTCTCGCAGTCCAGATGCAACATGCGCGAAGGCTTTTCAGCATCGTGGCTGGGGGAATTCACTACAATTCCGGCCATGGTTCGTCGCTCCTCGCCGCCCTGTCCGCGCCCGCCCTCGCCTTGGCTCAAGGCAAGCGTGCCCATCACCGATGTCGAAATCTGGCAGCTCGAAGGGACGGAGGAGGTGAAGCGGGGGTCAGCCGGCAACACCAGGTCCAGCCGTCGCACGTCTACGCGGAGCTCCGGCCGCCGGTCTACCACGAGCCGCCGACGGCCAAACACGGAACCATTCGGCGGACGGCGCGGTATTTGGTCATCAAGACGGCCCAGGGAGTAGAGGGCCTCTACGGTCCGGTCGATGCCGAGGCCTGCGTGGTGGTCGATCGGCAGCTCAAGCAGTTGGTGATCGGCCAGGATGCACTGGCCGTCGAGACGCGGTGGGATCAGCTTTTTCGCTCGAATCGCCACTCGCGCGCGAGCCACTTCATGATGGGCATTTCCGCGCTCGACAATGCGCTGTGGGATTTGCGCGGGCGCTACTTCGAGGCCCCGGTCTACCAGTTGCTCGGCGGCCCGACGCGCGAGAAGGCGACGGTCTATGGCTCGACGGGCTCGTCGGTGGAGCTCGAGCTCGCCGGCAAACGTGCGACGGAGCTGAAGCGCAGGGCTTTCGCCACCAGAAATGGTTCCTCGCCTATGGGCCGGGCGACGGAGCCGCGGGCCTGGAGAAGAACATCGAGCTCGTCCGCGTATTGCGGGAAGCCGTGGGCCCGGAGGTCGATCTGATGTTCGACGCCTTCATGGGCTGGGACCTGAACTACGCCATGGCGTGGTGCGCGGCCGTCGAGCAATACCGCCCGCGCTGGCTCGAGGAGGCGTTCCATGTCGACAAGCTCGACAGCTTCGTCCAACTCGCGCGGGAAACCACAATTCCCATCGCGACGGGGGAGCACTTTTACGGGCGCTGGGAGGTCAAGGACTTCCTGGAAGCGCAGGCGATCTCGGTGGTGCAGGCCGACCCGGAATGGTGCGGCGGGGTGAGCGAGCTGGTGAAGATCTGCGCGCTGGGCTCGGCCTTCGATGCGCATGTGATTCCGCACGGGCACAATGTCCACGCGGCGATGCACGTGGTCGCCAGCCAGTCGCCGATGACGTGTCCGCTGGTCGAGTTTCTGATTCTGAAGATGGCGAGCTACTACTTCTTCGACAAGCATCCGCCGGTTCCCGTGGGCGGAAAGCTGGAGCTGCCGGACCGGCCTGGCTTCGGGATGGAGCTCGACGAGGCGAAGATCGAGAAGCGTACACGGCTGAGTTGGAGCTAAAAGATGGCCGCGCTTCGATAAACTGAACGTTTACCCGAATCGGACATGAGTCAAACCTTCGCGCCGTCGCAGTCGCAGTCTACTTCCGTTCTCGGCCAGATCGGGAATACGCCCCTGCTCAAGCTCCAGCGCGTCGCGGCGGATTTGCCCGGCGTCGAGCTCTACGCCAAGGCGGAGTACTTCAACCCCGGCGGCTCGGTGAAGGACCGTCCGGCCTGGAACATGATCCGCGAGGGCGAACGTGCCGGCCTGCTTACGCCCCAGAAGACCATCATTGACGCGACCAGCGGCAATACGGGCATCGCTTACGCGATGATCGGTTCGGCGCGGGGCTACAAGGTGAAGCTCTTCCTGCCGGCCAACGCGAGCGAGGAGCGCAAGAAGATCCTCAAAGCCTACGGCGCCGAGCTGATCCTTACCGACCCGTCCAAGCAGACCGACGGCGCCATCGAAGCCTGCCGCGAAGCCTACGACGGACACCCAGAGAAATATTTCTACCCGGACCAGTACGGCAACCCGGCGAACTGGCAGGCGCACTACCATTCGACCGGCCCGGAGATCTGGGAGCAGACTGATGGTCGCATCACGCACTTCGTCACCGGGTTGGGCACGAGCGGCACGTTCATGGGCGTGGGGCGCTATCTGCGCGAGAAGGCGCCGCATGTCCAATTGATTTCGATGCAGCCGGCGACGGGCTTCCATGGGCTGGAGGGACTGAAGCACATGGCGACGGCGTTGGTGCCGGAGATCTACGACCCCGGTCTGGCCAATCGCAACATCGAAGTCGAGACTGAAGACGCTTACAGGATGGTGAAGCGGCTGGCGCGTGAGGAAGGGATGCTGGTGGGCATTTCCGCGGGCGCGAACGTGGTCGCGGCGCTTCAGGTGGCGCGCAAGGCGGGTCCAGGCGTCTATGTGACGGTGTTCTGCGATGGTGCGGACAAGTATTTGAGCGACAAGTTCTGGGACGAGTAGGGAAAGAAGCCCGGGCACAGCATGCTGTGCCCCTAAAACTACTCGAATCGCAGAGCGGTCATTGGTTGAGTCCGGGCCGCGCGTAGCGCCGGAACTAGCGCCGCCAGGCCCGCGACAGTTGCCATCAACACGACCGCGCCGGCGAGCGTTCGGAGGTCGAAGGGCGTCACTCCGTAGAGTTGCGCTTCGATCAGGCGCGCTAGCGCCAGTGCGGCCGGGATGGCAAGCGCCGCTCCCACGGCGAACAGCGTGACGGCTTCGCGCATGGCGAGCCAGGTGACGTTGCGCGGTTGTGCGCCAAGCGCGATGCGCAGGCCGATCTCGCGGGTGCGGCGCTGCATGCTGAAGGCGATCACGCCGTAGAGTCCGATGCCGGAGAGCAGGGCGGCCACCACGCCGAACGCCATGCCGAACGTGGCGATCATTCTCGGTAGCAGTCTCGGTCCAGTTGTACGTCCATGGCGCGCACGTCATAGATCGGGATGTTGGCGTCGATTTCGCGGACGGCTTGGCGGACCGCGCCGGCGATTTGCATGGGATCGCCTTCGGCCCGGACCAGCATGTGCGCGCCGAGCGTCGTACCCATCTGTGCGTAGGGCGAGAAGACTGGCGCGGGATCGCTTGGCGCATCTCTTCGTAACGGATGTTCGGGACCACGCCGACGATCTCGCGATCTTCGCCCCAGAAGCTGACGATGTGCCCGAGCGCAGAGCCGTCGCCGAAGTAATAGCGCGAGAAGGCTTCGTTGACGATCACTACAGGGGGCGCGCCCTCGGCGTCGGAGTCGCGGAACTCGCGGCCTTCTGAGCAAGGGCGTGTCGAGGTGGCGAAAAAGCCGGGGAGATGGCGTTGAAGTGCGTGTTGACGTTCTCGCCGGGTTGCTCTTCGTAGCCTTGGACGTCCACGTTGTGGTCCCACTCGTTGCCTGACAGCAGCCGGACGAGCGAGTAGGAGGCGCCGCGGACGCCGGGCAACGATCCCAGCCTTTGTTGCAGCGTTCTGAGCAATTGGCGGCTGCCCTCGTTGTCGTAGCCGCTCGTCTGAGGCTCAATGGCGAAGACGAGGTTTCCGGCGGTTTCGAATCCTGGGTCGGAGTCGCGCAGGTTGCGCAGGGTCGTCCAGAAGAGCCCCGCGCCGATCAGCAGGACGAGTGATAGGAACACCTGCGCGCTGACGAGCGCCTTGCGGAGCGTGGCGTGTCCGCCGGCGATGGCGCCGGCCTGATCCTTGAGCGCGGCGACCACTCCGAAGTTGAACGACTGCACCGCTGGGAGCAGGCCGAACAGCAGGGCGGTGAACAGTGACACTGCGGCGGCGAACGCCAGTATACGGTAGTCGGGTTGGGATGTGATCTGCTCCGCGACGCCATCAGAAGGCAGGATTTGGACGATGAAGCCGGTCGTCCATGCGGCAATGACGAGCGCAAGCGCTCCGCCCAGCGCCGCGAGGATCAGGCTCTCCGTCATGAGCTGCCGGACGATCTGCCCGCGTCCAGCGCCCAGAGCCAAGCGAACGGCGATCTCGCGGCGGCGCGCGGTTGCACGGGCGATCATCAGGTTGGCGACATTCGCGCAGCCGATGAGCAGTAGCAATCCGACCATGCCCATGAGCGTCCAGAGCGGGACGCGGGCCATGTCGCGTGTGCGCGAGACGCCTTGCGCGCCGGGTTGCAGCAGAAGGCGCGCCTTGCGGAACTGGTCGCGCGCATAGGCGTCAGTGGTCATGTCGGGCGTTGTCAGGTCGTACTCGATGAGGGAGGCGAACAGGGGCGCCATGGCGGCTTGGGCTGTTGCCAGCGTTTCGCCGGGTTTGAGCTTGCCGAAGACTTGCATCCAGCGGCTGCGGCGCGCCTCCAAGTCATACCCGCCCATCCAGCCGGGCGACAGCGCTTTCTTCATTGCGACGGGCACGAACAGGTCCGCGGGCTCGCCGAAGCCCATGCCACGCCAACCCTCCGGCGCCACGCCGATCACGTCGAAAGTGCGGTCGTTGATGCGGACTTGCTTGCCGACGACCTCCGGGTCGAAGTTGAAGCGGTCGCGCCAAGTTTCATGGCTGAGGACAGCGACGGGGTGGCCGTCGGGGGTGACGTCGTCGTCGACTCCGATCAGGCGGCCGGTTTGTGGCAGCAGGCCGAGGGTGCGGAAGTAGTTTCCGGTGACGAGCTCGAGTTGGACGCGGTCGGATTCGCCCGCGAACCCGAAGCTGGCCGGCATGGAATAACGCCCGATGAGCTCTTCGAAGACCTCGTTGCGGTCACGTAGGTCTTCGTACCACGGGTAAGACCAAGCGGCGTCGCCGGTGTTCGAGCAGCACCAGGAGCCCTGCCAACGCAGGAGGACGAGGCGATCGGCTTCCGGAGTTTCGAGCTTGCGGAGGGTGACTTGGTCCACCAGAGAGAAGATGGCCGTGGTCGCGCCGATGCCGAGCGCAAGCGTCAAAACAGCGGCGAGCGTAAAACCCGGGGCGTGGGCCAACGAGCGGATAGCCAGGCGCACATCGCGTAGGGAGCTGGTGATGGTCATTCGTTCCTCAAAGCAGTCATCGGGTCAATGCGGGCGGCCCGGCGGGCAGGGAAGTAGCAGGCCAGGGTCCCGGCGGCGAGCAGCAGTAGGGCGACGGCCGCGAAAACCAGAGGGTCGCGCGGGCTGATCTCAAACAGCAGGCTTTCCAGCAAGCGTCCCGCCGCTAGGGCCGCGGCCAACCCCGCCGCGAGGCCGAACAGCACTGGCTGCATGCCTTGCCGCAGAATCATACCGAGCACGCCGAACGCTCGTGCGCCGAGCGCCATTCGGAGTCCGATCTCGTTCGTTCGGCGCGCCACCGCGTACGACACCACGCCATAGACGCCGAGCGTAGCCAGCAACAGCGCCGTGGCCGCGAACGCGGCGGCGAGCAAGCTCTGGAAGCGCTGCGAGGCCGTGGATTCGTCGACGACTTGGGCCATGGTGCGGACGTTGACGACCGGCATCGCGGGGTCGACGGCCTGGACGGCTTCTCGAATGGACGCCGTGAGCAGCAGCGGGTCGCCCGCAGTTCGCACGGCGTAGCTGACTGAGTCGAGAGGTCTCTGCCAGTAGGAGAGGTATGCGATGGGCATCGAGTCCTTGTCGAGACCGGTGGTTCGCACGTCGCCTACCACGCCGACGACCTCTTTCGGCCGGTCGTCCGCCGAACCTGTGAGGAAGCGCTTGCCGAGCGGGCTTTCGCCGGGCCAAACTTGGCGCGCGACGGACTCGGAGATGACCGCCGCGGGCCGCTCGCGATCCTGTGGCGTCAGCAGACGCCCGGTGATCAGCGGCACTCCCATGGCTGAGAAATAGTCGGCGCTGACGAAGCGGTATTCCGCCTGGATGCGTTCTTCTTTGCGCTGTGTCGAGTCTTCGCGCACGACTCCGTCGACCGATGTGGAGCCTTCGAGCGGAATCTTGGTGGTGAGGCCGACGGAGCGGACGCCTAGAAGGCCTTGCAACCGCGGGAGCAGCGCTTCGTGGAATCGGCCGCCCTGTGGGTAGGGGTAATCTTGGCGCGGCAAGGTCAAGTCGAACGCCAAGACGTTTTCTGTGACGAATCCGCGCTCGACGCTCATCAGGCGGAAGAATGCCGTTCCGGCCAGTCCCGCGATGACGAGCAATGCGGCGCTCAGGGCGACTTCGACCGAGACGAGAACGCTACGGGCTCGATGGGACGATACGGTCGAGGTCGCATGCGAATCGCGTAGGCCGCTCGCGAGGCGGCCCCGGCTGAACCGTAGTGCTGGAATGATACCTGTAAACAGGCCCGCGAGCGCGGCGATGCCGATAGCAAATGCGAGCGCTTGAGCGTCGATGTGGACATCGGCAAGCCGCGGGGTATCCGGCGGAGCGAGGCCCAGCGCCGCCTCGACTGCCCAGTAGGCGCAAAGGAGTCCGGCGACGGCGCCGAGAAGCGTCAGGATGACGGTCTCGCGCAAGGCCTGGCACAGTAGATGTGCGGTCGTGGCGCCGAGAGCGCGCCGGACAGCAGCCTCGCGCGTGCGGCGTTCGGCCCGGGCGAGCATGAGGTTGCCCAAGTTTACGCAGACGATCAGCAAAACGCCGCTAACCGCGGCGAGGAACATCCAGAGCGCCTTGGATGTCGAGCCCAAGACGGCTTCGTCGAGCTGACGGAGGCGAACGGACATCTCCGAATCGAACTCCTCGACGAAAGGACGCAGGGCGACGTTCATCTGCTCTGCGGCTTGCGCGGGCGTTGCACCAGGCTCGAGCCGGACGACGGCGCCGAAGTTGAAGTTGCCGTAGGGCCGGATGGCTCCGTAGCGCAGGCGTAGCGGGACGAGCGCATCGTAGGGCCGGTCGAGCGTGCGGAACTCGTGCAGGTAGTCGCCGCCTTTGAGCGCGAAGCTTGGCGGCAGCACGCCGATCACCGTCCGCGGCTGGCCGTCGAGGCGGATGTCTTGGCCGACGATCGAAGGGTCGGCCTGAAAGCGCCGGCGCCAGAAGGCATCCGTGAGCAGAAGCACCGGCGGCGCACCCTGCTCGTCGTCGCTGGGCAGAAAGTCTCTGCCCAGAGCGGGGCTCACTCCCAGGGTGGGCAACAGGTCATGGCTGACGCGCAGCAACGAGATTCGTTCGGGCGGGCCGTCGCCTGTGAGGTTGCCGCCCCCGCCTTGCGCGCTCGCTAGCCCGATGCTTTCGCAGACCGTGCAGGACGCGCGCCACTCGTCGAAGTGGCGGCCGTTGACTGGAAAGGCCTCCGCCGGATACTGCGCGGCGAGCTTTGGCACGACTTCGTCGATGGCGAACAGTCTTTCCGGGCGGGGAAACAACGAGCGCAACACGACGGCGTTGACGATCGAGAATATGGCCGTGACGGACCCGATGCCAAGCGCGAGCATGCCGATGGAGAACGCCGTGAACGCCTTGTCGCGCGCCAACGTGCGCAGGGCCTGGCGCATCAGGCGCCGCCCCGCTCAAGGCCGCCGCGCGAGCGGTGGGGCGGTCACTGACCACCCAGCCGTCCTTGAGGTCGATGATGCGCGTGCCGTACTCGGCGTTCTTTCTGAATGCGTCACTTGGATGATCGTCACGCCTTCCTGGTTGAGCTTGGTGAACAGCTCCATGATTTCCTCGCCTTGCGCCGAGTGCAGGTTGCCGGTCGGCTCGTCGGCGAGGATGAGGCGCGGGTTCGCGCTGACGGCGCGCGCCACGCCGACGAGCTGCTGCTGGCCGCCGGAGAGTTGGCGAGGGAAGAGGTCCTTCTTGCCGACGATGTGGAAGCGGTCGAGGGTGTCGCCGACGAGCGCGGCGCGCTCCTTGCGTCCAATGTCGCGGTAGCTCAGCGGCACGTCGAGATTCTCGTAGACCGTCAAGTCGTCGAGCAGGTGATAGGCCTGGAAGACGAAACCGATGTAGCGCTTGTTGAGCTCGACGCGATGCTTGGGCTTGAGTTTGTGGACGGGCTCATCTAGGAACCAGAACTCGCCGCCGTACTCGCCGTCGAGCATGCCCAGGATGCCGAGCAGGGTCGACTTGCCGGCGCCGGACGGGCCCATGATGGTGACGAACTCGCCCTCCTGAATGTCGAGGTTCACCTGGCGCAGCACGTAGGTCTTGCCGAAGCCGGCGGAGTAGGACTTTTCTAGATCTCGCAGTCGAATCATGGCTTTCTCGGTTTTCTACTCTTCGCGCAGGGCGGTTACGGGATCGAGCCGCGCGGCGCGCAGCGAAGGCGCGAGCGCGGCGAGGGCAGCGACGACAAGCAGCAGTGTGGCTGCCGAGCCGAGCGCCAAGACGTTCCAGGGCTCTGGCTGGAAGAGCAGCGCCCGCACCGCCATCGCGGCAAACGGGGCAACGAGCACGCCCAGCAGCACGCCGCCGCCGGCCAGTAGCAGCCCTTCCTTAAGCACCAGCCGCAGCACGTCGAGGCGATCCGCGCCCACCGCCATTCGCACGCCGATTTCACTCGTACGCCCCGCCACGCGATAGCTCAGCATGCCGTAGAGACCCACGGCCGCCAACAGCAGCGCCAACACGCCGAAACCCGAGATCAGCCGCAACAGCATTCGGTCGCCCGCCGCCTGATCCGCCAGCCGCTTCTCCACCGTCGTCACGTCGTTGATCGGCAGCCGCGGCTCGGTCTTGGCGATCGCGCGCCTCACCGCTCCCGCGATCGCCGCCGGGTCGCCGTTCACGCGCACCGTGACCGCATTCAGGAACTGCGGATACGCATAGGCGGAGACGTAGACCGTGGGCCGCGCCTCCTCCCGCACGTTGTTGAGCTTTGCGGTCGACGCAAGCCCCGCCACGGGAACCATCCCGACGTCGCCATCGAACTGGATCGTCTTCGCCAAGGCGTCGTCCCCCGCGAAGAATCTCTCCGCAAAGACCTCATCCACGATCACGGCCGGCGTGGACCCCTCTGCGTCTTCCGGCCCGAAGGTTCGTCCAGCCACCAGCGGAGTGCCGACGGTCTCGAAGTAGCCTGGAGTCACGAAGAACATGCGCGCGTCCATGTCCTCCCCCGGGGCGGCTTCGTAGCCGGGAATTTCGATGGAGCTCGAGTAGCCGCCGTAGTTGACGATCTGCTGTTGCAGCATCACAGCCGAGGAAACGCCCGGGACAGCCTCGACCGCCGCAATCAAACGCCGCGCAAACTCCGGTTGCTTGCTCTGCTCCAGCCCGGCCCCGCGCGGATCGATCGCGATGGAGAGCAGCGATTCGCGCGCAAAGCCGACATCGGCCCGCGCCAGCTTGCCCAAGCTCAGGACAAACAGACCCGCGCCAAACAGCAACAGCAGCGACAGGGCCGCCTGCCCGACCACCAGCGCCGTGCGCAGCCGGCCTCCGCCCGCGCCGAGCGTTCCGCGTCCGCCGCCACGCATCGCGCCGGAGACGTTCGTCTTGCCCGCTCGCCACGCCGGCGCCACGCCAAACAGCAGCCCCGTCGCCAGCGCCACCAGTGCGGTGAAACTCAGAATGCGCCAATCCAGACCGGGCGCCAGGCTCAGCGCTCGCGCGCTCGTCGAGGTCATCGACAGAAGCGCTTCGCGGCTCCAAAGCGCGAACAACGCCGCGGCCACGCCGGCCAGCGCGGCGAGCAACAGGCTCTCCACCAGCATCTGGGTGAACAGCCGCGTACGGTCTGCGCCCAGCGCGACCCGCACGCCCATCTCGCGCGTCCGCGACGCCCCGCGCGCCAGCAGCAGATTGGCCACGTTCGCGCACGCGATCAGCAGCACCAGGGTCGTCACGCCCAACAGCAGCCATAGGGGGTCCTTCAGGCGGCCAAGGCCGGAGTAGCCGTTCGAGCCCGGCTGCAGCGTCATCGCCGCGCGCTCCATGCCGCGAGTCCAGGCCTCGCTCGGCTGCTCGCCGCCTTCCTGCTCCATCATCGAGCGCCACAGGGTCGCCAACTCGGTTTGCGCCTGGTCGAGGCTTGTACCAGGTCTCAAGCGCCCCATCAAATGCAGGAAGGACCAGTCCGGGCGATCGAGGAATACGTCGTCGCGCATCACCTCCGCCTGCATCATCAGCGGAACGTAGATGTCGGGCCTCTGCCCGAGCCGTTCGCCGCCAAAGCTCTCCGGCGCCACGCCAACGATCGTGAATGGCCGTTCGTTCAGCACGACGGCCGAGCCCACGGCCGCCGGGTCTGCTCCGAAGCGCTCCTGCCAGTAGCCGTAGTCGAGCACCGCCACCGGATGCCCGCCCGTCGTCCGGTCGTCCTCGCCGTTCAGCAGCCGGCCGCGCGCAGGCTGGACCCCGAGCATGGCGAAGTACTCGCCGCTCACCAGCCGCGTCCGCGCCGCGGTGGGACTCTCTTCGCCGCCGCGGCGGAGGTAGGCCGTCCAGTCGAGCGAGCCAATCGCGGCCAGGGCGGTCAGCGTCTTGGCGCCGTCACGTAGTTGGCGGTAACGCGGGTAGGAGAACATCGCCACGACCGGCTCATCGCTGACGGCGATGCCGCGGCTGCGCCCATCGCCCAAGATTACGAGCTCCTGAGGCGATTCCACGCCGGGCAGGCCCTTGAGCATCATGGCGTCGATCAAGCTGAAGACAGCCGAGTTGGCGCCCACCCCAAGCGCGAGCGAGAGCACGGCGGCTGCGGTGACGCCGGGCTTGGAGGCCAACATGCGGGCGCCGTAGCGGATGTCTTGTAGCAGGCTCATCGTCGTCTTCCTTATCGTTTTCCTGCGCTGTGCAACCGTGCCGCGGGCGGAAGCCCGCGGTATTTGCCGTGGCGCTCCCCAAACCCGCGGGCTTCCGCCCGCGGCACGGTTGCATCGCCGAGCACGCCCCCATGGCAAGGCGCGGACGCGGCGTCAGTCTTGCCGCAGCGCCGTCGCCGGGTCGATCGCCGCGACGCGTCTCGCAGGCAAATAGCTCGCCAGCAGACCCGTGAGCGCCAGCAGTCCGCAGGCGCCCGCAAACGCCAAGCTGTCCGTCGCGCTCACTTCGTACAACAGGTCGCGCAGCAGGCCCGACAGGCCCCACGCCAGCGCGAGACCAACCGCCACTCCGGCGGTAATGAAGCGCATGCTGCGGCCCACAGCCAGAGCCAGCAAGTCTCGCCGCGTGGCGCCCAGCGCCATGCGTACGCCAAACTCCGCGCGTCGCCTCGCCGCCGTTTGCGCCGCCGTTCCGTATACGCCGATGCCGGCGAGCGCGAGCGCCAGGATTGCGAATGCGCCCATGACCCACGCCGTCACGCGCGGTTGCCAGAGCGCTTGATCGACCGCGGCTTCCATCGTGACTACGCGGTCCACGGGAATCGTCGGGTCGAGGTCTGTCACGATCCGGCGCAACTGCTGGGCGGCGCTGCCGCTTGTGGAACGCAGGACGACGGTCAAGGCATATTGCGGCGCCGGATCGTCGCGGAAGCTTGATTCTTGTTCCAGCGGGAAGAACATCTCCGTGCCGACGTAGGCCCACTGGTGCAGTTGCAGGTCGGCGGTGACGCCTACGATCTCGCGCCAGGGCTCGCCGTCGCCGCTGAGACGCACGCGCTTGCCGATGGATTGCTCGACGCCCGCGAAGTGCTTTCTTGCAAACGTCTCGTTGACGACGACTACGAGCGGCGCATCGTGGTCATCCGCCGATGTGAAGGGGCGTCCGGCGAGCAAGGTCGCGCCGATGGTTTGGAAGTATTCCGGACTGGCGACACGGAACGCGACGTTCGGATCCGTGCCGGGCGCGGGAAGCGGCTCGCCCTCGACCAGATAGCCATAGCCCCAAAGGTCGCCGACGAGCGGGACGTGGTTGACCAGTGCGGCGCTTTCGACGCCCGGCGCCGCTTTCAGCCGTTCCAGCAGCTGCGGTAGAACCCGCCTTGTGCGCCTCGTCTCCGAACGAGGACCCCGTCACAGGCACGACCGCCGTCGTCACGCGATCCGGCCGGAAGCCGGGATCGATAGCGGAAAGTTTCATCAAGCTGCGGCCGACCAAGCCGGCGGCGGCAAGCAAGGCGACCGCAAGGGCGATCTCGCCGCCGGTCAGCAAGCTGCGGAGCGCGGCCGATCGCGGCGAACCGCCGGCGTCGGCGCGCGCCCGAAGGCGCTCGACCAGCGGCGCGCCTACGAAAGCCATGGCTCCCGCGGCCGCCAAGGCCGTAGTCGCCGCGACGGCGGGGACGAGAGTAGCGACCAGCATCCAGCCCGCGAATGGAATTTCGTGCCAACGCGAAACGAGGAAGCCGATATCGCCAGGCGCGCTCGATGCGAGCACTCGGATGGCGGCGTATCCCAGAAAGGCGCTGAGCGCCGCGCCTGCGATTGCCAAAAGACCGCTTTCGAGGGCCTCTTGTCCGAAACTCCGTGAACGCGACTCGCCGAGCGCCCGCCGCACGGCGGTTTCAGTGGACCGGCCCGTCGCGCGCACCACTGCCAGGGCGGTCAGGTTGACGATGGCCAACAACCACAGCAAGGCGCGCTGGCGGCTAGCGCGGTCAGCGTCGGACGGACTTCTCGAGCGGTTTGCTCCTGCAGGCCGAGCAATGACACGCCACGGTCGGCGTGGGTATCCGGGAACTGCGCGCGCAGGGCTTCGCTGATGGTTTGGATTTCCGCCTGCGCCTGACCGGGCGTCGTCCCCGGCGCCAAACGCCCAAACGCTCGCAGCCAGGCGGCATTCCGTGAGCTCGCTTCGGCGGTCGTCCAGCGCAGGGGGGCCCAAATGTCGACGCCGGTGTTCCAGAAGGTCGGGAATTCGAAGCCAGCGGGCATCACGCCGACGATGGTGAACATCTGGCCGTCGAGGCGAACCTGGCGCCCGATGGCTGCCGGGTCTCCGCCAAACATGCGTTGGTAGAGACGTGCGCTGATGACCGCCGCCGGCGTGGCCTCGGGGGTGTCGTCGCTTGGATCGAGGATGCGGCCGACTGTGGCGCGGCGCCCGAGCATGGGCAGCAGTTCGCCGCTGACGCGGGCTCCGCGCAGGCGTTCCGCGGCGGCGTCGATGCCCGTAATCACCGGCGACCAAGCGCCCGCCGCGGCCACGGACTCGAGCGTGCGCGATTGTTGCGCCACGTCGAGAAAATCGGCGGGAGTGAAGTTGAGGTTGTCGCCGGTTCGAATGCTCTGGCGCTGGAGGAAGACCAACTCCGCGGGCTCCTCGTAGGGCAGGGGAGAGAGCAAGATCCCGTAAGCGATCACGCCCGTGGCCGTGAGCGCCGCTCCCGCGAGCGCCAGCGCCGCGCACACGGACAGCGAGTACAAGGGCGCGCGAAACAAACGTCGCACGGCCAATCTCAGCGAACGCGTCATTGCGTCGTACCCACCTTGGAGAGCGGCGAAAGCGGCATTAGGAAACCTCGGCTTCGGCACGCGCCGCGGCCTCTTCCTCGCTGAGCACTTGGCCGTCGAAGAGATGAATCGTGCGGTCGGCGTAGCGCTCGTAGCGGGTGTCGTGGGTCACCATGCAGATGGTCGAGCCGTTGCGATGGAGCTCGCGCAGCAGGTCCATCACGGCCTCGCCGTTCTTGGAGTCGAGGTTGCCCGTCGGCTCGTCGGCGAGCAGGATGGAGGGGTCGCCGACGAGCGCTCGCGCTACGGCGACTCTCTGCTGTTGGCCGCCGGAGAGCTGCGCGGGGTAGTGCTTCATGCGGTGCGCCATCGAGACCCGCTCGAGAGCTTGCTCCACGCGCTCCTTGCGCTCCTTCGAGCCCATGCCGCGATAGGTCAGCGGCAGCTCGACGTTCTCGTACACGTTCAAGTCGCCGATCAGGTTGAACGCCTGGAAGATGAAACCGATCTCGCGGTTGCGCACCTTCGCGCGCTGGCTGGCGGAGAGGCTCTCGACGGGGTCGCCCTTGAGTAGGTGCTGCCCTTCGGTGGCCGTATCGAGCAGCCCCAGGATGGACAGCAGCGTCGACTTGCCGCAGCCGGACGGCCCCGAGATCGCGACGTATTCGCCGCGCTCGATCTGCAAGTGGATGTTCGAGAGCGCATGCGTCTCGATTTCGTCGGCAAAAAAGACCTTCTTTACGCCCTTGAGCTCGATCAAAGCTTGTGGGTTGTCGCTCATCGTTCAGCGCTCCTCAGAATCGTCATTGCAAGCGGATGCGGTCGTACTCGTCCCACTGGGACATGTCGGAGAGAATCACTTCGTCGCCGGGCGCCAAGCCATCGAGAACTTCGATCTCGTTGACGGACGTGCGTCCGACCGTTACGGGAACACGTACGGCGTGAATGCCGTCAGGTTCCTTGCGGAATCAAAGAAACGTTACCGTCGCGTTGCGCATAGACGGGCCGGCCGACCTTGACCACGTTCTCCAGGTGGTCGAGAATCACGCGGCCGTCGACGCTCAGGTCGGGCCGCAGATAGCTCGGCAGGTCGCCTTCGAGGCGAACGTCGACCGTCACGGTGCCGTCGAGCACGGCCGGATCGACGCGAATGACCTCGCCGTCGATGACTTCGCTGCGCGTGTCGATCAGGGCCTTCTGGCCGACGCTGATGTCCTTGGCCTGGGTCTCGGCGATGCGTAGCCGCCTTGAGCCGGCGCGGGTCGGAGACGCGCGCGAGCACCGTGCCCGGCGTTACGAGCTGGCCGACCTCGACCTCCATCTGCTGCAGGACGCCGCGAATGCCTGCGCGGACTTTGAGGCGGGCAAGCTTTTCCTTCTGCAGGTCGAGCAAGCGCTCCTGTTGCTGGATGCGCAGCTTCTTGCGGCGAGCTGCGCCGCGACGGCCTTCTTGCGCACTTCCAGCCGCTCTTCTTCAATCTTGACCTGCGTGGCGAGCTGCTCCATTGTGATGCGCGAGCGTGACAGGATAAGCCCTCGTCGTACAGCTCCTTGTCGACCGCATACTGCGCCTTCGCCTTCTCGTATTCGCCGCGCACTTGCGCCGCCGTGGCCGCTTGGTCGAGCCGCTGCGTCTCGAGTTGCACTTCGAGGTCGGCGTACTCGGCCTTGGCGGCCTCAATCTCGGTCTGCACGTCGAACACGGCTTGATCGAGCTGGGGTTGCTCAGCTCGATGAGCACGGTGTCGGGCTCGACGGCCATGCCGGCTTGCAGATAGCGGCGCTCGACGCGGCCTTCGTCCCGCGCGGGAATGAGCACGATCTCCTCAGGCACGAGCGTGCCGAGACCGCGTACATCGATCGTCATGTCGCCGCGCTCGACGGTATCGGGAAAGACGACGGAAGCTTCGACTGTGGGCGCGGCGGGTTCGAGCTTCGAGACGCCGTAGGTGATCGCGCCCATGGCGAGCAGCGCGACGGCGAAATAGAGGACTCGCCGAATCTTCTGCTTGCGCGCCAAGTCCTTGCGTTGAATGTCCATACAGGTTTGTCCTGGAAGGGAGCACGCCGGGCGCCAGAAGACGTTCAGGGGCTCAACTTGCTGACTAGGATTGTACTTCACGCGAAAACGGCGAGGAAGAGTTCCGCCGACAGTTCGCCCGATCCAGTAACCCGCGCGTCCCACTCCCGGGACGCCAAGGGCGACTGCCCTGCCTAGAATGAAATGAAGCTTCCGGCAGGCGGGCATCAAGTGATCACCAACATCGAGGATTTCTTTACGCTTGGATGCGGGCGTTGTGAGCGTTTCGCGACCCCGGATTGCTCGACGCGCCAATGGAGCCGCCTGGCCGATCTCCGCCGGATCTGTCTCGATTCCGGGTTGGTCGAGACGGTCAAGTGGGGACACCCCTGCTATATGCACAGCGATCGTAACATCGCGATCATCGGCGCTTTTCGCGGAGACTTCCGCCTCACCTTCTTCAACGCCGCCTTGATGAAAGATCCGAAAGGCGTCCTGGAAAAGCAGGGGCCGAATACCCGCCACGCCGACATGATCCGCTTCACAGACAATGCCCAAGTGGCGAAGATGGAGCCGATCATCGGGTCCTATTTGAAGGAAGCGATTGGCTACGTGGAAGCCGGCGTCAAGCCGCCCAAGGAAAAAGGCGAGATCGAGCTGCCGGAAGAGTTGACCGAGGCGCTGGATTCCGATCCCGAGCTCGCCGAGTCGTTCCGCAATCTGACGCCGGGCCGGCAGAAGAGCTATGTGATTCTGCTCAATTCGGCGAAGAAGCCAGAGACACGGATCTCGCGCATTGCCAAATCCCGCGCCAAGATCCTCGAGGGGAAGGGCGCCACCGAGCGCCGACGCCGCGGCGCGAGGCGGCGATGGATTTAGACCTTCCCGGCCCCGTTCGCGGGCAGCGCCAGCGTCGCCACGCACCCCCGCCCTCCTCTCGGTTCGCCAGCGTCAACGTTCCGCCGTGGCTCTCCGCAATCCGCCGCGAGAGCACCAGCCCAATCCCTGCTACCGCCGGGCTTGGTCGAGAAGAAGGGCACGAAGAGGTTGGCGTCATTCGAGAGGCCCAACCCTTCGTCCGCTACCCAAATCTCGAGCTTCGCGCCTTGCACGCGCCAACCGGCGCGCACCACGCCGCCGGTCTCGAGCGAGGCGTCCGCGGCGTTGCGTACGAGATTGATGAGCGCTTGCTCGATCTGGACCGCGTCGGCGTCGACGACTGCTTCGGGCCCGGGTTCGACGTCGACCGTGAGCCGGTTTCGAGCTTCGCGACCCGACGCAAACAGCTCGAGACTTCAACCGGTCGTAGCGCGGCTCGGGCAACTTGGCCAAGCGCGTATAAGAAGCGGTGAAGCGGCTCAGGGCGTCCACGCGCGATTCGATGACGCTCAGGCCCTCGGCCATGTCCTGCTGCCAGTCGCTTGGACGCTCTTTCGAGTCGACGAGCGAGCGCATGCTGCCGGCGAGCGATTTGACCGGCGCGAGGGAATTGTTGAGCTCGTGGCCGAGCACGCGCACCAGCCGTTGCCAGGCGGCGAGCTCTTCGGCGCGCAGCTCGCGCGTCACGTCCGAGAGCACGAGCAGACGATGCGGCCGCCCCTCGCGGCGAAACGAGCTGCGGCTGACGCGGTAGCGCCCCGAGCCTCCGGGTAGCTCGAGCTCCGCCGCGCGCGGGCCTCCCTCTTGCAAGAAGCCGCCCAGGCCCAGCTCTTCCGCCGTCAGGTCGAGCAACCGGCTCCGACGGCGCGCCGAGCAGCTTCCGGCGCGATTCACCAGCTTGAGCCTCTCTTGGGAATCGAAGGTGAAGACCGCCACGTCGATCTCTTCCATCACGTTGCGCAGTAGGCGGCTCGCCTCGAGCGCGCTGAGACGCTGCTCGCGCAACATGGCGCTCATCAGGTTGACCTCGGTCATCACTCGCCCATGGCGTCGCCCTCGGTGGCGCGCGCGCGCAAGGTGTAGTCGCCTTCGCGCAAGGCGGCGAGCAGGCTGGAGGAGCGTACGCAGGGGAAAGATGACGCGCTCGCGCACGGCGAAGCTGAAGCCCAACCACGTCACGACGACGAAGAGCATCACAGTCCAGACCAGCCGGGAGGAATATTCGCCCTGCCAGAGCAGCAGCTGTCGCCGCCACCGCCGGCAAACCGGAGGCGAGCGCGTAGAGCACGCGCTTCTTCAAGGCGCGGCGGGGGCTTGGGGAGGTCATTCTGAGTGCCGGTGTGGTTCGAGTCCCGCTCGTTGTCATTCTCTTGCACGCGTTCGCGAGTTAATCTGGGGCACAAGGTAAAATAAACAAAATAGCGGAAGAATTAACTTGACAGCAGTAAAAGGGACATTTCTGACAATGAAGGGGCGGTCTGTTGAATGGCCTGGAGGTTGTACAGTGAGTTTGACTAGCTCTCCCGTGCCCGATGATTCATTCGGGCCGTACGGCTAGCGACGATGGTCGTCGGCACGAACAGCGTTTCCCGCGCCGATTCCACCGCGGACGTTCGACGTTCGAGAGACGTATTGCGGCTCGCCAGGCGGTAGCTTCGATGTTGATCGATGGCGACTCGCTTCACATGTTGATCACCGACAGAGCGCCGACGGGATCGAGCGCTCTGATGCTCCGAGTCGACAAGAACGGCCTCAACCGGCAGCCGCTTCGTATCTTAAGACGTCGGCGGTCTCTCTCGTCAAGGTGGATTCGGCCGTAGGGTAGCTGCGTTCTCGGCGACGGCTTCGCCTCCTACTGCCCACTGGCTTCACACCGCGCGTGGTCGAGTTGGCGGGTGAGACAGCGGCTGTTTCAGGCGACGCCTCCAACTTGGTCCGTCTGCTGCGAACCGGCGATCTGGCCGTTCAGAAGACGGGTGGTGGCCGGATCGGCGAATTCGACCTGACCGCGGCTACCCTCAGAAGGTCGATATATCCGCGACACTTGCGGGCCAGGGCTCATCATCCCGTCAGCCTACGTTTTCTCCGCTCTCCCGGCGGGCAAAGTGGCTGCCGTGCATCGCGGCACGGCAGTGTTGAAAGTGCTGACATCAATACAGGGAAGCTGTTGCGGTCTGTCGTGTTGGGAGGCGAAGACGTCGACCGCGGTTCATGCATGTAGCGCTGCCGAACTGCTCGTCTGAACGTTTCGCAACCGGCGCTGGTGATTTCCGGCGCCCCCTTCGGGACACGCCGCTGACCGGGCCGTTCACGCCTTCGGAAGGGGCGTGTAGTGCAGCGTTGACGCCAACGGTTCGGTAGTGGGCTCGCGTTGCGATACGAAGGCTTCAAGGCGGACGGTCCCCCGCAGTTCGTTGCGGCGGATGACAATGCGCTCTACCTGGCTTCGCAGACGGGTCACGTTCGCGTCTACCCGTCAGCGGGATGGTGAAGCCGTCCAGGGCGCGCGGGTCGAAATCGTCCGACCGATCACAACCCATGCTTCTGTAGCCGCCGGCACCGCTGCAGGCTCAGGCCCAACTGCTCAGCGGCCTCGACCGAGGCTGTTGCAGCGTTCCGTCTTGATCAGCCGCCGCCCACTTCGTCCAGGCTCATGTCTTCCAGTCGCGGCGCTGGTCGGCGCGGCGGCGAGCCCTGTCGGCCGCGATCGCGCTGCCTGCCATCAGAACGGCGCGCTGCACCACGTGGTCGAGCTTCGCGCACGTTGCCTGGCCAGGGATGCGCCCGCAGCCGCAGCGCCGAGTCATCGAAGCCTTCGACCGGTTTGCGGTAGCGCCGCACCGCCTTTCGAGGAAAAAGCCGCCAGGAGCGGATGTCCTCGGCGCGCCGCGCAGCGGCGGCAGGCGGATCTCGACCGTGTTCAACCGGAACAGCAGGTCTCTGCGGAACTCGCTCCTCGGCGATCATCGCCGGCAAGATCGGCGCGTTCGCGGAGAGGATGCGGACGTCGATTTTGCGGCTCTTCGATGCGCCCACGCGCTCCACTTCGCCCGCTTCGAGCACGCGCAGGAGCCGCGCTTGTTGTTGCGGCGTGATGTTGGCGATCTCGTCGAGAAACAGTGTACCCTCATCGGCGAGCTCGAAGCGGCCCATGCGGTCCTTGTCCGCGCCGGTGAAGGCGCCTTTGACGTGACCGAACATCCGCTCTCGAAGACGCCCTCTGCCAATCCGCCGATGTTGAGGGGAACGAACGGCTTCGCCGGCGCGTTGCGAGACCTGATGCAGCGTCTGCGCCACGACTTCCTTGCCGGTGCTGTGCTCCCCGTGATCAGCACGTTCGCATCCGGAGGGGCCCACGCGCGCGATCAGCCTCGAGCGCCGGTTTCATCGCGGCGGACTGGGCGATCAGGGTCGGCAGCCCGTCGCGCCGCAGCAGCTCGTTCTCGGCCTCGAGGCGGCGTCCTTGCGCTGCGCCGATTGCAGCTCGATCTGGTTGCGCAGCACCGTCAGCAGGCGTGCGTTGTCCCAAGGCTTCTGGAGAAGTCGCGCGCCCCACGCCGCATCGCCTCGACGGCGAGCTCCACGCTGCCCCAGGCCGTCATCACGACCACGGGCGGAGCGCCGTCGAGCTTAGCGAGGTCGGAGAGTAGATCGAGCCCTTCCTGCCCCGAGGTCGTATCGCGCGCATAGTTCAAGTCGACCAGGGCAATGTCGAAGTCCGACGCTGAGACGAGATCAAGCACCGCCGCCGGCGACGGCTCGTCTCGACCTGATACCCTCGCCCTTGAGCAACAACCGCAGAGCCGTCAGGACATTCGGCCTGATCGTCCGCTACTAGTACACGCGCTTTCATGTGGGACTTCTCGACCTTTCTTACGTACGTGATACGCCCGCCTCGAGTTCAAGCAGGGCGAGGGCCAAACACGGAAGCTGCTGAAAAACCAGGCGTAAGGCCAGCTCAGCTGCAGCGGACTGATCAAGATTGTCCCAAAAATGGGACGCAGGGTTCGCGCTCCCGGGCGAGCCCGCGCGGCGGACCAAAGCGCGCATTTTGGGATGCGGGCAGACGCGTCTTCGGGTAGACTTGGGCCGATGTCCGCCCTCGGCGCTCCGACTCGGGATTCTCTCAGCCGAGTGCTCGTCGATACACCCAAGCACCTGTTCCTTTATGGCGGCTTCTACTACCTTGCAGGTTGGGTGGCTGACAACATCTGGTGGGCGGGCGTAGTCGTCTTTGCCGGCGTCTCCATCGTCATCGTGCTCGACGCGATCCAGCACATCGGGCTGCTGTTGACCTTGCCGGCGGAGTGGTCCAAACCCAAGAAGCCGAAATCGACGCCGCGCTGACACGGTGGCGACCGCCATCCGAATCGCCGAGTCCGTCTTCCTCATCGTGTTCGGCTACGTGACGTACCTCAAGCTCGCGGAGGCGGCCTGAGCTATCGCAGTGGCGCACACGCCGTTTTGTCGAACAGGCTCCTGATGGGCGTCAGCTCGATGTTGCGCTTCTTCATCATGGCGATCACCTCCGGGTCGGTCCAGGCCGCGAGCACGGAGCTTCGGATGTCCGCCCAGCGCTTGTCGTCGTTGGTGTCGACGGCGCGCAGCTCGGGCGTATCGGTTGGGTGGCCGACATATAAGTAGAGGCCCGGTTGCAGCGCCGCGAGCTCTTTCAGCAACGCCGCCTTCATTCCCGCGGGCGTGTTCGTGTCAGCCTTGAGGGAAAAACGCTGCTCGCCGAACATGCCGATGCTCGAGATGCCCAGGCAGAATTCCTTGGCGAGTTTTTGCGTCACCGGCAGCAGCTCCTCGCGGCAGGCCATGCCCATGTGGCAGTCCACAAGTCGAGCCTGACGCCCATCGCGAGCGCTCGTTCGATCTGCGCGCGAAATTCCTTCGGCCTGCGCCGAGTCGGGCGCGGTCGCCCATGGCGCGCCGTCGGCGGGCCAGTTCGCGGGCTTGGGCGGTCCGTAGCCGAAACCCCACAGAAAGCCGTCGGGCGCAACGAGGCTCGGTACGTCCGCCTTGGCCGCCACTGGGGGCCACCGCAGCGTGTTCCATTCGCTGGTGATCGTCAGATGCACGCCCACGCTCCATTTCGGGTGCTGTTTGACGATGCGCGCCGTCTCGGCAAACCAAGGTCCGGGGACGAGCATGCTCGCGGACGTCATGACGCCGCGCTCGAACGCCGGCTCGAGCGCTTCATTCGACGCGTGCGTATAGCCGAAGTCGTCTCCGCGCACGATCAGCCGGATCTTCTCTGCCGACTGCGCCGATGCCGCGCACGCAAACAGGAGCAGATAGGGAAGAAGCTTCACGACGGTCATTGTACGGCAGGTAAATTTTGCGGACGTGCGCAATTCTTTCTCTGCGCGAACGAACCCTGGAAATGCCATTTCCATTACGGCGCAGGACCCGTTTGGCTGGAACTCGTTGAAAGCGGACACGTTGTGATTTTTTTGCCGCTGATCGCGCGAGTTTGGGTACGCTCCTTGCCACTAGGGAATGCGTAAGCAAGCTGGACGAAACCCCCGGTGAACAGCATCACTCAATCGACGGAAACCAGGCGCCAAAGCAACGGCGTAAAGCTGACTGCAGTTGCATTCGGCGCTGCTGCTCTGGGTTTCAACGTCTATCTCTCAGCCCGTATTCACGCTGTGGATGGCGCGGCAGAGATTGAGCGTGTAAGCCTCGAGCGCGAAATTACGCAGCTCGAGCAGCGGATGGCGCTCAAAGACAAGGTACATACCGAAACGGTCGAGATGCTGAAAGGCGAATTGGAGCGTACTCAAAAGGTCGCATCCACCCAGGCGCGCGGCGAAGCCAAACGGCTCAATGATTCCGCCGCAAAAACGCTGGCCGATCGGCAGCGCGAGCAGCAAGAGATGCTGCTGGGAGAAGTGGGCGCGGTGCGCACGGTCTCGGATGAGACTCGCGCCGGGCTAGAAACGGTACGAGCCGAGGTTTCCGGCGTGCGCGGAGCGATGGACGAGACGCGCAGGGGCTTGGCGGAAACCGGCGACATTTTGGTTCGAACGCAGGATGACTTGAACGATTTCTCCGGACGCTTGGATGCGCAGGCTGTCAGCCTTGCCGAGCTCAAGCGGCGCGGCGAGCGCGAAACCATGCCGTTCACCCTCAGCGAGTCGAAGACCCGCACGAAGGTGGGCGAGCTGCAGGTGCGCTTGAAGAACGCGAATCCGTCGAAGAACCGCTATACGGTCGAAATCCTGGCGGACGACCGGTTGATTTTGCAGAAGGACCGCTACGTGAACGAGCCGGTTGCGCTTTATGTCACCGGCGCCGAGCGGCCCTACGAGTTCGTTGTCACCAAGGTCGAGAAGGGACGCGTAAGCGGATTCCTGAGCCGGCCGGCGTGGCGGCAGATGGCGCGGAACTAGATTCCTGCGCCGCGAGTTTGGGCAGGGCTTCGGCCTTGTCCGGTTGTGAGGCGAGGTCTGCTGACATTTCGGGCGCGCGGCAGGCCTCGTCTTACAAACCAAGGTTTCTCGAGTTTAGGCTTCGGTTCCCCCCGGGTCTAAACCATGGAAAGTGAGGTCCTCTGATTTTTCGGGCGCGCAGAGGATCTCGCTTTCCTGGACAAGAGTTTTTCGAGTTCGGGCGTGGGAAACCGCGTCTGAATGAGGAAGCGAGGTCTGCTGACATTTCGGGCGCGCGGCAGGCCTCGTATTCCTCGGTTTTGAAGAGTTTCTCGAATTTGAGCGCG
Organism: Bryobacterales bacterium; assembly: GCA_041394905.1. Lineage (GTDB taxonomy): Bacteria > Acidobacteriota > Terriglobia > Bryobacterales > UBA6623 > RI-231. The sequence continues at coordinate 55,702 of JAWKHJ010000003.1, read as the reverse complement.
GCGACACGCCGACTCAAATGAGGGGAGAGGGTCTCTGGTATTCGGGCGCGCAGAGATTCTTTCCCCGCAAATTTCCCCCCGGTTTGGGGTCGGTGTAAAAGCGCCGGACCCAAACGGCGGACGGAGACCTATCGACATCGGGCGCGCGATAGGTCTCCGTCCCGCCGCTTTCTTCCTTCCCTTCTCAACACCGCAATATGCGAAGCGAAGCCGCGGGCTCATCAGAGGTGCAGCGTGAAAGAGGCCGGCGGCCAGCGGCGCTTCTTGTGTGACGAGCCCACGATGATCTTCGCGCCCTTCGCGACCAATTGATCGAGCAGGTGGCTGACTTCCTGATTGGCGTAACGGTCGTGGCTGTCCTTGACGCCCGTTCGCTTGCCGAACAGTGCGTCGGCTTCGTCGAAGAAGAGAATGCAGCCCGACGCGTCCGCGTTGCGCAACAAGCGGCGGATGTTCTTTTCGGTCTCGCCGATGTAGCGCGAGTCGATGCGGGTGATCGTGAGTCCGCGCTGCGCTGCGATTCGTTTGGCGGCCTGGAAGCGCATGGATGCGGCGCTACCGGCGACTTCGATCAGTTCTCCTCGCTTCATCACGCCTCCTGGATGAGATCCTGGTAGACCTGCCAAGTCTGTTGGGCTGCTCGACGCCAGGTTAGCTCTTCTGCGCGCCGCATGCCTTTCTCGGCAAACTCGTGGCGCAGCTCCTCGTCGGCAAGCAGGCGGGTGAGCCCTTCCCCCATCGCGTCGATGTCGAGCGGATCGACGAGGACGGCGGCGCCGCCGGCGACTTCAGGCAGAGCGGAGGTATTGGAGGCGAGCACGGGCAGGCCTGCCGCCATCGCTTCCAGCACTGGCAGGCCGAATCCCTCCGCGAGCGATGGGAAGGCGAGCGCCGTGGCGGTGCGGTAGAGCTTTGCGCGGGTGTCCGCATCGACGTAGCCCAACCAGCGGATACGGCTTTTCGCAGGGCTCAGGTCGATGCGCGCGAGCGTCTCGTCCGCCCCGTAGCCGGCCCCACCTGCGAACACCAGGAGAGGGCCGCCCGGGATGCGCTCAAAGGCGTCGATCAGGCGAAGGCAGTTCTTGCGCGTCTGAATGGCTCCGACATGGAGCACGAAGGGTCCGTCGAGGCTAAGTTCTTTGCGCAGAACGCTAAGTTCGACCTGGGTATAACGGGGCGGCGTCCTTACACCATGGTAGATCGTAGTGATTTTCTCGCGGGGATATCCGAGCAATCGGGCGGTTTCGCTGGCCGTGAAGCCGGAGACGGCGATGATGTGATCGGCTTGCTCAGCCGCGCGCTTGGCTAGGTCAGTGAACTTGGCGCGGAACTCGGGACTCGAGTACTCGGCGGTCATCACGAACAGGTCATGGAAGGTAACCACTTTGCGCGCGAACCGAGCCGAGGGGAGTCGTTGGTTGAGGCCGTGGAACAGATCGACGCGCCGTGACCACAAGCGCGTCGCCGGGCCCTCGAGCACCACGCGCGTGCAGTTTTTCGCCGGATGGGTTTCGCGGAAGGCGCGCGTCAGTCGATTCGGCCGATAGGCCAGGTAGAAGGACACGTCCGGGTGGAGGGCGCAGAGCTCGTCGATCAAGCTGCGGCAATAGACCGCCACCCCTGAGGGCTCGGCGCCGAGGCTATAGGTGGCGTCGAGCGCAATTCTCACAGCAACTCCCTTAGGCGCCAGAGGACGTTTTCGGCGGCCTCGCCTTGGTCGACCGGCAGCACGAGCGCCGGACGCTTGCCCCAGGGCGACCAGCGGCTGCGCATGCGCTCGGTTGGGGCGCCGGCAAAGACGTCGATCGCGCGAATGCCGAGCGCGGCGGCGGCGTGAGCGGCGCCGGAATCGTAGCCCAGGAAGAGATCCGCGACCGAGAGGACTGCAGCGAAGCTCGAAAAACTGCCGCGGTGCAGTTTGGCAGTACCTGGGGGCAGGGAATCGACGAGCTCCGCAGCGCGGCGTTCCTCTTCTTCACCAAAACCCGCGTCCACTGCCATTACGAAACCTTTTTCGGCGAGAGCCAGGGCGGCTTCTTTTTCAAACGGCGCAGCGACGGATTTCGCTGCATTCCCGCCCACGCCGAAGTTGATCGCAGCAAGCTTGGCGCCAGCGGTCGGCCGCCAGTGCTGGGCCTGCTCGAGGTCAGCGGGAGGCGGCGCGATCCAGGGAAGAGGAGGCCGGTCGCCGGCTCCAAAATGCTCCTCGAGCCACTCGGCGGCGAGGGCTCCGAGCGGGCCGTCCTCGCCTTCGCGATAGCAGCGGCTGTTGAACGCAAAGTAATGCTGCTGAAGCGGCGCAAGCGGCAGAAGACCGAGCTGTGTGATGCGCGAATCCGGGTCGAGGATGAGGAGCTCCCCCGGCGCGAGGCCATCGGCGGCGGCAGCGATCGCGCGGCGCGCATCCAGCCAGACGAGCAATCGCTCGCGGAGTCCGCCCGCTCGCGGGTAGGGCGTCTGGATGCCGCTGACTCGCGGCTCTCCGGCGAACATCGCCAAGTTCTTGGGGCCGGCGGCGAAAAAGACTTCCGGCCGAGCCGGATGATCGAGCATCGTGCGCAGGAAGACGCTCGTGACAGCGATGTCGGCCCCGAGCGTGACCCGTGAGAGGACGACGGCGCGGCGGATGCGGCGGGGATCGAACGCCGGCGGAGCGTCGTTCGGACTCTCCGCGAGGGCCTCGTCAATCGCCTCAAACCCTGGAGCGGAACGGATAGTGGTCAGCACACGCTCGAATAGCGCGGCGTAAGCCTCGGCTTGGGCGGGATCGAAGCTGTCGGCGAGAGGTTCGACGACTTCGCCGAACAGGGCGCGCGAGGCGGCAAGTGCGGTTTCCGCTCGGGCTGCGCGCGCCAGCGCATCTGCCGCGGGCTGCCAACGACCGCCGGTGCGCAGCGCCTCTAGGCACTCCGCCGCAAGCGGTGCGAACCGCAGCCGCTGTTGCTCGGCGGACATCTATCAAGAATGCCGCTAACAGGCGAGCCGGTTCAAGCGTTTCGCGAGGACCGGAGAGCGCTATCTAACGACTGTAGGTCGGCTTTTGGCGATTCGTTGCGGTACTGCTTGATCTTGCGATAGAGCGTGGTCCGCCCGATTTGCAGCATCAAGGCGGCCGTGGAGATGTCGCCACGGGTGTGCTCGACGGCCTTGAGAATGTGGCGCCGTTCGATCTCGGCCAGGGGCAGAATGTCCGCCGGATGGCTGTCTGGGCTGTGTAGCCGCTCGGTGAAGACGCGCAAGGCGTTGGGTAGGTCGGAGACTTGAATGACTGGGTTGGACTTGAGCGCCATCATGCGGCGGATGGCGTTTTCAAGCTCCCGCACGTTTCCAGGCCAGTGATAGGCCATGAACGCCTCCATGACCTCTTCGGAGATGGAGACCGAATGGATGGCGTAGCGGCGGGAGAAGTGCTCGACCAGCGCGGGGATGTCTTCGGGGCGCTCGCGAAGCGGCGGCAAGTGGATGTTGATGACGTTGAGGCGGTAATAGAGATCCTTGCGAAAACGGGCATGTTTGACCTCAGACTCGAGATCGCGATTGGTCGCCGCCAACATGCGAACCTTCACCGCAATGGGTCGCGTGGCGCCAATGGGGCGGATCTCTCCCTCTTGCAGTAAGCGCAGGAGCTTGGCCTGCACCTCTTGCGGCAACTCCCCGATCTCGTCGAGGAACAAGGTGCCGCCGTCGGCAGCCCGCACCAAACCGCTCTTTTGCTCCACCGCGCCGGTGAAGGCGCCCGTGGTGTGTCCGAACAACTCGCTTTCCATCAGCGAGCCGACGAGCGAAGCCGAGTCGACCGGCAAGAAAACTTTGCCGGCTAGCGGCGAGACGTCGTGCAAAGCGCGCGCCACCAATTCCTTGCCGACACCGCTCTCGCCCGTGATGAGCACCGGCGAGGTGTCGCCCTCGAGCTTCTCGATGGTTCTGAGTACGTTTTGAATAGCTGGCGAAGTTCCGACGAGGCCAAAGTTATCGGCCACCGTCGGACGCGAGTTTCGGTCCGTCATAACAAAAAACATTCGGGAGCATTCCCGCTCTCGGACCCTATGCTAGTAGACCCCTGTGGGGCGCCGGTCTAAAGATGGCGTGAATTTTCTGGGGTTAGCGCCGAAAAGAACAGACTTCGCCAGGACTGTTCGAAGCGCAGACGTGCCCCGACGCCCGGCCACGCTTGCAGAGAGCGCTGCTACCGTCACGAACCAGCAGAATAGGAGATCACGAGGGCGGAGACCAGGCAGTCGGCGTCCGCGTCGATGCGCGTCAGAAAACCGCTTCGGCCGTCCCGTTCCAACCGGCTGAGCAGTGTGCCGGCGGCTGCGGGGCTCGGCGCGGCTACGACCACGCGGTGCAGCGGGCCTTCGGCAGTGTGGACGACGACGATCCGCGCGTCTGGACCGTAGCTATCGGTAAGCTCGTCGAGCAGGCGTGCGGCGTTGGAAGCGTCTCGAAACGATCCGACTTGCACGGCGGGTTGGGCCGAGCCGCAGGGCTCCTCGACACCGGGAGACGTCGGCGCCTGTCCTGCGGTGGAGACTTCGCGGACCGCTGGAGGCGACCCAGGCGCTGCGGTGACCTCAACGCGGACGCGCGCCGTGCCGGAGGCCAGCATGTCCAACCGCTGGGCAGCCTTGCGGGAAACATCGATGACGCGGCCGCGGAGGAAGGGCCCGCGGTCGTTGATACGCAGTTCAACCGAGCGGCCGTTGGCGAGGTTGGTCACGCGGACTCGGGTATCGAATGGCAAAGACAAGTGGGCTGCGGTGAGGCCGTTCATGTCATAGACCTCTCCATTGCTGGTGCGGCGTCCGTGGTAGGGCTTGCCGTACCAACTGGCCTCTCCGGTCTCGACGGCGCCAACCCGCGCAGGAGTGGGCGGCGGCAAGTCCACGTTGAGATTCTTGCCACAGGAAGCGGCAAAGACCGCGAGGCAGAACACGGCTGGGAGCCAATGTTTCACGGCCAAACCAGTGTACCCCACCGTGGGGGATGTGGTACGATGCCGCGTTCGGCTGGAACGCCGATCCATTTCACCTCATGACCGCGTCCAAGTCGTACGCAGAAGCGCAGGGGAATCGTTTGTGGCTCATCCTCAGCGCGGTCGGCGCTGCTGCGTTTGCGGCGGGTTGGGCCGGGGGCGCGGAGCCCGCGCTGTTCGGCGTCGCGCTGGTGGCGGCGATGGCGTTCTTCGCGCTTTACTGCCGCACCAAGCCGTCCTTACACGTCTTCACGTTCACCTTCTGGGTGCTCGCTTTCACAACCGCCGCGATGTTCCATCCGGCGTGGTTCGACACCTGGGGCGGATTCAAGCTCAGCCGGCTGAACACGCTGCTGATCCAGCTTGTGATGTTCGGCATGGGCGCGACGCTCAGCGTGGGCGACTTTCTGGGCGCGCTCAAGATGCCGAAAGCGGTGATCATCGGCATGCTGCTGCAGTTCACGATCATGCCGGTGACCGGATACGTGATCGCGACGGCGTTCGGCTTCGAGCCGGAGGTGGCGGCGGGAATCGTGCTGATCGGGTCGTGTTCGGGCGGGTTGGCGTCGAATGTGATGGTGTTCTTGGCGCGCGGCAACGTGGCATTGTCCGTGACGATGACCGCCTGCTCGACACTGGTTGCGCCGCTGGCGACGCCGCTCGCGATGAAGTTGCTGGCTGGCCGGCTGATCGAGATCAGCTTTTGGGCGATGATGCTGTCGATCATCAACATCGTCATCATTCCCATCGTCGGCGGCCTGATCGCGAACACGATCCTGGAACGCAAACGCAGCTTCGCCGAGCTGTTGCGGCTGCTCGTGCCCGCGACGGCGGCGTTCGTAGCCGGTGTGACGGTCGCGACCGCATTTGGCCAAGCCATGGCGGGCCAGCCGGCGACGCAAGGTTTGGCGACGCAGGCGATCTGGCTGACGGCGATCTCGCTGTTGGCCGGCGTGCTGTTCAACGCTTTCCTGGCCGGACATCGGGATGCGTTCGACCGCTTTTTGCCGATCGTGTCGATGGCGGCGATCTGCTTCATCCTGGCGATCATCGCGGCGAGCTCGCGGGAGCTGTTGCTTTCGATGGGGCTGGTGCTGCTGGTGGCCGCCTGCCTACATAACTGTGTGGGCTATCTGCTGGGCTACCTGCTGAGCGGCTTGGCGGGGCTGCCGGAGCAGGACCGCAGGACGGTGGCATTCGAGGTGGGGATGCAGAACGGAGGCATGGGCGTTGGCTTGGCGATGGACGTACTCAAGAGTCCCGCGGCAGCGCTGGCGCCGGGCATCTTTGGCACTTGGATGAACATCACGGGCTCGATGCTCGCTGGTTGGTGGCGCGACCGGCCGGTGGAAGCGCGTGAGCGCTGATCGGCGGGACGAGGCGTTCCTGCGGCGTTGCCTGGAGCTGGCGGACGCGGCTGAAGCGGCCGGCGAAGTTCCGGTGGGCGCCGTGGTGGTGCGCAAGGGCGAGATCGTCGGCGAGGGCTTTAACCGTCCTCTTTCTTCCCACGACCCTACTGCGCATGCGGAGATCGTAGCCATGCGCGCCGCCGCGCAAGCGCTCGGAACGCCGCGCCTGGACGACTGCGATCTCTACGTGACGATGGAGCCCTGCGCGATGTGCGCCGGCGCGTTGGTGGTGGCGCGGATTCGGCGGCTGGTCTTCGGTACGCGCGACATTCGCTTCGGCGCGGTCAGGTCGAAGTTTCAGATTGCGGATTCGGATATCCTCAATCACCGCGCGCAGGTGACTGAGGGCGTATTGGCGGCCGATTGCGTCGAGCGCTTGAAGCGCTTCTTCGAGCAGCGGCGCGGGGGATGAGATGCGTACGATTGCACTGCTGTTGATTGCGGCGCTGCCGTTGGTTGCGGCGGAGCGGCCGAATCTGGTGATCGTCTTCGCCGACGACATGGGGTTTGGAGATCCGCAAGTCTACAACTCGCGCTCGCGCGTGCCGACGCCGAACATCGATGAGTTGGCGGCGCGGGGGATGCGATTTACCGATGCGCACACGGCTTCGTCGGTGTGTACTCCGTCGCGCTACGGGCTGTTGACAGGGCAGTATCCATGGCGGTCGCGGCTGCCGAAGGGCATCGTGAACAGTTGGGGCGGCCCTGTGATCGACAAGGGGCGCGTGACGCTGGGGTCGATGCTGCAGGGGCTTGGCTATCGCACAGCGGCGATCGGCAAGTGGCACTTGGGATGGGATTGGCCGCTCAAAGGCGGCGGGCGCGTCTCAGACGAATTCCACGAAGTGAACGTGGGCGCGGACTACGAGGCGGTAGGACGACGGGTGGACTTCTCGCGTCCGATCGCGGAAGGGCCGACGACGCGCGGTTTCGACTACTACTTCGGCGACGACGTGCCGAACTTTCCGCCCTACGCTTTCCTCGAGAATGACCGCGTATTGGGCGAGCCGACCGAGCGCATGCCACGGACCAAGAGTCAGCGTGCCGGACCGATGCTGCCCGATTGGGATCTGTGGGCGGCGCAACCGACCATCGAAGCAAGAGCGATCGAATGGCTAGAGGAGCGCGCGGCCGAGCCGAAGGAGTCGCGTAAGCCGTTTTTCCTCTATATGCCGCTGCTCGGGCCGCACACGCCGATCGTGCCGAACGCGGAGAACCGCGGTACGAGCGAGGCCGGCCCCTACGGCGACTGGGTCCATCAGATGGACGCGATCTTGGGGCGCGTGGTCCAAACGCTCGAGCGCGGCGGACTGATGGAGAACACGATCGTCTTGTTCTCATCGGACAACGGATCGCCGGCGCGTAGTGGCATTGGCACGATGGGGATGCCCAACACGGTCACGGAGATGTATGCGCACGTGCCCAATGCGCCGTGGCGCGGATTGAAGGCGGACGCATGGGAGGCCGGACACCACGTGCCGCTGATCGTCCGCTGGGACGGACGCGTGAACGCGGGAGCGGTAAACGATGCGATGGTTTGCTTGACGGATGTGTTCGCGACGGTGGCGGAGATCGTAGGCGTTGAGATGGCGGATGACGCTGGCGAGGACAGCTTCTCGATGGCCGGCGAATTGTTGAACGGATCGCCGACGAAGCGGCCGTCGATCGTACACCACAGCGGGTCCGGGCTGTTCGCGGTGCGCAAGGGCGGCTGGAAGCTGATCCTGGGAGACGGCAGCGGCGGGTTCTCCTCACCGCGAGGCCGCATTCTCGAACCGAGTGAGCAGGGGCCGGTGCAACTGTACCTTCTGGACGAGGACCCGAGCGAGCGGCGCAACGTGGCGGATTCGCGTCCGGAGAAGGTGCGCGAGCTGCGGGACGAGCTGTTGCGACTCCAGACGGCGGGACGCTCGCGGCAAGCGCGACAATAGAGATTGTGAGCGAGCAAGCTGAGATCGAGTTGCGCAAGAGGGTACGGCTGCTGGCGGCGCTGGCCGGTGTGACGGCCTCGTGCGCGGTGATTTTGCCGCAGTTGTTGCCCGCGAGGGTGGCCGGCCCCGGCGTTGTGCCGGGCATGGATGCGCTTGGGGTGTTCCTGGCCTTTTCGTTCGCAACCTTCGTGCTCGGGGTGGCGACGCCGATTTACGCATTCGCGCGAGCGGAGAAGATCGGCGTGAGGATGCGGCGGCGGCGTTTGCGCCAATTGCGCTCATGCTGGCGGCGGCAATCTCCATGGTGGTGATCGGGCAGATTCGCCAGAGCACGCGCGAGGTGGAGTTTCGGCCCACGCAGCGGCAGCCGCCGGCGAATACGTTGCCGAGAGAATAGGTGTAGAGTTTCAGTGAAACGCCGCGAGGCGCTGCGGCGATACTCTACACATGGCAGACAGCGAAAGAACCACGCCGCGCAGCTATGATGGCGGCGGCACTTGGATTGGCCGGCGCTTCGTCGGCAAGCGCCGCGCAGGAATGGACTCCCAAGAAGGAGCGTGCGGGCGGCCCGATCCGCTCGGGCAATCTGCTGTTCCTGAGTGGGATTGGCGGCTGGTATCCCGATCGCAGGCCGGATGGGCCGGGCGACGTGAAGCAGCAGACCTCTGACGCGCTCACCATCATGAAGGAAGCGCTCGAGAAGGCCGGCAGTTCCATGGCGAACGTGCTCAAGGTACAAGTGGCGCTGGTCGACCCCGAAGCCAACTGGGAAGGGATGAACGAGGCGTACGTGCCATTCTTCCCGGACCCGAAGCCGGTGCGTTCTTACTTTGGCGCGACGGGTTTCCGCCGCAAAGGGCAACTCCTACAGATTGACTGCATCGCCTACGTCGACTGACGGGCGAGGAGATATCGAGATGAAACGGAAGTTTTCGGACAGAAGATCGTTCCTGACCGGCCTGGGAGGTTTGCCGTTGATGGCGGCGGCCCCGGGCGCGGCTGCAGCCGCGGCGCGTTCGGGCGCGGGCCCGCGCGACGTGATCGCCGAGCTCGGCGTGACTCCGGTGATCAATGCCGCGGGCACCTACACCACCCTGACGGCATCGCTGATGCCGCCTGAGGTGATGGACGCCATGGTCGTGGCGTCGAAGCAATACGTGCGGCTGCCGGAGCTTCATCTGGCTGTGGGCAAGCGTATCGCGGAACTGCTCAAGTGCGAGGCGGCGATGGTGAGCGCGGGCTGTGCGTCCGCCCTCTCGCTGGCGACGGCCGCGTGCGTGGCGGGCAAGGATCGCGATGCGATCCGCGCATTGCCGGATACGCACGGGCTGAAGAACGAAGTGATCTGCCAGAAGTCGCACCGCAACGGCTATGACCACGCCATCCGGAACGCGGGCGTGCGCATGGTGGAAGTGGAGACGCGGCAGGACTTCGAGATTGCGGTCAACAACAGAACCGCGATGATGTTCTTCCTCAACTCGGCGGCGCCGAACGGCAAGATCCAGCACGAGGAATGGATCGAGCTGGGCAAGAAGTATGGCATCCCGACGCTGATCGACGCCGCGGCCGACGTGCCGCCCGTGGACAACCTGTTCAAGTACACGCGCCTCGGTTTCGACCTGGTGGCGTTCTCGGGCGGAAAAGGACTGCGCGGTCCTCAATCGGCAGGTATGCTGTTGGGCCGCAAGGAGCTGATCGAGGCGGCGATGATGAACGATTCGCCGAACTCGGACTCGCTGTGCCGCACGAACAAGGTCAACAAGGAAGAGCTAATCGGCATGATGGTGGCGCTCGAGCTGTTCCTGAACCGCGACCACGACGCGATGTGGAAGTTGTGGGAAAAGCGCTGCGACGTAATCGCCAAGCAGGTGGAGAAGGTGAAGGGGGTGAAGACGGAGGTCTTCGTGCCGGAGATCGCCAACGCCGTGCCGCACCTGCGCGTGACCTGGAACGAAGAGAAGGGCCCGAGCGCGCGCGAGGTCACCGAGGCGATGCGCACGGGCAAACCGGCCATCGAGCTGCGCCCGGGTGGCGGCCCCGGCATCAGCATAGGCGTATGGATGATGCAGGACGGCGATGACGAAGTCGTTGCCAAGAGGCTGCGGGAAGAGCTGGCGAAGGGATAGGAGGGGTAGGACGATGGCCGAGAGACGAGACTTTTTGAAGGATGCGGCGCGCGCGGGCGGCATGGCCGGCATGGCGGCGCTCGCGATGGCCGTCCCTTCGCAGGCCGCGGGCGGCAAGGTGGAAAAGACGCCGGCCGGGTTGCGCGTGGGCAATCTGATCTTCACCTCCGGGCTGACCGGCGTGGCGAAGGATGACTTCGGCGGCACGATCGAAGAGCAGACTCGCCGCACGCTCGCCGCCCACAAGAAGAACCTGGAAGCGGCGGGAACGTCGCTCGACAACGTACTCAAGGTGGTCGTCTACATGGCGGACATCAAAGTGGAAAAGCCGGCGATGAACGACGTGTTCTACGGCGAGTTCTTCACGGGCGACGTAAAGCCGTCGCGGTCTGCGATCGGCGTCGAATTTCCGGACGCGAAGACGAAGGTCGAGATCGAGATGATCGCCTGGGTCCCGTAGTCGATCCCGAAGTTGGAAAACTGAGCCCTGGCAGCAATGCCAGGGTCTCGCTTTTGGGGAAGCCCGGGCGCGGCACGGAGAGGAGCAGGGACCGCCCTCGCGGACGGTCCCCACTATCATTACGGTATGACGGGCAGCAGGATGTGTGAGGCGCGAGCCGGCGTGTGATAGACCGTCTGCTCAGCCTTTTTCATCTCCGCGCTCGTGCCGAAGGGCTTTCCGGTGTTCAGGTTCCGCGAGAACTGCGGGAAGTGGCTGCTGGTCACGTGAACCCGGATGCGGTGGCCCTTGCCGAACTCGACCGCTGTTCCGATCATGTCGATCTCCATCTCGTAGACCTTGCCGGGTTCGAGCGGTTCGGGCTTGGAGAGGCTGTTGCGGTAGCGCGCGCGCAAGATCCCTTCGCACGCGTTGATCGCGCGGCCATCTGGGTAGACGTCAATCAGCTTGGCGACGAAGTCGGTGTCGACGGCGTCCGAGGACGCGAACAGCTTCAGCTTGACCGGTCCGACGACTTCGATGGGATCTTCCAGGATTTCGGACGTGTAGATCAGAATGTCGCCACGGTGCTCGTTGGGACGTTGGTCGCGAGCGCCCGAGGTGGTGGCGACGCCGCAACAGTTCGCGCCGCCGAGGCTCGGGACGGGATTGGCTGGATCGTAAGTGTATGTGTCGGACTCGGCGCCCGCTGGCTTGCTCCAGATCAATGCGCCGTCTCCGTGTGACCCGTTCGCTTTGCCGCCGCTCGACAGGTAGAGCGGCTTGTAGGTTGTGTTTGAGAGAGGATACTCGTTGGCCAGCCGCCAATCATTGCGGCCCATCACGAAGATTTTGACCGGCGCTTCGCTCTCTAGGCCGTTCGCTTCGCCCTTGAGCCAATGGTCGAACCAGCGTAGGGCAAGCGCGTCACCGTTGACGTTGACCTTCGGTCCCCAGTCCATGTCGCCGACTTTCTGGCTGACGCCGTGCTCCCACGGGCCGATCACCATTTGGCTTCCCTTGCGGGCGGTTGCGTTGGCGCCGTGCTTGCTCACGCCTTCGAAGCCGCGTATCGTCCCCTGGGCGAAGATATCGAAGAATCCGCCCATCGTGTGAACCGGGACCTGGATGTCGGGAAAGTGCTCCTCGACGTTGAGCAGCTTCCAATAGTCGTCGTAGTCGGGGTGCGCGAGCCAGTCCTTGTAGAACTGTGCGTGGCGGCCGGCGAGCTCCTGCATCGTGTCCAGCGGCAAATGCCACACGAGCTGGTCGTAGGACTGCGAAACCGGCCCCTCGGCCATGGTGTGGACGCCGGTATTCTGCATGATGCGCGACTCTTGGCGCACCGGGCCCCATCCGAAGTTGAACGCTAGGCGCCAGCCGCCGTTCACCGTGATCCAGTCGTGATAGATGCTCGTGGAGGCGACGCGCGGGAAGATGGCAACTAGATGCGGCGGCTTCGTCTGCGCGGCGCGCCACTGCACTTGACCCAAGTAGGAGCCGCCCTCCATGCCGACCTTGCCGTTCGACCAAGGCTGGACGCCGGCCCACTCGACGGTGTCGTAACCGTCTTGGATGTCATCGCGAAACGGCTCCCACCGGCCCTCAGATTCATGGCGGCCGCGGATGTCCTGATAGACGAAGACGTAGCCACGGCGCGCGAAGAACGTTGGCGTGACGTGGGACGATGGCGCGCGCTCCGTGGAATAGGGCGTGCGCGAGACGATGACGGGATACTTGCCCTCCTTCGCTGGGCGGTAGACGTCGGCGTAGAGCACGACGCCGTCGCGCATGGGGATCGCCACGCGATTGTCGACCTTGATCTCGTTGGTCGGCGGGTAGGCTTTGGGCGGCGTCCAGGCGAGGACGGTGGCGGAGAGAAGGATGTAGGCAAGCGCAAGCTTGCTCATGCGGTTTGAGCGACGGTGGTATTCAGGCATGTTGAGCTCTTCCATGGCGGCGAACATTTCCGGTCCATTCGACGAACTGCCAACCTCCTGGCAGCCGATCGAGAACAGTACGTGCAACGCTGAACCAAACGATGCGCGCAAAAGTGACGGGGTGTGGGTCCGCCCGAAGCGCTCTGCCGAACGAGACGACGGCTCTGCGCGGCTGATCTCCGGCCAGGAGGCGAACCCCGCAATCGATGAAATAGTTGCCGTAAGCCCTTGGCCGCATCGCTTGGGCCGCTACGGGCACATTGTCATCCGAAAAGAACTTGTCCAGCACCTTTCGACGTGTTTCGAGCATAGTCGCGAACCTGAGCCGGTTGCGATTCGAAGTCGAATTGCCTTCGTGCATGCGGTAGTGCGCGGTCACTCGATCCAAGAAGACAAACGTATGGCGCCGTGCGAAGCGCAGCCATAAGTCCCAATCCTCGCTCGTCGCCAAGTCCGAGTCATAGAGGCCGATGACTTCCAAGGCTTTGCGGCGCGCAACGATGGTGCACTGTGTCGTGCAGTCTTCGTAAAGCATGCTCCTGAGTGAATCCCCAGGGAAGCGCAGCGGCATACCGGTGGTGCGGCCCTTGGGATTGCCCTTTGCGTCCACGAATTGAGCCCGTGCATAGACGAGTCCGGCATCCGGTCGTGCGTCGAGGGCCGCGATCTCGACCTCGAGCATGTCGGGCAGCCAAGTATCGTCGGAGTCGAGTCGCGCCACGAGCTCGCCGCGGGCCGCCCGGAGGCCTGCATTTGCGGCTTCGCAAACTCCGGCGTGAGGGCGGAACAGCGAACGGAGACGCGGTTCTCGGAGGCCCTCCAGATACTCGCGGGTGTCGTCCGTCGAGCCGTCATCGACGACGATCACCTCGAAGTCCTGGTAGGTTTGCGCCCAGATGCTCTCCAGCGCATCGGCCAAAAAAGCTCGGCGGTTATAAGTCGGAACAATGATGCTTACGCGGGGCGTTCCTACGCTTGCGTCATTTCCGGAGCACCGCGGGGAGTCGGTAGTCCGCTCCGGCATAGTGAAATTCCTCCGCGCGCTTGTAGGGCGTATCTTGCGCGGCGATCTCTGCAAGCTTGGCCACGTTGATCTCGACGAGCTTTGAGATAGACGACTCGTCAATCTGCTCGAGCAACGGAAGGCGGCGGTTGGATTCGTCAAGCCGTTGCCGGATGCGCCTAGCCATGGCGTCATTGGCTGTCTTGAGCGCCTGCGCGGCGCGAAGCTTCTTGTCGAACGTTGCGGCGATGTTGCGCTGCACCGGTTGCGGCACGAACGTTTCGGTCGACTCGGCTTCGCGGCGCCGAGGGTCGACCGGCTGAGCGTAGTAGTAGACTTCCGCCGTGGCGTGGGGCTCGAGGCCAACGGTCGCTTGCGCCGGCTGGAAGTTCGCGAGGGCGGCGGCGCGTACGGCGTCCTCCGCGGCGCGGCCAACGTAAAAGCGATCCAGCGCTTCCACGTATGCTGCGTAGGGGTTCGGCAGGAAGACGACGTCCGGCTTGTAGCGCCGGATGTAGACGATCAGGCGGTCACGGATTTCGGTATGCCGTTCGGCGGCGAGCTCGCCCATGCGGTAGCCGAGCGAGTGAACGTGGCCGACGCCGAGGATTTTTGCCGCGGCCTCCGATTCTTCGGTGGCGCGTAGAGCCGTCTCTTCCGCAGAGATTCCACGAGTCCTTGTCGTCGTTGCCCACGCGGACCAGATGCGCTTCGGCGCCGTCGTCGATCATGGCTGCGACAGTGCCGCCGGCGGCCAGCAGCCAATCGGTCTGGTCGGCGGTGATGACCAAAACGACCTTGGCGTCCGATTGCCCTGGGAGCGCCGCCGCAAGCAGCAGAAAAAGCCAGAAAAGTCTCATTTCGATTCTAAGTTGGCGCGCAGGTACTCGCGCAGGCCGGGCAGGTGGTCGAATTCATCACGGAACCAGTAGACCTCGGCGTTCTCAGCGCCATTCTCCTCGCCGCGCTTGCGCGAGATCCATTCCATGAACCACTTCTCAAACTGCACGGCGGCTTGCTGATCGTTCATGCCCTCGATCTCGGGCACGACGAGGCCTTCGTCGGCCAGCGCTGCGATGTAAGCGCGTGCGGTAGAAGGGTGGGCGTAGACGTTACGGTGCGTCTCGAAGGCCAGCGCCTTGCGGCGGACCTGTTCGGGCGAGAGCCAAACGGCGACGTTCGGCCAGTGGCCGCGTCCATAATCGACGCGGGCCTTGAGGAACAGATACGGCGCGCGGTGCGGACGCAGGCCGCCCTCGAGTTGCTCGGGGTGGACGTTAGGCAGGCCGGCCAGCCAGACGGCGTCGGCCATGGCGCGAGAGACCTTGCGATGGTCCGGGTTGCGATCGTAGCCGGCCCAGGGATCGTGGCCCAACACCACGTCCGGGCGGTACTTGCGGATGAGCAGGATGAGTTGCGCGCGGAGCTCCTTCAAAGGAATGGAGTCCAGGTAATCGTTGCGCCACTCCAGGCTGACGACGTCACTGATGCCGAGGATCTTGGTCGCCTCGCGCGCCTCCTTCAGGTTGATGGCGTCGTTGAGTGCATAGCCGTGGCGGCCGTCCTTCTCGTCATTGGAAGACCGCACGTAGATGCCTTGGTACCCCTCGTCCACGAGACGCGCAATCAGGCCGCCCATGCCGTAATCGGTGGTGTGGTCGTCGTGGTGCGGCTGCAGCACGAGGAACATCTTGCCCTGGGGGATCTGCGCCGGGGGCAGGGGATCGGCTGCGAAGGCGGAGGCGGCGATCAAGAAGAAGGCGAACAACCTCATTGCGCGGGCCTCGCGTTGGTTTCGAGATAGTCGGCCAAGCCCGGCCAGGCGCGCCATTCGTCGAGGAAGTAAAAGACTTCGGCGTACTTTAGTCCGTTTTCGCGTCCACGCTTGGCGCTGATCGCAAACATGCGCCACTCCTGGAGCTTCTTGTGCGCATCTTCGTCTGAGAGTCCTTTGAGCTCAGGGATCTCGAGACCGCGTGCATCCAGGGCGTCGAGGATGGCGCGTCCCGCCGCGGCGCTGACGCGCACGTTGGCGTGTAGCCGGTACGCGACAGCTTTGCGCTGCACCTGCGCTTCTGTCAATTCGATGGCGACGTTTGGCTCGTAGCCTTTGCCGTAGTCGCTGCGCTGCGAAAAGTAGAGATACGGGACGCGGTAGGGCTCCAGGCCAAGCTCCGCGTACTCTGGGTGGACGTTTGCCATCCCGGAGAGCCACACTGCCTGCCCAACGGCTTCGGCGACGAAGCGGTGGTCGGGATTCCGATCGTAGCGGCCCCATGGGTTGTAGGCCATCACCACGTCCGGCCGCAGCTTGCGGATCAGCAGGATGATCTGGGCGCGCAGCTCCAGAATGGGCAGCGAGCTCATGTGGTCGTTGCGCCAGTTGAGGCTGACGATTCGGT
The DNA here is from genome assembly GCA_041394905.1 of Bryobacterales bacterium. Classification (GTDB taxonomy): domain Bacteria; phylum Acidobacteriota; class Terriglobia; order Bryobacterales; family UBA6623; genus RI-231. The sequence continues at coordinate 39,477 of JAWKHJ010000003.1, read as the reverse complement.
CTACGCCCAAATGGCGCACGGCGTCGGAGGCGTCCGCGAAATTCGTCTGGTCGTTCTCCGCCCAGGTCTGCCGGCCATCCTTTTCGTCGTTGGAGACTCGGACGTAGGTTCCTTGCCAGCCGGCGTCGACGAGCTTGGCGACGAGGCCTCCGTGGCCATACTCCCAGCTATGGTCGTCGTGGTGCGGCTGGATGAGCAGGAAGGTCTTGCCGGGCGGGATTTCGCCCTTGGGCAGGCCGATGCACAGCGCCGGGAGCGCCGTCCAAAGCAGCAGGCAGAGAGCTCCGACGGAGGCGCGCATGCTCGGAATGCGGCCATGGTAGCGCAACGCGGGGCTGGTGTTCCAAACTGTTTTGCATCATGGTGCGCGCAGCCTGCCTTTGGATGTGTTTAGCGTCGACGGTCTTTGCGGAGCCGAGCGAGCGCATCTTGGTTGTGAGCGTAGACGGGGCGGATTACCTGCTGGCCGCGGGTGGCACTCTGGCGAAGGCCGTGCTCGACGGACATCATGTGACGGTCGCCGTTCTGGGCAACGACGAGAAGGAATCCGCCGGCATGCCGATGTATGAGACGCGCCGCGCAAACCGGAACGACGCGCTCGCGGCGGCGGAGATTCTCGGCATTGAAGACTTCGTCTTCTTCGACCACAAGGCCGGCGAGCTCGGGTACACGTCAAGCACGGAAATCCGTGAGCAGCTCTTCGGGCTCATCCGCCATACGCGGCCCGCGAAGCTTTTCATCCCCGATCCCTACGTGCACTACAGTCGTGACTGGGACGTCTGGTTCGGCGGACGCGCGGCCGAGGAGGCTTGGGGCTACAGCGGCGGCGGGACATTTTCGCCCGTCTTGGCGCGTGCCGGGCTGGAGCCCTACTCGGTCCCCGAGGTCTTCTACTACGCGGTCGGGCGTCCTTATCAAGCGCGTGAAGGCGGAGAGCGCAACGCGGACTTAGCCGTGCGCGACATTGCCAGCCAGATGATCGCCAAGCGCATGGCAATGGCCATGCTACGCACGCGAAGCCGTGCCGCGGTGTTCGAGGTTCGACAGCGGATGGCATCCACGGGCGGGGAAGACCCTTGGCCTGGAGCGCCCGAGGACGCCGCCGCCGGGCAGTATATGGAGGCGTTGACGAGCGAGTTGGCTGCTGCGATCGGCGCGCGGCATGGGCTCGATTACGCCGAAGAGTTCAATCACGTTGGGCCCGGTTCGCCCATCCCCGAATTTGCGCTCGAGCGCGCGGTGTCAAAGGAGAGCGGGCAGTGAGGCTGATTCTCGGATTGCTGTTGACGGCATGTGCGCTTCAGGCTGTTGAGCCGCCCGAGTCAGGCGGCGTGCTCGTGGTTGCGGCTTCGGCGCGGGATTACGTGCTTGGAGCAGGCGGCGCGCTGGCCAAGCGCATCGACGCGGGCGCGCCGGTTTACGTAGTGATCTTCGGCAATGGCGACAAGTCCGCTGTAGGGTTGAGCCCCAGCGAAGCGCGCAAGCGCAACCGGGCTGAAGCTGAGGCCGCCGGCCGCAAGCTCGGCGTGCGCGAGACGCTGTTTCTGGGCTACTCCGAAGGTTACCTGGCGCAGATCTCGTCGAGCGAACTGCGCAACCAGCTCATGGCCCTGTTCCGGATCTACAAGCCGGACGAGCTGTTCTTCCCTGATTGGTACGTGCACTACATCTCCGACGACGCCTACCGCGTGGGCCGCATGGCCGAAGAGGCGCCTTACGGCGGCGGGAGCCTGTTCCTGCAGGAGTACACCTACATGGACCGCGGCGGCTATGCGCCCAGGGAGTACTTCTTCTACGCGCCGGACCGACCCTACCGCGAGCGAGAAGGCGGCGAGGGGCGCGCGGATTTCGTGGGTGAGGACGTCGGTTCGACATTCGCCCGCAAGCTTGCCGCGCTAGCTGAGCTCGCAACCTCCAACACAGCTTGGGCGAAACCCGGACTGGACGCCTCGTCCTATGCACGAGGCTTCGCCACCGAACTGGCCGAGACCATCGGCCGCCGCCACGGATACGCCCGCGCCGAGGAGTTCAACCACCTGGGCCGCGGCGGCGGCGTGCCCGAACACGTACGCGAGCACGCCCGGTCGGCGCGCTAAGCGCTGGTCTGCCGGCGCCGACCATTCAATTTTGCGTTTTACAAAAACGTCCCGCTTGGCGGCGCTGCTTCGCCAATTGCCAGTCAGCGCCGCGCCCGGAAGGCTCTACGATAACTCTCAGTTTTGATCGCCCGATCCGCGTGAGTTTCTCGGGAACGGGCGCCTCGGATGCCAACAGGGAGGGGTGCGCGCCCAGATCGGCCGCTCAATGCGAACGGGCGCGCGCTCCTGGTCGGCCTAAAATCTCCCTCTTTTCATCTGCTCGCTCCATCACCTTCGTAGCCCGCCGGGAGCGGGTTATCGAATGCCTCCCATTCTGTTTCGGGGCTAGTGTATGATTGGAGTCTGACTGGACATTTGCAAGGGGATCACGTGGCGAATCCAGTTGCAAGAATCGATATCTTTAGTGTCGATTGGTATGCTAAATTAGCCGATGTGGGCTAGTCATCTACTGGGACCACGTTGTTACTGTTTTGTCCTAAGCAGGCGCGGATACGGCTGTGTAACTTAGTCCGAACCATGGTGGATTCGGACGTCCGCGCTCAGTCGGGAAGCCTGCCGGGCGGGGGTTGATTTGCGGGGCAATCAAAGCATTGCTTCTCGGGTTTCCTCTACCTTCGCGGGTCTCCTTCCAGACTAGGAGGTACTCGCTTGACGTTTCGAAGCGTGTTGGGCCGGTCGACTACGGCGGCTCTTCTTTGTTTCGCGCTTGGGTTTGCTGCGGCGGACCTACGGGCGCAGGGCGCCCAATCGGTGGAAGGCGCGGTTACGGATGCGACTGGGGGTGTAATCCCCGGGGCAACCGTCACGCTGACCAACCTCGGGACTGGTACGAGCCAGACCCGCAATACGAACGAAGCCGGTCTCTATACGTTCGCTGCTGTGCTCGTGGGCAACTACGAGGTCCGCTGCGAGTCCGCGGGCTTCAAAACCGAGATTTCCCCCAACGTGCGCGTCGAGACCGGCGCGCAGGTTCGTCTCGACTTCAGTATGGAAGTCGGTGAAGTGACCGAGACGGTGGAGGTGCAGAGCGCCGCCCCTGCCCTGGTCACCGAAAACGCCGTCGTGGGCGGCGTTGTGGAGAACAAGCGCGTCATCGAGCTGCCGCTCAACGGACGCAACATGGTCAACTTGGCCGTGCTAGTGCCGGGCGTCCAGTACGGCAACCGTACCGGCCGCGCGGACGGTCTCGGCGGCTTCCCGGTCCCCGGCCAAGCCTTCTCGGTTTCGGCGAACGGCCAGCGCGAGATCCACCAAGTCGTCACCCTAGATGGCGTGGACGCCAAGGATCCTCGCATTCACATCACCAACTTCGTGCCCTCAGTTGAGGCGATCGAAGAGTTCAAGATCCAAACCAACGCGTACTCGGCCGAAATCGGTTTTGGCGGCGGCGCGGTTACCTCGATCACCATGAAGAGCGGCACCAACGCCATTCACGGTACGTTCTTCGAGTTTCTGCGCAACGACAAGTTCGATGCTGAGAACTACTTCCTAAACTTCGAGTTGGCTCCGGGCACCGAGCGCGCCCAGAAGAACAAGCTGCGGCGGAACCAGTTCGGCCTCGTGCTCAGCGGCCCGATCGTCAAGAACAAGACCTTCTGGGCATTCAACTGGGAGTCGCGCCGCGAGATTGTCGGCGATGTGCAGACGACGCAGTTTCCTTTCCAGGAATGGAAGAACGGCGACTTCTCGGAGTTGCTGAGCGGCACGGTCAACCCGGCGACGGGCAAGTTGTACCGCAATCCGATCGTCATCTACGATCCGACCTCGGGCACGCCTTTCGCCAACAACGTGATCCCGCAATCGCAGCTTCACCCTGGCGCGCTGAACCTTCTGAACCTGTACGTTCCGACGGCAACCTTCCGCCAGACCGATCCGCTGGACTTCAACGCGCGCGAGTCGGTCAACCAGCCGATCAAGCCGAACACCTACTTCGGCCGCATCGACCACTACTTCAGCTCGACCGATCGCGTCTTTGCGCGGCTGGCTCTGGACCACTCGCAGGTTGAATCGATCAACATCAACCCGAACCTGCCTGTCAAGCGCACCTCGCGGGTGTACAACGTTGCGTCGTCCTGGGTCCACAACTTCGGCCCCGCGATGATCAACGATTTGCGCTTCGGCTTTAACATCTCCAACGACGATACGCTGAACCCGCGCACCAATGACGAGAGCTTCGACATGAACGCCCTCGGCGTCGGCAAGTACACAATTCCGACCGACGGCAACCGCACGCTGACCCCCCGTGAGCACGGCATTCCGCGCATCACGGGTCTGCCCTTCACGCTGCAGGAGCTGACGAACGGCAACGGCTACGACCGCATGGATACGTACCAGTTCGCTGATCACCTCACCTGGACAAAGGGCCGTCACAACCTGAAGATAGGCGGTGAGGGTTACTACGTGACGATGGAGCGCGGCGCGGCAAACCTCGAAGAGGGCCGTGTAGACTTCAACGCCGCGCAGAGCGGTTTCGCGCTCGCGTCGTTCTTGTTGGGCCGTCCCAACCTGAGCCAAACGCCGGAAGGCCTGCCCCTGACGTTTCCGCAATCGCTGCGCCAGGGCTACTACATCAATGACGACTGGAAGGTGAACGACAGGCTGACGGTCAACCTCGGCCTGCGCTTCGACTACATCAGCGTTCCCAAGGACGTGAAGGGTCTGTGGCGTACTTTGGATCTGCCGGGCGAGACGAACATCGTCGACGGCCGCGGCGGGGGCTACAAAAAGCCGGACGGCACGGTCATCCCCACAGTGTTCCCAAGCACGGTGGACAAGAACGGGGCGGTCAAGCTGTACCACCAAGACGTGCGCTTCTTCATGCCGCGCATCGGTATTGCGTACCGTGCTTCGGAGAAGACGGTCGTTCGCATGGGCGGCGGTTGGTTCGACAACATCAACCACATGAACACGCTGACCATTTTCAACCTGATGCCGCCGAAGTCGGGCAGCGACTTGTATCAGACCTTCACGAACATCGCACAGAGCGTCCCGGTGGTGGGCGCGGATGGAAACACCTACAGCATCCAAACCCGCCAATACCGGCCCGACACGAACGTCATTTCGTTGGATGACCCGCTGTTCACGAACGGTGGCGCCACCGCCAGCGATCGTGCGGTCAACGTGCTGATGATTCCGAAGGATTACAAGAACGGCGCGGTCTATAAGTGGAGCTTCGACATCCAACATCAGATCACGCCGAGCATGGTGGCCACGATCGGCTACGTCGGCACGAAGGGCCAGAATGTTGGAAACAGCATCGGCAACTACAACAACGCCGGGACGGCGTCGAGCAACACCAACGTCCAGAGCCGGCGGCCTTACCAGGAGTTCTACGATCCCGCTCTCCCAGAGCGCGGTATCCAGACCCTGGGCAACGTGCGCTACATCGACAGCTACGGAAACAGCTTCTACCACGGGCTGCAGATGAAGCTTGACAAGCGCTACTCGAGCGGCTTGGCTCTTGGCGCCGCCTACACCTTCTCGAAGGCGAACGGCGACGGCGAGAACGGTGGACAGGAAGGCGTGCAGTGGCAGAACCCCAACGACCGGCTGGGCAACCGCGGTCTTTTCCGGTTTAACCAGACGCACAACTTCGTGGGTCACTTCGTCTATGAGCTGCCGGGAAAGAACCTCACCGGACCTTTGAAGTGGGTCGCGGGCGGTTGGCAGACCAACGGCATCGTGTCCCTTCGCAGCGGGTTCCCGTTCACGGTCACCCAAGGCGGAGACATCAACACGGGAGGCCCGGTGCGTCCGGACCGTCTAGCCGATGGTTCCCTGGACAATCCGACCCGGAAGCTGTGGTATGACCCGCAGGCGTTCCAGCGCGTGACCTGCAACATCGCCAACCGGCAGGACCTGTGCCACTTGGGCAGCTCCGGCTACAACATCCTCACTTCGCCTGGTCAACACAACCTGGATTTCTCGATGTACAAAAACTTCGAGTTCGGAGAGCGTTACAAGGTGCAGTTCCGCTCGGAGTTCTACAACGCGTTCAACACGCCGTACTTCGGCCAGCCGAACAACATCGGCTTTACGTCGGCGACCTCGATCACTCCCGACGCCGCACGTATGGGCGAGATTCGCTCGACGCAGACTTCGATGCGGATTATCCAGTTTGGCTTGAAGTTCTTCTTCTAGCCTCGAATACAACCTTGAACGGAGCCCGCCGTCGCCGGCGGGGCTCTTTTTGTTGCGCGGCCAAACACTTGGTGTAAAACGGAGGTGCGGTCTTTCGGAGGAGCCGATGTACGAATCGTTCGGTGCTGTCGTGACGGGCAGCCGCGTATCATTTCAACTCTTCCTACCTGACAACACCGTCGACCCCACGCAGTACGTGCGTGGCGGCTCGCCGCGTATCCGCACCGTTCGGGTCGCGGGCGACTTTCAGGCGCTTCTCGGCGGCGAGAGTTGGGATGCGCTCACGGCGCCGGCGATGACCAAGCAGGCGCATCCGAACGGCTGGCTCTACCGCTACGATTTGCCGCTGGATTTGCCCGAGGGCTTTTACGAATACAAGTACTTCGTCACCTTCGAAGACGATAGCCGGCGTTGGTGCTCCGACCCCTGCTCGAAGTACGGCGGCTCCGGCGAGCACGAGAACGCCGCGTTTGCCGTAGGCGGAAACCGCGTGGCCGTACGCCCGGTCCAGCGCCCCAAGCCGCTCGCGGATCTCACGCTCTACGAGCTGATGATCGACGACTTTACGGCCGAACTGCGAGGCAACGGAGCCCCGATCGACGCCGTGCGCCGACGCGTCGACTATCTCGAGCGCTTGGGCGTCAATGCTGTCCAGATGATGCCGTGGACCGCCTGGCCCGGCGGCGATTTTTCCTGGGGCTACGATCCGGTCCAGTTTTTCGCGGTGGAGTATCGCTACATCAACGATCCTGCAGAGCCCGCCGACAAGCTCTACCGTTTGCAGCGTTTGATCAACGAGCTTCACGACCGCGGCATCCACGTCGTCATGGACGGCGTGTTCAATCATGTGCGCGCCGGCGTCACGCCGAACCAGGGATTTCCCTACCGTTGGCTTTACCTGAACCCGGCAGACTCGCCCTACATCGGGGACTTTGAGGGCGGAGGCTTCTTCGAGGAGCTCGACTACCAGAACGGCTGTGTGCGCGAATTCGTGCGCGACGTATGTCTCTACTGGATGAACGCGTTCCAGGTGGACGGCATCCGCTTCGATTACACGCGCGGGTACTATCGCAGGACGGACCTGCACGTTGGCATCGCGCGGCTGGTCGCCGACATCCGGGACGAGCTCCCGCTAGAACGTCGCGTGGTCGCGCCGTTCATCCTCGAACACCTACCGGACAACCGCTTCGAAGCGATCGACGATACGAACCGCATTTGTGCGACGGCTTGCTGGTTCGACCCGCTGATGTTCGCGGCGTTCGGCTGGGTGCGGGAAGGGAACATGCATGGGGACGCGCTGCGCGTGCTCGACGCCGGACGCGATTTCGCGTCAGGCAAGCTTCCCGTGACCTACGTGGAGAACCACGACCACTCTTCGCTCGTCCACGAGGCGGGCGGGCGCGCGCGATGGTATAAGGCTCAACCTGCGGCAATCGTCTTGCTGACCTGCCCCGGCGCGCCGATGATCCACAATGGGCAAGAGTTCGCCGAGGACTACTGGTTGCCGGAGAGTGGACCGGGGCGTGTGGAGCCACGTCCGCTGCGCTGGGCTACGCGCGGGCCGGGCAGCTTGGATCTTGCGGGCGAGCGGCTTTTCGAGCTGTACCGCAAGCTGATCGCGATCCGGAACGCGCACCAGGCGCTACGGACAGCCAACTTCTTCCCTCAGTTTGGCAATCATCCCGATGGCTACGGCGTGTTCCTGCGCGAGGTTTCGCGGTCTACCACCGCTGGGGCAAGCTCGAGGATGGCAGGCTCGAGCGCTTCATCGTGGTGGTGAGCTTTTCCGACTTCGACCAGATGGTCGACATTCCATTCCCGGCAAATGGCGAGTGGCTGGACTTGCTGAATGGCGAGGCGGCGACTGTGACCGACTACAAGCTGCGCTGGGTATGGGTGGGCTCGAACTGGGGCCGCATCTACTGGCGGGCCGGCTAGCCATCCACCGATTGCAGCTCAAACAACCGACGGTAGATCGCGCACCTTCCCAGCAGTCGGTCGTGCGGACCGATGTCGGCGACGCGCCCGTCGCTGAGCACGACGATCTTGTCCGCGCTGCGAATCGTCGAGAGGCGGTGCGCCACCACGATGACTGTCCGCCCTTGCATCAGGTTCGCCAGCGCCTGCTGCACCAGCATTTCGGCCTCGGAGTCGAGATGCGAGGTCGCTTCGTCGAGCAGCAGGATGGGCGCGTCCTTGAGAAGAGCGCGCGCGATGGCGATGCGCTGCTTCTGGCCGCCGCTGAGCCGCTGGCCGCGTTCGCCCAGGTGCGTCTGGTAGCCCTCCGGCATGGCCTCGATGAACTCGTCGGCGATGGCGGAAGCGGCTGCGCGTTGGACGGCTTCGAGCGGTACGTCGGGCCGCCCGTAGGCGATGTTGTTGCGCACGGTGTCGTCGAACAGGAAGGTCTCCTGCGTGACGATGGCGATTTGGTCCCGTAGGCTCTTCAGGCTCGCCTCGCGCACGTCGCGGCCGTCGATCAGGATGCGGCCGGAGGTTGCGTCGAAGAAGCGTGGCAGCAAGTTGAGCAAGGTCGATTTGCCGGCGCCGCTGGGGCCGACGATCGCCACGACTTCGCCCGCATTCACCGTCAGATTCACGCCTTCGAGCGTCGGCTCGTGCTCGTGCTCCGGGTAGGCGAAGCCGACGTTCTCAAACACGACTGAGTGCGCGAACGGCGCTAGCGGTTGTGCGCCGGGCTCCTCTTTTACGTCGTGCGGATGCGAGAGATACTCGAAGACCCGCTCCGACGAGCCGATCGCCTGCTGGAAAATGTTGTAGATGCCGTTGAGCCGTTTGACAGGTTGGTAGAGCATCAGCAGCGCCACGATGAAGGTGGTGAACTGCCCCGGCGTCATCGCGTCCGCCATCACTTGCCGCCGCACGTAGGTCAGGAGGCCGACGATGGTGAGCGCGCCGAAGATCTCGATGAGCGGCGAGGTCACCGCCTGCTGCCGCACGTAGCGCAAGCTGGTGCGGAAGAGCCGCTGGGCCGCTTCGCGGAAGCGCCCTTCCTCGAACGTCTCCATGCCAAATGCCTTTACGACCCGATTGCCGGAAATCGTCTCAGTCAGGATCTGTTGCAGGTCTCCGAGGTCGTCTTGCGCGCGGCGCGTGGTGGCGCGGATGCGGCGGCCGATGCGCGACGTGGGGATGAGCACCGCTGGCAATACCGTCAAGCTGACCAGGGCGAGCTTCCAGTCGGTCTGGATGAGCACCCACAGCAGCGCCACGACGATGAAGAACTGTCGCAGCAGGTCGGCCAGGATATGCGACAGTGCGACCTGGATCCGCTCGATGTCATTGACCAGTGCGGAGATGAGCCGGCCCGTATGGCGTGTCTGGAAGAACGCCGGCGACTGGTTGAGCACGACCGAGTAGACGTGGTTGCGCAGGTCGCGCACGCCCGCTAGCCCGGCGTAGTTCACCAGGTAGTTGCCGAAGAAGTCGCACACGCCCTTGAGCACGAACACGCCCACGATTGCGACCGCGACCATGGTCCAGACGGAGTCGAGCGAGCCCGGCAGCAGGTCGTCGAGCACGAGCGATTTGTGAGAAAACGGCAGCTCGAGCAAGCGGATCGGCGCGTGCGGCGCGTCAGGGTTGAGCACACGGTCGAACACGGGCTCGATCAGGACCGCAACCAAGCCGTGGCACAGGCCTACGATGGCCATCAGCGCGACGGAAAGTAGAAGCTTTCCGGCGTGCGGACGGACGTACTGCAGCAGGCGCAGGAGTTGTCCTTCGTCGCTTTGAATCGACTGTTGCGCGGCCGATGCCATGTTCGCTTTAGCGGGCGAGCGCCCTCTCGATGGCCGCTTCCACGGCTTCGGGCGTTACCGACAGGATACAGCGCGGTTCGCCGAATGCGCGGCATTTGTCACCAGGGCAAGGTTTACAATCCCAAGCGGTTTCCACCGCCTCTCCGTTGCGGCCCCATGGCCCCCATACGCGCGAGTCGGACGAGCCGAAGATGACGACCGACGGCACTCCGAACGCCGCTGCCACGTGTGCGGGGCCTGAATCGTTGCCCACGAACAGGCTCGAGTTTTCGACGAAGGTCTTCATCGCCGGAATCGAAAGCTGCGGCAGCCGCTCGAATTCGCGGAACGCTTCGAGCGCCTTGTCTTGTCCAGGGCCGGCCATGATGAGCGGCGAGAGACCGTGGCGATCGCGCACGTGACGCGCTGTAGTCAGAAAGTGCTTCTCGCTCCACCGCTTGGTCTCATACGCGGCCGCCACATGGAAGATGGCATACGGCTCACGCTGGGCCGGCCGCGGCTTGGCCTGCAGACGCGCCGCTGGGATGGGGCTCACTTCGGCGCCGAGGTGGAAGATCGCGGAAGCGTGATGCTCGGCGGTGTGGACCGGCGCGTCGGTCGGTCGGCCCAGAATCTTTTGCGCGCGCGGGATGCGCACGTTGTAGAGAAACCGTTTGGAATAGTGCTCATAGCCGGCGCGATACTTGGCGCCGGATAGCGCGGTAATCCAGGCGCTTGTCGAGCCGCCGTGCAGGTTCAGGCATAGCTCGGGTTTGAGGCTGCGGACGAATCGGATCAGGTCGCGTCTGCCGTGTGGGTCCACCGCGACGACTTGGTCCACGTCGGGCGAGCCGTCGAGCAGCGGAACCAGCGCGCGGTCCAGCAGCACGACGATCCACAAATCCGGCCGCGCGCGGCGCAACAATTGCAGCGCCGGCGTGATCAGTACGGTGTCGCCGAGCGAACGTAGGCGGACGACAGCGGCCGTCGCGCCGTGCGAGAGTTGCTGGAGGACCTTCAAACAGCCGAGCGCGCAGCCGCGGCAACGCGCAAGAAATCTTTGGCGGCCGCCTCGATCAGCTCGTAACGGCCTTCTTTGAGTGCGGCTTTCTTCATCAGAGAAGAGCCGACCGCAACCGCACTGGCGCCGGCCTTCAGGAAGTCCGCGAGGTTGTCGAGGTCGACGCCTCCGGTAGGAACCATGTCGATCTGCGGCAGCGGCGCCTTCAGGGCCTTCACGTAGGCCGGGCCGCCCATGTTGTCGACCGGAAAGATCTTGACCATGTCCGCGCCGGCTTCCCAGGCGGTGATCACCTCGGTCGGGGTCAACGCGCCGGGCAGGGCGGCCACGGAGTAGCGCTTGCACATCTCGACTGTGCGGACGCTCAAGCCCGGCGTCACGATGAAGCGCGCCCCGGCGAGCATCGCCGCGCGCGCCGTCTCGGGATCGAGTACGGAGCCCGCGCCGAGCAGCAGGCCTTCGCCAAGCTCGTCGGCGAGCTTCTCGAGGACTTTGAGCGCTCCTGGGACGGTCATCGTCACTTCGAGCAGATGGATGCCCCCGCGATGCACGGCACGCGCGGCCTCGAGCGCGGTTTCGCTCGAAGCAGTGCGCACGATCGGCACCACGCCGATCTCGAGGATCTTATTCACTGTTGCGTTTCGGGACATCGAAGCCTACAAATGAACCAAACCGTACACTACCAGAGCAAGGAATGGGCGCACAACGGGCGAAGATTCAGTGGCGACCGTTTTGTATCGCGACCTGGGCGGCCATGCGTTCCACCTCTTGCCGGATTTCGTCCATAAAGCGCTGCTCGGAAAACAACTCCCGCTGCGGCTCGAGCCTGGCCAGCAAGCTCTGTTGCAACGCTTCGGAGGCGAGTACGGCGCATATTTTCTCGACGGCGTCTTCGTCCGACCGGAACGCCAGTTCGGAGTGCCCTCCGATGATCTCAGGCGGTCCGCCCGAGTCATGGACGAACGGAATACAGCCCGCGCGCATCAGTTCCGCCACTCCGATGCCGAAGTGCTCCTCCTCCATAAGGTGCAGCCCGTAGCGCTTGCTCGCCACGATGCGCACCATCTCGCCGCGCGGAACCGCGCAGTGCAGCCGCAGCCACGGGCGGGTCTTCTGCGCCGCCCGCAACGCCGCGAGCTCGCCCGCGCTGTCCGGCAAGCCGATGATACTCAACGTGATCGCGAACCCCCGCTTGCGGACCTTGTCGAGGATTTGTACGGCCGCGGTCCAGCGCTTGGTCGGATGGATCCGCCCGATGCTCGCGAAGCCCTGCTCCTTCTCGCTCCAGGGGATGGCGGGAAAACCTCCAGGAACCGGTGGATAGACCACCTGAGACTCGATGCCATGCACTTCGCGAATCTTTCCCGCGATGAACGTGGAATTGGCCAGCGTACGGTTGCGCCTCAGCCTTTCGACCGACACGCCCATCGCCGGGCCGGACAGCCATCGATACAGAGGCAGCAATCCCGGGACCCTGTGGATCGGCCGCAACTCGTTTGGCAACGGAGCGCGATGCCACGGGTAGTGGACATATTGCAGTCCCACTTGTCCGAAATCAGCTTCGTTGTCCGTACCGAGCACCACGTCGAATGGGCGCTGGCGCATCAAGCGCGCCGCCTCCCTCATCAGGGCGCCCAGCTTGGCCTGCTCGGCGGGGAATGGAAGCGATTGCAGCAGCTTGCCCTTCCACGGCGGCACATGAAGGATCTCCATCGCGCTCGCGGAGAGGTTCGAGCCGAAGGTCCGGTTCAACTCCGCTAGGTCCACTTCGGCAAGCGTGAGCAGTGTCAGATCGTGGCGCTCCGCCAACGCTTGCGCCGCCCATGCAGCCACGGCGTTTCCGCCGCCTGTGGCAGTCAGTCTGCGATGTACGAGCAAGACCCGTAGCCGTCGACGTTCAGCGGACATGAAGCATCCCATTGTCTCAATTAGATCGAGCCTGGGATACTCGGGAAACGTCGCTTTCGATGCCGCACACTTGGGACATTCTGACCCGTATCGCACTTTCGAAGCCTTATCTAGCGGCATGGCGTGCGCTGTGTTGGTTTCGTCGTCCCCACATCTATACCGGAGACCGGGTGGTGCTGACCCGAACCGTGTTTGGGCATTGGATGTACATCGACGCCTCCGATGCCAGCGTCGCTCCAGGCCTGCTCATTCGAGGCTACTGGGACATCCCGACGACGCGTGTCCTGCTCGATCGACTGCGGCCCGGCATGCGCTTTGTGGAGGTGGGGGCAAACGTCGGTATTTCACGCTACTGGCGGGTTCGCGGGTGGGGTCCCAGGGACGTGTGTTCGCGTTTGAGGCCAATGCCCGGCTTGCTGACCTAACGCGCCGGTCGATGGTGGTGAACGGGATCGGTTGGTCGCGAGTGGAGGCGACGGCCGTTTGCGAGCAAAGCGGCGTCGCCAAGCTGCATGTCCCGGCGCATCACTTGGGGAGGGGAACCTCTATTCTCCGGCGCATCCCTTCGCCCAGCAGTATGCGACGCGGTCCCGGATGCGCTGGATGTTCCTGCCACCACGCTGGACGACTTCTTCGCCGGGGACTCAACGCCCGTCGACATCCTGCGGATCGACGCCGAGGGCTCCGAGCCCGCCATTCTGGCCGGCGCGCGCGACTCGCTGGCGCGCAGCCCGGACATCAAGATCATCCTCGAGCTCTCGCCGGCCTTGTTGCGTCAGGGCGGACACGAACCTCGGAACAGTTCCTGGAATCGCTCTTGCACGACGGTTTCGAGGCGCAAGAGATCCGCGAACGGGGCTTGAGACCTTACTCCTACCGAGAATCGGGTCCTTTTGGGGGGCGCGGCCGAATTGTCGCTCGAGCGTCGGCGCTCATGAGTCGAGTTGCGGCCTGCTTCAAAGATCGAGCAGCGCCTTGAAATACAGCGTCCCCGGAGCTTTAGCGAACGGCGCCTTCAGGCGGCGCATCTTGCGGGGCCGGGAAGCGAGCTCCTGCTTGAGGCCCTGGAGGCAAAGGTCGATGCCCGGTCCCGCCGCGTACTCGCGAAGAAGCGACTCGACGATCGGCAACAGTCGCTCTGTATGCGCCGGAACGATGCGGATGGACGCAAAGGAAAAGGGTTCTCTTCGCACGAGCGAAGCACCCCAGCGTTGGCGCTGTCGGGAACGCTACGATGGGCAGGATGCGTCTTCCCATCCTGCTTCTTTTTGCCTCCGCCCTGTACGCGCAGAGCTACGAATTCGTTTACGAAAGAGCCCCGTTCGCCTCGTGCCACGCTTCCACTTTGCTCGAGGCCAAAAACGGCGACATTTTGGCCGCTTGGTTCGGCGGCTCCCGCGAAGGCGCAAAGGACGTCGCCATCTGGATGTCCCGTCGCACTGCCAATGGTTGGAGCGCGCCGATCGAGATGGCGCGCCACGACGACACGCCGACATGGAATCCGGTCCTTTTCCGCACGCTCGACGGTGTGACTTGGCTCTATTACAAGTTCGGTACGAGCCCGCGCGAGTGGACCGGCGCTTACCGTTCTTCCGAGGATGACGGACGCACCTGGAGCGAACCGAAGGCCATGCCCGCGGGATTGCTCGGCCCGATCAAGAACAAGCCGATCGTGTTGCCCGACGGGACGGTCTTGTCCGGGACCTCTGTCGAGAGCTACCACTCCTGGACGGCCTATGCGGAAATCTCAACGGACCAAGCGCGGACGTGGTCCCGCAGCGGCCCCATCACGCATCCCACTCAGCCTTACGGCCTAATCCAACCGACGCTGGTTCCAATCCCGGGCGGCGTGCGGATGTTCATGCGCTCGCGCAACATCGGCCGCATCTGCGCTTCGGAATCCTACGATGGCGGCGAGACTTGGAGCTCCGCTTGGGAGACCGAGCTTCCCAATCCCAACTCCGGCATCGACTCCGTCGCACTGGCCGACGGCCGCCTCGTCATGATCTACAACGACACCGAGAAAGGCCGGTCTCCCTTGAATCTCGCCGTCTCCCATGACTACGGACGAACCTGGAAGCGCTTCCTCGACCTCGAAACCGAGCCAGGCGAGTACTCCTATCCGGCGATCATCCAGGGGTCCGACGGCGACGTGCGCATGGTGTACACCTGGAAACGGGAGCGAGTGCGCTACGTGAACGTACCGCTGGAATCCATTCCTTAGCGCGCCTTGCAGCGGCCGAGGCGTTCACGAATGCGCTTTCTGGCGCGGGAGAGCCGTACGCGCACCGCGACGTCCGAGACATGCATGTGTCGCGCGAGCTCTGAGCTACTGTATCCTGCCACGCACGACGCCTCGATCAGGCTGCGCTCGACGGGACGACAACTGGCCAGTCCCGCTCGTAGGTCAAGGAGCGCGAGCGCTGAACTGCGACTAGCTTGAATGTCGTCGGGAAGATCCGTCAGGCGCTGTTCGCGCCGGAACTCCGTTCGAAACAAATTGAACGCAATCGCATTGACCCACGAGCTCAGCGCGGCTTCGTCTCTCAGGTCCGCTTGCCTTTCCCAGGCTCTGGCCCAGCCGGCTTGCGCCGCTTCCTCCGCGGTCTGTTCCGGAATGCCTCGCGACAGCAGGAATCGAACCGTATTCGGAAAACCCTTTTCGTAGGCATAGGCGAAAATCTCCCGAGTCACTGTTGCACCATGATCCTTGCCTCCTCGGCGCGTCCTCGATGAACGCACCTCAGGCTATCAGCGCCTGGGATGCCGCGGTACTGTGGGTTTTACGGGTTTCGGGGCGAAAAACCGTCGGGGCTTTCGAGATTGCTCGCGAAACGACTGCGGCGATTGCGTCGGTGCTAAGCTTCCCCGTCGAGCAACTGCAGGCGCACCGCTTGCTTGACCAACTCTGCGGTTGAAGCAACTCCAAGCTTCTTCCTCAGTTCTTGCTTGTGGTACTCGGCCGTGCGCGTCGAGATGAACAACAGCTCCGCGATTTCCTTCGCCGATTTGCCTTGGGCGACGAGTTGGAGCACCTCGCGCTGCCTCGACGAGAGGGATAGGCTGATCGACCGCTTTCGGCCGGTCGAAACCTCAACCAGTGACTTTTCGACCTTGTCTGCGAGGGACGGTGAGATGTAGCGTTCGCCTCTTAGAACGGCGGCTACGGCAGTCATCAACTCCGACGTTACAGAGTGCTTGAGGACGTAGCCTGAAGCGCCCGCCGCGATCGCCTCCGTTGCGTAGGTGACGTCAGGGTGCATTGTCAAGAAAAGGATTTTGACGTCCGCGTTTTTTGTGCGGATACGCCGAACAGCGTCGATCCCATTGAGAACGGGCATTGATATGTCCGCTACGATCAACTCCGGTTTGAGAGTGTGGGCGGCTTCGATCAACTCGCGGCCGTCAGCTACGGTCCCCAACACGTTGCAATATGGCGACAAGATATGCCGCAAACCTTCGGCGAAAATTCGGTGATCGTCAGCAATCAGAATACCCGGCCTATTCATCCTCCATCAGCCTCCAACGGGATGATGACCTGCACCGTCGTCCCGTTTCGTAATTCGCTGTTGATATCAACCTTTCCCTCGACCAGGCGGACACGTTCCCGAATGCCCACGAACCCTAGACCCGTCGGGTGTTTGTGATTTTGGGTAAGAAGCCTTTTCCGTCATCTGCAATTCTGAGCTTGACTTTTCCCTTCGTCGTTCGCAAGGAGATGTCCATAGAATTAGCGTGAGAGTGTTTGACGATATTGGAAGGCACTCCTGCGCAACACGACCCAAGCCAAAGTTCAATATCCGGACCGATACGTCGAGTCGCTGTAAGGTTGGTTGAGAAATGCGTGCGGATCCCGCTTGTTTCGCCGACGACTCGCACGGCCTCCTTGACGGCGGCGGCCAAGCCGAGGTCGTCCAGGATCTTGGGGTGGAGCTGCCTGGCGAGCTCGTGCATCTCAACGGAAAGCGCTTCGATCTCCTCCCGTGCTTTGCTGACCGCGGCGTCGAAATCCATCGACGGATTGGAAACCAAAGGCGGCAGAGTCCCAACGCGCATCGCCAGAACGGCCAGATGTTGACCGAAGACGTCGTGGAGCTCACGCGCCAGCTTGCGATAGCCCTCCTCCTGTAGACGGATGAGTCGCGCCGTCAAACTCCTCCAGCTCAGTTCGGCTCGCCTCGAGCGCCGTGTTGGCGCTTCGCAGATCGCTGGTCTTTGCGGCGACCAGTTCTTCCAGCTCTTCCTGATGCTTTGCAAGAGCCGCTTCGATCTCCTTGCGATCCGTAATGTCCAGATTCACGCCCAACATGCGAACCGGCTTGCCGTCGTCGAAAAGACGGTGCCCCGTCCCTGCAGCCATCGCACAGAGCCATCGGGCCTTGTGATGCGAAATTCGCGGTCGAATTTCGCATTGCCTGACCGTGCTGCGTCGAGCGCCTTTTCTACAGCCTCCCTGTCGGCCGGGTGGACGAGATCGAGGTGCGCATTTTTGCTCGAGAGGCGCCTTCCGTCATCCCGAGTATGCGCCGCTGCTGCTCAGACCAGATGACCTGATCAGTCTTGAGATCCCAGTCCCAAACGCCGACTCTTCCAGCCTCTTGCGAAAGCCGCAAGCGCTCTTCGGTGCGCTCGAGATCACGAGCATATTCGCGAGCAGAGATTGCCTCCGCCAGAACGTAGGCGACCGCTTGCAGAAAGTTGACGTCGTCCTGAGTGAATGACCGCTTTGTCTTGCTGTGCGCTCCCAGAACCCCCAAGGCTTGTCCGTACGCCCAATGACAACGCTGAGGCCGCTGACTACCCGATGGTCCGTAAGCAATGAAGGACCGCTTAAGCGCTTCTCGCTCGCTAAGTCCTTGACGATGACGGGCGAGCGGCTCGTCAGCGTGTAGCCTGCCTGTGATTCCAGTCCGTCACCAATCCGTAAGTTCCGAATTTTGCGGTCGTCCCAGCCCTCGCCTGCGCATAGGGTGAGATCCTTCCTGTCGGGATGGTACTCGAGGACCTTGACGAAATCGACCCCAAGGTTTTCGCGCACCTTGTGAACGGCTTCCTTGCACAGGTCGGGGAATGGGGCATCGCCGAGCATGTCCCCCGAGGGACGCCACGGCCGCTTGTTGCCGTTCACGCCGTTCGAGACGCTCCCGCGCGTCCACCATGCGGGTGATGTCCGTATAGGTCACGACGACGCCTTCGATACGGTTGCTCGACGTCCGGTAGGGGCGCATCCTACGAATGAACACCCCGCGCTTGTCGCTGCGAACTTCTCTTTCGGAAAGCCTCAGGTCCGTGAGGACAGCGCGTGCGTCAGCAATCAAGAGCTCGTCCTGCACGCGTGGCGCAAGGTCGCTAAGCGGCCGATCGATGTCGGCGGAGATGATGTTGAGCAAATCCGTGGCGGCCGGAGTGAAAAACCGGATTCGAAGGTCTGTGTCAAGGAAGATGGTGGCGATCTGTGTGCTCGTGAGCAAGTTGCTCATGTCGTCGTTCATGCGTTCGAGCTGATCGACCTTTTCCCCCAACTGACTGTTGACGGTGGACAGCTCCTCATTCAGCGATTGCAGCTCCTCGCGCGACGTCTCGAGCTCCTCGTTCGTCGACTGGAGCTCTTCGTTCATCGACATCACTTCTTCGTTCGTCGCCTTGAGCTCCTCATTCGAGGTTTCCAACTCTTCGATGCTCGTCTGCAAGTCTTCGCGTGTGGCCTGCAGTTCGAACTGCAACTGCTGGACCGCCTCGTCTCGAATTTGCGGCTGCGTGAAGGAAGTATCTTCGAGCAGAGCCCCAGATTGGGGCGCGGCCCGCCTCTTCGAGGAACACCACCATCAGCGTGGACGGCTTCGGTCGCGTTGGTTCGAGGGGCTCTACGATGATCTCCACGCTCACAAGCTCATCGTTTCTCCTCAACCCTCGACCACTGCCGACACGGGAGTGGATCGCGGCGGCACTGGTGAATGAGAGCCCGGAGCCTGCCCGCAATCCCGGCAACGTGATTTCCATCAAGTCACGCGTCGGTTCCCCTTCCGGAAAGTCCAAATAATGGCGCACAGGGCCATGGAAATACTCAACCTCGTTGCCGGCCCCGATCACCGCAGTGGCCGGGGTGAAGCGCTCCAGAAGTACTCGGCGTGTCTGGTCGGCGACGCTGGGCAACGCGGCCTCGGGCTGGACGGCGAGTTTGGCCTTGATGCCGACTTTGGTAAAGCGAGTTCCTTTCTCGAAAATCGGAAAGTGGCTCTGATTGCTCCGTTCGACAGGGCGCTTGCGGTAAATGCGCCAGGTGTTTGAGATCGTGTCAAAGATCGGAACGTTCCCGACTGTCTCTGAGCTCCCCAAGAACAGGACGCCGTTTTCCGCAAGCGCAAAATGAAACATCTCCATTAACTTGGCTTGAACATCGGTTTCGAGATAGATCAGCAAGTTGCGGCAACTGATGATGTCCAGCTTGGAGAACGGCGGATCCGAGACCAGATTCTGAACTGCAAAGATTGTCGATTCTCGCAGGTGTTTTGCGACTCGAAAGCGGTCGTCCTTCTCGCTGAAGAATCGCTTCAGTCTTCGAGGAGCAACGTCCGCCCCGATGTTTTGGGGGTACAGGCTTGCCCGCGCAAACTCGATGGCCCGTTCATCGAGATCAGTCGCGAAGATCTGAAGGTCGAGCGCTTTGCCCTGCTTCTCAAACTGTTCATAAAACAAAATAGCGTGACTATAAGCTTCTTCGCCGCTTGCACATCCAGGGACCCAGATGCGAACTGGCTCGTTCAAACTCTTGTTCGCCACAATCTTCGCGACAACCTGCGTCTCAAGGTCCGACCAGGCTTTTTTCTCGCGGAAGAAGCGCGTCACGCCGATCAGCAGGTCTCGAAACAGGCTGCGGACTTCGTCGGGGTCCGTTCGAAGTTGGCGTAAATACTCCTCGAGAGTGTGAATATGGCGAAGTCCCATGCGGCGCTGAATGCGCCGGTTGAGAGTTCCTCTCTTATAGCAACGGAAATCGTAGTCGGTGTATGCCCGCAAGACGTTCAAGATGCCCTTGAAGTGATCGGGATCGGTTTGGTCGAGCTGTTTGTCAGATTTGTCACCATCAACGTAAGGATGCTGAACGTAACGCAACAGAGCGTCTGCCATGCGCTCGATTGGAAGCTCGAAGTCGACCAGCCCAGTCGAGATGACGCTCTTCGGCATCCCGTCGTATTCGGCGCTCGCTGGGTCTTCGGCCATCAGCATGCCGCCGGCGCCCTTGATTTCCTTTGCGCCCAGCGTGCCGTCGGAGCCGGTCCCGGACAGGATCACACCGATCGCACGCGCGCCCCTTGCTTCCGCAAGAGAATGGAAAAAGTAGTCCACCGGCATGCGCATGCCGCGCTGTTTTACGGGTTGATCGAGAAAGAGCCCGCTGTCGTGCATCTTCAGATACTTGTTCGGCGGGATCATGTACACCTTGTTTGGCTCGAGTGGCGTGGCGTTCCGGGTCTCCACAACCGGCATCGCGGTGTACTTCGAGAGTAGGTCCGCCATCAGACTCTCGTGATTCGGGTCAAGATGCTGGATGAGGACAAATGCCATCCCGCTGTTGTGCGGCATGGCCGTCAGGAAACGTTTGAACGCATCCAGGCCGCCGGCAGAAGCGCCGATCCCCACGACCGGGAAGGGTGCGGCCTTGGCGGCTTGCAGGTCCTTCTGGGGTTGACGCTTTTTCGGTGAAGCTTTCTTGGAGGAGGTGCGTTTGTCCATCCGGGGAGATGTCCCCGAATCACTCCCTTCCTCTTCGTAGTGCTTGGCAGCCTCTCGCGTCGAAACTTTCTTTGCCTTGGGCGGTCGTTTCGGCGAAGAGGTCTTTTTTGCCATAGCGCGTTCTCAGGCTGCAGCTAACATCGCGGCTTATTCCTGCGTTTGTGAGCGGTAAGACGGCAACTGGCCACTCGAGCAAACGCAAATAGGGTATCTAGCCGCAAAGCCCAGCCCGAAAAGTAGACACGCGCTCCGAATATCTGTTTCACTCGGAGAGGATCACGGCCGCGGCCGGTTCGCCCAATGGCCGGCGTGGTCTTTCCCCGCGACCACTACGCCTTTCTGGTTCCAGCCAAGATGCGCCTCGACATCGGCCGCGCAATAGCGCAGGGTGAGTCCACAACGCCGGCGGTCCGACTCATTGGCCTCCGAACCGTGCAACAGCAAGTCGGCGTGGATCGACATTTCACCCGCCTGCAAGACGTCGTCGACCGGCGCGCCGAAGCGCTCTACGTCCGTGACGGTCTGATCGAGAACATTGCCCTCCGCGGCGTCGCTCTTCTCGTAAGCGATGTGCCCGGTCAAGTGAGAGCCAGGCAGGAACTGCATGCAGGCGTTTTCCGTGTCGGCGTCGTCGATCGCGAGCCACACGGTGCAGGTCTTGGTGGGCGTGAGCGGCCAGTAGCTCGCGTCCTGGTGCCAGGCGACCTTTTTGCCGTCATGCGGCATCTTGCAGAAGAAGTGTGATCCCCAGCCGATCACGTCCTCGCCCAGCAGGTCGCGCACGTAAGCGACGATGCGCGGCTCCGTCAGGATGTCCCATGCCACCGCATGCTTCAGGTGCGCGGACGAGATGGAGTAGCTATCTTTGCCCTCGGCCATGTACTGCGCGAGCAGCTTGTCGAACTCGCCACGGATCGCGGCAATCTCCGCCTCGGAGTAGATCCGAAAGCCCTTCAGATAGCCGTCGCGGTTGTAGTCGTCGATCTCGCTGGAGGTGAGCGTCGCCGGCGCGGCGTTGTGAACGGGAAAGAAGCGCAGCTCGCGATTGATGCGGTCGAGCTCTTCCTGCGTGGGAATGATTGCGAAGTCGGTCTGAGCAGCCATGGCTTCCTCTATGCTATTCGCTTGCGGCTGTTTACGGCGCTGGATTTGGATGACGAGCCTCCGCGCTCGCCTCGCCGAAGTGTCGAGCGTGTTCGCGAGCCTGCCCGGCGTGCGCTGGACTCGTCCCGAGGCCCTGCACCTGACGCTGCGTTTCTTCGGGGAATGGCCGGAAGAGCGCCTAGCCGAGATGACCGCCGCGCTCGAAAAAGTCGAACGGCTCCAAGAGCCCTTTGAGGTTCGCCTGGAACGCCTCGGCTTTCTGCCGAGTGAGCGGTCTCCACGCATCCTGGTTGCCGTTGGACCGACGCCGGCGCCACTCGCCCAGTTTCAACAACGCATCGAGCAGGCCGCGCGACAGCTCGGCTTCGAGCCGGAACGACGCGCCTTTCTGAGCCACGTTACCCTCGCCCGCCTGCGCGACCCCCGCCAGGGGAAGAAGCTCGTCGAAGCCGTGCGCGTCACCCCAGCTGGAGCTAGGCGCCTGCCAACCCACGCACTGGGCGCTCTACCAAAGCAAACTCACGCCGGCCGGAGCGCAGTACGCCAAGCTCGCACAATGGCCGCTGTTCCCGTCCTAGCTCGCTCTACCAGAGCGTTCCCGCCACCGCCCGCTCCTTCTTCGGCTGCTCAGGTTCGGCTTCTGCAGAAGCCGGCGGCTCGACGCCCAACAGCTCGCCCGCGCGCCGTTCCGGCAGCTCTTCCACGTCCTTGAGCTTGCGCTGCATCACGCGGCTGCGCTTCTTGGCGTCCTCCATCACGTTGTTGGCCTCGTGCAGTTTCTTCTGCACCTTGTCGAGCACGCCGCCAAACTTGTGGAACTCCGACTTCACCGCGCCCAGCACTTCCCACACCTCGCTCGTGCGCTTCTGGATCGCCAGCGTCCGGAAGCCCATCTGCAAGCTGTTGAGCAGCGCTGAGAACGTCGTCGGGCCGCTCAGCGTCACCTTCAGCTCCTGTTGGATTGAGTTCGCCAAGCCCGGCCGCCGCAATAGCTCGGCATAGAGGCTTTCCACCGGCACGAACAGAATCGCGAAGTCCGTCGTATGCGGCGGGTTCACGTACTTGCGCGCAATGTCCTTGGCCGAGATCCGTACCGCTCGCTCCAGGCCCTTACGCGCCTGCTCGAGCGCGACCGCGTCGCCCAATTCCTCCGCCTCGAGCAACCGCTGGTAATCTTCCTGCGGGAACTTCGCGTCCACCGGCAGCCACACCGGCCCGCGATGGCTGTCCTGTCCCGGCAGCTGAATCGCGAACTCGACCCGCTCGCCCGAGCCCGGCAGGGTCTCCACGTTGGACGCAAACTGGTCCGGCGCCAGGAAGTTCTCGAGCAGCGACCCGAGCTGCATCTCGCCCCACGTCCCGCGCGTCTTCACGTTGCTCATCAGCCGCTTCAGGTCGCCCACGCCGTTGGCCAGAGACTGCATCTCGCCCAGCCCCTTGTGGACGACCTCCAGCCGTTCGCTCACCTGCTTGAACGACTCGCCTAGCCGCTTTTCGAGCGCTCCGTGCAGCTTCTCGTCGACCGTCTTGCGCATTTCGTCGAGCTTCTGCGCGTTGGACTCCTGTAGCTCCTTCACTTTGAGGTCCAGAGTCTCGCGCACCTTCTCCAGTCGCTTGTCCTGCGATTGCGAGATCTCCGACAAGTTCGTACGAAACTTTTCGAGCTGCTCGCCCGTGCCCATGCGCATCGCGTCGAATTTCTGCGCGTTCGACTCTTGCAACTCCTTCACCTTCAGGTCGAGCGTCTCGCGCACTTTCTCTAGCCGCTTCTCCTGGGTTTGCGACATTTCCGACAAGCTGGTGCGGAATTTTTCGAGCTGTTCGCTCACCTCCGCTCGCATGTCGCGGGCGCTCTTGTCGGTGGCGTCTCGAAGGGCGTCGATGCGCTGGCCCACCTCTTCGCGAAGTTCGCGCGACTGGCGGCTGCCGTCCACGCGGCCCTTGGCCAGCTCGCGCTCGAGCGCTTCTTCCGAGCGCTTCTCCGCCGAGCGCAGCTCTTCGATCACCGGACGCGCCGCTTCTTCGGTGTTGACCTTGCGCCGCGTCAGGATCCAAACGATCGCGAATGCAACTTGGATCGCGAGAATGGCGCCGAGCAGAATCGTAGGGAGCTCCAAAATCATCTCCATGGTCTCAGACCTTCGCCGCGTCGGCTTGTGCGTCGTACTCGCGCCAAGCGCCTAGCAACGGAAAATATAGGCCAATGCGCACTGGACGGCTCTCCAGGCGCCGATACAGCGAGCGGTACTGCTCCATCTGCTCGCGATACGCTTCCATGCGCGTTCGCAGGAACGCTTCGACGTCCTCGCGCGTGTAATCGCTCGTCTTGAAGTCGATGATCCAGCGCACGCCGTCCTTGTCGATGAACGTGCGATCGATCCGACGCTCGATCACCTTGCCGCCGTCCATGCCCGCGAGCGAGACCTCGCTCCAGGCCTCTTCATGGTTCCCGTCGAGAATCCAGCGTCCGCGTTCGTCTTCCAGCGCACGCGTCGCCGCGCGCTCCACCATGTCGACGGTCTCTTCCAAGTCGTGCTTGCGCACTCCAGCCGACCGCAGCGCCCGCTCGAAGCGCGGACGCACGGACCGCACGCGTTCGGCCGACCACGCCTGCGCGCCTTCGCGGCCAATCTCCTGCAACAGGTCGTGGACGACCGTCCCCGCGAGCCGCGCCCGCTCGCCTTCCCAGCGGTAGCGGTCGACCGGTTTGCGCTCGTCCTCCGAGGCCGGCGTCTCCAATTGCGGCGCCTCCCAGTCTGAGGCGAGCCTGCGCAAGGGCTGCGGCTTCCGCGTCTCGTCCACCAGCGCCTCGTCCGTCTCGAAGGGGCTTTGGAACGTCTCTTTGACCCGCGGCCACAGCAAGTGCAGCATCGATCCTTTGCCCGGCTCGCCAGCCGCGCCATTCTTGTCGATCTTCACCGCCCCCAACCAGTGCAGCTCGCTCTTGGCGCGCGTCGCCGCCACATAGAGCAGCCGCTGCCGTTCGTGCCGCTCCTTCTCGCCCTCGCGCGACTGCACAAAATTGTAGATTGGGTTCTCCTTCGTCGCCGCAGACTTGATCGGCGCGAGCAATAGTTCCGGCTCGCCGCCCCTCTCGTCGGCCGGACTCTCCAGCCACAGCAGCAACTGCTCGTCGTCGCCCTTCGCACGCCTGCCTAGGCCTGGCACGATCACCACATCGAACTCGAGCCCCTTCGCCTTGTGGATCGTCATCACCTCGATCGCGTCGCCGGCGCCGGGGTCGGGCGCGGCGAACAGATTCGCAACCTGCACCTTCAGCCGGTCCAGATCCACGTCGCAACCTTCGTCGAGTTTGTCCAGCAGGTCCAGGTACGCCTCCGCGTCTACCAAACCAGCCTCGTTGCGCACCGTCGCCGGCCCGCCCAGCCGAAGCCAAACGCCTTCCACCCAGGCGCGCAGCGTGCGTTGGCGCGGCGCTGCCATGGCGGCGCGCAGGCGCTCCAGCCGCCGCCGGCCGTCTTCGCTCAGGCGCTCGCGCCGCACGGCGTCTTCGATCAGTTCCGGCAAGGCGGCTTTGAGCGCATCGCCCGTCAGCGCGTGCAAGTCCGCCAAGCTCAGGCCGCACCACGGCGCGCGCAGCACTGCCAGCCACGAGACGCGGTCGCCCGGATGCAGCAGCGCCGCCGTCAGCGCCATCAAGTCCAGCACGGCTGGCGACGTCGCCAGCGGGTCGATCTCGATCGCCCGGTAGCGTTGTCCCGCCTGGCGCAGTGCGGCCAGGATGTGCGGCAGGTGCGTCCGCGCCCGCGCCAGCACGGCCACGCTCTTGTTCGCGGCGCGTGCCCGTTCGACGATCTCCACCACCTTCGCCGCTTCCGCTTCCGGCTGGCCCTCCGCCGTCGACCCCTGCGGGTCCCAGAACGGATGAACCTCCACATCTGGCCCCGGGGCCTCCTCGCTCGCGCATGCCGACTCCGCGAAGCGTACCGCCCCCTTGGCAATATCCTCCTCGGCAGGGAAGACCGTGGGGAACGTCTCGTTCACCCAGCCCACGATGTTGCTGCGCGAGCGGAAGTTCACCGTCAGCCGCAGCGGTTCGATTTCGACCGTCGGCAGGCCGCTCTTGACCGTTCGCAGGAACAGTCCGACCTCGGCCTCGCGGAAGCGGTAGATCGACTGCATCGGGTCGCCCACCAGAAACACCGTGCGCCCGTCTCCCGGCGTCCACCCCTCGGTCAGCCTCTCGAGCAGAGCCATCTGCGATTGCGACGTGTCCTGGAACTCGTCGACGAGCAGATGCTCGATTTTGCGGTCGAAAGCCATCGCGAGGTCGCTCGGGCCTTGCCCATCTTCGAGCGCATGCAACGCGGCCGTCGTCAGCTCGGAAAAGTCGACCAACCCGCGCTCGCCGAAGACCAGCCGCAGCTGTCCCGCCGCCGCTGGCAATATCTCCAGCAACGCCTCGATCACTGTCCACTGCTCGTCGCTGTAGCGCGTCTGCGGCAGGTCCTTTAGGCGCTTGAGCTTCTCGACGAAATCGTCGGCCCCGCGAAGGTCTTCGAGCAGACTCTCCATCCGCTGCTTCTCCGCCTTGTTTGTCGTCGGGAAGCCCTGCCCCTTGTTCACCCTCTTGCGCAGGTCGTAGCTGCTCGTCAGCAGCAGCGTTTGCACGCCCAGCCAGAAGGGCAGCTCTTCGAGCCGTCCGCTCGGCGTCCCCTCGAACGCCGCTGCGGGGTCGAGGACGCTCGCGTCCCGGCCGTCCGCGCGCAACTGCGCCGCAGCAAACCGCATCAGCCCGGGCGCCTCTGTGAGCACGGCCGGGGGCGTCACTTTCGCCAACTCCCTCAGAGCCCGCTCTACTCCGCGTTCGAGTGACTGCTCGAACTGCGCGCGCATCCGACCGATGTCGTTCTGGATCAAGTGGCGCAGCCACTGCTCGCGGCGGCCCAGCATGTTCGCGATCAGCTTCGCCAAGCGCGTCTGCTTGTTGTCTACGTGCCGCAGCAGCCGTTCCACCGCGTGCGTGTAGCGCTCTTCTTCGAGTAGTGCGACGGTGCGGAGGCCGGCTTCGGCGTACATCTCCGTCGCATCGTCCACCATCTCGAGCCGCGGACCCATGCGCGACAGCCACGGCATGCGGCTGACCAACTGCAAGCTCAGCGCGTCGATCGTCTGGATCTCCAGCCGCCGCGGATTCTCCTCGATACGCCAGTCGTTCTGCTCATCGCGGTCGAGCACGGCCTTGGCCAGCGCCCAGGTCTGGCGCTTGTGCTCTTCAGTTGGTTCCTTGCCGTGCGCGTCGGCCAGCGCTTCGAGCACGCGCCGCAGCATCTCCGCCGCGGCCTTGCGCGTAAATGTGATGGCCACCACGCTTTCCGGCTTCTCGACCGTCGAGAGCAGCCGCAGATAGCGCTGGATCAGCAGCTCGGTTTTGCCCGAACCTGCCGGCGCTTGCACGATGAACGACCGCGCCGGGTCGAGCGCCGTCTCGCGTTGTACGTGGTCCGCCGGCCTCATGCGCGGTCATCCTTGCGGCAAAGCGCCGGCAGCCGGCAATAGCCGCACTTGTTGTCGCGTGGGTCGACCGCCGCTTCGCCGTCGAGGTACTCCTGCGCGATCGCCTCCAGATTTTGCCGCCATAGTTCCACGCGCTCTTCGAACGCGTCCTGGTTCTTGTCCGCGCCCTTGATCGAGATTGCCGGCGCAACCGCACCTTGGAACCCCGAATCCATCGCACGCAATTTCGCAAACAGCGCGCCCCCCAGCTTCGACTCGTGCGAGATGGCATAAAGCGGTAACTGCGGCTCGATCGAGCGCTCCTTGTCCCACTCCTTGCTCTTGGTCTCGCCCGTCTTGTAGTCGACGATGAGCTGGCGTCCGTCCTCGAGTTCGTCGATGCGGTCGATGCGCAGCTTGACCGCAATACCGCGGATCTTGGTCTCGAGCTCCTTCTCGACCTGGGCCACGCGGAAGGCGTCACCGCGATGCTCGCGCTCGATCGTGAGCCACTCGAGCAGCAAATCTTCCAGCCGCGCGCGCTCCACTTGCTCGAAACGCGGCGGCAGGGCTTCGCGGCGGCTCTCGAGCAGGCTCGCCATGGCGTGGTCCACCCCGCCGCGGATCAGCTGCGTCAGTGCTTCCTGCGAACGCCGCTCGAGCTCCCGCGAGTCGCGCAGTTCATCCCAAACGAACTCGAGCGCGTCATGCACCAAGTGGCCGCGCTCCCAAGCCGCCAGCCCCGGGTCCGCCGTGCGCAGCTCCTTCGCGCCCAGGCGGAGCGTCGCGAACGCACGGAACGGACAGTGCGCCTGGAACTCGAAGATCGACTTGCCGCCCGGCGCCTGCTGCCCAGACTCGACCGGCGGCGCTGCATCTTCGAGCAGGGGCTCGATCTTCGCTCCGGCGTACAGGCGCGCGATCAGGCTGGGCTCGGTGAGAGGCGCTAGCCGTTCGAGCTTGCCCTCGGGCAACGCGGCGATCAGCGCACTCGCCGACAGCGCGCGATCCTCTTCGGCCGTGGCATAGCTGAGCACGACGTCCGGCGCGCTTTCGAGCAGCCGCTGGGTCTCCACCCGCGCGAAAGCCAACTCGACCTCGGCGGAAGCGTGCGGCAAACCCCGTTCGCGTTGCAGCTTGATCGGCAGGAACGGATTCGGACGCGCCGGCGCCGGCCAACTCTCGTCATCCATACCCATCGCCCACAGGTGGTCGGCCTCGGCCCCGGCGGATTCGAGCAGGTCCATCACTTCGACTCGCGACGGCCCGGTTGCGGGCTGGAACGGCGTCTGCCGAGCCATGCGCGCGAGCGTGCGGCGCGCCTCGTCGAAGCGCATCGTGTCGACCGTGGCGCCCAGCGCGGCGAAGGCGCCCAGGAAGTCGTTCCACTTCTCGACCACTTGGAAGTCCTCGCCTGAAGGCTTGCGTCTGCCGGGCCAGCCCAGCGCCGAGAGCAGGGCGGAGAAGGAGTCCGTCCACTCCGCCGGGCTCTGTTCCGCCGGCAGATTGCGAAAGCGCTTTGCCCAGCGCCGCATCGCCTTGCCCAGCTTCGGCGTCTCCTTGAGCCACGACGACAAACCGCGCATCGTCACCGACGAGACGCCCTTGTCGCGCAATTTCCGGTCCAGCAACCCGCGCGCGCTCCGCTCGCTGCGTCCACCGGGCAGCCCGCGTCCGCGCAGCCACGCCGCAAAGGTGGAGAACGGCATGCCGTCAGGATTCATCTCGAGCGCTGTCAACGCCGAATGCACCAGCGGATAGCGCGCTAGCGGGAGCCCCGCCGCGATCGTGAAAGCGTCCTCTCGCGGCGCCGCGCCCAGCATCAGCGCCTCCGCATCGAACGCCTCACGAAAGATTCGCTCGACCTCTTGCCGCCGAGCGCCCAGGCCCGGGACTACCACCGCGATCCGCGCCTCCGGCTCGGCGTCAGCCAGACGTTTTGCCCAGCGTGCCGCCGCCCGCACCTCGTCGCGCCGCGTCTCGCAAGCCACCTTGCGCGCCACGCGCTCCTGCCGCGGCGGTGGGCCCACCGTCCGCACCGCGACACCCGCGCGCCGGAACGCATCGAGCAGCGCCGTTTGCTGAGGGGTATAAACGTCGAAACCAGCGAGCAGGACCGGCGCCTCGTTCGCGAACGCGGCGCTGCGCTCGATCAGCAGCTCCACCGCTCGCGCCGAGTCCAGAAAGCCCTCCTCGGCACACGCGCGCTCGAAATCCGCGCTCCAAAGCGCAAACGCCCGCACGTCGTCGGACTCGCTCGCCTCCAAAACGCCGCGATCCAGCCGCCACTCCACCGTCAGCCGCCACGCCGCGCGTACCGTCTCCGCCGTCGCTTCTACGGAAAGCAGCGGCTTTTCCTGGCTCTCTCGCCGACGGATCATGCGCTCCCACAGCGCACGTTCCTGGTCCGCGTTCAGTCTCTGTGGCAGCGCTTGGGTAGAACGGTAGACTAGGTCTCTCCACAGGCGGTCCATCCAAACCGCCCATGAATGGACGTGCGGGCTCGCCCAGGCAGTCTCGCCCGCGGCGCGGCGCTGGTCGTGGTAGGCCAGCCGCAGCAAGCGCGCCAGCCGGTCGTTGCCGGTGACGAGTGTGGCTCCACTCTCGACGAGCTTTAGCGCTTCGTCTCGGGTCAGCGGAGCGGCGGGTTGTGCGGCGAGGGACACGAGCGAACATCAGGCGAACAGAACGCCCGTATCCGATGATAACGATTTCTGGCGCTGAGCGAAGGCGGCGATTCTACTGCGGGACGACGTTGAACGCTTTCGCGAACGCTTCGTCGTTGAAAATCTTCTCAATCTTAGCGTCGTCGTCCGCCATGTTCTCAATCTCGTCCTTGCAGCTCGGGCAGCAGAAGCCGACTGTGGCGTCTCCTACCTTGGCGGTCAGACCTGGGCTAACCGCCTCAAAAGCCAGCGGACACGCGATCTGCTTGGCCTGGCCGGTCACGAAGAGCTGATAGTTCGCCTTCGCGGCGTACTTCTTCGGGTCGGCCTTGAACGTCTCGTCGCAGCCGGCGCAGCAGAAGTATACCTTTCCACCCTTGTAGTCTACCGAGGAGGATGCCATCGCCTGGCCGCCCACGATCGGGCATTTGGCGTGCGTCAGGTCCGGCCCGGCCGCCCAAGCCAAAGCGGCGGCGGCCAGCAGGGCCGCGGATAGGAAGGCGATGCGCAGTTTCATCGGTCGGTCTCCTTGAAGAGAACTCTAGCACGTGGCGGTCGCGCAACTCGCTTTGGATCGCTATCCTTAGCTCCTATGTCCGCAGTTTCGCGCCGCTCGTTCCTCCAAAGCGCCGGCCTTGGCGCCCTGGCTTCCGTGTCCGCCCGCGGCCAGGGACCGCGCGCTTCCGGCCCCAACGTGTTGATGATCGCCATCGACGATCTCAACGACTGGATCGGCGTGCTGGGCGGTAACGCGCAGACGCTGACGCCGAACATCGACGCCCTCGCCAAGCGCGGAGTCGCCTTCCGCCGCGCTTACTGCCAGGCCCCGTCCTGCAACCCCTCGCGCGCCAGCGTGATGACGGGGATTCGGCCTTCCACGTCCGGCTGCTACAGCAATAACGACATCTGGCGCGACGCGATGCCGACCGCGATCACCGTCAGCGAACACTTCAAGCTGCACGGCTACGAGACCCTCGGCGCGGGCAAGATCTTCCATTCCAGCCAGAACGAAGAGCGCTCCTGGGACTACTACTTCACGACCCCCGGCTACCTTTGGCCCGACGAGACGCCCGCGAATGGTCTGGACATGGGGCACTTCGACTGGGGCCCGCTCGACGTCTCCGACGAAGAGACGGCCGACTACATGATCACGGACTGGGCGGCGAAGTACCTGGGACGCAAGCATCCGCGCTCTTTCTTCCTCGCCGCGGGCCTCTACCGCCCGCATCTGCCTTGGTATGCGCCGGAGAAGTACTTCGAGAAGTTTCCCGAGGCGGCGACCAGTCTGCCCACAGTGCTCGAGAACGATTTGGACGACGTGCCGCCGAGCGTCGCCAAGCGCAGCCAGCGCGACCACGACAACGTGACCTCGAGCGGGCAATGGAAGCGCGCCGTCTCGGCGTACTTGGCTTGCATTCACTACGCCGACCAGAACGTGGGCCGCATCTTGAAGGCGCTTGATGAGGGGCCGAACGCGGACAACACCATCATCGTCCTGTGGACCGACCATGGCTGGCACCTCGGCGAGAAGAATCACTGGCGCAAGTTCACCTTATGGGAGGAGAGCTGCCGCGTGCCGCTGATCCTCGCCGGCAAGGGAGTACCCAACCAGGACAAGCGGTGCGACCGCACCGTCGAGCTGCTCGACATCTATCCGACCTTGACCGACCTCGCCGGTCTGCCCATGCGGCCCGAGTGCGAGGGCGTGAGCTTGCGTCCCTGGCTCGAGAACCCCGTTGCTCCGCGTGACCGCCCGGCGATGACGCACCTCGGGGCGGACAAGGCGGCCGTGCGCACCGAGCGCTGGCGCTATATCGTCCACCCGGACGGCGAACAACTCTACGACCACGACAACGACCCGATGGAATGGGAAAACCTGGCGGGTAAGCCGGAATATGCGGCGTACAAGGACGAGCTTGCGGCCATGCTGCCCAAGAACCCCAGTCGGAAGCAGATAGCGGGCTGGAATGAGTTGCCGGAAGATCAGCGGCCGTTGGCGCCGCTCGGGCCTAACCGGCATCACAAGCCGGACCCGGACAAGCACATGAACCTATTGCCTGCGCCGCCGGAATGAGGCGCGCCATGCGTTTCTTCTGGATTGCCGTCCTGACGGCGTGCTGTCTCGCGGCGGCTCCGAACGTCGAGCGCGTCGTGCTCGAGACCGAGCTCGGCCCAATCGAAGTAGAGCTCTATCCGGAAGCGGCGCCGCTGACGGTCGCTAACTTCCTGCGTCTAGTCGACGGACACTATCTCGACGGCGCCGTCTTCTTCCGCACTGTCTCGCCTCAGAACGACAACGGCAGTCCGGTGATCTCGGTCATCCAGGCGGGTCTAGGCGAGCGTCCCAGTCCCTTTCCGCCCATCGCGCACGAGTCGACCGAAGAGACCGGCTTGAATCACCTGGACGGAACGATCTCGATGGCGCGCGGCGACTTGGGGACGGCTGCGAGCGACTTCTTCATCTGCATCGGAGACCAGCCGGCGCTGGATTTTGGAGCCAAGCGTAACGCGGACGGGCAAGGCTTTGCGGCGTTCGGCCGCGTGGTGCGGGGCATGGATGTCGTGCGTGCGATCCATCGCAAGCCGGCGAATGCACCGACCGAGGATGCCTACGTGAAGGGTCAGATCCTTGACGAGCCCGTACGCATCGTATTGGCGCGACGGCTGCACGCGGAGCGGACGCCGTAGACGCTGGCGTCTCCGTATAAATTCTCTGTATAGGGTTAGGAGACGACCTTGTTGGGGTGATACTCTGCCGGGTATTCCGCCGCCCATGATTTGGCTCGATCGACTAGTCCTCGAGCTGCTGGCGCCCCTCGCTCTTTGGGTGTTGGCGAGCGGCCTGGACGATCTGTACCTCGACTATCTGTGGATTCGCGGGCTGCGCAAGCAGCGGCGCGCGGCGCAGAACCCGTTGCCGGATCCTCCCGAGTCGCCCATCGCGATTCTGGCGCCGTGCTGGCGCGAGGCCGATGTGATCGGTTCGATGCTCGACCGGCTGATCCACACCATCGACTACGACAAGTACGCGATTTGGGTCGGCGTCTACCCGAACGATCCCGAGTGCCAGTCGGTGATTCGCGAGCGCATGGAGAATGAGCCGCGAATCCACATGGCGGTCTCGCGCCGGCCAGGACCCACGACCAAGGCGGATTGCCTCAACCAGACGCTCGCTTCGATCTGGGAGTACGAGCTCCGGACGGGGGAGCACTACGAAATCTTCATGCTGCACGACGCCGAGGACGTGGTTCCGGCGGGCGAGCTCAAGCAAGCGAACCGCGCCTGCCGTTGGTATGACATGGCCCAGTTTCCGGTGTTTCCGCTGCCGACGCCGCTCTGGGAGCCGACCCACGGCGTCTACTGCGACGAATTTGCCGAGAGCCACTCGCGCGATCTGCCGGCTCGGGCCTTCTCAGGCGGATTCGTGCCCTCGGCGGGCGTTGGCACCGCGCTGCGGCGCGACGCGGTGGACCAATGCCGCATTTTTGGGGGACGAAAGCCTTTCGATCCGGGGAGCTTGACAGAGGACTATGTGCTGGGGCTGCGGCTGGAGGCGATGGGCTTCAGCCAGACTTTTGTGGCCGACGGGGCGGCGACGCGCGAGTACTTTCCCCGCAGCTTTTACACGGCTGTGCGGCAGCGCACGCGCTGGGTGATCGGCAATTGTCTGCAAGCTTGGGAGCGCTTCGGCTGGCCTGAGAAACAGCGCTATTGGCTGTGGCGGGACCGCAAGGGGCTGGTAAACCATCCTCTGGCATTGGTTGCCAATGCATTGTTCCTCTACGGCCTGTACGGCTGGGCTCGGGCAGAGGCAGACGGCGCAGAGTGGGCGCTGGGTGCGGCGCTGGCAGACGAGCCGGCGCTGACAGGGTTGCTGTGGCTCAACGCGGCGTTCCTGGTCTGGCGTCAGAGCGTAAGAGGCTACTGTGTAGGACGCGTTTACGGCTGGGCGCAAGGTCTGACCGTGCCGTTGCGCGCGCCCTGGGCGAACTGCATCAACGCAGCTGCCATGTTACGGGCAGTGGGCATATTTCTACGTGCAAAAGCCTTTCGAAAGCCCCTGATGTGGGCGAAAACCCAGCACGTATTTCCAGAGGATGAGGCGTATACGCTGCTCGAGTGGATCGAGCCCGTGCGGTTGGATGCGTCACTTGACAGCATCATTCCGGCCGACGTCTGCGCCGGCATCGCGTTGGTTGCGGTCGAGCTAGAGGGTGAGACGCTCGTGGTCGCCGGCCCGGACAATCCGCCGGCGCACACGCTGCGACGGTTGTCGATGCGGGTAGGCCGAGAAGTTCGATTTCAGAGAGTAACTTGGCGGAATTATGGGGTGTTACAGGAAGCGGGACGCCCTGCCGACAGGTTGAAGGGGCAGGAAATGTCAGCAGGACGCCCCTGAAGGACGGTCCGCTCGAACGCAGAGCCGCCCAACTTGTGATTGCGGTCGTGCACCGACCGATGGCCGGCGCCTAGGAAGAATCCTGGTAATTCGTTTAATGCACAAAGAAATCGACTCAACCTTCTGAAATCACTCGTCAAGTATGTCACAGTTGTCGCAAAAAATCCTATGCCGAACCAGGATGCGCCGACATTTGTTCTCGATACGGTGTTTTTGCGGTCAACCAGCGCTCAGGCGCGCCAACCGCGCTGGGCGGCAGCCACGCGGCATTGACTACACTAGCGGCGAATGCCTGTGCCCATTCTGCGTGTGATTCCCATCCTCTTGTTGGCCGCGACAGCGCTCGCGCAGGCGCCGCCGTATCACGAGCACGGCGACCTGCTCTACATACAGGAGCGCTCCGGTGGCATCCGCTCGGTGCAATCTCCGAAGGATTGGGCAGAGCGCCGGACGCACATTCTAGCCCACGCCGAAGAGGTTATGGGCGCAATGCCGTCGCCCCCGCGTTCGACCCCGCACGTCGAAGTGATTGAAGAGCGCAAGATGGACGGCTTGCTGCTGCGCAAGATCACCTATGAGGCGCTCGACGGAGACCCAGTGCCTGCCTACCTGCTGTTGCCCGACACGCCTGGGCAACGGCCGGCGGTTCTTGCTTTGCACCCCACGGGGCCGTTAGGCAAGGGAATCGTAATGGGCGACAGCGAACGCGAGAACCGCAACTACGGCGAAGAGCTCGCCAAACGCGGCTATGTGGTGTTGGCGCCGGACTACCCGACGATGGGCGACCCTCAGACGGACCCCTATGAGCTGGGCTACGTGAGCACGACGATGAAGGGGATCTACAACCATAGCCGCGGTGTGGACCTTTTGGCGTCGCTCGAGCGGGTCGACCCGGAGCGGATCGGTGCGATCGGTCACTCCTTGGGGGGCCACAATGCTCTGTTCATCGCGCTGTTCGACGAGCGTATCCGTGCCGTGGTCACGAGCTGCGGCTTCAACTCGTTCTTCCAGTACTACGGCGGCGACCTGACCGGCTGGAGCTCGTCGAAGTACATGCCGCGCATCGCTGAGCGCTATGGCAAAGACCCGGCGCGGATGCCGTTCGACTTCACTGAGGTGTTGGCGGCGATCGCGCCGCGGCCTGTGTTCATCAACGCGCCGGTGGACGACTCGAACTTCGAAGTGACGGGAGTCTACAACTGTTTGCGTGCGGCACGGCCTGTTTACGATCGGGTGTTCCAGGCGGGGGATCGCCTTGTAGCCGAACACCCGACCTGTGGACATGACTTCCCGACCGACGTTCGCGAGCGCGCTTACGCGTTCCTGGATCGCTATCTAGAGGCGAAGTGATCCGTTAGCCCAGCAGCGGTTCGCCGCCGTCATGGTCTCGCTCTTCGAGCTGTGCGCGAAGCTGGCGCATTTCGTTGCGCAGGCTCTTCTGGCGTGAGGCGAGCAGGAAGACATAGAGGACGTGCAACGCCCAGCCGATACCGAACGCCGCCCAAAGCCATTTGAGATTCTCGCCCATCGTACACTCCTATTCACGCTTACAGCGCGTGCACTTCCCGCCGCAATGCGTCCATGTCGCGGCGGATGTGCTCGATCCGCCGGCGCATGCGCACCAAACACCAAAAGACGAACAGCAGCGCCGCGAAGCTGAAATAGAGCACGAAGCGCATTCTCGGGTCGAGCGAGCCTTCGCCTGAGAGCACCGGCGCTGGATGCTGCGTGCGCCACCATTGGTTCGCCATGTAAACGATGGGGATGTCGACCATCCCAAAGATCGAGACCACGGCGCAAACGACCGCGCGCTGCGTCGGCTCGACGACGGACTGGCGCAGGATCAGGTAGGCGACATAGATGAGCGCCAGCAGCAGCATCGTGGTCAGGCGTGCATCCCAAGCCCACCAGACGCCCCAGATCGGCTTAGCCCACAGACTGCCCGTCACCAGATTGACGATGGCGAACAGCAACCCAACCTCGTTGGCGGAGACCGAGAGATCGTCGAAGCGGCTCTCGCGGCGCGCCAGGAAGCGGATGCTTGCCACGCCGCCGATGGTGAAGGCGGTGAAGGCGACGAAGGCCGACGGGACGTGGAAGTAAAAGATGCGCTGCACCACGCCCATGCTGGCTTCCATGGGCACCCACACGAATGTGAGGTAGAGCATCGCGACGACCATGGCCCCGGTAATGAGCGCTAGCCACGGCGGGACGGCGTCAGAGGCGTAGGGGTCAGCTTGCGATCGCATCGAGAAAGCTCAGTGTAGCAACGCGGGAGGGACGTGGGGCCGGGCTGCGGTATACTCACGGCTTCGTCCCATCATGAGCGTTCGTCTCGGCCTTCTCCTCGACAAGGTTTACAAAGAACATGACACTGGCCCGGGCCATCCGGAGCGCCCTGAGCGCTACGACGCCGTGACGGCGGCGCTCGAGCGGAGCGGCTTGCTGCACCACGTCGAGCGCCTGAAACCGCGCAAAGCCGAAGTGGATGAAATCGCGTTGTGCCACAACCGCGACTACATCGCGCTGGTGGAGCGGGAAGTCGAAGCCGGAAGGCATGAGCTCTCGACCGGCGATGCGACGATCTGCCCGCGCAGCTACGAGGTGGCGCTCGCGGCTGTGGGCGGCGTGCTGGAAGCGGTGGACGGCGTCTGCAAGGGCGAGCTCGACCGCGCGTTCTGCGCGGTGCGGCCTCCGGGGCATCACGCCCGTCCGAATCAGGGCATGGGCTTCTGCCTGTTCAACAACATCGCACTCGCCGCGCGTTACGCGCAGAGCAAACACGGTCTCGAGCGCGTGCTGATCGCCGACTGGGACGTCCATCACGGCAATGGCACGCAGGACGTTTTCTATGAGGATGGGTCGGTCTTTTTCTTTTCGACCCACCAGGCGCCTTGGTATCCCGGCACCGGCAAGGAGTGGGAGCGAGGGGAAGGGAAGGGCCGCGACACGACTCTGAACTGCCCGTTTCCAGCCGGATCGGGGCGAGAGGAAATCCTGGGAGCGTTTCGCCACAAGCTCTTGCCGGCGGCGCGGGTGTTTCGTCCGGATCTGGTGTTGATCTCTGCCGGATTCGACTCGCGCAAGGGCGATCCGTTGGGGCAATTCCTGCTGACGGACGACGATTTTCGCGAAATGTCGGAAATCTTGCTGGAGTTGGCCTCTGTGACGGCGGGCGGCCGGCTGATCTCGCTACTCGAGGGCGGCTACAGCCTGCACGGACTGGCGGCGGGCGTGCAGGCGCACGTCGAAGCGCTGGAGACGTAGGAACCTACTGTCGAACTTGGCTGCGGATCTCGACGATGCGCGAGGTCGTGATGGTCTGGTAGTCGGGGTGGTGAAACTCGAGGTGCATGCCGCGGCCGATATAGGCCACTTTGAGCATCGAGCCGCCCCAACTGGAGCCGTGCACGCTGACGAGCGTGGGTTTCGGGCAAAAGACCGGGTGGCCGGAAATGTAGCAGGCGCCATCGGCGCGCACCACGAGATGGTAAGACCGGTTCTCCGTGTCAACGTCGAGCGCGGCGCCCTCGGGCAGGTCGCCTAGGTGCACGCCGCCCTCAATCTCGGACTGAATGATCCTACGGTTGACGTCTGGGCTGAAGCTGTTCAATCCGGCGAACAGGTCCGGGCCTGAGGCTTGCGTATCCATTCCGATTCTGCCTGATTATACCTATTTGGCGTCGCGGCTCAGCCGGCGAAAATACTCTGCAACGGCTTCCCGATATTGGTCCGGCACGGGCTCGGAAACGATGACGCGGACGTCGCCGCCTTGCTCCGTTTCAGCCTTGCGCCGGGCCTGCAATTCCAGCTGTTCCAGCATACTGAGCACGGCGCGATATTCGCGTTCGAGCAGCTCCGGGTTGTTCTTGAACTTCGAGCTGGACAGCTCACGCGCCTTCTTGCGGATGGCTTCGAGATCTTCCTCGTAGAGCCCGCCGCGACGCAGGTCGTTGGTGATGCTCGGCAGGCTGCGAACGCCTTCGGCGAGAGCTTGTTCCATGCGTTCGCGCGTGGCCGGGTCGACCGGGCTGCCGGAACGCAACGGGCCCCAGTCGCCCCAATTGGAGGCGCTGTTGCCGCGCGCGGGCCGCCTCGTGCATGCCCTGGGATCCGCGTCCGGATTTGAGCGTCCCGGCGTCTGGCCGCTCTGTGCGGTCTGCGCCTGACCTGAGCCCTGACCTTGGTTGCTGCCTTGGCCGGGGGAAGAGCCTTGCTGGCCGGGCTGTTGCCCCGGCTGCTGGCCTTCGCCGCCCTCACGGCCTGGCTGCTGACCGGGTTGCTGTCCGCCCTGG
The DNA here is from genome assembly GCA_041394905.1 of Bryobacterales bacterium. Taxonomy (GTDB): domain Bacteria; phylum Acidobacteriota; class Terriglobia; order Bryobacterales; family UBA6623; genus RI-231. The sequence goes on along the minus strand of JAWKHJ010000003.1, from coordinate 893 downwards.
CCGCCGCTCTGGGCTTGCTGTTGGCCTTGGTTCTGGCCTTGGCCTTGTCCCTGCTGCTGACCCTGTTGCCCTTGCTGGCCGGGCTGTTGGCCTTGGCCGCCTTGCTGGTCGCCTTGTTGGTCGCCGCCGGCGGCGCGTTCGAGATTGCGGCGCAGCTCACGCATTTGCGAGAGCGCGCGGCTCAATTCGCCTTCCTTGCCGCCTTCGCCGCCGCCTGCTTCGGCCATGCGCTGGGCCTCTTCCACGTCTTCTTGCAATTGGCGCAGTGCGCGGGTCACGCCTTCTTCGCTCGATGCGACGTAGGGAGCGCCGCCGCGGCGGATGAAGTCCGAGGCCTTGCGCAGGTTGTTGGCGATCTCTGACTGCTGCATTTCGCCGAGGGCCGAACGCAGCTTGCGCGCGGATTCTGGGTTGGATTCGCGCATACGGCGAACCGTATCCTGCAACTCGCGCTCGATGCCTTGCAGGTCCTCGGCCATGCTGCTCTTCTCTTCCGAGAGCTCGCGCTCCTGTTCGCGGGTCAAGCCGCTCGACAAGCGCGAACGCTGGCCCTGCTCCTGCTGCTTGCGCATCTCTTCGAGCGCCTTGCGCAGCGATTCCTGCAAGGCGGGCTGCATAGCTTCTTGGCGGTCGACGAGGTCCTGCACGCCGCGGGCGATATCAGACAACGCGCCCTGGGTTTGCGCTTGACGCTGCTGGTTGAGCTGTTCGAGCGCCTGTTTGAGCTCCTGCTGCGCACGCTCAGCGGCTTGCTGGCTCTGTTGCTGCTGTTGTTGCCCGCCGCTCTGGCCCTGCTGGCCGCCGGCGTTCTGCTCCATCTGCTGGGCGGCGCGGTCCAGACGCTGGATGGCTTGTTGCAGGGCTTGCTGTTGGCGCTGTCCGCTCTGGCCTCC
>JAWKHJ010000002.1:0-775141 GCA_041394905.1 Bryobacterales bacterium | reverse complement strand
CTCGATTCAGCTCTCGCTCGACTTCTTTTTCGGCTCGCCGACGATCGCCGTGCAAGCCGAGAAAGTGCAACAAAAACAGGCCGAAGGCACGCCGGCAGAGAGTATCGGCTTGGCTCCGGTCGGCCGCGAGCGCTTCCGCATGAAGCGCGAAGACCTCAAGCCGTAAGGTGCGAACTGGGGACAATAGCCGCAGCCGCAAGGCTGGGCTACGGCACGGAGACGACCGTCCCGATCTCTAGCCCGTGACGATGTCTTTCGCCCAGTCGCGGTTGGCCTGATACCACTCGACCGTCTTGCGAATGCCTTCTTCGTGCAGCGTTTGCGGTTCCCAGCCCAGCATCTCGCGCGCCTTCGAGATGTTCGCCCAGGTGCGCGGCACGTCGGCGCGGTGCATCTCGCGGAAGTCGATGTTTGCCTTCTTGCCGACCAGCTCTTCGACCAGTTTAAGCGCGTCCATCAGCACGACCGGCTCGTCCGAGCCCAGGTTGATGATCTCGTAGCCCAGAGGCTTGAGCGCCGCCACCGTGCCGCGGGCAATGTCGTCGACGAAGGTGAAGTCCCGAGACTGCGATCCGTCGCCGAACACCACCACCGGACGCTCTTCGCTCACCCACTGCACGAAGCGAAACAGACTCATGTCCGGACGTCCGGCCGGACCGTAAACGGTGAAATAGCGGCAAATCGTGACGTCGATGCCGTAAAGGTAGTGGTAGGTGTAGCAGAGCGCCTCAGCCGCTTTCTTGCTCGCCGCATACGGCGACAACGGCTGGTTCGTATCGGCGTCCTCGCTGTAGGGCATCGGGTTGTGCGCCCCGTAGAGGCTCGAGGTCGAGGCGAGCACGAACTTGCCCACGCCGTGCTCGTGGCAGAGCTCGAGCAGGTTCAGCGTGCCAGTCGTGTTCGTGTCGATGTAGACCCAGGGGTTCTCGACGCTTTGGCGCACGCCTGCGCGCGCGGCAAGGTTGATCACGCCGTCAAACGGGCCGTGCTTCTGGAAAACTTCCGCCAGCGCTTGCCGGTCGCAGATGTCGAGCTGGTGCAGCACGAAACCGTCTCGCGACTTCAAAATGTTGTCGAGACGCCAATACTTCAGGCGCGGGTCGTAGGCGTCGTTCAGGTTGTCGACGCCGACCACTTTGTCCCCACGATCGAGGAGGATTCCGCTGACGCCGGAAGCGATGAAGCCCGCCGCGCCCGTGACTAGATATTTGCCCATCTCGTTTTGTTCCGCTCGATTATTAAAGTCGGAAGATCGTCTCGCTTTCAATACCACGCAGCGAATTGCGCGTATCGACGATCAGGCGCGATTTCGAGGCCAAGTCCGCATAGTCGATACCGCGGTGGTCTGTGATGACGACCACGCAATCGGCCGCGGCGACGCCTTGCTCGAGCGGCGTATGCTCGAGCAAGCCCGTCTCGAGCTCGACCTGCGGCACGAACGCGTCGCTGTAGCTGACCTCCGCGCCGAGCCGTTGCAGCAGTCCGATGATGTCGAGCGCCGGGGACTCGCGCACGTCGGAGATGTCACGCTTGTAGGCGACGCCCACCAAGTGGACCTTCGAGCCGTTGATCGCCTTCCGCACGCTGTTCAACGCGCCCTGCACCTTCTCGACGACGAAATGCGGCATGAAGCCGTTGATCTCCGACGCGAGCTGGATGAAGCGCGGCTCATAACCGGCCTGCTTGATCTTCCACGACAGATAGTGCGGATCGACCGGGATACAGTGGCCGCCCAGGCCAGGCCCAGGGTAGAACGGCATGAATCCGAACGGTTTGGTCGCCGCCGCCTCGATGATCTCCCAGACGTTCAGGCCCATGCGGTCGCACATGATGGCCATCTCGTTCGCCAACCCGATGTTGATCATGCGGAAGGTGTTCTCGAGCAGCTTGACCATCTCGGCCACGCGCGGCGAGCTGACCGGCACGATGCGGTCCATCACCTGCTGGTAGTAAAGGCAGCCGAGCTCCGTGCAGGCCGGCGTCACGCCGCCGATCACCTTGGGGATCTGCTTGGTGCCAAAGCGCTCGTTGCCTGGGTCCACGCGCTCGGGCGAGAAACACAGGAAGAAGTCTTCGCCGACCTTCATTCCCGAGCGCTCGAGCGCGGGCAAGATCGCTTCTTCAGTCGTGCCCGGGTAAGTCGTCGACTCGAGGATCACCAAGGTCCCCGGCTTCATGCGCTGCGCCAGCGTTTCAGCCGACTCGATGACGAAGCTCAGGTCCGGGTCGCGCGTCTTGCGCAGCGGCGTCGGCACGCAGATGCTCACCGCGTCGCACTCGGCGATCACGGCGTCATCGGTGGAGGCGGTCAGCTTGCCTTCGGCGACCAGCCGGTCGAACAAGGCTTTCTCGACGTCGGGAATGTAACATTCGCCGCGCCCGATGGCGGCGACTTTACCCTCGGAGCGGTCGAGCCCGACGACCGTGAAGCCGCTGCGGCCGAGCTCGGCGGCGAGTGGAAGTCCGACGTAGCCGAGCCCGATGACGCCTGCTCGTGCCGTCCGATCCTCGATTTTGGCGCGCAAAGCCTCGGCCTGCGCGTTCGAACCCTGGGGGGAAGCCATAAGAGTGGAGGGGCGCGGAAAACGTCTCTGTGAAGCGCACAGAGCACCTGAAAACTCCATCCTACCTCACGTTCGCCATCCCTTCCGGGAGACGGCTAGGGTAGAATCGGCCTCGATGACCAGACGAGGTTTTGGACTGACAGCCGCCGGAGCAGCCCTGGCCGCCGGCTTGCACGCCGCTCCCAATGTGTGCGTGCGCAACGTGCGGCGCGCCTTCCACAACGGAGAGCACAACGCCTTCACCGACCTGACTTGGTTCCAGGGCCGCATCTATCTCACCTTCCGGAGCTGCCCGGACGGTCACATGATCTTTCCGACCTCGACCATCCGCGTGCTCGAGAGCGAAGACCTGGGTCAGAATTGGCGCGAAGTGCATCACTTCTCCGCCCCCAAGCGAGACGTCCGCGACCCGCACTTTCTGGTCTTCGACGACAAGCTGTTTGTCTACAGCGGAACCTGGTACTGCGGCGACGGACCGCCCAAGCAGCGCGAAGCCAACCAAATGCTCGGCTACGCGGCCGTCTCGCGCGACGGCCGCTCTTGGGATGGACCCTACGAGTTGGAAGGCACATACGGCCACTACATCTGGCGCGCCGCTGCATTCGCCGGCCGAGCCTACCTGTGCGGACGCCGCAAGCGCAGCTTCGCCGAATTGCCCGTCACCAGCGAGGAAGGCCGCCGCATCACCGAATCCGTGATGCTCGAAAGCGAGGACGGCCTGCGCTTCCGCACCGCCGGCTTTTTTCAAAAAGAGTGGGGGAATGAGACCGCGTTTCAAATCGCCTCCGACGGCGCCGTCACCGCAGTCGCCCGCACGATAGGGAAAGCCCAACTCTGCCGTTCTCTGCCGCCCTATGACGATTGGACGCGCAAGGAGCTCAACCGCCACGTCGGGGGACCACTCCTCGCGCGTTGGCAAGGCCGCTACTTGGTCGGCGGACGCCACATGACGGATGACCAGCCGCCTGTCACCACTCTCTATTGGCTCGAAAACGACGACCTGGAAGAGATCGCGCGGCTGCCCTCGGGCGGCGATAATTCCTATCCCGGTCTAGTCGAGCGGCCTTCCGGCGACGCCCTCGTCTCCTGGTACTCCACCCACGAGAAGGACTCGGCCGGCAAGCCTTTCACGGCGATCTATCTCGCAGAGCTCAGCCTCGGCGCCTGCGGCTGAGCACTGTCTTAGAGCTTCGTCCCCAGACAAGAGAAAAACTTGTCCGTCATCATTTTCGATGCGCCGCCGATCAGCCGCTGGCCCACGCGTGCGATCGCGCCGCCGACTTGCGCCTTGCCGTCCACGTCGACGCGCGTACCTTCGTCGACCGCAGTCAGGCGAATCTCGCCGCCGCCCTTGACGAACCCTGTCTTGCCCTTGCCCTCGACGACCAGCTTGTAAGAGCTGGGCCGGTTGAGATCCTGCAACTCCACCACGCCCTCGTAGCGTCCGGTGATGGCCGCAATGCCCATCGAAAGCTCTGCGCGATAGCGGTTCTCGCCAAGGGGCTCGAGCTTCTCACAGCCGGGGAGACATGCGGCCACGACGTCCGGATCGGTCATCACGTCGAACACTCGCTCGGGAGGCGCTTGGAACGTATACGAGGCTGTCAGATCCACAGGGCCGCAGCTTACCATACGCGCCGGCGTTTGATCGGCAGCGTATTCAGTCGCTCGGCCAGGCGTTCGAGGCTCTCTAGGTTGTGGACCGGCAGAAAGTCGTCCACATGAGGCAGCGCCGCCTGCATGCCCGTGTCAGGGGTTCATATTCGGGCGAGCCGAGCAGCGGATTGAGCCAGATCAACCGGTGGCACGAGCGCTGCAGGCGCGCCATCTCGCGACGCAGAGTCTGCGGGTCGCCGCGGTCCCAACCATCGGAGATCAGCAAAACGACCGGGCCGCCGACAAGCGTGCGCCGCGCCCAATCCAGGTGGAATGTCCTCAGCGCGTCGCCGATGCGCGTGCCTCCAGACCAGTCCGGCACGAGCGACGCCACCGAGAGCGCACGATCCATGCGGCTCTTGCGCAGTTGCAACGTAATGCGCGTCAGGCGTGTGGCAAATACGAACGCTTCCACCTTGTGGAAACCCTCTGAAATTGAGTGCACGAACTGCAACAGCATGCGTGCATAACGCTCCATCGAGCCTGAGATGTCGCACAGCAAGACGATAGGGCGGCTGACCAACTTGCGTCCACGCGTGGGGATCGCAAGAGTCTCGCCATGGCTGCGCAAGGCCGCACGCAAAGTCCGGCGCAAGTCCGGTCGGCGCCCAATGCCGGCGCGCCAACGCCGAGAGCGGCGAAAACCCGGAGCCCAGCGCAACTGTTCGACGAGCTTGCGCGCCTGCTGTAGCTCCTCCTCGCTGAGCTTGGCGAAATCCTTGCGCCGTAGAGACTCGTGTGCGCTGTAAGTACGCACCTCGACGGTCTCGCTCGCGGGCAGGCCCTCCCGTCCGGTCAGCGCGGGTTCGGCGCGCAACGATTCCCTCTCCACCTTGGGCTTGCCGAACTTGCGCTCTTCGCCAAGCGCTCGCAGATCGACTTGAGTCCGCTCCCCGCGCGGCGCTCGCCAGAAGGCGCGAAAGGCTTGGTCGAACAAGGCCAAGTCCTCGACGCGCTGCACCAGAAGAGCCCGGAGGGTGTTGTAGAAGTCTTCGCGACGGCCGATCTCGACGAGCTCGAGCACGCGCCACTTCCACCATCCGCCCCGCGGGGACCGGCAAACCTAGTGCGCGCAACATGCGCCCAAAGCGCGCCAAATTCGGCAGGAGATGGCTCATCCGGCCGAACGAACGCCTCCGGCCAAGGCGCGGTTGAGGATGCCGCGCGCACGCTCCCCGCGGATCGCCTCGACGTCTTCTTGATTCTTCAATACCAGTCCCAGCGTCTCATCCACCGTCTCGGCATCCAGTTCCTGACGATCCAGCGCAACCAGTGCGGCGATCCAATCGAGCGATTCTGATATTCCGGTCTTTTTGTAGAGATCGACCTTACGCAACTCCTGCACGAAGGCCGCAACCTGCTCGGCGAGCCGCCGCGGCGCCTCGGGCGCTCGCGCCTGCAGTATTGCGAGCTCCTTGGCGTGATCCGGATAGTCGATCCAGTGGAACAGACAGCGCCGCTTGAGCGCGTCATGCAGTTCGCGTGTGCGGTTTGAGGTCAACACGACGACCGGAGGCGCTGCGGCGCGAATCGTCCCCAACTCCGGCACCGTAATCTGGAATTCCGAGAGCATCTCGAGCAGATAACCCTCGAACTCCTCGTCGGCGCGGTCGAGCTCATCGATCAGCAGCACGGGCGGCCGGCCCTCATGCTCGATCGCCTGCAATAGCGGGCGGCGAATCAGAAACTCGGGGCGAAATAGTTCGTGCGCCGCCGCCTCGCGGTCCACACGCCCCTCGGCCTCCATCAAGCGGATCTCGAGCAGTTGGCGCGGGTAGTTCCATTCGTAGACGGCGTGCGCGACGTCGAGCCCTTCATAGCACTGCAGCCGGATCAACTCCGTTTCGAGCGCCGCCGCCAACGCCTTGGCGACCTCTGTCTTGCCGACTCCGGCCTCGCCTTCGAGCAGCAGAGGTCGCCCCAGCTTCAGCGCAAGGTACAGTGACGTCGCCAGACCGCGATCCGCCACGTAGCGCTGCTGGGCGAGCGCCGCCTGCAACTCCTCAATCGACTGCATGCTCATCGCCGCACAGACGGGCGCTCTCCAGGTTGCGGCTCCCTAGGCCAGCCGCCCCGCCGCCGTCTCGAGAGCTCGCCGCACATAGACGTGCGCCACCGCCTTGCGATACTCCGCGGACGCGTAGAGGTCGCCGAGCAGATCGTCGCCCAACCCGGCCGCTGTCTGCGCCGCGGCATTCGCGATCGCCTCCGGCGTCAGCGGCCCGCCTTGCAGCGCCGTCTCCACGCCGGCCGCTCGAGTCGGCGCCGGCGTCAGGCCGCCCAGCACGACTCTCGCGGATGTACACTTGCCCTCTTCCGCCGTCAGCACCGCAGCCACGCCGATCACCGCATACCGTGAAGCCGGATGTGCCAGCTTCTCGTAGGCCGAGGCTTGCCCCTTGCTTTGGAGCGGCAGCTCGACGGCTGTGAGCAGCTCGTTCTCACGCAGAGCCGTCGCCATCAAACCTTCGAAGAACTCCTCCGCCGCAATGATCCGCGCACCCGACGGGCCTGTCACGTGGATCGAAGCTGCGAATGCGGTCAGCACGGACGGCAAGTCCGAGGCTGGGTCCGCATGCGCTACGTTGCCGCCGATCGTGCCGCGATTTCGGACCGCCGGGTCGCCGATCACGCCGGCCGCCTCGGCCAACGCCGGCGCATGTTTCCGCACCTCGGCGGAAGTCGCGATCTCGGCGTGCGTCGTCAGCGCGCCGATGCGCAATACATCGCCGTTCACCGAGATCCCCTTGAGACTGGGGACCCGCCCAATGTCGATCAGCGTCGCCGGCATCGCGAGCCTCAACTTCAAGATCGGGATCAGGCTGTGGCCTCCGGCAAGGATCTTCGCGTCCGCGTGTGTCGCGAGCAGTTCGGCGATCTCGGCTTCGGAGCCCGCGCGTACATAGTCGAATTCGGCTGGAAACATCGCTTCAGGCCTCCTTGGCTTGCTCGATCGCCCGCCACACTCGCTCGGGCGTAAATGGCATCGGGATGTTCTCGACGCCCAACGGTGCAAGCGCGTCCATCACTGCGTTGTAAACCGCAACGGTGGAAGCGATCGTTCCCGCCTCGCCGATGCCCTTCACTCCCAGCGGATGGTGTGGAGAGCGGGTCACCGTCGAGTGCACTTCAATGTTCGGCAGGCGGTCCGCGCGCGGAATGGCGTAGTCGAGCATCGTGCCCGTGACGAGCTGGCCGTCCTCGTCATAGACAGCCTCCTCCCACAGCGCCTGACCGACACCCTGCACGACGCCGCCGTGCACCTGCCCTTCCACGATCATCGGGTTGATCTGCGGACCGCAGTCGTCCACGCAGACATACCGCTTCAGCTCCACTTCGCCCGTCGCGGCGTCCACCTCGACGACGGCCAAGTGCGCCCCAAACGGATAGACGAAGTTCGGCGGATCGTAGAACGTCGAGGCCTCGAGCCCCGCCTCCACGCCTTCCGGCATGTTCCAGGCGACATTTGCCATCAGGGCGATGTCTTGGATGGTTTTGGCGTTGTCGGGCGAGCCTTTGACGAAGAATCTGCCGTCTTCGTAGTCCATGTCCTCGACAGCCGCCTCCAGCAGGTGCGCCGCGATCACTTTTGCCTTGTCGCGAATTTTCCTTGCACTCACGGCCAATGCCGCGCCGCCCACGGCTGTCGTCCGGCTGCCGTAGGTGCCCCAGCCCATCGGCGTGTTGTCGGTGTCGCCATGCACCACTTTCACGTCGTCGGGGCTCACGCCCAACTCGCTCGAGACGATCTGCGCAAACGTCGTCTCCTCACCTTGACCATGCGGCGAGGCGCCGATGAAGACATGGACCTTCCCGCTCGGGTGGAAGCGAATGATTGCGCTCTCCCACAGGCCTCCCTGAAAGCCGATTGCGCCTGCCACCTGCGAGGGCCCTAGACCGCAGATTTCTACGTAGGTCCCCAGGCCCAGCCCGATGTAGCGCCCGCTCTTGCGCGCCTCCTGCTGTTCCTTGCGCAAATCCGCGTAGCCGGACTTCTCCATCAGCTTGTCGAGCGCGCCGACATAGTTGCCGCTGTCATAAGTGAGTCCGGTCGCCACGTCGTGGCCGTTGTCGAAGGGCGGAATGAAGTTGAGCCGCCGGACGTCCGCGGGATCCTTGCCGATCTTCTTTGCCAGCACGTCCACCAGGCGTTCAACCATGAAGGTCGCCTCGGGCCGCCCCGCGCCGCGATAGGCTTCCACCGGCGTGCCGTTGGTGTAGACGCCATAGACGTCTTCGTGGATGGCGGGAATGTCGTAGACGCCCGAGAGCATCAGCCCATGCAAGATGGTCGGAATGCCGGGCGCTGCAGTTGAGAGATAGGCGCCCATACCCGACCAAACTTTCGCCCGCAGACCGGTGATTTTGCCTTCCTTGGTAGCGGCCAGCTCGACGTCCTGCACGTGGTTGCGCCCGTGCGTCGTCGCTTGGTAGTTCTCGCTGCGCGTCTCGGTCCATTTCACCGGCCGACCCAACCGCTTCGAGCAAACGATCGTCAAGAAATCCGCCGGGTACACGGCGATCTTGCTGCCAAATCCACCGCCCACTTCCGGCGCGATGATCCGGGTCTTGTCCTCCGGAATGCCCGTGACCACCGACGAGAGGAAGCGCACGATGTGCGGGTTCTGCGTCGTGTTCCACAGCGTCAGCTCGCCCGAAGCCTGGATGTAGTGCGCCAGAGCCGCACGCGTCTCCATTGCCGTCGGAATCAGCCGCTGCTGCACGATTCGATCTCGGATGACGACGTCCGCATTGGCAAACGCCGCATCCACGTCGCCTCCGGAAACCGTCCAGTGGAACGCCTGGTTTCCTTCGATGTTCTCGTGCAGCTTCGGCGCCCCTTCTTTTGCGGCTTCCTGCGGATCGGTGACTGATGGCAGCGGGTCGTAGTCCACCGTGATCAGGTCGAGCGCATCGTAGGCTTGGTAGCGCGTCTCGGCTACGACTACGGCGACGATGTCGCCCACGTAGCGCACGATATCCTTCGCCAGGCAGGGATAGTCCGCTACCGTGAGCCCGGCGTTCGGCAGAAGCCACGCGCACGGCATGGGGTTGAGCTCGCCCTCGATGTCAGCCGCCGTATATACGGCGACGACGCCGCTCGCCTGCTCGGCTTCTGACTTGTCGATCGAATTGATCCGTGCGTGGGCGTAGGGGCTGCGCAGCATCGCGGCGTACAGCATGCCGGGCAGCACGATGTCGTCCGTATACTGCGCTGCGCCGGTAATCAGGCGCGGATCTTCACGGCGCCGAATGGCCGACCCGAACATGCGCCCGCTCATTGCGCGCCTCCTTTCATCGTCGCGGCGGCTTCCTTCACCGCGCGGACGATGTTCTGGTAGCCGGTGCAACGGCACATGTTCCCTTCAAGAGCGTGCCGGATCTCGTCTTCGCTCGGGTCCGGATTTGTCCGCAGCAGCTCATGCGAAGCCAGAATCATCCCCGGCGTGCAAAAACCGCACTGCAACCCGTGCTTGTTCCAAAACGCTTCCTGCAGCGGATGCAGCTCGCCACCCTTGGCCAGCCCTTCGACGGTCGTGATCTCCGCGCCGTCGGCCTGCACTGCAAGACACGTGCAGGACTTCGCCGCGACGCCGTTGAGTGACACCGTACGAAGCGCCGCACTGGCTGGTGTCGCAACCAACCTTCGTGCCGGTCAAGCCTCCTAAATCGCGAATGAAATGGACCAGAAGTTGGCGAGGTTCGACTTCGCGTTCGAAGCCTGCCGTTGATCGTGACTTGGATGGGAACGCTAAGCCGCGCCTCCAGGCGTTGGAATCGCAGCCGCCTCTGGGCGGCCACGACACTCTGCACAGTCGGCCCAGCGCCACTCGACACACAAAGGCCAGTGCTGCATTTGAGGTCGATGGGTCCGCAGGGCAAACCGTCTTCCGCCGATTTGTCCTGGGACATACACGGCTTACTCGACTCCTCGACGTGCGCCGTCCTGTGGCTGGCCGGGCCTGTGTTGCCCGGCATGCAGAGCGCGCTCGAAGAACAGGTCTTGGGTTGGTCTGTCTCGCCTGCTCGGAACGCTATTCCGTCCACGGCGGCGTCCCGGCTCTGCTCCACCCCGCCGATAGCCTCTTTGACGCAGTGGCGTAACGCCCATCCATGCCGCGCCCTGGAAGAGCGTCCTGCTCTCGCTGCTGCCGAGCCTGAGCGCAAACCCGGTCTCGGACCGCAACTATGCTACCTTCTCGAGGAACTGTTCGCCCGCTGGGAAAAACCGCGCGCGCTGGTCGTGGGCAGCGCCCGCATTTCAGCAGGGCATAGCCCGCGCGCTCGACCATCCACGCACATCGAGTGGGTCGAGACTGACGTCGTGCCCGGCGAGCGCGCCAGAAATGCTTTGCGACGCCCAGCGCATCCCCTTCGCGGACGCAACCTTCGACGCGGTGGTCGCCCAGGCCATGCTTGAGCACGTTGCGGACCCGGTGCGTGCCGTCGGCGAGATCTGGCGCGTACTCAAGCCCGGTTTGGTCTATTCCGAGACGCCTTTCCTGCAGCAGGTTCACGCCGGCCCGTACGACTTCACGCGCTACGCACCTGGGCCACCGCCGCCTGTTCCGCCGCTTTGAAGAGATCGACAGCGGTGCGGCCTGCGGCTTGGCATGGCGCTAGCCTGGGCCTGGCGCGACTTACCTTGCAAAGCTTCGGCGGCGGACGCCTCGCAACGGCTGTCGCGCACCTGACCGCGTTCTGGCTTCCTGCCCTCGACCGCTTTCTGGTCCGTCGGCCGACTGCTGACTGCGCCTCGTCTACTACTTTCTCGGCGCTAAGTCGGAGCGGACGTTGAGCGACCATGGTATCGTCGCCGGCTACCGCGGCGTGCAGCGCACATGAGGAGCCGCCGTCTTTCTGGAGCACCGCTTCGAGCGCACCCGACGGCGCGGTGTGTGGACCGACGGCCCGTTCGCCTACGGTTTTTTCGCGCGCTATCTCGACGTGTTCGATGGCGTCCGCGCGGTCGCGCGCGTGAGGCCCGCCGATCGCGCTGACACTGCCTTGGTGCGCGCCGACGGCCCTGGCGTCGAGTTCGATGCCGCCCCTTACTATGTCGGTCCCTGGCAGTACCTGCGCGCGCTGCCGCGCGTGGCTCAGGCCGCCAAGCGCGCGGCCCATTCGCGCGATCAAGCAGTGATCCTGCGTGCGCCGTCAGAAATCAACCTCGCCGCGCGCAGGCTGGTGCGTTCGGGCTTCGTTCGTCGCGGAAGTCGTGGGGATCTTGGGACGCCTGCGCGCCCGGCTCGGTCTCGCATCCGTTGCGCGCCGTTGCACGTCAGCGCCATACCCGTGCCCTGCGCGCCATCTGCCGACAGGCTGGTAGCCACAACTTACGTAACGGCGCAGGCGCTGCAACGTCGCTATCCTCCCGCGGCTGAAGAGCGCCTTCACCACGCACTATTCGAGCGTCCGAGCTGCCCGAGGCCGCCTTCGCCGCCGCCCGCGCAGCCGTTTCGATCATCCCTTTTGCGGCTGATTACAGTCGGCTCGATGGAGCACCTCTACAAAGGCCCAGATGTCCTTCTCGAAGCCCTCGCTGGCCTACCGGAGGAGCGCCTGGCGCTTGTGGGAGACGGCCGCTGCCGTGCTTCGCTCGAAGCGCTTGCCGCCAAGCTCGGTCTGGCTAACCGCGTCGAATTCCTCGGACCACTACCGGCCGGCGCCGCCGTTCGGCAAGCCCTCGACCGCGCCGACCTGTTCGTGCTGCCCTCACGCCAAGAAGGCCTGCCTCGCGCCATGATCGAGGCCATGGCTCGCGGGCTCCCCTGTATCGGCTCGAATGTTGGCGGCATCGGCGAGCTCATCCCAGCCGACTGCCTGGCGCCCGCGGGCGACGCTCAGGCCTTGCGCGCCAAGATCCGCGCGCTCGCCAACGACCCCAGCCGTCTGGCCCGTGAAGCCGCGGCCAACCTGGCCTGCGCACGGGACTATCACGAGGATGTCTTACGCCGTGGCGTGCGCCTTCTACGCCGAAGCGCAGCGGCTGGTCCGCGACCGCTCGAGCTAAAGCAGCCCTCTCCGGCGCAGCCGATCAAAACTACATGAGGAAAGACGGCTCATGCACGGGCTCTTTTCGATCGCCAAACGTTCGCAACTTCTGCGCTCCAGACCGCAACGCGTTGTGATCCTCGACGGGGCGGGCTATATCGGCAACATCCTCGTCCGGCGTTCGCTCGAAGCGGGACGAAAGGTCACCATCCTGGACCGGCTCGACTTTGGCGACCACGCCATTCGGCCTATCTCGATAGTCCCAACTGCACGCTCATCGAAGGACTTCCGCGACGCGCGCATCTGGTCACGCGAGCTCTGAAGAACGCCGACGCCGTCGTCCACCTCGGAGCCATCGTCGGCGATCGCGCCTGCGCCCTCGACGAGAAGGAGACCATCGACGTCAACTTCAAGGCCGTCGACATGATCTCGAAGATCGCCTCCGGCCTCGAGATTCCGCGTTTCGTCTTCGCTTCCACCTGCAGCGTCTACGGCGCCTCGCCCGAGATCGTCGACGAGCAGTCCCGGCTCAACCCTGTCTCGCTCTACGCCACCACCAAGATCGACGCGGAAAACCTGCTGCTGTCGCGCCGCGAGCCCGGCTTCCATCCCGTCATCCTGCGCCTGGGAACGGCGTTCGGCTGGTCGCGCCGTCCGCGTTTCGACCTGGTCGTGAACCTGCTCGCCGCCAAGGCCCACTTCGAAAACAAAGCCGTCATCTACAACGGCCGGCAGTGGCGCCCCTTCGTTCACGTCGAAGACATCGCCCGCGCCTTCGACGTCGCTCTCATCGCTCCCCTACGTGCGGTCAGCGGCGAAATCTTCAACGTCGGCGACGACTCCATGAACCACCGCCTGGACGAAGTGGGAGACACCCTCAAGCAACTACGTCGCAGCGCGGAGGTCGTCCGCGAAACGACTCCGGACGTGCGCGACTATCGCGTCAGCTTTTCGAAGATCCGCACGCGCCTGGGCTTTCGCTCCAAAGTCACTCTGCTCGACGGAATGCGCGAAATCGCCGCCGCGCTCGAACAAGGCGCCGTCGAGGACTACCTCGCCCCTGCGTACCACAACCACCGCGCCTCTGAGCTCAGCGCAGTCGCCGCAGGCTGAAGCTACGGCACGACTAAAGGTACGACCGCCGACGCGGCTGCGCCATAATCGTACCCATGCCGTCCCGCTCCGCCGCCGGCCTGGCCGTACTCCTGCTCGCCGCCTGCTCGAGCCAAGCGCCTCCAGAGCCCCAGGCCGATCCCCTCGAGCCGCTCAAGCAGTCGCTCACCTTTTACGCCCCATTCGACGAGGGCCTGGACGCCGCTTACGCCCAGGGCGACCGGCGCATCTATTCCGCGCCGTCCTACAAGGAGCTCGACCAGCGCAGCCCCGGCCACTGGGGCGAAGACGTCACCATTGCGTATGACAAAGGGCGCTACGGCCACGCCCTCCAGTTCCACGTCAAGAACACCAAGGCGCTCTTCTTCACCGCCGAGAAAAACGTGCCGTTCTCCGAGAGCGGCTGGACTGGAACCGTCTCCTTCTGGCTGAGCCTCGACCCGGCCGTCGACCTCGAACCCGGTTTCTGCGACCCCATCCAGGTCACCGACAAGGCCTACAACGACGGCGCCATCTGGACCGACTTCACCAAGGACAACCCGCGCCAATTCCGCCTCGGCGTCTTCGGCGACCTCGAAGCCTGGAACCCGGAGAACAAGCCCAACGAAGAAGCCGGCTTCGACGAACGCCTCGTCGTCGTCAACCAGCCGCCCTTCGCCTCGGGGAAATGGACCCACGTTGTAATCGTCTACGACGGGCTGGGCACGCCCTCCGGCAAGGCGACCCTCTACCTCGACGCCAAGCCGCAAGGTACGAGTGAAGGCATCTCGGAAGCGTTCACGTGGGACATGGCTACCGCCGCCATCCGCCTGGGCGTCAACTACGTCGGCCTCTGGGATGAGCTGTCCGTGTTCAGCCGCCCGCTTACCGCTGAAGAAGTCACCGCGCTCCATAACCTCGAACACGGAGTCCAAGACCTGCGGTGACCGCTCGGCTCACACGCATCTTCCTACGGCCGTCCGCACGGACGCCGGTCAAGCAAGTCCAAAGCGCGCACGCGTTCCCGGGCATGGGCCTGGAAGGCGATCACGCCGGCGGCGGGAATCGACAGGTCTCGATCCTGAGCGAGGAGTCGTGGCGAGACGCCTGTGCGGCCCTCGGCCATGACGATTTGAACCCCGGCCAACGCCGCGCCAACCTCGTCGTCGAAGGCTTGGATTTGCGCGGCACGATCGGCAAGGTCTTGCACATCGGCCCCTGCCTTATCCGCGTGATCGCGGAGCTACGGCCCTGCCGCCTGATGGACGATGCCGCGCCCGGCCTGCAAGCCGCGCTCGACCCCGATTGCCGCGGCGGCGTCTACGGACGCGTCATGCAAGGGGGCTTGCTCGAGGTCGGGGCGTCCTTGCAGGTCATGGAGTTTCACGAGCCTCGTCAGGTAGACTTGCCCCTCGGAGGACAGCAATGAGGTTTTGGTGGATCATCCCGGCCTTGCTCGCAAGCTTTGCCTGCGGCGGCCCCACGCAAGCGCCCGCGCCCGAGGCCAAAGTCGAAGCCCCCAAGCCCAAGCCGCCCGACGAGAGCCGCCGCTTCCCCAAGGAGAATCAGGCCTCGATGGAGCTCGTCGACGACCACGTGCTCGGCAAGGACTTCTTGCCCGGCGGCAACGTGGCGACCTACGAGAAGGACGGCAAGAGCTACCAACTCTTCCTCATCGTGATGAAGGACGCGGAGACGGCCTCGCTCAAAATGTTCGACCTCAAAGGTGCGCTCACCGACGCAAAGTTCGTCGCCAGCTTCGGCGGCTATTACAGGCTCGACGGCGAGACGCCGTGGTTCGTTTTCGCCAAGGAAAGAATCGGCCGGCGTCGTCGGCCTGCCGCAGGAGGAAGCCGATCTCGTGGCGCGTGAATTCGCTGCGCGCATTCCGGCCGAGTGATGACAAGACGTGAACTGATGCGCGGCGCCGCCTCCGCCGCCCTGCCCTCCTTTGCACAAGCGCAATCCTCCGGACGCCCCAGCGACGCCTACCGCAACTATTTCGGCGATCTGCACAACCACAACGACGTCGGCTACGCCCAGGGCTCGCTCACGCGCTCGTTTGAGGTCGCCCGCAACCACCTCGACTTCTACGCCTTCACGCCACACTCCTACTGGCCGGACGTCGGCCACTACGACGGCAAGATCGAGAACAAATGGAAGCACGGTTTCGCCGTCGCCAAGGCGCGCTGGCCTGACGTCGTCGAGCTGGCTCGCCAGTACGACGAGCCGGGCGAGTTCGTCACCATCCTCGGCTATGAGCGCCACGGCGCTGCGGAAGGCGACTACCACATCCTTTTTCCCGACCTGGCCGGCGACTACGAGCTGATCGAAGATCTGCGCGAGCTGCAAGCCTTTGCCAAGCGCCGCGGCTGCATCATGGTGCCGCACCACCTGCAAACCGGCTCGGCCACCGCGCATTTCGTCGACCAACATCGACGCCTCGTCTCGCCTGTGCTCGAGATCTATTCCGAGTGGGGCAACGCCGAGCACGACCGCGCGCCGCGCCCTTACAAGCGCCACACCGAAGGCGGCCGCTGGACCAAGCACACGCTGCACTCCTATCTCGAACAAGGCCATCGCCTGGGCGTCGTCGCCAGCACGGACGACCATCTCGGCTACCCCGGCGGCTACCGCGAAGGCCTCGCCGTCATCAAGGCGACGGAGCTGAGCCGGGACAGCATCTTCGACGCATTGCGCGCGCGACGCTGCTACGCCGTCTCCGGCGACCGCATCGCGCTCGACTTCGAGCTCAACGGCGCAATGATGGGCAGCGAGCTGCCCTACGCGCGCGAGCGCCGCATGCGGGTCGCCGTGCGCGGCTGGGATCAGGTCGACCGCGTCGAGATCCTCAAGAACAACCGCGTCATCCACCGCGACTTCCGATGGATCGCGAAACCGCGCCGCGAGCTGAAGCCGCCCCGTGCTGGTGCGCCGAGTACGGCTGGGGCCCTGGCCGGCGCTCGGCTGGGGCGGCACGGCGGACTGGGATTTTCAGCTAAACGTCGAGGGCGGAAAATTACGAAGCAACGCCCTGCTTCACCTCCGGCCCGCTCGATGAGTTTCGCCGCGACCGCATCGTCGAGCGCAACGAGAGCAGCATTCGCGTGCAGTCGTTCACCGCGCTCAAACAGCAAGTCGACGACTGGTCGCAGAGGCGATCGTGCTACGCGTGGAAGGCGACGCTAACACCAAGGTCACCGCCGCTTGCGTCAAGCCAACGAAGTGCGAGCTGACGCAAAGCTTCGGCGATCTTGCCGAATCGAACGAAATGCTCTTCACCCGGCCCTTCCCTTGGGAGTCCGCCATGCTCCATCGACTGACCTTCGCCGAGAACTACGAGACCGAGTTCACCGTCGAAGACGAAGGCGACGGCTCCCGCGTCGACTGGTACTACGCCCGCGTCGTCCAAGCCAACGGCGAGCACGCCTGGTCTAGCCCCCATCTGGGTCGAGAAGAGAGCCTAGGACCGAGGCCACAAGTTGGCATTCGTCCCTGAGGCGAAAACCATACCCGAGAGCCATCCGTATTCCGCTGTGAATGCGCTGGCTACTCTTCCTTCTCGCCGCGTCGGCGACCGTCGCCGCTCCATCGAAGCCTCTAATCCTGGCCTTCGTCCGCGCGTCCGGCTCCCCTCTTCGGAATTGACCTGGAAACGCGCCCCGGCCTACCCTTCGACCGGAGAGCCCTCAAGCGCGACGTTCAGCGCCTTGTAGCAGACCAAGCTCTATTCCGATATTCAGGTCTCATTTGACGCGGAGCGGCGGATCATCGAGTTCCAGCTTCAATCCGCGCCGCGCTATCGACTCCGCTCTGTCCTGTTCGAACCACTCGAACGAGAAGCGAGCGCTCGCATCGAGCCCGGTGACGCCATCGACGAAGACACCGTGCGCCGGGTGGCCGACGAGCTCGCCGCGACCTGCGCGCTCGTGGCTTCCACCAGGCGCGCGTCCAGGCTGCGCTCATCGCCGTGACTCCCCGCCACGCCGACGTCCGTCTACGGGTCGACCGGGCCGCAAGCTCCGCGTCGCACGCGTCGAGGTCGAACCCGCGCTGCGCAAGCACGTGAAAGTGATTCGGCCAACCGTCGTGCTGCCCGGCCTGCGTCTCTCGAAGGCCTACACGAACGAGCGGGTCGCCGAAAGCGTCGCACGCCTGCGCGGCGCCCTGCTGCGCGAAGGACGATTTGACGCATGGGTCGCGCCGGTACGCGAGAACGTTCGCCCCGACCGTGTGGAAGTTCGCTTCGACATCGATCGCGGCCCGCAATTCCACGTCGGTGAAGCCACGCTTGCCCGGCTCGACGGCTCACAGCTCAAGCTGACGGAGGCGGACGGCGGCTTTCCCGTCGAAGCAATCTGCGACTCCTTGCTTGACCAGCGCGCCGAGGCCGAACGCCAAGGCCGTCTGGATTTCGCCGCCACGCTCGAGGTTCGCCCGCTGCCGCCGCTCCCGAACTCACCGCGCAGGACAGCCGTGACGGGAGCCGTCATCGCAAGTGAACCGCTCTCCATCCGGCAGATCCATTTCCGGTCCGACGCGCGTCTAGGAGATTCCGCATTACGCAACGCCTTGCGCATCGAAGAGGCGGCGCCGCTCGACTCCGCACGCCTGCGCCGCAGCCTCGCGAGCCTCAACCGTTTCATGCTTCTGAAGCCCGTTTCACAGGGGGACATCGAGATCAAGCGCGTCGCTCCGGGCCAAGTCGACGTCACTTTTCATCTCTACAAACAAAACGCACGCCGTTGGACGATCGGCGGTCCGTTGGGCCCGATGTCTCTATTCGGCCCGCTCCACGGGAGGCTGGAAACACGTTTGCCCCCGTGGGGCCGCGGCCTGCTCGACCTGTCGACCTACACAGTCGGCGGCTGGCTCACGGGGGCTCCCGCGCTCGTCCTCAAAAACGACGCCTGGGTCTGGAAAACAATCTGGCGACCGAGCCTCGTGCTCAGCCGCCCTGCTTTGCCAGGCAGCGGCCTGACGTCAGGCTACCTGTGGTCCCCGCAACTCAGCCCCAGCCAACTGCTCGCCGCCAACGGCGCGCTACGCGCCCGCTCCCAGCTTGCCCGATGGGTGGAAGGCGATCCTCCCGCGCCGCCGCTCCACGTCTCCGTCACGCATGTCGAGCGCGGCCCCCTGGGCTCGATCGTCTGCCGTGAAGGCCGCGACTGGACCGACCGCCTGCGGACCGCCGGCAAGCTCGCACTCTCGATCGCCGGCCTTTGACAAATAGATTCCTCCAGAATATATTCGTTATGAACCTATGCCGCTCGATCCTGCCGCCTTTCTTCCGCTGACGCCCGCCGTCTTCGAGATTCTGCTCGCACTCGCCGAACAGGACCTCCACGGCTACGCCATCATGCAGACCGTCGAGACGCGCAGTGAAGGTGCGGTCAAGCTCCTCCCCGGCACGCTCTACCGCGCGCTCGACCGTCTGCTCGATAGCCGCCTAGTCAAAGAGAAGCCCAGCAAGAGCGCCGCGGACGACCCTCGCCGCCGCTACTACCAACTCACTCCGCTTGGCCGTCGAGTCCTCTCCGCCGAAGCCAAGCGCCTCGAAGAGCAAGTCCGCGCCGCACAACGGCTCGACATCCTGGAGACGGAATGAGCTTCCTGCTGCGGCTCGCACTGCTGGCCTACCCGCGGCCACTGCGAGCGCGCTACGGCGACGAGCTGGCGGAGCTCCCACTGACCCCGGCCGTGCTCGCCGACATTGTCGGCGCTGGCATGCGCGAGCGCCTGGACAATCGGACTCCGCGAGATCCGTCACGCCGCCCGTTCGCTCCTGCGCACGTCCGGCAGCACAGCGGTTGCGATTCTCGCTCTCGCACTCGGCATAGGCGCGAACGTCGCGGTGTTCTCCGTGATCCGGCCGGTATTGCTGGAGCCTTTGCCGTTCCGGGATCCGGACCAGCTCTACGTCATGCGCACCAAGATGCCCGGCCTCCGGCCGGAATCGTTCCAAACGGTCGCGCTGGCGTCGCATTATCTCGATTGGCGCGACGAATCGACGCGGTTTGCCGACGTCGAGGCCGCCGCCACAACCATGCAGGCCCTGCAACTCGACGAGCGCGCTGAGCTCTCCCGCGTCGTGCAGACGACTCCCGGCATGTTCGCCATGCTTGGGACCACCCCTCGGCTGGGACGCGGCTTCGTGCCCGCCGACGCTGCGCTCGACGGCCCAAATGTCGTCCTGCTGTCCGAGGCCTATTGGCGATCCCGCTTCGGCGCGAATGAGGACGTATTGGGCAGGACGCTCACACTCGAGGAGGAGCCATGGGAGGTCATCGGCGTCGCCCCCGCCGCGCTCAACCGCTTCATCGAGGCCGATCTCTGGCAGCCCCTGCGAATCGATGAAGCTGGAGTCCGCAACGGTGGGCCGCTCCGGGCAATCCAGGTGTTCGGGCGACTCGCGCCTGCGACCTCGCCACAAGCGGCTCTCGCGGAGTTGGACGCCATCCTGGACTCGAAGAAGAAAGAGACCTACGCACGCGCCTATTTGAAGGAATCGTGGGCCGACATGCTGCCTCTGGAGGAGCACCTGGTCGGAAACGTCAAGGCGACCCTTCAACTGCTTTGGGGCGCGGTCGCTCTGGTGTTGTTGATCGCCTGCTCGAACGTCGCGGGAATCTTGCTCGTTCGCTCTGTCACACGACACACGGAAACGGGCGTTCGGCTGGCGCTGGGCGCCGAACGGCGATCGTTGTTTCGTCAAGCGCTGACAGAAGCGATTCTGTTGTCGCTCGCGGGAGCAGCCGCTGGCGTACTTCTCGCCTATGCGGGGGTCCGCGCCCTTGTCGCGAATCTGCCCAGCTCATTCCCCAGCGCGGATGCGATTAGCGTGGATGGCCCTGTACTGGCGTTCTCCGTCCTGGTCGCGGTCGTGATCGGGCTGATCATAGGCATTGCGCCGGCTTGGGTCGCGTTAGGGCGAAGCCCCGCGGAGACGATGCGTGCGCGCGCCGCCTCCGCAACGTCGGGCCGGGGCCTCAGTCGCGTCCACGGCGGCCTGGTCGCCATGCAGGTAGCGCTCGCCGCCGTTCTGCTGACGGCCTCGGGACTGCTCTTGCACAGCCTCGTCCGGCTTGGGCGAGTCGACATCGGCGTCCACTCGCCCGAGACGGCAACGCTGGTGCTCGCCTACCCTCGCTCCTTCTCGAGCGAGGAACGCAATGCGTACTTGCGCGAGTTGCTCGATCGGGCTCGAGCGCTGCCCGGAGTTCAGGATGCCGCCGTCTCTTCCATGGTCCCGCTCACCGGCTTTGCCATGGGCGCGGCGTTCGCTCTACCGGACGACCCGCCGTTCTCCGAGGATGAGCAGCGAGCGCTAAGCGCCTCGCGCCAGACCTTCTTCAACGCCGTCAGCGAGGACTACTTCCGCACGGTCGGCGCGCGGTTGCTGGAAGGACGCGGCCTCGAGCCGGCGGACGCAGCGGCCGGCAACGTCGTCATCAACCGAACGCTCGCCGAAGCGGCATTCCCAGGCGAACAAGCCGTCGGGCGTCGCATCGGGATGCGTGGCCGCAAGCGGTTCTTCACCATCGTCGGCGTCATCGAAAGCTACCGGCAATTGACGCCGCGTTGGCCCGTTTCCAGCGAAATCTACACGCATTGGCTCGCCGACGGCGCCAACGCCGCTTATCGACTGTCCGTCAGGCCGAAGACGGGAGAGGGCGCGGATCTCATCCCTGCGCTTCGCCAGACCGCGACGGATCTCCACCCGGCAGTGGTCATCCTCGACACTCAAACCCAGAGCGGACTTCTGGCGACCAAGACGGCCGACGACCGCCTGCGCGCGATTCTGCTCGGCTTGTTTGCCGTGATCGCAAGCCTGCTGGCCGGATCGGGCATCTTTGCCACGGTCGCGTTCACCGTTTCGCGACGTACGAGGGAGATCGCGATCCGACGCGCGCTCGGTGCGACGGCGACGTCAGTCTGCGCGACGGCCTTGGGCGGAGCGCTCGCCGCGTGTGCGCTAGGGGCGTCGGCGGGGCTGGCGACGGCTTACTGGCTGCGTTCCTTGACGCAGGATTTGCTGTTTGAGGTCGAGCCGTTCGATCCCGCGACCTACGCCGCAGCGGCGCTCGTCTTGCTAACTCTGATCCTCGCGGCCTCGCTGGGCCCCGCTTCCAAAGCCGCGCGTCTCGACCCTGCCCGTAACCTCCGCGCCGATTAAAACAAGTGGCGTCATCGCGGCCGCAGATCTTCGAACAGATCTCCCATCCGCTCCCGGAACTCCTCGCTCCGCGCAATCTCCGGGTCCACGTGCCTCGCGCCCGGCACGCGCCAGAACGTCTTCGGCTCGTTCGCCGCTTCGAACACCCGCCGCCCCATCTCAAACGGGATCACCGCGTCCGCCGTCCCGTGAATCACCAAAACCGGGCAACGCACGCTTGGGATCTTGCGCGCCGTCTCGAACCCCCGCGCCACCAATGGGCCTAGAAACGGCACGACCAACGCCGCTACCGCCGACCGCGATGGAAACGGCGCCTCCAAAACCAACGCCCCACAACCTCGGCGCGACGCCAAATCCGTTGCCGCCGCCGTCCCCAGCGACTCTCCATAGGCGACCAGCCTTTCCTCTCGCCGCCCTTGCTCGAGCAGCCAGTCGTAGCCGGCATCCGCGTCCTCGTAGAGATTCTGCTCAGACGGCGCTCCCTCGCTCTTGCCGTATCCGCGGTAGTCGAGAATCAGCGTCTCGGCGCCCGCCTTCGCCAGCGACCGCAGATGCTCTTCCCTGTCGGACAAGTTCCCCGCGTTGCCATGCAGATACAACACCGTCGCCCGCCTCGCGCCTACAGCCGGGACCAGCCAGGCGTGAACCAACAACCCGTCCGGGCTGCGCAGCTCGACGTCTTCGGCGCCAAGCTCGCGCTGCAACTCCCAGCGCCCCTGCGGGTAGCGCGAAGGGTAAAACGTCATCGAGTCGACAAGCCGTCCAATCATGAAGTAGCCCAAGCTGGCGACCAGCGCTGCAACGATCCATCCTCTGAAGCGCATCTCCAAACGTTCTCCATCTTCCGCCAACTCTTCGCGTAACCAATAGAGCCTATTCGGCTGTCCTGTACAATCAGGGAAGTTTCGTGAGCGACCCCAAGACACACTCGACGGCGACAGGCGAAACGGCGGTCGGAAGCTATTTCGTCTCCAACTACCCTCCGTACGCCTATTGGTCGCAGGACTACGTGGAGCAGGCCCGCGCAGCCATTGACCGCGCGCCAAAACCCGGCGCCGATCTCGGCATCTACGCGCACATTCCCTTTTGCCGCAAGCGCTGCCGGTTCTGCTACTTCAAGGTCTATACGGACCAAGACTCGGCCGCGATCAACCGTTATCTCGACGCCCTGATCACCGAGCTGGAGCTCTACAAAGGGAAGGCCTTCTTGGGCGACCGCAAGCCCAGCTTCATCTACTTTGGCGGCGGCACTCCTTCGTTCCTCTCAACCACCCCGCTCAGCCGGCTGGTCGAGAAGATGCAGGAAGTCTTCGCGTGGAATGAGACCCGCGAGATCGCCTTCGAGTGCGAGCCCGGCACGATCACCGAGCACAAGCTCAACATCTTGCGCGACATGGGCGTCACGCGGCTGAGCCTTGGCGTCGAAAACTTCACCCAGGACATCCTCGAGATCAACGGACGCGCCCACGGCGCCCCTGAAATCGATCGCGCCTTCGGTCTTGCCCGCAAGGTCGGCTTCCCGCAAATCAACGTCGACTTGATCGCCGGCATGATCGGAGAGACGGACGAAAACTGGGAAGAGAACATCCGCAAGCTGATCGCGCTCGATCCCGACAGCGTCACCATCTACCAGATGGAAGTGCCGCCCAACACGAAGATCTCGAAAGAGATGCGCGTGTCCGGCAAGGAAGTGGCCCCAGTGGCCGATTGGACGACCAAACGCCGCTGGGTTGACCACGCCTTCCGCGAGCTTGAAGCCGCCGGCTACACCATCACCAGCGCCTACACCGCGGTCAAGGATCCCGCCAAGGCCAAGTTCCTCTACCGCGACCTGCTGTGGCGCGGTGCGGACATGATGGCCATCGGCGTCGCCTCATTCGGCCACATCAACGGCGTCCACTACCAGAACGAGACCGATTTGGTCCCGTACTACGAGAAGATCGACGCCGGCCAGATCCCGATCAAGCGCGCCCTCACCACGACCGAGGAGGAGCGCGGCATCCGCGAATTTATCCTGCAGATGAAGCTCGGCCACGTTGACCGCAGCTACTTTGCCGACAAATTCGGCCCCTCGCTGCTCGACCGCTTCGCGACGCCGCTCGAGTCATTGCGCACGCAAGGCCTGCTGCACGTCGAGGGCGACGAGCTCCGGCTCAGCCGGCCCGGCTTGCTCAAAGTCGACGAGTTGCTGCACCAATTCTTCCTGCCGCAGCACCGCGCCGCGGCGTGAGAGAAGGCCCGTCAGCGAACCTGAACAATCGCAGTCGCTTCGGATAATAAGCACCGTGGAGAACACTCACGACGTCCTCATCATCGGAGCCGGGCCAGCCGGTTCTACAGCCGCGGCCGTACTCGCAGCCAAGGGCCGCCGAGTCTTGGCGCTCGAGCGCGAAAAATTCCCGCGCTACCACGTCGGCGAGTCGCTCATCCCTTACACGTATTTCCCTCTCGAACGCATCGGGATGATCGACAAGATGAAGGCGTCGAGCTTCCCCAAGAAGTACAGCGTCCAGTTCGTAAGCCCAGACGGGAACCTCTCCGCGCCGTTCTACTTCTTCAAGCATCTCGAGCACGAAGCTTCCTGCACTTGGCAGGTCGTCCGCGGCGACTTCGACCAGATGCTGGTCGAAAACGCGCGCGAAAAGGGCGCGGAAGTTCGGGAAGAGACCCGCGTCACGGAATTCCTCTACGACGGCCCCGCGGTCGCTGGCGTCAAAGCCATCGGCAAGGACGGTGAAGCGCTCGAGTTCCGCGCCCCCATGACCATTGACGCTACAGGACGCGACGCCTTCGCCATGATGCGGAACAAATGGCGCGTCCGCGACCCCGAGCTCGACAAGATCGCCATCTGGACCTACTACAAAGGCGCCATGCGCGATCCCGGCATCGACGAAGGCGCCACCACCGTCGCCTATGTTCCCGACAAAGGCTGGTTCTGGTACATCCCTTTGCCCGATGACATCGTCAGCGTCGGCGTTGTCGCCGAGAAGGAGTACCTCTACCGCGACACCCGCGACTTGGCCGAAATCTTCCAGCGCGAAGTCAAAGAGAACGCCTGGATTGACAAGCACCTCGCCCAGGGCGAGCAGTTCGGCCAGTACCGGGTCACGGGCGAGTTTTCCTATCGCTCCAAGCACTGCGCCTCGGACGGATTGGTGCTCATCGGCGACGCCTTCTCCTTCCTTGACCCTGTCTTTTCTTCCGGCGTCTTCCTCGCCCTGCGAAGCGGCGAACTCGCCGCCGATGTCGTCGACGCCGCTCTCGAGGCAGGCGACTACTCCGCCTCGCGCTTCACGGCATACGGCGATGAGATGCGCCGCGGCATCGAAGCCATGCGCCGGCTCGTCTATTCGTTCTACGATCAGGGATTCAGCTTCGGGGAGTTTGCCAAGGCGCACCCCCACCTGCGAGGCGACTTGACCGACTGTCTCATCGGCAACCTCGAGCACGACTTCGAACCGATGTTCGAGGCAATCGGCAAGTTCGCTGCGGTGCCGCCGCCGCTCGAACACGGCCGGCCATTGTTGGCCCATGCATCCTGACCGCGAAGCGCTCGAGCGCCTCCAGCTTGAACGGCTCAACGCGCTTCTCGCAGCGGTCTGGGAGGGCAACTCCTTTTACGCGAATAAACTGAACGGGACTCCGCGTTCCTACACTTCTCTGGCCGATTTCCGCGGCGCCGTCCCGGTAACAGAGAAGCACGAACTGGTCGCTGACCAGAACGCCCATCCGCCCTTCGGCACGAACCTGACTTACCCCATCGAGCGATACAGCCGCTTTTGCCAAACCAGCGGCACAACCGCGCGGCCGATGCGCTGGCTCGACACTCCCGAGACCTGGAGCTGGATGCTTGACTGCTGGACGCGCGTACTCTTAGCCTCCGGCGTCACGCCTACCGACCGGCTGTTCTTCCCGTTCTCGTTTGGACCCTTTCTAGGCCTGTGGGCAGCCTTCGACGCCGCCGCGCGCCTGGGCTGCCTCGCCATACCCGGCGGCGGCATGCGCAGCTCGGCGCGCCTCCGCATGATCCTCGACAATGGCGTCACTGCGCTCTGCGCCACGCCCACATACACCATCCACCTCGCCGAAACCGCGCACGCCGAAGGCATCGACCTGACCGCCAGCCAAGTGCGCCGCATCATTGTCGCCGGCGAGCCCGGCGGCAGCATCCCCGTCACCCGCGCGCGCATCGAACAGCTCTGGCCAGGCGCGCGTGTGTACGATCACCACGGCATGACCGAGATCGGCCCGGTGAGCTACGAATGCCCCGCCAGACGCGGCGTGTTGCACATCATCGAGCAAGCCTACCTGCCCGAGGTTGTCGACCCGGAGACGCTCCAGCCCATTGCACCCGGAGAGCTCGGCGAGTTGCTGCTCACCAACCTCGGGCGCACGGGTTCGCCGCTACTGCGCTACCGCACGCGAGACTTCGTCCGCCGGGGCGCCGCGGAGCCTTGCGCATGCGGATCATTCGAAATGGCGCTCGAAGGAGGCATCCTCGGGCGCACCGACGACATGGTCGTCATCCGAGGCGTGAACATCTACCCCAGCGCGGTCGAAGAGATCGTGCGCGCCGAGCCTGAGGTAGCCGAGTTCCGCGTGGAGGTTTGCGACGGCGATGCCCTGAGCGAGCTTCGCATCCAAGTCGAGCCCATGCCGGCTACGCAGGATCCCGCAGCCCTCGCGGCGCGCTTGCAGGAAGCCTTGCGCGCCGCCTTCGCCCTCAGGATTGCCGTCGAAGCGGTCTCCCCTGACGCCTTGCCCCGCTTTGAGCTCAAAGCCAAGCGCTGGGTCAAAGCCTAGTTCGCGCCCGACGGCGCCTTCTCAGTCGCCGGAGCCTCTTCCTTCGCGGGCTCCACCGTCAAGACGTCATCCAGGGCCCGCACGATTTCCTGCGCCGGCGCTTTTTCCAACTCGTGGACCGTAGCTTCGCCCGCTCGCGCCGCGTAGACACGTGCCCCGGACGGATCCGATACCAGCACCTTTTCCGCCTTCTTGTCGCCTTCGGCTTCCTGAACCTCAGCCTCGATCGCCGGCGACGCCAACCCGTATCGCGCTTGGTCGGAAGCCGAATCCGATGGGAAACCGATCGCCGTCAAGTTGCGCAACGAGTCGATCAAGGTCTGCACCTTCGCCGCGTCCACCTCACGGTCGCCCTCCGAGCTCAGCAGCCACGTGTCGTCCTTCTTCGCGATCGTCGCCGCCTTGCCGTCGGCCTTTACCGTAACCCGCGAGATCGCCGCGAAGCCGAAGTCGAACAGCTTCTTGTCGCGCAAATCTTCGAGCTTCTTGTTCAGGCTCTCCGCCGTCGTCGACGAGATCTCGTAGACGCCCGGCTGATCGCTGCTCTTGGCGTAATAGAGGTCGCCTGCACGCGCAATCGTCAGCGTATGCTCGCCTTTGTCGTCCGTCACGTCGGCCTTGGCGTAGGGCTTGTCAAACGACACGCCCGGGGCATCGCCGTTCTCCGAGACAACCGCCGTCATCTGCGCGTCTTCAATCGCCCGCGCCAAGTCGCCCACGGAGAAGTTGTCACCGCGCACCGGGCCCGGCTCGAGAATCTGCCAATTGCCCTCGCCCGTCTTGCCCAACTCGTATTTGCGGTCGCCCAAGTCCAGCCGCACGCGCGACACTTTCGCGTCATCGGCCTGCAGCAGCGCCTTGTCGCGCCAGTCAAACACCGTCTTGTCGAACGAGCTCTTCACGTAGCTGAACGCCGTGTAGAGCTTCGACTCGCCCTCAACGCGCGCGAACACATTCGAGCCGGTCGGGCTCTGGCCTCCGAAGATGATCTTCTTCTCGGGAGCCTCTTTGAACTTCACGTCCACCGAGAGCTCCCCATCGCCTTCCAACCCATACGGCGCCCAATCGGTGACGTTCTCCTCGACCACACGGTCCGCGTCCATCGAAGCCAAGTTGGTAATCATCAACCCGATCGCGGAATCGTCCGCCGGGATCGTCAATCCTCCGCCGAACGTCCACTTGTCGTCCGCGCCGCGCACCACCGTGATCGGCGCCTGTCCGGCCTTGGTCACCGTCACCTCGGTGATGTCGGCTTCCTTCGCCTTCACCAACTCGGGCTTGGCGTCCTCATCCGCTGGCGGATTCTCGATCGAATAGTAGACCGCTCCACCCAACACTGCGAGCACGACAACGGCAATGAGAAGAGGATTCGCTTTCATCTCAGCCCTTACCGACGCACCCACCAAGACCGAACGCCCGCGATCACGATCGCCAGCGGGAGCCCCAACACCAACCCGAAGAACAGCCAGCGCATCTGCGACTGCGAAACGTCCATCGGCGTGTTGGCCGGATCCTTCGGACGGATCGAGATCATGTCCTCGTCCGAGCTCAGCCAACTCATCATGTTCAGCAGCAGATCGGCGTTGCCGCCGCGGCCGAAGAACGAGTTGCGAGCGAAGCGCGAGCTGCCGGTCACCACCACGCGAGCCTGCTTGGCGTCGTTCTCACCCATGCCCGGAATGGCGTCCGCGGCGGGATCCTTGTCGGCGCTCGCGCCGGCGGCGGCGGGGATGTCCCGCGACGTCACGGCAGCCACGCTGATCGGTCCCGGCGTCTCGGCTTGCGGTTTGCGCACCAATTCGCCATCGGCGACTTCGAAGTCGGTCGTCGAGAAGCTCGACGGCGAGGTCTTCATCAGCTCGATTGCCGTCCAGCCGCCGCTCGCGCCCTCTTGGCTCACGCTGCGCGTCATCGGGAACAGCGCCGCCACGTTGCCCATCACCTTCGTGATCGCTTGCGTCGTGTCGTAGTCGGAGATCATCGGCGTCAGCGGACCGCCGCCAAAGAGTTGGCCTACGGGCGACATGTCGATCACCACATCCGAGCCGGCCTTCACGCCCCACTCGGCAGCCAACTGCACCAGCGCCTCGTCTTTGTCTTCGCCGGCCTTCGTCACGCCATCGAACATCAGCAGCAACCGGCCGCCTGCGTCCACAAACGTCCGCAAGGCCGCGACTTCAGGCTCGAAGTAGCCCGTCGAAGGTCCGGCGACCACCACGACCGTGCAACCCGTCGGCACGGCTCCGGTCTCGGCCAACGAGATCGTCTCCGTCTCGTAGTTCGCGTTGCGGATCTCCGTCTGCGCCAGCGAAAAACCGTCGCGTTCGGAATCCGAGGCGTCCGCCTCGCCGTGGCCCGTCACGAAACAAGCCTTCTTCTCGCCGCCCTTGAGCAGCTTGATGATGGCGTTCGTCACGTCTTCTTCGCCCGTTGTCGGCGCTTCTTCGCGGTTGCCGTTCATCTCGACCATCACCGTCCCGAAGTTGCGCACGTTCATCGCCTGCGCCGTCCCGATGTCGGCCTCAGGATCGACGTACTTTACCGACACGTGGCTCGACGCATTCTGGTAGCGCACCAAGCTGTTCGTCGCCGCGGGAAAGCGCGACTTCTGGTCGAAGTAGTAAATCGTGACGTCGTTGTCGAGATTGTCGAGAATCTTGAGCGTCTGGCCCGAGAGCGAGTAGAGCTTGTCCTCAGTCGCGTCGAACGTCTTGTTGTACTGGTTCGCCAGGTAATTCACCGCGATCAGAATCGCGACGAAGACCAGGATGTAGACGCCGGAATATCCGCCGGCGCGAAGTTGTCGGGATTGCAGCCAATTCGACATTGCCGTTCGTCCTTCCGGTTTACGCTTTCCAGCGAATGGATTCGAGCGAGCGCTTGCTCAGGAACAAACCGAGCACGATCACGCTCACGTAATACACGACGTCCTTCAGCTCGAGGACGCCCTTGGTGAACTGTTGCAGGTGCGGCGGGAACGCCAGGTACGAGCAAACCTTACCGACCATCGTCGTCGAGTACTGGTTCACCCAATCGAGCACCCACAAAAGCAGGAAAACGCCGAAGGTCAGCGCGCCCGCCACAATTTGATTCTTCGTCAGCGTCGAGATGAACTCGCCGATGGCCAGCAACGCGCCGCCCACCAGCAAAACGCCCAAGTAGCCAACTGCGAGCGCCCGCCAATCTGGGGTGGTGAAGTAGAACAACACCGCGAAATTGATCAGCGAGACGGTCAACATGCACGCATAGAGCAGCATCGCGCCCAGCCATTTGCCGAGGATGATTTCGTAGTCGCTCACCGGCGAAGTCAGCAGAAGCTCGATCGTGCCCTGCCGTTGCTCCTCGGCGAAGAGCCGCATCGTGATCATCGGCGCCAGAAACAGCAGGATGATCGTGAAGTTGCCCAGCGTGGGCTCGATGATGAACTGGTTCACGTTGAGCGGCGGCGCCATGCCGGGGTTCATCGCCGCCTGCGCCGAAAACGTCTGGAAGAACGCCACCGCGCTGTAGAAAAAGAAACCGAAAATCACACCGAACATCGCCAACACGATGTAGGCGATGGGCGAGCTGAAATAGACCTGCAGCTCGCGGCGGGCGATCGTGAGCACGTTGCTCATTCCTGCGCCTCTCCTTTTTCCTCTTCGGCGGCGTCGTCAGACGGTTGCGCCGCGGGGAGCGTATGGAACTGATGACCATGCGCGAGGTTCTCGGCCTGACGCAGGTCTTCGTGGTCTTCGGTGGTCAGCTTGAGGAAGATGTCCTCGAGCGACATGCCCGCCGAGCGCATGCCGTGCAGCCCCCAGCCGGCATTGACCACCGCGCGGGCCAGCTCGGCTCGAATCGCCGCGCCCGTGGTCGCGTCCACGGTGAACGAGGCATGGCCGTTGGCGTCCTCGTTGCGCGTCACGCGTTCGACGCCCTCGAGCGCTGCGAGAGTCCGCTCCACGTCGGCCGCCGGACCGTCGACTTCGATCTCGGTCGACTCGCCGCCCTGCATCCGCGCGGTCAGATTCGCCGGCGTATCGCTCGCCTCGATCTCACCTTCATTGATGATGATGATGCGGTTGCAGGTGGAGGCCACCTCGCTCAAGATGTGCGTCGAGAGGATGATCGTGTGCTCGCCCGCGAGCGACTTGATCAGCTCGCGCACCTCGATGATCTGCTTCGGGTCTAGGCCTACCGTAGGCTCGTCCAGCACCAGGACGTCGGGCGAATGGATCAGCGCTTGCGCCAAACCCACCCGCTGCCGGTAGCCCTTGGAGAGCTTTCCGATCAGCTTTGAGCGCACGTGGCCGATCGAGACGCGGTCCAAAGCATTCTCGAGTCGGCTCGGAATCTCGCTGCTCGGTACGCCTTTGAGCCGCGCGACGAAGCGCAGGTACCCCTCTACGTCCATTTCCGGATAAACCGGTGGATTCTCTGGCAGGTACCCGATGCGCTTCTTCACCTCGAGCGGGTCTTCGGACACGTCGTAACCGGCGACGATCGCCCGCCCTTCGGTGGGGGGCAGGAAGCCGGTCAAGATGCGCATGGTCGTCGTCTTTCCAGCCCCGTTTGGGCCCAGAAATCCGACGATCTCACCGCGCCGAACCTCAAACGAAATGTTCCGCACAGCTCGGGTCGAGCCGTAACGTTTACTGACGCCTTCGACTTTGATCATGGCTGTCTTTTCAGGGACATGCGGCCTGCGCCGCCGAATGCACGCGAACTCACCATTGTGGGACAGCGCCCGACGGCGATGCAACGCGGGGCCCTACTCGCATCGACGCGCGACCCGCTCGGTTTGTTAGGCGAGCGTCGCCAGCGCCCGGTCCAACGCCTCGAGCGTCTCGTCAATATCCGCGTCCGTGTGCGCGGTCGAAACATAGAAGCGCCCATCCGCCAGAATGTAAATCCCCTGCTCGAGCGCCGCCGTCAGGAACTTGCGTAGCAGCTCCCCATCGTCATCCAGCGTGTCGCGGTACTCGCGCAGCTCAGCGCGCTCGGTGAAATGAACTGAGAAGGCGCAGCCGAACCCCGTGGTGCGGCACGGGATGCCGTGCGCGGCGGCGCGCTCGGCCAGCCCGTCGCGCAGCTTCTCGCCCCGCCGGTTTGCCGCCGCGAGCGCCGCGCCGTCGTTTTCGCCGAGTACGTCCAGCGCCGCGTTCGCGCCCGCCATGCTCAGCGGATTGCCGTTGAAGGTGCCGCCGAAAGCCACGCCGCCGTCCACGATCAGTTCGATCAAGTCCTTGCGTCCAACCACCGCACTGATCGGCACGCCCCCGCCCAAAGCCTTGCCGAGCGTAGCCAAATCCGGAACCACTCCGAAGGCCTGTTGCGCGCCGCCGGGAGCCATCCGCAAACCCGTGATCACCTCGTCGAAGATGAGCAGTGCGCCCGCCTCGCGCGCGAGCTTGGCGACGCTTTCCAGGTAGCCCTCGCGCGGCATCAGGCAGCCGCTGTTGCATAGCACCGGCTCCAGAATCACCGCCGCGATCTCGCCGGCATGGCGTTCGAGAGTCTGGGCAAGCGCGTCGGCGGA
Source organism: Bryobacterales bacterium (assembly GCA_041394905.1). GTDB lineage: Bacteria > Acidobacteriota > Terriglobia > Bryobacterales > UBA6623 > RI-231. The sequence goes on along the minus strand of JAWKHJ010000002.1, from coordinate 743,334 downwards.
ATTCCAGCGCGCGATGGCTACGTTGTCCGCAGCGTTCGCCACTTGGCCGCGCGACGGCAGCACCGCGTTCGGTGCATCCGCCGGTCCGCAAGCCTCGCGCGACGGGTGGTAGCTGATCAAAGCCGAGTCGATCCAGCCGTGGTAGTGCCCTTCGAACTTGAGGATCTTCGTCCGCCCAGTGGCCGCGCGAGCCAGGCGCATGGCCAACTGCACCGCTTCGCTGCCGGCCGAGGTCACCGCGACGCGCTCGGCGCAAGGCACCATCGCCTGCACCTTCTCCGCCACGGCATACTCGAGCTCATGCTGAGCGCCGTAGGTATGCGGCTTTTGCGCCGCAGCCGCCACAGCTTCCACCATCCGCGGGTGCTTGTGGCCGAGGATCAGCGGCCCCCAAGCCAATGCGTAGTCGATGTAGCCGTTCCCGTCGACATCCGTTAGCCGCGAGCCTTCGCCGTCCTCGAAGAACAGTGGTACAGGGAACTTCGCTCGGAACGGGCTGGAAACCCCTCCCGCCAGCGAGCCTCGGGCCCGCTGCAACAGCTCACGCGATTTCCGCCAACGCTCGTCCATTGTTGGATCATCGCCAGAGCGCCGCCTCCGCCGCAACTCGGAGCTCAATCCTTGTTCTTCTTTTTCTTCGTCGGATCCTGCGGCGAGTAGCGCACCAGCGAGACCCTTCCCAATACGTACCCGGCTTCTCGGTCGCCACCTTGCCCATTGGCATCACGCCCACATACGTCGGCCGGATCTGGAAGTACCTCACCAAGTAGTCGCGCACCGCCATGGCCCGCCGCTGCGACATCATGAAGTTGTCCGACTCGTCGCCGCTCGCCGCGTAGCCCTCCACCATGATCGGGTCTTTGCGAATTGTCTCGAGATACGGCGCAACCGCCTCTTGCACCTCGCGCTCGCCCGCATCGGTCAACGTGACTTCGCCGTTCTTGTCCTGCTCGAACAGCTCCGGCGCCGCCACCCAGGAGCGCGAGATCTCAAAGCCTGGGACCTTCGCGCCAGAACGATAATCGTCGACCGGAATCTCGTCCAGGTCATAAAACCGCCGCTTCTTGAAGAACCCGCGCAGCAGGAAGTTCCGCTTGAGCGCCTCGCCGCTGTCGGAAAAGTCCTCCATCGCCTCGCGCGCCGACGCCATCGTCTCCTGCACGTCCGCTACGATGCCGTCCGTCCCCTCCGGCTTCATGTCGTCGAGCAGCCCGTTCACCTTGGCCGTCGCCTGCTGAACGTTCTCCATCGTCTTCTTCACATCGTCGACTACGCGCTTCTCGTCGAGCTCGGCCACCATCTTTTCACGTCCGCCGTCGTTTGCTGCACGTTGTCAGCGGTTTGCTTGAAGTAGTTCACGCTCGAGCGCATCTCGGTGTAGAGCTGCTCGTCGGTAAACAGCTTGCCTACCGTGCCGTCGCCGCGCTTCACGCTCGCCGTCAGCGAATGCACGTCGGCGGTCACCGCCTGCACGTTGCGCATGGCGCCCGTCACCTCTGGCCGCAGCTCGTCGACGAACGCCTCGGTGTTATCGGCGATCACCACCACCTTGTCGATCACGCCGTCCACCTGGCCCGACACCTTGACCACCTCGTCCTGCAAGACCGTGATCATCTCTTCGGCCCGGTCCATCAAGTCTCCAAACTCGAACGGCTCGTTGCCCTCCAGCACGTCGGCGTCCTTCACCTGGGGCGACGCGCTCGTGCCGGCGTCCACCTGTAAGAACTTCGAGCCCACGATGCCGTCCGTCTGGATGCTCGCCACCGAGTTCTGGCGCACCACCGGTAAAAAGCGATCCGTGATGCGGAACTTCACCCGAAACTTGTCTTCCGGCCGCGACGGCACCTGGATCTCCAGCACCTCGCCGGCATTCAAACCAGAAACACGCACCGACGCGCCGTTCTGCAAGCCCGCCAAATTGTGAAACTCGGAGTAGATCTCGATGCTGTCGGAGAACAACTGCCGCCGGTCGCCGATCAAGAACAATCCCGCGGCGAACAACAGCACGCCTCCGATCAAGAAAATCCCGACGACCCATCGATTGGCATTCTGCATCGCCTAACCTCCGCTCACCGAGCTCAAGAACTTCTGCACCAGCTCTTCGGACGAGCCCTCGAGCTCCTCCGGCGGCCCCTGCGCCAAGACTTTTCCCTCATCGAGAAACAACAGCTCGTGGCCCAGCCGCCGCGCGCTCGGCATGTTGTGCGTCACCACCACCAGCGTCTTGCTCGCGTCATTGCGAATGCTCTCGAGCAAATCGTCGATCTCTTCCGACGTAATTGGATCCAGCCCCGCGCTCGGCTCGTCCACCAGCAGCACCTCCGGATCCATCGCCAGGGCCCGCGCCAGCGCCGCACGCTTCTTCATGCCGCCCGAAAGCTCCGACGGCATCTTCTCGCCCTCGCCCGGCAACTGCACCTCCGCCAGCAGCGTTTCCACCCGCTCGCGAATTTCCGCCTCCGTCCCTTTCTTGTTGCGCCGCAGCGGAAACGCAATGTTGTCGAAAACGTTGATCGAATCAAACAACGCCGAGTTCTGGAACAAAAACCCCATGCGCTTCCGCAGCTCTGACATGCCCGGCGAATCGAGCTGCGCCGGCTGCTTGCCCAGCACCTCCACCTTGCCCGAATCCGGCGTCAGCAACCCGATCATCAGCTTCAGTGAGACGCTCTTGCCCGTGCCGCTGCGCCCCAAGATCGCAATCGAGCGCCCCTTCGGCACTTCGAACGTCACGCCGTCCAGAATCGTCCGCGTCCCGAACGACTTGCGCACATTCTCAAAAGCAATCGCTGCTTCGGTCCGGCTCATGTCCTCTAGCCAACGGGGAACCAGAACTGGATCGCCTTCACCAGCAGCACGTTCACCAGAATCAGCGCCACCGACGACGCCACCACGCTCTGCGTCGAAGCCCTACCTACGCCCTCCGCGCCGCCCCTGGCGTGGTAGCCCAGCCACGCCGAAATCGTCGAAATCAGGAAGCCGAACACCACCGTCTTCAGCGTCGCCGGGATGTACTCGTCAAAACCAATTCCGGAAAAGCCGCGCTGCAGATAAAGCTCGAGCGAGATCCCGCTCAACACCGTTTCCGCCAGAAATCCGCCGAAGATCGCCGAAAAATTGAACAGCGTCGTCAGAATCGGCATCGCGATCATCAACGCCAGCACGCGCGTCGAAACGAGAAACTTCATCGAATCGACCGCCAGCGACTCGAGCGCGTCGATCTGCTCCGTCACGCGCATGCCGCCCAGCTCCGCGCCGATCCCCGCGCCCACGCGCCCCGAGGTCAACAGCGCCGTCACCAGCGGACCCGTCTCGCGCACCATCGCGATCGTCAACGCCGTCGGGATCATCGCCTCCGCGCCAAAGCGCTCCAGCGTCGAGCGCGTGTGCATCGACATCACCACGCCCACCGCCAGGCCCGATAGCCCAATCAGCGGCGCGGAATCAAAGCCCACCTTCTGGACTTGACGCGCGACTTCCGGCAGCTCCAGCGGCGGCTTGAGCATGCGCGCCACAGCCGTGGCGGAAAATACCCCCAATCGCCGAGCTTTCCTAGCAAAGAGGTCAGAAAATTGTGGCGCTGGGCGGCCATGCGTTCTAGCGTCGGACTTGCTCTCAGATAGAGTCTTTTTCCGCGAAGCTGTTTCAACCTTCGCGGTTCATCAGAAATGTTGCAACGCCGTCGAAGAACTCCCGCAGCTCTTTCGTCGCGTCCTCGGGCAGCTCGGCCTTGTCCAGCGCATGGTTCATCAGCTTCATCCAGCGATCCCGCGCCGCCTGCCCGATCGGAAAGCGCCCATGCCGCATCCGCAGCCGCGGTGCCCGCGCTCCATGATGTACTTCGGCGGCCCGCCAAAGCGAAACATCAGGAAGTCTCGCAACCGCTCCTCCGCCCCGGGCAAATCCTCCGCCGGATACATCGGCCCCAGGATGTCGTCCCCCGGCACCTGCTCGTAGAACGCCCGCACCAGCCGCTCGAAACCTTTCGCCGCCCACGCGGTCATACAGAGAAACTTCCACTCCCCCGATTATCCCCCAGATCGCCCCGATCCCCCAACATGGACGACACATGCGCCGCCTTCCAGCCCTCCCTTCGGCCTCGCAGCCCTGGCCCTGCTCGCCGCCTGCTCCTCCACGCAGCCCGAGCCCGCTTTCCCCAACATCGTCTTCGCCTTCGCCGACGACTGGGGCCGCTTCGCCTCGGCCTACTCCAAGGTCCAGCCCGGCACGCCCAGCGACGTCATCCACACGCCCAACTTCGACTGCATCGCCGACGAAGGCGTCCTGTTCACCAAACGCCTCGTCAACGCCCCTTCCTGCACGCCCTGCCGCAGCTCCCTGCTCTCCGGCCACTGGCGCAATCAGGCCAAGGCGCTCATCCTGCAAGGCGCTCGTCTGGGACATGTCCATCCCCCCTCCTATCCCATGCTGCTGCGCGACGCCGGCTACCACATCGGCTTCACCTACAAAGTCTGGTCGCCCGGCACGCCCGCTGACGCCCTCACGGCGGCAAAGCCGCTGAGTACGCAGGACATGGCGTCAACTTCAACCGCTTCTCGCAGTACGTCACCGCCGCCCCCGACCACGACGCCGCCAAGAGCTCTACGCCGAAGTCTGCAACTTCGAAGACTTCCTCGCCGACCGCAAGGACGGCCAGCCCTTCTGCTACTGGTTCGGCCCCACCAACGTCCACCGCAAATGGATCCAAGGCTCCGGCAAAGCGCTCTGGGGCATCGACCCCGACGCCCTCGAGGGCAAAATGCCTGCCGACTTGCCCGACACGCCCACCGTCCGCGAAGACCTCGCCGACTACATGGGCGAAGCCATGGCCTTCGACGCCGGTCTCGGCGTCCTGCTCGCCGAGCTCGAGCGCATCGGCGAGCTCGACAACACCATCATCGCCGTCAGCGGAGACCACGGCATCCCCGGCTTCCCGCGCGGCAAGTGCGATCTCTACGACCTCGGCCTACGCGTCCCCCTCGCCATCCGCTGGCCGAAACGGGTCCCCGGCGGACGCGTGCTCACCGACTTCGTCTCGCTGCCCGACCTCGCGCCCACGTTCCTCGAGGCCGCCCACGTCGAGCCGCCCGAAGTCATGACCGCGCGCAGCCTCATCCCCGTGCTCGAATCGGAAAAATCCGGCCGCGTCGACGAATCGCGCAACCGCGTCGTCGCCGGACGCGAGCGCCACGTCGCCATCGCGCGCCCCGGCAACCTGCCCTACCCCATGCTGCGCACGGACCGCTTCCTCTACATCCGCAACTTCGAGCCCGAACGCTACCCCATGGGCGTCGGCCCCGGCTTCGGCGCGCCCAAGAGCCCCATGCCGTCCTATGAAGACCTGCGCGAAACACCATGGTCGCCTTCGCCGACTTCGACGCCAGCCCGACCAAAGCCTGGCTCGTCACCAACATGGACGAAGCCTCCGTGCGCCCCTACGCCGAACGCGAGCTCGACCAGCGTCCCTCGGAAGAGCTCTACGACCTCGACCAGGACCCGCACCAACTCAAAAACCTAGCCGAAAACCCCGAATACGCCGAAGAAAAGGCCAAGCTATCCGAGGCCCTGATGGAAATCCTCACCACCAGCGGCGACCCCCGCGTCACCGAAAACCCGCCCCGCTACGAAAAGCCGCCCTTCTCCGGAGACCTACCTCAAACCCCGCGTTGTGGCGCAGGCCTGAGCTTGCAAAGTGCCGACCTCCGGTCGGCGGTACCAGCAGCACCGCCGCAGCCGACTCGCACATCCCACCCGATCTCCAGTTGCCGCCAGAACCACCGCAACAGAACCGTGTGCGCGAACTCACGGTCCCAGACGCCGGCCCACCAAAGACGCTGGCGGAAGCCCACAGATCACCAGGCGCAAACGGCCACGGTTTGCCGTCAGTGAGTCCTCGCGACGGCTCTTTCACCCCACAGCCGCCCACGCCACAAACCACGCATCCCCGCCAAGAAGCCCCGGCCTCCCTCGGGAGACTCTTACCCAAAACCCAACAATCCCGTGCCCCCATGTGACCACCCTGTGGCGCAGGCCTCCCAGCTTGCAGCGCCGACCTCGCGGTCGGCGTCTTAGCAGCGATTCGCGCAGGTAAGAAATCGAGGCGCAAACGGCCACGTTTGCCGCGTCGCGAGTCCTCGCGACGGCCGGCTCACCCCACAACCGCACCCCGCTTGCCAAACCACCCAGCCCCCGCTACACAGAAAACGTGCCCAACGAGCCCCGCAGACCCGAAAACGCCCACCCCGCCAACGCCCCCGGCGACTTCTACGTCGAAGACCAATGCTGCACCCCTGCGGCGTCCCCCAAGTCATCGCCCCAGAGCTGTTTTCCCCCTTAGAGCAAACAGACCACTGCTACGTCCGGCTTTCAACTCCGCAACCGAAGCCGAAGTCACTGAAAGACGCTCGAAGTCATCTCAACCGCCGAGCTTGGTGCATCCGCTACGCCGGAACCGACCCATCCATCTCCGACCGCCTCACCGCCGCCGAACGATCCACCGCCCGCGACGCCCTTCCGCATCCCCTGCCGTCGGGCATCTTCGATGAGCGAAACAGTGGCTCCGCCGCGCCCTGGGAAGATCAACTCAGCCAAAGTTCGCACACCTCACCCAAACCCAGTTGCCATTTGAAGCACCGTAATCGAACCGTGGGTACAAACCCACGGTCACCGAACGTCTTCCACCTCGCTCGCTTACCCAACCTACCAAGCCTGCGCCGGCAAGAGCTCCGCGGACCTGTCGACCAAACGTGCACCTACCGTTGCCGGGTTCTACTCAGCGCATTCCGTCTCGACCGTTTCAAATCTTTCTCAGACTCCGCCACAGCTCTCAACTCCAGTACCCTCGCCGCCGCTCTGAGCGCTTCCGTGCAGTCGTCACCTGCCTGATGTGCCCGCGCCAACATCCATGCGCCAGACGAAGTCCGGGCCTTGCCTGCCCAGATCGCAAATATGAAACAAACGAGCCTGGCGTAAACACGATGGCGTTAGCGACGATTTTGATCGCCGAGCTGGCTCCCGTGGATCACTGCGGATAGCATTGACTGAGCGTGCAACCAACGAAATTGAGTAGCCTATAGTTGAGTGGGCTCAAAGTAACGATCTCCCTTGTCTGCGCGGTTTTTGCGGCAATCCATCTCTTCGTTCCCACGATCGAGGTCGATGCCGTCTTCTTGGGCTCGCTGGCGCTCGGCATTTTGCCTTGGTTTCAGCTCCTTGTAAAATCCTCGAACTACCCGGAGGCCTCAAGGTTGAACTTCAGGACGTAAAGGCAGCCACTGACAAGATCGCCGGACTCACTAGCGAAAGCATCCAAGGTTGATGTCACTCAACTGCCAATCAAGTCGCCCGGTTCGTCGCATTCATAGGCGAAATCGCGGACAGGGACCCCAACCTCGCTCTGTGGCCCTCAGGATCGAAATCGAGAGGCAGCTAGTAGAGGTGGCCGAGGCGGCGAATCTCGTACCCGAGCGAAGCGGCCACCGCGCTGTTAAGTCACTCAGTAAGCACGGCCTGATTCCGAAGCTCGTTGCGGAAGGCCTTAAGGAGTTGATAGCGCTGGGAAATCAGGCGGCACACGGTGCCAGCGTCTCTCATGGGGCCGCAGCGTGGGCCATGGCCCAGGCGCCGCACTTGCTGGGCTCTTGGCAAGTGTTCGATCCAAATCCAACCACGCTCAGTCGCTGAGCGGTGAAGTATCGCAGTCAGAGGTGCGTGCTGCCTCAGAAAGGCGCGTGCCCATCTCTGTTCGCTTCAAGACACCGTTTGCAAGGCCTCCTGAGGTTACGATAGGTTTCTATGGGTCTTCCGATTCCGAACCAAGTTCAGGTGGTATCCAAGTCACCCAAGCGGACGAGAACGGATTCTCCTTCTCTGTGGCCTCAATGCCCTCAATCTCACTCAGTTATAAACTGGCGGTGAAATGGAAAGCCACAGGCCAGGCGAAGGCGGTTTAATGAGAGCAGGGCGGGTAGCGGAAAATGAAGCCCGCCGCCGTCAGAGCCTAGCCGATTTTGAAGGATCTGTAAACAGCAAGTGGATGCACGGTGACATTCGCGTACCTGGAGTATCGCACAAATTCTTTTCCAATTCCTCCATCGCACCGAAGATCTTTTCGAAAACGCCGTTTCAAACTTCGCTTGATCCGGAGATTCCTCAGCATTGAACTCCGACAGGGATCAAAGCTCGGCTCGCCGTCTATCGGTAGTGCTGTAACTAAGCCGAAAACAACTAAGGAAACGGTTGGTCTGTTTCCATATCCATACAGGAGATGCTCGAGGTCTGAATCTACGAAGCAGTCTCGTTTGAGATTGCAGAGGACTTGAAATGATGGGCAATACTCAAAGAGATAAACTCGAAAATTGATTCGATTCGAGAGAAATATGTCAATCCAGCGTTGTATGCCATCTAGAATCCACTGCTCCGGTGTGCTGATAGCCAAGTCAGCAAGCTCCTGCAAGCCGCGCTCTGTGTTTCAATTTTTGCTGGTGAATACCGCGCTTCCTGCGATCCATGTGATCGGTTCCTCGGGCTTTAATGTCGGCCAATTTCTGCTCGGGAGACTCTGGTAGCCTGTAGATGATTTCTTCGCTACCGATCTTCCGATGAACGCCGCCAGATCCTTGTAGTTTTGGCTAATCTTTCAGGATCTGCTTGTAGTCCTCGATGGCGCTTTCCCTGCGCCCCGAGATAGGGTCGGCGGCTCACCACGCTTCGACACGATCTGCGGACGCTTCGCGATCAAGCTCTTCGGACAGATCGGTGACGAGGCTCGACTCTGACAAACATTCTTCGACGCGATTGAGGACATCATGATGAAGGGCTTTTGATCTCAAGTGTGGAGTGTTTCTCCAGGTAATCGACCCCGAGATTAGTTCCCGCCAAAGACGGTACCTGTTTGTGCCTGCAGCCGTGGTCTTACCTGACTCCTTCCTCTAACCGACGTCGTCTTAAGCAGGCCTCCTTGAACTGACTCCAAATTGACGCAGCTTTGTCGAAGTCCAAGTAAAGCAAGGTCGCGCAGCGCCGGGGTTCTCTCTTCCATGCCGAAAATTCAAGTTCACAGATCCGCTTTGAGAGTGCGCCACAGAGCCCTTGTCGGAATGCTCCCAGTGACCTCCAGGCTACGCTCCCGTAGCCATTACGTAATGCCCATTCGCCCAGGCCTTGGCTCTCGCGACGCCAGTTAAGCTTAGCCTCAATTCTAACGTCTTTCTGCTAGGCAGTTCATGAAAGTGATTTCCGGCGGCACCAAGCGCGGGAGGGAGCCTTCCGGTAAATGTTTGATCGGCCGAGCTAGCCTCACACCACACGCCGAGACGATTGCCTGACCTTCACATCCACGTCCATTAGCCTGCCGCAGAGAATCCGAGATCCGTGAAAACGTCACGGCCCTTCGTGACTTTTGTCGGTTCCATGGCGCCACCTCAGTTTCCATTTCTCTATTTCGACCGTCTCAGGTTCAGTATCGCGCAAGCGCGGACCGCCCAGATCGATGTCCGCCTTCCGCGTGGTCCGCCTCTTCTTGGCGAAGATGGGAGCACGTAGACCGCCTCTTCGAACCGGGCAACGTAGGAGGCGCGAAACTCGTCCGCGCGTGGACCCGGATCTCCATCACGCCCGAGTCGACATCCGGCAGGGGCTGAAGGGTGTCGGTGTTTCGCCACAGCTGATTTGCATCCCCATGGTATTCTCTAGGCGGACAAAGAAGCTGGCCACGGAGATGCGGCCGGCTCTCACTGCGCAGTCCAAATCCGAGATTCTCCACAGCGCCCCGGCGGCTGGGCCTTGTAAGCCGCCTGCACTAGCTCCGCTGATAGTAGAGAACCGGTTCTTCGGGTACGCGCCGGGGCCACGCGCCTCGAGCGTTTCTGGTACGCGACAGGCTCCAGAATGCGGTTCCTGCCCCCGCCAAGCCGACAGGCGAAAATAACGTACGAGGACGTGAGTATGAGCGTCATCGTCACAGTTCCCATCCCCGACGGATCTGGTGGACCGGCCTTCGAGCAGAAGGCCTGCACCGCTGGCATGGACCGCGATCAATACGTGCGCGTCATCGTCATCCGCGATCTCGAAGGCCCTCGCCCGCTCGATTACATCCTGCGGAGCTTTCGTGACGAAGCCACTGCCAGCCAAATGGCGGGACGAAGAGCTCCTGAGCTTTCTCCAGGACGCTTGCGCGGACTCCAAATTCTCCCGCCAGCCTAGCTGTCCGCGCAAGCGCGGGGATGGGAGCTTCGGACTCCGGGACTAACGGTCCAGCAGGCCTGAACCATTTACGAACCCCGGCTCGACGTCATCCATTTGGTCAGCCGCCAACCGCCCGATCTGGCGTATCAGCTTCGCATGGGAATCGTGACGAGGCCTGTGCGTCGAATACGCCAGGCCTGCGAAAGCGAACGGGAACGCCGACTCGGCGCGACTGACGCGGGCTGGTCGTGTGAGGGAACCGGTCACGAGCGCCCGGTCCTCGTCACCTGGCGGAACGTCCATCACCAGCGCTGGCCGCACCTTCGCGGCCATGGCCAAGGTCAACGAGCCAGACGTCACCCCGCAGCGGGAAGCATCGCCCGGTTGCTCGCGCTGATCGAGCTCCAAAAAGACTTGTCCGCGGCGCCAATCAAGTCCGCGTCATCTGGCAGACCGCGTGCGACCTGGCTTCACGCGGCGAGCCATTTCGGCGACGACTTGCGACCGCGCCTGTCCGAAAGCGCTTCGAACTCCTCCAGCAGCTTCTCCGCAGCCTCGATCATGCCTTGCAGAATCGCATTCGCCTGCTTCCGAGTCAAGAGAGAGGTCGTCACGAAGCTTGGACTCTTCGCCGCACAAGGAAACCCGCCCAGATTCAACCGTTATGCGAAGCAAGCTGCCTGAATCAGCGCAAAACCCTTGGCGCCCCTGCTACCCTGGACAGTGGACAAAGAAGTCGGCCACGGAGAGGCGGCCGGCTCTCACTGCGCAGTCCACTTCAAAAATCTCCAGCGCCCTGGCGGCTGGGCCTGTAAGCCGCCCGCAAACCCGCGGTAGTAGAGAACCGGTTCTTCGAGGGACGCGCCTGCGGCGAACGGCAGGAACACTCCTAAAGACTGAGGCCCGGCTGAAATCCAGCCGGGCCTCGGTCGCTTAGGGCCTCGCAAAAGTCCGAAATCTCGGCCAAAACCTGACAAACCAGCCAAAACGGCTAACGCACCACCCCTTCGAGCGGCGAGAGGCCGAGGCGTACAAGCGCTTCGGCATCCGTCCTGCTTCGAAGGCCAGCCGCCCGGCCCGCACGGCCAGCTTCGCCTCGGCCATCTTCTCGGCCTCTTGGGCCTCGGCGATGGCCGTGTTCATCAGCACGCCATCGAACCCAAGCTCCATCGCGATGGCAGCGTCGGAAGCCGTGCCGACGCCCGCGTCCACGATCAGCGGCACGTCGGTGATCATCTCGCGCATGATGCGCAGGTTCGACGTGTTCTGATGCCCATCCCCGAGCCGATCGGGGCTCCCAGAGGCATCACCGCCGCCGCCCCGCGTCGATCAGCTTGGTGCGCGGTGTTGATCAGGGTCGTCGCGGTATACGGCATCACCACGAAGCCCTCTTTCGCGAGCACGCGAGTGGCTTCGAGCAGGCCTTCGTTGTCCGGGAACAGGGTCGCCTGGTCGCCGATCACCTCGAGCTTCACCCAGCTGGAGAGGCCGACTTCACGCCCCAGCCGCGCCGTGCGGATCGCCTCGTCCGCCGTATAGCAGGCCGCCGTGTTGGGTGATGAATGATCTTCTCGCGGTCGATGTAGTCGAGCAGCGACTCCTTCGAGCGGTCAGTCAGGTTCTACGCGGCGCACCGCGACGGTGACCATGTCCGCGCCCGAGATGTCGTGGCAGCGTCATCTCCTGGAAGCTGCGGTACTTGCCCGTGCCCACGATCAGGCGGGACTCGAAAGGCACAAGGATGCAGAGAGCCATAAACCTGATTGTAGACGCCGTTGCTACAATCGGCGGCGATGCGCAGGACATGTATCGCGATTGCTCTAGCGGCGGGGCTTTGGGCCTGCGGCTCGGACGCTCCCGAGCCGGAAGCCAAGGTTGGAGGCGCCGCCCCGCCGCCCAATATCGTGCTCATCCTGGCCGATGACTTGGGCTACGGCGACCTAGGCGCCTACGGGCAGTAGCGCATCCAAACGCCTGTCCTCGACCAGATGGCCCGCGAGGGGCTGCGCTTCACCGATTTTTCGCCGCTGGCTCCACCGTCTGCGCCCTTCGCGCGGAGCCCTTGATGACGGGCTTCCACACCGGGCACGCCGTCGTACGTGGAACCGCGAGATCAAACCGATGGGCCAGCATCCGCTGCCGCCCGACTCGCTGACCATCGCCGAGGTGCTCAAGAGCAGGGGCTACCAGACGGGCCTGATTGGCAAATGGGGCTCGGGCGGCCCCGACTCGACGGGCGAGCCTAACCTGCAGGGCTTCGACTACTTCTGCGGCTACCTGTGCCAGCGCCACGCCCACAACTCTTATCCGGAGTTCCTGTTCCGCAACCGCGACCGCTTCCCGCTCGCCAACGTGCTGCCGGAGCCCAAGCGCGAAGACGGCGCCGGCGTCTCGAAACAGAAGTACGAATACCAGGCGACATCCTGATGCACGAGGCCGTCGACTTCACCGACCGCAGCCGGAGCGGGCCCGTTCTTCCTGGCCTTCACGCCCACCATCCCGCATGCCAACAACGAAGGCGGCAGGACGGTATTGATGGAGTCCCCGATCTGGGCCCCTACGCCGACATGGATTGGCCCGAGCGGCAGAAGCAGCACGCTTCGATGATCACGCGCCTCGACAGCGGCATCGGCCGGCTGATGCGCATGTTGGGGTGAAGGGCGTGGCCGAAAACACCCTGGTGCTGTTCGGCCTGACAACGGGCCGCACGCAGAGGCGGCAACGACCCTGAATTCAACAACTCGAATGGCCCGCTACGTGGCATCAAACGCGACCTGAAGGAAGGCGTGCGCGTGCCGCTGATCGCGGTTTGGCCCGGCCACACGCCCGCCGGGCAGACGAGCGATTACCTGGGCGCGTTCTGGGACTCTCCCCACCTTCGCCGAGATCGCCGGCGCCTCGCCTCCGGCCGAGACCGACGGCATCTCGATGGTCCCCGTGCTGACCGGCCATCCCGACGAGCAGCCTCAGCATGAGTTCCTTTACTGGGAGTTCCACGAAGGCAAAGGCTCGAAACAAGCCGTCCGAATGGGCAAGTGGAAGGGGGTCAAGCTCACGCCCGACGGACCGCTCGAGCTCTACGACGTCTCCGACGACATTGGCGAGCAATCGAACGTAGCGGACGAGCACCCGGACGTCGTCGCCAAAATCGAGGATTACCTGAAGACCGCTCGTACCGAATCCGAGTTTTGGCCCCTCAAAAGTCCCGGCCGTTAGCCTGCTATCTTGCATAGAGCATGCCTGACGCGCCAACGCCCATGTCCGCCTTCGTCGCCCGCAATGATGAAGGCGTAGAGCGCCTGTTAGAGCGCCAAAACACCAATCCCGAGAGCCGCTGGCAAGGCGCAATCCCGGATGCGACCGGACTGCACGAGCCTGGAACCGCGAGCGGCGTGCTCGTCTCGGGAGTCGCCGCCTACTTCACCGCCGAGTCGAAGTTCTACCACGACGCGCAGCTCCGCAAGCGCATGAAGATGGCCGCCGACCACCTGACGCGAGTGCAGAGCAAGGACGGCAACTTCGATCTGCTCATCACGAACTTCAATTCCCCGCCCGACACCGCTTTCATCATGCGGAATGTCGCGACGGCGGCCTACTTGGCCAACAAGTTCGGCGACCGCGAGTTATTCGGCTGGATGGAGCCTTCGATGCAACGCGGCGCCGACGGCCTGCTCAAGGGCGGCATCCACACGCCGAACCATCGTTGGGTGGCCTGTGCGGCGTTGGCGCAATTGCAGGAAGTTCTCAAGCGTCCCGAGCTGATCGGCCGTATTGACGAATGGCTGGCCGAAGGCATCGACATCGATGAGGACGGCCAGTACAGCGAGCAGTCGACGACGATGTACAACGCGCACGTCGACAACTGCCTCGTAACGGTGGCGGACAAGCTGAAGAGGCCGGAGCTACTCGAGCCGGTGCGCAAAAACCTCGAGACGATGCTCTATCTGTTGCACCCGAACTACGAGGTGGTGACCGAAATTTCGCACCGCCAGGACCGCAATACGATCGGCAACATGGGCTACTACTGGTTCGCCCTGCGTTACATGGCGCGCCACGACAACAACGGACAACTCGAGACGGTCGCGCGAGTCTTCGAGCCGGACCGCGGATCTCTCGCCCTGCTGATGGAGTACAGCGAGCTCCAGAAGGCGGGCCCGAGCCCGAAGCCGGTTCCGGACAACTACTCGAAGTACTTTCCGCATTCGAATCTGGTCCACATCCGGCGCGGCAAGACGAGCGCCTCGATCATTCCGCGCGACAACAGCCGCTTCTTCGCGGTGCGCCGCGGCGAAGCGGTGGTCAGCGGCGTGCGTTTTGCGGCGGCATTCTTCGGCAAGGGCCAGTTCATTCCGACGGATGCGTCGGAGAAGAACGGCGTGTGGACGCTCGAAGAAACGCTTGAAGGGCCGTACTTCCAACCGCTGACCGACGGGCGCAAACAACCGTGGGGAGTGGACAACTGGTACGAATTCCGCAAATACCGCGAGCAGACCGAGGTATCCGAATTCCACTACACGGCCGAAGTGAAAGAGGTCGAGAACGGCTTTGACGTAAGGATTCGCGCCGAGGGCACGGATTGGGTTCCGCTGGCCGTCGAAGTGAACTTGCGCGAGGGCGGAGAGATCGAGGGCGTGGTGGAAGCGCCGGACGGCGCGGAAGCCTATATTCTCGAGAGCGGCTATGCGACGTACCGGCGCGGCGGAGACGAGCTGAGGTTTGGCCCCGGGCTGGCGGAGACGCGCTACACGCAGGTGCGGGGCGCGGAGCCGAAGCTCGCCGGACCGAGCGTCTACATCACCGGCTATACGCCGTTCGACCGGACCCTCGAGTTCCGCTGGGGATAAACGCAGAACAGAGATTCTGGCGCACACTCAGGGCCCCGCCATGGCGAGGCCCTGTTGCTTTATCTGTCAGCCCAGTCCTCAAGCCATGCGAACAAAGAGGCGCAGGATCTCGTATGCGAATCCATGTGTCCACGACTCCCCCGGAAATCCTGCACGTTGGCAACTTTGATTGCCGCTCTGTTGTGCGTAGCCAACGCAGGGATGATCCGGCATGACGTCCCTCAGTCCCTGTACCGCGACCTCGCGAAACAGTCGGACTTCGTGTCGGTCGGCCGGTATTCCGATTCGCCAGATTCCAACGACTATGCGGCCGGGGTGCTGGTAGCGCCGCGGTGGGTCTTGACGGCGGCCCACTTCGTTGGCGAAACGTCGTTCTGGACGTTCGGCGAGCAGCAGTTTCGAGGGATTCGCGTGATTCGGCATCCGAAGCTGGAGCGCGGTGCGACGGAGACGCAATGGACAGGGTGGGACATGGCGCTCGTGGAGCTCGACCGTCCCGTAACGCACATCAAGCCGGCGGAACGCTATCGTGGCTGCGCGGACGTATCGCAGGCTCGCGTGGCCCCGGTACAACACGGCGGTTTCCGCAGTGCGGACGCCGAACCGCCGGTTTGCACCGGCGGCTCTGTTTCGGTTGCGGGGCAATCGTCGTTTACTCGACGAGGCTTGGAAAGCGTTCCCAGCGGGTTTGGTGAAGAAGCCGAGGCGAAGCTGAGCAGGCTGTTGGGCGAAAAGCGGTCGAGCAGGACTTCAGTCGGGGCGTCGAACGACCAATACACGAACAGCGGTTTGCCGTAGATATTCTCGCGCGGGACGAAGCCCCAGAAGCGGCTGTCGGAGGAGTTGTCGCGGTTGTCGCCCAAGGCGAAGTAGTGACCCGGCGGGACGACGAGCTCGCCGTCTTGAACATGTTCGCCGAGCATGGCGCGCCAGTCCTCGATCCAGACGGGCGCCGCAGCGGGAAAGTCGTCGCGGTAGTCGATGCGACGCGGGTCGAGGTGCTGTACGTACGGTTCGTCGAGCGCTGAGCCATTGACGAAGACCTGCTTGTCTTCGATGTGGATGCGATCTCCGGAAGGCCGATGACCCGCTTGACGTAGCTTTCTTGCAGGTTGAGCGGGTAGCGGAAGACGATGATGGCCCCGCGCTCGATGGGTTGGTGCGGCAGCAGCGCGCCAAGCAATGCGTCGTCCGGCGCGTAGGCGACCTTGTCGACCACGAGGTGATCGCCGACTAGCAACGTCCCTTCCATGGAAGCCGTGGGAATGACGTAGCCCTGAGCCAGGCAAGTGGTGATAAAGAGATAGACCAGACCGGTTACAGCGAACTCGGCGACGGATTGCAAACGGCGCGTCATCTTGGGGATGGACGCGCCGTTTGAAAGATTGGTGAGTGACAGAAAGGAAGGGGCCCCGCTCCGATGTTTTGGGGTGTAGGGTGAGGCGGAGCGGGGCCGTGCGAGGGATCGTAAAAACGAGGATCAGGCCTCGGCGGTTCGGCTCTCGGCCATGACGGCGCTGGTCGCCTTGGCGGCGGAAGACGCCGAAGAGATGCCGGGGCCGCCATGAACCTGGAAGTCCGGGTAGGCGCTGTAGCCGTGCTCGGCCAAGTCGAGACCTTCGATCTCTTCTTGCTCGCTGACGCGTAGACCGATGGTGGCGTCGAGGATCTTGAAGAGGATGAAGGCCGTGCCGAAGGTCCAAACAAAGGCCACGACGATGCCGATAACCTGGACCCAGAGCGTGCCCATCAGGTTGTATTCGGGATCGCCCGCGAACAATCGTTCATCGAAGAGAGCCGCCGCTAGCGTACCCCAGACGCCGCAAACTCCGTGAACCGAAATGGCGCCAACCGGATCGTCGATGCGGATCTTGTCGAAGAACAAAACCGCGTACACCAGCACGCCGGCGATAAGACCAATCAGGATGGAAGCGCCAGGGGTGACAGTGGCGCAGGGTGCCGGATGCCGACCAAGCCGGCCAGAACGCCGTTGAGCGTCATGCCGACATCCGGCTTGCGGAACTTCATCCACGAAGCCAACATAGCCGCGACGCCGCCGGCGCAGCCCGACGGAAGGTGTTGACCGCGATGCGGGCGACCGAGCTGTCAGCTGTGGTCGTCGAACCGGCGTTGAAGCCGAACCATCCCATGAAGAGGATCAGAACGCCAAGCGCGCCCATGGGCATGTTGTGGCCGGGGATCGGCTTAACCTTTCCGTCCTTGCCGAACTTGCCGATGCGCGCCCCCACGCACATGGCTCCCGCGAGCGCCGCCCAGCCGCCGACCGAGTGCACCACGGTCGAACCGGCGAAGTCGATGAACCCATCTCCGCCAGCCACGAACCCGGGTTGTCGCCGATCAGAAGGTTGCCCCAGGCCCAGTGGCCAAAGACCGGATAGATGATCGCCGAAATGACGAGTGAGTAGATGATGTAGGACGAGAACTTCGTGCGTTCCGCCATCGCGCCGGAAACGATCGTCGCAGCGGTAGCGGCGAAGACCACCTGGAACATCCAGAACGTGTATTCCCACTGACCGTCCGCCGTTGTCGCATCGGGCGACAGGAAGAAGTGGTCGCCGCCGATGAGAAGCGCCGTGCTGGCGCCGAACATCAATCCAAAGCCGACCGCCCAGTAGGAGATGGCTCCCATACACATGTCGAGCAGATTCTTCATCATGATGTGGGCGGCGCTCTTGGCGCGCGTGAAGCCCGACTCGACGAATGCGAAGCCTGCTTGCATCCAGAAGACCAGGACGGCGGCAAGCAGCGTCCAGATAATGTTGGCGTGCGTCTGCACGTCTTCCGCGGTCGGCCCGTCATCTTGAGCCCAGGCTGAGACAGCGCCGACTAGCAGCAGAACGCCCAAAGAGGCCGCTCTGCTCCCCATCCCTCGCCGTTCAAGTCTTACATCCAGATCATTCTTCATCGCTCGCTCCTCGCGAATAAACGAAGGTCCCTCTCGTCGGACTACACCTTGGCGCGCAGCTCCGCTCGCACGAACCCCTTGTGCTGTTAGTGAAGTTCCGACGACCTGGTCAGAAAAGGCTCTTCAGGATCGGCGCGCGGATGCGGCTGAATCCCGGAATCGAACGCCGGCACGCGGTGGTCGCGTGGAAGCGTCGGTCAGACCCTTGGATGTGGCTCTACGGTGAACCCAACCCGTTTTCGAAAACACTATAGCGAGGCCGCGAGCGGCAGCGGAAGCGAATAATTTCTATGGACCCGATAAACGCTAGGGCGGGCTTGATTGATACGCTAAAGGGGTCGAAGCGATGTCCGCAACGAACAGCCGATTCGCACGGTACGCGTGGTTTTTCACGGCGTATCTGATTGTTGTGATTCTGTTTGGAGCCTGGGTGAGGATCACACACTCGGGCGCCGGATGCGGCAGCCACTGGCCCACCTGCAATGGCGAGATCGTGCCGCCCGCGCCTTCGCTCGAGACGATGATCGAGTACACGCATCGGCTGACGAGCGGGTTGTGCGGGCTGCTGGGGCTGGCGCTGGTGGGCTGGGCGGCGAGGAGCTTCGGCGCATCGAGCGCTGTATTCCGCGCTGCGGCGGCAACGTTCGTGTTTTTGATGATCGAGGCCGGAATTGGCGCGGGAATCGTGCTGCGCGAGCTGGTGGCAGACAACGATTCGGTGATGCGCGCGGTAGCGGTGTCGATCCACCTGACAAATACGTTGCTGTTGACCGGTTTCGCCTCTTATACGGCGTGGCTGGCCTCGGGCGGGCGTCGCGGCGCGGCGCCGATCGAGCGTGGCGCCGGAGCGCTCGCGGCGGGCTTGCTGGCGCTGGTGGCGATGAGCATGGCGGGGGCGGTGACGGCGCTGGGCGACACGCTCTTTCCGATCGAGCCGGCGCTAGGGCCGGGATTGCTCGATAAGGTGAGCGCGGACCTCTCGGCGGCGAACCACTTCCTGGTCCGGCTGCGGGCGCTGCACCCGGTCGTAGCAGTGGCGGGAGCCGCTTACCTGGCGTGGCTGTTCTGGCCGGGCAGGCGCGAGGGCTGGGCGCGAATGGCATTGATTGCGCTTGCAGCGGAGTTGGCGATTGGCGTGGCGAACATCGGCCTGGCGGCGCCCGGTTGGATGCAACTGATCCACCTCGCGGCAGCGCACATCGTCTGGATTGCGACGGTATTGGCCAGCCTGGAGGCGGTTGCGGCGCCGGAACCGAGCGCAGCGGCTGCGGTGGCGGCGCGAGCCTAGCCGGCGAGACCGGGAAACAGCGCGAGGGCGCCCGCGGCAAGGAGCTCGACGGCGACCGCGGCAAGGATTAGCCCCATCAGACGAGTGACCACGTTGATGCCGGTCTCCCCGACGCGGGCGAAGATGCGATCGCCGGAGCGAAGCGCGATCCAGGTGGCGAGGCCGACGAGAACGATTTCCGCGCTGAGGACGGTCTTGCCGGCGAGTTCGGGGACGCGTTGCGCTGCGTCAATCACCAGACTGATGGAGCCAGGGCCGGCGAGTAAGGGGATGCCGAGGGGCACCACGCCGACATTGTCCTTGGAGCGCGCCTCCTGCTCCTCGGCAGCGGCGTGCTTGGCGCCGGGCGTTTCGGCCTGGAGCATGGCGATGGCCATGAGCAACAGCAGAAGGCCTCCGCCGACGCGGAAGGATGCGAGGCGGATGGCAAAAAAGCCGAAGAGTGCGTCGCCGAGCCAGACGCCCGCGAGAAGAGCGACGATGGCGGTGATGGCCGCTGTACGGGCGGCGTCGGCACGCTCAATCTTGCCGCGGGACGAGGTCCAGGCAAGGAAAAGCGGAATGGCGCCGATGGGATTGACGATCGCCAACAGCGAAATGAGCTGCTTGAGGGCGGCGAGAGTGTCCAAGCTTCCAGCGTAGACGACGAGGGTGGGCTAGAATCAGAGAGAAGTTCAAAACGGGGCGTGGCGCAGTCTGGTAGCGCGCCTGCTTTGGGAGCAGGAAGCCGGGGGTTCGAATCCCTCCGCCCCGACCATGATCCAATCAAAATCGGACCATTCACTGCTCTTTCAGACGCGATTTGTGAACAGATCCGAGTTCGAAGACCAGATTCGGCAACGCCCCTTGCCAACCGTTGTTGCTTCAATTGGTTTCTGTATGCCCCGGAGGCCGCTGTTTTCCCGGTTTTAGAGAATCGAATGGAATCGGAACCGAAGACCGAGCGGTTTGGGCTCCATCGTACTGCTGGAGCCCAAAAACAAGGCGCACGCCTACTTCGGGCACGGAAGCGCTGATCACCGACAATTTCCGGTTTCAGAGCGGCCTGGCCCGGTACGGCGGTCAGCCTTTCTTCCTCACAGCGCAAAACGCCTAGCGTCGCGTTGCGACTGTCTCATTCCGGGCAGTCACCGGTCTTGAAGATCGTGGCTAGAGGGCCGCTCCGTCGGAGGCTCGTCGCCGGGGCCGGGGAGCGACGCCTTGACGCCGCTCCCTGCTTCCGCCTCGAGAAGAGCATCAATATCCGGGTAGGCGTAGATTACTGGTGCGTGGTTTTGCATGAGGCCACCCGTGTCGGCCGTCGGGCCGTAGGTGCTATGAAGATCGGCATTCAGCATTCGCAGGAGGGCGGTCTGCTGGCCGCGGTGATGCGCTGTGTGGGCTATCCGCCGAACCATGACCCACGCCCGCGAACGAGGCACGTCGAAGAACCTCACCGTCTCTTCCCACCAAGCGTCGTCTTTGGCGCGGAGAGCGCCAACGCGCTTGCTGGAAAGCTCGGCGTAGCGGCGGATGAATTCCAGGCGCGTTTCGGTCTCAGGCAGCGGCGCTGCGCCCACCTCGATGCCGAGGATGCTGACGAACCAGAGGTTCTCGCTAACGCATTGGTGAACCATGTGCTCATGAACACTTCGTCCGCGGTTGTCGCTCGGATGCGGCCTGAATGGCAAATCCTGGTCGCGGAACATGCTCCAGACGCTGAGGACCTTGATGCGCTCGGTCTCGTAGGTGTCGACCAGGAAGCGGTAGCTCATTTCGAATACCTCCTTCATGCACCCATTGCGGGGGCATCCGCCGCAGCGTCGGCGCGTTGATGCAGCAACTTGCGCAGCGAAGTGTTCTCCTTCTCGAGCTCGCGGACTCGCTCGCTCAACTTGCCGGTTGCCGACTCGATCTCGTCCGGCGTAAAGCGCTGTTGGATGTGCTGCGTGCAGTTGACATCCCAAGCCTCGATCGTGAAGACGAGCGCGCGTTCCGCCCGTCCTGGATAGCCCGGGTCACGCACCTTTTCGAGCAACCCGGGGTCGTCTTCGATGAACCGCGCCCTGCCCCAGATTTTGATGCGTTGACGGTTCGGATAGTCCATCAAGAAGAGGAAGGCCCTGTCGTTTTCGCTGAGGTTGCCCATCGAGATGTACTGGGCGTTTCCCGCGTAGTCGGCCAGCGCGAGGGTTCGTTCGTCCAGGACCTTGAGGAAGCCCTTGGGGCCTCCACGATGCTGAATATACGGACGCCCGTCGGCTGACGCGGTTCCCAGATAGAAAGAAACCCTGGCGGCGATGAACTCTTCGAGCGCAGGCGTCACCGTGTCGCCCCAACCGCCGCCCTGTTCCATGCGGGCGTACGCGGATCGGGAGCCGTGCCGCTCTTGCGCCTTCTTTACAGCCGCGGTGAAGGCAATGTCGCTGGTGGGGGTTTGCATTGCTGCTATCTCCTGTGAGGGCCGTTTCTTCTTCAGCGTTTCGGATCAGTTGGCTTGGGTGTAAGAGCTCGCCGTCTGGTTGAGGACGTGCGCCGTCGCGCGCAGGTTTTTATAGGCCCGGTGCGCTGTCAGTTTGATCGCGCCGATCGTCGACCCCATGGCTTGCGCCGTTTCATCGAGCGTCAAGCCGCGGACCTTGAGTAACAGGACCACTTCTCGCTGGCGCTCCGGAAGGTTGGCCATCAAGGCGCGGAAGTCACTGTTGGCTTCGACAGATCGCGCGAAGGATTTGGGATCGGCCGTGAGGTCGGCGTCGTCCGCCGAGTGCGTCTCGGCGCGGGCCATTCGGCGGTACCCGTCCGTGCGGGCGTATCGGGCGATGGCGTAGATCCAGGGCAGCAGCGGCCGCCCGACCTCGTAGCTGTGACGCGCCTTGTGGACCCGTAGCCAACACTCTTGGAGCAGGTCGTCGGCATGTGTCCGAGTGACATGCGGGCCGAGCAGGAAGCTGCGGAGCTGAGGCGAGAGGCGCTGGACCAGCTCCGTCAATGCCTGCTCGTCGGCCTGCTGGTAGGCCTCCATGAGGCTTTCGAGCGAACGGCGCGGGGCGGCTTGGGGCTGGCGTCGCGTCATTGGATTCCCCCAAAGAGAACATCGGGCCAGTCGCCCCAGAGGCTCCGCGGACCTTGGCTGCCTTGTGCAGCGAGCTCGTCGGCGCTTTGGCAGCGGATGCATCGCGACGCCCACGGTAGCGCCCGCAGACGCTTGACTCCGATCGGCTCCTCGCAGTTCTCGCAGACCCCGTAGGAGGCGGATTCCAGACGGCGCAGCGCGGACCGGACGTCCCTAGCCGTGCGCCACTTGACGTTGGCAGCCTCCACGGCGAGATTGCTCTCTATCTCCGACAGAGCCTGTTCGCAGACGTCGCCCGAATCCCGCTCACTCCCCGGGAGGCTGTGAGCGAGCGCCGCAGCGAGGGCGTCCTCCAATCGCTGACGAATGTCTTGAAGTTGTTGGTTCGACATAGCGTTCTCCTCCAGATGTCGGAAGCGGCCCGCCCAATGAGGCGAGCCGCTCTCGGTGGCCAATCAGTCCGTGGTCGTCCCTCCGAGCTTTTCCAGCAGTTCGGCGGTGGTCCACACAGCGCTTGCGACGAACCGGAAGTTCGTGACAGCGGCTTCGTAGCCGTCTCCCTCTTCAACTTGAGCGGCGGCGGTGGCGTCGCGGACGACCGCCACCTCGAAGCCCTGCTCCACGAGCTCACGCATGTGGCTCTCGGTGCAGAGGTTGGCGGACATGCCGCCGAGGATGATCCGGTCGATTCCGCGCTTGCGCAACTGCAAAACCAGATCGTTGGTCTCCGGGCCATACACCTTGTGCGGGCTGGAGACGATTGTCTGACCGTCTTCGATGTAGACCTTGTAGCGCTCCAGCCAGTCGGCGCCGGAGCCTTCGAAGCCTTCCGTGTTCAAGGCGTCCTTGCGGTCGAACATGCCGATCTTGTGCATCAGAGCTTCCAAAGCGCCCTCGAACCGCCAGCCGTGGTCGGCGGGGTAGTAGTAGTGCGGCGAGACGAAGACCGGGATGCCGCGAGCCTTGGCGGTCTTGAACAGCTTTTCGATGTTCTCGACGGTCTTGTTGGCGGTGACGTTCTTGCCAACGACGCCCCAGGTGACGCCGTCAGGGCTGAGGAAGTCGTTCTGCGGGTCGGTGATGACCAGCGCCGTGTTGGCGGGATCGATCTCCATGCCGGGATTCGGAATCTGGCTAAGAGCGGCGCTCGCCCAAAGCGTGAGCGTGAGGATGCTGAATACTACTCGGGAGTGCATTTCGGTGGTTTCTCCTTGCGGGTCGTTTCCCGTTCGAGTCCGGGGCTCTTAGTCGGTGAGCTCCGCCGGCGACTTATCGCGGATCTGCCGCCACTGCCGGTCGGCTTTGACGATGTAGCGCGGGATGTCCGCGCGCCACTTCTTCAGAATTTCCGGGTTGAGGTTGAAATAGAGCTTGCCGTCGACAACGGTGAACAGCTGGGGGTCGCCGTCGAACTTCGCCCCAAGGGCGGTTCCGTAGGCGCAGAATCCGCCGTACTGCGGTAGGTAGCGCTCAGGATTGGCTTCGAATTTGCGTTTGTTGGCGGCGCTGACGAAGCGGTAGACGGCGTTGCCGTGCTTGACGGAGTGGATGGCGTGTCCGAGGCGGGCCCGGTCTTCAGTGAAGTAGGCCACGGGATCGTAGCCATGGATCGCAAGCGGGCCGCCCGCCAGTGTCAGCCCTGTGCTGACGTTGACGTCGTTGGCCATCGACGGGCCGGAGCCTGCCATCGCCACGGTCGCCAGAGCCAGGGCTCCCAGAAAACCGCGGCGCGCGCGATCGAGTTTTGTGGTCATCGGAATCATCGTTTGTGTCTCTCCTTCGGTTCGTTCGAGCCCGCTGGTTGCGGACGCCCCTTAAGAGATCACGTAGCGGGCCAAACGAACCGCGAGACACTAAACGCCTGATATATAGGTGGTTAGCAGGCTAGGAACGCCTTATCCCACGCAACGAAACTTCGTTGGATCAACGAAATCTCGTTGTGCGAGCAACGAAATTTCGTTGTTGCGATTCAACAGAGAGAGTGTGTGTGAGTCAGGACTGGCGCAAGCTAAGAGCCTTGATCTTGGACGCCAAGGTCGTCGCGCGCATTCCGAGTAGCTGGGCCGCTCCGCCCGGACCGTAGATCTTCCAATTCGTGGCTTCGAGGGCCGCCAGTACGTTGTCACGCTCGATGCGCTTGATCTCGTCCTGCTTGAGGATGCGACCTGGGCTCGCCCCGGACTCGGCGGAAGCGGTGTTGGTTTCTTCGGTCGAGTCGGCTGGTAAGTCGAACTGAATGGAACCTAACTGTGCGCGGATGATTTCCCGCTCGATGACGTTCTGAAGTTCACGGATGTTGCCTGGCCAGCGATAGGCTTGCAACGCCTCCACATGTCGCTTCTTCAGCTGATGAGACGGCAAGCCGAGGTCCTGGCAGGTCTTCCGCAGGAAATGGTCGGCAAGGAGCGGGATGTCGTCCAACCGTTCACGCAACGGCGGCAATTGGATCGGGAACACGCTAAGGCGATAGAACAGATCCTCTCGAAAACGGCCGGCATCGACCTCCGCGCGCAAATCTCGATTGGTCGCCGCAATTAGCCGAACGTCGACCTTGCGGGTGCGGTCGTCGCCCACGCGCTCGAATGTGCCTTCTTGTAGGACACGAAGGAGTTTGCTTTGCAGGTCCAGCGGGATCTCGCCGACTTCATCGAGAAATAGCGTTCCTCGGTCCGCCAGCTGAAATCGGCCAATTCGGTCGCGAACTGCGCCGGTGAAGGCGCCCCTGACATGACCGAAAAACTCGCTCTCGAACAAATCTCTTGGGATCGAACCGCAGTTCACTCGGACAAGGGGCCGGTCCTTGCGCTGACTCCGTTCGTGAAGCGCACGGGCGATAAGCTCCTTCCCTGTTCCCGATTCCCCGCCGATGAGCACCGTCGAGTCAGCGGGTCCAACGAGTGCAACTTGGTCTAGAACCTTTCTGATTCCCTCACTTTGGCCGACTACGTCACCGAAACCGTGAGCGGCATCGACTTCGTCGCGAAGATACTCGTTCTCGAGCTCGAGCTTCGACTTGAGACGCGCGATCTCTTCGTACGCTCGGGCATTGGCAATCGAGGTCGCGGCTTGATGGGCGAAAAGGCCGAGCCAAGTTACGCGCTCCAAGCTAAGCAACTCGCGCGTAAAGACCCCGAGCACGCCGATCACGTCGCCTCGAGAGATCAAGGGGTGACACGCGAAGGCCCGAATCCGCTCACGGCGAAACCACTCCTGGTCGGCAACCCAGCGCTGATCGCCTGAGGCGTCCAGCACGAACTCGGGCTTGCCGGAGGCCGCAACGCGTCCGATTTTCCGAACTCCGAGTGGGAATCGCCGGAATCTACCGTCCAGCGGGCGCCAGTCGAGATTAGATTCCGGATCCAGGGGCCGGCCCGCGCTGGCTCTCAGGTGCAAGCAGCGAGTTTGACTCGGACATTCCGCCCTCATTGGGCAACGGTCACAGATATCCGCCTCCTGGATCAGCCAGATGCGCGCCAGCGCGAAACCAGCCGAACCGACCAATCCGTTCACGATGCTGTGGAGGACATTCTCGGTGCCTTGAGACTCACCAACCGCGAGAGAGATCGACTGGAGCAGCTCCAGATAGGGGACGTCACGGCCGCGGGGCGCACTGGGTTGATGCTGGTCGGACATCGCGACAGTCCACCAGTTGTAGGAGAATTGCCGTCGTCAGTCAACGCGGTTGCCGACCATGAGATGGACAGTCGGGCTCCGGGCCGGGGTCCCGAAGCCTGCGGACCGTGCTCCAAACTGTACGGAAAGCCTTTCTCATTGAACGTCAAGGACGCGACGTAGCCGGCGAAAGCAGAAGCGGTCAACCGCTACGGCGAGCTGTCTGAAATCGGTCTCCGCTGGGATCTTCCGGCGTCAGGCCGATCACGATGTCGAAGCTCACCGCGAGCTCCCCGATCTTGGAATCCGGAACAGGCTTGTATTCCTTGATCACGGCCGTCCGATCCTTGGATTCGGTCATCCGCTTCAGCACGCCGTCCACCGCGTTTAAGGGTTCGCCCTTGGTGTAGAGCTGAGTTGTCAACATTCGCTTGCCGCCTTTGTCGATGGCGAAGTGAATGTGAGGCGTGCGATTGTCGTAGGCGACGGGCCGGATCGTGCGGAAGCGGTACTCGCCGGCGGATCCCGTCTCGAAGCGGCCGAAGCCCTGGAAGTTCTTGTCGAAGTGGTCGTGCCGATTCGAGCCCGAGTGCAGATAGGCGCCTCCGGAATCACACTGCCAAATCTCGACAGTGGTGTTCCGCACTGGCTCGCCCGAGGGAGTGAGAATACGCCCAGTGACGTGCGCAATGGGACCAACGGCAGGCGTGACCGAATCACTCACGACGATCAGGTCGTTGTCCTGGTCAAGCGGCAAGTGATCTGGATAGAACGGTCCCTCCGTTTGCCGAGGCGTGCGATGCAACTCCTCGGCGAACAGACCTGGGACCACGAAGAAGGCTCCAAGTCCCCCCACCACCTCTCGGCGACTCCAGCGAAAAGGACGCGCGTCAACGGTCATGATCCCTCCTGTGCTACTCGAGAGCCTCACGGAAACCGCCCGGCAGGGCCACCCGGTCCGGACTTAGCGGAGCGACAAGGCCAACGCCGGGAGCAAGCCTAGCAGAAGCGTTCGACGCTGACAAGCGAATTCGTTCAATTTGACCCTCAGGAAAAAGGTGAGAAATTGCAGTTGTCCGTCCTCAGACCGACGTAACCCTCCCGAATCGCGGTCAAAGCAAGCAACGTCGTGCAACCAACCGATCTGTGCAGCGCTCTCGTCTCAGGCCCCAGCTAATCCGGGGACTTTTGCTTTGCGGTGCGGGATTGCAGGAAGGCGACGATCTTTTCAAGATCTTCGGGGCCGAGGGTCGAGGCGAAAGCCGGCATGTTGTGGCCGCCGTTCATGATGCGGAGGATCATTTCTTCCTTGGTCAGACGGTCACCGACATAAGTCAGGTCTGGGCCGCGGCGTCCGCCTTGTCCGGCGATATTGTGGCAGTTGAGGCACGCCTTGTCGTGGAACAGCGTGGCGCCCTCGGAGATGGGACCGCTCCGTGCGCCGACTACCGCGGCGTCGAGCGGTTTCGCGTTGAAGTCCGGCGACCAGTCCGACCGTTTTCCAGCGGCCCAGAAGGATGCCACCGAGACGAGAATGATGAGAACCGCCGCGACGCTCCACGGGCGGCGAGCCGGCGGGTGGCGCTCGCCTGAGCCGAATACCAGAGGCAGACCGAGCAACACCACTCCGATCACAATCGGTCCCACGAAGATGGCAACGTTTTCGAGCCCGGGCGGCATCAGCGCCATCACAGCGAAGGCCCAAAGGAAATACCAATCCGGTCGCGGGTTGGCGACGATCAGGCTCGGGTCAGGCGGCGGCCCAAGCTCAGGCGGGCCGACAAAGAATGCGGCGCCGGCGATGCAGAGAACGACGCCGAGAGCGAAGACCGTATCCCGCCACGCGGCGTCGGGAAAGAACGGTACGCCGGAGCGCTTCATCTCCGCTTCGTATTCGGCGCGATAGGTTTTGGGATCGACGAGCTTGCCTTTCCGGGGGGGCTCCGAGATACCGTTCCTCAGGACCAGATAAAGATGCGCTCCGATGAGCGAGAAGATCAGGCCGGGTAGGACGAAGACGTGAATGGCGTAGAAGCGGCTCAAGGTCGCCCCGCCGACCGTATCGCCGCCGAGAATCAGACGGGCGATGCTTTCGCCGACCAACGGAACTCGACCGGCGGACTCCGCGGCCAGCACGACAGACCAGACCGCGGTTTGGTCCCAGCGCAGGAGTTGGCCGGTGAAGGCCATCCCCGCCACGAGCCCCAGTAAAAAGACGCCGCTCATCCAGGTGAGCTCGCGCGGAAATTTGAACGCTCCGAATAGGAAGACCCGGATCATGTGGAGACCGGCGAGGAACATCATCGTTCCAGCGCCCCAGTAGTGCATCCCGCGCAGGAAGCCGCCGAAGGCAGCGGTATCGGAAATGAACTGGAGCGAGGCGTAGGCCTGGTCGGCGGCAGGCAAGTAGGACAAGGCGAGCGCAACGCCGCTGGCCACCTGCGCGAGAAAAGCGCATAGAGTGGCGCTGCCGAACACGTACCACCAGCCAGCATCCTTGGGGACCAGGTGTGTGAGCACGGGCCAGACGGTTCGGCTGAGCTGGGAGCGGTCGTCCAGCCAGAGCCATGCACGTTGGAGCAAACCCATCATCGGTCCATCAGGCGGTCGTGATCGGAACGGGGGAGGTACGGACCTCCACGCGGCCGGCCCGGGTGCGAACCGGATAGCGGGGAAGCGGCTTGGGCGGCGGCCCGGCCGCAACTTCGCCGTCCGCATAGTAGACCCCGCCGTGGCACGGGCACATGAACAGCGCGCTGTCGGCGATCCAGCGGACGGGACACCCTAGGTGGGTGCAGTTGACGCTGAAGGCAATCAGCTCGCCGGAGCTCTCGCGCCGCACCCAGGCCGCCGTCTTGGCAGTCACGCCAGCCCAAGGCTCCGGAGAGGCGTCCTGAAACGACACGACTCGGGTTGCGCCGGCCTGGAAGTCCGCAAGGGCGCCGACGTCGCGCCATTCCTGTTTGCGGCGTTGGAACAGGGGGGGCGAGGCTGAAGGCGAGGCCCGGCAGCGCCAAGATGGCGCGATCGCCGACTGCGTCGACAGGAAGGTGAGGAAGGCGCGGCGCCGGCTTGCGAGGCTGGCTAACCAAGCGCTGCCGATCGGGTCGTGGGGTTCAGTCTGCATGATCGTTTGATGTCAGGGAAAGGGCAAGAATCCAGCGCAAGGCAGCAGCGCTGAAAACGGCCAGGCCGGCAGCCAGGACGACGTAGGAGCTGACCAGTCCGAGAAACGTCAGCGTGATGCCGAGCGCTGTGAAGAAAGGGGCGACCGTCGCATGCGTCTGGGGGCCCAAGGAGCGCTCTGGGCTGTTTCGGTCTTGGTCGTGGTTTAGAGGAGTCATTTGGATGGATGTGCGCCGGCTCCTTCCAGCGGAACGGGATTGTAGCCTCGGCCAAACTGCGCCAAGATCGACGCCAGGTAGATCAGGCAAGTCGGGACCCACATGAGCAACCCTCCGAGTTGCTGGTCGGCGCCAGCGCTGAGGCCCCAACCGCCGCGGACGAGCTGCAGCGCGGCCGAGTCGGCCGGAGCGTGGACGAAGACCGGACAAGCGGTGACGGGAACAAACGTGATGTAGATGCCAAGCGCCGTGCAAGCCACACAGGCGCTGAACAGATAGGCGACAGTTGCAGCAGGGTCCAGGCGCTGTGAGGCGGGCCCCCACACCGGCCGCCAGAAGATGTAGCCGGCCAGCAACAACGAGATCATCTGACCGGTCTGCGCGCCGGGACTGACTACCGAAAGGCTGCAGAGGCTCGGCTCATGCCAGAACCACATGGCGCCCACTCCGCTGATCCATCCCGCGGCGGCGAGCCAGAGGCGCGGGTGCGGCGGTTCGTCCGTACCGCTAGACGCGTGCAATGCCAAGGTCGCGAGCAGCGGAACCAGCAGCAACAAGATGATGTGCTGCGCCATGTGGGCCGAGTAGAGGACGCCGGCGGATAACGTCGCCAGCGGGGAGGCGGCAGCCAGAATCAGTAGCAAGTAAGCTCCAAGCCAGTACGCCTTCGCTGGATGCTTGTCGCGCTGCCGCCAGACGGCCCAGGCAACGGCGGCTAAGCCCACGGTCAGCGTAGAGACCGAGAGCGGCGTCCAATGCCAGGCGGTTGTCCAAAACTCCCAGGTAGTCATTTCAACGCACCAAATAGACGACCGTGTAGACGACAATCCAGACGGCGTCAACGAAGTGCCAGTAGATGCCGACCGGGGCCAATGCGACCCGTCCGCCGGGAGTCCAGTTCTTCCAAAAGCAGCACGCCGACAGTCGTCAGCGCGACCTTCATCGCCCATGGAAACCGTGGAATCCTGTCAGGGTGAAGAACGACGATGCAAACAGGCTGGAGTCGGCGGTCGCCGCCTTCGCGCAGCAGACCCGCATACTCCGTGAGTTGGCCGCCGAGAAAGACGGCGCCGAGCAGGACAGTCATCATCAGCCACGCGAGGACGGAGCCCAGGCGGCCGCGCGACAGGAATCGCTCCGCCATCCAGAACGTGACGCTGCTCGCGAGCAGCAGCCCGGTGAACGCGCCGGTGCGGAGCGGGTCGAGCGATTGGCGGGCCGCGCTTTGAGCTGCACCGTGGCCAAAGCTAAAGACCAGAAATGCAGCGATCAAGGCGAGGAAAAAGAAGGATTCCGACAAGACGAACATCTTGGCGATGAGCGTGTCCTTGCAGAAATGGCGCTCGTCGGTCTGGAGAGCGCTCTTGTCGTGTTTCCAGTCGGGGCGGTCCGGGTGGGCGATGTCCCACAATGGCCGGCGGCTCCGGACCTCGGGGACCTCTGTGAAGTTCTCCTCGGGCGGAGGAGAGGACGTTCCCCACTCGAGCGTCCACGCCTGCCAAGGGTTGTCTCCCGCACACTCGCCGGAACGCAGCGAGCGTGCCAGATTGACGGCCAGGACGATCGCCGACGCCGCCATGATCACAGCGCCGCAGGTCGAGATCTGATTCAACAGCTCCCATCCCGGCTCGTTGGGGTAGGTGTAGACCCGGCGGGGCATGCCCATGGCGCCGAGCACGTGCTGAACCAAAAAAGTGAGATTGAAACCAATAACGGTCAGCCAGAAGTGCCATGTCCCGAGCCGCTCCGAGAGCAGCCGACCGGACATCTTGGGAAACCAGTAGTAGAGCCCGGCGAAGACCGCGAAGAGCGTCCCGCCGAAGAGCACGTAGTGAATGTGCGCGACGACGAAGTAGGAGTCGGTGACCTGCCAGTCGATGGGCACAACCGCGAACAAAACGCCGCTCAGCCCGCCGATGACGAACTCCGCGATGAAGGCGAAAGCGAATTTCATCGCCGTCGTGAACTGGATGCGCCCGCCCCACATGGTTGCAATCCAGTTGAAGACCTTGACGCCGGTCGGGATGGCAATCACCATGCTGCCGATGGCGAAGACGGCGTCGAACGGGACGCCAAGGCCGGTCGCAAACATGTGGTGTCCCCAGACGCCGAAGCTGAGCAGGGCGATGGCCAGCGTGGATCCGGCGACGAAGTCGTATCCGAAGATGGGCTTGCGTGAAAAGACCGGAATGACTTCCGAGATGATTCCAAACGCGGGCAGCGCCATGATGTAGACTTCCGGGTGGCCGAACGTCCAGAAAAAGTGTTGCCACACGATCGCCGAGCCGCCCTCGGCCGGAGTGAAGAAGTGGGCGTGAAGTTGGCGGTCGATCAACAACATGACGATGGCGGCGTTGAGCACGGGCAGGGCCATGACGATCAGGAAGCCGTCGACGAAAGTCATCCATACGAATAGAGGCAGCCGCCGCATCGTCATGCCTGGCGCGCGTTGCGTGAGCACGGTGACGATGATGTTGAGCCCGGAGGCGACCGTGCCGATTCCGAGAGTCAGCAAGGCGACGATCCAGTAATCGATACCCGACGACGAGGAATAATGAATGCTTTCGCTCAATGGCGCATAGCTAAACCCAGCGGCGGGCGCTCCTCCGGCGAGAAAACTGAAGTGGAGCAGCAGGCCCCCAAATGGCAGGGCCAATAGCCCATAGCGTTCAGCCTGGGAAACGCCATGTCGCGCGCGCCGATCATCAATGGGATGAAGTAATTCGCGATTCCAATCAGAACCGGCATCACCACGAGAAAAATCATCGTGGCGCCATGCATGGTGAAGATCTGGTTATAGGTCTCAGGCGCGAGCAGCGAATTGTTTGCAAAGGAAAGCTGCAGTCGAATCAACATCGCTTCCACTCCGCCAATGGCGAAAAAGGCAAGCGCGGTCCAAAGGTAGAGAATTCCGATCTTCTTGTGATCCAGGGTCGACGTCCAGGCGTAAAGCGCCGACAAGGCGGTCGAGCTTGGCCTAGCGGGGATCGCGCCGAATTGTTCTGTTGCGGGGGAGCTCACGTTGAATCGCGGGGTCTACTT
This sequence comes from Bryobacterales bacterium, assembly GCA_041394905.1. GTDB lineage: Bacteria > Acidobacteriota > Terriglobia > Bryobacterales > UBA6623 > RI-231. Next base: position 711,038 of record JAWKHJ010000002.1, on the reverse strand, counting down.
ACTCTAGGGACGAGAGATAAGCCGTTAGGTCTTGGACCTCCTGGTCTGCGAGATGAAAGTTCGGCATCTTGACCCCTGCCTTGATCGAGCTTGGGTCTCTCAGCCACGCTGCCAGGTTCTCCGGATTATTCGGCCGTAGCCCCGCCGCCAGGGAAACGCGCGACGCGAAATGACTCAGGTCCGGCGCCGCGTCTCCGTGAGCGTCCGTCCCGGAAATCGCGTGGCAGCTACTGCACGTCAGGCTGAGAAAAAGCCCGGATCCGATGCTGATGCGAGCGTTGTCTTCGGCGCTGGCTGCAATTGCAGGCTGCCGCTGGTTCTCGAGCCATGCGTCGTACTCCGCCCGAGGTAGAACCTCCACGCGCAAGAGCATTCCGGCGTGTTGGGCGCCGCAGAATTCCGCACAGCGTCCCGCATAGACTCCTGGTTTTGGAGCCGTAATCCAAAGGTGTCGCTGGACGCCGGGAATCATGTCTTGCTTGGGCGCGAGCGCGGGCGTCCAGAAGGAATGCACGACGTCTGCTGACTCCAATCCGATGAGCAGCTCTTCACCGGCGGGCAGGACGAGCTCGTTCGCCGTCACGACCCCGCTGTCCGGATAGCGCACTTCCCACCACCATTGGTGTCCCGCGACGACAACCTCGGGATGCTCTTCGGCCGCCGGAGGATTGACCTGCACCATGCCGCGAATCGTGAAGAACGCGAGGAAACTCAGGATAATTGCGGGAATCAGAGTCCAAATGACTTCGAGTTTTTTTGCGCCGTAGATCTGGGGCGGATCGTCTTGTTCGGCGCTCGAGCTATTCCGTGGGGCGCGGAACTTTCGAAAGCAGAGGAACAGCGCTCCACAGATACCGGTCAAGATCAGCGCGCACAGCAACAGCGACCAGCGGAACAGGGCGTTCACCGCTTCCGCTTGCACCGAGGCCGGGGGCTCGAAGAGGAACGCCATCGCGACCCTTGCATGCTAGCAACAGGGTCAACGTTGGCCTCCCAGGAGATTTACGAGGGTTGCGACAGGGCGTATTCGAGGCTGATGGCAGGCTTTGGGGTCAGTAGAGCAACTCCACCCAACGCTCTCCGGCCATCATCTCCGCTTTGCGGCGTTGCCACTTCATTTCCGATCCCATGCGCGCAGAGAAGACTTTGTCGAGTTGCTCGCGCATGTTCTCCAGGCCCGCGACGAAGACATGCGTCTTGGGGTTTTGGAAATACCGCAGCAATTCGTCCGCACGGTCGCCGATCGCGCCGTCCCAGGAGATGGGGTCGGACCAGTGCGGGCGCGGACTCAACGCCTTGAACGCCGCGAAGGTGTCGCGGTCGTAATAGTTCACGAAGTCGTCGTGCTCGTCATTCATGTAGACCATCTCGAGCGGGTTGGTCGCTCCATAGAAGAGCCACACTGAGCCGCTCCAGTCCGGGATGTCACGATAGATGTGTTTGACGAATGCACGGAAAGGCGCGATGCCAGTGCTGGTGCAGATCAGGATCAAATTGGAGGAGTGATCCTCCAGGGACTTCGAAGGCAGGCCATAAGGGCCGGAGAGCGTGATCTCGTCTCCCGCGCGCAGGTCGCACAGGTAGTTCGAGGCGACTCCGCGGTACTCCGCTTCGCCTGAGTAGTCGTCGATGTAATTGCAGCGCCGCACGCAGATCTTGATGCGCGGCAAACCCTTCTCCGCTGCGGCGGGCAGGTCCGCCACCGCTGTAGAGACGGAAATGCTCTTTGCCGCCGAGCTGCGGATCGCCAGGCGCGAAGATGCCAATGCTCTGGCCAACCTCATAAGAGAATCCGGGGCGATCGACATCGAGAACGATCTCGCGGATCTCATCCGCTGAGTAAGGCGTGATGCGATCGCTCGAGACGAGCTTGGCCGTGAATCGCTCGGAGGTGTCGTATTCCTGATCGAGGTGATGTACGGCTAGCGCTTGGTCGGTCATTGCGTCTTCTCCTGTGTGAAAGTTTTGCCGAGCTTGCGTTGGCAGACTGTGGTGCAGCCGCAGCCCTGGCAGCTCATGCGGTGGGCGAGCACGTCGGCGTCATCGGTGGCTTCGGGGAATGCCTTGCCCCAGGCCGATTGCACCGCAACCCAGCCGAACATGAGGGCGAGGATGAGTCCGATTCCGAGAACGTAGGAAGTCAACATCGCGCTCACCCGAGTCCTGCAAAGCCCATGAATGTGATGGAAAGGATGCCCGCCAGCAACAACGTCAGCGCGGCGCCGCGCACGACGTCCGGCACGGAAGCGAGCTCGAGCTTCTCGCGCAGGCCGGCGATCAGGGCCAACGCCAACGTGAAGCCCGTACCCGCACCGAGCGCATAGACCAAGCACTGCATGAAACCGTAGCCCTTGTTCGTCTGGAACAACGCGACGGCGAGAATCGCGCAGTTGGTCGTGATGAGCGGCAGAAAGATGCCAAGCGAGCGAAACAACGCGGGGCTCACCTTCTTGATGACCATTTCGACGAGCTGCACAGTGGAAGCAATGACTGCGATGAAGGAGATCAGCCGCAAATACTCCGCGCCAATGGCGACAAGCAGCGAGTTGATTCCATAGGCGCAGGCCGAGGCCGTCAACATGACGAAGACGACGGCGCCGCCCATGCGTGTCGAAGTCTCCATCTTGCCGGAGACTCCGAGGAACGGACAGATACCGAGGAAGTACGCCAGAACAAAGTTGTTCGTCAGGCAGGCCATGATGAACACGGACCAAAGAGGTTGCTCGTTCATCGCGCAGCCTCCGGCGCTTTCCGCGCTTTCATCCAGTTGAACAACAGCAGCCACAGCGCGAGCGTGAAGAAGCCGCCACTGGGCAGAATCATGACCACCCAGGGCTCGAAGCTCGACGGCAGGACTTGGACTCCGAACAGCGTGCCGGAGCCGAGGACCTCGCGCACCGCACCCAGGCACAGAAGCGCGAACGTGAAGCCCAGTCCCATGCCCAACCCATCAGCAATCGAGAGACCAATTGGGTTCTTGGATGCAAACGCCTCGGCGCGGCCCAAGATGATGCAGTTGACGACGATCAACGAGATGAACGCGCCGAGCGCAGCGTGGAGGTCGAGGCTGATGGCTTGGATGGCGTAGTCGACGATGGTGACGAAGGTGGCGATGACGAGGATGTACGTCGAGATGCGCACCTGCTTCGGCACGATGTTGCGGATGGAGCTGACGGCCACGTTGGAAAGCGTGAGCACGAAGGTGGTTGCAAGGCCCATGGCGAGCGCATTACGGGCGGTGTTCGAGACAGCCAATGTGGGGCACATGCCCAAGATTTGGACGAAGGCGGGGTTGTCGCGCCAGATGCCCTTGAGTAGCTCGTCGACGGCTTGGGGTTGTTGGGCGTTGGTCGTCATGGCTTCACCGCGGTCTTGTCGTGTTCAAAGACGGTGAGGTCTTTTTGGATCTTCGGCAGCCAGAAGGCCGCGCTCTGGTCGAGAATGCCGGACACGGCTACGGAGGAGATGGTGGCGCCGGTGATACCGTCCACCTGCCACGCTTGCGCCTTCTGACCGTGCTTGACCGCGACGACGGCGTTGGCGAGCTTTGCTCCCGCAGCATCGAGCCGGACGTCGAGGGCGCGGAAGTTTTCGAGGAACCCTTCGTCGGAGGTGATCTTGTCGCCCAGGCCGGGGGTCTCCTTGCTCTCGAGCACATGGAAGCCGATGACGGTCTGGGCTGTTGGGTCATATCCCCACAGCAGCCGGATGGTGTCCTGATAGCCCGCAGCGCCTTCGATGGCAAACCCGGCGAGGCTTCCTGAAGCGTCGTAGCCCGCGTAGACGAGCGCATCTCCCGGCGCTGCCTGGCCCTCGACGGCTTCAAACCTGTCGCCATCGACGAGCCGGAAAGCTTGGCTCGACTTCTTCGCCCCGGGTAGCACAAAGATGGCGCCACCAGCATCGGCGCGGTTGCGCGCGATCACCGGCTTGGTCGCCTGGTAGACCGAGACGATCAAGACCGCGCGCCGCAGACGAGGCCGACGCCGACCATGGCGCGCAACATCGGCCAGGATTCGGTCTTCATGCGGCGCTCTCCTTGGGGCGCGTGCCATAGACGCGGCTGCAGTATGCGGTCGATCTGGGGCGAAACGGCGTTGCCCAGCAGGATGGCGTACATCCACCCTCGGGCATGGCGCCCCAGGTACGAATGACGATGGCAACCACACCGATAAACGCGCCATAGATCCAACAGCCGAGGTTGGTCATCGGCGAGCACCATGTCGCTTGCCATGAAGGTGGCGCCGAGCATCAAACCGCCGGAGAAGAGCATCAGCCAGGGCGAGGCGTACTCGCCCGGATTGACCGTGTGCAACGCACCGCTAAGCAGGAACGCACCGCCAAGCACGGCCGCCGGGATGCGCCAGTTCATCATGTTGCGCGCGATCAAGTAGGCGCCCCCAAGAGCGATGAGCAGCGCGCTCGTCTCGCCTGCTGAGCCGTTCGTCATGCCGAAGACGAGGCGCTCGGTCTCGACGGCGACTTTCTCGAACTTCCAAGCCGCGAGCGGCGTCGCGCCGGAGACGGCGTCGTAGACCGGGTGCGCGAAGGGGAACGTCAGCGTCGAAGACGGCAGCTGCGTGAAGCGGCCGCCGGTGAAGCCGTCGACCCAGCTCGTCATCGAGACCGGAAACGCGGCTTGCAAGGTCGCGCGCCCGACCAGCGCCGGATTGAATGGATTTTGTCCCAGTCCGCCGAAGACAGCCTTGCCTAGCAGAACGCAAATGGCGCCGCCGAGGGCGGTCATCCAGAGGGGCAGGCCGGGCGGCAGCGTGAGACCGAACAGCAGGCCGGTGATGACGATCGACCAGTCTCCTGCGGTCGACCGGCCGGTATTGCGCTTGGAGATCCAGTGCTCAACGGCAACGCACGAGCCGACCGCAACGGTGAGCGTGAGCAGGGCCGCGAGGCCAAATGCGTACACGGCAAACAGAGCCGCGGGTAGCAGCGCCACGACGACGTTGAACATGATCGTGTCGACGCTGTAACCGCTCAAAATGTGCGGCGAGGTACGGATCTCGAGCGTCTTGGCGAGGCGACTCATGCGTTCACCCTCGCTTTGCGGATTGCAGCCTTAGCCACGCGAAACATCTGGACCAGCGGAATGTGAGATGGGCAGACGAAAGAGCAGGAGCCGCATTCGAAGCAGTCCATCAGATGCCGCTCCTCGGCCATCCGTTGATACTCCTGGTTTTTCGCCAGCACGCCCAGGTCAGACGGGTTGAGCGAGATCGGGCAGGCGTCGAGGCAGTAGCCGCAACGGATGCAGGGGTAGACGTGGCTGTGCGTGCGCTCCGCAGCGGCGTCGGTGAACGCCGTTACGCCGGAGGTCCCCTTGGTGATCGAAAGATCGAGCGTCGGCGCGGCCATGCCCATCATGGGACCGCCGAGAAACACGCGGTTCACCTCCGGGCTAACACCGACGTAGTCGAGCAGAAAGCGCAGCGGCGTGCCGATCGGGATACGGTAGTTGCCCTTCTTCTCGACGGCCGGGCCGGTGATGGTGATGACTCGTTCTTGGATGCCGCGGCCACGCGGCAGCAAGCGTCCGATCTCCGCCGCTGTCGCGACGTTCGTGCAGAGAGCGCCCGTATCCAAAGGCAGTCCCCCCGAAGGCACCTCGCGGCCAAGCAAAGCGGTGATCAACATCTTCTCCGCGCCTTGCGGATATTTCACGGTCAGCGCCTCGACGGTCGCCGGGATGTCAGCGGGCATACCCTGACGCAAATGCTCGACGGCGTCCATCTTGTTGCTCTCGACACCGATGATGCAACGCTCGGCGCCGGTGACTTTGAGCAGATAGCGCATCCCAAGGTAAATATCTTCCCGCTGCTCGAGCATCACGCGATGGTCGGTGGTGAGGTAGGGCTCACACTCGGCGCCGTTGAGGATCAGGGTGTCGATGGATTTGCCTTCGGGGATCTTGAGCTTGGCGTGTGTTGGGAAAGCGGCGCCGCCCAACCCGACAACGCCAGCCTGTTGGACGGCATCGATGATCTCGGCGGGGGTTGCGGTCTCGAGAGAGCAAGGCTCGCCGTCTTCAGTTTCCTGTGTGGAGCCGCGGAGGGGCTCGAGGAAGATCGCCGGAACCATCTGCCCGGTGATGCTCGGCGTCAGTCCGATCTTGTCGATGCGTCCCGAGGCAGGCGCATGCATGGCGACGGACATGAAGCCGTCCGGCTTGGCTATGGTTTGGCCGCGAACGACCTCCTGCCCCTCGCGCACCACCGCAATCGCCGGCTTGCCCAGGTGCTGCAGCAAGGGCACCACGAGCATTGGCGCAAACGGGAACTGCCGAATCGGCATCGAGGCCGTTTCGTCCTTGTTCTCCGGCGGGTGAACCCCGTGCCGGAACGATTTGAGACCGAGGAGTCCCATATCCGGCCGCCCTAGTTGTACTTCTCCCCGCGCTTGATCCACTTGTCGATGTCCTTCGCCGTGCGGTCGCGCGGAAGCCCGGGGTGGATGATCTGCGCCGTACACTTCTCCGCCGCCTTGACGAGGTCGGAATAGGGGCCGCCGTCGGGGTTCTGGATGAAGGCCTTCTTCTTGTCGTTGTAGGCGAAGATCTTACCGTTCAAGTGGATGCATTCGTCGCAGGAGGTGCACTCGTCGGTGTCGATCCACGGCGCCATGTAGTCGCCCGCAGGCGCCTTGGCTGCAGCCGGCTCCTCCGGGGCTGCCGTGGTTGGCGGCTGAGCGGCGAGCGTTGCGACATCGACGCTCGCGTCGCCGCCGGCGATCTGCATCAACCCAGCAGCAATGCGCGAGACGACGTCCTGGCGAACACGCTCTTCGATCTCTTCGTTCGAGACCTGCTCGACCTGCTTGCTGACGCCCGCGAGCGCGCGCAGCATGCGCCAGAAGTCGCGCCGGTCTTCGGCCGACTCGACCATCGACTTGTCGAGCAATAGGCGTGTCAGCTTGTCCTTGCGGTCTACCGACCAGACGAAGGGGAATTTGCCTTCACGCTCGTCCTCGGCCAAGTCTAGGAACTCGGCGAGCGGAACCATGTCATCGGTCCAGGTCTCTTGGGGCGCCATGCGGAAGTGCTTGCGGAAGCGCGCTTCGGTGATGGCAAAGTCCGCGAAGGTCATCGGGACGGCGAGCTCCTTCTCGCGTCCGCCCTGCTGGTACTTCAGCGTGTAGGAAGGCCAGTCGTCCTCGAGCGCGGGATTGCTGTCAAGCTCAAGACACTCTTCGGGCGTCTTGCCGAGATCGGGGTTGTAGCGAAACAGCGGGTAGGCCCGCGATTCGACGGCGAGCTTGGCCTGGTGCGAGCTCATGTCGTCGCCAATGCCGTGCTCGGGCTGGCAGGAGCTATAGATGTTGAACAGCGCCGGCCGCCGCGTCTTGAGCCCCTGGATGAAGCCCTCGATCATGTGGCTGGGGTGTGCAATAGTCGACTGCATCACGTAGGTGGTGCGATGCGCCATGGCGATCAGGCCGATCTCCTTGCGCGGCTCCTGCTTGCCTTGGATGGCTTTGCCGAACTGCGCCATGTCGGAGATTTGGCCGATGAAGCCTGAGGTGCAGGCCTGTCCGCCGGTGTTGGAGTAGACCTGAGTGTCGACGACCAGAACCTTGATCGGCTTGCCGGAAGCCATCAGGCGTGACAAATTTTGGAAGCCGATGTCGTACATGGCGCCGTCGCCGCCGACGGCGACCACGGGCGGGCAAAGATCCCACTCTTCGTCGGAGAACGTGCGCCAGTCGAAGTAGCGCAGTTTCTCGTCATCCTCCCCCGGGTTGTACTTGCCGGAGAGCTCGAGCTCGGCCATGCGCACCGCGCGGAAGCCATCGGCCATCTTGGCCATGTGGCCTTCGAAAACGCCCATCGCGAGTGAAGGAGCGTCTTGGAACAGGTGGTTCGCCCACGGGAAGGGGTAGGGGTTGAAGGGATAGGTACTGCCCCAAACCGAGGTGCAGCCGGTCGCGTTGAGCATGCCCATCGACGAGCGGCCGCGCCCGGTTACGCCTTCGCGGTAGCGCGCGCGCAAGTCCTTGAGCTTGGCGATGAGCTGGCTGACGCGGCGCAGCCAGTCTTGGTCGATCGGCTGGCCGCCGCCTTCGCGCTCCATTCGCTCGGCGAGCGAGGCAAGGGTTACGTCCTTGCCGCTCATCTCTTTCACGACTCGCGCCATCGCTTCGGGATTTCCGACGTCGAGATCGCCAATCAGACGCATCTGCACATGACGTTCGAGGTCCGCCACGAGCTTGTCGAGCTTTTCGACGTGCTTAGCCACGCGAGGCTGCATCAACGCTTCGACGGTCGCCACGAACAGGTGCATCGTGGTCTTTTCCGAGCAGCCCAGGCAGGCGCTGTCGCCGGAGGAGAACGATAGGTAGTTCGACTTGTCAAGGAGGATGGTCTCGAGCGCCCCGATGCCTTCTTCGAGGTCGTCGACGCGGAAATACTGCTTGGGCGTGTTGGGCAAGTCGAGCCAGAAGTCCCAGTTTTTGCGCAGTTGCTCGATGGACTTGGCCGTTTGCGCAACGGGCCGCAGCGCGTCGTCCTCGCAAACCTCCACGCACTCCATGCAGCCTTTGCATGTGTAGGGGTCGACGGTGATTGACAGCAGTCCGCCGGCTCCAGCTTGTTTCTTCTCGTGCAGCGTGAAGTAGGGGCGTGAAAGTGCGAAGTCGAACTCGCCGATCTCCTTGCGGAGCGCCTCGATCTCGCCGGCGAGCTCCGCCTTCTCTTCCGCCGGAAGATTGCTCTCGGCGAGGGTTTCTCGATCGCCTCTTCGAGCATGGCGTGGACCGAGTCGGTCTCCTTCGCTTCGGCGAGCAGCTTTTTCCAGTGCGACTCGATCGTTCGCACGGCGCGCGGCAGATGCTTGGTCTCACCGCCGTGCTTGCGGATACGGCTGACCGCGGTGTCGAGCGCCTTACCTGCTTCGGTCACCAATCCGGGGATGGCCGTGTCGGGGCAGACGGTATAGCACTTGCCGCACGCCGTACAGTTCTCAGGGACCCACTGCGGATGCTGGAAGCGGATCTGCGTCATGTCGCGAAAAAGGGCTGAGCCGGCGGGCATCACGCCGAGCCCGATGAAGGGATCGGTGATGTTGTCGTTGCCCATTCCACGGACGTAGAAGTTGCCGGTCTGCTCCCAGAAGCGGTGGATGTCGCTCATCGGCGCTTTGCTCTCGGGCAACAGCTTGACCATGGCCGGCACATCCGGCGCTTCGCCGAAGCTGCGGCCGCCGCCCTTGCCGGCGCCGATCGCGCCAGGTTGGACGGGGATCAACTCGTCGAAGCCGCGCTTGACCACGCGCATGTTGTCTTCGACCACGCGCGCGCCTTTGGAGCCGAACTTGTGTTGCAGCTGGGAACGGATCGCGTCGAGCAGCCGCGGCTCGTCAAGCCCTGCCTGCTGCATCACGTTGGACGCCTTGAAGAATGCGCCCTGGAAGGCGATGCCTTGCATGCGCAGCTGCAGGTCGGAGTCTGTGGCCTCCTCGCGCGCAATCTTGAAGCCGTCGAGCGCGAAGAGCTTGATCTTCTTGTCCGCGATGATCTTCTGGAAGGCCGGCGGGATGTCTTCCCAGACCTTTTCGGGAGCGGTCCGTTCGCTCTGGATGATGAACACGCCGCCTTCGTTCAAGCCGGCGAGCGCGTTGGTGTGGTGGAAGACATTCGGATCGGGCGAGAGCACGACGTCGACGTAGAAGTACTCGCAGTTGACGCGAATGGGCTCGGGCGCGGCGGAGAGGTAATAGGTCGTCGGTTGTCCTTTTTTCTCCGAGCCATACTTGGGGTTGGCCTTGATGTGATAGCCGAGCAGGTCGAACAAGGTCATCGCCAAGTTCTTGCCCGTCGTGATCGCGCCCCAGCCGCCGACCGAGTGGAAGCGCACCGTGATGGCGCCCTTCGGCATCAGGTTGGGATTCTCCGAGCCGTGCAGAGCGAGCTCGCGTACGTGCGGGTAGTCCTGCTCGATCGCCTCCTGGTGGATCTGCTGTTTCGGCGAGATCGCCTTGGGGCGAATGAAGTCGATCGAGAGGTAGAACAGCTCTTGCGCTTGCCGTCGGGCAGCATGTTTTCGATGGCGGCGATCAGGCCTTCGGGCTGCAGATCGCGGCTGCCCATGCCGAATGAGCCGGAGTAAAGCGGCGGCGCGTCGTCGGCGCGGACATACGCATCGAGCCCAAGGAAGGCCGGATGCTCGGGATCGCGGCCGTTCTCTTGGCACTTGCTCACCGTCGCGCGGATCTCGCGCATCAATGGCAGGTCGACCGCCATCGGCTGGTCGAGACGCTCGAGTACGGCGACGCCCTTCTTGCCCTTGATCGCGCGACCGATCAGGTCCGCCGGGAAAGGCCGGAACATGACCAGATTGACGACGCCGACCTTGATGCCGCGCGTCTCGCGCAGATAGTCTGCCACGACCTCGGCGCTCGGAATCAGACTACCTTGTCCGAGAATGACATAGTCGGCGTCTTCGAGCCGGTACGTCATGACGCGGTCGTAGGCGCGCCCGGTGAGGGCGTAAAACTCCTCAAAGGCGCGGTCGGCAAGCGCCGCCACGTGGTCAAAGAAGAACGGCCGCTGTGCTGCGACGCTCTGCATGTAGGAGTCCTGGTTTTGCACCAAGCCCGCCATCACGGGATTGTCGACGTCCCACAACAGCGGAATGCGGCGGCGCTTCTCGCCATAGATCATCTTCTGTGCGGGGGTCGGCGTCTCGATGATGTCGTCGGGCAGGCCAAGGTACTGCTCGATGAGCTCCCGCTCGGGGGCTAGCATCGATTCAATCAGGTGGGTGGTCAAGAAACCGTCCTGCGCGACAGCGCCGGGGGTGAGCGCGAGCTCGGCGACACGGTGGGCGACGATGTTGAGGTCGGCGGCGGCTTGGGCGTTCTTGGCGAAGAGCTGGAAGAAGCCGGTGTCATCGATGCAGTGGTAGTCGTCGTGCCCAGCGTGGACGTTGAGCGTCGACTTGGTCATCGCGCGGGCGCCGATGTTGAGCACGTAGGTCAGCCGCTTGCCGACTGCGGCATAGAGCGACTCGTGCATGTAGGCAATGCCCTGCCCTGAGGAGAAGTTCGCGGAGCGCAACCCGGTCATCGACAGGCCGGCCGTGACGGCGGCAGCGGCGTGCTCGCCTTCAGGCTCGATGAAGATGAGCGGGCGCCCGGAGATGTTGATGTGGCCCTTGGCGGCGTTCTCCGCCCAGTACTCTCCCATCTGCGTAGAGGGCGTGATCGGGTAGGCGCCGGCGCCGTCGGTGGACTCCCGTTCGCAGAGGATCACGGCGGTGTTGCCGTCCATCGCGGTGCGCACACCAGGGTATTTGAACTTCCGGGCTTGGTCTTCCTTCGAGCCTTTTTTCATCCAACCGAGCGAGAGCACGGACATCGTCGTTACCTCGTTTAACTAGGAGCGTCTTGCAGGGCCCCTTTTCGAATGACCTTGCGGGCAGCAGGTCCTTTGACCGCGCCCTGTAACTCGTCGAGCCACACGATGGCGCCAGTGGGGCAGCGCCGTGTGGGAACTTGCGTGAGCGGGCCCTTGGCGTAGTCGATCACGGGCAGGTTGTTGCGCATCACGATCTGCCCGGCGGGCGCGTCCATCGCGCAACGCCCGCAGGCAGTGCAGGCGACCTCGCAGTCGGCTAGCAGCTCGTCGCCGGCCTCGAGCGAGCGGCAATTGACCCACAAGCGGCGGCTGAGCGGTTGCAGCGAGAACAAGTCCTTCGGACAAGCCGCTACGCAGTCGCCGCACGCGGTGCAGAGCTTCTCGTCGACCACGGGCAGGCCGTGCTCATCCATGTGGATTGCGTCGAAGTCACACGAGACTTCGCAGTCCGCGAGGCCCAGGCAGCCCCAGTAGCAGCCCTTGCCGCCACCGGCTACTTTCGCGGCCGCAGCGCAGGTCTGCAACCCGTCGTAGTGTGCATGGTTGCGCGCAACATTGGACCCGCCGGCGCAAGCCAAGCGCGCCACGCGCTTTTCCTCGGCGCCGACATCGACACCGAGGAAAGCCGCGATCCGCGCACGGCCCTCGTCCGAACTGACGGTGCATTTGCCCGGCAAGGCCTGCCCCAGAACCAGGGCCTCGGCGAACGGACGGCAACCGGGGAAACCGCAAGCGCCGCAGTTTGCGTGCGGCAGCATATCGTCGACTTGATCGATGCGCGGGTCTTCTTCGACGTAGAGGCTGCGATTTGCGAGGACCAGCAAGCCGGCCAACACCAGCGTTAATCCGCCAATTGCCCCTACGGCTGTGAGAAACGTCATAGCGCCGACCAGCAGCCGTTGACTCAGCAACTCGAATGCCAAGACCAAAGGTCTCTAGAGGCGTGGAAAGCGCCGAGGAAAAGCTCGCCGTTACAGGGAGATGCGCCCCATCTGGGGCGAATGCCCCACCTGTGCGCACTCTCACGCGGGGTCGATGACCGACTAGGGGACGCTGCGCGCCACGCGGAAACCGTTCCAGCGATAGCGGCGCGTGGGGCGCTCGGGGTGGCGCAATGCGAGATCGAGCAAGAAAGCCGGATCGGGATAACCGCCTCCGCGCAAAATACGATCGCCCTGGGCCGAGAGGGATTCGCGTCCGTCCGCCGGATCGTAGAAGTACGGCCGGAACAGGCTCGACGTCCACTCCCAGACATTGCCCTGCATGTCGAAGAAGCCCCAAGCGTTGGGCAGCTTGCGTCCGACGGGCTGGGTGGAGAAGTGCTCCAGGCGAGGAAAGTCGGCATCCGAAGGCACGCTCCCGGCGTCCTGCCGGAACCAAGCGAACTGCGCCAGCTGGGCTGCGTCGGCAGGCGGCTCGCCGGCGCGTGCAGCGTACTCCCACTCGGCCTCGGTCGGCAGCCGGAACCCGCCGCCAGGGACAGTTTGGCTGAGCTTTGCGAGGAAGGCCTGGGCGTCCTCCACGAGACGCGCTCCACGGGATGCTGCGGATCTTTGTGCTCGCTCGGGTTCAGGCCGCGACCGCCTCCCACTGCTGCTGGGTCAGTTCGTGGCGGCCCGGGTAGAAGGCTTCGACGAAGACCGTATGGACGGGCTTGAAATCGTCGAGCGTGTCCGAGCCCAGGTCGAACTCGCCGGCAGGCACGAGCAACATCTCGATGCCGAGGCCGGCAACGCGCACGCGGCGCGCGAGGCCGGAGACCGGGTCGAACTCGTCGCCCACGATCTCGAACCCGGGAATCGACGGGTTGAGCCGACGTTCGCAGAAGAGGACACGCCCGAGTGTTTTCGGGTCGCCGGGACGGATCGCGAGCGCAGCCTCGAAGGCGGCTTTGGCTTCGCGCCACTGGCTCGCCGTCACGAGCTTCTCGGCGCGATCGAGCGCGGCGTGGAATTGTTCCAGCTTCGCGACCTCGGCCTGAATGGGGTGCGAGGAGCGATTGCCCTGAAAGGTCTCGATCTGCTCGGGGTTAGTGAGCGAATGTTGGTTGTGGCAGCTGGTGCAGCCAGCGGTCTTGCCGGTCGAGGGGCAGCCGGAGGCGTGGCAGGTCTGGCACAGCCCGTCGGCGGCGGCGCCCCGCGGGATACGGTCCGGGCTGACCTCGTTGCGCTCGTTGGCGACGTGGGCCTTGCTCTCGCCGTGGCAATTCATGCAGGCCGCGCCGGCGGCGGAGTGCGCCGAGGTCTGCCATTCGATCACCTGCACGACGTGGCAGCGCGAGCAGACGCCGGCCTGCTTGAGGTCGTTTTGCTGGGCGGCCGACGCGGCGACGAACGCAAGCGCCAGGACGAGGGCGCGCAAGAGTTGCGATGGGTCGGAGCTCACGCTTTGAACTCGCGGTCGAGCCAGCGGTAGTGCCGCGGCAACCATCGCGATCCGGCGGCGTCGACGACTTGGCGAGCGGCGTCGAGCGTAGCGAGCTCCTCGCGGGAGAGCTCGAGCGAGCGCTGCAGTGCGGCGTAGTTCTCGTCGACCATGAAGTCGTCGAACATACCAGGCATGGCGGCGGTAAGGAACGGGCGCGAGTAGGCGAAGCGCAACGCGGCCTGGCAGAGCGTCTCGTCGGGCATGCGGCCCAGGCTCTTAGTCAGTTCGCTGACAACGGCAGGCGGCAAGGGCCGTTGCGCGTCGCGGTAGAGCTGCATCTGGCTGTTCTCGGGCTTGGCGCCAGGGCGGGCCAGCGGATCGAGATGGACGATGGAGCCGGCCGAGAGCGGCTTGATGGCGATCAGCCCTACGTTTTTCTTGCGCGCCGCCGGCAGGAAGTCGGTGTAGTCGGTGCGCGCGTGGATGAAGTTGTAGGGGAACATCACGTAGTCGAGGTCTTCAAACTCCTCGAGCGCGCTCATCATCACGGCCTCGCTGTGGGTCGAGATGCCGATGGTGCGCAGCTTGCCGGCGCGTTTCGCCTTGCGCAGCATGTCCCAGTCTTCCAGGTCCTGGTCGCGCACGCGCTCGCCCGCCGGCAGGTAGATGCGGTACATGTCGACGTGGCCGTAGAGCTTAGCGGCGCGGTCGATGTTTTCGCCGACGAACATGTTGAACTGGCGGCAGATGGAGACGAGCACTTTGTCGCGCTTGCCCTGGATGAGCTTCGCGAGCGGCTCCCACTGGCCGTTGTTCTCGTAGGTGTCGACCATGTTGACGCCGCGGTCGAACGCGCGCGAGAGCTGACGGTCACGACGGCGCTGCCCCTCTTCGTTGAGCACCATGCCGTGCTCGGCGGGGACTTTGTAGGCGGGGTCAGTGTGAGAACCGAACGAGAGCAGCGAGACGTAGAGGTCGGAGCCGCCGAGCTTGCGGTAAACCATGCCTCCGCGGCGATATTCGGTGACCGCCGGCAGGGATGCTGCCTTGGCCGCACCGGCGGCGGCGGCAGCGAGAAACGAGCGGCGCGACAGGCAACGCATGCAGGGATTCTAACACCGGCTGCGCGGCGGCTACACTAGCAGCACGACAAAACCATGGCGGAAACGACCTACTGGCAACGCACCGACTCTTTCGACCAAAAGATGCGCCTGCTCGAGGAGGCCCATCGCAAGAAGGACTTTCGGCTCGCACGCAGCATCGCGGACTCGCTGCGCATCTCGCTCACCCTCGAACAGCAACAGCAGCAGCCGCTCGGCGACACGGTCCTGACGGCTAGCCGCGACATCGCCGTTACGGACCTGCCCTCGCCGTGGCAAGCCTGGGCCAAGGGGTGGCGGTACGCGCGCGTGCTCGCGCTCGACGAGACGGTGAATCTGGCGCGGTCGGGCGAACCCATCGAGCTGGTCGCGGCGTTCCCCGAGGAGCGCATCTCCTCTCTGCGCCGTGAGGTCCGCGTGGCGCGCGCGACCGGCGGCGTGTTGCAAGAAGTGCGCAGCCAGGTGGATGAGGAAGTGCGCCGTGGCCTGAGCGGCAATGCCGCGTCACCTTCTTTGCCGACTCGCCCGCGCACGAGCGCACCTACTGGGTGCTGTTCTACGGCAACCCGGACGCAGAGCTGCCCGACTATCCGACCGACCTGACCGTGGACGGCGAGGGATTCGCGCTGAGCTTCGAGAACGATTATTTTCGCGGCAAGCTCTCCGACCAGATGGGGCAGCTCGAGAGGCTGACCTACAAGCGTGAGCACGGCCTGGAGTTGTTCGCCGGCGGCGAAGGCCATGGCGAGCCGCCGGGCATCGACTGGGCGCACGATTACGTCACCTCCGGCAACTTTCAGAAGCTGCGCGTCACGAATTGGCCGACGGTCCCCGATTACGAGGTGATCCGCGGACCACTGTCGCTCACGGTCCGGCGCTGGGGATTCCCCTATTCCACCGTGCATCCGCTGTTCTCGCCGTCGCGGATGAACATGTTCATCGAGTACCGCTTCTACGCGGGTACGCCGTGGTTCCTCAAAGTGGGCTCGATACAGGTGATCGAGGACATCGACATCGGATATATGCGCGATGACGAGTGGGTGTTCTCCGGCATGTCGTTCACGGACACCGTTTGGATGGGCCCGGACGGCAAGCTGAACATCGGCGAGCCGCCCCAAGGCCAAGCCGAAAACCTGTGGGGAACGGGCTTCTTCAATTCTCAGACCGAAGACTCGTTTATTGCGCTCTTCCTCGAGCACGAGGCGCAGAACTTGGGCGGCCTCACGCATCCCGGTGCGGCGCGGATGTATTACAAGTGGCACGGCCACGTCTGGAGCCGGCAACTCTTCCACGGTGCGAGCTTGCCGGCCGGGGCCGTGCTGCGGCAACGCAACGCCTACCTGACCATGCCGTTCACGCGCGAGGCGGGGCCGGGGATGGTCGAGAACATGCGCCACGGCCTACTGCATCCGCTGACGCCAACACTCGAGGATCTGCCATCAGACGTGGCGGCGGCCAAGCCGCAAGGCAGATTGGCGCGCCAAGGCGAGGCCGGCGACAGCCCCATCCCGAAGCAAGCACTATGGGATGCGCTCGCGGAATGCCAGGACGAACAGCTCTATGCCGCGCGGCCGAGCGTGGTCGACCTTGGGCTGGTCTACGACGTGCGCGTGCGCGGCGACGTGGTTCACGTAGTGATGGCGATGCCGAGCCGCGGACGTCCGCGCCTGGGCTACTTCGCCTACGGCTCGGGCGGCAACTCGAGCCCGGTACGCCAGACACTACTGCGGGTTCCAGGGGTGCGCAAAGTCGTGGTCGAGCAAACCTGGCAACCGCACTGGGACGCCAATCGCTTGACCGATGGCGGCCGTGTGAAATTAGGCATCCCAGATTGGTAAGGACAGTGTCGGCTAGGCGAACAGCAGCGACTCGGCCGTCTTGCTCAACAACTGACGCTTCTGGTCGTTCGAGAGGAAGTCGGCCCTGTCGCGGATGAGCTCGACGGAAGCGGCGTAGGTATTGGGGGGCTGCACCTGGAAGGGGCAATCCGACTCCCACATGCAGCGCTCGGCGCCAAAGGTCGAGACGACGCGCTGGATCAGCGGCAGCAAGTCGACGTAGGGCGGCCCGTCGGCGCTGAGCGCGTAGAAGGCGCCGACTTTGACCCACACCTTGGGCCGGTCGGCCAAGCGCAACAGCTTCTCGGTGTCTTCGGCGAGCGTCGGGCTGGCGACCCGCAGGCGCGCCAAGTGGTCGATGATCACGGGCGCATCGGGGAACTCCGCGCAGAGCCGGTCCACTTCGGCCAAATCCGCCGGGTTGACGAGGAAGCTCAAGATCAACCCGCGCTCAGAAGCGACCTTGTAGAGCTCCTTGTAGTTGGGATGCTCCATCCACCCAGGGCCGTCGGCCGACGAGCGCCCCCCAATACGAAACGCCTTTAGTCCTTTGTCGCCGAGCTCGCGCATGCGATCGGCCGGGCGAGCGCCGTCGGCGGTGATGTCGGTGAGCAGGCCCGTGCCGGAAAAGATTCCGGGATGGCTCGCCATCATGTCGAGCATGTAGCGGTGGTCGTCCTGGTAGAACGACATCTGGATGAGGTTGATGCGCTCGACTCCGAGGGGGCGGCAGTGGGCGAAGAGCTCTTCGGGCGTGAAGCTGGGCGGTTTCATGTCCGCCTTCTCGTACTTGGGCGAGATCGGGTAGGCGTCGGTGTCCGGCGTCCAGACGTGCACGTGGCCGTCGATGAAGCCGCCGTCGAGAGCCGGCTCTTCGCTGGCTTGGCTCACTTCGGGCTCCGGTTGGGACGAAGAGCAGGCGGCCAGCGCGCCGCCGGCGGATGCAGCCAAGAAGCGGCGGCGATTGGGGCCGGCGGGATGGATGTCCAGAGGAGTCACCCAGAAAAGATAGCACCTCGAGCGGCCGACCTTGCGGCGCACGGCATACGTGCGCCGCAAGGCCCGCTAGGGCGCTAGCCGCGAACGCCTTTCTCGACCCTTGCGCCGATGTCGGGATCGATGTTGCGCCAATATTCGAACGCGCGCTGCAAGACCGGTTCGGAGACGCCGGCAGACAGATGGCCGACGATGTTCGAGACAAGGCGGTCGCGTTGCGCATCGTCCATCACCTTGCGCACCAGCACGCCGGGTTGGCCGTAGTCGTCATCATCTTTGCGCAAGGTGTAGGCCTCGCGCACGAAGTCCCCTTGCGCGCTCCAGATGTTGTCCTCGGGATAGCTCTCCGGATCGGCGTGCGGACCGCCCTTGGAGTTCGGGGCGTAGACGGGGTCGGAAACGTTCTCCACACGCATGGCGCCGTCCTTGCTGTAGCTGTGGACCGGGCATTTCGGCTTGTTGACCGGGATCTGCTTGTAGTTGACGCCGATGCGGTGGCGGTGCGCGTCCGCATAGCTGAATACGCGTGCGAGCAGCATCTTGTCCGGGCTGATGCCGGTGCCGGGCACCATGTTGTTGGGCTCGAAGGCCGCCTGCTCGATCTGCGTGTGGTGGTCGGTTGGGTTTTGGTTGAGCGTGAGCTTGCCGACCTCGATGAGCGGATAGTCGGCGTGCGGCCAAACCTTGGTCAGGTCGAACGGATTGAAGCGATAGGTCTCGGCTTCGTCGAACGGCATGATCTGCATCTTCAGCGTCCAGCTCGGGTAGTCGCCGCGCTCGATCGACTGAAAAAGGTCGCGCGTATGGTAATCGCCATCGGCGCCGGCCAGCCGGTCTGCTTCTTGTTGCGTGAGAAAGTCGATGCCTTGATCGGTCTTGAAGTGGTATTTGACCCAGAACTTCTCGTGGTTAGCGTTGACCCACATATAGGTGTGGCTGGAGTAGCCGTTCATGTGACGCCAGCTCTTGGGGATGCCGCGATCACCCATCAGCCAGGTGACCTGGTGGGCGGATTCGGGCGAGAGCGTCCAGAAGTCCCACTGCATGTCGTGGTCGCGCAGGTTGTTATCGGCGCGACGCTTCTGCGAGCGGATGAAATGTTGGAACTTCATCGGATCGCGCAGGAAAAAGACCGGCGTGTTGTTCCCGACGATGTCGAGGTTACCTTCGCTCGTGTAGAACTTGATGGCGAAGCCGCGTGGGTCGCGCCAAGTATCGGGGCTGCCGCGTTCGCCGGCGACGGTGGAAAATCGGATGACGACGTCTGTTTTGGTTCCCGGCTGGAAGACAGCCGCCTTGGTATAGCGGCTCACGTCCTGGGTGACTTCGAAATGCCCGAAAGCGCCCGAGCCTTTGGCGTGCGGTTGCCGTTCGGGGATCCGCTCGCGGTTGAAGTTGGCCATTTGCTCGATCAGGTAGTGATCGTGCAGCAGAATCGGTCCGTTGGGACCAATGGTGAGGGAATGTTGATCACTGGGTACGGGGATGCCCGCGTCTGTTGTCGTGGGCTTCGGCTTATTCGCCATGTCGATTTCTCCTTTTCGGCGCCGGTTTATTCGCCCCTTCGTGGTCTCGGGCTGCGCACCGACGTGCTTTGAATGCGCTTTCGGTGTCTCAGTATGGCCGCTGCGTGCGCCTTGGGCGGCCGGTTGCTTCGCGAAGAGCACTCGTACGCTTGGGATTCTGACGACAGGCTAGCTCTCGGTGTACTGGGCTGCAAGCCAAGAGGCTGGTCGAGGCGCAGACCTCGGTATTCTCTCAAGGCGTCCTCGTAATGCCCCGAGGATTCGCCCCAGTAGACAACGCCCTTCGGGAGAGCGCGAAAAGTGTCGATCGAGGCCCCGGGAAAAAGCGCGTCGCGATCCTGTGACTTCTACGAGCGGGATTCAGAGCCGGTCGCCGATAGCATGAAAAACGTAGCGGAGATTCAGAAATGAAATCGAAGCTGAAGAGTCTGAAGGTCAAGGAGATCCCCATGAATACAAGGCAGTTTCTTCTAGCGCTCATCGCAGGCTTCGGCCTGTTGCAAGGCATCGGGGCGGCGCAAATCACCATGCCTGTCGATGCGAACATCCCCTTCTCGTTTGTCGTTGGCGACACCACCCTGGGGCCCGGCAAATACGTCATTACCATGCAAGGCGACGAAAACATCCTCGTCCGCAGCGCGAACGATCATGCCGCAGTGGACCATATCGTGATCCCTGCGATGACCACAAGCGCGCCCAAGGAGACCGAGCTCGTATTCAATCGCTACGGAAACCGAGAATTCCTCACGAAGGTGTTCCTCGAAGGCAACTCGAACGGCGTTGAACTGACGCAGTCGAAGCTCGAAAGAGAGCTCATGGGCAAAGGTCAGAAACCCGTCACGCACTCCCACCCCGCCAAGTGCGAGTGCAAGATGAGCTCGAAGAGCAAGAGCTAGCGTGAGCTCGAAATCACACTACAAAAGGAGAACGATCATGAGCAAAATTGCACTTTTCGCCGCAACCGCGGCCCTCGCGATCGTCGGCGGCATCCAGGCGCAAACCCTTCCCGTCGACGTGGATGCGAACATCCCCTTCCCGTTTATCGTGGGCAAGACTACGTTGCCCAGCGGCAACTACGTCGTCAAACCGATGGACGAGGGCGCAATCCAGGTCATGGGCGAAAGCGGAGAGCCTTCCGCAGTCACCACGACCATGAGCACGAGATCGGATCAGCCGGCGATGGCAACCGAGTTGATCTTCAATCGCTACGGCTCGCAAGAGTTTCTCAGCCGCATCGTCGTTGACGGAGAGCAGTACGGGCTCGAAGTGACGCCGTCCAAGGCGGAGAAGGAACTGCTGGCCGCCGGCCAAAAGGCGGTCAGGCACTCTCAGCCCGCCGGCAAGTCGAGTCACAAGAGCTGAAGACTCGGGCTAGGGACAACAAGCAATCGCTAAGGCGGCGGAGCATGGCTCCGCCGCTTTCGCGTTTCTTAGCCGCTTACTTGGAGCCTCGAGCCTCGATGCGTTCCAGCAGTTCGACTTGCCGCATCTGCAGGTCGAGCAACTCCCGCCAGTGCGGATCCATCAACTGGTCGATCTTGGCCGACATTGCGGCGATCTCAATCTCAGCCTTGAGATTCACTTCGTAATCGTTCTGTGTGGTGAGGCGATCCTTCGCGGCTTGGCGATTCTGGCTCATCATGATGATCGGAGCCTGAAGCGCCGCCAGACAACTCAGAACTAAGTTCAGCAGGATGAACGGATAGGGATCGAAGCGTTCCCGCCCCTGCACGTTGAAATACATCCAGCCCGTGATGATCACGAGGAAGGAAAGGACGAACGCCCAACTGCCGCCGATCGCGGCGACGCGGTCCGCCATCTTCTGTCCGAAAGTGAGTTGCTCGTGGAACTCCTGGTTGACGTTGCCGGCCACGGTTTCGTGGCGCAGGAAGCTCGCGACCGCTCGGCCTTCAGCCGTACCGAGCTTGTGCATGCGTTCGATCAATTCGTGTTTGTCCATGGCGGTTTATCCGGGGGCTCGCCCAGCGTTTCCTCAGCATACGCGCTGTGCGATCAAGAGCGTCTGAGCACTGTTGTACGCTGGTGAGCGCCCCCATGAGCTTCGCGCCAGTCTCAGGCGTTGCACTGTTCGCCCACTGGGTTCTGGTCTTGCTGTTTTCGTTGCGCGTGATGCGCCGGCGGGCCCCGGTCGGCGTGTCTCTGGCGTGGCTGCTGATCATCTTCGTCGCTCCTTTCGTGGGCGTCCTGCTCTATGTGCTCTTCGGCGAGAAGCGATTTTCCCGAAGGCGACTCAGGCAGCTCGCCGAATACGCCCCCAACATCGCGGAGTGGCAGCTCGCGCTGAAGCGGCGCTACGGCGCAGCCAAGTCTGAGAACAGGCGCACCGTACTGATCGAACGGCTAGCGGAAGGCGCACAGGGCCGGCCCAAGCTGAGCGGCAACCACCTCACGCTGCTGACCGATGCGGACTCGATCTTCGACGCCATGGTTGCCGATATCGACGCGGCCACGACGAATTGTGATGCCGAGTTCTACATCTGGGATGAGAGCGGCCGCACCGCCGATGTGGTCGATGCGCTGGTGCGCGCGACCGACCGGGGAGTGCGCTGCCGTGCGCTGGCCGATTCCCTAGGCAGCAAGAAGTTCCTGCGCGGTCCATTGGCCAAGAAGCTGCGCGCCGCCGGTGTTCCGATGCGCGAAGCCCTACCGGCGGGCCTGCGTGAGGCGCTCTATTCGCGTACGGATCTGCGGAATCATCGTAAGGTGCTCGTCATCGACGGCCGAGTCGCCTACACGGGCAGCCAGAATCTCGCTGACCCTCGCTTCTTCGATCGAAAAGGCGGCTTCGGAGAATGGGTCGACGCAATGGCCCGCGTCACCGGCCCAGCAGCCTTGGCGATCAGCGGAGTCTTCGAGCTGGATTGGGCGCTCGAGTCAGGTGATGCGCCCAGCCTCGCCGAAGACGACGAGGCAACAGAAGAGCGAGGAACGGCGGATGTTCAGGTCGTTCCCTCAGGACCGGATGTCCGTCTCGGAACGATCGATCAGCTGTTCCTTTCCGCGATCTACTCGGCCGAGCGTGAGTTGATCATCACTACACCGTACTTCGTTCCCGACGATGCGCTACTGGAAGCGCTAGTAGCCGCGGCGGCGCGCGGGGTCGAGACGACTTTGATCGTGCCGGCCCGCAACAACTCGCGTATGGTGCGCTACGCCAGCAGCGCGCACTACGACGACCTACTCTCAGCCGGCGTGCGCATCGCACACTTCAACGGCGGCTTGCTCCACACCAAGAGTCTCACTGTCGACGAGGCTTTCAGCATTTTCGGCTCCGCGAATCTAGACATTCGCAGCCTGTGGCTCAACCTCGAGATCTCGTTGTTCGTCTACGACCGCCGCTTCACCACGGATCTGCGCGCACTTCAGCGACGCTATCTCGAGAGCTCTCTGATGATCCGGCTTGAAGAGTGGCGGAAGCGGCCGAGCCGGGTTCGCTGGGCTGAGGATGTCTTCCGCCTGCTCAGCCCGCTGCTCTAAGCCGGCTTGTCCGGAGACTCTCCGCGCACCGTCACATCCACGTGGGGATACGGGAAGTCGAGGCCTGCGCTACGAAACTCGTCGAAGATAGCCAGCCGCAAATCGCCCAGGTAGTTGGTGGCCTTTTGAACACCGCTATCGGTCCAAACGCGCAACTCGAGCGTCACGCTGGAGGCGGCGAAGTCGGTACAGACGACCTCTGCCGGAGGCTTTGCTAGCGTTTGTGGATGACGGTTCGCGGCCTTCAGGAGCAGCTCGATGGCCGTGTGCAAGTCCGACTCGTAGGGGACGCCGACTAGCAAAGAAACGTACGCGCCTCTCGTTGGCCGTCCAGTTGGTGAGCAGCGGACATGACCGGGTTGGGCACGACCACGACGCGACTGCCATTGGTTTCCACCCAGGTAGCGCGGGGGCCAATGCGGATCACGTTCCCGATCAGGTTTCCGATTTCGATGCGATCGCCGACCTTGACCGCTCCGTCCGCCAGTAGCACCAAGCCCGAAATGAAATTGTTCGCGATCGACTGCAATCCGAAGCCGATACCAATGCCGATGGCGCCGCCGAAGACAGCAAACGTGCTCAGATCCAGACCGGCCGCTTCCACGCCCGCCATCAGGCCGAAGAAAAAAACCAAATAGCTGGCCACCTGCGCAACTGCATAGGCCTTGGAGCGGTCCATCGCGCCGTGCGCTTCCAGCCGCTTCTGCAGCGAGCGGCGCACACCGCGCGAAACGATTGCGAGGAACAGCAGGAAGAAAAGAGATTTGGTGAGAAAAGAGGGTGTGACCGCGAGCCGGCCGAACTCAAAATAGGGATACCGCCAAAGACGCTTCGCGTCGTCGTCGAGCAACTCGACGAATGAGGGAACGGTGAGCGGGCCGTAGAATCGCCAAGCGATCAGGATGCCGAGCGCAAGGAAAGCGAGGAAAAAGGCCCGCGCCACGCCGGAGTTGGCCGGCCCGCGATGCGAAGCCGAAGGGGATCGAGCGGCCTCTCGGCCCATGCGACATTGCATCTTCCGACGCTCGTTCTTTGTCGTGCAAAAGCCGGGTGGGCGAGCGCGTCAGTTGACGGCTCGCCCACCTCGCCAACAGTGTAGGCTGACTGGGCGCTTTGCTCCAAGCCCTACTCCAGGCGGCCGCGCCGCGGGAGAGAGCGAGGAATTAGAAGTCGTACTGCGGGTACGGCTTGTTCGTGTCATCCTGCGACATGCGGCGATGTTCGGCTTCGGCCTTGGCCATGTCGTCGCGAGCCTTTTCGGCTTGCTCTTTGGCCTTGGCAAAGTCAGGCTTTGCCTTCGCCAACTCGGCGATCAGAGCATCGACGTGCTCTTTAGCAGAAGCGTCAAGCTTCGTAATCTCGTCGATTCCCGCGCGCGCGGCATCGCTACTTTTGGCCGCGAGTGCGGGCAAAGCAGCCTCAGCCGCCTTGAGATGCCGATCCAGAGCGGCCGATTCATGCTTCCAGAAGTCGGCCCAGTGCTTGTCGGAGTTGTCGTGCCCCAGCATATTGCTGACATGCCAAAGAGCTCGCGCACGTTGGAACGCCTGCTCATGCTGCGGCAGGATTTCATCCCAGATGACCATGTCGACATTGGACACGTTCACGATGTCATCTACGAGCTTGGCGTGCTGCTCCGCCGCCTGCAAAACCTGGTTTTCAATCGCGCCGGCTTGCTCTCCAAGAGCCTCCTTCGGCGTCGAGTCGTCACGCACCTTCTGATCGAGCTCTTTGGCAGCGGCTGCCGCGGAGGCGAGTTGATCCTTCACCTCTGACGAAAGTTGTTTGACCTTGGCTTTGTCGCCGGGCAGGGGCGTATTTTCAACTTTGACCGCAAGGTTGTGGGCCGTCTCGAGTTGCTGGACCAATGCGTAGGCGTCGTGCTCGTAAGTTTCGCGGCCCGCAATGTCGAGGACCGTAGCGTCTTCCTTGAGCAGCCGCGCCTCGTTGAGCGCCCGGGCGAGGGTCTTGCGTGAGCGTGTTGTGGTCGTTCACGACGACGGCATCTATGACTTCCACCTCGGCTGGCTCGGGCGACTTGCCGCAAGCCGCGAGCAGGGCAGCAATGGCGACGGCTGAATGTCATGCGTTTCATTTCTCTTGCTCCTTTCAAGTTCCGACCGCGAGCAGCGAAAAACGCGCATCGCGATCAGCCTGATTTGAGCCTACGCCCTATCCCCCTTGGAAGGCCCCCGGACTTTTACGAGGAACGATCAACGGGCATTTCGGGGCTGGATACAGGTGGGCGATGTCCTCGCAACGCCGCTATAATCCGGGTTGAGCATGCGAGGGAACGAAGCGGAGGCGACTCGCGCCCACCTGCTGGACTCGAGTGAAGTCGCCGGCAAGGACCTAATTGCCTCGTCTCCGTGTCTGCTCATCATCCTGGATGGCAAGGGCCGGATCCTGCGCTGGAGCCACGCCTGCGAGTCCATCACGGGCCGTTCCTCCGAAGAGATTCGCGGAAAGTTGCTGTGGGACGTCATTGCGCCCCCCGGCAATCGCGAGGACTGGGAGGAGGCGTTCAACCAAATACTAAGGACAGGCGAGGGAGATCGGGAAGGCGAGTGGATTTCCGTAGGTGGCGCCCGCCGCTACGTGCGCTGGTCAGCCGCTGTCGACCGTGCTGCCGGCGCGGCGGGCGACAAGGTGCTCATCTCAGCGGTCGACCTGACCGAGTTACTCGCGCTGCAACACGACATCGAGCACTTGGCCGAGCAAGAACGCGCGATCTTCGAGAACCTGCCGGTCTTGCTCTCCGTTCGTGATCTGACAGGCCGCTTCATCTTCGCGAATCGCAAGTTTCGCGAGACATTCGCCATCCATACGCTCCAAGTGTCGGGCAAGCGTCCTGAAGACCTCATGTCCGCACCGCTGGTGCAGCGCTTTCGCGAAATGCGCAAGGCTGCGCGGCGTGGTTTTCCGCAGACGTTTGACGAATCTCTCTCGATCAATGGTCGCAAGGTGGAACTGCTGACAACACTGCTTCCACTGTTCGACGATACGGGCGGGTTCGAGGGGACCTGCGTCATCTCGGACGATCGCACTAAGTCGCGACAGATCGAGCGGCTGCTCAAACAACGCAACCATCAGGTCGCCAGACTTTCCAGCCGCTTGATCGAAGCAGAAGAGGACGAACGACGCCGGATTGCCCGCGAGCTCCACGACGGCGTCAATCAAGACGTCGCCGCGCTTGCGGTCGAGCTTGGAATGCTCGCCAAAGATTCCTCGGTGACCATCGAGCAGATTCGTGAGCACATCCAGGAACTCGGCGCGCGCGCCCAACTTATCTCGGATCAAGTCCGGGACGTTTCCCATCAGTTACATCCCGCAACGCTCGAGACACTGGGGCTGTCTGACGCCTTGCGCTCCTTCGCCCACACTATCGGCAAGCTCCCGGGCGTTCGCGTAGAAACCAGCATTGACGAGTCGCCCTCGGAGCTGTCGTTGCGCGGCGCCACTTGCCTCTATCGCATCGCACAGGAAGCGGTGCAGAATGCGATCAAACACGGGCATGCCGAGCTGATCCACATTTCGCTCTCGGTTGATAAGACCCGGGTCCGGCTGACGGTGGCGGATAACGGGCAGGGTTTTGACCAACCGCAGACGGCTGACGGCATCGGATTGGTGGGCATGCGTGAGCGCGCCCAGATGGTCGAGGGAGATTTGAGCGTTCATTCCGCCCCCGGGCAAGGCGCGCAAGTCGTCATGGAACTTCCACTGGAGGAGAACGAACAGTGAGTCGACGAGTCCGAGTTTTGATCGCGGACGACCATGCGATGTTCGCAGACGGCATTCGTCGGTTGCTCGAGCGCGAGTATGAGGTTCTCGGATGCGTTGAAGATGGACGCAGCCTGCTCGAACAAACACAAGCGATGCACCCGGAAGTCGTCGTCGCGGACGTGTCGATGCCTCTGCTCAACGGCATCGAGGCGGCGCGTCAGCTCCGCGCGGCGGACAAGCGGCTCAAAATCATTCTGCTGACGATGCACGACGACGTAACCTTCGCGAGCCGAGCTTTTGAAGCGGGTGTTTCCGGATACCTGCTCAAGCATTGCGCCTCTGATGAGTTGCTCATCGCCATGAAGGAAGTGCTTGCCGGCCGCACCTACGTCACGCCGCGCATAGCCGGCGACTTGTTGCAGGTCATGCAGCGCCGTGATGGCCAGGCTAAAGAGGTACAGCTCACCGTACGCGAGCGCGAGATCTTGCAGCTACTTGCCGAAGGCAAGACGATGAAAGAAGTCGCTGCGATCCTGGACGTCTCGACTCGCACCGTCGAGTTTCACAAATACAACTTGATGGAAAAGACGGGGTTGCACACGACCGCCGAGTTGGCTCTTTATGCAGCCAAGCACGGCATCGTAGACCTGTAGCGCATTGGGCCTTCGGGATTCCGAGCGTTCGACCTGGGAACTTCACGAGGCGCAATTTCGCCTATATGAGGCGCATCATATAGTTGCGCAATGCCCAATCTCACGGCAGTTTTGGCGGATGATCAACCGGTGTTTCGCTCGATCGTCGCCCGCCTATTGAAGCCGAACTTCGAGTTGCTGGCCAGTGCTAGTGACGGGGTGGAGTTGATGGCTTTGATTCGCGCTCTCCACCCCGATGTCGTCATCTCCGACATTCGGATGCCAAACCTGAACGGAATCGAAGCAATCGCGCAAGCGCAGGCAGCAGGTACGCTCGACCGTGGGCAGACGCCACGGACCGCGGTCGTTTTCCTGACGATTCACGAGGACCAGACGCTGGTGGAGCGAGCGCTTGGCACGGGCGCGCTGGGCTACGTGCTCAAACCACGCGCCGCGCTCGACTTGCTACCGGCGATTGCAGCTGCCTGCAAGGGTGAAAAGTTCGTTTCGCCGCCACTGATCATTCCGATGTAACAGCGCAGTAGCGACCTACTGTCCTTCGATCCAGCCAAGACCGTCGCCCAGAGCGTCGAAGAATTCGGGCCGTGCATCCGGAAAGCTGTGTCCGCCGGCCTCGAGAAAGATGGTTCGTTTTGGGTCGCCAGCGGAGGCCACGAGATGCTGGTAGTCCTGCTCGGAAACCCAGCGGTCGTTGTCAGACTGCAACAGCAGCAGCGGTGTTGGCGACAACTCGCGGAGGCTGGGAGTGACGTCAAAGTAAGGGCCGGCAGCGCGAAAGCCGGGTAAAAACTGCAAGTTGTCCAACCAACGCCAGCCGAGCACGCCTTCTACGGGCAAAGCGACAGCTACGACGCCTGACAAGTGGACGCGCACGGGCTCGTAGGCCCCGGCCAAGACGGCGAGCGCGGCGCCGGCGGACCAGCCCATCAGCACGACGGGCAGACCGTCCCCACGGAGCTCCGCCAGCAATGTGGCGAAGTCCTCGCGCACCTGCTGCTCAGTCAGGGTGGAGTCGCCCGTAAACGAGCGGAGGTAGTGCTGCGAATCGAACTGCAACACGTCATAGCCCCAGCTCGCCATCTTGACCGCCATTGCGTCGCCGAAGGGATGGAAGCCGCCGTCGCCGGAGGCAAGCAGGACCCTGCGCCCGTGTCCTGGCGCAGTCGCATTGCCCTGGCGGCGGCGCAAGTTTTGGCGCACTCCGCGGATCATGAGTGGAAACTCCTCGTGGGCCCCGGCGAAAGCGCCATTCCAGAGGCCGGCCCACAGCGCCATCAACGCCGTCCGGCGTGTAACCTTCGGGACCGTGGCGTTCCGCAAACCCATCGCAACGACTCCTCAAACGTCTTCCGCGCCGCGGGCTCGCCACGATGCAAGCTCGGAACGGATCGAGCTCACGCTGAGCCCGGAGCGCCCGAAGCAAATCGAACCAATGACCCACAGCGGGATGGTGAGCGCCAAGAATACGACGATAGAGAATCCGGCGGCCGTTGGCTTGGCGACGCCAAAAGCCGTCAGGCCGAGGACGGTTACAAGTTGAAACGTGCCCAGGTTGCCCGGCCCCCCTGGCACGGCGTTGCCAACGTGCTGGATGAGGAAAGCGCCGATGACCTGCCAGAATGTCAGGCCGATGCCATAAGAGCGCACCACGCAGTAGTAGGCCAACGCTTGGAAACCTAGGAATCCGACCGAGGCTAGAAACGCCTCCACAGCGCCGCGCGACCATCCGATCCGCAGCATGCTCTCGCCTAAGGGACGAAGCTTACGCACGAGCCAATGGCTCGAAGGCGGCTCGCCGCTCTCGGCCCGGCGCTTTGACAACAGCGCGAGCACGAGAAAGCCGCCGAGTCCTCCGAAGACGATCGCGGCCAATATCTCTTCGGTGTCGACCAGATACTTCGGCAGCGGCGCCAAGAGGACCACCACACCGAACGCCATGGCTAGCCAGATCGCGTCGATAAAACGCTCGACCACAACGGACGAAACCACAGCCGAATAGGCCCCGCCGAGCTTGCGCGCAATCAGGTGGATCCGGAGCAACTCACCCATGCGTAACGGCAACAGCTCGTTGAGGTAGAGCCCCGCGTACGTCGCCTTGGTCGTCTCGAGCGGCCCCACGGCGCCAATCGGCGCCAACAGGCGGTGCCAGCGCCAGCCCTGCGTCAGGTAAGAGAGTACGTCGAGCCCCATCCCGAGCACGAGCCATCCCAAGCGCATCTGCCGAATCTCGCGCCACAATGCCGCCGCGGAAACGTCGTGAAAAACCCAGACCAGCGAAGCCGCGGCGAGCAGATAGCCGATCCAGGCGCGGCCGCTGTCGGCCTTGGTCAGCGGCGCTGCTGGATCGCCCATTCGATCGCTCCTCGGAGCTCGCGATAGAAGCCCTCGTCGTTCCCGTCGAAGCGGTGGTTCTGGGCTTCGACCTCAATGAGCTTGCGCGGCTCGCGCGCTGCTTCATAAAGAGCGCGCGCCTCGGCAGCGGAGACAAACTGATCCTGCGTGGAATGGAGCATGGCGATGGGCAGCGGAGCAATCGCCGCCAGATGAGGCTTCACGGCAAATGTCGGCTCATCGGGCTCCGCCCCGACAGCACTCGTGAAGTTGTCTTTCCAGCGCCAAGCTAAGAAGTTCCGATTCCCAAGGCCGAAGACCACGACTCCCGCGTACTTCGATCCGCGCTCGGATGACGAGGCGGCGAGCGCAACCAAGCCCGCGCCTTCACTCCAACCGGTGAGTAGTACCGGCCTCCCTGGCGCCAGCCGGTTCGAAAGGGCCAGTAGATCCGCGGCGATCTGGGCTTCGGTCAACGTGGTGCGGCCGGTAAAGGCAGAGAGGTAGTCGTTGGTATCCACCGCGAAAACGTCGAAGCCCCACGACGCCATCTGGTTCCCCATATCGACGGCCTTGCCGGCCCAACCGCGGTCGCCGGGCAGGAACAGTACGGCCGGCGCTTCGGCGCGCCCGACCGCAGGCAAAGCATACACGGCGAGCTTTTTGCCGCGCAGCTCGACTGCATTCTT
This sequence comes from Bryobacterales bacterium, assembly GCA_041394905.1. GTDB lineage: Bacteria > Acidobacteriota > Terriglobia > Bryobacterales > UBA6623 > RI-231. The sequence goes on along the minus strand of JAWKHJ010000002.1, from coordinate 680,953 downwards.
CCCTGCTCGCAAGTCGGCCGCGCTCGCCGCGAGGCAGGCGGCCACGCCCAGCGCGACCAGAAAAACGAAGCGGCGACTCAATGCGACTCCTTTTCGTTGAGCTCCATCACCTGAACCAACGAGCGACCGATCAGCGGCAAGCGCGCCAAGTCGCGATAGACCAGATAGCGCGGCTCCCAACTGGTGGCGAACTTGCCTTTGTAGTCACGCAAGCCGCGGTAGCTGAAGATGAATCCAAGCCGCTGCATCAGGTAGTGAATCGCCTTCTCTTCCGGCCCGGGCGTCTCCTGGGGCTGAAACCCGCTCATGGGAGCCATTCCCAACGTGAATCGCGCGAAGCCCTGCTCCTTGAGCGCGAGCATGGTCTGGGCAAAGAGAAAGTCCATCGTGCCTGGAGGTGAATCTTCACGATGACGCATCAGGTCGATCGTCGCTTCGCCTGGCACGTAGGACGGTACGATGTTGACGAATCCGACCATGCGGTCGTTTTTATCGACCGCCGCATACAGAGGCGTCCCGCGGACGTACTCCGGATCGAATAGACCGAGGGAGAATGTCCGCTCGCGGCGGCCGGGAAGGCTCAGCCAACTATCGGACACTTCCTTGGCCTGCGCCAACAAAAGTGCTGAGAGCGGAGGCTCGTGCCGCTCAAAGCGGATGCCTTCGCGGGTGAACTGGTTGACCTTGCTGCGTAATTTGCTGTGCGTTTTGCCCTGCAGCGAAAACGTCGTAAGATCGACGATCGCGTCTTCGCCGACTTTCAGTTTGCGAAAGCCCAGGCTCTCGTATAGCGGCAGCGATTCGCCCGGAACTTGATAGAACACGACATCCCAGTCGTTTTCTTGGCACATGGCCTGGAAGTCCCGCACCAGGGGCTCGATCTCGCCCGGCTCGCCCACCGGATCGCCCAGCACGACCGCACAGCCCGAGCCAACGCGATAGGCCAAGAAACTCTTGCGCGAGGGCGAGAAGAACAGCCCCTTGTCGCGCCAGAACTTGAAGTAATCGAGCGAAGAGTTCCCATGGCTGTTGACGATCTCGCGCGCAAGCTCACGCTCGTGCGGAAGAGTGCGGTAGCGGTAGACGACCGGACGGAAGACCGCGAAGACCGAATAGGCGATCGCAACCGCGGACATGACGTAGAGCGAGTCGAGGAACCACTCGGCGTAGAGCGTTCGGGGAACCAGCGAGGGATCGCCTCGAAACGTGAAGAAGCGGAGAGTCTTTGCCACGGCGTCGGCGAGCGTGAAGTCGAGGCCAAATTCGCGCTTCTCCAACAGCCAGAAGCCCGCGATGCCGTAGCCGATCGCGGACCCGAGCGCCGCCGCCAGACGCCGAAAGCCGCGCCCCAAATCGGGCGTCGAGCTGCGCACTGTAAAGAGCTTGCGTGAGCTCCACAGCACTACGGCCAGCGCCGCCGAGACGATCGCCTCCTCGTAGTCGAGGCCTTTGGTGAGATGCACGCCGACCGAGGTGATCGCCAGCGCCAGGGCTAACAGGTAAGCGCGCTTCTTGCGGCGCCAAATATTGATCGAAAGAACGACAAGCCCGAGCCCGGCCAGCACCGCGGCGAAGCGCGAGACGTGGACGAACTCGAGCGGAAAGACCTTGGCGACCTTCGCGGCGCGGCTAGCCAGCCCTGGCCCGCCCATCACGGAGGTCAAGTTCACGATCCCGCTGCCCAGCGCAAGCACCGTCGCAGCGACGATCATCGGCGGCTTGCGCTTCCGGGGAGGCTCCGGATCCGCGCCGTCCGGCTCTTCGACCGAACGCAGATCTTCGAGCTCGACCTCCGCTGCGTCCTCAACTTCAGCGGTCTAGGTCAGTTCCTCGTGTTGCTGATCGCCTTCTTTGGACACTTGCGCCCAAGCCCGCAGGCCGCAGTCTCAGGATACCGAACAGTGCAGCTTCCCAAGACTGCGGTCTTTCCGAGGACGCCGGCGGACTCAGCTCCAGCCGCCGCCCAGCGCGCGGTAGAGCTCGACTACGGCCGCAAGCTCCCGCTGACGCAACCGCGCCAGCGTCAACTCGCCCTGGAAGAGATTGCGATCTGCGTCGAGCACTTGCAGGTAACTGTCCAGACCGCCCTCGTAGCGTACGCCGGAGAGTCTGCGGGTTTCGCGAAGCGCATCGACCAGCAGCGCCTGCTCTTCGCGCTGCTCACCCGTCTTGCGGTACTCGATGAGCGCGTCGGAAACTTCTCGAAATGCGTTCTGAATCGATTGCTCGTAGCGCGCCAACGCTTCGCGCTGCTGCGCTTCGGTGAAGCGCACGTTGTTGCGCGTTCGGCCGGCAGTGAAGATCGGCGCAGTCGCTCCGGAGGTAAAGTTCCACAAGCGAGCCGGCCCAGAGAACAGATCCGTAAGCGCGCGGCTTTGTCCGTCGAGCATACCGGTAAGGCTGATCTGCGGAAAATATTGCGCGCGGGCTGCCCCAATCCGTGCATTGGCGGCAATCAGCGTCGCTTCGGCTTGGCGTATGTCGGGACGACGCTCGAGCAACGAAGAGGGCATGCCCGGCGGCGTTTCGGGAGCTTCGATCTCTCCCAGGGACTTTCCGCGAGGAATCGAGCCGGGATTCGCGCCAAGCAGTAGGCTCATCGCGTTCTCGGTTTGGGCGATAGCGCGCTCGATGCTGGCGGTCTCCGCGGCAGCCGTGTGCAGAAACTGCTCAGCTTGGCGCACGTCCAAGCTCGAGACGACGCCCTGGTCGTGCCGCAGCCGTGTAAGCTTCAGACCGTTTTCTGCGATCTCACGCGTCTTTTGCGCAATCTCGAGCTCGAGGTCGAGCTCGCGCAACAAGATGTAGCCGCCTGTGACGTCGCTGACGAGAGTCGTCATCACGCCATGGCGCGCCTCTTCCGTTGCCAAGTACTCAGCGCGGGCCGACTCCTTGAGACGCCGCAAGCGGCCCCATACGTCGAGCTCCCAGCTCAACCCGAAGCCCGTCTGCGTATAGCTGACGTCGAGAGGCGTTCCGCGCGGGATGAAGATGATCGATCCCGCCGAAGAGCCGCGGTTGGCCACGAACTGGCCGTTTGCGGTCAGCGTGGGATACAAGTTCGACCCGGCAATGCCAAGTTGCGCCCGCGCCTGGAAAACGCGCTCCGCAGCGATGCGCATGTCGAAGTTCTTCTCGAGCGCCGTGTCGACGAGGTTCTTCAGTACGTCGTCCTCAAACAGCTCGAACCACTCGCTGTCGGCCAGAGATTCGCCGGCCGTCGCATCTGCCGCGGGCGCCGGACCGCGATACTGCGTCGGAACGTCGACGACAGGGCGCTTGTAGTCCGGTCCCATCAGGCAAGACGCCAACGGAAAGACAACCAGAATTGCGACTAAAGATTGGAGTTTCATTGGCTGACTCCTTCCGAAGCAGGTACGCTCCCGATGGCGGGGCTGCGGCGTTCGGCAATGCCCTGGATGACGCTGTAGAGCACGGGCACGATGAAGATTGCGAGCAAGGTGGCGGCAAGCATGCCGCCGAAAACGGTCGTGCCGAGCGCGCGGCGCGAAGCGGCTCCGGCGCCAGTAGCGATGGCCAGCGGCAACACACCCAGGATGAAGGCGAACGAGGTCATCAAGATCGGCCGCAGACGAAGTTGAGCCGCTTCGAGAGCCGACTCGATGATGGACTTCCCTTCCTCGCGCCTCAGCTTGGCGAATTCCACGATTAGAATCGCGTTCTTCGCCGCCAAACCGATCAGCGTCACGATGCCGATCTGGGCGTAGATGTCATACGCATACGAGCGCAGGAAAAGCGCCGTCAATGCGCCGAACAGCCCGAGAGGGACCGCCAGCACGACGGCGAACGGGATCGACCAGCTCTCGTACAGCGCTGCCAGGAACAAGAAGACCAGCAAGGCGGCGAAACCAAACAAAAAGCCTTCCGACCCACTGGCCAGCTTTTCCTGGAACACGGTTCCGGTCCACTCGTAGGCATAGCCTGGGGGCATGCCGCTCGACGCCACGGCTTCCATGGCGTCGGCCGCCTGGCCGGAGCTGACGCCCGGCGCAGCGGTTCCCATGATCTTGGCCGCACGGAAGCGGTTGTAGCGGTAGATGACCTCAGGCCCCGAAACCGGTCGCACTTGGACGAGCGTACTCAGCGGGATCATGTCTCCATTCGTCGAGCGCACGAAGAAGCGGTTGATGTCCTCCGGGCTGTCGCGAAATTCCGGCTCGGCCTGGAGCAGCACTCGCCAAGTGCGCCCGAAACGGTTGAAGTCGTTCACGTACAAGCCGCCCAGGAAAGCCTGCAACGCGTCATAGACGTTGGTGACGTTGACTCCGAGCGTTTCGACTTTGTCGAGGTTGACGTCGACCTTGTATTGCGGGACGGTTGTGCGAAACGGGGTCGCGGCGTAGGCCAGCTCGGGGCGCTGCATGGCCGCGCCAACGAGCGCATTGGTTGTAGAGGCCAGCTCTTCGACACTACCGCCAGAGCGGTCTTCCACCATGAACTCGAAACCGCCGCTGGTGCCCAATCCGAGAATCGGAGGGAGTCCGAACGCCAACGAGAAAGCGCCTTCGACTTGGTTGACCCGCCCCTGCACGGAGCTCAGGATCGGCTCGAACTGCAAGTTGGGGCTTTGCGCTCATCCCACGGCGCCAGCGTGGCGATCACAGTCGAAACGTTTGAGTTGCTTGTCTGCGTCAGGAAGTCGAACCCGCCGAACGTGGTCAAGTCGACAACGCCGGGCGTGGTACGCACGATTTCCTGGATCTCGGCCGTCACGGCGCGATTGCGCTCGAGCGAAGCTCCATCCGGCAACCGCACCGCAACGAAAAATACGCCTTGATCCTCGGCAGGCAGGAAGCCCGCGGGCAGAACATGAAATAGCCAGCCGGCCATCACGAAGATGCCAGCCAGCCCTGCCAAGGCAAGCACGGAGCGGCGGATGAGCAACTTGACGCCGGAGAGATAGCGGTGGGTCGTCCAGTCGAAGGCTTGGTTGAAGCGCGCAAAGAAGCGCGCCAACAGACCGCGGCGCTGCTGGCCGCGCGAGGGACGCAGCAGCATCGCACTCAGCGCCGGGCTGAGCGACAACGCGCTGAAGGCCGAGATCAATACGGAAACCGCGATCGTGAGCGCGAACTGGCGATAAATTTCGCCCGAGATTCCGCCCAGGAACGCAACCGGTACGAAAACCGCCGCGAGAATGAAGGCGATCGCGATGACTGGGCCCGAGACGTCGTCCATGGCTTGATCGTGGCGTCGCGCTTCGGCTCATGCCTTGGTCGATGTTGTGCTGCACCGCCTCGACGACGACGATCGCATCGTCGACCACAATGCCGATCGCGAGCACTAGGCCGAACATGCTGGTCATGTTGATCGAGAAACCGAGGAACGGAAACACGGCGAATGCGCCGAGGATCGAAACTGGCACTGTGACGAGCGGAATGAGCGTCGCGCGCCAGTCCTGCAGGAACAGGAAGACGACGAAGATGACCAGCAACAGCCTCGAACAAGGTGCCGAGCACTTCCCGAATCGCCGAGCGGACAAACATGGTCGAGTCGTAGGAGACCTTGTAGTCCATCGTGGCCGGAAATTCTTCTTCGCTTCGGCGAAGAAGTCGCGCACGAGCGCAGCGGTTTCGACCGCATTAGCGCCGGGTGTCAGGAACACGGCGATGACCGCGGCAGGCTTGCCGTTGAAATCGCTGAAGCTGGTGTAGCTTTGAGGCCCGAGCTCGACGCGCCCCACATCTTTGACGCGCAACAGCGAGCCGTCCGATGTCGAGCGCACGATGACGTTGCCGAACTGCTCGGCGTCGAGCAAGCGGCCGGTGGCGTTCACCGGGTACTGGAAGTCCGAGTTCCCCGGAACGGGCGGCTGGCCGATGGAGCCGGCGGCGTTCTGACGGTTCTGCGCCTGAATGGCCTGCGTGATGTCCGTAGGCGTCAGCCCGAGCTTGGCCAGCTTGTCGGGGTTCACCCAGACGCGCATGCCGTAATCTTGCTTGGCGGCCAAACGCGCTTCACCCACGCCGGGGATGCTGCCGATCTGGTCGACGAGGTTAATGGTGGCGTAGTTATTCAAGAACACCGCGTCGTAGCGCTCGTCGGTGGCGAACAGCGGCACCGCCATCAAGAACTGCGAGGAGACTTTCTTGACGACGACACCTTCGCGTTGCACCTCGGGAGGTAGCAGCGGCATGGCCACGTTGACCTTGTTCTGCGTCTGGACCGTGGCGATGTCGATGTCGGTTCCGAGCTCGAAGGTAACGTCGATGGCCAATAGGCCGTCGTTGGAGCTACGCGAGGTGAAGTAGAGTAGGCCGTCGAGACCCACGAGCTGCTGCTCGATAGGTTGTGCGACGGTCTTCTCGAGATCCTGCGAGTTGCCGCCGCGATAGGCGGCGGTGATCTGGACAACGGGGGGAACGACCTGCGGATAGGTCGCCACCGGGAGGCTGGGAATCGCGACAACGCCGAGGATCACCGTGACGATGGCGATCACGATCGCGAAGACGGGCCGGTCGATGAAGAATCTCGCCATGGGTTCGAGTCTCCTCTCGCGCTCAGGCGCCGCCGGCCCCGGCCGGTTGTTGGGATTGCGGTTGATATGGCTTCGGCTCGACGACCGACCCTGGCCTCGCCTTCTGCAAGCCTTCGACGATGATCCGGTCGCCGGCCTTCAGGCCGCTCTCGACGACCCAGCGGTCGCCAACGCGAGCGCCCGTCTGGATGCCGTGTACGACGACTTTGTTGTCAGGCCCAACGGCCATGACCGACTGCAGGCCCTGCATCTCGGTGACCGCGCGCTGCGGAATCAGGATGGCGTCTGTTTTGTCGGTCGTGCGGACGCGAACCTGTCCAAACTGGCCGGGCAGCAGTGTGTGCTCAGGGTTGGGGAAAGTGGCTTGCACCTCCAGCGTGCCCGTCTTTGGGTCCACTTGGTTGACCGTGTTCTCCAGACGCCCCGGATGTGGGAATTGCTTGCCATCGGCCAAGACGAGCTCCAGCGCCGGCCCCTTGGCGCCTTGAGCGACCAAGCCTTGATAGAGCAGAACCTCTTCTTCACTGACCTGGAAGCGTAGCCAGATCGGGTCCAGGGGCACGATGGTGGTCAGGGGCTCCGGCGAGCTGCGCGTGACCAAACCGCCGACCTGCACCCGCGTATCGCCGATGCGGCCGCTGATGGGTGCGCGAATCGAGGCGTACTCGAGGTTGAGCTCCGCCGTCTCTAACATCGCGCGGTTAGCCTCCACCTCGCCTTCCACGCTGCTCACTTGCGTCGAGGTCGACAGGCGTACCTGCTCGACGTTCGCGCGCCAGGCGTCCACATTTGCCTGGCTTGCCTCCAGCGCCGCAAGCGCATCGTCGAGTGACTGCTTGGGGGCGGCGTCTTGCTCGACGAGCGGGCGCAACCGGTTCACGTCGTTGCGGGCCTTGAGCAAGTTGGCCTCGGACTGCGCCAAATCCGCCTCAGCCTGGGCCAGCGCAACTTGCCGCTTGGCAAAATCGAGATTGGCCTCGCTTTGGGCGAGATCGCCGCGCGCCTTCGCAACTTCGGCGCGATACGGCCGCACGTCCAGCCTGTAAAGAAGCTGTCCGGCCTTGACCATGGAGCCAACCTCGAAGTACCGCTTTTCAATGAATCCGTCGACGCGAGCACGCACTTCGACCATGTCGCGCGCAAAAGTCTGCGCGGCGTGCTCGCTATAAATCGGGACGTCTTCGGTGCGAAGCTCCACGACGGAAACGGTAGGAGGCGGCGGTGGCGGCGCCTCCGCGGTTGAATTATTCGTGCAGGCGGCGAACCAAACGGCTGCAAAGGCTGTGAGGCCGAGCAGCACCCGGCTGCGGAGGAGTGGCAAATGAGACATTTCGTTTCACTGTAGCGAATGGCGCATTCAAACGTTTGACTGAATTCTGCAAATTGTCGGTTTTGCCCGGAGCAAGCACGCCCGCCCCGGGCCCAATCCTCAGTCTTTGTAGGGATCGAAGATCTCCGGCCCAGCCATGGCAACGCCGATGGGCTTGAGCCGGTGGACGATCTCGACCGTTTCCGCGTGCTCCTCGAGAACCTCGGGGAGCCGCTTGTAGCAGTGCGGGCTCTCGTCGACGCCCGCGCCGCGCAGGGTCACGCCCGCCTCGGCCACCGACTGCCGCAGCATGTCGCTGGTGACCTCGGGCCGGCGCAACACCTCACCAGTGCGCTTGTTCACCTTTCCGCGTGCACGCGAACGCGACAACACACGTCCGGCGCCGTGGACGGTTGAATACAGCGCCATCTGTTGCTCGACGCGTCCTTCCGGGCTCGGGGCTTCCTTGCCCTTCAGGATCACCGCCTCTTCCGCCATCGAGCCGCCAACGAAGCCGAGCTGCCCTGGGAACGCCGGCGTCGCGCCCTTGCGCACGACCCAAAGCGTCTCGCCCCAGTGCTCCTCCTTCCAAGCGAAGTTGTGGTGGTTGTGAACTTCCTCCACGATCTTCGCCCCCAGGATCTTCGCGACGCGCGCGCAGACCCAATCACGGCCTGCGTAGGCGTAGCGCCCAGCGAGTTGCATGGCCTCGATGTACTCTTGGCCTAGCTGCGACTCCACGTGCAGCATCGCCGGCTGGGCGTGGATGGCATCCGTCGCCCCGGCCTTGCGCAAGAACCAGGTTGCGGTCTTGTGGCCCAACCCGCGGCTCCCAAAGTGGACGCCGACCCATACGCGGTCCTCTTCGTCGACGAATAAGTCGACGTAGTGGTTGCCCGAACCGATCGTGCCGAGCTGTTTCCGCGCCATCTCCTTGAGCTTAGCCACGGACTCGAGCTTCCAAGCGGTGTCGTCGAACAGTTCGTGGTCGACCGACTCCTGGTTGCGCCGCCCAACGCCGAATTCGAGCGCCGAGAAGACGTCATCCATGATCACGTCGATTTTGGCGCGGACCTCGTCCGCGTCGGCGTCGAGCCGCACGGCCTTGTTGCCGCAGGCGATGTCGTAGCCCACGCCCGAGGGCGAGATGTGCTCGCGGTACGCGACCACGCCGCCAACCGGCACCGCATAACCCAGGTGATGGTCCGCCATGAACGCCACGCGATCCGCGGTGCGTTCGCAAGCCGCCATCTGCATCTGGGTTTGCTCGTCGGGCTCTTCACCCCAGTAGGGGATTACGTCATAAAGCATCTTCATGGCGGTTCTCCGTTACGCGTTCTTTTCCCTGGGGCGGCGGCTCGCCGCTGCCGCCGCCCCGTTCACACTAGCGTGCGAAGTCCGTGATCACCCTCGGCGCGGCCGTGTCGAAACCGACCACGTCCAGCATTCCCGCGTCCTCGGGGTCCGCGATCGAAAAGCCGTTCGAGATCATCCCGACGACCACCAGCTTCGCGGCAATCCCAGTCTCCGCCCGGTAGCGCCTCAACGCCTCGGCCGGGTGGACGTCCCCGAACCAAGTCTCGCTGTCGGTCAACACGACGAAGCAATCGACGGCCAGCTTCCGCTCGAGCGCGTCGAGCATCGGCAAAGCGCAGTCGGTCGCCCCAAACGGCACAGCGTCCGTCTTGCGGCAGACGTCCGCCAACGAGTCCGACGCGGCGACCTCAGCTTCCGTCATGCGGTGCGCGAAGGCCGCTTCTTCGTGATGGTGCGGCTCGGTGCGCGCGATGACCATGGCCATCGCCGCGGCCGCAACGCGGGGGTCAGGCCCGGGACGCCCGAGACCTCTCCCAACTCATCGAGCCCGAAACGTCGAGCCCAAGATAGAAGCGCCGCCCCGAAGCCTCGACGGTCTCGAACCCTCGCTCGAAAGCAGCGCGTCAAGCGCGTCGACGATCGCGGAACCGGCGTCAATCGTGCCGTCCACGCGCGCCCTGGCCGGCACTGTAGGTCAGCAGGGAGGCGAGGATCGCCACCGGATGCAGGCGCGCCTGGCGCAGCGCCTGCGCATCGCAAGGCGCTCGACCACGCCAGGCCGTCTCGTCGCTCAACGGCGCGAGCACGCCCACGCGGGTCAAGGTCGCCAGGTTCCGCACCAGCGCCCCCAGCGGCATGCGCTCGAACAGCGCGAGCCACACCTCGCGCAGTCCAGGAACGCGGTCGGGAGCTTTCTCCCGCTCGTGAGCCCGAACTTGCGCACCAGGGCCGCGACCGCCCGCCCCGAGCGGCTGCTCGCGCCTGTTCGAAGCCCTCGACCACGGCAAGCTCCGGCCAACGGCCGGGCCTCGATCGTGCCCACAATACGCAGCCCAACCGAACAGTGCATTGCGCGCGCCGTCGGTCTTCGGGTGAGAAACCCAGCCGTAGCAGGTCGCGGTGGCTCCAGCCGTCGCGCCTGGCGGTACTTGACCGCCTGGTAGGCCAGGCCGGCCGTATCGCCCGCCAGGTACCGAGCCGCCGATAGCGTTGCGCTGGCCCGCGTCCCCATCCGCATCCCGAGCCCGCATAGGCCGCGAAGCGGGTACAGGTGCGATTCCTGTGCGCGCCACCACCGGCAGCGCACGAAACGCCGCCCGGCGCGTGCGCGGGTCGCCATAAGCTGCCACCAATCGCCAGGGCGAACAGCGCCGGATCGTTCTTCGGGGCGCGACCCGCTTCGCTAATCTTCACGATCAGCCGCACGGCCCGCAGCCCATCCTCGACGATTGCACCTTAACCGCCTGGGCGTTCTCGAGCGCGAGCGCACGCTCGCTCGCATAGAAGCTTCCACCCTCCGCGCCGAGGATCAGGAAGCGCTCCAAGCGCGTCCAGTCATCGACCGGAAACACATGGCCCCCGTTCGAATTGCGGACCATCTCCCGCTCGCGGCCAGTGATCGGCTCGCTCTGCGGGACCGGCCCGCCAACCAGCTGGTAGAGATAATTCCGCATGGTCTTCTTCCTCCTGCAACAACGAAACGGATGAGCTAGTGGTTGACGGGTTTCAACCTTGGTTTCCCTCGCGCCGGCGGGGATCGAACCGCGAGTCTTGCAAGGACTTACCGGATAACCGTCAACCTCCGACCCGTTTCGAACTCCTTGCCAACGCAACAAACGAGCGGATGAGATTTGCAGAACGGAGATGCTCCTTTTCAGGGGAGCGACGGCATCATGGTGGAGCCGGCCGGAATTGAACCGGCAGCCTTTCGGCCTCTACCAGATAACCGTTCCACGCCGACCCGCTCGAAAAAGGCGCGCGTGACGCCGCAACTCATTCGCGTTCCGACTCGGAATGCGAGAAGCCATTTACGCCAGAAAATCGCGCACGGATGAAAAGTCGAAGAACGAAGTTTGTCGATTAAGCGAGAACCGTTCTCCAGCGACCCGCACGCGAGCCTTGGAAACTGAATTTTCAGAAGGGGATTCGTCGGCCCTTAGAGGCCATGGATACCCACGAGCCCTGTGGAAGGCGTTCAGATCGCCGCATGTCGCCGCTATCGTTCATTGCGAATTGCCTCCAAGAAAAACAGACTCGTGGAGCGCTCGGCATGGCGACAGGGCGAGGACAGTTTGTTCTCCTGCACCGTCATGGCCTAAGCACCACTCACCAGAGGGTAACTCAGGTTTTTCGAGATTGCAACAGGAAATTCCGGATTTTCAGAAAGAAAATCCGGCGGTTAAATTCCGATTCGCTCGAGCAACTGAGGATCGAGCGGTTCGGGCTCACCAAGCTGACTGCGGAGCGTACGCACCAACCCCGCCATCTCTCCCCCAAAGCGCTCGCACCAATCGCAGCCGCTCACGTGCGCTTCCACGCGCTCGCGTTCTCCTGGCCCTAGCTCGCCGTCGAGATAGCTTGACAGCCGGTCGAGCACCTCAAAACAATACAAGCCTGCGACTTCTCGTTGTTCTGGAATCACGCTTGCCTCCCGCAGCGAATCGCCGCCGCCAGGCGCAGCCGCGCACGGTGGAGGCGGCTCTTCATGGCCGCCAACGACAGTCCGAGCACTTCCCTTGCCTGCTCGCCGCTCATACCTTCCAGATCGCGCAGCAGCAGGATCTCCCGATCATCCGCCTCGAGTGAGCGCAAGGCGCCTTGCAGGCGACTGCGATCCTCCGCCAAACTCACCAGAGTCTCTGGATCCTTGCCACCCCATCCCGCCGCGCGTCCAAGCGCTTCGATGTCGCCCGAGGCTTGCGGGGCCTGCGCTTGTCGCCGATTGAGCCGATAAGCGGAATGCCGCAGGATGGTGAAAAGCCACGTCCGCAGCGACGCGTCCCCGCGGAAGCTCGACAGCGTCCGCCATGCCGAGAGCAACGCCTCTTGCAGCACGTCCTCGGCGTCTTCGCGATGCGCCGTGAGCGTCCGCGCATAGCGGAACAGTGCGGGGCCATGGCGTTCCGCGATCAGGCGAAACGCGGCACGGTCCCCCGCGCTGGCTTTCTCGATTAGCTCTTCGTCGCTGCGGACGGCGGCGTCGGGCAAGTCGAAACTCCCATCAAGCTATAGAGCGGGCAGGTTCCCATCAAACCGGTCGCCAGCGGAACGACGCCAATCCAGCCCCACGGCGCCAGCGGTCCCATCGCCGCCCCGGCAACCAACGCCAAACCCGCGACAGTGCGAACTCCACGGTCAAGCCCGCCTTCGTTCTTGCAGAGTAGGTTTGCCATCTCGAACCTCCATGTTGCGGCGTTCAATTGCCGCATCCATAGAGGTAGAGACGCGCGACCTGAAAAGGATTCGCCTTCACGCAAAAAAATCAGCGTCGCGTGAACAACGAAAGCACGAGCGTCAACAGGACGCTCAGCACAATCGAGGTCACGATGGGGAAGTAGACCGTCGTGTTCTTGCCGCGCCAAACCACGTCGCCCGGCAGTTGAAAGAGCCGCACGCCCAGCTTTCCCGCTACGAGCACGACTACTCCAAGAGCAGCAATGCCCAGCCCGGCGAAAATGAGGATCTTGGCCAACGACACGGCTAGACCGCCGGCGGATCGTAGACGACCTTCTCCGCTTTGGGGTCCCAGAACAGCACTTTGCTCTCCTGGAAGCTCTGCACGCCCATCGAGATGATGACCTGCGCGTGGTAGCCCGTGTTGGCGTCAGGTTCGGTTTCGCCCGCGTCTTGATGCACTCGAGGAAGTTGAGCATGTGCGCATCCTCAGGCGTCTGCGCCACGGGGATGTCCACCGCCATGTAGCCGAACTTCTTGACGAACTCGTCCTGATAGATCGGCTCCGAGGCGACCGTGATGTGGTCGGTGTCGCCCTCGAAGCGGCCGTGGTCGACCATGGTGATCGTGCCCTTCTGGCCGCGGATCAGGCCCGGGATGTGCACCGAATTTGCCATCGACGCGCTCAGGATGAGCGAGTGGCCTTTGGAGAAGTCCGCCAGCAGGTTGAACGTATCCGGCACCTCGCGGTCAGGGAACGCCCAAATGCCGCCGCTCGACACGACGCGATAGGGGAACTGCGGCTCGCCCCAGCAGATCTGCAGTGGCGCGACGACGTGGTAGTACAAGTCGGTCGCAATGCCACCCGAGTAGTCCCAGAACTTGCGGAAGCGGAAGTAGCGTTGCGGGTCGAAGTCGCGCTTCTGCGCCGGCCCGAGCCACATGTTCCAGTCGATGTAGTTGACGCCCTTGCCGTCCGGGCCCGCGTCGGGCTCGATCGCCCAGCCGCGTCCGTTGCCGCGCTCCGGCGTCGAGTTCCATTCCCCGGCGAGCGAGTTGCGATGGTAGGAGCCCTGGCTCGAGATCAGCTTGCCGATCATGCCGTCCTGGATGGCCTTGCGCGCCTTCCACCACTGGTCGCGCGAAGTCGTCTGCGAGCCGACTTGGAGCACGCGTCCGGTCTCGTTCACCACGCGGACGACCTCTTTGGCCTCCTCGATGGTGTGGGTCATCGGCTTCTCGAGGTAGACGTCCTTGCCGGCGCGCATGGCGTCGATGGCGATCTGCGCGTGCCAGTGGTCGGGCGTCGCCACAATCACGGCGTCGATGTCCGGCCGGGCGAGGACCTCGCGGTAGTCCAGCGTCGCGAACTCAGCCTTGGTTGCCTCTTGGGCAAGCTGCTTGCGCTTCTCGTAGACGTCGCAGACAGCCTGGATGTGGACGGGCGTGCCGCCCTTCTCCATCCCGAGGACTAGACGCATCAGGCTCGAGCCTCGTCCGCCGACGCCGATCATGCCGACCTGCACGCCGTCATTCGCGCTCGTGGACCGCTGCGGGGACGCCGAAGCGGCGGATGCGGCGGCCAGAGAAGCTCCAGCTGCCAGGAAATGACGACGATTCCAGGTTTTGTTCTGCGACACGGCGGGAAATGCCTCCGTCGGCAATTCTAGCAAGCCCGGACAGTTGGGAATTGGCCACAAAAAAATAGGCCGGTCCGACGCCCGGACCGGCCCATCGACAACGCTGAACTCTGTCCCCCCGGTGAGCCCAGCGCGTCGTCCCTGGTACACGAGCAGTGTGCCATGGGGGAGGAATTCCCCTCAATAGGCCGAACGATTCAAAAAAAATCGGTACGGAAGTACCCCGTGACACCCTGACTTTTCCTATTACGAGAACCTGATGGAAGTACTCCCCGCGGGCGGGGAGACCTATTGCCGACCGCGGCGGCTGTCCGTGCGCTTGGGCGCGCCGGCCAGGGGCTGCACGCTGCCTTTCCCACACACCGCGACGCCAGTCTCGCGCAATGCTGTCAGCAAGTTATAGAGCAGCGCGTAGACGACTTGCTCACTCAGGTTCTGGCGGCCTGGAAGCCGGAAACCCGCGGGTAGCTCAGTGGAAAGCGCGATCCGCATGCGGTTGAGGGCCGGACGGAAGTCATCCTCGATGCAATTCGCCACAGTCAGCGGCGTCTGCAAAACCGCGCCGGTGAACCCGTCGACATAGAACTGGCATCGCGAAAACCAGCCGAGATTGGATGGTTGGGCTGCGTCAAACAAGAGCAGCGAGTCGCCTTCGGCCGAAGGCTTGACCTCGAGCACGAGTTGGCGGGCGTTCTCTTCGATTGAACACTCAAAGCCTGCTTGCTGGACGAGGTTCCGAATCACATCGTGATCCGGCTCCAAGGCCACGAGTTGCCGGCTGCCAGCCTGCAGGTACCGCATATGCTCAAGAGTCTAGCATCGCGGCCCCGCGCTCCGGTCAGCGCGCTTCCAACCAATGCAGACTGAAGTAGCACGAAGGGTCTGTCCAGACGTCCACGGGCTTGAAGCCACAGCGCTCCGCCAACTGCCGTACACCTTCGAGCGTGAACTTGTGGGAGCTCTCGGTATGGATCGTCTCGCCCTCCCGGAACATGATCGCCTGGCCGGCAACGTCGACGGTCTGGTCGATCAAGCTCACCAAGTGCATCTCGATGCGGCCTTTGGCCTCGTCGTAGAACGCTTTGTGGCGGAACGTGGAAAGGTCGAAGCGCGCGCCGATCTCGCGATTGAGCCGACGTAACAGGTTGAGGTTGAACTCAGCCGTCAACCCAGCCTCGTCGTTGTAGGCGGCGTTCAGCACGGCGGTATCCTTCACCAGGTCCGCACCCAGAAGCATCGCCCCGCCTTCGCCCACCATCCGCGCCGTCGAACGCAGGAACCGCTGGGCTTCCGCGGCGGAGAAGTTACCAATCGTCGAACCGGGAAAGAACGCGACTCGGCGCCCGGCGTTTTCCAACGCCTCGGCGGGCAGTGTGATCGGCTGGGTATAGTCGGCGCAAACGGCCCACACATCGAGATTGGGATAAGCGTCCGAAAGCGCCTCCGCTGAGTCGATCAATTGATCGCGCGAGATGTCGAGCGCCAGGTAGCGCGCCGGCTTGCCGCCGAGCGCGTCGAGCAGGATGCGGATCTTGCGGCTGGCGCCGGATCCAAACTCGATCACCAGGGGGTTTGGACCGAAGCGGGCGACAATCTCGGCGGCGCGCTGCTCGAGCACGGCGATCTCGGTCCGGGTCGGGTAGTATTCCGGCGTCTGGGTAATCTGCTCGAACAGCTCCGAACCGGCGCGGTCATAGAAGAACTTCGGGTGCAAATACTTGGGCGAAGCTTGCAGGCCTTCCAGCGCCTCAGCGCGCAGGTCGCTCGGGGCCGGGTGCATGTCGACGAAATGAATTGTCGTGGTGTGCATCTCAAGAATCCGCCAATCGAATGCCGCTGAACTGCCAGCGGGCTTCCGGCGGGACAAAATTTCGATAGGTGGCGCGAATGTGGTCCGCCGGGGTCACACACGATCCGCCGCGCAACACGTATTGGTTACACATGAACTTGCCGTTGTACTCGCCGACGGCGCCCTCCGGAGCTCGGTACCCTGGGTAGGCCGTGTACGGCGAAGACGTCCACTCCCAGACATCGCCGTAGACTTGGCCGAGCCCGCCTTCGTTCGACCCTGCCGCGGGATGGAACGTTTCGTCGTCGAGCAAGTTTCCGGTGATCGGCTCGGCGCGCGCGGCGACTTCCCACTCGGCCTCCGTTGGCAAGCGCTTGCCGCGCCAAGCTGCGTAGGCGTCTGCCTCGAAATAGCTGATGTGGCAGACAGGCTCATCGGGCTCGACCGGCCGCAGACCTGACAACGTGAAGTTGTGCCAGCGGCCATCCACTTTGCGCCAGTACAACGGCGCATCCCAACCGTGCTCGAGAACCTGAGCCCAGCCGAGCGACAGCCACCAGCGAGGTTGGCGATAGCCGCCGTCTTCCAGGAATTCCAAATACTCGGCGTTCGTCGTCAGACGTGATGCCAATCGGTAGGGCTGCAGAAGCACATCGTGCCGCGGTCCTTCGTTGTCGAAACAGAACCCCTTGCCCTCATGTCCAATCGCTTGGACGCCGCCGTCGTAGTCCAGCCACGCGAGCGACGCCGCCTTCTGCTTTCGCTCAGGCTGCCCCCGGTACGTGGGGGCCAGTGGGTTGCCTGCCAGGATGTGTTTGCAGTCGGTGAGCAAGAGCTCCTGATGCTGCTGCTCGTGGTGTAATCCGAGCTCGACGAGAGGATGCAGCGCTTCGGCTTCGCTCCCCTCCAACAAACGCGCCATGGCCTCATCCACGTGGTTGCGATAGGCGAGCACCTGCTGGACCGTCGGTCGCGAAAGCATCCCACGCGCTGGCCGCGGATGCCGTTCGCCCACCGCTTCGTAGTAGGAATTGAATAGAAAACCAAAAAGAGGATGAAATTCGCGATAGCCCGGCAGGGAGGGTTTGAGCAGGAAGGTCTCGAAGAACCAGCTCGTGTGCGCCAGATTCCACTTGGGCGGGCTCACGTCCGGCATCGACTGGATGACCCAGTCTTCCAGCTCGAGAGGCTCGCAAAGCTGCGCGGAGAGACTGCGGACACGCTTGTAGCGATCCAGTATTGTTGGAGACCGCTGCGTCATGAGCACCTCATGTTAGCTTGCGGTTCTCTCGTGGTTCGCTCAGGGCGCGACCGGGTCGAATGTGATGGTCGAATCGGAGGAGAAGCGCTTGTAATTGGCGAAGTCGATCTCGTAGCGCACGCGAATAGGACCGCTGTTGAATGGCAGAGTGTCGTCGGCAACGGTCTTCACAGGGAACCAGTACTTGCCGTCGATCGGCTCGTACACCGTCATGAAGCGCGCGAACAGGTTCGAGTCTTCTGTGCGGTAGAGTTGCGGAACCGGCTGGCCGGCGCTCTGCACAACCTGCAATGACTCGCCGTCGATCCAGATCTGACCATCCAGCAGACGCTGGCCCTCGAGGAGTTGCCGTGGTCGAATGCGATAGACGAAGCAGCGCCGGCCATTGACGATCTCCTCGCCTTGGTACTTCGACTCATGGAGCCAGAGCGTGTCTTCCGTGAGCACAAACGGCTGCATGTCCCGAATGTCGCGGAAGTCCTCCTCGGTCATGCGAATGCGCTTGAGGCGATCGATTGGACCTTTGACGAATTCCTCGGTACGTTCGGCCTCGGGACTAAACAGAACGTCGCGCACCTCGAAGTAATCGCCTGAGCGAACGCCGTGGCGGTCCATCTCGAAGAAGTGAAAGGTCTGGCGATAAGTGTATTGGGCGCGCTCCTGCTCAAACAGGCTGCCCTGTTCGGCGACGCGCGCAAGCAGGTCCTTCGGCGGAGCCTGTTGCGCGGCCAGCGGAAAACAAGCCAGCGCGGCCAGATACACTAACGCTTTGCCCGGGGCGCTGCACAGCTTCTGGATCACGTTGGCCATCGTTCTGCCGCTGCTCGCGGTTGCCGGCGGAGCCTTTGCCTACGTCAAACAAATCCCAGCGGGGACCGCGGCCCCTATTGTAGCGGCGATTCTGGCGCAAGGTTCACTCTACTTGGCGGCCGGCTTCCCACCGGTCCGCGAGCGGTTGAGGCAGGCTTTACCGCCGGCCCGCTTCGCCGCAGCGTTGGCGGCCGCGTCGCTTCTGCCCTATCTGCTCTATGCGCTACCGCTGGGCTATTTCGCATGGAGCTCGCTCGCCATCCTTGCGGCCATCGCCCTCTTCGCGTCTTTTCTGTTCGTCGTGTTCCCCGTCCACGACCAGAAGCTGCACTGGCAGGACGTCTTGCTGATCGCCGTGTTGGCCTCGCCGTTGGTGAGCGGGCTGACCGACCTGTTTCTCGAGATCTTCCCCGCCCCGGGCGATCCCATCAAGCGGCTCGACTTTTTGGGCAAGCTCATGGTCATCCCGCTGGGCGCCTTCGCGATGCTTTGCCTGCGCGGCGTCGATGACGTCGACTACCGCTTCAACCTGCACAAGCGAGACCTCGCCATCGGCTTCCGCTGGTTCCTGGTCTCGCTGCCCTTCACGCTTGCGACGGCCTGGGCGACCGGTTTCGCGCACTGGCAGCCCGACCGCTTTGGGGCGTGGCAAGCCTATGCCGGCATTTTGGCCAAAGGGATCGGAATCTATTTTGTTACGGCGCTCGCCGAAGAGCTCTGCTTCCGTGGCGTATTGCAGAACCTGCTCAGCGGGTCGTTGCGCTCCGACGCGCCGGCTCGCATCTTCGCCTCACTCGCCTTCGGATCGGTCCACCTGGGCAACGGCGGGTTCCCCAACTGGGGGTTCGCGATCACCGCGGCGGTCGCGGGTTGGTTCTACGGCGGGGCTTGGAGGGAGGCTCAGGGCGTGCCGGCCGCCGCTGTCACCCACACCCTCACCGTGCTCGTCTGGACGTTCCTGTTCGACTGAACTAGGGCTCCCCCTAGCCGGAAGTCATACCCCCGGGCTTACAGGCCCGCCCTGAGGGATATCGGGTAAGCCGACTAGGGAACTAGGCGAATTCGCGGATTCCTGGCCCGCCGGCCCCATTCCTACAATCAGGCCAGTAGGAGAGGGATACCCCTCCCCAAAAACAAAGACCATGGACGTCATACACTTGAGTCTTCCGGCCGGCAAGGCGGAATTTAACTTCGAGGAGGCGGCGGCGGCGCTAGGCATCTCGTCGAACGAGCTGGAAACGCTCGTCGCCGAGCGGTTGAACGCAGACGGCCCGTCGGTGCGCAATCTTGCGCGAATGCGGTTCCGCCCAGCGGATCTAATCATGCTCAACATGGTGCAGGCGGCTCGCGCAGGCGTCCCCGTCGAATAGTTGCGCCGATAGGCCCCCTTCTTTTCTGAAGCGGCCCGACGCCGGCCGCTTTCCGTCCACGTCCTCAAAACGGTTACAGTAGGGAGACGCCCGGGCGCTTCCCGGCCCGTGCTTTCCGAGCGCCTTTCAGGTCCGTCCTGATCGATGACGGCCGATACCGCACAGTCCCTCTTCGTCCTGCGCAACCTCATCGCGAAGGACTTTAAGGTTCGTTACCGGAACATGTCCCTGGGCATCTTCTGGTCGCTCGTCAACCCACTGGTGATGATGAGCGTGCTGACCTTTGTGTTCACCGTCATCATTCCGAATGAGCAAGAGTACTTCCCGCTGTTCGTGTTGATGGGGCTTCTGCCGTTCAACTTCTTCACCCTCGCTTGGTCGATGGGGACGAACTCGGTGATCGACAACACGGCCCTAGTCAAAAAGGTGCCATTCCAGCGTGCGCTACTGCCGATCTCGGTCGTGCTGGCGAATTCGCTGCACTACTTCATCCAGCTCGGGCTGCTGCTGGTCGCCTGTGGCTTGGTGATTGGCATTTCGTTGAACTGGCTATGGCTGCCGGTAATCGTGCTGCTGCAGTTGGTATTCGTCTGCGGCATGGCGCTCGGCTTCTCCGCGCTCGATGTCTACTTCCGCGACATGCGTTATGTCGTGGAGTCGACGAACCTGGTGCTGTTCTGGATCGTTCCGATCTTCTACAGCTTCGACCGGGTCTCGCAGAAGTACGCCTGGCTCTACGAGCTCAATCCAATCGCAGCGGTGATCCTGCTGACCCGGACGGTCCTGCTCGCGGGCGAACCGCCCAACGTCGGCACCTTGGCCAAGTTGAGCGTGGTCTCGATCCTGACGCTCATCGCTGGCGCCGCAATCTTCCAGCGCATCGAGCGCAACTTTTCCGACTACCTCTAGGGACCTGACGATGGGCGCCATCCACATCGAAGACCTGAGCAAGCGCTATGACCTGAGCCCGCGCCGCACCTGCTGGCGCGCAGGGCCGCCCGGCGCCTGCGCGGCGGACCGGAAGCGTTCTGGGCGTTGCGCGACGTGAACGCCTCGATCCAGCCGGGAGAAAAGGTAGCCATTGTAGGCGGCAACGGCGCCGGCAAGAGCACCCTGCTCGGCATCATCGCCGGGGTCACCGCGCCGACCTCAGGCCAGGTGCGGCGAACCGGCCGGCTCAGCGCCTTGCTCGAGCTCGGCACGGGCTTCCACCCCGACCTGACCGGCCGCGAGAATATCGTGCTCAACGCCTCGCTGCTGGGGCTGACCCGACCGGAAGTGACCGCCAAGTTCGACGCCATCGTTGACTTCTCCGAGCTCGAACGCTTCCTCGACGAGCCCCTGCGCACCTACTCGAGCGGCATGGTGGCGCGGCTAGGCTTCGCCATCGCCATCCATGTCGACCCGGAGATCCTGGTGCTCGACGAGGTGCTCGCCGTGGGCGACGCGCGCTTCCAGGCCAAGTGCATCCAGCGCGTGGGACAGATGGCAGCCGGCGGGCAACGATGCTCGTCGTCTCGCACGCGTTGGCGATCGTGAAGTCGATGTGCAGCCGGGCGCTGTGGCTCGAGCACGGCCGACTCAAGCTTGACGCCGCAGTCGACGAGGTCATGGCGGTCTACCAGCCGCCGGGCGCGGTCGCGCCGCCGACGGAGTAAGGCTGGAATTACCTCCGCCCCTGTCGGCGCGGCTCTGAAAGACACATTCTGTCCCTGCGCTGGTCTTGGCCCAGCGGGCGGAACGCGTTAGCGTAGAGGCGTGCCCGGTTGCGCTCGTCTTCTCCTTTTCCTCTTGCTTGGACTGGTCGCCCCCTCGGCGCTGCCGGCCGTTGAGCTGCTGCCCGGCGTGGAGCGCGAGGTCGTGCTCGAACCCCAGACCGAGCCGTTTCTCTATGACCAGCTGACCTTCGACGTTCCCGCCGGGGCGACCTGGGCCATTGTCGAAGTAACCGTCGGTTCTCCGGATCAGGACGTCGATCTTTACCTACGCTTCGGTCAGCCGCCGGCGCGTACGCCCGCCGGCACAATCGCGGCGGACTTCTCTTCGACCTCCGTGGCCGGCGCGGCCGAAGGCATCTTCCTTTCGCCGACCGGCGCGCCGCCTTTGCAGACCGGGCGCTACTACGCCGCGCTCGAGGTTCGCTCACTCAACACGCCGATCCGCGCCAAGATCCGCTATTCGGTCCAGCTCGCCGGCGTTCAGCAGTCCTTCATCACTTCCACATTCGACTTAAACGACGAAGGCTGGACGCGCAATTTCCCGCCCTCGTCTATCCCGGGCGCAAGCCTTGGCGACTCCGACGCAGCGCTCGCCCGGGACCCGGCCGGCTTTCTGCGCATCCAGGACGGCAACGGGCCCTTGCGCGAGTTTGCCGTTGCGCCGGCGAAGTTCCTCGGCGACCTCTCGCGGTTCTCAAACGCGCAGCTCGTCTATGACTTTCGCCATTTCGACGGCGGCATCCCGGTCTTTCGCAAGGAAGTCCGCATCCTGGGCGCCGGCGCGGTCTGGAGCTGGTTTGGAGACCCGCCGCCGGCCGAGGACTGGACGAAAGTCGTCGTCCCGCTCGAGCCCGGCCAATGGACGCGGACGTCCGGTACGGCCACGTTCGAGCAAACCTTGAGCAACGTCGCCCGCATCGAGATCAGCATGGATCACGCCGCCGGTCCCGAGCTCGCCGACCTCGACAACATCGTCTTCACCGGCGGACCACCCGAGACGCCCAGCGGCCCCGGCGGCCCCGCTTCGTCCGACTTCGAGAGCGGCAACGACGGCTGGACGCGCAACTTCCCCGCCTCTCCCGTCCCCGGAGCCATCACCGGGACACAGAACGCAGCGGTCGTGACCGGCCTGGGCGGCAAGGATTCCGAGCGCTACCTGCTGATGATCGACGGCGGCCTGCGCGATGTCGATTGGGTAGTCGCGCCGCCCAAGTTCATCACAGGTCTCTCCGCGCTCAACCGCCCTTGGTACGAATTCTGGTACCGCCGCATCGACGGCGCCTTCCCGTTCCACGCCGTGCGGCTGCGCCTCTATGGCAACGGCTCGGTGTTCGAATGGTCCGGCGCGCGCGCCCGCGACGAATGGGTCCGCTTCCGCGTGCCCATCGACGCCGAGAACTGGCTGCACCTCGACGGCCCCGAGGACTTCGACGCGATGCTGCGCAACGTCCAACGGCTGGAAGTGTCGATGGACATGGCCAACGGGCGCGAAGCCAACGGGCTCGACGAGTTCCACCTGAGGCTCGACTACACGCCGCCCAGCGGGCGTGCGCTCGTGCTCGGCCCCGAACAGGTCGAAGTGCAGGTCGCCCGCGGCGAGGGCCCCGTCACGAGGCCGCTCGAGATCACCGCCACCGGCGCGGAGCTCGACTGGTCGGCCGAGATCAAGCCGGCGGATACCTCCTGGCTCAGCCTCTCGCAGACGAACGGCGCCACTCCGGACGCGATCAACTTGATCTTCGACACCGCCGGCCTCGGCCCGGCCATCTACCGCGCGGATGTCATCGTAACGCCGGCGAATTTCCTCGCGCCCGCCAAGACGCTGCCCGTCACCTTGATCGTGGGCGCGGACCCGCGCATCCCGGTCCTCAACGCGGGCGGCGTGGTGCACGCCGCGCATCCGCTCGTCCCGCTCTCGCCCGGCGCGCTAGGCTCGCTCTACGGCGAGTTCTTGTTCGAAGGCCAGGCCGCCCCCGGGTTTGTCGCCGGGACGGACCGCCTGCCCGTCAACGTGGAAGGCGTGTCGGTGCGCTTCGAGACCGCCGACGGATCGCTGCTCGCCCAGGCGCCTCTGCTGTTCCTGAGTCCGGGCCAAATCAACTTCCAGACGCCGTTCGAGACGGCTGGCCAGATGACGTCCTACGTCACAGTCGTGCGCGACGGTGCGACGAGCAACCGCGTCCCGGTCGCGATCGCCGCGGCCGGCCCCGGGGTCTTCGACGTCGGCGGCGGACTCTTTTCCGTTGTCAACCAGGACGGTTCGCTCAACTCAGGGGCATCCGGCGCGGCCCCAGGAGAGATCGTGACGGTCTACTTCAGCGGCGCCGGTTTGGTGAACCCCGCGCTCGAGACCGGGCGCGCCACGCCCGACACGCAGCTCTACACGCCGCAAGGCGGACTCACAACGACGGTCGGAGGCCAGGACGCGCGCGTCCTAGGGGCCGCGCTAAGCCCCGGCTTCGTCGGGTTGGCGCAACTTTCATTTGAGGTTCCGCAGGGACTCCCGGCGGGCCAACATGTGCTGACCCTCACAATCGCCGGGCGCAATTCGAACGGCGTGTCCTTTTTCGTACGCACGCCTTGAGGGGCGGTTTCTTTGGACGATTGACCACGCGGCGCCGTCCGCAAAGGTAAGCTCCAAGCCGGGAGCGGCCGATATTGCTTCCTGAATGGGAAGCGTTCGCAACAAACCCACTGCGATGGGCGTGAGCGTGGCGTTGCACGCCTTGGGCGTGCTCGCCTTGCTGTTGGTTCCGCCGCCGCAGCTCGAGCTTCCGTCCGTACCACCACCGGCGGTACGAGTGGCGCTCACACAGCCCGCTGATCTGCCCCCGCCGCCGGCCTCGCGCAGGCTCCGGCGCCAGACCCCGCGGCTCGAGTTGCCCACGCGCGCCCCGCAAGCGCCGCCCGAGCGGCAGGCGCCGGTCCTCGACGCCCCACGGCTGGAAGCGGAAGCGGCTCCGAATCTCGCCCTGCCCGAAGAGCGCTTCGAGGTGGACGCGCCCGCGCCTCCGCCCAAGACCGTGAAGATGGCCGGTTTTGAGGGCGCCGCGCTCCAGGCCCCAGGCCCCGCGCAAGAGGCGCGCCTGCAAGTCGGCGCTTTCCACGGCATGAGCGGTGCGCCGGGCGGAGCGCCCAAGGCGCAAGTCCGCCAAGGCGGTTTTGCGTCCTCGCAGGCGACGCGAGCCGACGGCAAGGCCGCGCCCGCGGTCGGCGCCGGAGGCTTCGGCAGCGCCGCCGTCGCGCAATCAAGCGGTCCGCGTGTCGCCACCAGCGCGGCCGGATTCGCCACGGCGAAAGCGGAGAAGGCGCAGCGCAACACCGAGCCGGTACGGGCCAAGGCGCGCACGACGCCCGTCCAGATCCTCTCGAAACCCAAACCCGTCTATACCGCCGAAGCCCGCCAAGCGCGCGTTGAAGGCGAGGTCGTACTCGAAGCGCGCTTCGGCGCCAATGGCTCGGTCACGGTGCTACGCGTCGTAAGCCGCCTCGGGCACGGCCTAGATGAAGCCGCCGCCGCAGCCCTGCGCGCGATGCGCTTGAACCCGCCAAGGCGGCGGCGTCCCCGTCGACTCGACACTCTCGGTTTCCGTCGCCTTTCAATTGGCCTACTGAGCTCGCCAGTCATGAGACTTTTTTCCCTGTTCTTCGCCGTCGCCCTGCTGTGCCCGTCCGCTCCTGCGCTCGC
This sequence comes from Bryobacterales bacterium, assembly GCA_041394905.1. Lineage (GTDB taxonomy): Bacteria > Acidobacteriota > Terriglobia > Bryobacterales > UBA6623 > RI-231. The sequence continues at coordinate 656,159 of JAWKHJ010000002.1, read as the reverse complement.
CGCCGAGGCGCGCGAGGCCGAGCTCGTCGACCGCCTGCTCGACCGCATCGTCGATCAGGGAGCATCGCTTCATCGACCGTATGCGCGCCTATCAGCCATTCATGGAGACCTACATCCAAGCGGCCGACGATGAAAAAGGGGCCGCGCCGGCGCCATGCGCGACCACTATTTGATGGGCAAAGTCTCCGTCACCGACCAGGGCGTCGACTGGCAGTCGTTCGCCGAGAGTGACGGCTTCCAGGCGCGCGAAAAGTTCCTATTCTTCAAGCTGCCGCGCAAGCAATTTCTGCCGCGCGGCTTCGCGCAGATGATCGCGCCGGACGTCTTCGAGCTCAACCGCGAGACGTACGAGTTCGAGTATCTGCGCCGCGAGTTCCTGGGCGAAGTGCGGGCGCTGGTGTTCAACGTGCGACCGCGCGAGGCCGAGGGAGGGCGCTTCGTCGGGCGCATCTGGGTGGAAGACCGCGACTACCGCATCGTGCGCTTCAACGGCGCCTACACGCAGCGCTCGAAAGAAGAGCTTTACTTTCACTTCGACTCCTGGCGCCGTCAGGTCGAGCCGGACTTATGGGTCCCCTCGTTCGTCTACGTGCAGGATGAAGACCACGCCGAACAGGTCGGCGGGCGCTTTCGCGCGCAGTCGCGTTTTTGGAACTACAACCCCGTCCGCGACGGCCGGCTCGAAGAGCTGACCGCCATCCTGATTGGCGAGAACGACGCGGCCAAGGACTCGAGCGGCGCCGAGGACGTCACGCCGCTCGAGAGCCGCCGCGAATGGGTCCGCCAAGCCGAGGACAACGTGCTGCAGCGCCTCGAGCGCACCGGCCTGCTCGCCCCGCGCGGCCCCGTCGACGAGGTGCTCGAAACCGTCGCCAACAACCTGATCGCAACCAACGATCTGGGCTTCCAGGTGCGCTGCCGCGTACTGCTCACCACGCCGCTCGAGACGTTTTCAGTGGGCCAATCCATCGTCATCAGCCGCGGCCTGATCGATGTATTGCCCGACGAAGCGAGCCTTGCGATGGCCATTTCAGACGAGCTGGCGCACATCGCGCTCGGCCACCGCACCGAGACGATGTTCGCGTTTTCGGACTTCACGATCTTCGATGATGCCGAGATCCTCGACCGCATGCGCCTGGACCGCTCTCCGGAAGAGATCGAATCCGCGGGCGTGAAGGCGCTCGAGATGCTCGAGCGCTCGCCCTACGGCGACAAATTGAGCCAGGCCGGATTGTTCCTCAAGGCGCTCGAACGCCGCGCGCCGCATCTGCCCAACCTCATTCGATCGAACTTCGGCAACTCTCTGGCCAGCCCAGAGCGCTTGCTGCGATTGGCGGAGCTCGCCGAGCAGGCGCCGGAGCTCGAAGAAGAGCGACTGGAACAGATCGCCGCGCTGCCTCTGGGGTCGCGTGTCCGGCTCGATCTGTGGACGAACCAGATCGCGCTCAAGGAGGCGAAACCGGTCGAGCTGCGCACGGCGAAAGACAAGATGCCGTTCGAGGTCACGCCGTTCATGCCCTACCTCACGCGGCTCGAGTGAGTATGCTGGGAAGCGTGAGAAATCTTGCGCTGTGCCTCATCCTGTCGTGCGCCCTGCTGCTGCGCGCCCCAGCCTTTGCCGCCGAGCACGTCGTACTGGTCTCGATTGACGGCTTCGCCGCCTATCATCTGCTCAACGCCGAGCTCGAGCTACCCAACATCCGGCGGCTGATTCGCGAAGGCGCCTGGGCGGCGTCGAGCGAAACGGTATTCCCGAGCGTCACCCACCCGTCGCACACCACGATCCTCACCGGCGTCGAGCCCCGCCTGCACGGCGTGCTCTCCAACAGCCTGACGAACCAGAAGACCGGCGAGACCTTCCACCCCACGAACAAGCCGCGCACTGAGATCGTCACCGTCGACACGCTCTTCGACGCCGCGAAGAAAAAGGGCCTCTCAACCGCCTCGTTCTTCTGGCCCGAGACCAAGGACGACCCGTCCGTCGACTTCAACATTCCGGAGGTCTTCACCGACGACCACAAGGGCGACATCCGCGCGGTGAAGAAGAGCGTGCTCGACGAGCTCACCAAGGCCGGCGTCCCCATCGACCTCTACTTTGAGTGGTACGGCTCCGAGCGCATGCCCGCCGCGGACATGATCCTGGCCGACGCCGCCGCTTACACGATCAAGACGCGCAAGCCCGGCCTGCTCGCCATCCACATCCTGGCCACCGACGAGGCCCAGCACACCTACGGCCCGCACCACTACGAAGCGCAAGCCGCGCTAACCAACGCCGACGCCTGCGTCGGCAAGCTGATGGAAGCCGTCGAAGAAGCGGGCCTCAAGGATTCGACCACCTTCATCGTCACCGCCGATCACGGTTTTCATTCGGTCGAGTGGGAGATGAACATCCGCCAGCCCTTCGAGCAGGCCGGGCTGCTCGACAAGATCGAGCTCGGCGGCGGCGGATGGGGCGTGCGCATCGTACGCAAGCCGTCGTTCTCCGCCGCGGACCGCGGCAAGCTGGAACAGGTGCTCGAACAGCTCGAGCAAAACCCCTGGATCAATCGCGTGATCCGCCCCGACGAGTTGCACGCGCTCGGCCTGCCGAACTTCGGCGAGACGATCTACGCCAACGCCGAGTACATCGTCCTGCCCGACATCGACACGTATCTCTCCGTCAAACCGGGCGGCAAACCGATGGAGCGCGTGCGGCTTGCACAGCCCTCGCACTCGCATGGTTACCTGCCCACGCACCCGCGCATGTTCACCTCGCTATTGCTCTCCGGCGCGGACGTGCGCAAAGGAGCCCTGCTCGGCCACGTAAGAAACCTCGACATCGCACCGACGATCGCCCGCGTTCTCGGCCTGAACATGCCAAAGATGAGCGGCCGCGTGCTGACCGAAGCGCTAACGACGCATTAAGGTTCGCGCCACCCTAGCCACTGCTCACCAGCGGTGCAGCTTGACCAGGTCGCGGCTCAACTCCGCAACGCTCGCCTGTCCGGCTAAGCCCATCGCCAGCGCGAGCTCGCTCTGCATCAACTCGAGCAGCCGCTGCACTCCCGGAGCGCCCCATGCCGCCAAGCCCCACAGCACGGGCGGCCTAGAGGACGCCTCGCGCACCGTAGGCGAGCGCTTTGAGCGCATCGGAACCTCGGCGAAAACCTCCGTCGACCAGCACCGGAGCACGCCCGGCGACGGCGTCGACCACCGCCGGCAGGGCTTCGATCGCAGCCGGAACGCCGTCGACAATGCGACCGCCATGGTTCGAGACGCAAACGCCGTCCGCACCCGCATCGAGCGCAGCCACCGCATCGCCCGGCGTGAGCACGCCTTTCACCACAATCGGCAACGTCACCCCGCGCTTGAGCCGCTCGAGCGACGCGACAGCATCGGGACGCGCAGTAGTAGAGCCGGGGAGCGACGACGCCTGCTGGTTGTGCACGTCGGCGTCGGGTCTCGGCGCAGCTTCGGCGCCCACCGTGAACACGATCGCCCGCGCGCCAAGCGAAGCCGCCTCTTGCGCCGCCGCCTCCAGGGCGCCCAAGTCCGTCTGAGGACTCAGTTGGCGCCACCAGGGTGCATCCGCCGCGGCGGCAATCTGTTCGAGCGGTGCGCTCGTGCGCTCGCTCACCACCACGAGCGCATGTGCCGCCGCCGCTCCAGTTCGAACCGCAAGCTCGCCCTCAGGATGTGCACGGCCTTGCAATGCACTCGGCCCGGCAATGATCGGCGTGAACAGCGTCTCGCCAAAAGCTCCACGGACAGGTCCTGCTTCGAGACATCGCGCAACATCCGTGGGCGAAACGTGATGCGCTCGAAGAACTCGCGATTGCGCCGTAAAGTGCGCTCGTCCCCAGAGCCGCCGGCGATATGGTCGTAAACCGGCTTTGGCAGCTTCTGGCGGGCTGCGGTCTCAAACTCGAGCGCGTTCAGAAGCTCAGCAAGAGGCGCGATCCGCTCCGGCGCGTGCGGCGCCTGCGCATGCAGCAACGGCGAAGCAAGCAGCAAAGCTTCCAGTCGTCTCAGGGCGTCGCGGCGAGTCAACGGCCTACACGCTAACACGAACCGGCGTTAGGTTGGGCGATAATGGTCGCGGCTTCGAACGGAAATGCGTCCGCCCATGGCGGCGCCGCTGGCGGTTGTGTCCGGCGGCGTTTTTGCGGCCCGCTTCGCCGACTTCTCAACCCTCGATACGCTCCTGTTTGCGCTGGCAGCTTCGCTGCTTGCGGCGTGGGGCTTGCGCGCGCCGCGCGCCGGCGCAGGCGAGGCCGCGTGCCTGCTCGGCCTGTTCCTTGCCGGAGCGTGGCTGGCCGACGCGCCGGAGCGTGAACCCGCGTGCGCCCTCCCAAGCGTTCTCGCGCGCATGCATGTCGAGCTAGAAGATCCCGTTCGCTTGCGCGGCTGGGTGCTGCGTCCGCCCGAATCTCTTGACGACGCCGACCGCTTCGACCTCGCGCTCGAGTCCGTGCTAGAAGGCGTCCCGGCCTGCGGGGGTGTGCGGCTGACGGTGAACCGCGAGCCGGAGGACCCACCGCTGCGCATCGGGTATGGCGCGCGCGTCGAGTTGCTGGCCCGCGTCCGCTACCCGGAAAACTACGACAACCCAGGTGCGTTTGACCGCATCGCCTACCTACGTGACCGCGGAATCGTGATGACTGGAACGATGCGCCGCTATGCGCCGATCATCCCGCTCGAAGGGCGCGGCGGCAGCTCGTGGACACGGGAGGTCTGGCGCGTGCGCGAGGGGCTCGCGGCGCGCTTCGAGGCGCTCAGCGCCCGTGCCGGGCTCACGCCGGAACCTGCGTCGTTGTTGCGCGCCATGTTGCTTGGGGACCGCTCCGGTCTCAGCGAGGAAACGAAAAGTGCGTTTGAGCGCAGCGGCGCCTACCACGCGCTGGTGGTCTCGGGTCTACACGTGGGCGTAGCCGCGGCGGCGTTGATTGCGCTGTTGCGCCTCCTCGGGTCGTCGCGCTGGACGGCCGGTGCGGCCGGCGCATCGTTCGCGGGCCTCTATGCGATGCTGCTCGAGGGCGCGACGCCGGTCAGCCGCGCGGCGTGGATGCTTGGGCTCTATCTGGCCGCGTCGGCGCTGTTTCGCCACCGCAAACCGCTCAACGTAATCTGCGCCGTCGCGCTCGGTTTCCTGTTGTGGAAGCCCGCCCTGTTGGCCGACGCCGGCTTCCAACTCTCGTTCCTATCCGTCGCCGCCATCGCCGGCATCGCTTTGCCCATCCTCGAGGTCACGACCGAGCCGCGCCGCCGTGCGCTGCTCGACATCTGGAACACCGACCTCGACCTGCACCTACCGGTCGAACAGGCCGTGCGGCGCGTCGCGACGCGCACATGGCTCGAGCCCCTGATCACCGCTTTGCGGCTACCCACAGCGCCGGCCACGTGGTGCATCACACGCAGCCTGCGCCTGTTGTGGGGCGCCGCGGCGCTCCTCCTCGTCTCCGCCGTGCTTCTGGTGGCGTTGGCTGCGCCGTTGGCATGGCACTTCCAGCGGCTGGCCGCCACGGGTCCGCTGACAAACCTCGCTGTCGTGCCCCTAGTAGGCGTAGCCGTTCCCGCCGGCCTTTCCGCGCTGGCGATCAACCGGCCCGAACCGCTCACCGCGGCAGGTTGGGCGGCGAACGGCATGCTCGCCGCCGCGCGGAAGGGCGCCCAGAACCTGGCGGGCGAATGGCGTGTTCCGCCGCCGCCTGGCTGGCTGGCGGCGCTGGCCGGGCTGAGCTTGATTGCCTGGACTATTGGCTTGGCCGGCACCCGCAAGGCGGCGTTGGCCAGCGGCACGGCGGCGCTTGCGGTCTTCGCGGTCCTGGCTCTGCATCCCTTCCCCGCACAACTCGAGGCCGGCAAGCTCGAGCTCACCGCCATCGACGTGGGCCAAGGCGAAGCGCTGCTCATCGGACTACCAGATCAAACCGCCGGCCTCGTCGATGCGGGCGGCATTGCCGACTTCCGGGGCTCCGTCTCGGCGTTCGACATCGGCGAAGAAGTCGTCACGCCCTACCTGCTCTCTCGCTCGATCACCCGCCTGCGCTTTCTCGCGCTCACCCATCCGGACACGGATCACATTGGCGGGGCCACGGCGATTCTGCGCAACTTTCAGGTTGACGAGCTGTGGCTCGGGGGCGATGCTTTCGATGCGGAGTACGCCAGTCTCGATACGTTGGCGCGGGCACAGGGCGTTCGCGTCATCCGGCTCGTCCGAGGAGACGAGCGCATGCTTGGCGGCATCGCATTCCAAGCGCTCAACCCGGCGCGAACAAGCGTCCTCGAACGCAACGACCTCTCGCTCGTCCTGATGGCGCCCTATGGCGAACACGAGTTGCTATTGACCGGCGACATCGAGGCCGCCGGTGAGGCGCTGCTCCCGGCGCAGCTCGCGGGCGTGGACGCGGAGGTCCTCAAGGTCAGCCACCATGGCAGCCGCACGTCCTCGACGGTCGATCTGCTCGAGACGCTGCGCCCTGAATTCGCGCTGATCTCCGCCGGTAGCGATAACCTCTACGGGCACCCTCACGCGGAAGCGCTGGAACGCCTGCGCCAAGCCGGCGCTTATGTTCTACGCACCGACCGGCGCGGCTTGGTGACCGTCCTCACCGATGGCCGGCGGTTGGAAGTAAGGTGACTAGCGGAACGCCACGTCGACCGCGATGGGGTCATGGTCCGACAGCGGCGGCTGGCGGCCTTCGCGGAACTCGTGGAAGACCCGCGGATCCGAAGATTGCAGCCCGCGCACGGCGAACCAGTCGATCTTGAGCGGGCACTTGCCGTCGTGGTTGCGCAGCGCCCATCGGATGAACGCAAAGCACCAAGCCGGCACCCACTCCCGCAAGTTCTTGTGCGTCTTGGCGTCGTCGACGTCGTACGATGTCGTCCGCTCGCCGATCGAGTTCGAGTTGCGGTAATCGAAGCCGCGCTCTTCGAGCAGCGCGAAGAGGTCCTTCTCGAACTTGTTGTAGGGGTGTAGGTAGTGGTTGCGGATCACGTTGTCCGGTCCCATGAACACCCGCACCCAGAAACCCAGAATCGCGTCCGTCGCGGTGGAAGAGTTGTAGGTGGTGGTGTTCCAGTCGCCGCCGACCACAGCCGGCTTGTCCGGCCCGATGCCGTCGAGCACGTCGCGCATCTGGTCGCGGCGGTGGGGCTGGCTCGAATTGGCGTCGAGGTGAACGGACGCGAAGCTCACCGCCCCCTGCGGCAGTTCAACCTCGGCCACAACGGCGGTCTGGCGGCCCAGGCGCTTCTCGCGGCCCTTCATTTTGTCCTTGCCGTTCTTGAGGGCCACAGGACGCACGTTGCGCAACGGGTAGCGGCTCAGGATCGCGTTGCCGTGCAGGCCCAGATCATTCTCGCCCGTTACGTCATACTCGACTCCCGAGCCTTTCGCCAGATTGAGGTAGCAAGGCGAGAAGGCGTAGTGCATGCCCAATTGCTCGGCCAGCTCCCGTGCGATATTTCTGTTGCCCGAGCGCGCCATGCCGACGTCCGTCTCAGTCAGCAGCAAGACGTCCGCGTCGCGCATGTGCGGATGCATACGCAGCGCCTCGAGCTGTGCGTCGCAATGGATGCCGCGCTCCAGGTTCCAGGCGACCAAGCGATAGGAAGCCTTCTCCGGCGCCGCATCGGGGCCAAAAGCGCCAACCTCCGGCGTGTTTAGCGCAACGTCGGCCCGTGGGCGCAAACGCTGGTAAATCGGGCTCGCGAGCAGCTCGGGCGTCGAACCCAACGTCGCCAGCTCGCGGAAATGCGGACGCAGCTCCTCCCGGATGATGCGCCGAATTTCGTCAGGGGTTGCGCGTTCCTCGCGCTGTTCAACTGGCATGAGGCGTCGAACCTTCAGTGTACAATCGGGAGTTTCGATCCGACTGGCAGGGAGAAAGAACGATGCGTCTGGAAAGGTTTTCGATCGGCGTTGGCGACCGCTTCGCACACGAGGCTGTCGCGCAACTGCGCGCGTGCATGCTGGCCTCAGAACAAGGTGCGGACGTCGTCCCTGTGTGGAACAAGTCCAACCGTGAGCACAACATCGTGGGCTCGAAGCCGCAGAGCGTGCGTGACGCCGCGGACGCAGCGGTGCGCGAGCTTGGCTGGAGGCAGTCTTACTACGTCGACGCCGATCACATCAATCTCGGCACCGTGGACGCCTACCTCGACTCCGCCGACTTCTTCACGCTCGACGTGGCGGACTGGATCGGCAAGCCCGCCGACTCGGCCGCGCTCGACGCCTTTCTCAGCCGTCACCCCGAGCTTGTCGGCAAGATTCGCATTCCGGACGTAGATCGTGAGATCGAGACCACGGCCGATAGCGTCCGCGAAGTTGCTGCAAAGTATCTAACGGCGGTCCAGGAAGCCGGGCGCATCTATCGGCACATCGAATCCGCCAAAGACGCCGGTTCCTTCGTCACCGAGGTCTCGATGGACGAGACCGACGCGCCGCAGACGCCCCCTGAGTTGCTGATCATCCTCGCCGCTCTCGCCGACGAAGAGATCCCCCTGCAAACCATCGCGCCCAAGTTCACCGGACGTTTCAACAAGGGCGTCGACTACGTTGGCGACCTGCCGCAGTTCGAGAAGGAGATCAACGAGGATCTCGCCGTCATCGCGCACGCGGTCCAGCACTACGGCCTTCCGGACAACCTCAAGCTCAGCGTCCACTCCGGCTCGGACAAGTTCTCTATTTACGCGCCCATCCGCCGCGCAGTGGCGCAGACCGGCGCCGGGCTACATCTGAAGACCGCCGGCACCACCTGGCTCGAAGAGCTGATCGGACTCGCAGAAGCGGGTGGCGACGGCCTAGCGCTGGCCAAAGAAGTCTACGCCAAGGCCTACGAGAAGCGCGAAGCGCTGTGCGAACCCTACGCCACCGTCATCGACATCGACGAATCGAAGCTTCCGTCACCCGAGGAAGTCGCCGGGTGGAGCTCGACCGAATACGTCGGCGCGCTACGGCACGATCCGACCAGCCTGCTCTACAACCAGCACCTGCGGCAACTGCTGCACGTCGGCTTCAAGATCGCCGCGCAAATGGGCGACCGCTACACCGGCATGCTCGTCGAGTGTCGGGACAGCATTGAGCGCAACGTGACCACGAACCTGTTCGAGCGCCACCTGCGCCCCTTGTTCGTGAGCTGATCGACCACGATTCGAAAAGCGAAGGCCGGCCGCTCCCTGTCCGGAATCGGCCGGCCTCTTTGTTTTCAGCTCCTGGTTAGAACAGGAACTTCAGAGCGAACTGGTTGGTCCGCATATCGCGGGCGCTGGTGATGCGTCCGTAGTTGAGCGAGGTCACGCCGGTGTCGGGGAAGTTCCACTGCGGGTGATTCGCGAAGTTGAACGATTCGAAGCGAAACTCGACGTGCGAGCCTTCCGTGATCCGGAAGTTCTTCGCCAACGAGAAGTCCCAGTTGGCGACGCCGGGTCCGATGTACATGTTGCGTGCGATGTTGCCCTGGCGGTAGGTCAACTCATTCACGCCGCCTGGCCCGGCCACGTTGCAGTTGATCGCCGCAGGACCGCGTCCCGACGCCGACTTGGCAAAGTACTCGAGATTGGTCGGGTTGTCCAGGAACGGGCTGACGCCGGTCGCGTCGCCGCGGTTGCCCTGTTCGTTGCCGTCCGTATCTCCGCAGTTGCCGCCGTTGTAAGGCGAGCCAGTAGCGATCGTGATGATCGAGCCGACTTGCCAACCGCCGGCGATGGCTTCTGCGATGTTGTTCTCGAACTTGAGCGGCACCTCGTAAAGAATCGAAGTCGTCAAGCGGTGCGCCTGATGGAACTGCGACAAACCGCGCTCGGCGCGCAGGTTGTAGCTCGATGCCGGGAAGAGGTTGTCGCCCGAGTTGGTACGCAACGCCGAGCCGTTGTCGATCGCACGGCCCCACGTGTAGCCCACCAAGTAGGTGAAGCCTTGCGTGAAGCGCCGCTGGAACTTCAAGCCCAGAGCGTTGTAGTTGGAGTTGACCACGTTGTTGATGGTCTGGATGCGGCCGTAGGCGTCGCCCCACGGGATGCGCTGGATGCGCGTCGTGCGGTCGTCAGGGCCGGCCTTGTCGAGCGGCGTGTTGTAGCCGTACATGCGCTCGATCTTGTGGCCGACGTTGCCGGAATAGCCGACTTCGAGCAGCGACGAGGAGTCAAGCTGGTACTGCACGTTGAACATGAATTGCTGCACGTAGGGCGTGCGGCGGCGCGCGTCGCCCGCAAACGTGTACAAGCGAGCAACACAAACGCCGTCCCAGTTCGTGCACTGTAGCCCCGAAGCGCCGGACGACGCCCATGGGCTATCCAGGTTGACGCTCGGCCGCACGTCCAAACCACGCGCCGACTCGCGGAAGCCGAAGTTGCGCGCGCGGTCAAACACCGGGTTCGTCGTGTCCTGCGTATAGAACACACCGTAGCCGGTGCGGATCGACATCTTCTGGTTGACCTGGTACGCGATGCCGAGGCGAGGAGCAAAGTCATTCTTGTCCCGCCGCTGCAACGCGTGGTTGTAGAGGATGTCGTCGCCGGACGCCACGGGAACATTGTCCGCGTAACGCACGTTCAACCCCTCGTAGAAGTCCTGGCTCGGGCCGGGACGCACCATGACGGGGGTCGGGCAGTTTTCGTCAATGCCGGTGTTGTCAACGCCGGGGCAGAACAACTGCACGTTCATCATGCCGCGGTAGCGGTCGGCCCAGGGCGGCGTGTTCTCGTAGCGCAGGCCCATGGTGAGGGTCAGCTTTGGCGTGACCTTCCACGAATCCTCGGCGTAGATGTGGAAAGCGGTCTGGCGCAACTGCACGTTTGGCAGGCCCAGCGCGCGCGTCGCCTCGTCCATCCAGCCGAGCAGGCCGGAGGCGAAACGGTCGCCCGTGTTCTGGATCGAACCCGGAAGTGCGGTAGCACGGCTGTGGAATTGCAGCAGTCCACGCGGGAACTGGTTGCCAATCAGGTTGTAACGGCGGTTTCCGATCTCGCCGCCGAACTTGAACGTGTGGTTCCCTCGGATGATGCTCAGGTTGTCGAAGATCTGGTACGTCCGGCTGCGGTTGATGAACGGCCCCTCGGTCGATTCACCCCAGCCGGCGACCACGCCGACGCCCGACATGCCGATCTGCGGCGAGCCCCAGGCGGCTTCGGCCACCGGCGGAAGGCCCGGAATGCCAAGCTCGCCGGAAACGTCGCGCACGCCATTGTTGAGCGTCTTCAAGTCGTTGTCGAAGATGTTCGCGCCCAAGCGCAGCTCGTTGACGATGGTCGGCGAGAAGGTACGCGTGTTCGAGAGCATGATCTGGTCGACGCGTGTAGAGACGCTGCGGTCCTGAATCGGGAACGTGGCGCCCAAGCCGACCGCTTCGCGGCCCCAGCTATAGCGGCCGAACCACTGCGCGTTGGGGTTCTCGTTGAAGTCGATGCGGGTCGTGAATTGATCCCAGTCGACCGGGCTCGGCGTGTTGCGCTCGTAGTTGTAAGGGTCGCGGCCCGGCACGGCGCCGGCGACGTTCGGATCGGGCAGGAACTCGAGCAGCTTGACGAAAGGCTGCTTGAAGCGCGCCTGCGGAATCATCCGGTTCGGAAACGGGTCCGCCGTATAGGTGTTCGGGCCGGTCTCCCGGATCGTGTCCGGATCGTAGATGGTCAGCAGCGCGGGGTTGGAGAAGTCTCCACTGCGCATCGCCGAGTCCGCAGTCGTCGACTGTACGTAGCGGCTCTTGGTTTCGCGCAGCCCCTCATAGTTGCCCATGAAGAAGAACTTGTTCCTCACGATTGGGCCGGTGACAGTGCCGCCGAACTGGTTGCGGCGGAAAGGCGGCTTGTTCGTGTTGTTCCACTGATTGGCCTGGATGGCGTCGTTGCGCAAGAACTCGAACAACGAGCCGTGGAAATCGTTGGAGCCGGCGCGCGTGGTCACGTTGATCTGCGAGGTCGCCTTGCCGTATTCGGCCGAGTAGACGCCGGTCTGCACCTTGAACTCCTGCAACGCTTCGACCGACGGACGAACGACAAAGGTGTTGAAGTCCGAGTCGGTGTTGTCGATGCCGTCCAGCGTGAAGCGGTTGAACTGCTGACGCTGACCGGAGATCGACAACGGCTGGTTGGCGCGTTCGCCGCCCTGGCGGCCATCGGCCTGTCCGCCGGCGCCCATCTCGGCGGTCACGTTCGGGCTCAACTTGACCAGAGAAAGATAGTTGCGGCCGTTGATCGGCAACTCGACGATGCGCTGCTGATCGATGACCGTACCCAGCGCCGTGCTCGACGTATCAAGCATTTCCGCGCCGGCCTGCACTTCGATCACCTCAGTGACCGCACCCACTTCCAGGACGATGTTGACGAGCTGACGGTCGCCGACCTGGACCTGGCGGTTGTCCACACGGGCCGTTTTGAAGCCTTCGAGCTCAGCGGTGATGCTGTAGATGCCCGGGTTGAGGAACGGCACGTTGTAATTGCCGGCCTCGTTACTTTCCACCGAACGCGGTACGCCGGTGGCCGAGTTGGTGACGGTGACCTTGGCGCCGGCAATGACGGCGCCCGAAGCGTCGGTGACCGATCCCGTGATCTCACCGAACGTTTGAGCGGCCGCTGGCGACAAAGCCAGCAGCAAGCCAACTAGGACCATACTCAAGCGCGCCGAGAGGCTGCTGGGCCTCGTGCGCGCCGACAAGTTCTTCATGTCGAGTCTATCTCCCAAGTTCCCTGGAATCGCCTACTTGTGCGATAGCCAACAGCTCGTTCCAGCTCGCTTCGAGCAAAGCGAACGAGCAGCGGACCCCTTTTTCTTCCCAGCGACCCCTATGACTCCGAACGCAAAGACCGCGGAAGCCCCAAGGCCTCCCGCGGCACGGAACCCCGGCGCCCTTCGCCAGGAAATCCATCGTTATCGATCACCGCATTAGCGGTGTACATACCTGTTTACTAGCCTTGCGTGAGTCAGGAGATAACCTTTGTCGTCTATAAAATTTGACGAATATTGGTAGATCAGCCACTGGGTCTGGGCGGAGTGAGCCGATCGAAAGCAGCCCGGATGCCGGATTCTCTCCTAATGCAGGAAGGGCGCCCGGATGGGCGCCCTTTGCGGAATGCCGGCTCTCAGAGAGACGGGCTCAGAACATGAACTTCAGCGCGAACTGGTTCGTCCGCATGGATCGCGCCGACGTGATCACGCCGTAGTTCAGCGACGTGGTCCCGGTGTTCGGGTTGTTCCAGTTCGGGTGATTGGTGAAGTTGAACGACTCGAAGCGGAACTGCAAGTTGAACCTTTCGGTCATCCGGAAGTTCTTCATCATCGAGAAGTCCATGTTGGCGTAGCCAGGGCTGATGTACATATTGCGTGCAATATTGCCCTGGCGCGCCGATAGCGCGTTATATTCGGCGCCGTTGATCGTGACCGGCACGTAGCAGCTGATCGCCGCCGGGCCGCGGCCGTCGGTCTTGTCGCGAACGAAGAACTCGTTCGCGGTCGGGTTGTCCGGGAAGGGGCTGATTCCAGTCGCATCGCCGCGATTGCCCTGCCCGTTCGAGTTGGGCTGACCACAGTTGCCGCCATTGAATGGCGTGCCGGTCGAGAAGGTCAGGATCGTGCCAAGCTGCCAGCCGCCGGCCAGCGCCTCCGCGACACGGTTCTCGAACTTCAGCGGCAGGTCATACAGGATCGACCCGGTGAAGCGCTGCCCCGTGTGGAACTGCGAGAGCCCGCGCTCGGCGTGCAAGTTGTAGCTCGAGGCCGGGAACAGATTGTCGCCGCCGTTGGTGCGGATGCCCGAACCTTGGTCGATGGCTCGGCTCCAGGTATAGCCCAACAGATAGGTCAAACCATTGCTGTGGCGCTGCCGTAGCTTCACCGCCAGAGCGTTGTAGCTCGACTGCGAGACGTTGGCGATGGTCTGGATGCGGCCGTAAATGTCACCGCCCCAGGGACGCCGGTCGTTGACCGACGACTGATCAGTCGGATCAGCGCGCTCGGTCGGCGTGTTGAAGCCGTACATGCGTTGCAGCTTGCGGCCTTGGTTGCCCGAGTAGCCGACCTCGACCATCATCGTGTCGGTCACCTGCCGCTGGACGTTGAGCAGGTACTGCATGATGTACGGCGTACGACGGCGCGCGTCGTTGCCGAAAGTGTAGAGGCCGTTCACGCACGGGCCGTCCCAGTTCGAGCACTGGGTGTTGCCGCTGCCGGCCGTAGCCCAAGGCGCATCCAGGTTGACCGTAGGACGCGTTTCCAGACCACGCGCCGACTGGCGGAAGCCGAAGTTGCGGCCCATGTCGAACACTGGATTACCGGTGTCCTGCGAGTAGTAGACGCCGAAACCGGTACGAATCGTCGTCTTCGAGTCCGGCTGGTAGGAAAGACCAATGCGCGGCCCGAAGTCGTTGGTGTCCTTCTTGACCGTGGCGTGATTGAACAGCACGTCATCGCCCGTCGCGGTCGGAACGTTGTCCGCCATGTGTACGTTCAAGCCTTCGTGGAAATCGCCGGCGCCGGGCGAACCAGAACGGGCGTCTGGCAGTTTTCGTCGATGCCGGTATCGTCCACGCCAGGGCAGAACATCTGGACGTTCATGATGCCGCGGTAGCGGTCCTGGAAGGGCGGCGTGTACTCGTAGCGCAGACCGATGTTCATGGTCAGATTCGGACGAATCTTCCATGTGTCTTCCCCGTAGAAGTGGGCGTAGGTCTGGCGGAACTGCACGTTGGCGATACCCAGAGAGCGCGTCGCCTCATCCATCCAGCCCAGCAGGCCGGCGGCAAAGGCGTCTCCGGTGTCCACGTCGCGGCCCGGCAGCGCCGTCGCACGCGAGTGGAATTGCAGCAGACCGCGAGGGAACTGGTTGCCGATCTGATTGAAGCGCACAGAGCCGAGCTCCGCACCAAACTTGAAGGTGTGGTTGCCGTGCACCAAGCTCATGTTGTCCAGGATTTGGTACGTGCGGTTGTGATTGATGAACGGGCCGCCGGTCGCCTCGCCCCATCCGTTGATGATGGCGTTGCCCGACTGGCCGACCTGCGGGGTGCCCCATGCCGCTTCGATCGGAGGAACCAGACCAGGAATGTTCAGCTCGGCCGTGACGTTGCGAATCCCGTTGAGCGCGGTCAGCTTCGAGTTGTCGAAGATGTTTGCGCCCAGGCGCAGCTCGTTGACGATCGTCGGCGACAGAGTCCAAATGTTCGACAGCATGAACTGGTCGACCTTGGTCTCGATACGCTCGTCCTGAATCGGAAACGTTCCGCCGTCGCCTAGGAACTCGCTGCCCCAGGA
This sequence comes from Bryobacterales bacterium, assembly GCA_041394905.1. Classification (GTDB taxonomy): domain Bacteria; phylum Acidobacteriota; class Terriglobia; order Bryobacterales; family UBA6623; genus RI-231. Next base: position 640,930 of record JAWKHJ010000002.1, on the reverse strand, counting down.
GTAGCGCCCGAACCACTGCGAGTTGGCGCTCTGCGCCAAGTCGATGCGCGTGGTGAACTGGTCCCAATCGAGCGGATTCGGAGAGTTGCGCGAGAAGTTGAACGGCGCGACGCCGGGAACGGCGCCCGCAATGGTCGGCATCGGCAGGAATTCGAGCATCGTAACGAACGGCTGCTTGAAGCGCGATGTCGGGATCGTCTGGTTTGGGAATGGGTCGGCGGTCAGAGTACCGTCGCCCTGCGGGCGGATCGTGTCCGGATCGTAGATGGTCAGCGCTCCGGTGTTCGAGAAGTCTCCATTGCGCATCGCCTGATCGGCGACGGTCGCGCGGCCAACACCCCGAACACGCTCGCGGAAACCTTCGTAGTTCGCCATGAAGAACAGCTTGTTCTTCACGACCGGGCCGGTAACGGTGAAGCCGAACTGGTTCCGGCGGAAGGGCGTCTTCGGGCTCTCGGAACCATCGGATTGCCGCGGAAGGTTCCAAGGGCGCGCCTGGATTTTGTCGTTGCGCAAGAACTCGAACAGCGTGCCGTGGAAATCGTTGCCTCCGGCGCGCGTAGTCACGTTGATCTGCGAAGCGGCCTTGCCGTACTGCGCCGAGTAGACGCCCGTCTGTACCTTGAACTCCTGCAGCGCGTCCACCGAGGGGCGCACCACAAAGGTGTTGAAGTTCGGATCGGTGTTCTCGACGCCGTCGAGGGTGAAGCGGTTGTACTGCTGACGCTGGCCGCCGACAGAGATTGCCTGGTTGGCGCGTTGGCCGCCCTGGCGCGAGTTGGCCTGACCGCCCGCCGGCATTTCCGCCGAGACGTTCGTCGACAGCTTGACAAGATTCAGATAATTGCGGCCATTGATCGGCAACTCGACGATGCGCTGCTGATCGATGACCGTACCGAGCGAAGAGTCCGCCGTCTGGAGCATCTGTGCGCCTGCCTGCACCTCGATGACTTCAGTCACCGCACCGATCTCCATGATGAATTTCACTTCTTGGACGTCTCCAACCTCGACGACGCGGTTCAAGACTTGCGCGGTCTTGAAGCCTTCGAGCTCGGCCGAGAGGTTGTAGACACCCGGATTCAAGAACGGGACGGCGAAGCTGCCGGACTCGTTCGTTTCTACCTGGCGACTCACGTTGGTCGCCGTGTTGGTGACCGTGACGCGGGCTCCGGCAATGACGGCGCCGGATGGATCCGTGACGGTCCCATTGATCTCACCAAACGTCTGGGCGGCGGCCGGCGACACAGCCAGCAGCAGTCCCAGAGCAAGTATAAAAACGCCGATCGCAACCGGACGGACCGGCAGTGTCGACACGGACAGAACATTCATACGATGTATCTCCCAATTCCTGGAGTCCCAAATCTCGTACAAGTACGTGCAGGATCAGCAGCCGCCCCGGTGCAGACATAGAACCGACAGATCGAACGGCGGACCCCTTGTCGCCGCTCAAACAGCTCGCTGATCTGCTTCAACCAGCGCTTGGTGCATCTCGTAAGACAAAACCAAGCGCCCGGAAACGTCGTCGCCCCCCGCTTACGAGGGCCGATCGCGCACCCGTTATCGATCAACCAAAGGTTGACCGCTCCGTTTTGTAGCACGATCCCCCAGGCGATGCAACCCCGATGGTCTAAAAATTGATACGTGTATGAGCTAGTGTTGATTTGGTCTATTTTCAGTCAATCACGAGCTAATCGGGGCACTCCGGGAGGCCCTGAGGAGGCGCTGTCGGGGTCTCACGCTCGAGCTCGAATCCAAATCGGACGAGGCACGCCGGGCAGGCTTGGCGTTGTATGACGGCAGTGATATACTGTGGCCGGTTTTTCGCAGCCTTGAGCCGAAAAACGACGCGCCGCGCACGAAGGCAGCAGTCGGAGGAACACTGGATCGCGCGACGAAGGAGTAGAGTCGTGTTTGAACTATGGGGGCCTCGAGTCGCACTTGTGTTGGTGGTGGCGGCATTCGGGGCGTGGTCGCCTCCGCTCGGCCTCGGCCCGGCGCGCGGGGCGGCGCTCGGGGCAGTCTTTGCTGCAGTCATCGTGGCCGCGGAGCTTAGGCTGCGCGAAGCAAGCCTGCGCCGCGTAATCGGTGCAATCCTCGGAGCCACGGCCGGGCTCATCCTCGCCGCGCTCGCCTCCTCGATCCTCTCGGGTGCGCTCGGCTCAGGCGCCGCCTTTTCCCAAACCGTCCTTCTGCTCGCTTGCTCCTACCTAGGTTTGGTTGTGGGCGCGAACAAGGGGGAAGCGCTGAATTTGGGCGCGGTGTCGATTCTTTCCCCCGAGCCCATCGGTTCGGGACCTCGCAAGATCCTCGACACCAGCGTCATCATCGACGGACGCATCGCCGACATCGCTGAAGCCGGCTTTCTCGACGGCTCGCTGACCATCCCGCAGTTCGTACTCTGGGAGCTCCAAACAGTTGCCGATTCGGCAGACTCGCTCAAACGAAACCGCGGCCGCCGTGGCCTGGACGTACTCGAACGACTGAACAAGATGAAGAAGGTCAGCGTCGAGATCGTCGAAAACGACTACCCTTCCCTGCGCGAGGTGGACCAAAAGCTCATCGAGCTCGCCAAAGAGATTGACGGTAAGATCGTCACGAACGATTTCAACCTCAACAAGCTTGCCCAATTGCAGGGCGTGCTCGTTCTCAACATCAACGAGCTTGCCAACGCGATCAAGCCGGTCGTACTGCCTGGCGAGACGATGAAGGTCTTCATCCTGAAAGAAGGCAAGGAACACAATCAGGGAGTCGCTTACCTCGACGATGGCACGATGGTCGTCGTTGACAACGCGCGAGATCAAATTTCGAAGACGGTCGACATCTCGGTGACGAGCGTCTTGCAGACCACCGCTGGCAAAATGATCTTTGGCCGCTTCGGCGATGAATCCGCCGGCCCGCCGCCTTCTAGAGGACGCAGTACAAAAAGCTCCGGCCAAACCCGTGCGTACGTCGCGCGAGGCGCCGAATCGGCTCATTAACCCACGCAAACATGAAAGCAGCAGCCATCATCCCAGCCGCGGGGTTGGGCACTCGCATGGGGAAGATTCCCTCCGAGCTCGCCTCCGGACGCAAACAGTTCCTGCGCCTCGGCGACTCGTCTGTGCTCATGCACACCATCCGCCAGTTCGTCTCGGCCGATACCATTGGTGAAATCCTCGTGGCCGTCCGCGACGACGATCGCGAATCCTTCGCCGCCGAGCTCGAAGCCGAGGGGTTCGCCAAGCCCATCCGCCTCGCTTCCGGCGGACGCCAGCGTCAGGAGTCGGTCGAGAACTGCCTCTCGCTCGTCGAGCCCGACGTCGAGCTGGTCGCCGTGCATGATGCGGTTCGACCGCTGATCACGCCCAAGCTCATCGACAAGGCGGTACATCAGGCCGCGTCCGACGGAGCCGTCATCCTCGGCGTTCCGGCCATCGATACCGTCAAGCGCGTCGACCAGCGCATCGTCCATGCCACGCTGCCGCGCGAGATGATCATGCTCGCGCAGACGCCCCAGGTCTTCCGCACCGAACTGTTGCGCCGCGCCTTCGCCAACGCCAACCAAGACGGCTTCGTCGGCACCGACGAAGCCAGCCTCGTCGAGCATTTGGGCGAGGACGTCCACGTGATGATGGGCAGCCCGCGCAACCTCAAGATCACCCGTCCACAGGACCTCGTCTTGGCGCGCTTCTATTTAGAGCACGCTGACGAGCTCGACCGTGCGGAAGCCGCCGACGAGTTGCGACAATAGCCCCGATATGGCTCAGGAGTTTCGTTGCGGCATCGGCTACGATCTTCATCGGCTCGAGGCCGGGCGTAAGCTCATTCTCGGCGGCATCGAGATCCCGTTCGAGCTCGGGCTCGCCGGCCACTCAGACGCCGACATCGTGCTGCATGCCCTGACCGACGCTCTGCTGGGCGCAGCCGGCCTAGGCGACATCGGCGAGCTCTTCCCGCCTTCGGACCCGCAGTGGAAGGACTGCGCCAGCGAAGTCTTCCTGCGCCACGCTCGCGAGCTGATTGAAGGCTATGGCTACCACATCTCAAACGTGGACGTGGTGGTCATCCTCGAGCAGCCCAAGCTGCTGCCTTTCCGGCAGAAAATCCGCCAGAACGTGGCGCGCATCTTGAACGTCACCCCGGACCGCGTCGGCGTCAAAGCCAAGACGTCAGAAAAAGTCGGCCCCGCCGGACGCGGCGAAGCGGCCGAAGCGCACGCGGTGGCCTGCTTGATCCGAGACGAAGCCGCTCGCGTGATGTAGGCCCTCGCGGGCGAACCCGCTACACTTATGCCTGCCCCGGCGCGGCTCGTAATCGCGCTCGGCCCAAACTCGTCATGCATCTTCGATCGCTGCTTCCCGTTTTCATCCTCGCCGCACTACCCGCTCTCGCCGCCGTGGAGCCTGTCCCCACGCAGGTCACGCCGCAAAAGATCAGCGGAGCCAAACCGCGCAACGTCGTCTTCATCCTCTCCGACGATCATCGCTACGACGTGATGAGCTTCATGGGGCATCCCTTCGCCCGCACGCCGCACATGGATGCGATGGCGCGCGACGGCGTCCACCTCAAGAACGCATTCGTCACCACTTCTCTCTGCTCGCCCAGCCGCGCGTCCATCCTAACCGGGCTCTACACCTTCCGCCACCGCGTCATCGACAACAACCGTAAGGTGCCGCCAGGGACGCTATTCTTCCCGCAATACCTACAGAAAGCAGGCTACGCGACCGCCTTCATCGGCAAGTGGCACATGGGCGGCGAGACCGACGAGCCGCGTCCGGGCTTCGACCACTGGGTCAGCTTCCGCGGACAGGGCCAGTATCTGCCGCCCAATCCCGACTACACGCTCAACGTCGACGGCAAGCGCGTCAAGCAAAAGGGCTACATCACCGACGAGCTCACTGATTACGCCGTCGACTGGCTCGACAAACAGAAGCCGTCGGAGAAGCCGTTCTTTCTCTACCTCTCGCACAAGGCCGTCCACGCCAACTTCACTCCGCCCAAGGACCACGAGGGCGAGCTACGCGACGTGCCCTTCGAGCGTCCGGAGACGGAGAAAGTCACCGCTGAGGACCAAGCCAACAAGCCGCGCTGGGTGCGCGACCAACGCAACTCCTGGCACGGCGTCGACTTTCCCTACCACTCCGAGCTCAACATCGAGCAGTACTACAAACGCTATGGCGAGGCTCTCATGGGCGTCGACGACTCGATCGGCCGCGTGATGGATCAGCTCGACAAAATGGGCATCAAGGACGAGACGCTCGTCATCTACATGGGCGACAACGGCTTCATGTTCGGCGAGCACGGCTTGATCGACAAGCGCGTCGCGTATGAGACATCCATACGCGTGCCAATGCTGATGCAATGCCCGGCGCTGTTCAAGGGCGGCACCGTCGTCGACAAAGTCGTGGCCAACATCGACATCGCCCCGACCGTGATGGAGGCGATGGGCCTGCAAAAGCCGCCCCACATGGACGGGCAAAGCTTCATCGCGCTCGCGCAGGGCAAGCCGGTCACGTGGCGCGACTACTTCCTCTACGTCTATTACTGGGAGAAAAACTTCCCGCAATCGCCAACCGTGTTCGCCCTACGCGGCGACCGCTACAAATACGTCACCTACTACGGCCTTTGGGACGCCGACGAGCTCTACGACCTCGAGAGCGACCCCAAAGAGGCGCACAACCTTTGGCAGGACCCCAAGTACGCCGACACCGTCAAGCAGATGGAGGCGCGCCTCTACGACATGATGGAAGAGCTTGGCGGAATGGAAATTCCGCTAAACGCGCCGCGCGGCGGTTCGCAGAACAAGCGCCTGCGCAGCCGGGGCGGCAAGAACGCATCGGGCTTCCCGGAGACGATGATCCGCGACGTGCCGATCAACAGCAACGCGCAGTAGGGGTGATTTCTCGAGAAGGATTGATCTCTCACCGTAACAGAGCCGCCGGTGCAAACCGGCGGTTCGGCGCCCGTACTGCGGAAACCGCCGGTTTGCACCGGCTTTGCGCTTACACCATTTGCTTCTGCGCCGCAGTATAGCGCCGCACGTGCGCCTGCAAGGCCGCGCGAAGCTTCTCCATCACCGGCCACGACTTCGCCGCGAGCATCTTGTCCTGAATCCTCTCGACCGGAATCAGCTCACGCGTTGACGAGGTGATGAAAACCTCTTCGGCCAAGAGCAGATCGTCCACCGTCAGCACCGCCTCGCGCACCGGCGCATCCGCCATGTCGAGCTCATCCAGCATGACGGCCCGCGTCACACCCGGCAAAGGCCCAGAGGCGAGCGGCGGCGTCAAGGTCACGCCATCGCGAACGGCAAAAATGTTCGCCGACGTGCACTCGGCCACCTCTCCGCGTTCGTTGAGCAGGATCACTTCATCGAAGCCCGCATTGGCTGCGTTCTCCGCCATCGTCAGGTTGTGCGACCACGACAGCGTCTTCGTCCCGGCAAAGGGCGACGCCGCGTGCCGGCCCTGCTCGCGCACATCGAGCGCGACCTTGTCCTTGAAGTGCTTCACCGGGATCGAGAAGGCGATCAGGTCCGCGTCGCGCTCGACGCCCGGGCCTTCCCAGACGCCGTTGCGGCTGCGCACCACCACCACACGCATCGTCGCCTCGTAGGACTGGTTGCGCTCGATCAGCTCGAGCAGGCGCGCCCGCACCTGGTCGCGCTCGAACGGCATCGGCACGTTGATCTTCGCCGCATCGGTGAGCATGCGCTTCCAGTGCCGGTTGAATTCGAACGGCACCCCTTCATAGATGCGCAGCGTCGTGAATACGCCCCAGCCCGCCAACAGGCCAAGCTGTCCCGGGCGGAGCAGGACCTCGTCGGCCTTGTGAATGCTGTCGTTGTAGAGCAGGTAGGGATGCATGCTGCTCCCATGCTATCGCGAGCGTAGTACCCTGGGAGGTCCATGTCGGCGTTTCTCGATTCCATCGTCGAGCGAGCCCGGAAGCTCCAAAAGCGCATCGTGTTTCCCGAAGGCGACGACCCGCGCGTGCGCGAGGCCTCGGCGCGCTCGCCGCCGACGGCGTCGTCAAGCCGATCGTCGTCAGCACGAATACGCAGTGCTCGCCTGGGGTGAGCTGTATCGACCCCAGCCAGTCGAGCAACATCGAAAAGTACACACGGCTCTACCACGAGCGCCGGCGCTCGCGCGGCATCACCGAGCAGGAAGCGCGCAAGATCGCCGAAGTTCCCATCTACTTCGCCTCGCTCGCGCTAGCCGCGGGAGACGCGGACGGCCTCGTCGGCGGCGCTAAGAACACGACGGCGGAAACCGTTCGCGCGTTGATCCACTGCGTCGGGGTCAAGGCGGGCGCGCGTTTGGTCTCGAGCTTCATGATCCAGATCCAGCCGAACCCCAAGTTCGGCGAGGGCGGCATCCTGATCTTCGCCGACCCAGCAGTGGTTCCAAAACCCACGCCGCCGCAGTTGGCCGAGATCGCCATCGCCGCCGCGGAGAACGCGCGCCGCTTCTTGAACAGTGAGCCGCGCGTGGCCATGCTTTCGTTCTCAACCAAGGGCAGCGCGAAGCACCCCATGGTCGAGGAAGTGCTCGAAGCCGTGCGCATCATCAAGGCCCGCGCGCCCGAGTTGCAAGTCGACGGCGAGCTCCAAGCTGACGCCGCGCTGCTGCCCGACGTGGGCGCCTCGAAGGCCCCCGGTTCGCCCGTGGCCGGCCGCGCCAACGTGATGATCTTCCCGGACCTGAACGCGGCGAACATCGGCTACAAGCTCGCCGAACGCATGGGCGGCGCACGTTCGCTCGGTCCGTTCCTGCAAGGCCTCGAGAAGCCCGGCAATGACCTCTCGCGTGGCTCCTCCGTCGAAGAGATCTACTACACGTCCGTCATCACGGCCTTGCAATCAGAAGGACGTTTGTAAGACGACAACCGAGCCGCAGCTGCAACGCTGCGGTATCCGGCCCGGTCGCCGATTGTCAACGTCCTTTGAGTGGCCGCAACCAGATCCGGTTGAGCGTCATCAGCTCCTTGCCCGGCGCCGCGACTACCTCGGCCTTCAGCTCGACCGGACCGGCCTGGAGCCGTAGCCGCCCCAGAGGACGCGTCTCGAACACATGGCGCTCCGGCGTGGCCTCAACCACGGCGTCAAGCTTTGACCCGCCCGCCGACAGCCGCAGCGTCCCGCCCGCGTCGGACGGATCGCAGCCGTAGGCCGCGACCACCTCATACTCGCCTGCGTCCGCCACATCTAACCGCCACAGCACCGATTCGCCCGGCTTCGACCAAGCGTCGATCGTGTCCCAGTCGTAGCCGGCGAAGGTATAGTTGACGCCCGTCTTCTGCAACGGGTCGCCCAATGGGTCCGGACCGGCGCTCTGCTTCGTCCCTGGCGACGCCCAGGTCGTGTGCGTGCCGTTCACGCGCGCCCAGCTTGCTTCGATCAGCACCGGCTCTCGCTTCGTCACAGGGATCGGAACCGGCTCGAAGTCGAGGTCCTTCGTCACCTCGGCCAACCACGTCACGAACGCCTTGCGCAGCCGCTTCGCCACATCAGGATGCTCTTCGGAAACGTCGTGCTCCTCGCTGCGGTCGGCTTCCAGGTCGTACAGCCCTTCGTAGGTCAACTTCCAGCGCGGTTCGGTCACCGACCAGCCGCGTTTGGTCGTTGGCCGATGCCGGTCCCAAACGTGGAACAACCTTTCATGCGGGCTCTCCCCATCGCCTTTCTGAAGCAGCGGCCACAAGCTCTTCCCGTCGAGCTGCTGCGGCGGCGCCACGCCCAGAATGGCGCACAGCGTGGGCAGGATGTCCAGGTGTGACGTCATCGCGTCCGACGCCTTGCCTGCGGGGATCTTGCCCGGCCACCGGAAGAATGCCGGCACGCGCAGACCGCCTTCGAACGGGCTGGCCTTTCCTCCGCGCAGCCACAACCGAGTGTGCCGGCTCACTCCGCCGTTGTCTCCCAGGAAGATCACCAGCGTCTCGTCGCGCTTGCCCGCTCGGTCGACTGCACCGAGCAGGCGCTCGACCGCCTCGTCCATGTGCGTGATCATGCCGTAGATGCGTGCATCGCGCAGCGCCAAACCCTTTTTCAAATACGGCTCGATGTATTCGTCATCGACGTAGTGCGGCGAATGCGGCACGTTGAATGGCACGTAAGCGAAGAAGGGCTGCTCACCGCTCTCCTCAATGAAGGCCGCGGCCGAATCGGCCAGGATGTCGGTGATGTGTCCGCGTGATGCCACGGGTTGGCCGTGGAGCAGAAGCTCGGGATAGTTGTAGCGCTCGTGGTGGCCGTGGGTGAAGGTCAGCGCTGTATCGAAGCCACGCTGTTCCGGCCTGTACGGCGCGTAGCCGCCCAAGTGCCACTTGCCGAAAACGCCCGTGCGATAGCCGACCTTCTTGAGGACCTCGGCCAGAGTGGTTTCAGACAGTCGGAGACTGTCGCCGCCGAAGCGTGTGTTGTAGACGCCCACGCGCAGCGCGTAGCGGCCGGTCATCAGCCCGGCGCGCGTCGGCGAACAGACCGGCGCGGCGTAGAAGCGCGTCAGGTTTACGCCCTCACCGGCCAAACGGTCGAGCGTTGGCGTCGTAATGTCCGGATTGCCATTGACTCCGACATCCCACCAGCCCTGGTCGTCGCTGACCATCAGCAGGATGTTCGGGCGCTCCGCGGCCGACGCCGCCCCCAGCGTCAACGCAAGCAACAACCACCGCAAACTCGACATGGCGGCAATTATACAGAGCCGCGTCACGACGCTTCCACGGCTCGAAAGGGTCGAAGAATCAGACGCTTCCCGCCAATGCGCCAACGAATCGCTTGGAGCGGCCCCGTAAAATGGAGATGACCGCTCACAAGCTCGATCTTGGTGCGGGAATCACCTTAGGAAATGTCGCGATTTGTCGCCAGTTGTCGCGTTTTCGGGCGTTAACGCTTCAACACCAACGTGCCGGCGAGGATGTCGTGCAGCGCCTGCTTCTTCTGCGTGAACGGCTGCATCAGGTAGCCGATTAGCAGGATGATTCCGGAGAGCAGCTTCGCGAAGAATCGGCCGGTCGCACGGCCGAACGAGATCCGGTTTCCATCCAAGTCCGTCACTTGGAGCCCGACGGCCATCTTGCCCAATGTGGCTTGCTTGGCCGACGAGGTCATGAACGCCTCGTAGAGCCACTGGCCGCCAAAGGAAACGAGGTACCAGACGGCGGTCAATGGTCCCTCTAGCCCTTCTAGGTTCGGGCCGTTTCCCGAGTTCGCGCCGACCGCACCCATGACCCCCAAGATGACCGCGACCGGAATGACGATGATCATCAGCCCGACGAAAACGACGAACGAGTCGATCAGGTAGGCCAGGAAGCGAATCCAAAATCCCGCGTAGTTCGGTTGTGCGCCGTAGGCTGGCGTCGGCGGTTGGGCGCCATAGTAGGCTTGCGCTGGCGGCGGTGCGGCGGCCGGGGACGGCGATCCGCCCATGGAATGCGCCAAGGGAGCGCCGCAGCGCATGCAGAACGAGCCGCCGCCCGGATTCTCGTGCCCGCAACTCGCACAGGTCATTGGGTTAAGCCTCGGCCCCCGTCTCCGTCCACTGGCCCGTTTTCGCAGACGAGAGCACCGCGTCGCAGACTTTCTGCGTCTGCAGGGCGTTGCGGAAGTCCGGCTGGGTCGGCTTGCCGGATTCGATGCCGGCGACGAAGTCCGCCAGGGCGTTGAGGAAGGTGTGCTCGTAGCCGATGCAGGTGCCCGGAACCCAGTACTTGTCCATGTAAGGGTGCTCGGGATTGGTCGTATGGATCTTGCGCCAGCCCGTCAGATGGTCCTCGACCTTCTTGCCGGACTGCTTCTGCGTGTACTCGAAGAACTGCAAGTACTCAGGCTCTTCCAGGTCGAAGAAGACTGAGCCGTCAGCGCCGTTGAGCTCGAACGTGTTGTAGTTCTTGCGGCCGCGCGCATAGCGTGTGGACTCGAAGGTGCCCATCGAGCCGTTGGCAAACTCGGCGAGGAACATGCAGGCGTCGTCAATACTGACCGGTTGCTTGGCGCCGGTCTCGGCGTGGAGGCGCTCCTTGACGAAGGTCTCGGTCTTGGCGGTCACGCGCGTGATCGGCCCGTTGAGCCACATCGCGGTATCGATCGAGTGGGCCAACAGATCGCCGGTCACGCCTGAGCCGGCGACGTCGGCGTCGAGGCGCCACAGCCCAGCCCCGCCTTGGGGCACTTCGGGGTTGATCGTCCAGTCCTGCAGGTAGGTCGCGCGGTAGTGGAAAGGCCGGCCGATACGCCCCTCGTCGATGACCTGCTTGGCGAGCGAGATGGAGGGGACGCGGCGGTAATTGAACCAGACCATATTGGGAACGCCGGCCTTCTCCACCGCCTCGACCATCTCCTCGGCCTCCGCCACGGTCAGCGCCAGAGGCTTCTCGCATAGGATCATCTTGCCGGCGGCGGCGGCGGCCAGAGCGATCTCTTTATGGACGTGATTTGGAGCGCCGATGTCGATGAGATCAATATCGTCGGCTTCCACCAAGCGCCGCCAATCCGTCTCCACCCGTTCGTAGCCCCAGGTGTCTGCGAAAGCCTGCGCCTTATCGCGGTTGCGCGCGGCGACGGCCTTGAGCACGGGGCGGTGCTCGACGGGGAAGAAGTCGTTCAAACGCTTGTAGGCGTTGGAGTGGGTGCGGCCCATGAAGCCGTAGCCGATCATGCCTACACGGAGTTGCTTCGCCATAGAATTTTTGTCCCTCACAGCCTCCGTGGAACGCGGCCCGAGCCGGGCGGGAGGCCTGTTAGTTGTACCCTAGCGCCCGGAAGCGGTGCAACCGCCTCCCTGCGTAGGACCCCTCAGGAAAATCGCTTAATAGCTACTTGCATTCGCCAAAAACATGTTTCATACTGGTGACAACGTCTGGCCGACAAGATGTAGATCGAGCGAGAGCCGACTTCAACAAGAACTGGGCGACTTAGCAACCGCGGTCCAGCCCCGCCAATGGGGATTCATTTCAAGCGATGAAGCGGTAAGCAGGTCCCGCCAGTATCCCAGATACGAGAAGACGTCGTCCGTCTTAAGGGCGGTATTTACGGTCGAGTTGCGCGCCACGCGTGGCGGGGCGCTTTTGTTCGACCCAAATGAACCGAAGGGCCGCAAGGAAGAGCGGTCTTGGAGTAGTAATGGACCATTTTGACGACAGCCCGTTTGAGGATTCCAAGGATCCTTTGGCGGTCGCGCTCAAGGACGAATCCGAAGAAGAGAAAGAATTCGTCGAGGAAGAAGAGGAAGAAGAGTCGAGCTCGGAAGACGACTCAGACTCTCAACCCGCCGTCAGCGAAGACACGCTCTATACCGATGACCCTGTTCGCGTCTATCTGCGCGAGATGGGCGCGGTGCCGCTGCTCACGCGGGAGGGCGAGGTCGACTTGGCGCGGCGCATGGAGCGCGGCAAGATGCAGATGCGGCGAGCGATTTCGCGCTCCCCGCTCGTGCGCCTTCGCGCCCTTGCCACCTACCAACAGATCCTCGACAACGAGCTCGAGCTCGAATCGCTGATTGAATCCGGCGACGCCGAAGAGACTTCGGAAGCGCGGTCCAAGCGCGTCGCGAAGATCAAGAAATCGATCGCAGCGCTGGTCGAGAGCGTCAAGCAGCTCGACGAGATCGAGAGCTCGATCGAATCGACGCCGAAGCGGAACGTCAACGTACGACGCCGCTTGGATTGGCAGCGCCGGCGGACGATCATTTCGCTCTCGCTGGGCCTGCAGGGCGTTCCGCTGCAGCAGGACCAGTGGACTTCATTCCAGTGTGAGTTGGCCGACCGCCGCCGCGAGATCGACACTCTGGGCCGCGAGCTTCGCAAGATCGAAGCCAAAGCGCCCAAGAAGGGTTCGCCCGCGCACGCTGAATGGAAAACGGCGAAGATAGCGCTCGATTCCAAGGTCGAAGAACTGGGTGTTAGCGTGGAGCAACTCCACCGCACGCTACGGCGCGTGACCCTGGGCGAGATCGAAGCCGAGAAGGCGAAGAAGGCGCTCGTCGAAGCGAACCTCCGCTTGGTCGTCTCCGTCGCCAAGAAGTACGTCAACCGCGGTCTGCACTTGCTCGACCTCATCCAGGAAGGCAACATCGGCTTGATGCGCGCGGCTGAGAAGTTCGAGTACCGCCGCGGCTACAAGTTCTCGACTTACGCCACTTGGTGGATTCGGCAGGCGATCACCCGCGCCATCGCGGACCAGTCGCGCACGATCCGCATCCCGGTGCACATGAACGAGTCGATGAACAAGTTCTTGCGCGCCTCCCGCGAGCTCGAGAAAGAGCTGGGCCGCACGCCGACCAACGAAGAGATCGGCGAGCGCATGGAGATCTCGCCCGACAAGGTGCAGAAGCTCAAGACCATCTCGCGCGACCCGGTTTCGCTCGAAACGCCGGTGGGCCGCGACGGCGAGTCCGCCCTGGGCGATCTACTCGAGGACAAGTGGGTCGGCTCCCCGATCGACGCCGTCATCGACTCAAACGTGCGCGAAGAGACCGCGGACGTTCTCAAAACTCTCTCGCCCAAGGAAGAGAAGGTGATCCGCATGCGCTTCGGCATTGGCTGCGACCGCGAGCATACGCTCGAGGAAATCGGCCAGGAGTTTGCCGTCACGCGCGAGCGGATTCGGCAAATAGAGGCCAAGGCGCTGCGGGCGCTGCGTGGTCCGGACCGCGCGCGTCGCCTGCGAGCGCTCATGGCCGCCAAGCCTTAAGCTGGCGACCCAACAACACCACACCAACCACGGGGCGGTCGCGGAGCGCGACCGCCCTTTCGTTCTTCCCTCCCCCGGGTTGCCCGCTTTCTTGGGGGATGCGACACTCCAAAAAGCGCTCTCCTTGTTCTGCCGGGCCCCCGGCACGGTATCGACACATTGCAGCCCAACGTCTCGGTCGTCATCCCGGCATACAACGAAGAACGCCGTCTTCCGCCCACGCTCGAGCGGATCGCGGACTACTTCGCCAGCTTCGGAAAGCCGGTCGAGATTCTGATCGTCAACGACGGCTCGAAGGACGCGACGGCGGCGACCGCACGTACGATCGGCGAGAAGCTCACGACACCGACGTTGTCGTTTCGCGTGCTCGAAAACCCCGGCAATCAAGGCAAGGGCTATAGCGTGCGCCATGGCATGCTCGAGGCCGCGGGCGATTGGGTCCTGTTCAGCGATGCGGACCTTTCAGCGCCGATCGAAGAGCTACCCAAGCTCATCACGGCGGCTGAGGAGGGCGGCTACGACGGCGCGATCGGCTCGCGCGCGCTCGACCGGTCGCTTGTCGGCGTCCACCAACCGTTCTTCCGTGAGCTTTCCGGCCGCATGTTCAACCTGGGCGTCCGCGCCGTGGCCGGCCTGAAGTTCCATGACACACAGTGCGGCTTCAAGCTCTTCAGCCGCGAAGCCGCACAAGCGATCTTCAAACGCCAACAACTCACGCGCTTCGGGTTCGACGTCGAAGTGCTCTTCATCGCGCGGAAGCTGGGCTATCGCATCGCCGAGGTGGCGGTGCGCTGGGACGATGTGGAAGGCACGACAGTGTCGATGCTTTCCGGCGCGGACGCGTTCGTCGATTTGGCCCGTGTGCGCTGGAACGACATCCGCGGGCTCTACCGCTAGGTTCCGGCGATGCGCGCGCTGCTGATCGCTCTCCCAGTCATCTCGCTCTACGTGGCGTTGGCGGCGGTCACGTTCGTCCCGCTGACGTGGATGATCCGCGACATCCGCCCGATCTATTGGGTGGCGCGCCAAGGCTGCCGATTGGCGCTGGCGCTCTCAGGAGTGCGCGTGCGCTTCGTGAACCTCGAGAACACGCGCAAGCACCGGGTGAGCATCTTCGTCTCGAACCACGTCTCGAACCTGGAACCGCCAGCCCTGCTGGCCGTGCTGCCGCGCATCGCCTTCATCCTCAAGAAAGAACTGAGGCGGATTCCCCTGCTGGGCTACATCATGGGGCTGGGCAGCTTCATCTACGTCGACCGCACGCGCGCCGACTCCCGCCATCATGCGCTGGAGCAAGCCAAACAGACGCTCGCGGATGGCGTTTCGCTGATGATCTTCCCCGAGGGCACCCGCAGCCGCGACGGCAAGCTCTTGCCGTTTCGTCCGGGGCCGTTCACGATGGCCATCGAGACGGGAGCGCCGCTGACGCCGATCACCGTCCACGGCGCGGGGCGGCTGATGCCGAAAGGTTCGCTCAAGATCCACCCGGGCGAGATGACCATCTGGTTCCACGAGCCGATCGAGACGGAGGGCTTGAACGACGCGGACCGGGGAAAGCTGATCGAGCGGGTACGGGCCGTCATGGAAGAGGCGCTCGAGACGGGCCCGCCCGCGGCCAACTAGCGCTTTGCTACGATCTCCCTTCATGTCGAGCGCCCGGGCAACTTGGTGTTTCCTGCTCCTAGCCGCGCTATCGGGCTGCGTGCAGAATGAGCCCGGTATCCCGATTGAGGAAGAGGAGGGCGCGCCGCCGGCCCAACTGCTCTCGAACGTAAACGTAGCCGACCCGCGCGCCGCGCCGCAGTTGCTGCGGGGCTTCCATGGGCTCGAACAGCAAGCATGGCGCTGGACCGAACGCAAGTTCGCCGTCATGCTTCAACCTCCACCTCCGGGCCAACCAGTGGTCTTGAACTTGACGTTTACGCTTCCCGGCGTGGTGACCGACGAGGTCGGACCAATCACGATGACAGCGCGTATCAACGGTCAGCAGGTGGGCGCGCGTAACCTTCGATTCGCCGGGCGAGAACAAGCAGTTCGAGGCCATCGTGCCGGACGGCCTGCTGACCAGCACAACCCGCCGAAGTCGAGTTCGAGCTCGACAAAGCGCTGCCGCCGGGCGACTGCGACCCGCGGAGTTGGGCATCATCGTTTTTTCCGTCGCCTTTCAGTGAGCGGCAAGGCCAAATCCGGTTCCCTTCTGTGGTGGGCGTTGCCGCCGCTGCTGCTCTACGCCGTCTACTGGAAGGGTCTGTTCGTCTGGTTCCACGGCGACGACTTCACGCTGATCGAGCACGTGCGTGCCGACCGAGCAGTTCTGGGCGCTGCTGTTCGACGCGGGCACAGGGCACCTACAGGACGCTAAGCGAGCGTCTGTTCTTTTACTGGTTCTACCAGTGGTTTGGGCTCAACGGGTTCCCGTTCCGCGTGATGGCGTTCGGGACGCAGGTGGTGAACCTCTGGCTGTTTGGGGCGCTGTTGCGCCGCGCCGGGTTGACCCAGGGCGCGGCCGTGGCGGCCTCGTGCCTCTGGGCCATCCATCACGGGTTATCGGGCACGATGAGCTGGTCATCGTCGTATAACCAGGCGCTGTTCTCGCTGTTTCTGCTGGTGTCGCTGCTGGGATTTCAGGCCTTCTTGCGCAGCGGAAGCTTGGGCTACTACCTGTTGCAGTGGGCGACGTTTCTAGCGGGCTTCTTGGCGCTCGAAACCATCGTGATCTACCCGGCGCTGGCGCTTGGCTATGCGCTGGCGTTCGAGCGCAAGCGCTGGGCCTGGGCGTTGCCGATGTTCCTGGGCTCGGCGTTGATCGCTTGGGTGCAATTGCAGGCGACGCCGCCTGGGGCGGGGGGCGGAGCGTACCACATGAGCTTGAACCCGCTGCACTGGATCGGGGCGCTGCGCTTCTATTGCGAGCTTGTTTTCGCGGGATCGTCATCGGCGTGGGCTGCGTGGGTCATCGCCGTTCCGTTGGCGGCGTTCGCCGGCTGGAAGAGCTTGCAGGCGAGCCGGCGGCGCTGTTTGGGTGGTTCTGGTTCTTGGCTGGGCTGACGCCGTATCTGCCCCTGGGTGAGCACTTGTCGGACTACTACCTGTTTCTGCCCTCGGCGGGGCTGGCCATCGCGGGCGGACTTGCGATGGTTGCGGCATGGCGCGCCGGGTGGGGGGCACGGCGGCGGCGGCGGCGCTGCTGGCTCTCTTCCTGGTTGGGTCGCTGCGCTATTCGGAGTCGATTGTCGACTACAGCTATCGCACGCAGCATCCGCTGCCGCAACCTGGTGACGGGCTTGCGCCACGCGCGGGTGCGCCATCCGGACAAGACGATCTTGCTGACCTCGATCGACGAGGTGTTCTTCTACGCCTCGATTTACCACGACCTGTTCAAGCTGGCCGGGGTGTGGGACGTTTATCTGGCTCCGGACGCCAACAGCGTGAGCCAGCGGCCGGACCGCGCATCAACATCGACCGCTTCTTCCTGGCGCCCGATGACGCCCTGCGGGCGACGTTACGCCACGACGTGGCGGTCTATGACGCCTCGGGGATGCGGCTCCGAGGAGCCACATCCCTTTAACGGGGCCTATGCGCCAGGGCGGCTGGCGACGATGCTCGAGACGGAGTAGCCGACTGAGCGACGGCTCTAGCGCACGGCGATCTTGACGGTGTTGCTCGCCACTCCGTTGACCGTCAACACAAAGTCCTGTTCGCCCGAAGGCGTCCCTGAGGAAGGGTAACGTTTGCTTGGTAGAGGCCCACGAAGCCGGGCGTCAGGCCGGAGAACAGGACCGCCGCGTCGCGTCCCGCAATGGTCGTCTGCGGCGGCGCCGCGCGTTCGAATGATGCGCGCCGGAGCGATTTCGCCAGACTGTTGCGCCTCGTCCACGGGGCCGAAGCCCGTACCGTAGATGACGATCGTTTCGCCCGGCGCAGCGGGGTTCTGTGAGGTCACGAGTTGGCCGTCGGCGTGGGCGGCGATGCCGATGTTGCGACCCTGGAAGTTTGTCTCGAACAATCCCGGCGCAGAGTCAGACAGATCGAGCGTCGCGATGTCGCTGACGGAGTCCTCGATGCGCGCCTGACGAAAGCGAAGTTGCGTCCGGCGAAAGCTCCCACGGAACCTGCACGTTCACTTGGCCTTCGCTTACGTAGTAGATGTGGCCGGGGACGCTGATGCCGTCTTCGGGGAAGTCGAAGCTGATCGAGACGTGCTTGAGAGCGATGGGCAGGGCAGACGGGACGCGCTGCCGACGAACTCCGCGAGCGTCGTGCCGAAGATCGAGATGATGGAACCAGGCGCGACGGGCTTGTTCGCCGCGAACCGGCCGTTGACCATGCCGCCGATGAAGGGCTTGAGCCTGGCTTGATTGAAGAAGAAGGCTTCTAGCGAACCGGCCGTGGCCTTGAAATCCTGATAGCCCGGGTCGGGTCCCATGTCGACATCGGCCGCGGCGACGCCGAAAGCATCGGTATTGGGGTCGGATTGGTAGATCGTTCCGCCGCCCTCGACGACTTGGAATGAGACGCCTAAGTCGGACACCGGCTGGCCGTACTGGTCGACGACTTTGAAAATGAGCAGCTCCGGGTGAGGCTCGTTGACCGTACCGACCATGCCGGTTCCGCTCAGCACGAAGGCATTCGCGGGAACATTGTCGCCCACGGCGTAATAGAAGGGCACGAGCAGCTCGAGGCCGCCGGAGTCGCGCGAAATGCGTAGGAAGCCTTCGTACTCACCGGGCGAGGGGCGCGAGCCGCTCAGTGTGACGCGGACCGAGGACTCTTGGTTGGGCAACAGCGAGATGACGGCCTCGGTCGCACCGTTGACCAGCATGCGCGCGCCGGATTCGGGCGTGCGTGCGATCACGGCCACGCGATAGGTGGACGCCGAGCCGCTAGTGTTCCGCACGTAGAGCGTCTGCTCGAGCGGAAGCGTGGCTTGGCGCAGGTCGCCAAAGCTGATGGTCGCGGGCTCAGCTGTCGCGACGGGTTCGAGCGCGGATCGGGCGTCCAGCAGCCCCGCGCCGACCGCCGTCACCGACGCCTCGCGGCCGTTCTCGAAGACGGCGAGGGCCGCGGTGTTGACCAAGGCCGACTTGACCTGCGCCGAGTTGAACTGAGGATTTGCTTGCCACACCAGAGCGGCGGCGCCGGCTACGAAGGGAGCCGCGAAGCTGGTGCCGTCGACGGACTCGAAACCGGTTTCGCTGAACGCATCTCCGTTGGGATCGAACGCTGCGCGGCGGAGTAGATGAAGGCTCCAGGCGCAACGATTTCCGGCTTGAGCACGCCGCCGATACCGGGTCCTCGCGAGCTAAACGGCGCAACTTGGTCAGAGGCAAAGTCGACCGCGCGGAGGGTGGGGTTGAGCGTGACCAGATCGGAGTTGCTGTTTTGCAGGTAGGTGATGAGTTGCTGTCCGTCGGAGTAGCCAATCGAGAAGGCTGGAATGTCGGTGGTCTCGAGGCCGAGCATGACCTCTGGGGCGTCACGGCCTTCGACGTTGATGATGACGGCTGCGATGGCGCCGGCTTGTTCGGCGAACTCGATCTTGAACTCAAGGTCGCAGCCGCCACGGTCGATCACCGCGATGGCGCCTTGCATGGAACCGGCGGGGAACGCGCTGCACACGAGCGAGTCGCCGAGGTCGAAGGCATCAACAGCCCGCGCCTGGATCGTCCTTCCGAGTTCGGGCCTGGCCCCGGGCAAGGCGGGCGAAGCGTGTGCCGGGAATTTCAACCGATTGCTGGAGCTGGCGCGCGTTCACCGTGGCGCTGACGGTGATGACGCCGGGCGCAGTGCCGGGCGTCGAGATGGTGTTGCGCGTGGGGAACTGTTGTTCGCCAAAGGCGCCGGCGTTCCCTGCAGCAGCGACGATCACGAGGCCAAAGCTATCGATGACGTATTGAGTGGCTTCGGCGACGGGTCGCAGAACGACGCGCCGTCGTCGCAGGCTTCATCCCAGGGATACTGAGCGACGGCGCTGAAGCTGACGGTGAGGATGTCCATGCCGTCGACGACGGCGTCGTCCATGGCGGCCAGGATGGCGCCGTCGTTGGTGAACTCGTTGAGGTCGGGCGAACCGAAGATCTTGTAGTTGCCGAGGAAAGCCTTCGGAGCAACCCCGGTGAGCAAACCGACGGGCGAGTTGACGGGCCGTCCGGCGGCGATCATGGCGACGGCGGTTCCGTGGCCGGTGCGGTCGCGCGGCGTGTAGTCATCGGGACGCGAGTAAGCGGCATCGGCCGGATTGAGCAGGTGGACGTAGCTGCGCGCGGCGATGATCTTGTTGTTGGTGTAGGAGAGGTCTTCGGGGCGTCCCTTAGGGAAGCCGGCCGGCGGGCTGACTTGGTTGTCCTGGAAGGCGGGGTGCGTTTGGTCGATGCCGGTGTCGATGACTCCGATGCGGATGCCTTCGCCTGCACGGCCGGATCCGCCGAGCGCCTGGATGGCTTCGTCAGCACGTACGATTTGCGATGCACGATTGAGCAGCGGCTTGAAGCGGCGCATGCGCATGACACGCGCGACGCCCGCGACCTCGCCGAGAGTCCGCGCCTGCTCGCGTGTGGCGCGCACGAAGACCGCGTTGAGAACATTGTGGACGGAGCCTGTGACTTGGACGCCGCGTGCCGCGAGCGCCTCCTTCACCGGGGCTTGCGCTTCGACGACGGACGCGCCCATGGCCTTGATACGTGCGGCGTCCTGCTTGGCGCGCGACGGTGAAAGGCTCTTGGCGACCGAAGGCGCACGCAGAACCACGACGTAGTCGAACGGAACCTCGGCGGCAAGCGCACTGCCCGCCAACCCCAATAAAATCAACGCCGTAACGAACACACGGCGAGACGAAATTTGCTTCACATCAACCTCCCGGAGCCTTCATCGTTCTCCGGGAAGCGCTTCCGAGGACTTGGACGCGCGCTGTCCGGCTTTGCGTTACATCTTTGCTTTGGCCAGCCGCGTGCTATGATCGGAGGAGACTGTCTTTGAAGAGAGGGTTCGAGGAATGAAAGCCGCTATCCATCCCGACTACCACGTCGTGAAAGTTCGCTGTGCGTGCGGAGACGAGTTCGAAACGCGTTCGACGCACAAGGGCGACATCCACTTGGAGATTTGCTCGGCCTGCCATCCGTTCTTCACGGGTAAGCAGAAGTTGGTCGACACGGCCGGACGCGTGGAACGCTTCCGCCGCAAGTACGGCCGGCCGGCATCGAACAACAACTAGCGCAACCGCTAGTGTTGGTTTCTGGAAGGGGCGCGAGTCGATCGCGCCCCTTCTTGCGTTTGCGGATCGTCGTGACAGGGCTTTCGGTCGCGATGACTCGCCACCCGGCAAGCCTGGCGGCTCGCGCCACGATGCATTGAGTTGGACCTTGGCGGGTGCGACCGACCAAGAGCTCAATTTTCTCATGTAAGATATTCAGGTCTCAGTTTCGTTTTTTAGAAATGAGGCGCAAAACGAAGACGTCACAACAACAAGTTGCGCGTTGTGCATTTCGTTGCTTCATAGCTCTTGATTTCTTGCTTCATTTCCGATAGGTTCGGAAGAAGCTTTCGGCGCCCGATAAGAAGGGCTTAAAAGGGAAGTCCGGTGTGAAGCCGGCGCGGTCCCGCCACTGTAAGCGGTTAGCGACTCCTCACAAACGCCACTGGGCTCATGACACGAGCTAGGGAAGGCGAGGAGAAGCGCAGAAGACTTGAAGTCTTCGAGAGCCGTCAGCCAGGAGACCTGCCAAAAGCGACATACGGTACGAATCGCCCGCGGAGAACGGGGTTCGCCGGTTGTCGAAAGCCTTTTGCAGTAAGGCCCGACCCCAGCGCCCTTGCTCGTCCGCGGACGTCAGCGAGGGCCATTTGTTTGTGGACGTAAATGTCCGCCGCACGCGAGGAACGTGCGGTTGGATGCTCTTTCTTCCGGCGGCGTTGGTTGCTGTCGCCGGCTCCTCTTCTTCGATCTCGGCGGCAGAGCTTCATGGCCGCATTCTCGACCCCGATGGACGCAGCGTGACACGCGCGGCCGTGCGGGCGTATGACCGTACGGCGGTCGCACCCATCTCCACGACGAGCAACGCGGAAGGCGCTTACGTCTTCGATGCGTTGGCGCCTGGTGAATACCTCATCGAAGCGGAATCGGAAGATGGCGCGCTCAGTGCGGCCGTCGAAATTATTCTCGAAGCAAACGCGATCGAGCAAAACATCACGCTCGCGGTACGTGGACCGCACAGCAAAGTGCTCGTCACGGCATCGGCCACTCCGCTTGCGCTCGACGAGATCGGAAAGGCGGCGGACCTGGTGGACGCCGGCGACATCAGCCGGCGTGACGAAGCCCAGGTGAGCGAAGCTTTGCGGCCGACTCCCGGCTTACGCGTGATCCAGCATGGAGGTCCGGGCAGCTTGGTCATCCTGCGCTTCCGTGGCATGCGCGAACAGGATACGGCCATCCTGGTCGATGGCTTTCGCTTCCGCGACGCCGCGTCGATCCAAGGCGACGCAACGGCCTTCGCTTCGGACCTGATGAACGTCGACAGCGAAAGCATCGAAGTCGTACGCGGATCGGGCTCGTCGCTCTACGGCTCGCATGCGATGGGCGGCGTGATCAACATTCGCACGGATGCGGGCGGCGGCAAGCCGCATGGCGAAGTGCGCGCCGAGGGCGGCGGGCTGGGCTTCTTGCGTGGTGTAGCGCGCGTGGGCGGCGGTGCGATGGACGATCGCTTGCTCTACTCCGGCGGACTGGCGCACATGAACGTGAGCCGCGGCGTGGACGGATTCGACCCGGCGCGCAACACGAGCACGCAAGGCTTCGCGCGCTGGAGCTTCACTCCGAAGCTCAGCCTCTCGGGCCGCGTGTTCGGCGCGGACGCGTTTGCCGCGCTCAACGAGAGCCCGACCACCGACCCTTCGCTCAACGTCAGCATCCCGACGACGGGCTTGATTGCGGCGACAGGCTTGAGCCCCGCGGAGCGACACCGCTACGAGAGCGGCGAGAGCTTCTCGCCAGGGAACGCGACCTTCATCCAAGGCTTCAACGATCCGGACAATCGCCGCACGGCGCGCTTCTTCGCCGGCGCGCTGCGGCTGCGGCAGGAGATCACCGCCCGCTCTTCGCTCGAGCTCAGCTACAGCGGCGTGCGCACCGACCGCAGTTTCCGTGATGGTCCGGCCGGTCGCAGCGCGTGGGACCCCGTGTATAGCAACGCAAGCCTCTATGAAGGCGGCACGGACACACTGGGTGCGGTTGGACGTTTCGGCGCGGGCTCCGCAAACCTCTTCACGTTGGGCTATGAGCTCGAGCGTGAACGCTACGAGAACTTCAACACGGACGAGAACCCAGACTTCGCACTGCGCCCCAACGATCGCGCGATCCTCCACCAGCGAACACAAGCCATCTACGCGCAGGATCAGATTCGTTGGCTCGACGGGCGGTTGCAGTTGCTTCTTTCCGGCCGTGCGCAGTCGGCGCATTTGAGCGCGCCTCGCTTCGAAGGGGGAACGACGCCGTATGACGGGAAAGAGTTTTCTCGTCCGAAGGGCGCGCTGACGGGCGATGCGTCGCTGTCGTACTTCCTGCGCGGCTCGGGTACGAAGTTGCGCGGGCATGTGGGCAACTCGTATCGCAATCCGGCGGCGTATGAGCGCTTCGGGGCATCGTTCTACGCCGGCTCGTTCAGCGCGTACGGCGATCCGCTGCTGGCGCCGGAGCGCTCAATCAGCGTGGACGGAGGCGTAGATCAGTACTTCGCAAGCTCGAAGGCGCGGGTGAGTGCGACCTGGTTCTACACGCGGCTGCAAGAGTCGATCTTCTTCGACTTTTCAGGCTTGATCGAGCCTACGACAGATCCCTACGGACGCTTCGGCGGTTACCGCAACACCGGCGGCGGAACCTCGCGCGGCGCCGAGCTGAGCTCGGCGTTCTCCGCTTGGCGCGGGTTCAACGCAACGGCCTCGTACACGTACACGAATGCCGAGCTCAACCGGCCGACCTTCGGTTCGGACTTCTTCGACATGCTCGGCATTTCCGGCCACATGATTTCGTTCGTCGTGAACCAGCGCATCGGGCGGATGACCGTGACCACGGACTTCTTCGCGGCGTCCAGCTATCCTTTCGTGTTCTTCGGCGCGGCGCGGCCTTACTCCTTCGGCGGACCACGCAAGGCGGACGTCGTGACGAGCTACGACCTGCCGGCGACGGAGAACGTGACCTTACGGCTCTACGGCAAGGCCGAGAACGTGTTAGGCAAGACGTATTACGAGAACGGTTTCCAGGCGCCGGGACGCTGGGGCGTCGTGGGCTTGGAGGTTCGGTTCTAGAAGCGTTTACAGCAAGCTCATCGGGTCGACGTCGAGGATGAGGGCGGTGGGAGGCCAGCCCTCGTCCTGGGCGTAGGCTCGCGCCTTGCGCAGCACCTGGTTGAGCACGCTGCGATTGCGCGCCTTGAGTAGGAACTGGTAGCGGTACTCGGTCTTGAGCTTGTGGACGGAGGCCGCAGCCGGGCCTTGCATGTAGACGCCGTCGGGAAGGTCCTGCAGGTGACGCCCCAGGCGTCCGCTCCAAGCCAGGGCTTCTTCGAGTTTCTGGCTGCGCACCATCATCATCGCCAGCGCGGCGAATGGCGGGTAGTGCATCTGGCGGCGGTAGTACATTTCCTTCTCGTAGAAGGTCTTGTAGTCCTGCTTGGCCGCAAAGCGGATGGCGTAGTGGCCGGGCTCGTAAGTCTGCATGACGACCTTGCCCGGCAAGACGCCGCGGCCGGCGCGGCCGGCCACCTGGGTCAATAGTTGAAACGTCCGCTCGGCAGCGCGAAAGTCCGGGATGCCGAGACCGACGTCCGCCGAAACCACGCCGACGAGGGTGACGTTGGGAATGTCGTGTCCCTTGGCGATCATCTGCGTGCCAACGAGAATGTCGTAGCGATGCTCGCGGAAGGCTTGCAGGACCGTCTCGTAGTGGTCGCGCCCCTTCACCGTGTCCCGGTCCAGCCGCGCGATGCGAGCCTTGGCGAAGAGCCGGCGCAGCTCATCCTCGACTTTCTCCGAGCCGGAGCCCTGGAAGTGCATGTACTCGCTCGAGCAAGCCGGGCACTTCGATGGCACGGGCGCGGCGTAGTCGCAGTAGTGGCACAGCAGACGGTGCTCGCGCTTGTGGTAGGTGAGCGTGACCGAGCAGTTCTCGCACTGCACGCGCTCGCCGCATTTGCGGCACATCACATACATCGAAAAGCCGCGCCGGTTGAGCAGCACCATCGTCTGCTCGCCCGCGCCGAGCTTCTGCTCGAGCTCGTCGAGCAGAGCGCGCGAAAACATGTCATTGCGGCGCGTCTCGACGAACTCGTCGCGCATGTCGACGACTTCGACGACGGGCATGGGGCGCTGCGCGATACGCTCGGGCATCTCGAGCAGCTCGTACTTGCCGAGTTCGACGTTGTAGCGCGATTCGAGACTGGGAGTGGCGGAGCCGAGCAGCACGGTGGCGCCGGCTTCGGCGGCGCGCACGATGGCGACGTTGCGCCCGTGGTAGCGCGGCGTCTCTTCCTGCTTGTAGCTCGACTCGTGCTCTTCGTCGACGATGACGAGGCCGAGATTGGTGACCGGCGCGAAGACGCCCGAGCGCGTTCCCACGACGACGCGCGCTTCGCCGGAGCGGATGCGACGCCACTGCTCGGAGCGCTGCCAGCCGGTGAAGGCGCTGTGCAGGATGGCGACGCGGTCGCCGAAGCGCGCAAAGAACTGCGAGGCGACTTGCGGCGTCAACGCGATCTCGGGCACGAGCAGCATGGCGCTCTTACCCGCTTCGAGAGCGGCGTCGATCGAGCGCAAATAGACTTCCGTCTTGCCCGAACCGGTGACGCCGTGGAGCAGGAACGCCTTGTAGGCGCCGGAGTGGATGGAGGCCGCGACCGCGTCATAGGCCTGCTGCTGCGAAGCGTTCAAGGTGACCCGGTGGTCCGCGGAAGCCTTGGCGACGGGCTTGCGCTCAACGCGCATGGTCACAGCCCCGGAGCGCTCGAGCTTCTTCGCCACACGCGAGACGTCCTTGCGCTCAACAGCCAGCGATTCGATGTCGTGCTCACCCGGATGCGCGGCTAAGTAGTCCAGCAGCCATCGCTCGCCCTTGGTGGCCTTCGAAGGCGCTTTGGACGGGTCGCCGGCCGACACCATCAAGCGTCCGTCGCGGGCGCGTAAAGGGTCGCGCTCCTCCACCTCGACTTGGATGGTCAGGTAGCCTTTACGCTTGAGACTGCGCAGCACGGAGGCGGAATCGGGGAACTTGCGCTTGAAGTAGGGCAGGTTGAGCGGCTTGCGCTCGAGCGCGCGCAGCACACGTACGACTGGGTCGTCGGCCGAGACGGCCGCCGAGAATTGCGCCGCGGCTTCGGCGCCGCGTGGCGTCAACCGGACGACCTTGGTTTCCTTAATCTCCACGCCGAGCGGCAGCATCGTCTTGAGCGTCTCGCCGATGGGCGCGCAGTAGTAGTCCGCCACCCAGCGGCCCAGGCGGAGGAGCTCTTCGCTGAGCGCGGGCTCTTCGTCGAGCAGGCGGATGATCTGGCGCGCCTGCTGCTCGGGAGGCTCGTCATGGCAACGGACGACTACTCCAGTGAGCTTGCGAGGACCGAATGGGGCCAATACGCGCGCCCCAGGGAGGACGCGGTGACGCAGCGTCTCAACCAGCTCGTAGGTGAACGACTGGTCCAGCGGGACGGGCAGGGCTACGTCGCAGTAGCGGCTCACCCTCTGAGGGTAGCGAGACGGCTGGGGACGCCGTTCGGCGCTAGGAGAGGCGGGCGGCGATCAGCCCTAGCATGAAGCCGGTCAGCAAGGCGTAGCCCACCGAGCCGGCAAGAATGGCCAAAGGGCGCGGACCGAAAATCTGGAATGCGGCTCGCATGGGCGGTTCCCTTCTCTTATCGCCCCAAAGCGGTGCAAAGATCCATGGATCGAAAGTTCCGTCCCCACTAAGGCTCGGTGCGCCGGGGCTCAGGAACTCTCCCAGGGGCGGCGATTCGACGGCGGGCGCCGGGAAAGCGTAGACTATCGGCTTCGCCCCTGGTCTCGAGGAGCTCTCGCCCAAGTGAAACTCACCCGCACTCAATGGCTGATTTGTTTCGTCGCCGCGCTTGGTTTCGCGTTCGACATCTACGAGTTGCTGATGCTGCCGTTGATCGTGCGGCCGGCGCTGCTCGAGCTGGCCGGGGCCGCGCCCGGCAGCCCTGAGTTCAACAGTTGGGTTGGGCAGTTGTTCTATCTGCCTGCGGTGGCAGGCGGCATCTTCGGCCTGTTGGGCGGCTATCTGACCGACGTTCTGGGCCGGCGACGAGTGCTGGTGTGGTCGATCCTGCTCTATGCGTTCTCGGCCATGGCGGCGGGCTATGCAACTTCGCCCGGCTGGCTGCTGTTGTTCCGTTGCACCACGTTCATCGGCGTCTCGGTGGAATTTGTGGCGGCCGTGGCCTGGCTGGCCGAGCTCTTCCCTGACCCGAAGCAGCGCGAGAGCGTGCTGGGGTATACGCAGGCGTTTTCGTCGATCGGCGGCTTGCTAGTGACGGGCGCATATGCCGCATCGGTCCACTTTGCCGAGTCTCTGCCCGCGATCCAAGGCGGGCATGAGGCTTGGCGCTATACGCTGATCTCGGGCGTGATTCCGGCGCTGCCTCTGATGATCATCCGGCCGTTCCTGCCGGAGTCGCCGGAGTGGGCGCGCAAGAAGGCGGAAGGGACGCTGAAGCGCGCGAGCATAGGCGAATTGTTCGCTCCGGAGTTCCGCCGCACCACGATTGTGACGACCCTCATGTTTGCGTGCAGCTACGGCGCGGCGTTCGGCGCCATCCAGCATTTGCCGCGCATCGTGCCGGGCTTGGTCGCGGACTTGGCGCGTCCGGCGCAAGAGCTGCAAGTGAGCAGCGTGCAGGCGTTCCAGGAAATTGGCGGGCTGATCGGGCGCTTCGTGCTGGCGCTGCTGGTCGTGCGCATTGTCAGCCGGCGCAGCCTGATTCGCATCTTCCAAATCCCGGGCCTCATCGTGATGCCGTTCGTCTTCTGGTATGCGGCCATGCATGACCTGACGCTGCTCAAATACGGCGCGTTTTTGATTGGCTTGCTGACGGTGGCGCAGTTCAGTTTTTGGGGCAACTACTTGCCCGGCGTCTACCCGGTCTACCTGCGCGGCACGGGAGAAGGGTTTGCAGCGAACATTGGCGGACGCATGATCGGCACATCCGCGGCATGGGTCACGACTACGCTGGCGACAGCAATGCCCCTAGGCGCGACGCCGCCGGAGAAGCTGGCCTTTGCGGCGGGGGTGGTCGGACTCTCGGTCTATGTGATCGGGTTCTTGTCGAGCTTCTTCTTACCGGAGCCGAAGCACGTCGAGAGCGTGCATTAGAAGCGCTTGAGGTACTTGAGCGCTTCGCCGTACTGCGGGAACAGCTTCTCTTCCGCGCGAAACGCCGGTGTATGCACGCAGCGGCGCTCGGTGCGATATTCCGCCGGATGCTTGATGTGCAGCATCTCGTGGTAGAGGATGTACTCCACCACGTAGCGCGGCGTCTTGGGCGTGTCGAAGATCGAGCTGATGACGATGGCGTGATGCGCCGGATCGTAGTGGCCCAGCAGGCGCCGCGACGGCTTGGGACTCCAGCCTAGAGCAGGCCGGCTCAAGACGCCCTCGAAGAATCGGACATTCAAGTCCGCAAACATCGCTTCCAGATCGAAGACGCCGCCTTTGGGGTGGACCAAGCGTTTGCGCCCGCGCTCGCGGCGCAGCTCGAGAGCGCGCCGGCGCACATCGGCGCGATTGACGAACAGCTTGTAGTTGCGCTCGATTTCGGGCGGGATCGCCTTGCGATAAAGCTTGCCTAACAGCACCCAGGCCAGCGCTTCGCGCACCGAGTCCGGCGCCGTGCGTAGCTGATCACTCATGCGCACCTCGATCTTTTCGTGACCGGCCTCGAGGCGGATCTTCGAATCGAGATTGGCGTAGGGCTTGAACAGAACGCGGAAGGCGGGCGGCGCTGTGCGCGGCTTCATCGTGCGGAAGACCCGCGCGAACATTTCTTCTGGCGACTCGGCGACTTCGAACTCGAGCGCAAGCTGCGTCATGGCTTCTTTGTTAGTTTACCCCGCGCCGCCAAACTGAGACGCCGCCGTCAGTGCGTAAGCGCGCTATC
The DNA here is from genome assembly GCA_041394905.1 of Bryobacterales bacterium. Classification (GTDB taxonomy): domain Bacteria; phylum Acidobacteriota; class Terriglobia; order Bryobacterales; family UBA6623; genus RI-231. The sequence goes on along the minus strand of JAWKHJ010000002.1, from coordinate 612,106 downwards.
CTGTCCCAAGTTTTGCGACGTTGGCTGGCAGTCTTGTTGTTTGCTCCGCTGTTGCACGCAGCGGAGCCGATCGAATGGAAACAGCTCGACGATTTGCCGGAGCCTCTAGGCGTCGCCGGACCGTTCGTGGCTGCGGGCGAGCGCCTGCTAGTCGGCGGCGGAGCCAACTTTCCCGTGTCGCCCTTTACTGGCGGGCAGAAGCAATGGGATGACCGCATTTGGGCATACCAGCCGGGCGAAGGATGGAGTCAAGCCGGAACGTTGCCGCGTCCGCTGGGGTATGGCGTATCGGTCCAGACGCCGGACGGCGCGGTGTGGGCCGGCGGCTCGAACGCGACAGAGCACTTCCGCGACGTGTGGCATGTGCGCTTCGACGGCGAGGCGCGTTTCGACGAGTTGCCGCCGCTGCCCTCGCCATGCGCCAACGCCGCGGGCGCCTTCCTCAATGACGTGATGTACGTTGCGGGCTGCCAAGCCTCTCCCACGTCCACCGAGGCGTTGCACGCGTTCTGGGCTCTTGATTTGGCGCACGTCGAGCAAGGCTGGCAGGTGCGCGAGCCTTGGCCGGGACCGGCGCGTATCCTACCCGTAATGGCCGCGCAGGACGGCGCGGTCTATCTGTTCAGCGGCGCTGAATTGCTCGCGGACGCGGACGGCAAGCCCACGCGGCGCTTCTTGCGCGATGGCTACCGCTATCGGCCGGAGGAAGGCTGGAGCGCGGTGCAAGGGCCGCCGCAAGCGACGGTCGCCGCGCCATCGGTCGCGTGGGGCCCAGCGCACATCTTCGTCTTCGGCGGCGATGACGGCTCAAACTTCTTTCGCAATGAAGCGCTCGGGGACCAGCATCCCGGCTTTCCGCGTGCGACCTGGGCTTATCACACGATCACCGACACCTGGACCAACTTGGGCGACGCCCCTTTCGGTCAGGTGACCACCACGGCGGTCGTCTTTGGGGGCGACATCGTCGTGCCGAGCGGTGAAGATCGCCCCGGCCACCGCTCGCCGCAGGTCTGGGCCGGGCGTCCGCATGACGTCGAGCCGCGCTTTGCCGCGCTGGACTACGTGGTGCTGGTGCTCTATCTCGCGGGGCTGGTCGGCATCGGCTTCTATGTTTCGCGGCACGAATCGACGACGGACGATTTCTTTCTGGCCGGCGCATCCCGTGGTGGGCGGCAGGGTTGAGCATCTACGGAACGCAGTTGAGGCTCGATCAGCTTCGTGGCAATGCCGGCCAAGGTCTATGCAACGGATTGGGTCTACCTGTTGATCCAGTTGTCGATCGTGCTGATTGCGATCCCGGTGGTGTTCCTTTACCTGCCGTTCTTTCGTCAGACGAACCTGACGGCGGCGTATAGTACCTCGAACGCCGCTTCAACCTACCCGTCCGCATGTTCGCGAGCGCGTCGTTCATTTGTTCCAGATTGGGCGCATGTCGATCGTGCTGTTCCTGCCAAGCAATTGCGCTCTCAACGGTGACCGGGATCGACGTCTACGTCTCGATCTGCATGATGGGCGTGATGGCGACGCTCTACACGGTGCTCGGCGGTATCGAAGCGGTGATCTGGACGGACGTCGTGCAGGTGTTCGTGCTGCTGGGTGGCGCGCTGCTGAGCTTGGTGGTGATCTTGGGCGACATCGATGGCGGCCTTGGCGGGCTGATCGCCCAAGGAACGTCGGCGGACAAGTTTCACGTCTTCAACTGGAGCTGGGACTACACGACGGCGGCGGTCTGGGTGGTGCTGGTCGGCAACTTGTTCAACAATCTCGTTCCCTATACGTCGGACCAAGCCGTCGTACAGCGCTACCTGACGACCAAGGACGAGCGCTCAGCCGCGCGCGGCGTATGGCTCAACGCACTGATGATCATCCCCTCGACGATGATGCTGTTCTTGCTGGGGACCGGCTTATGGGCGTTCTATCGCGCGAGGCCGGAGCTGCTGAGCCCTTCCCTACCCACGGATTCGATCTTTCCGCTGTTCCTCTCGCAGCAGCTTCCAGCCGGGTTGGCCGGATTGGTGATCGCGGGCGTGTTTGCGGCGTCAATGTCGACGCTGGACTCGAGCCTGAACTCGGTCGCGACGGCAATCACGGCGGACTTCTACGGAAGGCTGAACCCGGAGGCGGACGACCGCCGAAAGTTGCGGCTTGCCAAGGCGCTGACCGCCCTATTGGGAGCGGCGGCGACCGGCACGGCCATCGCGCTCGCGTCGCTCGAAATCGGTTCGCTGTGGGACGCCTTCCAGGGCATGATGGAGCTTGTTCGGCGCAGGTTTGGCGGGACTGTTCGCGCTCGGCATCTTCACGACGCGCGCGAATGGAGCGGGCGCGCTCGCCGGAGCTCTCACGAGTGTCGCGGTGCTGGCTTGGGTGCAGAGCTCGACCGACCTGCACTTCTTCCTCTACGGCATGGTCGGCATTTTGACCTGCTTCTTCGTCGGGTATCTCACGAGCTTCGCTCTGCCGGGCGGCCACAACCCGTTACGCGGACTGACGATCCACACGCGCGAGAAACCGAACACGGCCGATGCCGTCTAAACGTGCTGTGACGCGCCTCGCCATCCTGGGGCTAGCCTTCGCTCTTGCTGCGCCCGCGGCGGACTCGATCTCCGGCCGCGTCTGGAGCCAGGAAGGAGACCAGCGCAAACCTCTCGCGAAGGCGCTGGTGACGCTCGTGCAGGAAGGCCGCCGTCCCGACCCCGTGATGGCTCGCAGCGACGCGGAGGGCAAGTGGCGCATCGCGGGTCCGCTCGAAGGCCGCTACTTCGTCTCCGCAGCGCGGGCGGGCTACTACGTGGCGCTGGCCGATGGCACGGCGCGCTCGTCGGTGCTGGTGGATTGTGCGGCGACGTGCGGACCGGTGGACTTCGAACTGGTGCGCGGCGGTGCGGTGAACGGCATCGTGGAAGACGACCAGGGTGAACCCCTCCAGAACGTGGCAATCGCGCTGCACCCCGAAGGCGAGGACGACGAGGAAGACTCTCCGTCGGCGCGAGGCGGCTTCGGACGCGGCCCCTCCCGCTTCGGCCGAGACGGCGGGCCGGGACGCTCGTGGGGCGGCCGCGACGACGAACGAACAGACGACCTCGGCCGCTTCCGGATCGCGGGACTGCAGCCCGGACGCTATCGCATCTCGGCAGACGGCAACCGTCGCCCTGGGGCTGTGCGCTATGAGCTTGCAGGGGCGCCGACGGTTGAGGTCGAGGCCGGGGTGGAAATCGAGGTACGTGTGGCGATGCAGCGCAGAGTCACGCCATCGGGCATTTCGGTTTCCGGCGTCGTCCAAGGCGTTGATCTCTCAGGCGGACGGCGGATGCTGTTTGTCTCCGAGATGCGCGCTCCAGCCTCGCCTGAAACCCCTCGCTTCGGCCGCCGCTCGGCGCCGGTAAAGGAGGATGGCTCGTTTGAAGTCTCCGGGCTCGCGCCCGCACGCTACTACTTCAGCCTCTACCGCGACGGCGGACGCGGCCCCATGACCCAGATCGCGCTCGGGCCGGTAGACGTACGTGGCGACATGACCGGCCTGGCTCTTGCGCCCGCGCCGACGGTGAGCATCGCCGGACGTTTCGAGCTGGACTCCGACGGCGAGGCGCGCGGGCTAGCCGCGCAGCTCGAGCCGCTTGACGGATCGCCCAGCTTGGCACTCAACGCAGGCCGGATGGACCGGGACTTCGCGGAGCGGGCGCCGGCCGGCGTGTTTCGTGTGCGCGCGCGCAGCCGCGAGTGGTTTCTGTCGGGCGTCGAGCTCAACGGCGAATATGTCGATCCGGAGCGGACGCCCATCCACAGCGATACGACGGAGCTGGTGATCCAGCTCAGCGACCGTTTCGCCCGCATCGAGGGCCGCGTGCGCGCGCCCTCGCCTGAGCTCGCTTCACCGCGCTACTTGGTCACGCTGACCGCTGAACCACCGGAGGGCCGCCCCGAAGCCCAACCAACCGACCAAAACGGCGGTTTCGTGTTCGAGCGCATCACGCCAGGGGAGTACCGCATCTGCGCGCGGCCGTACGACGCCAGTAGGGATGCCCCGTGTGCGATCGAACGTCGCTTTCCGGTCGAAGCCGGGGCTGAGATCGAGCTCGGCCTCACCTTGCAGCCATGAGCAAGACCGCTACATTGCTCATGCTCATTTCACTGACGCTCAGCAGCGCCCGCGGCGGTCAGGTCTCGGGCGTGGTGGTGGCGGCGCAAGGCGGCGAGCCGCTCGCGAGCGTCGAGATGACGCTTGGTTCCGTGAACGACGAAAACGGCCGCCAGCGCGGGCCCATCCGCGGCATGCTCAACTCTGGACAAGCCGTGCGCACCGCGCTCGATGGCCGATTTGTGTTCGACAACGTCGAGCCGGGCGAGTATGTGCTGGGCGCGACCAAGGCCGGGTACGAGGCCGGCGGACGCATTGCGCGCAGGGTGGTCTTGACCGACTCCCAGCCCACGGCCAGACTCTCGCTCTCGCTGAGGAGATCGCCTTCCATTGAGGGCCGTGTGCTCGACGCGGACGGCGATCCGGTGGCGGAGGCGCGTGTGGAACTGCGCGCGTGGGCAATGAGCGAGACGCGCCGCACCTTGCGGGCCGTTCGTGCAGCGAGGACGGACGATCGCGGGCAGTATCGGCTGGACAGCCTTCCGCCGGGGGCTTACTACGTCTACCTGAATCCGCAAACGCTCGGCATGCGGCAAGGGGGCGTGCTGTACGAGACGTCCGGGGTTTACTATCCCCAAGGCGCTACGCCGGCCGAGGGCGCTCAAGTGCGGCTCGGTTGGGACCGCACGCTCGAAGGCGTCGACCTGGTGGCCGGCGAACCGGGCGGCGCGGTTGCCGCCGGAACGGCGCTACACGAGGACGGCACGCCTTGTCCGGAATGCTCAGTAGTCGTGTTCGGCGTGGACGGCTTGCCGGCGGCGAGCACGCGGATGGCGGATACGGGCCGATTTGCCATCTATGGGCTCCCTTCCGGAGAATATGCGTTCACCGCACGCGGCCCACGTGGCTCGGGCCTGGCGATCGAGAAAGTCTATCTACCGGACGAGCGCCCCGTCGAGATGACCTTGCGGCTCGCGCCCGGGCAGCAGGTTTCCGGGTTCGTCTCGATCGAGAACGCCGAGGAGGACGGGGAGCTTCCGCTCGACCGCGCGACACTGCGGCTGCTGCCCGCGGATCCGATGGCGGGCGGTATCCCTACGGGTGCGCGGGTCTCGGCCGACGGAACGTTCACGATCGAACAGGCGCCGCAAGGGCTCTACCGCGCGCTGGCATTCGGGCTTCCCGCGAACGGCTACGTGCGACGCGTGTTGTACGGCGGTGTCGAGCTGGAAGGGGGGATGGTGCGCGTGACCCCGAATGGCCCAATAACAGGGCTCCAGCTTGTGGCGAGCTTTGACGGCGGCGCGGTGCAAGGCACGGCTGTGGAAAGCAAGGGCGGTGAGCCTGCGCCGCCGGACGGCATCGCGATCCTGCTGCCGCAACAAACCGAAGGAGCCTCGGACACGCCTTCGATGGCGGGCTACCAGAGCGGAGACTTTCGCTTTGGCGGCGTCGCGCCGGGCGAGTATCTGCTGTTTTCTGTTCCACGCAGCTTTGCTTGGGATTGGTCAGACCCTGCACTGCTGGCCGAGCTGCGCCGAAGGGCGACGAAGGTCAAGGTGAAAGCCGGCGAGACGGTGACGGCCGAAGCGCCGTACCTGCCCGGGCCGTAGCTCAGACGAGCCCAGGCCGGGCCGTGGTGATGACGGTCAGCTCGGAGTGGTCGAGCCAAACCAGCAGACAGTCGCCGCAAGTATCCACGATGGCGTTGCCGGGGCCGTGGTAGGGGTGCACGTCCATCGTCTGATGGCATGAGGGACAGGGAATCAGTCGCGACAGCGCCTCGCCCGGTCGAGCGCCTCGGCAGGCGTGAAGGGCGGCTGCGCGCGCATGCGGCGCTGGGTCACGATGTCGAAGAAGCTGCGCGTGGTCGCCAGAATACGCGGCACTTGGTGCAAGCCGACCGGTTGGTCTTCGATCACGCCTTCGACCAGGCGCGTCGCGCAGACAGGGCAAAATCAGCGAGATTGGCCAGGGCGTTCGAGCGTCTTGACGCCTTCATCGCTCTCGGGCGGAAACCACAGGGACGAGCAATAGAGGCAGCGCATGTGCAGCTTGCCCTCGACCGCCGTCAGGGCGCCGCAATTGGTGCAGTTCTGCGTCATCGCCTACCCTCACCCTAGCCTGCGCGGAGTGTGGGCGAAATCCCGGGAAAGCGCTCAGATTTCGTAGAGCATGTGATGTAGATCACCACGCCCGTGACGGAGACGTACATCCAGATCGGCCACGCTAGCGCGCGATGCGGCGGTGGCGCGCGAAATCCTTGCGCCAAGCGCGATAAAGCGTGATGTGGCAAGTACGGGGACGGTCGCGGCGAGCACGATGTGGCTGATCAGGATGAAGAAGTAAACCGGGCGGATCCAGCCCTGCTTGGTAGATAACGAGCCGACCTGGAAGTGGTAGATCAGGTAGGAGACGAGGAACAGGATCGAGGTGACAGAAGGCCAGCAGCATCGTCAGCTTATGGCGCTCGATCTCGCGCCGCTTGATGAAGTAGAGGCCGACGAGCAGCAGCAGCGGTGGCGATCGAGTTGAGGGTGGCGTTGAGGGCGGGCAGGTCCGTGGACCCGCATCGAAGCTTAGCTCAAGCTTTCAGCCGAGCGGCGGTTGGTTTCCCACACCGCCAGGCGAGTGACACTGCCGCAAAGCCGGCCATCGCGAGCCAGCAGAAAGGCGTGGACGGGCCGCCGATGGCGACGTCCGGGTGCAGGGCGCGTACGCAGCGCGGTGACGCCGTAGAAGAGCGGGTTGAGCCGCATCAGAGTCGCCATCGTCCAGTGCCGCGCCTTCGAAGGGAACAGGCCGCCGGAGAGCAGCCACATCGGCATCAATACGACGTTCATCACTGAGTGGAAGCCCTGGATCGAATTGAGCCGCCAAGCGAAGAACCCGATGCTCGTGAGAGCCCGAACGCCATCAATGCGACGGCTGCGCCGGCTGCCGGAAGACCGGAAACGGCGACCGGAATGCGAGCAGCGGAATCAGCGGAAAACCAGCCTTGCACCGAGCCGATCGTAGTTGCGCCGAGGATCTTGCCCAACACAAGGCCATGCGCGGCGTCGGCAGCCACCGGAACGAGCAAAGAAGCTTCGCGGCGATCCTCGATGACCGAGATGTTCGCGAAGATCGAGAAAAGCACGACCAAGGCCACAGCGCCGGGAAGAAGAACTCATGTAGCCGCCGGTCGGGGTCGACAGCGACTTGCCGGCCTGCGCCGAGCGCGAACCAGAAGATCAGCGGGGTCGCCAAGCCGGCGATCACGCGCGCTTTGGCGGTAGAAGCCGCGCACCTCGCGTTGCCACAGCGCGCCGACGGTCGTCCAGAAACTGGCGAGGGCAGGGCCGCTTCGGGAAGAGCTGGGTGGAGACGGAACGGTGTCCCGGGGCGGAAGCTGTTGCGGCGTGATCGGACATGGCGAGTACATTTCATTGTAGCGGCCTCGCATGCGAATGCCGCTTTCAGAAGTCGCTGTCGCGCACGTAGGGGCGTGTCCACAAGACGACCGAGAGGGTGACGGCCTTGAACCAGGCCGCATGCATCTTCTCGACTTCGTCAGTAAAGACAGCCCGCTGCTTCGAGGAACGGGCGGATAGTCGCGGTGATCGCGAACGTCAGCGCGACCAGGTAGCGCAAAGGCACGACCGGGGCCGCGTCCGCGCATCCCGTCGCGTTCTTCCTGGTGCGATAGTGGCGCAGCGCGATCTCGTGCTGGTAGTCCAGCCACGCCTGGTCGTGCGTGCGGTTGCAAAGGTCGTCGATCCACTGGCCGAAGCGCTGCCGGACGGCGAGGTAATGGACGTCAGGCGCGGCAAGCCTCGTTCGAGAAGGACGCCAGCAAATGGGGCTGCGAAGCGACGAAGCCGTACGGGCGGTGAGCACGTCCTCGTAGAGCCTGCGAGGAGCCTCTCCGGCGGCGCGCAGCCAGCGGACGTCCTCATCGCCGAACAGCACCGTCTGCTCGAGCAGACGCAGCTCGTCGAGCGGCAGCGGGGGAGGCGGGCAGCGCCGGATCTCCATAGGCGTAGCCGGGAATGGATGCAGGGGCCATGGGTATCTCCTATTTAGTATCGACTCGATACTAAATAGAGAGACCACAGTGCGCCCTGCCGCGTCAAGCGGTATCGATTCGATACTATGGAGAGCGGTGAGCTCGTCTCGACCGCATCGCCGATCTAATCGACCGTCTGGGCAACCTGATTCGGGCCGCGCGGCGAGAGCAGGCGGGCCGAGGAAGGGGCTGCAACCGGTTCATCTTTCAATGCGTGGCCTATTTGGCGCGTGCAAACCGATACAGCGACACGCCCGCAGCGGTGAAGGAGTTTCTGGGAGTGACGAAGGGGACTGCCTCGCAGACATTGCTGTTGCTCGAGCGCAAGGGTTTGCTCGAGCGCCATCCCGACGCCCGTGACCGCCGCAGCGTGCGCTACAGCAGCGTTAACACAGAAGAGCGCTGCACTTGCCGAGACACTCAAACGCCAGTGGAGTTGGCGGCTGCGCTCGGCGACGAGGCGTCCGCGCAGGCGCTCGAGCAGGCGCTGGAAGCCTGCTGCGCGAGCTCCAATGCGCCCGCTGGCGTGCGCGAAGCTTCGGCGTCTGTCGCACCTGCCGGTTCTTCACCAAAGCGAACCAGTTTCGTGTGCGGCCTCACGCAAGAGATTCTTTCGATGCGGACAGCGCATCTGCCGCGAGCACGAAGCGGCGGCCTGAGCCAGTCGCCGCTTCGTGGCCGCAGCTCAAGTGCAGCTTGACGCCGGCTTGGAAGATGCGAGCTGCTTCCGCGCCGGTGATCACCCCGAAGTTGCGCACAGACGAAGGGTCGGTCACCGTGACCGGGTCGAAGGTCGAGTGGGGCTCAGGAAGTTCACGTTGTTCCACAGATTGAAGAACTCGCCGCGCAGCTCAGGCCGGAAGCGCTCGCTCAGCGAGAGGAGTTCTTGATGATCGACAAGTCCCAGTTAGTAGCGGCGGTGCAGCCGTCGAGATGAAGTTGCCGACGTTGCCGAAGGCAGACTGCGCCGGTTGCGAAAAGCATCGGATTGAGCGCGGTTGGGGGCGTGATTGCCTCCGAGGCGGCTGTGGATGTCGCCGCTGGTCTCGGCCTCGAAGGCCGGTGCGATTGGGCCGTTGGGTGCTCGCCGAGTCCGCCGAGCTGCTGCGAGCCGAGTCCGATCGAGCGGCGTGCCGTACTGCATGTTGGTGACGCCGTTGAGCCATCCGCCGACGATCCAGCCCGAAGCCGCCTCCGCTCAGGAAGCGCTTGCCGCGTCCGAAGGGCAACTCGTACTGGTAGTTGAACACCAGCCGGTGGGGGATGTGCAGGTTCGAGACGGACTTATCCCAGCGCTTCTGGTTGTTGTTGGTGTAACCGGGGTTGGGCATGCCGAGGAAGCCCTGGGCGAGCTGACGTCATCGATCATCTTCGACCAGGTGCGGGCGACCAGTGTGCAGCCCGTTCTTGAAGCGCTGCCGGACCTTGGTTTGCAAGGAATGGTAGGTCGAGTGATACTCCTGCCCGCGCTGGTGGCTGACGCCACTGAACTGCGGATAGGAGCGCAACAGTTGACCGAGGCTGGATGGTTGCACGAGCCGGCGTCGTGTTGGCCGGGATCACGCCGAAGAAGGGATTGGGGACTTGCTGTGCGAGCTGATTCCCCCGAAGCGAGCGGTATTCGTCCGGTAATTGGTTTAGATCCGGGTTCACGCCGAGCAGCTTCGAGCCCGCATTGCCCGCGTAAGCGATGTCGAACAACGTGTTGCCCGGCAATTGGTACTGGATGTTGAAGTTCCGCTGTTGCCAGTAGCCGGTGCGGTCAGTCGCGCGGCAGTAAGGTCCCTGGCCGAGGAACGTCGACAGGCCGAGTGCGCCATTCTCTGGCTGATTGAAGCCGAGGGGATAGGGATCAGGAGAGCGTGGCGAACGGCGTGCGGTTGGAATCCTCGCTGGCGATCAGGTTGGTGATGGCGTTGAAGCTGACCGCGGCAAGCGGTGGCGGCAGCCGGGGCCGTATCCGGTGGTGGGGTTATAGAAGATGCCGCCGCCGGTGCGGATGACGACTTCTCCGTCACCTTGTAAGCAGGCGCGGGGCGAAGTTGTTGAGGTCCTTGTTCTTGATGTAGCGCGGGTTGCCGTCGACATAGGCGAACTGGAGGCCGCCGACGACCGGCGCTCCGTTCATGGTCAGGCCCGGGACGGCGGACTGGAAGTCAAGCCAGCCGGCGCGGTCGAAGCGCTCGGTGAGCGGGAAGTCGAGTCCCAGCGCAGCCCGATGTTGAGGGTCAGGCGATCGTTGACGCGCCAGTCGTCGCGGACGTACAGCGCCGTAGACGACCTGGTCGGCCAAGGCGGGCTCCTGGCGCATCACGCCGCCGCTGGGCGACCGAGCAGCCAGTCGGCGATGCCGTCGCCCTGGTTGCCGTTGTTGTTGCGCTCGCGGGTCCAGGCGCGGTTGAAGGTGAAGCTGCCTTGCGCGAGGTCGTTGGGCCGAAAGTTGGAGACGCGGTTGATGCGGTATGTGCCGCCGATCTTGAGCGTGCTCTCCGATGAGCTTGGACATGTCTCCGGTGAGGGTATGGGTCTCGAACTTGTTGCGGATGTGCCAGGAGGCGTTCTGGCCCATTTCCTGGCCGGCCGGTTGGAGCGATGCGCGGGAAAGCCGCTATCTGCGCCGCCGCGTCCATGTACGCCGGCGAGGAAGCCGAGCGAGGCTTGGAACTCGCCTTGGGCGGCGTAGTCACGCGGTTGGCGTGGTGGGCGTAGCCGTGGTTGCCGTGCAGCACCCAACCCTTCCACAGGTGTCGTCGAGTGTGATCGACCGATTCTTCATACCGTCCCAGCCGCCGCCTGGAGTCGCCGGATTGTTGAAGTGGTCCGGGTGCAGGCTGGAGAACCGTCGAGCGAGAGGCGGAAGAAGAGGTTGTTCTTGTCGTTGTGACGGTGGTCGATCTTCGTCGAATAGTTCCAGCGGTTGGGCCGCGCGCCCTTCTGGGAGAAGAAGTTGTTGGTGACCCCGGTGAGGTTGGGCTGGGGATAGTAGGAAAGGATGTTGGTTGCGATCGGACTGATGCGGCTGACCGGAATCTGGTTGTTCGCGAACTGCGTGCGCGTACCGTCCGCCGCGACAGTGAGCGGGTCGTAGACGCGGCGTAGCCCGGCGGCGGAGAAGTCGCCCTGCCGAATGGCGGCGGTCGGCACGGTGTAGGTGACCGAGCCAGGGTTGACCTGGCGGCGGTATTCGACGTTGACAAAGAAGAACGTACGTTGGCGCGAGGGCGTCAGCGGGCCGCCGAGGGTTCCACCGAACTGGTTAAAGCGGAAGGGGGGCGCGGTCGAGGCCGTTGGCGTTGGAGAACCAGTTGTTGGCCTGAATCTTGTCGTTGCGCAGGAACTCGTAGAGCACGCCGTGGAGATGGCTCGTGCCGGAGCGGTGGACCATGTTGACGGCGGCTCGCCTGTGCGGTAAGTATTCCGCCGAGAAGTTGTTGGTTTGGACCTTGAACTCCTGGATGGCGTCAGGGGAGGGAACGTAAGCAGGCTGGTTGTAGCCCATCACCTCCTGCGGCGAGCCGTCGAGCATGATCGTGTTGGAGACGTCGCGGCCGCCGTTGGCCGAGGAAAGCCGGCGGCGGCGATGGAGCGGAGCCGTTGGACTCGTTGCGAGTTGCGCTGCGCTGGCGGAGACGCCAAGGTGAGCGTGACGAGCTGCAAAATGTTGCGTCCGTTGAGCGGCAGCGATTCAGCGGTGCGAGTTGACGACTTCACCCAGGTCCGAGGTCACGGTCTCGAGCAAGGGCGCTTCGGCGGTGATCTCGATGGTCTCGGTGACGGCGCCGATCTCGAGCGTCGGATTGATCTCCGCGATCTGGGCGACGTTGAGCACGAAGTGCGACTGCTGGTAGCGCTTGAAGCCGTCGGCTTGGACGACCAGCGAATACGGACCCGGGGGGATCTGCTGGAAAATGTAGGCGCCGGATTCGTTGGTTTGGGTGGTCCAGGGGCGGTTCTGGTCCAGGTTGGTTAGCGTGAGCTGGGCGCCGGGAATGACGGCGCCGCTCGCGTCTTGGACTTGCCCACGCACTGAGGCGCTTTGCGTTTGGGCCCAGGCCGAAGCCGAAAACAGCAGAAGAATTAGCGCACACTTGGCGCAATCAACCCGCATTGAATATTACCCCCGAATGCGAAGAAAGCAGGCGGCGCAATTCGGCTCAACCCAGAAGCCAAAGCGATTAGCCGCCACCGGATGGCAGGCTACCGCCGCCAACCATGGCGTTCCTATAACCCATGCGGTCTAGTTTTGAACAAGAATCCGATCTAGCAACTCCGGACGCTCGCCTCCGCGGCCACGCATCGAGAACGCAATCGTGCGCTATTCTCGGGCGAAGTGAGCGTTGACCGCGTACGCCTCGCCTTGTACCGGATGGAGTCCTGGCTGGACAGCAACCTCTATCGCATCCGCCGGACGTTTGGCTGGATCGGTCCGGCGTCGATTCACCCTTATCGCGAGCTAGGAACGCAACGAGAGCTCTCGGTGCATGGGCGCGTTCTGGCGGGAGCCCAAACGCGCGAGGCGCATCCGGACGACAGCTGGGGTCGAAACGCCGCAGCAGTGATTCGCGCACTGGCCAGCGACGAGATCCCAGACGCTGCCATCCGCGCACGTTTCGGCTCCGATGCAGTGGAAACCGTCACCAACGACGAAGGCTATTTTCACGCCTCGGTGACCTCGGACGGGCTCGCTGGCTGGCGCGATGTCGAGATCGAGCTCGTGGACACGCCAAGCGTTCGCGCGACCGCTCAGGTGCTGGTGCCGCCGGAAGATGCCCAATTCGGCGTGATCAGCGACTTTGACGACACGATCATCGTCACCGACGTGCCACGGCCGCTGCGCATGATCACGCTGATGCTCTTTCGCAACGCATTCTCACGGCAAGCCTTCGAAGGAACTGCCGAGCTCTATCGCGCACTTGCCGCCGGCTCCGATGGAACTGGGAGCAATCCGTTGTTCTACGTCTCGAGCAGTTCTTGGAACTTCTACCCGATGCTCGAGCAGTTCTTGGAGCATAACGGTTTCCCCGCAGGTCCGATCCTGTTGCGCGACATCGGGCTCGAGAAGGATCACTTTCTCGCTGAAGGCAACGAGCACAAGCTCGGCAAGCTCGAGCGCATCCTCAAGACCTACCCGAAGCTGCTCTTCCTGTTGATCGGGGACTCCGGCCAGGATGATCCCTATCTTTACGCCGAGACGATGCGCCGCCACCCAGGACGCATCCGCGCCATTTACATTCGCGACGTCAGCAGCAAAAAGCGTGCCGCCGTCGCAGCGCTGGCGGCGCAGGTCAACGACCAAGGGTCGGTGATGCGGTTGTTTTCCAGCGCTGCGGAAGCAGCGGAATGGGCGCGCGAAGCGGGGTGGATCGCGTGACGAAGCACATACACGAGCGTCAGGCGCCCAGACTCTGGCCTTTGTTCGTCAGCCACATCGCTTGGTAGGGTTCGATCACGATCTCGCCGTCCAAGTCGTCCACACCCCCGCCGCCGATCAAGTCGACCCACTCGTCGGTCGAGATCAGATTCACCTGCAAGAGCGAGAGCTTCTGCGGCTCGTCGCTCACGTTGTGGATGGCGAAGATGCTCTGGCTGCGGTCGATGCTCTGCCTCCAAAAGCCAAAAATCTTCGGCCCTAGGTGCAACGTGTACTGCGTCGCGTTGGGGTGGAACGCCGGCTGAGCACGGCGAACGCGGATCAGCCGTGACAGCTCGCCAAAGACGCGTGAATGGTGGGAGCTTGGGTTGTCGAGCTTAGCCGCGAGCTCGGCCGCGTCCCAGTTGCGCCGGTTGATGCTGCGGCTGTGCTGCGTGCGCTCGAGCTTGGCGTAGTCGTTGCCGCCGGCGACGAGCGAGTGGAAGTAGAACGAAGGGATGCCCTCGAGCGCGAGCATGACAGCGTGCGCGCACAGGAAGCGTCGCTCCTGGAAGGAGTCTGGACCGCGCTGCGTACCTTGCAGCGCGTCCCACAAAGCAATGTTCAGCTCGTAAGGCTTTTCCGTGCCGTCGCTCAGGCGGCGGGTGGAGACCCGGCCGCCAAATGACTTCATCGTCTCGACCAGAGTCGCCAGCTCCTCGTCGGAGAGTAGCCCCTCAGCGGGGCGCAGGCCGATACCGTCGTGCGAGGCGATGAAGTTGAGGAACGTAGCCCCCATCAGGGCGGGCGGCATGGACATCAACCATGTCATCAAGTGCGTGCAATCGCCCGAGATCATGGTGTGCAATAGCAGCGGCGCGAGGGAAAAATTGTAGATGACGTGCGCTTCGTCCGCGTCGCCGAAATAGCTCAGGTTCTCGCGGTTGGGGACGTTCGTCTCCGTCACCACGATCGCGTCCGGCTCGCGGTATTCGAGCAGCAGGCGCAGCAGCTTGATGATGCGATGCGTCTGCGGCAAGTGCAGACAATTCGTGCCCTTCTCCTTCCACAAGAACGCCACCGCATCGAGACGGAAGATGCGCACACCGATCTGCAGGTAGCGGCGCAGCACGCGTGCAATCTCGACCAGAACGTCCGGGTTGGCGAAGTTGAGGTCGACTTGATCAGCGCTGAAGGTCGACCAGACGTAGCGCACTCCGTTGACAGTCTCCACGGGGGTGAGCAGCGGCGACGAGCGAGGCCGAACCACCATCGAGAGGTCTTCGCTGGGGTCCGCCGTGATGAAGTAGTCTTTTCCCGGGTCCACCCCACGCTTGAAGTTCTCGAACCAGACGCTCTCGGCCGAGACGTGGTTGAGCACGAGGTCCGCCATCAGGTCGTATTCCCACGCAATCTCACCGATCAAGCTCCAGTCGCCCAGATTAGGATCGACGGCGTGGTAATCGATCACCGAGAAGCCGTCGTCGGAGCTGAACGGGCAGAAAGGCAGGATGTGTACGCCGGAGACGACGCCGGCCAGGCGCTCGACCAGGAAGCGGCGCAACGTCGCCAATGGCGCTTCGCCCGGCGCGACCACCGAGTTGCCATAGGTGATCACCAAGACATCGTCTTCGCTCCACTTGTTCTCGCGCGGCGCCGGCTGCGTGCAACGCGCCTTCAAGCCCATCGCGGCGAGCAATTGGTCGGCGATCAGCTCGACGTCATCCGGCTCGTATACGCCGCTCAACAGGTCGATGACCTTCCGCTTGAGGTCGGCGAGGATAGATTCGTGCGTCTTGGCCCTCAAGGCGAGTCGTTCTCCTACTTCGGGCTGAATTCGGCGGTGTCCGCCTCGACCGCTTCCACCATCTGGTCCAACACCTCGGGCGCCGCGCTGACAACACGGTTCCAGCTCGGCATGAAGGGCGTGTCGGAGGGTTCTCGAGGAAATAGTTGCCGGCGGAGACCACGTTGCGGGTGAACAACTCCACGGCCTGTTCCTCAGCGTGGCGGTCAAAGTGCAGGCCATTCAAGGCTGCGTCGTTCGCGTAGGCTTCGATCATGTCGAGCGCGGTGCGGTAGTAAGTCGCCTTAATCGTACGGATGCGCTCGGTGGAGAACACTTCGCCGAGCGTCGCAAGCTTACGGAACAGCGTCTTAGCGATGTCAGTGGACATCTTGGACAGGCCCCGAGCCGCGTCGTCCGGCGAGAGCGCCTGGTGCTTGTGGTCGTAGGAGTCGGCGATGTCGACCTGGCAGATGCGGTTGGTCGAATAGTCGCGCTGCATCTCGGACAACACGCCGATTTCGAGGCCCCAATCCGACGGGATGCGGATGTGCCCGATGACGTCCGAACGCAGCGAGAACTCGCCGGCTAGCGGATAGCGGAAGCTCTCCATGTAATCGAGATACGCCGATGGTCCGCAGACGCGCCGCAGCGCCCGCAACAGCGGCGTGACCAGCAATCGCGTGACACGGCCGTGCATGCGATCGTTCGAGACTCGCGCGTAATAGCCCTTGCAGAAGTAATAAGAAAATGCCGGGTTTGCGACCGGATAGATCAGCCGCGCCGGCAGGTCACGCGAGTAGGTGAGGATGTCGCAATCGTGTAGCGCGACCGCGCCGGCTTCGCGGGTGGCGAGCACATAACCGAAGCAGTACCAAACGTTGCGGCCCTTGCCTGGCTCGGCCGGCGCCAGCCCCGCCTCGGCCAGCATGGCGTCTACTGCGCGCAACCTCGGCCCATCGTTCCACAGCACTCGGTGCCGTTGGGGCAGTCGCGAAAAGTACTCGAGCGCATGGCGGTACTGCCGCTCATCAGCGCGGTCGAGTCCAATGACAATTTGAGAAAGGTAGGTCGCCTTCGTCAGCTCATCGACGATGTGCTCAAGAGCCGGCCCTCGAGCTCGGAGTAGAGTGAGGGCAGAACCAGGGCCATCGGCCGCTGTTCGGAGAAGATCCGCAAGTCGGCTTCGATCTCTTCGACCGGCCGACGGATGAGGTTGTGCAACGTAGCGACTGCGCCGTTTTGATGAAAGTCCACGATTTGGCCTTAGTTGTCTCCCAGCAGCGTTGGTAGAAGCATAACCATGGCTTCCTGCCAACCGGCTGGACCTCGCTTTTCCGTGCGCAAGATGCGCTGAGGTCGGCTCGGACGGACTTGGTCCGATTTTGCGGAGCGGACGACGACAGCGATGTCGGCGGCGTCGAGCATGTCCGCATCGTTGGGGCTGTCACCCAGGGCGACGATCATCGGCTGGGTTCCCGACTGTTCCGTGTAGCGCGCGGCTACCCAACGCATGGCTTCGGCTTTGTCGAAGCGCCCCATAAGGTGCAGAAAGCGACCGCCTTGCACCACTCGATAGCCCGCATCTTCGATGCGTTGCACGAACCAGTTTAGCGAGGCGTCGTCGCCGCGCCAAAGGATTGGCTCGGAGCAGCAACGCTCGAGTGCGAGCGCCGCACTCTCGACCGGCAAGTCGGCGACGGCGGCGAGCTGCTCGGCCGACCAGTCTGCAAAGCCTTCGAACTCCAGATGGCCTTCCTGCCGCAGGCGGTGCGCAAGCGCGACCAACTCGGCGCGATCCGCGCCGAAGCGCTTGACCTCGAGCTCGCCATGCTCACGCGGCCAGTAGACCGCCGCTCCGTTCTCAGCGATGAACGGATACCCGTTGCCGATCTTCTCCCGCAGCGCCATCTGCTCGGCAGCGGTCTTCGAAGAGTTGAGCACTACGGGAATCCCCGCCTCACGCAGTTGCGCGAGCGCCGCGCGTGCGGGAGTCCAATCGTAGGTGTCGTGGTCGAGCAAGGTGCCGTCGAGGTCGGTGAACACGAGGATGGACGGCATGAAAAGATCGTGGCGGAAGCCAGTGGGAGTCGAACCCACCTTTGCCGCGAAGCGACAAACGACGGTTTTGAAGACCGAGCCCGACGCCGGCCGAGATTGGCTTCCGTGGTCCGCTATTGTAGCGTTGCCGGCGTCGAAGACTCAGAACGCCAGCCGCGCAGTGAACCGGAACGAGCGTCCATCGTTCAGCGTGTTCGTGATCTGCCCGAAGTTCGGAGAAGTGAGCTGGAAGCCCGGTTCGGCGAACTGCGGCCGGTTCAGCACGTTGTTCGACTCCGCGCGGAAGGTGAGCCTAGCTTCGCTCGCCACCGTCCAGGTACGGGATAACGCGGCGTTGATGTTCTGGATTCCATCGCGCCGGAAGGTATTGCGCCCTATGTTGCCGCGAATGTCCGTCGGCTGAATGAACGAAAACGCCGACCGCGGCAAGCGCGCAGCCGAGGTATCGGGATGCTTGACCTTACGCCCCAAGATTGAAGGGTCGACGATGTTGGGGCGGTCGCTGCCGGACCCGTCGAGGTTGCCGTACCCGGGAGCGTCCGAGCCCGACTGCACCGTGAACGGAGTGCCTGTCTTGACCAACGTGACCGCAAAGGCCTCCCATCCGCCAAACATCGAGCGTAGCCAGCGCGGCTGACGCTGCAACCCGGGCGAACGCCAGGTGATGCGCGTCATCCAGGAGTGCGGCTGGTCGAAGTCGCTCACACCCTTCATGTCGCTGTGCACGTCGTACTGATCTTGCCCTCGCCCAGCGAGCGCATCCGCGCCGGAGGCCGTGCTGGTATAGTTGGCGCCCAAGTCGATCGCCTTGCTGAACCAATAGGATGTCTCGAGGCTGAAGCCGTTGCGTACCGGCGACAACAGCGTCACTTTGGCGGCATCATAGTAGGCCTGCGCTCCATTGAGCGAACGCCGCACGTCGAAGTAGCGCTTGTCGGCGCGGCGGTCATTCTGCGTTGCGGTGATCTGCGGAATCCCGGGCACGACCTCAGCACGGTTGAAATACCACAGCGTGACGATCTTCATCGCACGGCTGCCGACGTAGCCCAGATTCAGTCGCCAATCGCGGTAGACCGGGCGCTCCCAACTGAAATTGTACTGGTGCTCGTACGGCATCACCAGGTCGGGCGAGAAGTCGAAATAGGTACCGCGGCCGTTGGGGTCGACCTCGGGCGTGGTCAACCCAAGGGGGTGTAAGAAGTCCGGCGCCGGTACGCGAATGCGGTTGCTGTAGGGCGCGTTGAAACGCGATGCGCTGTAGGTGACAGGGGCGATGTCGCCATACTGCACACCGTAGGCGGCGCGGATGACGCCCCATTTGTCGCTCGGGCGCCAGGCGAAACCGAAGCGGGGCGCAACATTGTTGCAGTCGCAGTGATAGCCGAGGTTCGCTTGGCCGTGGATCTCGGTCGGAGCCGTGACAGGCACGTAGCGCACGCCCATGTTCAGGCTCAGCTTCGGGTGTAGACGCCATTCGTCGCCCACGTAATACTGCATGTCCCACTGACGAAACCCGCGGTTCGTATTGCCGATCGTTCCGATGAAGGTGCTCGCCAGCCCGAGACGAATATTCTCGATTGCGGTGTTTCCGAAGTCGTTGCGGAAAGAAAATTGCCCGCGGTTGGCGTTGGACTCGTCCCCGTTGACCTGCCGACGCCAGACTTCCGCACCGGCCGTGATGGAGTGGCGGGTGTAGACCTTGCGCGCATTCGCGGCGTAGCGGAACACATTGACTGCGCGGTCGATGGGGATGTTGGCGCCCGGGCCCAGATCGTTGAAGACCCCGCTGAACATCACCGTCGGCCCGAAGGCGCTCTCGTCGGCTTTCAGGATCGAACCCACGCGGTCGAAACCGGCAGTGAGGTCGGTCTCCATGCTCGGCGACCAGCTTCGAGTCCAGGTCATGCGGGCGTCGTGGTTCTTCGTTCGCGAATCCGGGTTCTGGCCCGCGATCAACTGGAAGGCTTGGACGTTTTGCGAGGTGAAGGCGTAGCGCAGGGTCAACTTGTCGCGCTCGCCGAGCGACTGGTAAAGCGTGCCACCGAGCACGTCGTTGTCGATGAACTGCGGTGCGTTGGTGTTGAGCGCGCGTTCGTTGATGTCGGTCCGGTTTGGAGCCTCGGCCGGAAACTTGTCGAGCATGGCCTGGACCTTGATGCGCGTCTCCGGGTCGGTCGCGAGTGCGGTACGTTCGTCCGCCTTGGGCACGAGCACGTTGCCATTGACCTGCCCGCGCGAACGCGTCTGCTGCCCGTTGATGAGGAAGCTCGCGCCGCGCCAAACGGGCAGCGTCACGTCAAATCCATACTCGTTGGTCCGCGCCGGTTGCACGTCGCCCACTTGGAAAAACGATCGCGCGCGAAAGATGCTGTTATCGTGCGTCTCGAAGATCGAGCCGTGAATGGCCCGCCCCGCGACATAAGGGATGGCCGATGGGGACGTAGGAGAGCCGCCGAACTCGGCGCCGAAGTAGTCGCTGCGGGGATGAAACTCGTCGACGATCGTCGCCGTGACGCCGACGCGCTTGTTCATCTCCTTGAGGACGTTGTTGTCGATCAGGTCGATCTGAACGTTCTCGTTGCGGCGCGCTTCGCCCGATTGCGCATCGACGGCGCCGAGCAGGTTGAGATCGGTGCGCGATGCGTCGAGATCGACGACCGGCGCCTCGGAATCCGCCTCCTCGGACGGTACTTCGGGCGGCGGTCCTGTGGGTTCCGACGTTTCGGAGGACTGCGCGGACAGCAGCCCCGCCGCGATCAGAAAAATGGCGCAAAGAACCCGCAATGGGCTATGGTACTGCACCGCTTTCGACACTCCGCTACCGCCTACTTCAGCCAATCGGCGACGAAAATGTTGAACTCGTAGCGGCCCTTCGCGTTCAAGCTCGAAGCGAAGACGAGCTTCTTGCCATCGGGGGAGAATTCCGCGAAGGAAGTGAACCCGCCGAAATCGGTCACCTGCTCGAGATTCGAGCCGTCGAGGTCCATGATGAACAGCTCGAACTCACGGCTGTCGCACTTGTTGCGGTTGGAGGAGAAGATGATGCGCTGGCCGTCTGGAGTGAACTGGGGCGCGAAACTGGCGCAGCCGAAGTCAGTGATCTGCTTCCAGTTCGACCCGTCCGCGTCGCCCACGAATATCTCCATCTTCATCGGGGCCGTCAAGTCTTCGCTGAGCAACTCCAGATAGCGCTTGCGGTTCTCGTCCCCTTGAGGATGATGGGCGCGCATGACGATCTTTGTGCCGTCCGGCGAAAGGAACGCGCCGCCGTCGTAGCCAGTGGCCGCGGTGAGCTGCTTCTTGTGCGAGCCGTCGGGACGCATCGACCACAGCTCGAGATCCCCGGACGACTTCGAGGTGTAAATCACCGTGTCAGTCTTCCAGTTCACAGTCGCCTCGGCGTCGTAGCCCCAAGCGTCGGTCAACCGTTCAGGCGCGGCGCCTTGTAGGTCGGTTCGGTAGATGTCGAAGGTCGGATAGACCGCCCAAACGTAGCCTTGCGAGCGATCCGGACGCGCCGGGCAGGCGTCGCCCGCAGCGTGAGTAGAAGCGTAGACGATGCTTTTGCCGTCCGCGAGGAAGTAGCCACATGTTGTGACGCCCTTGCCTGTCGAAACCATCCGAACGTCCGAGCCATCGGCGTTCATCACGAAAATTTGGTCGCATTCGAGCCCATCTCGGGTGGACTGAAACACGAGCTTCGAGCCGTCCGGGGACCAGTACGCTTCGGCGTTTTGCCCGCCGTGGGTCAGCTGCTGAATGTTGCCGAGGAAGCTCGAGGACTGGGCCGCGAGGGGGATGGCGAAGAGGAGGAGAAGCAGGGCGCGCATGCGGTTTTCTGCACCCATTCTAACCGACTGAAGAACGGGGAGTTAGGCAAACAGCTACCGACATCTGGGGCTCCCGAAAACAAAACCCACAAGATATTGGGGGCCGCCCCCTTTACAGGCTGCTGCCACAAGAGTAGTATGGAACAGTGCTCGGGGGGGACCCGGGCGCTCCACGGCGGCTTCCACCTTATGTTGGGTTTAGGCGCCTTAAACGTCCACTAGGGGTTTTACCGAGTTGTTAAGGCTTAAGAAACTCGAATTGGTCGGCTTCAAGTCGTTCTGCGATAAAGAGGAGCTGCATTTCCCAGGTTCCGGCATCGCTTCGGTCGTCGGGCCGAATGGCTGCGGCAAATCGAACATCTCGGATTCGATCAGTTGGGTGCTGGGCGAGCAGTCGGCCAAGTCGCTGCGCGGCGGCCGCATGCTCGACGTCATCTTCAACGGCTCCCGCGACCGCAAGCCGGCCGGCGCCGCGATGGTGACGATGACTTTGTTCGACCCCGAGGCGCAGGCGCAGAACAGCGATGCGGAAGGCCAGAACGTCCTTTCCCATGCCGGTGGCAAGCCGAAGCGCCCCGGCGAGGTGCAGGTCACGCGCAAGCTGCTGCGCTCGGGTGACAGCGACTACTTGATCAATGGCCGCTCGGTCCGTCTGCGCGACGTCCACGACCTGTTCATGGGCACGGGCCTGGGCCCCAACCATTACGCCATCATCGAGCAGGGCCGCATCGGGCAGGTGCTGAGCTCGAAACCGCTCGACCGCCGCGCGCTGGTCGAGGAAGCCGCCGGCGTGACCAAGTTCAAGACGCGCAAGCGCCTGGCTGAGCTCAAGCTCGAGAGCGCCAAGCAGAACCTACACCGCGTAAACGACATCCTGCAGGAAGTCACGCGCCAGTCCGGTTCGCTCAAGCGCCAGGCCGCGCGCGCGAAGAAGTACGAAGAGTACCGCCAGGAACTCTCCGAAGCCGCCACTTCGCTGTTCGCCAGCCGCTTCCGCCGCATGGACGCGGATATCCAGTCCACCGAGCAGAACCGCAAAACGGCGCAGGAGCAGTTCGAGCAGCACTCCAAGCAAGCGGAGCAGCTCGAGACCGAGCTCAACACCAAGCGCGACTCGCAACACAAGTGCGAAGCAGAGCTCCAGACCGGCCGCGAAGAGCTCTCGAAGCTGACCGTCGAGGTAGAGCGGCTGCGTTCGCGCATCGCCGAGCAGGCGCGTTCGGCCGAAGAGAGCCAGCGCCGTAAGAGTCACGCCGAGGCGGAGATCGTCTCGATCACCGAGCGGCTGGCGCAGTACGAGCAGGAACTCACGCAGGAGCGCAACGCCGTCGAACAGGTGGACCGGCAGGCCGGCGAAGTGCAGGCCAAGCTCGCGCAGAAGACGCAAGAGCTCGAAGCCCGCCGCAAGCACATCCACGAGCGCGCCCAAGAGCAGGAGTCCTCGCGCCGCAAGGTGCTCGCCCTGATGGGCGAGGTTTCCGGGCTACGCAACGCCATCGCGAAGATTGAGGAGTTCCTCGCCGGCAACGAGCGCCAAGTGACGCGGGCGCGCCAGGAAGAAGCCGCGGCGCAAAAGGAGCTCGAACAGATCGAGCACGCGCGTGAACAGCTCGAGGCGAAGCTCGCCGAACAGAAGCAGCGGATCGAAGGCCAGAGCAAACGCGCCGGCGAGCTCGACGAAGAAATCCGTGGCCAACGCGAGCAGGCAAAGAGCCGGCGTCAGGCCGCAGACCAGCTCCAAGGGGACCTCTCGCGGATGCGCGCTCGACGCGAGTCTCTCGAAGAGATCCTCTCGCACCACGCCTATACGACTGAGACCGTGAAGACGATGTTCGCGGCTATCGAGAAGGGCCGCGTCACCGACTTCAAGCCGATCGGTATCTTGGCCGACATCGTCGAAGTCGCGCCGCAATACGAGCGGGCCGCGGAAGACTTCCTGCGCGAAGAGCTCGAGTTCATCGTGGTCAACTCGTGGGACGAAGCCATCCGCGGCGTCGGGCTGCTCAAGTCCGACCTGCAGGGCCACGCCACGTTCTTGGTTCACCCGGACAAACCCGTGCCGAGCGATACGCCGGCGCTTGGGCCGGAAACCGGAGTGACCGGGCGGCTGGCGGACCACATTCACCTGCAGAACGGATTGGCCGAGTCGGCCTCTACACTGCTGCCGAAGCTGCGCGGCTGCTACTTGGTCGAAGAAGAGGAGGCCGCCCGCAAGCTTGCGGTGCGCTATCCGGACCTCTACTTCCTGTTGCCGTCCGGCGTCTGCTATCGAGGCTACACGGTCAGCGGTGGACGCAAGAGCGCGGCCGGCCCGCTGGCGCTCAAGCGCGAGCTGCGCGAGTTGCGGCCGAAGCTCGCGGAGCTCGAACGCTTGTTCGCCGAGAACCGTTCTGCGGCCGAGCAAGCCGACGAGCGCATCGGAGCATTGACGGTCGAGCGTGAGCAGTTGCGTTCCGAGCTCGAGGAGCTGCAACGCGCGGCGCTCAGCCTGCGTCACGAGAACACCCGGCTCGAGGAGCAAGCGCAGCGCGGCGAGCGCCGCCGTTCGGTTTCCGCGCAGGAAGCCGAGCGGCTGGGTAAGGAAGCCGAGCGCGCCTCGCGCGACCACGCTGAGCGTCTGGCCGCGATCGAACAACGCGAGCGGGATCGCCAGAGCGCCGACGAAGCGCTCGAGCAGCTCAAGGGCGCGCTGGAAGCGGCCCAGAACGAAGTCAGCGGACTGGCGGAAGAGCAAACCAGCTTTCGTGCCGAGGCGGCCGCGCTCGACGAGCGCCGGCGAGCTGCCAAATCCGCTCTGGCCCGCGTGCAGAGCCAAGCCGAAGAGCAAAAGCAACGCCGCGACCGCATCCAAGCGCAGGTGCAAAACCTCGAGACCGAGCGCCTACGTCTGCTGGCCGACAACGAGCAGTTGAGCGGTGCGATCACCGGCCGCGACGAGCGCCAAAAGGCCCTGCAAGAGCGCGTGCAGCATCTCGCCCAATCGCTCACCGAGCTGCGCGAGGGCGTGCAAATGCTCGAGCAGCAAATGCGCGAGGTGCGCGGGCATGTCGAGACCGCACGCCAGGGGCTCTCCAAGCTCGAGGTCGACTTGGCGCAGCGCCGCTCCGACTTACGTCACTTGAGCGAGACCTGCGAAGCCGAGCTCAAGCAGCCTATCGAAGAGGTGGCCAAGCTTGCGGCCGAAGACCTCTCGGCGGAGCAACTCGTCGAAGCCGAGACGCGCTACCGCGACGTCAAAGACCGCATCGAAAAGCTGGGCCCGGTGAACGTGCTCGCGCTCGAAGAGTATGAGGAAGCCAGCCGCCGGCAGGAGTTCCTCGAGACGCAGCAGGCCGACCTGCTGAACTCGATCCGCGACACGCAGCAGGCGATCCATGAGATCGACTCCGCTTCGAAGAAGCAGTTCAAGGAAGCCTTCGACGTCGTCAACGAGAACTTCAAGAAGACGTTCACGACCTTGTTCGGCGGCGGCGTGGGCGAGATGCGCCTGACGGACGAGGAGAACGTGGGCGAGTCGGGCATCGACATCGTCGCCTCGCCTCCAGGAAGAAACTGCAGAACGTCGCGCTGCTCTCCGGCGGCGAGAAGTCGCTGACTGCGGTAGCTCTGCTGATGGCGATCTTCGTTACAAGCCGAGTCCGTTCTGCGTGCTCGACGAGGTGGACGCCGCGCTCGACGAGCCGAACATCCCTGCGCTTCCCGCCGCTTGGTGCAGGACATGAGCGACCAGACGCAGTTCGTCATCATCACCCACTCGAAGACGACGATGGCAGCCGCGCAGGCGCTTTACGGCGTGACGATGCAAGAGCCGGGCGTCTCGAAGCTGGTCTCGGTGCGCATGGCCGAGCGCGGCCCGACGGCGACAGCTCGCCGCGACGAACCAGAGCCGGCGCTGGTCGGCATCGGCCGCTAGGCGAGTTGGCCCGGAGGAAGTTTCGAGGGCGCGTACCCCAAGTACCAGCGCCCTCGTTCCTAGCGGCTCAGTTCTTTCGCCAGTTCCTCATACTGATCGGTCGCCAGCCAGTCCACGCCCGCCGCTTTGGCGGCGCGCCAGCGCTGTTGCACCGCTTCCAGCGAGCCGAAGTTGTAGCCGGGGGCTCCATCCATGGGGATCGTCCGCCGGGTAGCCGTTGAGGCAATAGAAGCGGACGAAGACGCCTTGGCTGTGGCCGTAGTCGACCAGCGCGCGGAGGCGGGCATCGTCCTCGGGAGTCCAATCGCCTGCCTTGGTTTGGCCGCCTTCTTCGACGGCGTGCCACGATAGGTTCCACCAACGGCGGTAGTTGTTCGGTCCGGCGGCGACCATCGCCTGGGGCGCGGGCTCGGTCGTCATCGGCGCGTCGCTGGCCGGCAGGATGCCGAAAATGCGGATGTCACGCCGACCGGCACGTCGTCGTGGAAGGCCTTCTCCGCACGGTGGAGCCTTCGTTGATCACCATGACCGGTCCGTAGTGCAGCGGCTCCTGCTTTTCGGGCGTCTCAGTGCGCTTGGCGGTGGTCAGCCAGTCCTTGTACTTTTCAAGCAGCGCCGAGAGCGCCGCCAGTTGCTCAGGCTCTTCCGTCTTGAGGTCCAGATTGCAGGATGAGCAACGGCCACTGCTCGGGTTTGGGGTCCGCCAGAGCCTGTTCGACGATCGGCCGGACGCGCTCGAAAAAGTATTCCTCGAGGGTCGGCTCCTCGCCCGTGCAGGGGCGGTTGTGGCCGACGACCGAACGACCATCGTTCCAGATCAAATCCTGCTCGATCACAGCCGGCGTTCCGGTTGCCAGGATTTTCAGTCGATCGGTCTGCGTGTTCGCCATGATAGAGGTAGCAGTTGTGCGCGTGGAGGAGCGTGCGCTGGCCCGGTGCGTAAGGCGGTGCAGACTTCGCCCGCTCGGCTGGCGGCGGCTCCGGGGCCGCTCCACAAGAACCCAGGACAATCGCAAGAATGAGCGGAACGAGGAGTCGCACGATCCAAGCCTATCAGCAAGGGGCATCAAAGCGGTTACGCGCGCACGAAGGGCGGTCCCGAAGGACCGCCCTTGTTTTTTTTAGAGTGTTGAGCCCGATCAGAACATGTATTTCAGACCGAACTGAATGCGCCTCGGATCCGAGGCGGTCGTGATGATGCCGGCGTTCGCGCCGCCAATCGCCGTGTTCGGGCTACCGAACGTCGGCGTGTTGGTGAAGTTGAACGACTCAAACCGGAACTGCAACGCCTGCTTCTCGGTGATGGTGAATCGCCGCGAAAGCGAGAAGTCGAAGTTGCGCGAGGGCGGTCCGATGATCAGGTTGCGGCCGGCGTTGTCGAGCGCGAACGTATTGCCCGGCTGTACCGCGCAAGCCGACGTAAGCGGGCGGCATCCGTCCACGTTGAACCAGCGCTCGACCGTACGCTCCGACCTCGGCAGATTCAGCTCGCCGACGAGGTTGCCGCGGTTGGCGCCGCCGACGCCAGTGGTGTCCCGGTTGAACGAGTGTGAGTCCGGCGTGCCGGCCAGCAGTGACAGGATGCCGCCGACCTGCCAGCCGCCCAGGATCCAGTTGCCCGGACCGGATTGCAAAAACGACTTGCCCTTGCCAAACGGCAGTTCGTAAACCGCGCTGAGCACGTACGCCAACCGCCGGTCGAGCGAGGCGCTCGCGCGCTCGATGGACTTGTTGTAGGTGTAGCGCTCCTGCGCGGTCGCGCCCTGGAACAGGTTCTCGTTGCCGTAGTCGATGTTGTGCGACCAGGTGAACGAGCTGAGGAACGTGAAGCCGTTGGTGAAGCGCTTCTCGCCCTTCACGGTCAATGAGTTGTAATTGGCGTTCATATATTGCACGCCGATCATGTTCACGCTGTTGAAGAATGGCCGCACGCGACGGTTGTTCACGTTGACGCTGCCGTCGCCAAAGGTGACAGGGCGGTTGATGTTGACGCCCACCGGCATCTGCGAAGTCGAGGTGCCGTTGTAGCCGATCGTCAGCAGAGTGTCGAGCGGCAGCTCATGCTGGATGTCAAAGAACCACTGGCCCGAGTAGAGCTGAGGCCAAGCGCCATCGGCAGAGGTGCTCACGCTCAGGCCGGCCCGCGGAAAGCCCTCGGGCGTGACCGGCGCAAAGCCCTCCTGCACGATCAACTGCGAAAGGCGGTTGAACGGCTGCGGATTGTTGAACTCGTTCGCCAGCGGGGCGCCCGTGAAGAAGCGCGCATGCTCGCCCTGCACGTTGTTCGCCTCACCGTAGTAGAGGCCCGCGCCGGCGCGGATGACCGTCTTGCTCGTCGCGCGGTAGGCGATGCCAAAGCGCGGAGCGAAGTTGTTGCCATCGGTCTTGCCACCGGAATCGCTGCTGCTGCTAGGAACGACGAACTGCGGCAAGTACTGCGCTTCGCCCCAACCGCCTGCCCCCGGTACAATCCCTTCGCCTGGATCGAAGGCCCGGCCATTGATCTGCGTCAAGAACCGCGACACGGTCTGCTTGGAAGGATCCGGGAACGTGGGCGGCATGAAGCGCTCGTAACGTACGCCGACGTTCAACGTCAGTCGGTTCGTGATCTTCCAGTCGTCCTGCACGAACATGCCGTGGTAGGGCGTGATCACATCCTCGCCGTTGGGGAAGCCCCATGTCTCGTTGTTGGCGAAACCGAGCAGCATGTCCGCAAGTCCGGAGCCTGTTTGGCCGCGGCTGCCGGAGTTGGTCGGATTCCCCGCGGTGTACTGGCCGTTGAAGTTGAACTGGCCGCGGCGGTAGCGCGAGGGCGAGCGCGGCACGTCGCTGCGGCGAAACTCATAACCGAACTTGATGGTGTGCCTGCCCTGAATGATCGTGAAGTTATCCGAGATCTGGATGTTGTCGAGCTTGTTGACGTTCGGCCAAAAGGCGCGCGGCCCGACGTTGGTGAAACCGCTGCCCGGGATGAACAGCGAGTAGCCTTGGTCGAGTCCGTCGCCGATCGTGTCGCCCGGCGCGCCTTTGATCCCGTACTGCGAATTCAGATTCTCGGTGAACGGAATGTCAAACCGCGTTGGGAAGTGCGTGTAACCGAAGCGCAGCTCGTTGAACATGCGCGAACCGAAGGTCGACTGCAAAGACGCCGCCCAGTTCTGGCCCGGCAGGTCGACGGTCTGCCCCGTGCCGCCGCAAGCGGGCAACGGCATCGGGCAATTGTTCAGCACGTTTTCGTCGCGCAGGGAGTAGCGGATGAAGGTACGGTGATTGTCGTTGATGTTGTAGTCCCACTTGAAGTCGTACTGGTGGAAGTTGACTTTGTCCGACGGCGAGTAGAAGTAGTTGTTCCGCGTCTTGCCGTTGGTTGGGTTGGGGTACAGATCGACGATCGTCTTCGAGACCGGGTCGAAACGGCTGGCCGGGATGACGTAATTCGGGAACTCCTCGCGCTGCCCGCCCGGGTTGGTGAGCGGGTCGTAAATCAGCCGGTTCGGGTCCGGCTCGCCGGAGAAGTCGCCGTTACGCGCAGCCAGGGTCGGCACGGTCGAGGTAAAGCTCTGGCCCAGGCGTTCGAAGGTGCTCTGCCAGGAGACGAAGAAGAACATCTTGTTCTTGACGATCGGCCCGCCGATGGTTGCGCCGAACTGGTTCCGGCGCAGCGTCGGCTTGGCCGCGCCTTGCGCATTCGCGAAGAAGTTCGTGCCGTCGAGCTTGTCGTTGCGCAAGAACTCGTAGGCCGAGCCGTGGAACTGGTTGGTGCCGGACTTGGTGGACACGATGACCTTGGCGCCCATGCGGTAGCCGTACTCGGCGGAGTTGTTGTTGGTGACGACCTTGAACTCGCCGACCGAATCGATCGCCGGCTTGGTCGATTGCGCCTGGAAGCCGAGGGCGCCGCCCGGAGTTGCGAAGAATTGTCCGCGCCGTCGACCAAGACGTTGGTCTGCGCCGCAGCCATGCCGACAACCATCGTGCCACCCTCGCCGCCGCGCTCGCCGTCTTGCCGGGTGCCGCTTGCCGAGCGAGCGGCTGGGCAACACGCCGACCGAGAAGCGGGCGAGCTCGAGATAGTTGCGGCCGTTGAGCGGCATCTCGAGAATGCGCTTGGAGTCGATCACCTGACCGACTTCCGTTTTTTCCGACTGGATGAGCTGCGCCGCGGCCGACACCTCGACCACTTCGGTCAACTGACCGACGCTGAGCTGGATGTCGAGGCGCAGCGTCTGGGCGACCTCGAGCCGGACGCCGGGCCGCTGTGCGGTCGAGAAGCCGTCCGCGGTGACAGAAACCGTGTAATCGCCCGGGTTCAGGCCCGGAGCGGTGTAAAAGCCGACCTCGTTGGTCGAGCGGATGACATCGACGCCGGTGGCATCGTTCGAAACGGTGACCGTCGCTCCGGGAATGACTTTGCCCCGGAGTCGTCGGTGACAACCCCTTGGATCGTACCTTGGCTCTGGGCGAACATCGCGAACACAGCGGTGGCGAGCGCTCCTATCTTGATAATTCTGTTTTGCATTGGTCCCACCCGGGTGACCTTGAAGACTCGGCAACCCTAGCCTTGATAAGGCTTTGATTCCAGCCCCTATGCGGGGATCTCACTTTCCAGGATGAGCTATCGCTAAGAGTACGAATTCACACTGTACGGGCTAAGGATGGCTACCAATGTGCTCTATGTATGCGCTTGCAGTAGATATGAAAAAAGAGACGGGGCGGACCCCAAAAGGTCCGCCCCGTCAGTAGTTCAGCGTCTTTGCGGTCGTATGAGGACGGCCTAGGAGCGTGCGAGCGCGCAAACTGGATGCGGCGCGGATCGTCCGCGTCCGTGATCTGGCCAGCCGCCGGCGTGCCGATTGAAGTGTTCGGCTGACCGAAGAACGGCGTGTTGGTGAAGTTGAACGACTCGGCGCGGAACTGGACCGTATGGCCTTCCCACGGCATCCGGAAGGTCCGCGACGCCGCTGACGTCGACCGTTGCTGCGGCCAGGTCCGATGATGACGTTGCGTCCCGCGTTGCCGAACACGCCCGGCGCACTACGCACGACGAAGCCGGTGTTGAACCAGCGGTCGATCGTCCGCTCGCTGGTCGGCAGGTTGGCGTCACGGCCACCACATCGCCGCGGTTAGGCGCGCCGACGTTAGCGGTGCTGTTCACGTTAATGGTGTGGTCTTGCGGAACGCCGCTGAGCAGCGTCACGTGCCGCCCAACTGCCCGGCCGCCCAGGATCCACGAGCGGACCGGACTCAGGCATCCCCTTACCCTTGCCGAAGGGCAGCTCCCAAACGGCGCTCGACACAGGCGAAGCGCCGGTCCGGGTTCGCGTTGCCACGATCCAGGTTCAGGTTGTGCTGGAAGGCGCGGCCGAGCCGTCCTGCTCGAGGTTCTCGTTGCCGTAGTTGATGTTGTGCGACCACGTGAACGAGCTCAAGAAGGTGAATCCCTTGGTGAAGCGCTTCTCAGCCTTGGCCGTGAACGATAGTTGGCGTTCAACATCGCCTCTTGCAGGGTTACGCCGCCGAACTGCGGCCAGATGCGCCGCTGGTTCACGTTGATCGTCGGGTCCGGCGTGTAGGGCGTGTTCAGGTTGCGGCCCGTCCACATGTGGGTCGACTTGGTGCCGACATAGCCCAAAGTGAGCAGAATGCCTCGGCATTTCGCGTTGCAGGTCGAAGAACCACTGCGACGTAGAACGTCGGCTGCGAGTCATACGAGACCGACACGCTCCACGCCCGGCAGCACCGCGCCTGTCTGGAACGGAGGCAGACCGTCCCGCACGTAGATCGGCGTCGAGGTGAACGAGGTGAAGTTGCCCAGCCCGATCTCGCCCGCGTTCGGCGGACCGGTGAAGAAGCGGGCGGACTTCGCTCTGCGGGTTGTCGGGCTCGCCGTAGTAGATGCCAGCTGCCGGCGCGGAGCACCGTCTTGTCGTTGAAGCGGTACGCCAAGCCGAGCTGCGCGAAGTTGTTCTTGTCCTGAACGCAGCCGCAATGCTGCCGTTCTTCGGGAACAATGAACGCTTCCTGGCCGGGCTGATGTCGTTGATGAGCGGATTCAGGTAGCGAGCCACCGTCTGATTCTGCGGATCGGGAAAGGTCGGCGTCTGCATCATTTTCCAGCGCAAGCCGA
This sequence comes from Bryobacterales bacterium, assembly GCA_041394905.1. Taxonomy (GTDB): domain Bacteria; phylum Acidobacteriota; class Terriglobia; order Bryobacterales; family UBA6623; genus RI-231. The sequence continues at coordinate 580,913 of JAWKHJ010000002.1, read as the reverse complement.
TGTTCATGGTCAGCCGGCTGGTAATTTTGTAGTCGTCCTGGATGAAGGCGCCGTAGTAGCGCGTGATGTACTCCTCGCCGTTCGGCCAGCCCCAGGTTCCGTTATTGGCCAGGCCCAAGAGCATGTCGGCGATCGAACGTTTCCGGTGCGAGCCGACCGGCTCGCTGCCACTATCCGGCTGCTCTGCGCGGTGTACTGACGCCGGAGAAGTTGAAGTTGCCCGCGACGGAACCGCGAAGGCGACTCGCGGAAGATGTCCGTCCAGCGCATGCTCGACGCGCCGATCTTGAAGCGTGTGCTTGCCACTTGACCATGAGTGAGATGTTGTCGGCCACCATCAAGTTCTTCAGGTCGTTGAAGTTCGGCCAGAAGCCGCGCGGACCGACCTGCGTGAACCCAGCCGGCCCGAAAAGGGCGAAGCCGTTGTCCTTGCCGTCGTTCAGCGTATCGCCGAAAGCGCCCTTGATCCCGAACTCCTTGTTGAGGTTCTCCTTGATCGGGATGTCGAACGTCGTGGGGAAGTAGGTGTAGCCCACGCGCAGCTCGTTGAACAACGTCGGCTTGAAGGCGCTGCTCAAGTTGAACGCCCAGTTCTGGCCGAGCAGGTCGACAGTCTGGCCGGTTCCACCGACGGCCGGGTTCGGCAGCACGCCGTTCTGGTTCGACAAACTGGTCGCGAAGCGAGTACCGTCGCGAAGACATGCGCGTGGCGTTAGTCCGAGAAGTTGTGGTCGAACCGCATGTCGTACTGGTTGTCAGCGTCGATCCGAGTCCGACGGCGAGTAGAAGTAGTTGTTCGGCTGATTCTCGCGGCCGGCGATGTTCGGCGCCGGGTACAGGTTCGCGATGCGTTGCGCGATCGGATCGAAACGCGTTGACGGGATCACGTTGTTGACGAACTGGTCACGCGTCGCCGAAGCGCCCGTGCCGGATAGTGTCAGCGGGTCATAAACGTTGCGCCGCTGCGCGGGTTGCTGCGAGAAGTCGCCGTTGAGCACATCCAAGCTGGGAACGGTCGAGATGAAGCTCTGCCCCAAGCGAATGCGCGTGCCCTGGTGTTTTTGAAGAAGAAGAACGTCTTGTTTTTGACGATCGGCCCGCCGATGGTGCCGCCGTATTGGTTCTGCCGATAGGTCGGCTTCTTCGCGCCTGCGCGGTTGGCGAAGAAGTTCGTACCGTCGAGCTTCTCGTTGCGCAGGAACTCATAGAGCGAGCCGTGGAACTGGTTCGTACCCGACTTGGTCGAGACGAGCACCTTGGCGCCGGCGCGGTAGCCGTACTCGGCGGACATGTTGTTGGTGACGACCTTGAACTCGCTCACCGCGTCGACAGGGGGCTTGACGGCCTGGGACTGAAGCCCAGCGCGCCGCCCGAGTTGCGCGAAGAGTTGTCGTTGCCGTCGAGCAAGATGTTGTTCTGGGCCACGTTGAGACCCATGGCGCGGAAGCCGCCCTCGCCGCCCCGCTCGCCGTCCTGCCGCGTGCCCTTGCCGAGCGTGCGCGAAGGCAGAACGCCCACCGTAAACTGCGCCAACTGGAGATAGTTGCGACCGTTGATGGCATCTCGAGGATGCGCCGGAATCGATGACCTGACCAACGTCGGTCTGGCCTGGTTTGCAGAACTGCGACGCCGCCGAGACCGATGAATTCGACCACGCTGCCTACGTTGAGGCTGAAGTCCACGCGCGCCGCCATGCCCGACTTCGAGGCGGAGTTGGGGACGCTCTTGGGGCGCGAAACCGGTCCAGCTCGCCGTGATCTTGTAGAGTCCCGGATTGAGAGCCGGTGGTGTAGTAGCTCGCCTCGCTGGTCGAGACGTCGGAGCTGACGCCCGTCCGGGAGGTTGGCGATTTCGACCTGCGCGCCGGGAATGACGGCCGGAGTTGTCGGTGACCACGCTCTGGATCGTGCCTTGCGTTTGGCCGAACGACAGGATGGCGGACAGCAGACCTAGCGCTGCCAGCCGAAGGAACTTTTCATACATGGAAGACCCTCTCTGCCTCACAAACGGCGCCCGACCCTGGGCGCCGCTGAGCGGATTAACCTACCCCATAGAATCGAGGGAGGAAGGCCTTCGCGTATGCCCCTCGGCGCGGCTAGCCGTGATGACGAATCACGGCTAATGCCTCATCGGGCAGTCTCGACTCCGATCACCGGCTCGCCTCCGCGGGCTACAGGGCCTCGTAACAAGGGAAGGGCGAGCGACTTCGAGCCGCTCGCCGCCGGTTGACGAGTTAGGGGTTTGGGCAACCCTTACTTGAGGTTCGGGCCGTGCGACGAGGCGACTTGAACCTTGGGCGTCGACAGGTAGCCGACGATCTGCCCTTGTTCACCTCGAAGACGACCAGCTCATAGGTTGGCGGTAGCCCGCCGCGTAGAACTGTACCGGCTCGAGAGCCGTCTTGTTTTTCTTCACGATGTCCTTGTCGTCGACCATCAGATCAAGCGTGAAGCGGTTCTTCTTGTGGTCGGTGTCCTTCAGGCCGACCATCACGCCCGCCAGCTTCTGGGGGCTGTCCGACTTGTTGATCGTGAACTCGAAGTAGTTGCGCTCGCCCAGTTGCTTGAGGGCTGCAAGCTCGTCGCCGTTGGTCGCAATGTGGTCGCTCATCACGCCCATGTCGCCGCGCACTTTCTTGAGGTCGGCAATCGTGTTTCGGAGATCCGTGCGGTTGGTCTGTACGTCGGTGCGAACTGTCGACACCGCGTCCACCCTGCTCGAAGCGCCCTTAGCTTCGCCGGCGTTTTGGCGCATTTCGTCAGCCACTTGTTGCATCAGCCTGGCGTGCTTTTCCTGCTCGGCCGCGAGCTTCTGCGCCAACTTCTCCGCGTGCTTTTGCGCCTGAGCGCGCGCCACGCCTGCCGCACTAGCGGCCTGCTTCCGCGCCTCGGTCAGCTCTTGTTCCAGCGTTTGGATGGTGCGAGCGTTTCGCCCGCAGCCGCGGCGGTCCGCTCCTGCGCGCGCCTGAATTGCGCTACCGCGTCCTGACGAAAGCCGCCCAGGTCGGACTGCAGTCCGCGCACCTCATGCAACAGATAGGCGTTGCCACCCAGCGAGAGAGCGAGCGCCCCCGCCACCGCAATGTTTTTCAAAGTGCTGGTCTTTTCTTGCGTCATTTGCGTCTTTTCCGGTCGGGCGCTCAGTGGCGTTTTTGACCCGCTCCATGTGCCCGTTCCTTATGCGAGTGAGGCTCAAACTCGCCAACCAGCAACACCAATGCGATCAAGTTCATTTTTATCAATAATTTACACAGACAGAACGAACACCAATGGCGCTCCATCCCGCCGACAGCCATGCAAGAATGCACTGGCCTCCAGGAAGAAATTGCACGCTTTCCGGCAGGAAACTGCGGTACGTTTTTCGAGCCGTTTTAGCTAAAGAAGCGTCTCGCCCGCCTCGAACCATGCCTCGGCTCGGACGGCCCGCAGAACAGCGGAATGGAAGCGCCGGATGGCTTGACTTCTTGCGGCGAAGGCGTGTATCAAACATCGCACCCTGCTCCCGCAGCTTGCTTTGCAACGTCGGCACGTCGACTGCCTGCACAGGCTGTCCGCCCGAGAGCGCCAGCGCCGCCGCCACGCCCGCCGCGTGACCCAAGATCATGTACTGCGGCTCCATGCGCAGCGACGAGTAGGCGACGTGGCTCGCCGAGAACGCCACCGGCACGAGCAGATTCTCCGCCTCGCCGCGCTTGGGCAGCATCACGCGATACGGCATCTGATAAGGCGTCACCGGCACTTGCATATCGCCCTCGTTCGACGAAGCCACGCTCGTTGACGAAGCGGTGCAGGTTGTGGGAATCCGAATTGTAGGAGCCCATTCCGATCGCGTCGGGTTTGGTCAACTCCGTCTGCAGGTCCTTCTGCGTCATGACGAATTCGCCCACCATACGCCGCGCTTCGCGGATGTAGAGCTGGTTCGGAAAGTGCCCGTTGTCGACATACTCGTCGCGAGGCAAACCCCAGTTCGAAACCTCATCCCGCAGAGACTTCGGCACAGCCGGATCGTTCGCCAGGAAGAAGAACAGCCCCTTCACGTGTCCTCGTGCGCGCGCCAGATCTCAGCCTTGCGCGTGTAGGAGCCCTCGGGGTAATCCCACGAAGCGCCGATGTAGTCGGTCGAGAATGCGCCTTGGTTGTTGATGTCGACCTTGTCGCCGGGGATGTGGTCGAGCTTGGAGGACCTGGTGCATGACCGGGACTTGGCCGGTCTTGGCGACCGTGGCCTGGATCAGCCTTGCCATCAAGGCGTAGCGCCCTGGGTCGTAGCCTTCCGGCTTGGGCCAGGGCAGGCGGTTGCCGGGCCTGTCGGTGGCGATGATGCGGAAGTTATACGCTTGCACGCGCTTGTCCGCTGAGCCCGGCTCGCCTTTGGGCAAGGGCGAAATCTCAGGCAGCAGCTTTCCCGCCGAGTCGTAAGGTGAGACGTCGACCGGCCACTGGTGCTTCGGCGTCCGGTCGCGCACTCCGGCGAGCGATTCTCCGTAACTCGGCGGTCGACTCGCGGCCCCAGGTATAGCTCACGCCCGCCTGCGCCATTAGGTCGCCTTCGTAGGAACAGTCCGCGAAGATCTGCCCCTGAAATTCGGTTCCGTCCTCGGTGGTGATCGCCGCGACGCGCAGGCCCTGCTTGCGGACGCCGCCCTTCTCGCGCAGGCGATGCCGGTAGAGCACGCGCACACCGGCCTGTTGCAACATTTCCGCGCAAAACCTCTTCGCCGACGTGCGGCTCGAAGTTCCAGGCGACCTCGTTGCGTTGCCGGCTGACTTGGTAGACCTGGACCTGATGCGCCGGTAGCCACTCGAGCGCAAAGCCGCCGAGCACCTCGCGCTTGCCGATGTCGGATTCGCTCGCGCCGCCGGTGAGCATGCCGCCCAGGTGGTCGCGCGGCTCGAGCAAGATGACGTCCAAGCCCTCACGCGCCGCGCTGACGGCGGTGGCGACGCCACCAGCCGTGCCGCCATAGACGACCAGATCGGCGGTCTCGGCAGCGAGCAAAGTACACGCGGACAAGAGAAAGGCGAGCGCGACGCGGAGCATCCTGCCAGTGTAGTGGGTCGGCTCCGCAGCTCGCCGTCAACGCTACTGCTTACTCTTCTTGGCGTCTTCGTCGGCCTTGGAGACCTTCACGCCTAGCTTCTCGAGTTTCTGCTCGAGCTTGGCCATCTCGGTGCGGTCCTGGTCGGCGACAGCGCTCTTGCGCCACTCCTCGAGGCTCTTTTCCCAGTGCTTGCGCGCCTGCTCGTTGTCGCCCATTTTGAAATAGACGTCGCCCAGGTGAGTGTGGACCACCGGATCGCGGCCGTACTGCTCGAGCGAGCGCGTCAGGTAGCGCTCGGCCAGACGCAGCTTGTCCTGGCGGTAATAGACCCAGCCCAAGCTGTCGAGATAAGCGCCGTTTTCGGGCTCCAGATCGAGAGCTTTCTGCACCATATCGTGCGCTTCGTCGAGCTTCACGTTCCGGTCGGCCAACATGTAGCCAAGATAGTTGAGAGCGCCGGCGTTCTCCGGGTCGCGGTCGAGCAGCGAGCGGAACTTCGCTTCGGCCTCGTCGAAGCGCTTGGCGCGCTCCAGGATCGAGGCGTAGGCAAACTGCACCGCGAGTTGGGCGCGCGCTCTTCGCTTCCGCCAGCTTCGTGGCTTCTTCGGCGGCAGCGATGCCCTCGTCGAACATCTTGCCCTTTTCATAAACCTGAATCAGGGTGGAGATAAATCTCGAGGTCGGATTTCTCGCCATCAAGCTCCGTCCGCAGCAACTTCGCGCCTTCGAGCGCCTCACCCTGCTCGGCCAGCAGCGTGGCGCGTTGCATCTTCAAGGCCTGATCGTCGGGAAACTCGTCGAGGGCCGCCTTGACCGGCCAGCGCCTTCGTAGTCGCGATTGGCGCGGCGTCGACGATCAGCGCCTTCACGCGCGACATCGCCTCCGGGTTGATCTCGCCGATCTGGTTGTAGACGTCGATCGCCGCGTCAAAGTCTTTGAGTGATAGAGCGGAGCCCAGGTGCTCGAGAAACATCACGCGGTTGGCGCGCTCGCGCGGTTCGTAGTTGGCTTGCTTCGTCTCGTCGAGGATCGCCTTGAGCCGCGCGATCGCGTCGTCGTCCTTGCCTTCGGCCTGGGCGAGCAGCACGCCGTTGTACTTGATGTCGAGCGATTCCGGCTCGAAGCCCAGAGCTTGCTTGAGGTGGTCCCACGCCTGGGAGAAGCGCCGCTTCTCACGATCGATCTGAGAGAGCCGCAGGTGATGGCGGTGCGCGGCTCGGCTTCGAGCAGCATCTCGTACTGCTCTTCTTCCGCAGCGTCGAGGTTGTTGCTCATCAGCAGGTTGCGCGCCGGTTCGCGGCGAATCGGCAGAGTGTTTCCGCCCTCGCCTTCCACGTCCTCGAGCGCTGCTCATACATTCCGGCTGCATCGCCTCGCCCGGCCGGCCTGCTCATAGGCAGCGCCTAACATGCGGATCACCCGCGGGTCGGCGTCGCCAGAATGCAGCACCTTCTCGAGCAACTCGACGCCCTTCTCCGTGTCGCCCGGGAGTCCAAATGCAGCGCCGCGAGTGCGGTCAGCGCCCCGGCGGAGGAGGGCCGTTTCCTCAAGCGCCTTTTCGATGACGCCTTGGCTTTGTCGGGCTGGCCGGAGGCGCGGTACAGCGTCGAGATCTGCACGAGCGCGAATCGAAGTCGTCAGGGCGAATCTCGAGAGCCTTCTCATACTCCGCAAGCGCGCTGTTCAGCATGCTCTCGTTCAAGCTGCTCTGGCGGTCGCGCGAATAACTTTGGTAGATGCGTCCAAGCAATTGGGCATCTCGAAGTTGTTCGGATCGTCAGCGAGCACTGTTGGCCTCGGCGACGGCGTCGTCGAGCCGGTTGACACTGGCGTAAAGCTGGATCAACTCGCGGCGCAAGTAGGTCGATTGAGGGTCGGCCTTGATGGCGAGTTGGAACTCGTCGATGGCCTTGGTCACGTACTCTTGTCGAACGAATTGGAGGGCGAGTTGGCGATAGAGGTGCGCGAGCGAGAAGTGATAGTAGGCGTCGCCACGCGTCTCAGGCGCAGCTTTCGCTTCCCGCGCAGGCCGCTACCGCGAACAAGAGTGCTGCTACAGAGCGACGCCGCGATTGGACGCCTTGATTGCCGCGGGTTTTTCACTGTTTTACCCCGATCCGACACGTTCGCCATTTTTCTAGGTGTCAGTATAGCTTGAACGTCTCAGGCGTCTGCAAGCCGACGCGGCCGGGAATCTTGGATTCGTAGCCGCCCGCTCAGCTCGAGTAGAAAGGCGCCTCGCCCGGCGGGCGCCGTTTCAACGGCGATGCATCCAGAGCCACTGCTCGGGGCGCTCGCGGATCGCCGCTCGATCGCCGATTGGCACCGTTGTGTCGTCTCCAACACGTTCTGCTCCCGGTCCGCCTCCACTTAGGCTCGACGGTAAAACTTCAGGACGTAGCGGCCGGCGCTTTCGTTCCAGAAGGCAAACCTGGGAATGATTGCCGCCCCCGTCCGCAGCGCCAATTGCGCGACGCCGCATGGCGCTTTGCCTGCGTCCCAAAGAGTCACAAAACGCCATCGCCTGCCGCGGTTCGACGCCAAAACGTTCACCGCTTCAGTTCGTTCGCCGCAGCATATGGATCGTCGGTATACGCGTACAGCTTTGCAACGGAAGTGATTGCCGAACAACATGCCGACGTTGGCCTGATGCCAACGAGTAAGAATATCTGTGGCGTAACCGATACGCACCGAGTTTAACGTAGGCCGCGGATGTGCCGTGGAGCTGATTCCAGTTGCCCCAGAAGTGGTGAGCCAGCCGTCTTTCCTGCCCGTTTGCTTGCTTCAGCACCAGTTGCCGGTCGATCCACTCGCCGAGTTCAGCTGTTTATCGAGGCAGCCGCGCCAGGGCCAAGATCACGCGCCCGAGATTGTCGTAGGAACCACGTAAGATCTCCTGCCGCCTAGCCTGCGGGACATCGGGGAAAGCGATCTCGAGATTGCGCTCCGCGATCGCCCGCCAGCGCTTGGTGACGCGATACAGCAGACGCGCCAGTTGCCCGGCAAGGGCGCGCGCCAGCGGCAGGGGCAGCCAGCACATCGCCTGGACTGCCAGCCATGCCGGCGCAAGCTCCGCCCAGTTCCTGACTGCCCCCTCGCCTTGCCATCCGCCAGTCCCAAAACATAGCAGGGCTTGTGGCAAACAGTGAGGGCCGTCCGGCGGCGCGCTATCCCTACAGCGCGAGACCTTTCCGATGCGAAGCCTCGTTGCTCCGTCCCGCTCCTCCTGACCGCAGCCGCCTCCGCGGAAACGCATCTTATCTTTCGCGCACAGCAACTCGCCGACGGCTTCGGCATCGGCTACGCCGTGCTCGCCGAAGATGTCGACGGCGACGGCAAGACGGACGTCCTTGCGATCAACGAGACCACGGCCAACTGGTGGAGCAACCCTGACTGGCAGCGTCACATCGTCCTCGACGGCGAGACCGAAAAGGACAACGTGGCCTTCGCCGCCTACGACATCGACCGAGACGGCAAGCTCGACCTGGCCCTCGGCGCCGCTTGGCGGCCATCCGATACCCAGGGCGGCGGTACGCTGCAATGGATCGGACCGAAAGGGGACCCAAAAGCCGCGTGGACGCTCCACCCGATCGGCGCCGAACCCACGCTCCATCGCATCCGCTGGGCCGACGTCGACGGTGACTCGAAGAAAGAGTTGCTCGTCGCCCCGCTTCATGGCCGCGGCACGTCCGGCCCGAAGCACTGGGAAGGCGCCGGCGCTCGCTTGTTGATCCTGCGCCCGCCCGACTGGAGCGAAGAGGTTGCCGACGACACGTTCCACATCCTCCACAACTTCTGGCCCGTAAACTTCGACGACGATCCGGCCGACGAAATCCTCACCGCTAGCTACGAAGGCGTCCACCTGCTTGACCGTTCCGCTTCGGGCAAATGGACGCGCATCAAGCTCGGCGAAGGCTACCAGGGCGCCGACATCCGCGGTGCGGGCGAGATCAAGCTTGGCCGCCTGAAAAACGGCAAACGCTACATCGCCACTGTCGAGCCCTGGCATGCCAACCACATCGTGATCTACGAGGAGCCCGCCAATCCGCGCTCGATGTGGAAGCGGCGCGCAATCGCCGACGAGCTCGGCGGAGGCCACGCCCTCTGGACAGCCGACATGGACGGAGACGGCGACGAAGAGCTCGTTGTCGGCTGGCGGCTCGAGGGCAAAGGCGACTTCGCCAAACCTGGCGTCGCCATCTTCGACCCCGGCGACTGGAAGTATCAAATGGTCGACTCAGGCGGTATGGCGACAGAAGACCTGACCGTCGCCGACTTCAACGAAGATGGCAAGCCGGACATCGCCGCCGTCGGCCGAGCCACTCACAACGTCAAGATCTACTGGCAGCAGTAGCTGTCCACTTTCTCTGATGCGCTTCCTTGTTTGCCTGCTGCTCGCCGCCTCGGCTGCCCTTGCCGCCGACCGGCCCAACATCCTCTGGATCGTCCTCGAAGACTTGAGCCCCGAGCTTGGCGCCTATGGCGATCCTTTGCCGTCACGCCAAACATCGACGCCTTCGCGAAGCAGTCCGTGCTCTACCGCCGCGCGTATTCCAACGGCAGCGCCTGCGCCCCGGCGCTCCACGCTCATCACCGGCATGTACCCCACCGCCATCGGGACGCAGCACATGCGCTCGGAGGGTAAGCCGCCCGCCTACGTCCGCGCTTTCACCGAATATCTGCGCGACGCCGGCTACTACTGCTCCAACCACGCCAAGCAGGACTACAACTGGATTGCGCCGAAGACCGCGTGGGACGCCAATGACAACGACTGGCTCGCCAAAGGCTGGCGCCAACGCGGCGACAAGCCGTTCTTCACCGTGATCAACATCATGGACACGCATTCGAGCCAGACCTACCACCCCTGGACGCCTTGGCTCGAACGCCGCGAAGCTCTCGCCACTGAGGAGCGCCACGACCCCGCCAAGGCCATCGTGCCTTCCTATTACCCCGACACTCCGGAAACGCGTGAGATCCTGCGCCGCTACGCCGACAACGTCACCTTCGCCGATCGCAAGGTCGGCGCGATCCTCGACGCACTCTCCAAGGACGGCCTCGACGACGACACCATCGTCTTCTTCTACTCCGACCACGGCACGGGCCTGCCCCGCTCGAAGAGTTTCCAGTTCGATTCCTCCACGCGCGTCCCGTTGCTCATCCGGTTTCCAGAGAAGTTTGAGGAGCTCGCGCCAGCCGGCCCCGGCGGGCGCGTGGAGCGGCTGGTCAGCTTCGTCGATTTCGCGCCGACGGTGCTCGGCTTGGCCGGCGTCGAGCCGCCCAAACACTTCCAAGGTCAAGCCTTCCTTGGCCCCACGACCGGCTTCCCCAAGCAATTCGTCTACGGCTACCGCGACCGCATGGACGAGCGCTACGAGATGATCCGGTCGGTGATGGACGGCCGCTTCCACTACATCCGCAACTACTTCGCGCATCTGCCGTGGTTCCACGAGCAGACCCGGCTTTACCCGTCCACAAACCCCTTGCTCGAGGTCTGGCACGCGCTCTCGGCCGCGGGCAAGCTGACCGGCCCGGCGGCAGTCTACATGGCCAGAACCAAGCCGCGCGAGCAGCTCTTCGACATGCGCGAGGATCCGGACGAGGTCCACGACCGCTCGGGCGACCCCGAGTACGCCGGCGTGCTCGCAAAGTTGCGCAAGGCTTATCTCGCTTGGACCTTCGACACCCGCGACCTGGGCTTCTTGCCGGAAGAAGAGATGTGGCGGCGTTTCGACGGCGCTGCGGCCTCGGCGTTCGACCAGGACTCCAAGCTTTATCCTCTCGAGCGCATCTTGGAAACGGCGGACTCGACGGATCTCGCGGTGCAGACCGAGCGCCTTAGTGACCCGGACCCGACCGTCCGCTACTGGGCCGCGGTGGGCTTGGTCGCCCAGGGGGATAAAGCCGGCAAGGCCCGCCCGGCGCTACGCAAGGCGCTCGACGACGATTCCCCTCCGGTCCGCGTGATGGCCGCGCAGGCGCTGTGCGCGACCGGCGAGTGCGAGCGTCCGCTCGCTCTGCTCGCCGAAATGCTCGACGATCAGCGCCCCTACGTCGCCCTGCGCGCCGCCAATGCGATCGATCACCTCGGCGCCCGTGCCAAGCCGCTACTCCCCAAGATTGAGGCCTACCTCGCGCCCACGGCCCAACTCGAGGGGCGCGAGTTCTTTGGCAAAGCGCCTTTCCCGCACTGGGCGCTGCGCCACGCAGTCGCCCAACTCCGTTGACCCCACTTTTCCGGCGGTCCTAAGGCCTTACTGATAGCGCCGTTTCCAGGGCGCGCTTAACCTGGGGTCGTTTTGCGTTTAGACCGCCATGCAAGTTCGCTTAGTGGATGAGACTCCGGGAAGGGTCGAGCAGCTTTGGCTCAGCATCGAAGCGCCGAAAGAGCGTCTGACGTTGCGCGAACTGATTCGCCTGCGGGTCGAACGTGAGGTGCAGCGCTACAACGCTTGCCTGCCGGAGCGCTATCACGGCCTGATTGAAGTCGAACAGGCTGAACGCATTCTGCAAGGCGACCGGACCGCGCCCGACAAGGTGCTCGATGCCCGGGAGCAGGTCGAAAAAGGCCTGCAGGTCTTTCGAACGTCACGGCTTCTTTGTGTCGGTCGATGGCCGCTCCATCGGCTCGCTCGAGGAAGAGATCCTCATCGCCCCCGAAACGGATATCCGGTTCTTGAAGATCGTCCCGCTCATGGGCGGCTAGGCTCACCAATACAAACGCAGCTTCACCGCCGCCGTCCTCGGCTGCAAAGCGCGCGTCCCCACGAACACCGACTGGAAGTTGTAGAGCGCAGTTCTGTTCGTCAGGTTCGACGCCTGCACCACCACTTCCCAGACCCGCCGGTCACCCGCGAAATGCTCATACCCCAGCGCCGCATCCACGATCGTGCGCGGCCTCACGCGCGGCGGACGCGCCGTCAGGTTCACGTAGGGCAGTTGGTCAAAGTAGTCCGGATCAACGGCCACCTCCGCCGGGTCAGAGGGGTTCGAGACTAGGCCGCTGTCGTAGCGCGTCTGCCAACTCGTCCACCAGTTGCGATTGATGCGATACGTGGCCAAGCCGCTCACGCTCAACGGCTGGTCGTGGTCGATCACGAACGGCCCAGCGCTGAGCGCATCGAGCGCCGATGAGCCCAAGAACAACCCTCCGGTGAACGGCGGCGTCACGACCACGTGGTAATGCGTCAGGCTCAAGGGCCGGTCCAACGCCGCCAGTCCGGCACGACCAAACGCGTCTCGAAGCCGTTCACGCTCGACGCCGCGAGCGAGGTCGGGAAGATGATACCGGTGTTCAAGAAATTGTCGTTGTCCTGCAGGTCGGTCGAATCCTTGTGGTAGTAGACCGCGTTCAAACTGGCCTTCGACCCCAGACGTTGCTGCAAGCCCGCTTCGTAGACGTTCTGCCTCTGTGGCCGAATCAGGATCACGCCGCCGTCTAAATCGCGCCTTACATCCGGAGGCGCGAGCGTCGAGGCGGCTTGCGAGCTCGACAGCAGTAGGTTTTCGTTCGGGGGCGTCTGATAGTTGCGGTTGTACGACGCCCGGAAGACCGTACCGGTCTCTTCGATGTGATACGCGACGCCGAGACGCGGCTGGAGCTGAGAGCCGTTCACCAGGAAGGCGTAGCGGTCGAAGCGCGCGCCGAGGTTGAGCATCCAGCGGCCAATCTTGATCTTGTCCTGTGCGAAGCCGGTGGCGAGCGAGCCCGAGCCTTTGGAAGCAAAGCGAAACCAGTCGCCGCCGCGCGTCAGATCGTGCGCCAGCAGGTTCGGGTTGAAGTCCGGCGCCGCCGGGTCGTTGAATCCGGGGCTCGTCAGCGCAAACGCAAAGCTCTCGCTCAAGGGGAAATGCTGGTAGTCGGCGCCGAGACGCAACGTGTGACGCCCGTGGATCACGTTCAGCCGGTTGAACGTCGCCACAGTCGAGAGATGCCGCTCGAGCGACGCGGTCACGGGCGTGCCGCCCTCGCTCGGCGCGAGCTGCGCAATGGTCGTACGGTAGGACGTGGTCGAGTCGAACGTTGCCGCCGCGCTGAGCATGCGCACATAGCCGAGCGACACGGCCGCGTCGCGCAGCAGGCGGCGCTGCTGTTGGCCGTTCGCATGTTGCGACCTCAGGTTGGCCAATTGGAAGGACGATCGCCCCGCCATCGCGTTCACGCGGAAAATGTTCTTCTCGCTGGCCTGCCAATCCAGCCGCGCGAAGCCACGCTCGGAGTTGCCGCCGTTGTGCAGATTGTCGAGCGAAGGCGTGTCCAGAAAGCGATTGCTCTTGAGCGCGGAGAGCGCCGCGAACCAGCCAAGCTTACCCGCCGTTCCGCCGGCCTGCCCCGAGGTCGACGCCGTGTCATAGCCGGCGCCGCCGAGCTCGAGCGTCCCAAAACGCTTTCCGCCTGCGTCGAAGCCCGATCGCGTTGTAATGTTCGCCACGCCGGAAACCTTCGCGCCATACTCCGCCGGCACGTCGCCCGTGTAGAGCTCGATGGTCTGCACCAGGCTCGGATCGATCGAAGTGGCGAACGATCCGGTGAACTGGTCGCTGATCGGCATGCCGTCGATGACGTAGGTCATCTGGTTGTGCGCCCCGCGCGGGTGGATAGCTCCGTTGGCGTTCGCAGCGAAGCCGGGAAAGTTGAGCAGTACCGCCTCGAGCCCCCGCGCCCCGACTTGAACCGGCATACGCTCGATCGTCGCGCGGCTCAGCTCGCTGCGCGTCCCTGTCGCCTCTGCGTCAATCAAGGTCGCGCGCTCGCTCACCGCGACGTCCACCGTCTCGATGCGATCCTCGATCTGCAACGCGACGTCGATCGAGACCGGAACGGTCGTCCGTAGCGCAATCGTCCGAGCCGCCGGTGCGAACCCTTCGCCCTCCACGAGAATTTCATAGCTCTGGAAAGGAATGTTGGCAAGCTCAAAGGCTCCATTCGTGCCGCTGACCGTCTCCCGGAGCAAACCGATGAGGGCATTGCGAAGCTGGATGCGCGCGCCTTCGAGCGCGGCTCCGCTCGGGTCGATCACGCGCCCGCGCAAGGTAGCGCTAGCCTGCGCCCAACCCTCTGAGCCTGACGCAAGCCCAATGATGAGCCCTGCCAATCGAATATATTTAGTCATGGCTAAATACTGACCGCCAAGGCTCTAACTCTAAGGTTGGCTCAACTGAAAGTCAAGCGTCCCGCCGCTCGGTTTACAATGCGGCGGCATGCTCGTCGCTCGCCGCCACTTCCTTGCCCTCTGCGCCGCCTCCGGTCTGCGTGCTCAGCTCGCCGACCTGACTGATGGTTGCGGCTGCCTCTCCTAACCTCTACGCCATGGGACTTCCGCGTGGACGCTGTCGAGTATGTGCGGCTCGGTCGGATCGAGCAGCGGATTCACCGAACCCGAAGTTCGACGCGGCGATCGCGAGCCTCAGTTGCGATCGACATCATATCATTCTGCTGACCGCGTGACAGCATGGTGGAAATTCGCGCCGGGCCACATGGTCGACCGGCCGGTCTCGCCGTCGTTAAGCCCGCGCGGGGACAGTCAGGTCAATCAGCACGCCTGGCGATTGGGCCATCGCGGATACCAGACCATCGCGATCAAAGCGCGTGTCGAGCGCCGCCTGCCGAACATCCTCCGCTGGACGTGCAGCCGCCATCCGCGCCGCCTGACTGCCACCAGTTGCGCCGGCGCGAACCCTGCGGATCTCTGCGAAACCGTTTTCGTCAGTGAAGGATCCAAGGGTACGCCGCAAAAGCCGGAATTCCTGCTGCCGGCGCGGGGACCGACCGTCACTGCTCACCTCAACGAAGCTACGCCGGTCGTGGTGGAAGTCAGCGCCAGCGCAACCCGGTACAGCGCGCTCGACGCCGCCGACGAGGCGTACGGTCTCTTCGGGCAGCCACGAAAGCCGGGTTACGCGACCGGAGTAGCGAATCGCTTCGACTAATGCCAATTAGTATTCTGCAATAGCTGCATGGGCTATATCAGAGGGCATAATGTCTCCTGTGGGCCTCCACGCGCGAGCTCGACGGGTAAACTTAGTACTTTCTCGATCGCTCGCCGCGGAAACATTCCGCGCTGGAGCGCTTTCGCCGCACTGCTTTTGCGGCCGCCGCACTCGCCCAGACACGGGCCGGTTGACCGGACGGTATCCGACGTTTCCAGCCGTCATTCCAGGAGCGCCGGTCACGCTGAGCAACATCGCAACCGGCGTCGAACAGACCGCGACAAACGAGTCGGGCATCTACAACTTCCTTACGTGGCCCCGGGCCAATACGACGTGACGGTCGCCTACGAAGGCTTCAAGACCGCCACACAGAGCAACGTGACCATCGAGACCGGCTACCCGCACGGTCAACGTCTCGCTTGAAGTCGGCCAGATCGCCGAAGTGGTGACGGTCGAAGGCACGACGCCGCTCTCGATCGAGACCTCGTCGTCGGACAGTTCATCGAGCGCGAGCGTGTTCCATGCCGGTACGACCGGCGCAGCGCGCTAGTCAGGCTGATGGGAATGTCATTCCGCAGCGAAGACGGCGCGAACAGGTCCGAAGTTCTCGGCGAGGCCGTTCAAACCAAATGTGGACCCTCGATGCCTGTCGTGCAGAACATCGATCGGCGTGCAGCAGTTGGCCTGGCCGGCCGAGTCGCTGCAGGTTCAAGGCCGGAGACAACTACTCGGCTGAATACGGTCGCCCGGAGGCGGATTCATCCTGATGACCACACGCTCGGGAACCAACGACCTCCAGCCGCCTAGGTTCTTCCGCAACAACGCCATGGACGCTCGGCCGTTCTTCGCCGCGAAACGAGCCATTGCTTATCTTCGGCATCCATCGGCGGACCGATCGTCAGTCCTTCTTCTTCTTCAACTACGAGGGCGGCCGCCGCCGCAGCGTCCCTCTCGTCTGACGACGTGCCCCATCCCAGACCGGCGATTTCTCCAACCGCGCCGGCCTGAGCTGTGGACCCGATGGGCGGAACTTTCGCCAACAACATCACAAGCCGGATCGATCCCATCGCCGCCAAAGTGATTCAGCTCTCCGGACCCCAACGTGCCCGGAGACCTGAGCAAGAAGCGGCGAACAACTTCGTCAACAACGCCTCGAACGCGTTGACGCAGAACTTCTTCACCGGCAAGTGGGACCAGAACATGGGCGACAGCGACCGGTTTCGGTGCGCTTCATGTGGGTGCAAGCGCCGCAAAACATCCGCGGATTCCCGAATGCCTTCGCCGATCCGCGCGCAGGGATCCACGAGACCGCCACTGGAATACGACCGTCAACGGATCCACAACTTCCGCCCACATGATCAACGAGTTCCGCTTCAACGGGGCGACCCCAAGCACATCACCGCTCCGCGGCCTCAGGCAAGAATGGCGAATTCGGCATCGGCGGCGTTAACCCTGGCTTTCGCCCGCTTCACCGTCAATGGCCTGACACCGCTCGTGCCCAACCAGGAGCGTATCAGACGCGATTCCACGATTGAGGTCCGAGAATCAGGTCATGAGGCTCGCACCAGTCGTACGGCTTCCGGCGCTATGGGCGCAACATTGACGACCAGAACAACCAAACCGGCGGGGCGTTCGGCTTCGGCAACCGCGCCACGGGCGTCGGCACGGCGTGCTGCTGGGCTACGTGACTTCGGCTTCGATCAACGACGCCGACATCCTGGACCGCCGCACGGACTACTACGGCATGTTCCGCAAGACGACTGGAAGGCGACCACGAAGCTGACCGTCAACTTGGGCATCCGCTACGAATGGGATACGCCGTTGTGGGACCGCAACAACCGGATGAACAGCTTCGACTGGAATCAGATCAACCCGGTCTCCGGCCTTCCGGGCGTGGTCACCTTCGCGCCCGCGACGGCATGGTACGCGCACAAGACCTACGCGGCGGCTTGGGCCGCGTTTGGGCTGGCCTACCAGCGACTCGAGACGGTCATCCGCACGGCTACGGCATCAACTACGGCGAGTACAACGGCGCGGTGCCGAACGCTTTTGCGCTCGGTTCAGCACCAGCTCACCTGCCCGACGGCTTCCGCAACCTTCTACCTAGACCAGGCATGCCGCCCACCACGCAGGCGGAGCTCGGCCCCGGCTACGGCTCGGTCGAGTTCGGCCAAGCGCATGGTCTCTCCGCAGTATCCGGAGCGCAACCCCATGGTCCAGCAGTGGAACTTCGGCATCCAGCGGCAACTGCCAAGGACTTCTGATCGAAGCCACCTACATGGCCAACGTCGCGCACCGGCTCGGCGGTCGAACTTCAACTGGAACATGATTCCCTGACGGACGGCCACGGCCCTGCGGCAGTCGCAGCAATTGCGCCTGTTCCCAACCAACGGCGTCACCAGCGTTCCCGGACTGGGCAACTCGAGCTACCACTCGGGCAACCTCAAGTTCGAGAAGCGCTTCTCGGGCGGCTGAACCTGTTGATGAACTATACGTTGCGA
This sequence comes from Bryobacterales bacterium, assembly GCA_041394905.1. Lineage (GTDB taxonomy): Bacteria > Acidobacteriota > Terriglobia > Bryobacterales > UBA6623 > RI-231. Next base: position 563,443 of record JAWKHJ010000002.1, on the reverse strand, counting down.
AGTACCTCGACGACGTGAAGGCAATTCGAGCTCGCCGAGCCCAGGGCAACCGCTACCAGCACTGGCAATTGCGGCATCTCGACAAAACCTACTCAGGTTCGGACATTCGTCACCGGTTGGCTCTCGCGCGGTCTACGACCTGCCCTGGCGGGCCGTGGTCGACTTCGGAATGTGCGCTGGAAGCAATCGCCGCGGCTGGGGCCTCGGCGTGATCACCGAGTTCCGCACCGGCTCGCCTATGCGGTCATCGAGAACACCAACACGAGCAACACCTACTCGCACTCCCAACGCTCGAACGTGCTCGAGTTCCCCGAGAAGCAAGGCCAGTGGCGCGACAACGTCAAGGGCGAGACCTTCTTCAATACGGCGCTGTTCAGCGCTCCGGGAGCGGGCATCTTCGGCAATGCGCCGGCCGCGTTCTGCTGCGGCCCCGGCGTCGCCAACATCGACTTCTCTGCTCAAGTGGTTCAACACCGAGCGGTTTAAGTTGCAGTTCGCGGCTTCTACAACATCGAACCATCCGCAATTCGCGAATCGGAAGAGCGGCGCCGAGGGGGCTTCGGCGCGATCTCGAGCACGCTACGCGGCACTGGCGGCCGTGTGACACAGCTCGCATTGCGCTTCGAGTTCTAACCTTCGGGACCACCCACCCGAACCAACCTGGCCCCGTCGAGCTCGCGTCGCCGGGGCCTCCATATGTGCATATTCGTATATGAATTGAGACTGCATAGCTATCCTTAAGAGAACAAGGAAACCTACCTGTAATCAATAAGATACAGCCACACACTCCAGACAGGTCTATGAATGCGACGAATTTCAGCTAGCCGCGTTCGTATAATCGTTCGTGGCGTTTTTCGGCGCCAGTTTGGGGGTATTGAGTATGAATCCACTGATCGAACGGTTCGGCGCGGGCTCCGTATGCCTAACCTGATCCTCTTGCTCGCCTTGGCTGCGAGCCCGGTTCTGGTCATGGCGCAATCGCAGTCGCGTCGACCGGCACCGTCACCGACACTTCCGGTGCTGTCATTCCCGGCGCGCCCGTCACCATCACGAACATGGCCACGGGCGTCAGCCAGTCCGGACCAACGCTTCCGGCGACTTCATTTCTATGTCGTGCCCGGCGAATACACGCTCAAGGTTGAGTACGCCGGATTCAAGACCTTCAGTCAACCGAACATCAGCATCGAGACGGCGGCTCCGTCACTGTCGCGCTCGAGTCGGCGAGGTGAGCGAGGTCGTCACCGAGCCGAAGTGCCTTTGCTCCAATCGAGCTCGACGGTCGGCCAGTTCATCGAACGCACCACCGTCGCAAACATGCCGGTGGCGGCCGCCGCAGCGCCTCGCTGGTGCGCCTGATGGGCAATATCTCCCGTTCAGGTGGCGCGAGCAGGTGCCGAAGTTCTCGATGGCCGGCGGCGCTCGCAAAACCAGATGTGGACGCTCGACGGCTCCGTCGTCAGAACATGTCGATCGGCGTCGCGCAGCTTCGCTCAATCCTCCGGCTGGTCCTGCAGGGTTCGAGCCGAGGCCAGCAACTACACGGCTGAGTACGGCCGCGCGGGTGGCCACGATCGTCATGACCACTCGCTCGGGCACGACGATCTCCACGGAGCCGTGTATGAGTTCTTCGCAACAGCGCGATGGACGCCCGTTCGTTTCGCCAAGGACAAGCGCCGCTACGGTATAACATCTTCGGCGGCTCCATCGGCGGCCCGATCATCAAAACAAGACGTTCTCTTCTTCAACTGAAGGCTCTCGCCGGCGCACAGGTGTCACGTAGGCGACGACGTCCCGCACATCATCGAGCGGGCGGCGACCTCGAATCGTGAGGTCTCACGCTGAAGGATCGATGGGCGGAACCTTCGCCAACAACATCATTCCTGCGACGCGCTTCGACCCCATCGGCAAGGTCGCCGACCTCTACCCGGACCCGAACGTCAGTACGCCGCTCCCAAGCAGCCGGCAAACAACTTCATCAACGCTTCGAACAGCTTGGATCAGAACTACTACACGACCAAGGTCGACCACGTTCTGTCGGACAACGACCGGTTGAATACTCGTTTCGTCTGGGCGCAGGCGCCTGAGGTCATCCCAGCCGTCTTTCGCACGGCCTTCTCTGATCCGCGCGCCGGGACCCGCTCGAACCGTCACTGGAACACGACCACGAGCTGGATGCACAATTTCTCGCCGACGGTCATCAACGAGTTCCGCTTCAACTGGGGCGACCGCTGCACATCAACCGCTCGGCGGCGCCTTCCCAACGCCAACGCCGAGTTCGGCTTCAGGGCGTGAACCCGGAATCGTTCGCGCAGTTCGTCGTGAACGGACTGACCGCCATGGTGCCGGGGAACCAGGAGCGGATCCAGAATCCAATCCGCACCATCGAGTTCGTCAACAACCAGACCATCGTCCGCGGCTCGCGATGAAGTGGGGGATCAACTGGCGCTACGCGCGGAACATCGATGACAGAACAACCAACCGGCGGCCGGTTCGCTTCAACAATCGCGGCACAGGCGTCGGCCTCGCCGACCTGCTGCTGGGCCACGTCCGGCCTCGATTAACGACGTGACCGCTCGACCGCCGGACCGACTACTACGCGATCGCGCAGGACGACTGGCGCGCGACCTCGAAGCTGACGTTGAACCTAGGGTTGCGCTGGGAGGTCGACGCCGCTTTGGGGAAGAACCGTATCAACAGCTTCGACATGCATCAAATTAACCCCGTGTCGGGCACCGGGAGTGGTCACCTTCAAGGCCTGGACGGTCTGTCGAAGTACACCCACAACGTGTACCTGGGCGGTGTCGGTCCGCGCTTTGGCTTGCCTACCGGGCGAAGGGGATGGTCGTACGCGGCGGCTACGGCATCAACTACTACGGCGCTACTGGGCCGTGCCGAACGCCTTCGCGCTGGGCTTCAACGTCGGGCTCGTTCAGCTCGCCCGACAACGGCGTGACCCAGGCCCTCCAGCTCTCCTCGGGCATGCCGGCTACCGCACCCGCAGTTCTGGTTCCAGCTTCGGGCGGTGCCGCTGGGGACCCGGTGGTTTCGGCATCTTACATCAGCCCAACCATCGCAACGCCGGCGCAGCGTGGAACTTCGGCGTTCAAAAACAGCTCCCCGGCAACTTCTCGAGGCGACCTACATCGCAAACATGGGTCACCGCCTCGGGGGAGCGCCGGTCAACTGGAACCAGACCCCTGATCAGCGGCAAGGCCCTGTGAAGGCGAATCGTCAGAACAACCCGTTCCGCAGTTCACCGCCGTGAACCAACAGACGCCGACTGGGCAACTCGAGCTACCATTCCGGCAACGAAGGTGAGGCGCTACTCCGGCGGCTTCAACATGATCTTCAATTACACCTGGGCGATACCTCGACGACATCAGGGCGGTTCGGAACTTCGGACTGGCGGGCAACGGCTACAACACCCCTCGCTACGCCACCTCGGATCCTACTCCGGTTCGGACATCCGCCACCGCGTGCCTTCAGCGCGGTCACGAGCTGCCCCGGACGCGGCCGCAAGTTCGACATCAACAACAAAGCGCTCAATGCGTTGTCGGCGGCTGGGGCTTCGGCATCATCAGCAGTTGCATACCGGCTCGCCATTTAGTGTCGAGAACACGAACCTCAGCAATACCTTCTCGCCCAGCCAGCGCTCCAACATCGACGGACCGTATCCCAAGGACGCAGCGCTTGGCGAGACAACGTCAAGGGTGAGACATTCTTTGACCCTTCCGTCTTCTCTGCGCCCGCCGGTATTTTCGGCACCGCGCCGCGCTCGTTCTGCTGCGGACCGGGCACCGTCAACTTCGACACCTCGATCCACAGTGGTTCAACTTCACCGGCTGCGTTGCAGTTCGCGGTGATTTCTACAACGCAACCAATACGGCGAAGTTCGCCACCCGGCACGGCTGGCGCGATGACGGCCGGATTCAGGGTCGTCTCGGCGCTCCAGACCGGTAGGAGGACGCGTTTCGCAGCTTTCACTGCGTCTCAGTTCTAGCCATTTCGATCAAGCGGATCGCCCCGCCGAGGGATAACCTCGGCGGGGTTTTCCCTTTTTTAGCCACAAATAGAGTGACCTTATAGCCTTTTTGAGCTACCCGCGATTCGCCCATAAAGAACAACTCGCAAGTAAGACTAAAACGGCCACAAGTATAATATTTTCAATAACTTAAGAAGAGGCGCGAAGCGCTTCGATCATGATCTCTCGGGAATCGTTTTCACCCCTTCCTGCGTATACTGGATCAGTCTCTCGCGACCCGTTTATCGGGGGGTGAACCATAGATGAATTCGACACCAAGCCCGTTCAGGGCCGGACTTCGTGCGTCCGGTCTACTCTTGCTTATTTCGCTTACAGCCGGTCTTCTGCTCGCTCAGAACCAAGGCCGCCTCAGCGGAAACGTAACTGACTCGACCGGCGCCGTTATTCCCGGCGCGGCCGTCACGCTTCTCAACGTCGCGACCGGCGTCTCTCTCACTGCTGAGACCAACGAATCCGGCGCCTATCTGTTTCCCGTCGTCACGCCTGGCATGTATGAGCTGCGCGTTGAGCTCGATGGATTCAAGACCTACGCCCAATCCGGTCTCGGCATCGAAACCGGCTACAGCCGCAATGTCGATGTGACCCTCGAGATTGGGCAGATCGCCGAAGTGGTCAACGTGGAAGCGTCCACGCCCCTGCTCGAAGGCACGACCTCGTCCGTCGGCCAATTCATCGAGCGCGGCCAAGTCTTCAACATGCCCGTGCAGAGCCGCCGCAGCGCGTCGCTCGTGCGCCTGATGGGCAACATTACCTATCGCTCCGAAGACGGCGGCGAGCAGGTTCCGAAGTTCTCGATGGCCGGCGGCCGCTCGCAGAACCAGATGTGGACGCTCGACGGTTCGGTCATCCAGAACATGTCGATCGGCGTGCCGCAGTTGGGCCTGAACCCTCCCGCCGAGTCGCTGCAGGAGTTCAAGGCCGAGCAGAACAACTACCCGGCTGAGTTCGGTCGCGCGGGCGGCGGCGCCATCATGATGACGACCCGCTCGGGCACCAATGACCTCCACGGCGCAGCCTACGAGTTCTTCCGCAACAACGCGATGGACTCGCGCTCGTTCTTCGCCTCGAAGACGGCGCCTTTGCGCTACAACATCTTCGGCACCTCGATTGGCGGTCCGATCAAGAAGAACAAGTCGTTCTTCTTCTTCAACTACGAAGGCGCACGCCGTCGCGACGGCGTCACCTACTCGAGCGACGACGTCCCGCACGTTCCCGAAAAGTCCGGCGACTTCTCCAACCGCGCGGGCCTTTCGCTGAAAGACCCCCTCGGCGGCACATTCGCCAACAACATCATTCCGCAGGCGCGTCTCGACCCGATCGGACGGCAAGTCATCCAGTTCTATCCAGACCCGAACGTCTCGACGTCGCTTGCCGCCGCCCCGGCGAACAACTACGTTGGCAACGTCTCGAACGCGCTGAACCAGAACTTCTTCACCGGCAAGTGGGACCACAACCTCAGCGACAATGACCGCCTCTCGGTGCGCTTCATCCTCGCCAAGGCCCCTGAGACCGTCACCGCGTTGTTCCCGGACGCTTTCGCCGACCCCCGCGCCGGCACGCGTGCGAACCGTCACCACAACACCACCGTCAACTGGATCCACAACTTCTCGCCGACGCGGATCAACGAGTTCCGCTTCAACTGGGGCGACCGCATGCACATCAACCGCGGCGCCGGCCGTTTCTCCAACAAGAACGGCGAGCTCGGCATTCCGGGTGTCAACGGCGAAGCCTTCGCGACCTTCCAGGTCAATGGCCTCACCCAACTCGGCGTGACTCCGCACGAGCGGATTCAAGACCCGATCCGGACCATCGAGATCACCAACAACCAGACCTGGATTCGTGGGGCCCACCAGATCAAGTACGGCGGCACCATGCGCTACGCGCGCAACATCGACCAGTTCAACCCCAGCATGGGCGGCATCTTCAACTTCAACAACCGCGCCACCGGCGTCGGTACGGCGGAGTTGCTGTTGGGCCACGTCAATTCCGGCACGCTCATCCAGACCGACCAGCTCGATACGCGTACGGACTACTTCGGCTTCTTCGTCCAGGACGATTGGAAGGTGACGTCGAAGTTGAGCCTGAACCTTGGCCTGCGCTGGGAATTCGACACGCCGCGCTGGGAGCGTAACAACCACCAGAGCGGCTTCAACTGGGACCAGACCAATCCGGTCTCCGGTACCCCGGGCGTCGTGACCTTCGCTGGGGTTGACGGAGTCAGCAAGTACTCGCACAACACCTACCTGGGCGGCTTCGGTCCGCGCTTCGGCTTCGCCTACCAGGCGAGCTCGAAGACGGTCCTGCGCGGCGGCTACGGCATCAACTACTACGGCGCCTACGCCGGTGCGGTGCCGAACGCGATGAGCCTGGGCTTCAGCTTGAACGGATCGTTCCCCTCGCCTGACGGCGGCTTCACCCAAGCCTTCGCTCTGGCGGGCGGCATGCCGGCGATCACGCGCGAAGCGCTCACCCCGGCCTTCGGATCCGTGCCGTTCGGTTCGTCTCCGGTGGTCTCCCCCGACTACATCGAAGGCCCGCACCGCAACGCCATGGCGCAGCAGTGGAACTTCGGCATCCAGCACCAGCTGGGCGGCGACTACCTGCTCGAAGTCACCTACACCGCCAACATGGGCCACCGCCTCGGCGGCCAGAACATGAACTGGAACCAGATTCCGCTGGTCAACGGACAAGGACCCGCCAAGCAGTCGCAACAGCTGCGCCTGTTCCCGCAGTTCAACAACGTCACGCAAATCAGCCCGGACTGGGGCAACTCGTCGTACAACTCCGGCAACGTCAAGCTCGAGAAGCGCTACTCGAACGGCTTCAATATGCTGTTCAACTACACGTACGCGAAGTACCTCGACGACGTGGAGGGCAACTCCGAGCTCGCGGGCTTGGCCGGCAACGGCTACACCCACTTCCAGTTGCGCAACCTCGACCGCAGCTATTCCGGTTCCGACATTCGGCACCGCGTAGCCGCGAGCGCGGTGTACGAGCTGCCCTTCGGCCGCGATCGCAAGTTCGGCATCCAAAACCGCGCTCTCGACGCGATCTTCGGCGGCTGGGGCCTCGGCGTGATCACCGAGTTCCGCACCGGTTCGCCTTATTCGGTGATTGAGAACACCAACACCAGCAACACTTACGCGGCCAGCCAGCGTCCGAACATTCTCGGCGACCCCGAGAAGCTCTCGAACTGGCGGGACAATGTGAAGGGGACCACGTTCTTCGACACATCCCTCTTCGCCGCGCCGGGGACGGGCATCTTCGGCAACGCGCCGCGTGCGGTCTGCTGCGGACCGGGCTTCGCCAACATCGACAGCTCGATCCACAAGTGGTTCAACTTCACTGAGCGGTTCAAGCTGCAGTTCCGCGGCGACTTCTACAACGTGATGAACCACGCCAACTTCGCCAGCCCGGGCACCAACCGCGGCCGCGGCGACTTCGGCACGGTCTCGTCGGTGCTCACCGGCACCGGCGGCCGCGTCACTCAGCTCGCACTGCGGTTCGAGTTCTAGACGCACAACCCTTCAACCAAAGCAAAGCCCCCGCGCGCCTCGCGGCCGCAGGGGGCTTTCTTTCCAACGGCGAATCAGAAGATCAGCTTGAGCGCAAACTGCACTTGCCTCTGCGTGCGCTGCAGCGTCGTCTCGCTACCCGCCGAGCTGATGCGACCGGTGTTCGTCGACCCGATGGCGGACGCGGGGTTGTTGAACTGAGGCGTATTGAACGCATTGAACATCTCGGTGCGGAACTGCAGGCGCATCGTCTCGCGCACCTGGAAGTTCTTGAACACCGAGAAGTCCCACTGGTTCGTGCCGGGACCGAACAGCGTGTTGCGACCGCCGTTGCCCCACATGCGGAAGCCCGGGTTGTTGAACGCGCCGTCGTCGAACCAACGGGCCAAGTACGCTCCGCTGCTCGGTAGAGTCCCGTTGCCCGTCCGGTCCGCCCAGCTCCCTTCTCCAATGTTGAGCGTATTGGGCGCGGTCACCGTGAAGGGAATGCCGGTGTACATCGAGATGGCGCCGTTGAGCGTCCAGCCCCCGAGCACAGCGCTGCTCACCCCTTGCGAGAGATAGCGCTTGCCCGGTCCGAAGGGCAGCTCGTATTGGAAAGTGCCGCGGAACTGGTGCCGTAGGTCCTGCTCGGCGTTGCCCTTGTAGATCGACTGGTTCGCGATCGAGATCAGCGAAATCGGCGACGCGCCATTGCCGCCCTGGCTTCCCATGTCAAGGTAGTGCGAGTAGGTGTAGCCCAAGTTGTAGGAAACGCCCTGCGCAAAACGCTTGGCCAAAGTCGCCTGCAACGAGTGGTAGCTCGAGACCCCCGCGGACTGGAACAGGTTGACCGTGGCATGCTGCGGCCAACGCCGCCGCGAAGCGACTGAGCCGTCGCCCGGCATCGCTTGATTCAGGTTCACGCTCTGCGACAGGTGCGTGCCCTTGGAGCCCACATAGGCGACCGTCAGCGTCTGCTGCCCCGGCAACTCACGCTGCACGGCGGCGTTCCACTGCTGCATGTAGGGGATCTGGAAATCGCGCGCGAAGGCCACGCGGTTCTGCCCCGGCAAGCTGGGATCGTTCACTCGCAGCGGGCCGTCCGTGAGAGCGCGCGTCCCCAGGAAATCCGCTTGGTCCGCCTGTACGGTCGTGCTCGAGAAAATCGGCGGCTGGGAAGCCAAACCACTCACCACCGGCACGGGAACGAGCGAGTAGTAGATGCCATAGCCGGCCCGAAACACAGTCTTCTCGGTGAAGCGGTAGGCCAGCCCGAAGCGCGGGCGCCAGATTGTTCGTGTCGAGCTTCACGCCGCTGCCGTTCGGAAAGCCATCCTGGCCTAGCGGTGCGGGCAAGCCGGTATCGACGTCGAACTGGATCAGCCGGCCGGCCACTTCCGATTGCGGATAGTCTTGCGGCAATTCGTAGCGAAGCCCGAGGTTCACGGTCAGCTTCGGCATCACCTTCCAGTCATCTTGGACGTAAAATCCCCAGTCGGTGCGTCGCAGCCCAAGGGTGCCGTCCGTGCCATCGATCGTCATTCGCTGCGGTCGCCCGAGCAGCAGCTCCGCGGCCCCAAAGCCCGTGTTGGCCGGGTTGACCGGGTTGTTGGTGAACATCAGGCTAAACGGGAATGAGCCGCGCGAATTGCAGGACTGGCGCACGTTGCTGTGGCGCCGCACCGCGTTGAAGCCGAAGCTGACGCTGTGGTTACCGCGGGTCATGTCCGTGTTGTTGCTCACTTCGTAGTTGGTGAAGTGCAGTACGGCCGGCGTACAACCTAGCGAGCCGATGCGCGTCAGGCCCGGCGCGGTAATGGCCGGTAGCCCGGATGTGAAGTCGTCCAGGTTCACGCCAGGAATGCCAAACTGCTCGGCGAGCGGAACGTTGCCCGACATCTCCACGTTGTCGAGCGGCTGGTACGACACGCCTAGGCGCGTCTGGTTGATCACCGTCGGCGAAAAGATGTGCGTGTAGCTCGGGACGAGCTGATAGACCGGCTGATCGACGAGCAGGTTCGGCGACGCGACAAGGCCAGCTCGCGCGTCTGGATGTTGTTGAAGTTGCCCTGCGTGTACCGCACGAAACCACGCGAGCCTCCACTGAAGGCGCGGTCGACCTTCACCGTGTACTGGTCGCCGTCGCGGATGTCCGAGGGATTGCGTAGGAAGTTATTCGCTAGGCCAGCCATGTTCGGGTCTGGATAGAGGTTGAGCAGCTTCGCGCCTGCGGAGTTGAACATGCTCGCCGGGATCACGTTGTTCGCGAAAGGCGTCCGCACGAGCTTGCCGGCGGAGTTGCGCTGCGTCGTGAGCGGATCGTAGATCGTGATTGGCTTGGCTTGGCCGAGCAGCTCGGAGAAGTCGCCAGCCTTCATCGACGTCGTCGGCACGTCGCTGACGAACGTCTTGCCCAAGCGCGTACGGCGGCCTTCGTAGGACACCAGGAAGAACGTTTTCGCGTCCTTGCCTCCCAAGGGTCCGCTCAACACGCCGCCAAAAAAGTTGCGCCGCAACGCGGGCTTCTCACCGCTGGCGAAAAAGTTGCGGGCGTCGAGTGCACTGTTGCGGAAGAAGTGGAAGAGCGTGCCATGGAACTGGTTCGTGCCCGACTTGTAGCCCACGTTGACCGTCGCTCCCGAACGGCCGTAGCGGGCGTCCGGCGTCGAGGTTTCCACGCGGTACTGGTCAAGCGCTTCCACCTCAGGGAACAGCAGCAGCCCGTAGCCCTGGTGCGTCGAGTTGTTTTGGATGCCGTCGACGACGAAATTGTTGTCTGCAAAGGACGAACCGTTGACTGAGCTCGAGGTGTTACCGCGCTGCTGCGATAGCGCCAGGTTGGACTTCTGCGACTGCCCCGGCGCCGCGCCCGGCGTGTAGCGCATCAGCTCGGCGAAGTTGCGATCGTTCATCGGCAGCTCACGCACTTCGCGCTCGGTGCGGAACGTGCTCAGCGTCGCTTGTTCGGTTTGCAGCACCACGCCCTGGGCCTCGACGGTGATCTGCTCGGCGACCGAGCCAAGCTGCAACGTGAAATCGATGCCCAACCGCTCGGCCAGATTGAGCGTCACGCGCTTGGCCGCTGGCTGAAACCCTTCGAGCGAAACCGAGATTTGGTATTCGCCCGCCGGCAGCGGCGGCGAAACGTAAAGTCCGCTCGCATTCGTGTTCACCTGCACGCGGTAATTGGTTCCCAGGTTGACGATCGAGACCTCCACAGCAGGGATGACCCCGCCGGAGTTGTCGTGGATGACGCCGCTCAGAACGCCCGTATCGATCTGAGCGCGGAGTGACGGTGTGGCGAGGAAGATCGCCAGAGTGGAGACAAACAGTACGGCTTTTGTCTTGGACATGAGCTCTCCTCAATCAATACGGAGTTTCGGAATACGAAACCTTATTCCATGTTCTATGCTGGTGGGAGGTTAGGAGAAGCCTGCGGGCTTTGTCAACCGCCCACGATGCCGTCCGCCGCCAATGCTAAGCGCCAATCGTCCTCGTCGGAACCGATGAGCTCAACGCTGCGTTGCTTACAGGTTTTCCAAGCCCTCGCAGACCCGCCGTACGAGCTTTCGCTGACCGAGATTGGCGCGCGGCTGCGGATGGTGAAGGGCTCCGCGCACCGGATGGTCCGGACGCTCGCCGCCGCCGGCTTGGTCGATCAAGATCCGCGAACCAAGCTCTACCGCCTGAGCCCCAAAGCCTTCTGGGCAGGTACGGCCTACTTGCGCAACTCGCCCGTCTACCGCGCAGCGTTGCCGCTGTTGCAGTCCATCGCCTACGAGAGTGGCCTCGTAGTGAGCCTCGGCGCCTGGCACGAGCGCAGCCTGCTCTACCTCAACTCGATTACCCCGCCCGGCTTGGCGCACCTGGTAGCCGAGATCGGCGAGCGCTGGCCGGTCCACTCGACCGCACTCGGCAAGGCGATGCTGGCTTACCGCAGCCGGCAGGAGATCGATGCGCTGACTGAAGTCGACCGCCCGCGCTACACGCCGAAGACGATCGTCTCGGCGGCCGGCATCCTCCAGGAGGCGCGCAAGACACGGGCTCGCGGCTATGCCGTCGACGATGAAGAGATGATCCAGGGCGTGCGCTGCGTCGCCTCGCCCATCTTCGACAGCGAAGGCGCTGCGGTGGCCGCCATCAGCATCAGCGGCCCCGTCTTAGCGCTGACCAACGAAACCGTCGAGGAACGCGCCGCCCTCGTGCGCGAGGCTGCGACCAAAGTTTCCATGCAACTCGGCTATCGGCCGGCGGCCCGCGGGCGCACGCCGCCCGCCGCGCTCTAGGCCCGCATGTTCTAAGTTCCAATCCAAGGTGTAGTCCAACTCATGACCCTCGAGACACGCTCCCTGCTCCCCTTGCTGCTCGTCGCCCTGGCAGCCACTCTGCCCGGCCAAAGGGTCGAGCAGCTCCGCGACCCCGTCACCGGCGCGAAGATCACCCGTTTCGTCAGCAAACAGCACGAGACGCACCACTACTACTTCATCTCGCCCTGGTCGCCGGACGAGTCGAAGATCGCATTCTTCCGCTTCAACGCCGATGTCGACAAGCTCACCGCCACCGGCCGCTACCCCGGCGCACTTTGGGTGATGGACGCCGACGGCTCGAACGAGCGCAAGCTCGTCGACAACCTCCAAGGCCACTACCACGTGGGCGTCAATCAGGTCTGGGGTCCCAAGGGCGAGTACATCTACTTTTGGACACGCGTAGCTCTCCTGCCGCCATGGTGCGCGTGCCTGCGGCGGGCGGCGCGGTCGAGAAGGTCAACACGCCGGTTCCCTGTACGCGGCTGAGTCCGGACGGCAAGACGCTCTCCTGCGGCGACGTCAACGAGCAGGGGGTCTATCACCTGGACGAGAAGCGTTACGAGCCGCTCGTGACGCTGGAACGTGCGCTGGCGCTCACGCCCAACCGCGAGCTGACGCGTCACAACCCCTCGCAGCTCCAGAACACGCGCTACAACCCCACTGGCGACAAGATCATGATCGTCCACCGCACCCGCGAGGACTTCCCCGCCCTCGTCGAGATCTTTGTCTACGACTTGAAGACGCGCCAATTGCGCTGGCTGGCTGACGACCTGCACCACCCCAACTGGCGCCCCGACGGCAAGGCCATCGTTTTCGTCCGCCGCGAGCCGTTAACCAACTACCAACGGCTGATCGAAGTCGACGCCGACACGGGCATCGAGCGCGTCGCTTTCGGCGCGGACCACGTTCCGGCCGGGCATCCCAGCTACCACCCGACCAAGCAGCACTTGATCGTCACCGACTGCTACGGCGGCCCGATGGGAAATGGCCTCGCCATCATCGACACCAAGGCCAACACGATGCGCCAACTCGTCACGATCCCCCTGGGCTCAAAACCCGACGAGCCGGCCGACTCGCGCTTCCCATTCCGCAACTGGGGAATCTGGTTTCCCGCGCGAAAGTACCTCAACGAACCGCGTCCGGTGTGGAATAAAGACGGCTCCAAAGTACTCTTCACCAGCCAGGAAAGCGGCCGTCTGAACCTGTACATTGTCGACACGAGCGGTTTGTAAAGGCTCGCCGCCCGCTGTAACAGCGAAACCTCCTGTTTGATCCACTCAGCACAACCGTCGTTGAGAGCCGGAGAGCGCCGGCGTAGAGGCGACAGGAGGTTTTGCTCAATGAATTTTTCGAAAAAACTTTGGATCCAGGCGCCTTTGGCCCTGGCTTTGACGCTGTCCTATCCGATGGCGATGCCCGCGGCCCCCGGCAGCGCGCAAAGCGAAAACGCGGTTCAAGTCAACACCATTCGGCGCGCGCAGAAAAAATTGCAAAAACAGGGACTTTATAACGGCTCGGTCGACGGGATTGCCGGGCCCGAGACGATGGAAGCAGTCAAGGCTTACCAGCGTAAAGAAGGTCTTCCGGAGACCGGCTATCTCGACGCGAAAACGCTTGACGAGATGGACATCAAAGTTAGGAACCACACAGACCGCAACGCGCTCGAAAAGGCCGCCCACGCCACCGAAGAAGGCGTGCGCAAGGGCGGCGAGGCCACCGGCAAAGGCATCCACGCCGCCGGCCGCGGTACGCACTCCACTGGCGAGCCTGTCGACAATGCCATGGACAAGGCAGGCAACGCCGCCGGCAAGGGGCTCGAGAAAGGGATTGAAGCCACCGGCGATGGCCTGGAAGCAGGGCTCGAAGGTGCGGGCACGGGCTTGAAGAAGGCCGGTGGCGCGATCAAGGAAGTCTTCGACGAGGACGACAAGACCGCGGTCGACTCAAGCGCCAGCTACGACACGCGCCAGACGGTGGACGACACCCGCAAAGCGCAGGCCAAGCTTGCCGCGATGGGCTACTACGAAGGAAATGTTGACGGCGTGATGGGGCCGAACACCGAAGAGGCCATCCGCGAGTTCCAAGCCAAGCACAAGCTGGCGCAAACGGGCGAGCTTGACGCGAAAACCCGCAAGAAGCTTGACCTAGACTAGTCGCTCTGGCGGCGACGGCGGCGGTATCATACCGGAACCATGGATCGTCGTTCGTTTCTTTCCAGCGCCGGCGTTGCGTCTCTCGCAGCGCCGGCGCAAACCGTTTCCGCACAGTCGTCCTCCGATCGTCCGCCGAACATCCTCTTCCTACTCTTCGACAAATGCCGCCGCGACGCCATCGGCGCTTACGGCATGCGTAAGGTTCATACGCCCAACCTCGACCGCCTAGCCAAGGAAGGCGTCTTGTTCGAGAGTTGCTACGTGCCGCAGGCTCTGTGCGGCCCGACGCGCGCCTCGATTTTGACCGGCAGCTATCCGCACTGGCACGGGCTACGCCGCAACGTCTACCCGATCACGCCCGGCAAGCTGGCGAGCAACTACCAAGAGCCGATCATTGATCCGTTTCGCGACCCGCGTTTCCGGCTGATCGACAACTGGCCATACTTCCTCAACAACGCCGGCTACGCCACGGGCCACATTGGCAAATGGCACCTGGGCGCGCTCAACCCCGGTCTGTTCGACTACTGGAAGAGCTTCAACTCGCTGCTGCGCCACTGGATTGGCGAGCCCCACAAGTCGCGCTATCGGCCGGACGTCCATACCGACCAAGGCATCGGCTTCATCGAAGATCATCAGGACGAGCCCTGGATGCTCTATCAGAGCTACTACGCGCCGCATGAGCCGCTCGACCCGCCCAAGCGCTTCCTGGAGCACTACCAGGGCGACGAGCACGCCGGTTACTACGGCTCCGTAGCAAACCTCGATTGGAACGTCGGCCGCATCCTCGAAGCGCTCGAGCGCACCGGCCAACTCGACAACACGCTGATCATCGCAACCACCGAGCACGCCCGCACATGGGAAGAACGGCCGGGCACGTCAGAGGGAATGTGCGTCTCCTACGACGAGGTCGCCCGCATCCCGCTGATCCTGCGCTTCCCCAAGCAGTTGCCGCAGGGCAAGCGCTGGAAGTCCGGCGTCAGCTCAGTCGACCTGATGCCCACCATTCTCGAAGCGGCCGGTGTTGCGCCCGTGATGGGGACCCACCCAAGCCCCACCAGGCCCTTCCTGCACGGCGAGAGCCTAATCTCGTTGGTGCGCGAAGGCCGCGACCGCTGGGATCGCCCGATCGTCGTCGAGAACCTGCCGCAGGCCGCCATCGACGGTTCCTTCTACGAAGAGCGCGCGCTCCGGACCGAACGCTACAAGCTGATCCTGCGCTTATTCGACAACAACCCGGCGATTCGCCCTGGAGAGCTCTACGACCTGACCGCCGACCCGAACGAAAAGCGCAATCTCTATGCCCAGAAACCTGAAGTCGTGCGCGAGATGGCGGCAACACTACGCGCCTGGGGCCTGGAAACCCGCGACGACCTCGCGGTGCAACTAGCGGACGGCGCCACAGGCAAGGAGTAGTTAGCCCATCCAGATCCGCAGCACCTTGCGCTCCTGCCCGTGCGCCAAGCGCTCGAGCGCCGTCTCAGGCTCGAGCCACTCGAGCGCTTGGATCTCCGCACTTGGCTGAAACAGGCGCTCTTCCAAGACGCGCATGCAGTAAAACAACACGACCTTCGGCTTGCCTTTGACGCGGTAGTCGAGCGACGCAAGGAATTCCTCGATCTCAGCGTGGCAAGCCGTCTCTTCGAGAATCTCGCGCACCGCGGCATCCTCGAAGCTCTCGCCCTTTTCGAGCTTGCCCTTGGGCAACGACCATTCTCCGCCGTAGCGCTCGCGGTAGATCAGCGCGACCTCGCGCGCCCCATCGCGTTCACGCCACAGCACTCCCCGGCGGCCAGGATCGTCTTGATTCGCTTGGGCATCAGTCCAGGAACGACAGCGGCAGGCTGCGAAAGCGCAAACCATACTGCCGGTCACGGCCAACCCAGTAGGTCAGCAGCAAGCGTTCGCCCAGTTGCGTCGCGCTCAGGTAGGCGAAGCTCGCACCCTCTTCGTGCTCTAGCCGTTTTGGCTTCGACCAGGTCTTGCCGTCGTCGCGCGAGGTCGCCACGACCAGCGGCGTGCGCGGCCCCAGGTGTCCCTCGCCTTCCGCAACGTCCGGGTTCCAGAACAGGGCCAGCCGTCCGTCGTCGAGTCGCACTATGGTCGCCGGGGACTCAGGCGAGGTCATCGTCCAGGGCTCGGCCTTCGACCACGTCTCGCCGCCGTCCGCCGAGACGCTGCGCCAAATCTTGCCCGTCTGCGTACGGATGATCTGCAACACTCGCCCATCGGATAGCTCAACCACGCCCGGCTCCATCGCACCGCGCTTCGGCGCTTCCAGGTCCGGAGAGCTACGCCGCCAAGTGCGCCCATCGTCATCGGAAAAATACACGGCGGTCTTGAATGCAGTTCCCGGCGCAAACACCTCCGGGCTCCACGCCATCGGCGCCAGCAAACGCCCGGAGCGCAACTGCACCACGCGTGCGTTGTTCATCACGTAGTAGCCGGGATCCGCGTTGACGATCGTCGCCTCGCTCCAGCTCGCGCCGTCGTCGCTCGACCGCCGCACCCAAAAATGCAGATCCTTTGTGGAGTTCTTCTTACCGAAGAACAGCAGCAAGTCGCCGGATGTCTTCGAGCGCAGCAGGCTAGCCGACATCACGTTCTGCGCGCCCGTGTTCTCCTGCAGCGTCCAAGGCTGCTCCCACGTACGGCCCCCGTCGGAGGAGCGCGCCGCCACAATGGTCGCTGTGGAATCATCCCGCGAGCCGCCGCGAAAAGCCGACCAGACCGCCAACAAACGCCCATCGCGCAGGACCGCCACATCGCCTTCGGTGTTGCGCGGATTGCCTTCGCTCGGCGGGGCCAACTCGACCGAAAAGGCCTCCTCGGCGGCCGCCACGGGCGCGGCGCACAGAACCAAGACGACCACAAAAGCGGGAAATCGCATACCTACATGAAGGCCTTGATGATCTGCGCCTGGATGTCCTGCAAACTCTGCTGCACGCGCTGTACTTCCTGAATCTTGTTCTCGAGCTTCTCCATGAGGAAGCGCCGCTCGAGCCCGTTCTGGATGGTGATTCGCAAGTCGTCGTTATCCCACGGTTTTTCTACGTACTGGTAGAGACCAACCTCGTTGATCGCCTTGATCGCGTTTTCCTTGTCCGCGTAGCCCGTCAACAGAATGCGCGTCGCGAACGGATGCAGCTTCTTGATCTCGAGCAACAGCTCGATGCCGTTCATCTCGGGCATCAGATAGTCGGAGACGATCAGGTCGAGGTTTTTGTCAGCGAGCTCCGCAAGCGCCCTCTTCGGCGAGTTGAACGTCAAGACCTCGTAGTCGGTCTCGAGCATCAGGAACGAGCGCAAGCTCGTCAACACCATCTCTTCGTCGTCGACGATTGCGATCACCGGCGTCCTCTCAGCCCCGTTCATTGCTTCCCTCAGCCGACACGTCCTTCGGGATCGGTAGACGCAGCGTGAACGCCGAGCCCTTGCCGACCTCGCTCTCCACGTCGATGCCGCCCTTGTGGTCTTCCGCGATCTTGAAGCAGATCGACAGTCCCAACCCCGTTCCAACTCCAACGCCCTTCGTCGTAAAGCCCGGATCGAAGATTCGTTCCAGGTTCGCCGGAGGGATTCCAACGCCGGAGTCGGCGATCTGCACCTTCACCATATCACCCTCCCGAAACGTCTTGATCCGAATCTCGCCTCGCTCCGGGATCGCCTGTGCGGCGTTGACCAACAGATTCATGAAGACCTGGTTGATCTGGTTCGGGTGGCAGCGCACCGGAGGAATGTCGCCGTATTCCTTGACCACCTCGATGCGGTTCTTGAGCTCGTGGTAGACCAGGGTCAAGGTCGAGTCCAGCCCCTCGTGCAGGTCCGCCATTTGCAGTTCCGCCTGGTCGAGCCGGGCGAAGTTGCGCAACGAGCCCACGATCGAGACGATGCGCTCGCAAGCCAACTTGTTGATGCGCGAGATGTCGTCGAGCAGGCTGAGCACCTGCGCCAAGCGTTTGTTGTCCTTGAGCTGCTCTGGCGCGTTCTCGCCGGCCGTCATTTCGCGCAGCACGGAAAGCGACCGCGCCAGCGTATCGGCATTGGAGTTGATCGTGCCGATGGGCGTATTCATCTCATGCGCCACGCCGGCGACCAGTCGGCCCAACGCCGCCATCTTTTCCTGCTGAACGAGCTTGGCTTGTGAGGTGCGAAGATCCTTGGTTGCGGCCTCAACTTCTCGCTCGAGCTCTTGGGCGTGGACGCGCAAATGGTCAGCCAGCTTTTCGCGCTCGGTCACGTCTAGGCAAATCACCTGGATCAGCCGGTGCGCGCCGTAGCTGACCCGCGTGGCGCTCAGGTCGAAACGCCTGTGCTCGCCATCGGCATCGGTCGAGAAGGTGAGCCGCAGGTTGCCCGACTCGGCGATCTTGTCGTACGTCTCGGGCTCCTCGAGCTCGGGGATCGGCAGCACCTGCGCCAACGTTCGGCCGATCAGCCGCTCGCGCGGCCGGCCCGTCAACGTCTCGGCGCGCTCGTTCACCTCCACGATGCGCTTGGTTGAGTCCGCCGCCAGCAGAATCGCCTCCGAGGCCTCTTGCATCAGCGCACGATATTTCTGCTCGGACTCCTCGAGCTCTTTGCTGCGGCGCTGCAGCTCTTCGTAAAGACGCGCGTTTTCGACGATCTGAGAAGACTGCGACGCGATGATCGACAGCAGGCGCTGGTCTTCGCGTGTGAACCCCTCTTCACCGCGCTTGTTGAATACGTTCAACAGCCCGACCATCTGACCTTTGGCGCGCAGAGGAACGCTCAACAACGAGCGAATCGGAAAGTCCGAAACCGCCACCGATTGAAACCGGTCGTCGCTCTGAATGTCGTTGATCAGTAGCGGCTTGCGATTCTTGAGCATCCAGCCGGTGAGTTGCTGCCCGAAGCGAAACGGCACCAGCTCGTTGCCGGTGTGCGCCTTGCGCGCCATGGTGCGGAATGGATCGATCGCCTCGTCCTGCTGCAAGAGCATGACGGCAGCCTGCTCCACGTTGAGGTTCTTCACGCTCTCCTGCACGATCAGCTCGACGACTTCGTTCAAATCCATCGTCGAACCGATGGCGGAACCGATCGCATTGAGAATAGAGAGCTCTTCGACGGCTCGGCGTAGCCGCCGGGTTTCTTCTTCGAGCTCTGAGACTCGGCTGGGATCGGAATCGGGCATTCGGCCAGTCCGTAGTATGGCGACTGTCGGGTCGCGAAAGGGCGGTTCGCTTTACGGCGCGGCGACCACGTGCTGCGGATCTCCGCTGATGAAGTCGAACACGTTGTTCACCGCGAGTTGCAGACCAGCCTCCAGAGCCTCCTTGGTTACGCCGCCCGAGTGCGGCGTGAGCACGACATTCGACAAAGCCGCGATTGGATGACCTTCGGGCAAGGGCTCCTGCGAGAAGACGTCGAGGCCGGCGCCGGCGATGCGCTCCGACTCGAGCGCTTGAACCAGAGCCGATTCGTCGACGACCGCGCCACGCGCGGTATTGATCAGAAACGCCGTCCGCTTCATCAGGTTGAGCTCGCGCTCGCCCACGAAGTTGAGCGTCTCGGGCGTCGAGCGGATATGCAGGCTGACGACGTCCGCGCGGCGATAGAGATCATCGAGCTGGACAAGCTCGATGTCGAGCTCCTGCGCGAGCAGGATGTTCGCGTGGCGCGTCCAGGCGATCACCTTCATACCGATGCCGCGTGCAATCCGCGCCACCTGTTGCCCGATCGCACCGAGCCCGATCACACCCAGCGTCTTGCCGTGGAGCTGCGTGACAAAGCCCCGGGGCCACCCGCCGCGTTTGGTCTTCTGATCGATGCGCGGAATGTCGCGCGCCACCGCCAACATCAGCGCCAGAGTGTGCTCCGCCATCGCGATCGCGGAGACGCCCGGAGTGTTCGTGACCGTGATTCCCAGCCTAGCCGCCGCGTCGAGATCGACGTGGTCGGTGCCCGTGCCCCACAGAGAGAGCAGCTTCACGTTGGGCATCCGCTTCAACACGTCTTCGGTGAACTGCACCGAAGAGCGGATGTTGATGACGTACGGCGCGTCCCCGATGCGTTCGATCAACGTCTCCGCCGAGTCCGGCAGCGATTCGTGGTAATCCACGTCGGCGCGAAACTTGAGCATCTTGAAGGCGTTGCTTGGCCCCATGACGGGCGGGTAGTCGTCGGGAATCGAAATGCGCGGCTTGGTCATGAACAGACCAGTTTACTGCGCCGCATCCGATAGAGGGCGCGTCCGCACCCAGAGGCGCTCTAGTCGTGGCCGAGCGACGCCGCGAGCCGCGGACGTAGATCTTCGTTGATCAGCTCCGAAGCGGAAAGCCTAGCCTGCATCAGCCCATGGGTCGAGTGCTGATCGCTCTGCCGGCCGTAGTGCATCAGCTCATGCGCCGCCACACGCGCCAGAGCCCGGCCAACAGTCTCCCAGTCGCCGGCGCGCGTCAGGCGTAGCACCGGCTCGACGAAGACCTCGAGCCGTGGCAGGATTTCGCCGTTCCCGCGATAGGCGAGCCCCAGGGCATCTTCTGGAATGCCGGAGCGCTCCGTGCGCAGGGACAACAGGACATCGGCGTCGCCTAGGGCGTTGCACGATTGCTCCGCGACATGGACTTCCAGCTTCGGCAGCAGCGCGTGCAGCTCGCGCAGCAGGCCCGCCCTTGCGGGGACCCCAACGCCGGCGCGATCTTCGATGCAGACCGAGAGCCCTTTCGCCTGCGCCGCGGCGGCGGTGGCGAGGAAGAACAGCAGAATGGCCTGCAACCGTTTTGTCATCGTTTCTTAACGTGATCTTAATTCATTCTTCATCGTTGTCAAGGCGCTCTTTGCTGGATTCGGCCGGACTTGGCCAACCTAGTTGTCCGCTCGGTGCGCCTTAGGCATCCACGCCTCTTGGTAGACTTGAGCTTCCCGCCCCGTATGGTCGACTCCTCCCTGCTCGCTCTCGCGCCGCTCTGGTATGTGGCCTTCCTGCTCTCGTTGACTTGTCATGAGGCCGCCCACGCCTGGGCGGCGGAGAAGCTTGGCGACCCGACCGCCGCGCTCGGCGGGCAAGTCTCGCTCAACCCGCTGCCGCACATCCAGCGCGAGATGTTCGGGACGGTCGTCGTGCCCATCCTGTCGTTGCTGATCGGCGGCTGGATGATCGGCTGGGCCAGCGCCCCTTACAACCCGCTCTGGCAGCAGCGCTACCCCAAGCGCGCGGCCTGGATGGCGTTGGCGGGGCCGACGGCCAATCTGTTGCTGGTTGTCTTGGCTGCGGTCCTGATCCACCTTGGGATCGGCACAGGTTGGCTCGAACGGCCCGAGAGCCTGCGCTTCACACAGATCGTCGCGCCGGGAGCAAGCCCCGCAAGCGAAGCCATCGCCCTGTTCTTGAGCATCCTGTTCTCGGAGAACCTGCTGCTGATGGCGTTCAACCTAATCCCGCTACCGCCGCTGGATGGCGCGACGGCGATCGGCCTGCTGCTGCCGGACGAGACGGCGCTGAAGGTATTGGACTTCCTGCGCCAGCCGGGCTTCTCGATCGTGGGATTGATTTTGGCTTGGCGTTTCTTTGGCGACCTGTTCACGCCGCTGTTTTTCTGGTGCGGCCGAGCGCTCTACGGCGTCTTCTAGCTACTTGAGCATTTTCGCGTTCGCTTCGCGGCTGATGTCCCAAGGCTGCGGCGGCAGCGGATCGTAGCGCGGGCGCGCGTCCTGATTGGGAAACGTCGCGACAACCGCGCTCAACTTCTTCAGCGCCGCCACGTCGGCCGGGTCCTTGCTCGCGATGAGGTTATGCTCCTCGCCGGGATCTTTCTTCAAGTCGTAGAGCTTGGCGACCTTCCCATCGAGCACGTGGATCTTGTAGCGCTTGTCGCGGATGACGCGGTCGGTGAAGTCCTGTACAGGCCGAACGCCTTTCTCATCTAGCCGCGCGGGGCCGTAGCCCATGGAGAGCATCCACTCGCGTGGGCCTTCCTTGTCCTCGCCGTGCAAGACCTTCACGAGCGACTTGCCGTCGATTGTCACCCCCTTGGGCAGCTCCGCGCCGGCAAGCTCGACGAAGGTCGGCATTAGATCGGAGAAGTCGGTGAGGGCGTCGGTCGTCGAGCCCGGCTCGATTCCAGGACCGGCGACGATGAACGGCTGCCATGGGCCGTTCTCGGTGAGCTTGGCCTTGCCGCCCTTGATTTCGCGTCCTTCCAAGCGACCATTGATGCCGCCAGAGGTCCCGTTGTCGGTCGAGAAGAACAGGTAGGTGCTCTCGGTCAGCCCTAGCTCGTCAAGCTTCTGCATCACGCGGCCCACGAGGTAGTCGGTGTAGCGAACCATCGCGTGGTGCATCTCATACTTCGAGTCCGCGAAGGGCTCGTGCGGAGTCGTCGTGAGCGGCCCATGGGTGAGCGCCATCGGGTAGTAGACAAGCATCGGCGCGTTGCGGTGGCGAGAGAAGAAGTCGAGCACGAACTGGTTGTAGATGTCGGGCCCGAACTCGCCCTTGCGGGTACGGCTCTTGCGGTCAGCGCTCTCGTAGACGTAGGCGTCCCAGTAGCGCTCGGCCGAGGGCGGATTGTCGCCCTCGAAGCCCGTCCACATCGACCACTCGTCGAAGCCGTGCGCGCGCAGGATGTCGGGCTGAATGCGGAAGTCGTTGATCTGCCACTTGCCGGCGATCCCCGTCGAGTAGCCGGCCTCGCGAATCTGCCGCGCGAAGGTGACATTGTGCTTGGGATCGAAATGGCAGCCGGCGCCCCAGCGCGGCACATCCCAGTGGTTGGTCCAGCCGTGGCGGAAAGGGTATTGGCCGGTCAGTAGGGTGGCGCGCGTGGGCGTGCATTGCGGCATCGAGTAGGCGTTCTCGAACTTCATGCCGCGTTGGGCGAGCTTGTCGATGTTCGGCGTCTCGATGCCTTCGGCCGTAGGAGGAGATCCACTCCGGGCCGAGATCGTCGACCATGATGAAGACGATGTTCGGCTGTCGGCGGCTTGGACGAACGCGGCGAAAGCGAGCAGGACGAGCGTGAGACGGGCAAGCATCGCGATGATTCTGCAGCGCTCGCCGCTTGCTCGGCGCGCGACAAAGAGCCGGAAGCAATCGTACTGTGGGCTTGGGAGCGCCCGGAAGACCTGCGCTTTCTGAAGGCTGACAGCGCATCCGTAGCCGTCCTGGCCGCCACGATCCTTCTGAACCACGATCGAGCGTACGCGCGGCCCCGCCGCGCCCCTTTGCAAGTGCGGCCGGGAACGCCCGTCACGGCGGTCGTACGCATCGAGATGGGCGAAGCGCCGGCGCTCGACGAGCGCCAGCGGGTGCGTACAGCGGGCTGGATCCGCGAGATCGCGCAACTGCCGCAGTACGCCGGCCTGCAGATCGACTTCGACGCCCCGCTCTCCGCCAGGCCTTCTACCGCGCGCTGCTCGAGGAGCTGCGACCGGATTTCGCCCGTCTTTCGATCACGGCGCTTGCCTCGTGGTGCTTCGAAGAGGATTCCTGGTTGGGGGCGCTGCCCGTCGACGAGATGACGCCGATGCTCTTTCGCATGGGCCCGGACGGAGCGCCTACTCAGACGGCTCGAGCGCGAAGGGCGCTTTCCCGAACCGCGCTGCCGCTCGAGCGTTGGCATCTCGATCGATGAGCCGCTACGATGGCGGCCAGGGCTCCTCGCCTCTACGTGTTCTCCCCCCGAGCATGGACCGAGCCAGATTACCGCGCCTTCATCGAGCAGTTGCGCTAGTCGCCCTCGGCTGTTTCGCGTTGGCGCTTCCGGCCGGAATCGAACGGCTCGCGCCGGTGGCGGTGTTCACGTTCGAGCAGCATCCGGACCTGCCATTGCGCGATTACGCTGCGGGCCGGCTGGGGCTGCTGGCCCCGACGTACGCGCGCTCGTATCTCTACGTCGCCTACCGCTGGATGGACGGAGCCCCGATGTCGGCCGGAAGAGATCGACGGCGTGGACCGCTATTGGCGAGAGCGCCTGGGATTGGAGACCGAGCCGCCTGAAGGTGAGACCTATGACACGGTGCGTGCCTCAGTCGGCCTGCCCTGGCAGGCGCCGAGCGCCCAAATGGCCAGGCGGCGGCGCAGTATCTGGCCGTCGACTACGTCTACTACTCGAAGTGCTCCGATGACGCGTTTCTTACGGCAGCGCGGACTCTGAAGGCCCGCATTGCCGCTTTTGGCTCAGACAGTGCGGAGGTCGCCGAATGGGTGCGCGGGCAGGACTACGTCTTCGAGAACTGCTTCGGCGCGGGCTCCGGCTTCATTCCGCCGGAGGTCGGCCCGGGGGTGGACCCGCTCATCCGAGCCGACCGCGCCTACCAGAGGGCGGCGGCGTTGTTCTACTCTTCGCGCTACCGCGAGGCGGCAGCGGCGTTCCAGCGCATTGCCGCGGACGCAAGTCCCCGTGGTCGGGCTGGGGTCAGTACCAAGCTGGCCGCTGCACCTGTGGGAGGCTCGCACGAGTCCACCCGACTCGCCGCAATATTTGGCGAAGCTCAGGCAAGCGGAAGGCGAGCTTCGCCGTGCCGCCGGTGGAGACGCGCCCCGGAGGTGCGGGATGCGGCCCGCTGGATGTTGGCTCGCATCCTGATGCGCACGAAGCCCGCCGAGGCCGCAACGCTGCTGAGCGGGCGCTTGCTTTCGCCGCTGAGGGCCGAGGCTCGCGCCGCCGAGCTGCGCCTGTTCACGCAACTGCTCGACAACCTCGCCGCCGACCCCTCCGCGCTCGCCGAAGCGCGCGCCGCCGATGAATTGGTCGATTGGATCTTTACCTTCCAAGGCGAAGAAGCCGCCGACGCCGAGCATGCGGTCGAGCGCTGGCGCGAGGAGCGCTCCGTGGCATGGCTGGTAGCAGCGCTGTCGAAAGTGACGGCGGAAGATCCGGCCGCGGTGGAACTGCTCGAGGCCGCGGCGCTGGTGCAAGGCAGTCCCGGGTCGCCGACGCTCGAGCTCCATCGTGCACGGCTAGCGGCAGAGAGCGGCGCGCGAGACGTGGCGCGCGGAGCCATCGATGCGCTCGTCGAGCAATTGCGTGGACTGCCCTCGGCGCGCAACCGCGCGCTGGGCATGCGCGCGACCTTGGCGGACAGCGCCGACGACCTTCTCTTTTATGGCGCCCGTCCCCCGGCGCTGGTGACCTATGCGTTCGGCTTCGACGGGCGGGCATTGCATGCCTGGGAGCGCAGCGAAGAGCAGATCGCAGCCCTCGAGAAGGAACGCACGGCGATCCAGTGGGGCCTCGAGACGGTCGAGCTGTTGAACGAATCGGTGACGGTGGACGCCCTTGCCGCCCATGCTCGACGTGCAAGGCCAGCCGGAGCGGCTGCGCACCGAGCTGCTGCTCGCGGCCTGGGCCCGCGCAGTGCTGCTCGACCGCTGGGACTTGGCGCGGCGCTTGACGCCGCAGGTCGGCGAAGCTGTCCCTGCGCTTGAAGGGCGAAATGGACGCGCTGATCGCGGTGACCGAGCCGTCACGGATGCGGTACTTCGCCGCGAGCGCCTTGCTCGAAACGCCGGGGGCGAGCATCCTGCTCCGCTCCGGGCCTTTGCGGTTGGCTGGGCTCGACGAGATCGACCCACACGGGCTGAACTGGTGGCCGGCGTCATGGCCAACGTTGGGGCTGGCCGACTACCTACCCGAAAACGAGTCGCTAGTGGTCAAGGACGAGTGGCGACGGATCGGAGAGGCTGGCGAGGGCTATTCCTGGATCGTCGAACAGGTGCTAGCTGAGGCGGAACGTCCGGACGCCCACGAGCGTGCCACCAACCCTCTACCGGGCCGTGGTGAGCGTTTTCGCGCCCGAGCTGCACCAGCGCATTCTCGAGGCTCTCAACAGGCGCTTCCCGGATTCGCAGTGGACCAGCAGTGCGGCGGAAGCTGCAGCGGCCTGGAACGGACATTAAGCGACATTTGCGGACATTCGGCCGCAAAACCTTAGATTCGGGGTGGCCTCTGCCCTCATGTTACCGCCACCGCCAATGACTTGACCGGTAACGTGAGCGCTAAACCCTTTGGATTGAAACAGAAAGAAACCGGAAAATGCCGTGATGGCGGCTGGGGTCAGGCTTCCGCAGGCAGGGGGCGGCTGGCGCCGATGACGGTGACTGGACGGCGGCGACGCAGGAACACGACGGCGATCAGGAAGCTGATGCCGACTTCGACGGCGAACACGCCCAAGACCACCGCATTGCGTTGATTGGTGAACTGGTCCTGGCCGTCGAAGAACGAGCCACGAAGATCAGCAAGCAATTTGGGATCGCCGAGGTCGCCGAGATTCGCCCGGGTCAAGACCTGCGATGGCGGCAATGCGCCGCTCTTGATGCGCTCGATCTGCTCCGTGCGGAAATCGTAGACCTGTTTGGCGATCGCGACCACGCGCTCGAGCCCGCGGCGCTTGCCGACGAGCGGGAGCTGATGGCGCGCTTTCCAGTGGTAAGTGCGCGACGCGACCGCCAAGCGAATGTAGTGGATGATCGCCGGCAGATTCGCTTCGAGCTCGGCGTCGGACTGCCCGCGCACGGCGCTGAAGATCAAATCGTGGTCGCGGTCGTGCAGATAACGGCGCGGCCACTCCCCGGTCTGCTGCAGGATGAAGTCCACCTTGCCGAGGTCGCGGAAGGGCCCGTCGGTGACTTCGAGCGTGCCTTGAAACTTCGCTTCCGCATGAGCGACTTCGTCCAGCCAGTCGCGGTAGGCGACGACAATACGCTGCTCGGACTCGGAGAGCCCGGCCGGCAGGGGGGCGGGTTCGGCGGACAACAGGCCGGCCGTCAACAGGGAGATGAGCAAGAGGAGCCGCATCCGGGGATGAAAACAAGGACGATGGAAGGGGCGAAAAGGTTCCCCAACGGTCTCAATGTAGCGATCGGCGGGTGGTTTCGAACAGATGAGCGCGCAGAATAGGCGGCCCCGCGCGCGGGCGGCTCCGGCGCTGGTATGCTGTCGGGCACGCTCATGCATCCGTTGGCCATTCTGCTGCTTTCCATCGTTGCCGTCTTCGTCCTGATCGTCCGGCTCAAAATCAACGCGTTCGTGGCTTTGATCGCCGCGGCGATCTTGATCGGCGTGCTCGCCCCAACAGTTCCGATCGAGGCTGTGATGGGCGAGGTGGCAGGCCGATTCGGACGAGTGGTCGGCAGCATCGGCATCCCGATCGCGATGGCGGCGGTGATCGGCCAGTGCATGATGGAGTCCGGCGCGGCGGACAAGATCACGAGGCGCTTCATCGCATGGTTCGGCGAAAAGCGCTCTTCCCTTTCGCTCGTGGCGAGCGGCTATGTGCTCTCGGTGCCGGTGTTCTACGACACGGTGTTCTATCTGTTGGTGCCGCTGGCCCGCTCGATGACGATTCGCGCCGGAGGCCGGCACTACATCCTGAATGCACTCGCGATTGGGGCGGGCGGCTCGGCAACGCACGTCTTCGTGCCGCCGACGCCGGGTCCGCTGGCGATGGCCGAGACGATGAACATCGATCTGGGGCTGGTGATCGTGGTTGGCCTTTTGGTGGCGGCGCCGGCGTCCTTGCTGACCTGGCTCTACTGCATTTGGATCGACAAGAAGCTCGACATCCCGGTGCGCGAAGCGCCGGGGCTGTCGCTGGCCGAGCTCGAAGAGATCGCGCACAAGCCGGAGAGCGAGCTGCCGGGAATGTTCGCATCGCTGCTGCCGGTGGTGTTGCCGATCATCATGATCACGTCCAACACAGTGGCGGGCACGCTGGCGCCGGGCAGCGAGATCGCGCGGTACGCGTCCTTCTTCGGGAACCCGAGCTTCGCTTTGATGGTGGCGGCGGCGGCTGGGTTGTGGGTGCTGGCGCGGCAAAAGGGCATGTCGCTGGCCGAGCTCGCCAAGCCGGCGCAGGAAGCGATCGGAAGCGCGGGCATGATCATCCTGATCACGGCGGGCGGCGGCGCCTTCGGCGGAATGCTGGTCGAGGCCGGAGTGGGAGACGTGTTTGCGGAGCTCGCCAAGTCCGGGTCGATGAGCTACATCTGGCTAGGTTTTGGCGTCTCCGTGCTGTTGCGCGTGGCCCAAGGCTCGGCGACGGTGGCGATGATTACGGTTGCCTCGATTCTGGCGCCGATCATGGTGCAGTCGCCGCCCGCCTACCACCCCGTCTACGTGCTGATGGCCGTGGGCGGCGGCTCGCTGGTGGGCAACTGGATGAACAACTCGGGCTTCTGGGTCTTCACGACGATGACCGGGCTGTCAGAGGTCGAGGGACTGAAGACGGTGACGGGGTCGTCAGCGGTGTTGGGGACGTCCGGGGCGGTCGTGGCTTGGATTGGGAGCATTTTGTTCCCGATGGTGTGACGACGCGTCGTCGGCGTTAGCAATCAGGCGCCGTCCGGAGCGAAGTCCGGTTTGATTTGGACAAGCTCGACGAGGATGCCGTCCGGGTCGAGCGCGCAAACAACGCCATCTGCGTCCGGCGCAACGACCGGCTCGGCCAGAAACTCGACGCCCTTTGCTGAGAGCTCACGGTAGGAGGCCCACGCGTCTTCCACGAAGAACGTGAGCCAACGGACTCCGGCGGCGAAGTCGGCGGTGCGGCGCGCGGGCGGGTCTTCGATCTCCATCAACTTGATGAGGGTTTCACCTGCTTTGAGGCGGACTTGCCGGAACGGGCGCGGCGCGAGCTTGGCGCCAACGGCGACCGAGGCGGGAATCTGGATGTCGAGGACGACGGACAGGCCGAGCAGGTCACGGTAGAAGCGCAGGGACTCATCGAAGTGGCTGCAGACGATCCCAATGTCGACGAAGGGGCGTTGCGAGACGGCAAGCTTCATGGCGAGGAAGAGTGTAGCCTGAGCAGGCGTCAGGTTGATTGTGGCGTTAAACCCTGGCATTGCTGCCAGGGCTCGATTAGACGATGCAATACGCGAGCTGCGCTCGATTGTCGTGGGGCGTTCTTCGATGAGACGGAGTGCGGTTTGGCGGACGCGATTGCGGGTCGGCTCGTCGAGATACTCGGCGGGGATTTGCCATCGACGCGGGCGAGCATCAGGAAGGCTAGGTGGCGAGCCGCGCGCGCTTCCAGTCCTCATAGGGCGCCGCTGCGAGCGTCGCAGCGAGGAACGTGCGGGCGAGATCGTGGAGCGCTGTCGCATGCTGCGGCATGTGGAACCCCTTGAGGCAGAGGTGATTCAGGCAAAAGGCGATGTCGTACGACGGATCGCCGAAGTGGATGCACTCATAGTCGATGAAAACCAGCCCGTCGCCGCGCACGAGCATGTTCTTGGGGCTCCAGTCGCCGTGGGTCAGCGCCAGGCGCAAGGGCTCGATCTGAGCGATCCAATCGTAGACCTGTTGTGCGATCGCGGGGTGGCGCCGCGCGATGGTGCGGTAGTAGGGGTCGGTACGAAGCTGATCGAAGGGGCGCTGGTCGCCGTAGCGTGCTTCGAAGTCGGGATCTTGCCAGGAACCGGCGATGGTCATGCCGAGGGCCTGACCGGCGGTGCGGGCGCAGGCCGGGTTCAAGTCTCCGGCAAGCAAGCGCTCCTTCCAGGAAACAGCAGGCGAGACGGCCTCCATGGCGTAGAGGAAGTTTTCGTCGTCGCTCCATAGGATCTCGGGCGCAGCCCGCCGGCAGCAGGCGCGCCACGTCGATCAGTCCGTCGCGCTCGCGAAAGATGCGGCTGCGCTCGGCGAGCCACTCGTCTTGGACGCGCAGCTGCGGCAATGCCTGTTTGAGGATAAACGGGTCTGAATCAACGGTTTCGACCCAAATCACGGTGTTCGAAACGCCGCCGCCGAGCTCGCGGGCCGATTGAACCTGGATGCCGCGCTGCGCGAGGTATTCCCTCGCGGAGTCGGCGCTTAGCGAAAAGCTCATTCGCTTTTGCGGAGCTTGGGGTAGAACTGCGTGAAGACGTTGTCCGTCTGGCCATGCTCGTTGTGGCAGGACCAGCAGCGGTCTTTCGCAAACGGCGTCGATGTCTTCTTCGGCTCGGGGCCGCCGAAGTCGAAGTAGCGCCAGCCTTCCGGGAAGCGTTTGGCGTCTTTGACGGCGGCCTCGACGCGCAGGAACTCGCCGGAGAAACGCCCTTGCTTGTTGATCGATTCCTTGGAGGCTGGGGCGTAGACTTCCATCATCAGGATTGCCTGCTCGGGGAACGTCCCGGTCTTCTTGAACTGCGCGTAGGCGTCGGGCGAGAGGTAGACGTGGTGGAAGTTGCCTTTGACGGTCTCGGGCTGGGCGACGGCGCCCTCTGGCTCGGTGTAGCCCATGCCGAGCGATGCGCCGACGAAGATCCATTCGCGGTAGTTCTCTGGGATGAGCAACTCGCCGGATGGGGCGTACTGCGGCTTTTGGGCCGCGAGCGGGAGAGTGAAAAAGAGCAGGAGCGCGAAGCGCATGGGATTAGGATAACGCCGTTGACCGAGCGACGGCGGTCGCGTACGCTGATCTGGGACTTCGATGCGGATTCGCTTTCTGATTGTTGGATTCGTGGTTGCCGGCGCACTGTACGCCGCGCCGAAGGAGGAGTTCGCGGAGTCGATCCGGCCGGCGCTGGAAGAGCATTGTGCGGCGTGCCACGATCCGCAGAACCCGAACAATCACGTCGGGTTCTTAAGAGCGCAGAGTGCGGCCGACGTTGCGGGCGAGCGCAAGCTTTGGCACAACGTCGCCTCGCAACTGCGCAACCGCACGATGCCTCCGGCTGCGTCGAAGCTGAGCGAGGAGGATCGCTTCCGGATCTCGACCTGGATTGAGCAAGAGCTGCGGGATACGGCCTGTTCGCTAGGCGACTACGCCGGCGCGGTGACGTTGCGGCGGCTGAACCGGCGTGAGTATCGCAACACGATTCGGGACTTGCTGGGTGTCGACCTGGCCGTCGAAGAAGTGTTTCCTGCGGACGGCTCCGGAGGCGAGGGCTTCGACACGAACGCGGAAACGCTCTACCTGCCGCCACTGCTGATGGAGCGCTACATGGAGGCGGCCCAGCAGATTCTGGACCGTACGATCGTTTCGCCTCCGCTGCAGAGACTCTATGGGGCGCGCGAGATGCTGCCGGGCCGCCAGCCGGAGAAGGACAAGCCGGTGCGCATGCAGCCCGGCGAAGAGGCCGCCGCGCAGGTTCCGGTCTACGTGGACGACGACTATGAGGTGAAAGTCACGCTCGAACGCTCGGCCGAACATGCATTATCAGCAACGCTGATGCTGGATGGAATCGAGGTCAGCACGCTCGCGTTTCCGCGCGACCCGAACAAGGGAGTGACGACGCGGTCGGCTTCGGTGCATTTGGCACGGGGCGTCCACACGGTGGCGGTTGTGGCGGGCGAGCAGCCGCCAGTGGAGTTGCACAGCTTGGAGATCGTGCAAGCGGCGCAGGAGGTAAGCGCGGAGAAGCGGGCCGTGCATTACCGGCTGTTCGGCATCGATCCGGGCGAGCCGCAGTTGCAGCCGCGCAAGGCGGCGCGCGTCCTGCTCGAGCGCTTCGTACCGAAGGCGTTTCGCAGGCCGGTCTCGGATGACGAGATCGAGCGCTACATGAAGCTTTACGACCGTGGGGCCGAGCGCGGCGACCCGTACGTCGAGAGTGTGAAGCTGGCGCTCAAGGGCGTGCTGGTCTCGCCGGATTTCTTGTTTCGCGTGGAAAGGGCCCCCGAGCAGGCGGGCGTGCAGCCGCTGTCGGATTACGAGTTAGCGACGCGATTGTCGTATTTCTTGTGGTCGACGATGCCGGACGAGGAATTGCTGCAACTGGCCGCGCAGGGAAAGCTGCAAGACGAGGATGTTTTGCGGGAGCAGGTTCGGCGACTGCTCGACGACCCGCGTTCGCGCGTGTTCGCGACGACCTTCATCGGCCAGTGGTTTGGCACAAAGGACGTGGGCGGCCGCGTGGCGCCGACGGTGAACGCCGTACAGCATTTCTATACGCCGGAGGTGGCGCGGGACATGCGTGAGGAGCCGGTGCTGCTGTTCCAGCACATCCTGGGCGAGAACCGCAGCCTGCTCGACTTGCTCGATTCCGACTACGGTTTTTTGACGGAGCGCCTGGCGAAGTTTTACGAGATCGAGGATGAGGTGGAGGTCCGGGGCGACGGCTTCCGCAAGGTGGAGTGGACATCGGACCGCCGCGGAGGAGTGCTGGGACTGGGCGCGGTTCTGGCGATGACGTCGCACTTCCAGCAGAACAGCCCGGTGCTGCGGGGCGCTTGGGTGCTCGAGGCTTTACTCGGGACGCCCGTTCCCTCGCCGCCGCCGGACGTGCCGCCGCTCGAAACCGAGGCCAACAAGAACGCCAAGATGACCATCCGCGAGAAGCTGAGCCAGCACCGCGAGAATCCGTCTTGCGCGGCCTGTCACGACTTGATCGACCCGATCGGGTTCGGGCTCGAGAACTTCGACTGGCTGGGGCGCTGGCGAGAGCAGGACAACGGCAAGCCGATCGATGCCGCGGGAGTGCTGCCCTCGGGCGAGCGCTTCGACGGGCCGGCTGAGCTGCGCCAAGTGCTACTTGGCAAAAAAGACGAATTCATCCGCCATTTGACCGGCAAGACGCTCGGCTATGCACTGGGGCGGGGCTTGGACGACGGCGACCACTGCACCGTGCAACGCATCGCAGATGCCCTGGCCGAAGACGGCTACCGGGCGCGGACGTTGATCGAAAACGTCGTGCTGAGCACGCCGTTCCGGTACGTGGAACGCGCCGAGTAAGAAGCCGGACCGGTCAGTCCGTCTTCGTACGGATCTCCTCCAGTACGTGGGCCAGGAACTCGTCAAGCGCCTGCGCACCCTGGTCGCCCTTCTTGCGGTCGCGAACGGCGACTTTGTCGGCTTCGACTTCTTTCTGGCCGATCACCAGCATATAGGGGATCTTCTCGAGCTGCGCCTCGCGGATCTTGTAGCCGATCTTCTCGTTGCGCTCGTCGAGCTCCACGCGAACGCCGGCTTCTTCGAGCGTGTCCTTCACGCGGCGCGCGTAGTCCATTTGCGCGTCGGTGATGGGCAGGATCTTCACCTGCACGGGCGCAAGCCAAGTGGGGAAGGCGCCGGCATAGTGCTCGATGAGCACGCCCATAAAGCGCTCCACCGAGCCGAGCAGCGCGCGGTGCACCATGTAAGGCCGGTGCTTGGCTCCGTCCTCGGCCACGTACTCGAGCTCGAAGCGCCGCGGCAGGTTGAAGTCGAACTGCACGGTCGAGAGCTGCCACGAGCGGCCGATGGCGTCGACCATCTTGACGTCGATCTTCGGTCCGTAGAACGCCGCCTCGTCCGGCATGACCTTGGCCTCGATGCCGCGTTCGGCGAGCGCTTCCTGCAAGCCCTTCTCCGCAAGCGCCCACTCTTCGGGGTCGCCGGCGTACTTGCCACTCGCGCCGCCGTCCCAAGTCGAGAGCTCGACTTCGTAGTGGGAGAAGCCGAAGGTCTTGAGCACGTCCATGGCGAAGTCGACGCAACCGATGACCTCGTCCTTGACCTGCTCGGGGGTGCAGAAGATGTGCGCGTCGTCTTGAGTGAAGCCGCGCACGCGTAGCAGCCCGTGCATCACGCCTGAACGCTCGTAGCGGTAGACCGTGCCGAGCTCGCCGAGCCGAACCGGCAGGTCGCGGTAGCTGCGCAGCTTGTCCTTGTAAATGAGGATGTGGAACGGACAGTTCATCGGCTTGAGCTGGTACTCGACTTCGTCGAGCTCCATCGGCTTGAACATGTCGTCCGAATAAAAGTCTGCGTGGCCGGAGATCTTCCACAGCTCGCGCTTGGCCACATGCGGAGTGAAGACCAGGCCGTAGCCGCGCTTTAGGTATTGCTCGCGCAGCCAGTCCTCGATGGTGCGGCGGATGAGTCCGCCCTTGGGATGCCAGAAGATCAGGCCGGGGCCGGCGGTGTCCTGCACGCTGAACAGGTCAAGCTCTTTGCCGAGCTTGCGGTGATCGCGCTTCTTCGCTTCCTCTAGCTGGGTGAGGTAGGCGTCGAGCTCCTTCTTGGAGTAGAACGAAGTTCCGTAGACGCGCTGCAGCCGCTGGTTCTTCTCGTCGCCCTTCCAGTAAGAGCCGGCAACCGACATCAGCTTGAAGGCCTTGATGCGGCCCATTGAGGGGATGTGCGGGCCACGGCAAAAGTCGTTGAACTTGTCGCCGGTCTTGTAGATCGAGACCTTGGGGTCGTCGGTCTTCTCCGAGATCAGCTCGCACTTCATCGTGTCGCCCTGCGCGCGGTAGAGCGCGAGCGCTTCGTCACGGTCCATCCAGACACGGCGGTTGGGCAGATCGGCGTCGACCAGCTCTTGCATCTTGGCCTCGATCTTCTCGAGGTCCTCGGGCGTGAACGGCTGTTCACGCTGCATGTCGTAGAAGAAGCCGTTGTCGGTGGGCGGCCCAACGCCGAGCTTGGTGTCGGGGTAGAGCTCGAGCGTCGCCGCGGCGAGCAGGTGCGCGCTCGAGTGGCGGAACACTTCCAGAGCCTCGGGATCCTTCTCCGTGAGCAGGCGCAGCTTCGCATCGGCCGTGATGGGCTCGGTCAGGTCGACGAGCTTGCCGTCGAGCTCAGCTACCAGAGCAGCCTTAGCCAGACGCGGGCTGATCGATTCCGCGATTTGGAGAGGGGTTGCGCCGCTCTCGACTTGTTTGACGCTGCCGTCGGGCAGGGTAACGTTCAGCATGGGTTGGGGATCCGCCGCAGCGCGGCGGCCTCTCTTAGTATTTTTCGAAAAACAGGGCGTCCTCGTCGAGTCCGGCGTCAAGAAGTTGCTCGCTGACCTCGGTCACCATCTCCGGTTGGCCGCAGAGATAGACGTCCGTTTCGTTATGGCGGCCGGAAAGAGCGTCGGCCAAATGGATGAGGACGCGGCCCTTGCGCCCCACCCAGCCGCCGTCGGCGCGGGTGAGCGTGGGCCAAAAATCGAAGCTGTCGACTTCGCTCGCAAGCTGCTCCATCTCCTCGCGATAGAAAAGCCGATCCGATGTGCGCGCGCCGAGCAACAACGCGATACGCTGCTCGCGTCCGCGCGGGCCGGCCATGATCGAGTGAATCATCGAACGGAGCGGAGCCACGCCGGTCCCGGTGGCGATGAACAACGAATCCCTGAGCGGCTCGCGCAAGGCGAAACGGCCGCTCGGACCCCAGCAGCGCATCTCCACGCCAGGCTCGAGCGCCTGAAGCGCCTGGCCGCCTGGGTCCTCGCCGGCCGCGACGCACAGCTCGAAGCGGTTGTGCGCGCCCGGCGGCGAGGCGATCGAGTAGTAGCGGTCCTGCTCGGAATCGCCGAGCGGGATCGAGAGCCGCACGTGCTGACCCGGCGTGAAGACGAAGCGCTCGCTCTCAGGAGCTTCGAGGACCAAGTGCAAAACGTCGTCCGCCAGCGGCCGCTGCTCCACGAGCCGCACGGGGAATGAGGCGGCGGAGCTCATCGTACGGCTTCTCGGGCGCGTTCGGAGAGGATATGTGCCAGACCGGGATGGCCGTCGAGCGGCGGCGTCGTAATCAGCTCGACGCCAGGCGTCTGGGCGCGCGCCTCGTCGAGCAGTAGCGGCAAATCTCTTTGCAGGTGAATCCCCATCACCAAAAAGTACGGCGTGACGACAATGCGCCGCGCTCCGCGAGCGGCCAGCGCGTGTACCGCCTCAGCCAAAGTGGGCTGGGCGAGCTCGAGAAACGCCTCATGCCACAGCGGAAAGCCGCTCTCGCGCGCCGCCAGCTCCGCAACGCGGCGCACTGCGTCGTTCGCCTCTGCGATACGCGAGCCGTGGGCGAATACGATCAGACCGTCTTGCGCGCTAGCGGACACGGAAATCTCAGGGTAGCAGGCGCAAAAACCAATCCTGCTCGTCGGGAGCGCGCAATTGCTTTCCATCGGCCGTGGAGCCGGCCTCGCGTACTTGTTGCACGTCGCGCGCGTTCACCCAAAGAACGCGATAGGGGCCGTCTTCGAGGGCCACGTCCACCGCGCCGCCTTCGGGCAGGTAGACGAGATATTCACGGCCGGGCTGCGCCAGACAGAACCCGCGGTCGACCAGATTCTGGGCCGGCTGCATGCGGTAGAAGGCCGTTGTCTCAAAGAAATCCCAGACGCGCCTCAACACGTCGTGACGCCCCTGCTTTGCCTGGTCCGGGTCGAGCGTGCCGCTGAATCCCGTCGAGGAGTTGCCGTCGTTGTCGGCAAAGACGATGGCCGCGGCGGACATTTGGATCACGATGGCGTTTTGGCGCAGCTCGTCGTCCGAGTAATCCCGACCGCCGAGGGCGCGGATGTGGTTGACGTTGCCCGACCACAGCGTCTCCTGCGCGATCAAAGGCTTCTCCGGGTGATGGCTCTCGAGCAAACCTGCGCTGAGCTTGGCGAGGTCGGATGTCTTCGGCCCTTGCAGCACGCCGTATGTCGTCCAATCGGCATCGCGAAACGGGTCGTCGCCGGTGCGGTTGTGGACGGAGATCGGATGACGAAAAGGGTCGAGCCCGGCGATGAGGCGGCCCAAGCGCGTGACCTCGTCATCACTCATCCAGCGTCTATCTCCTCGCAGGTTGGGCTCGGGGCCCGCGACATTGAACAAGACGTTCCAATAGGCGCCCAGGCGCGCCAACGTGTAGCGGACGTAAAGCTCCTGGTCGGCCGGGTCGCGCGGATAGTCGGAATCCTGCCCGAAGAAGCCGGCGAAGGGAAATACGAGGATGTGGCGGCGGGCAAGCTCGTCGAGCACGGCCTCCATGCGGCGATATTCGGCTGGGTTCAGCGGCCACAGGTCCGGAGTCTGCCAGCCTTGGCCGCGGCCCGGCTCGTTGCGGTTGAGGTAGTGGCTGGCGATCGAGAGCAGGTTGTAGCCGTTCGCCTGCACCCAGTCGAGCAGCCTGGCGCGGTCGGCGTCAGGCCAATTGCGGGCGAAGAAGCGGTCGCCCAGGTGCAGACCCCGCACGAGCTCCGGCGCGCCGGAAGAGTAGCCGAACCAGATCGGGTTCCAAGGGTAGCGGTCGAGCTTGCCCGGCGCGTCGCCGCCCTCGCAGACGAAGCCCCCTCAGCACCAGGCGTGCCGTCAGAGAATTGAGCCTCCCAGCGCCACTCGCCCTCGTGCCATGGCAGGAAGCGCAGCCGCCACTTCTGGCCGCCGTCGTGGAAGCCCCAGAAGGGCGTTTCGGACCCGTCCGGGCCATGGAAGACGGCTTCGAGCGTGACGTCGCGGAAGGGATCGTCGTAGGTTTTTGGGTTTGTGACCGAGGCCTCGAAGCGCTCGTAGAGACCGGCGGTTGTCTGCGTGCTCGCCATCGCTTGATCACCAGAGCCGCTGCTGCAAAGGAAGCCGACCACAAGCTTCCGCATGCGGCTCTGTAAGATGCGCTATGCCAATCCCTCGAGCATTCCGGTCGAATCGCCGAAGGACTCCCGCTCGACGCCCATCTGGTGCATCAAGGTCAGGTAGAGATTGCACAGAGGCGTCTTTTCGGGAAGCGCAGGCGACGGCCCGGGCGCAGCTTGCCCTTGGCGCGTCCGGCGAGCAGCAGCGGCAGGTCCTCGTTGTCGTGGCGGTTGCCGTCTTTGAGGGATGAACCGAACAGGACCATCGAGTTGTCGAGCAGCGACGTTCCGCCCTCGTCGAGCAAGCGCATGCGGGTGAGCAGGTAGTCGACTTGCTCCATGTGCCAGTTGATGATGGCCTCGTACTGCGCGCGCTTGTCTTCTTCGTTGCGGTGGTGCGAGATGCCGTGGAAACTGCCCTTGACGCCGTCGAGGAAAGAGAAATCGCGGCCGGTCTGCGCGTCGCCGAACATGAAGGTCGAGACCCGCGTGGTGTCGGTCCAAAAGGCCAGAACCAGAATGTCGAGCATCAACCGGACGTGCTCGCGATGTGTCTCCGGGATGCCCGGCCCTGGACGCGCGACGTCGAAGCGGCCCTGGTTGATCCAGCGCTTCTGCGGTTTGAGGCTGGCCTCGATGCGCTGCTCGACCGACCGAACCGACTCGAGGTATTCATCGAGCTTGACCTTGTCGCGGGCGCTGCCTTGGGCGCGCAGGGACTTGGCGTCCTCGAGCACGAGGTCGAGCACGCTCTGGTCGTCGCGTTGCAGGGCCTGCATCACCGAGGGATGGTCCGGA
The DNA here is from genome assembly GCA_041394905.1 of Bryobacterales bacterium. Classification (GTDB taxonomy): domain Bacteria; phylum Acidobacteriota; class Terriglobia; order Bryobacterales; family UBA6623; genus RI-231. The sequence goes on along the minus strand of JAWKHJ010000002.1, from coordinate 525,455 downwards.
TCGACGCCCGAGATTGCCGGCGCGGTCGATCCGGTGCGGAACAAGCGGTCGAAGGCGAGCTGCGGAATGATCTCTTTGGCGACCGGCGTGTGCGGATCGCGCCAGGAGATGTAGGAACCCAAGATCCGCGCGAAACCGCCCCCGATGTTGTCGATCCCGGTGCGCGGTGAATCGACGCCGAGCTCGAGGCTGGGCAGGGGCGTCCGCGTACCGATCTCGCGCGCGACGATCTGGTCGACCGAGGTCGCGCCGGTGTTGAGGTCGCGCCCGGTGGAGCGCTCGACGTAGCCGCCCGAGAGCCACGCCGGAACCTTGGGCCAGTGGCCGTTGCGTCCGGTGGTGCGCTCGTGCCACAGGTTTTCGAGCAAGGTGAACTCGCTCTTGTGCTTGGCGATGCGGCTCAGATGCGGCGTGATCTCGTAGTCTTCGGCGTCACCGGCGGGCGTCCAGTGGTCCGGCCGCACGCCGTTGGGCATGAACAGGAAAGCCATGCGCAACGGCGGCTCGCTGAGGCGCAGAGATGGGGCCGCCGCGCCGATGGACTCCATCCACGGCAGCGCCATGGCGACGCCCATTCCGCGAAGCATGCGACGGCGAGTCCGGTTCATCCCGCGAACAGCTTAGCATTGCGGCGGGCGGCTGGAAAGGCGCAACAAGGCCGCATGCGTCAGCTGCCGTCGAAACTTCGCCGGCGCATGCGGCCCTGCCTGATCGCGCGAACCGACGGCTAGCGCCGCCGCCGCGGCGGCAGCTTCTGCCAATCCACTGCCGTCAGGCCGTTCAAATCCCACACGGGGCGGCCGTCCTTGAGCGTTAGCTCGCACTCGAGGTTCTTGGTCCCCTTCAAGCGTCCGCCGAAACTGTCGACGAAGCCGAACTCTCCTTCCTCTTGCCGAATGACTGCGACGTCGGCGACCGAGCCAACCGACAGGCGTCCCAGATCCTCGCGCTTCACTTCCTTCGCCGGATTCCAGGTCGACTGCTTGATCACATCCTCGAGCGAGAGACCGAGATTCAAGAACTTCGACATCACGTTGATCTGGCTCTTCATCCCGGCGTTCATCGAGCCGGTGTGCAGGTCGGTCGAGATCGAGTCCGGCGGGAAGCCGCCTTCGATGCAGGGGATGGCGACGCGCCAGGCGAAGCTGCCGCCTCCGTGGCCGACGTCGAAGATGACGCCGCGCTTGCGTCCGGCGAACAGCGCCGGGTTCGGCTTGCCGTCGACCAGCTCGTCGCGCAGGCCGGAGTAGCAGTGGGTGTAGATGTCGCCGGGGCGCAGCTTCTCGGTCAGCAGCTGGCTCAGCGGGCGCTCCGGCTTGTTCGAGCCGAAGTCGATCATCACCGGGATGTCCGCCATCTCGCCCGCCTTGACGGCGGTCTCGACCGGCTGCCACTCGGGCCCGGAGTAGTGCGCACACTTTACGCCGACGACGAGGCCCTTGTGCTGCTTGGCGAGCTCGGCGGTGGGCCCAGCCTGCATGTCGTCCAGGTTGTTCTCGTACTTGCCGCCGCGCATGCCGCTGCCCACGATGTTGAGCATGGCGAGCACCCGCGTCTTCGAGCGGTCGATCACCGTCTCCTTGAACGTCTCGAAGTTGCGCCAGCCCGCGCAGCCGGCGTCGACGACAGTCGTCACGCCGGAGCGGAACGTGTAGCCGTCCGGGTAGAGGCTGTTGTCACCGGCGTAGGAGTGCGGCTCGTTCGTCCCGGCGAAGACGTGAACGTGGATGTCGATAAAGCCCGGCGTGACGTAGAGGCCGGAGCAGTCGGCGACGACACGGGCCGATGCCGGATCGATGCGCTCGTCGACCGCGGCGATCTTTCCGTCGGCAATGGCGACATCGCGGATGGCGTTGAGTCCGCTTTGTGGATCGAGGACGCGGCCGCCGCGCAGCAGCAGCTCGAATCGGGGCGCCTGCGCAGGCGCGAGGGCCGCCGTGGCTGCGTAGGCGCCGGCGGCGGCCAGCCATTGGCGGCGGGAAAAGTTCTGTGAATGGGACATGCGAGTCTCCTAGCGGTCCGCGGCGCGCGAGCATACCCATCGCCGGGCACGTGCGGCTCTGGTACACTAGCGCCCAATCCGGGAGCCGTAGCTATTATGAGCGTTTCACGCAGAGAGTTTCTCGTCTCGATTACCGCGGCCGGCGTGGCCGGTTTGGGCTGCAGCGGAGGGGATCCCCGGAGGCCGGAGACGGCGTTACACGGCTGGCCCGATTCGAACACAACGGAAGCGTTCACTACGGCATCGTCCAGGGCGATGTGATCCAACCGATCGAGGGCGATCTATTCGGCCCACGCACTCCCTCGGGCGTTCCGATTCCGGTTGCCGACGTCAAGCTGCTCTACCCCGTGCAGCCGACCAAGATCATGGCGCTCGCCGGCAACTACAGCGACCACCTCGGCAAGGACGCGCCGCTACCCGCCAATCCCGAGCCGTTCTACAAGACGACGAATTCGATCATCGGCCCCGGCGATTCTGTGATGCTGCCACCGGACTCGCGCGACGTCCACTACGAAGCCGAGTTCGTCATCGTCATGGGCAAGAAGGCGAAGAACGTGTCAGCCGCCGAAGCGCCGGATTATATCCTCGGCTACACCTGCGGCAACGACATCTCGGAACGCCAGTGGCAGAACGGCTCGCTCGACGGCCCGGAATCGAAAGACCTGCAATGGTGGCGCGGCAAGGGCGCGGAGACCTTCTCTCCCGTCGGTCCGGTCATCGCGGTCGGCCTGGACTTCGAAAAATCCGGCATCCGGCTGCGCCAAAACGGCGAGATCAAGCAAGAGACGACGCTCGATCACCTGATCTTCAAGCCCGCCGAGACGGTCGCCTTCATCTCGAAGTACGTCACGCTCATGCCGGGAGATTTGATCTTTACCGGCACCACGGGGACTACGCAGCCGATCCATGCCGGCGACGTGCTCGAGGTCGAGATCGACGGGATTGGCGTGCTGCGCAATCCGGTGGCTTGAAGCGCGGAAGCGGCGTGTCCTGTCAGGCTGCCATCCAGGCCTTGGCCGCGGCGGTTTCTTCTACCGGGAAATAGCGCACTTTCGCTGTTGTGAACGGCTTGCAGAAGGTCGCCATTCCCTGCTCCCACTTGGTTTCGCCTACCAGCGCCAGTTTGCCGATGTCGCGGAAGTGCTTGACGTCAAACTTGATGTCTTCCCAGAGCGCTCCAGCCGTCCAGCCGTGGAAGTCGTGCAGGATCACAAGCATGTCGACTTTGCCATGCTCGGCGATCAGTCGCTCGACGTAAGGCGTCAGCGTCTCGTAGTCTTTGCTCTCGAGCTTGCCGCCGAGCTTGACGGTCAACACGTTCGTTGCCGAGTCGTAAGTCAGGTCTAGCGCCATGATTCTTTCTCCTCTACAGGATCTGACGGGCGGATCCACTAGAAGGATAGCGCCCTAGGCCACTCGAGCGCCGCGCGGGCCGATTTTAGGCGCGTTGCGAGAGCGTGTGCGCGGTGCGCCCGGCCGAGTCGACGGCGCGCACGTGGTACCAGAGGCCGCCCATGTGGCCCTTCGGGGCGTGTTCGTCGCGGTAGCGGAACGGTTCCTTGCTGATTTGCGGGGTATAAGGAACCGTCGCAATACGCTCGTCACGCCGCCAGACCTCGTAGCGCTCGATCGGGTCGCCGGCGGCGAAGGCGTTGTTCCAACTCACCTCAACCGTGGCGTCGTCCACTCGGCGTACCTGCGGGTCGAGCGGCGCCTGGAAGCCAACCGAAGGGCGCTGGAAGAAGTTCGTCTGCGTGCCGTGGAGCGCCGCCACGCGGTCCTCGATCTCCTTCTTCTCGAGCGGGGTGAGCTTGGTTGCCATCTGTGCAGCGGCAAGGTTCGCGACCACTTGGTCCTTTTCGGGGTCGTTCGAGTCGTCGATCAGCCCGATGCCGGTGATGATCGTGCTCATGCCGTCGGGGTTCAGCGTATAGCGGATGAAGTCCTGCGGCGCGACCTTGCCCGGCTGGCCGACGCTCAACACGCTCTGCCCAGGCTTTGAGGCGTAGCGTTTCTCCAGCCCGTACATCACGCCGTCGGCGAAGACCTTCATGCCGATGATGCCCATGCCTGCGGCGTTGGCCACGGGGATCGAATTGGTCTGGTGGCAGAAGTAGTGCGGGTCGTTCGGATTACAGACGACGAGCAGCGTATCGAGCACGCGCTTGTGGTCGCGCTGGATGGCGTCCATGTGGACGGCTGGGTTCTCGTGGCCGGTGATGCCGATGTGGCGAATCCACTTGCGGCCTTTCGGGTTGAGGCCGGTCAGGTTGGAGCCGTCGCGGAAGTCGAGGAGCGTGGCGATGGCGCCGACCCGCTCGAGCGACTTGTCGCCGGGGTTGTCATAGCCCTCGAAAGCGGCGTCGACGTCTTCCTGCGCGCCTATGTGGTGGATCTGAAGCAGATCGAGGTAAGCGCCCTCGGGAATGTAGCCCTTGCCGTCGCCGAAGAACTGCGTCAGCGCGCGCTCGAGGTCTTCGACGACCAGCTTGCCGCCGCCGGCGGAGTTTCCGACAGGCTTGGCATCACCACGCACCAGCCCGGTGCGCAGGCCGGTCTTGGTTGCGATGAAGAGCCGCCCGCGAAGACCCGCGTCGTAGCCAGGCTTGCCCGGCTTGAGATTGAGAATGTCGAACGCCTTGCCGTAGTTGAGCTGGCTGAGTTGGTAATTGTTCGCCGTCTCGAGGTAGGTGACGCCGGCGCGCACGGCCTTGACGACGATCTTGACCGCTTCGTCGCCGGGCAAGTCCCACATCACCTTGTTGCCGCCGGCAAGGCCGAACGTCGTCACCTCGCGGCCGGTGCGGCCCAGCATGCGCGTGGCGAGCTTTTTGTCGGCCGGGTGAGCCCAGGCGCCGTACTTCCCAGTCAGTGGCAGAAACGTGGTCGCCATCGTGGCGGCCGAGGCCCAGCGAACGGCTTGGCGGCGAGTGTAATTCGATTCCATGGGTAGGCGTCCTCCTGGTAAACGGCGCGGTTTCTGCGCGCAGGGTACCACGTGTGCGCTAGACGCTTCGGCTCAGGCGCCGATGCCGAGCGCCCGAAGCTCGCGATCCCACGGCGCGCGATATGGCCGCACCAGCATGTTAGCCGCCTCGTGGTCGCCGAGAATCTGCTCCGTCTCCGGGTCGTACTCGAGGCGGCGGTTGAGCCGCAGCGACAAGTTTGCCAAGTGGCAATGCGTGGCGACCTGATGGCCGCTCTCGAGATCGCTGACGGGTTGGTTGCGGCTGCGCACGGCGTTCAAGAAGTCTTCGACGTGCAATTTGAACTGCTCGCGCGAGTCGCCCGTCGCATCGTCGATGTCTTCGGTCCACTTGCCGCGGGGGCCTTGCTCGGCGACGCGGTTCACGCCGCCGGCCGGCTGGCCCGAAGCGAACTGCGGCACCGTGTTCTCGGGCGGGATCTTTTCGTCCGCATCGGTCTGGAAGCCGCTGCGACCGATGGAGAGACTGCCCTTCGTTCCGTAGAACGACAGCCCCGGCGCTCCGTCGCCGCGCGAAGTTTCCCGGTCCGTCCAGGTCATCACGACCTTCTCGTCCGGAAACTCCCAGATGGCCTCCTGTACGTCGGGAGTGTCGCCGAGGTCGTTCAACGTCCAACGGCCGCCGTAGCTGGTCACCGCGCGCGGCCCTTTGAGGCCCAGGAACCAGTACGCGATGTCGAAGGAGTGCTGGCCCAAGTTCGTCATCTGGCCGCCGGAATAATCCCAAAACCAGCGGAAGTGGTAAATGGCGCGCTTAGGGTTGTAGGCGACCATCGGCGCGGGGCCGATCAGCATCTCCCAATCGAGGTAGGGCGGCGGCTCTGATGTCGCCGGGGAGCCGTATCCAGGCAGGATATTGCGCGCCGCACCGGCCTTGACCGAGAACACTTTTCCGAGGTGACCGCCCTCTATCAGCTTCTTGGCACGCTTGTAGTGCGGGCCGGAGCGCTGCTGGGTGCCCACCTGCACCACGCGCTTGGTGCGGTCGCGGACGTCGAGCATCCAGCGCCCCTCGCGCACGAACAAAGTCAGCGGCTTCTCGACGTAGACGTCCTTGCCCGCCGCCATGGCCATCATGGCCAGCAACGCGTGCCAGTGGTCGGCGGTTGCGATGCAGACCGCATCGACGTCCTGGTTTTCATACATCTGGCGGAAGTCACGATAGCCTTTACAACCGCCGCCGATGTAACTCAGCGCCTCGTCGAGGCGTCCTGCGTGCGCCTCCGCCATGGCGACCATGTTGACGTCGGAGCGTTCCTTGAAGTCGATGACGTGGCGTTCGCCGATCAGGCCGTAGCCGACAAACCCCATGCCGACGCGATCATTGGCGCCGAGCACGCGGTTGTATTGCGCTGCGCTCAGCGCGGTGGCCGCCGTCTTTACGAAGGTGCGGCGGTTGACGGGAGATGGTTCGGACATCGCGGGCCCTCCAGTGCTGGCGCTATGCTAGCAGGGCTGGCGAACCCGCGCTGGCCTAATGCCGCCGCCGCGTCCAGGCCAAGCCGAGCAGTCCGGCGCCAAAGAGCAGCAGTGCGCTTGGCTCCGGCACGGCGGCGTTCGGCCCCGTGATCGCGGGCGTCAACAGATCCGTCGGCCCGCCCACGAAGTTCACCCGTAGCGTGTGCTCGGCGTCCACCTCCGTCTCTTCGTGTTTGAAGGAGCGGCTCGCTGCCGTCACGGAGAGGTCCACGATCATGTAGATCGCCTGCCCCGGCTGAAGCTCAAAGTCCAGCAGCAGGGTCTCGGAGACGGTACGGAGCTGATCCGTACCGAGGCCCGCTTTGCTCACGCCGTCGAACGCGAGGAGCGGCAGGATTTCTTGCGTGGGGTCATACGTCGCCGCGTCGAAGATCGAGATGTTGGCAAAAACCTGGTTGAGCGCGTCACCGACGATCGACGCCTCCAGATCCGTCTGAACCTGGAACATCGCCGGAACCAAGCCGCCATAGGTGTAGCCCTGGATGACGCGCACGTGGCCGGAGGCGTCCGTCCATAGGTAGTAGCCCTGCTCGGCGGCGGGGTCGGAGCCTGCCCCGGCAAAGGCCGTCAGATAAGGCTCGTAGAGATAGCCGGCGAAGGCCCCGCCAGCGTCATAGGAGCCCGAGCCCAGGCTCAGACTGTTCGTGGCCCCGAACTGGCCCGTCCCAGGCGTCGAGTTCGAGATGACATCGTCCTTCACGCAACTCGTGTAGGGCGCGCCTGTCGTGCATTCGCTCACATAACCGTCGATTTCGACCCCTGCGAGCAAGAAATCGGCCCGGGACGGCAACACGGCGAGTGCGGCCAACGCCGCCCCCGCGAAGAATAAACGGAACATAATGGCAGAACCTCCCCAAGCGCAGCCCGTTGGCGGCGCTATTGGCTCTACGTCCAGGACCGCCAGGATGGAAGAAAACTGCCGTCAAAAAGTACAGGCCCCTGCAGTGAGGGGCCTTCGGGGAGAAAGGAGTGGGCGCGGTCTCCGCCGCGCACCATCTGAGTTTAGAACTCCACTTCCGGCTCAGCCGCCTCGCCGGCCGCGTCGGTGCGGATCTCCTGAGCAATGTGGTTCTTCTTACCGTAGGGCTTACCGCCGTCGAGAAAGCTGACGCGCACATCTCGGTCGGCGATCCACTGGCCGCCTTCGTCGGCGATGCGCTCGAGGAGAGAGCGCAGCGCGTCGTCGATGATGTTATTGCGGTGCAGGAAGTACTCCTGACCGCCGTCCGAGCGAATTACGCCCATCAGGTTGCCAGGATTGTAGCGGGCCACGACGCCGCCGATTCTGCTCGCTTCCGGGGCGGACGAGCGGCCAAGCGCTGCGGAGAGCCGTTGGCCCATCACAGGGTTCGGAGGCCCAGGCACGCTGGGACGCGGCGCGGATCCGTTCGCGGCGGAAGCCTCCGCCACCGGACCGGGAGGCAATGGTTCGCCGGGTGTGCGCTTGATGGGTCCTGGATCCGCCATCCCAGCGGCCCGTACGAGCATCAGGGATGCCGTTCGAGCGCTTGAGTTTTCGTCGAGTGAAAAAAACTCAAAACTATTGTCTGCAAACACACGGAGCCCGCGCGTCTTTGCGCCGTGGAGCTCACGTTGAAGGGCATAGTCGGCAATCGCAACAAGCAACGCGAATGCGCCGCCCCGCTCTAAATCGGTCTCGCGATCAATCTCAACGTAGAAGTTCTTGCGCGTGTACGGACTGGATTCGACTCGTTCCTGAAAACGGCGTTGTTTCTCCAAATCACCTAACCGGCCAGTCACCTGGACGCCAATCGGTTGCGACAACAACGTCTGAAACTCAGGCAACTCCAGCACCACAAAATCCAACAAGTGGCGATGGTCGAGAATTTCGTCTCGCTGAATGCGGCACCCAAATCGTTCCAACAGCGCGACAAGCCGGTCTTCCACGTGCACGCCGGATGAGAAGCGTGGCATCGGAACACCTCCTGCATATGAATCGACCCCTCAGACCCGCCCCGGGACATGGCCGGAGAGCAGGGGGCGTCGAAATGTCAAAGACAACTTTCGGTAAAACCCGTTCCGACCAGAATTGTGACACGGAACTGTATCTTTTTCAATACAGCCCTTGAACGATCGTGCGATCTTTATAGGCGTCCGCCGCAATATTTGCAGTGCACAGCGTCCAGGTCGTGCCCTTCGGCGCCGCAAACGGGGCAGGCTTGGGTCGAAACGGTTTGTTGCCTACCGGCCTTGGCGATCTCCGCGCCAACGATGCCCGTGGGCACTGCGATGATGCCGTAGCCCATGAGCATGAGAATAGCGGCGAGGAATTGGCCGGGCGGCGTCTGAGGAGCGATGTCGCCGAACCCAACCGTCGTCATCGTGACGATCGCCCAGTACATACTGACGGGGATGTTGCGGAAGCCGCTGGATTCGCCCTCGATCAGATACATCAAAGCGCCCATGATGCAGGCAATGTTGAGCACGGCAATGAGGAAGACCGTGATCTTGGGGCGGCTGGCATAGAGCGCACGCTGCAGCACATTCGCCTCGCCCAGGTAATGGGCAAGTTTGAGCACACGGAAGATGCGCAGCAACCGGATCGCGCGGATAACGAGGAACGACTGCGCCCCGACCAGAAACAGGCTCAGGAAGGTCGGCAAGATCGAAAGCAGGTCGACGACGCCGAAGAAGCTGAGCGCGTAAGCCAACGGCCGCCGGACACTGTAAAGGCGCAGCCCATACTCGATGGTGAAAAGCCCGGTGAAAAACCACTCGAGCGCCCGCAACATCGCGCCGTGGCTTTCGCGATAGCTCTGCACGCTCTCGAGCATGATTACGATCACGCTCGCCAGGATGGCGATGAGCAGGGCGATGTCGAAGGCCTTCCCCGCCCGCGTATCGGCTTCGAAGATGATCTCGTGCAGCTTCCGGCGAAGTCCGGTCAGAGGCGGCGGCGAAGGCGCAGCGGAACTCACCGGCGCCCCCTATCGGCGACGCTCGCGATCCCACTGTGCAAACGTTTTGCGGGCGTCGGCGAGCTCGACCAATAGAGGAGCCGGCCGCCACCAGTAGCCGTGCCGACGCTCGAACGCACGAATCCTGTCCAGCACATTGACGAGGCCAATTGTATCGGCATACCACATCGGCCCGCCGCGGTAGGAGGGGAAGCCGTAACCGAAAAGGTAAACGACATCGATGTCGCCGGCGCGCAAGGCGTAACCTTCCTCGAGAATGCGGGCGCCCTCGTTCACCAACGCCAGGATGCAGCGGTCGACCATCTCCTGCTCGTCGATCTTGCGCTGCTCAACGCCCGCTTCCGCTGCTGCGGCGCGCACGATGTCTTCCGCTGTAGGGTCGTCCAACCGTTCGCGCTTTGCTCCATAGCGGTACCAACCGGCGCCGGTCTTCTGGCCGTAGCGGCCTAGCTCGCAGAGCCGATCTTCGGCAACAGGCCGGCGGGCTTCTTTAGGCTCCAGGTGCGCGTACTCCTTGCGGATGCGCCACCCGACGTCGAGACCGGCGAGATCGCCCACTGCGAGTGGCCCCATGGCCATCCCGAATTCGTAGAGCGCCTCGTCGACCTTCGCGATGTCAGCCCCCTCCTCGACCAGGAACTGCGCTTCCCGGCGGTAAGGGCCGAACATGCGATTGCCCACAAAGCCGCGGCAGTTGCCGACGAGGACGCCGACCTTGCGCAATCGCTTGGCGAGTTGCATGGATGTCGCAATCACGTCCTGCGCCGTTTCGCTGCCACGCACGATCTCGAGCAGCTTCATCACGTTCGCGGGCGAAAAAAAGTGATGGCCGATCACATCGGCTGGGCGCTTGGTCGCGGAAGCGATCGCATCGATGTCCAACGTCGAAGTATTCGACGCCAAGATGGCGCCGGGTCGCGCGACGGCGTCGAGCTCAGAGAAGATTTGCTTCTTGAGCTCCATGCCTTCGAACACGGCCTCGACAACGATGTCAGCCTCGGCGAAACCGTCATAGTCCAGGCGCGGTTCGATGAGTGCGATGCGGCTCTCGACGTAGTCCTGCGTCAGCCGTCCGCGCGCAACCGAGCGTTCGTAGTTGGCGCGGATCGCGGCCATGCCACGCTCGAGCGCTTCAGGGGAGGCGTCTTTGAGCAGGACGGGGAGACCAGCGTTGGCGTAGGCCATCGCGATGCCGCCGCCCATTGTGCCGGCGCCGACGACCGCGGCGCGCCGAATCTCGCGCGTCGGCGCATCTTTCGGAACATCCGGGATCTTCCGTACCTCGCGCTCGGCAAAGAAAGCATGGATGAGGGCTTTGGATTGATCCGAGTGGAGACACTGCTCAAAGATCGCGGCCTCCCGGCGCACACCCTCGTCGAATGGCAGCTCGGTTGCCGCCTCGACGGCCTCGATTGCTTTAAGCGGTGCGAGAAAGCCGCGGCGCTTGGCGCGCGCGACGGCTCGGGCTTGCTCGAAGATTCGTGCATTCTCCAGGGGCGTCCCAAGTCTGGAGCTGCGCTCGCTCGATTTCGGCGAGACTACGCCTTCGACCGCCTTCTCGCGGGCGAAAGCCGTCGCGCCTTCAAGCAACTCCTGATAGTTCGAACCCTCGACGATCTCGTCCACCAAGCCGCAGGTATGCGCTTCGACGGCGCCGATCGGCTCGCCCAAAGAGCACATCTCAATCGCTTTGGCCACGCCGGCCAGACGCGGCAGCCGTTGCGTGCCAGCCGCGCCGGGGATGATGCCGAGCTTAACCTCCGGCTGGCCGAGCAGCGCCGAAGCGAGCGCCACGCGGTAATGGCAGGCCTGTGCGACCTCCAGGCCGCCGCCCAGCGCCGTCCCGTGCAGCGCCGCCACTGTCGGCTTCTCCGCCCCTTCGAGCGCGGCAAGCAATGCGCCTAGGGCCGGGCTGCGCTCCTTTTCTCCCGAGGTGATCTTGATGAACTCGCGAATGTCGGCCCCGGCGATGAACGTGGCGCCAGCGCCGATCAGTACGATCGCCACCGCGGCCGGATCTGCCTCAGCTCGCTCAACGCCGCGCGCAACGCCCTCGGGAACGCCGGGGCTCAGCGCGTTGACCGGCGGGTTGTCCACCGTGAGCACGGCCACGCCATCGTGGACCGCGTAACCGACCAGTTGCTCCATAGCCCGTCGAGTGTAGCGAGTTTTTCATGCGATTGACGCGCCGCCGACGCGCCGGTACCATTTGGAGTGCCGGGCAGGCCCCCATGGACCCACAGGACGCAACGACTCAAGTGACGCGCCTGCTTGCGCAGGTGCGCGAGGGCGACGAAGACGCCGTAAACAAGCTCATTCCCTTGCTCTACGGCGAATTGCGCGCTCTTGCGCAACGGCACATGAGCCGCGAGCGCGTGTCGCACACGCTCCAGGCCACTGCCGTCGTCAATGAAGCCTATATGCGCCTGATCGGCGCGGACATCGACTTCAAAGACCGGGCGCACTTCTTCGCCGTCGCCGCGCGCACCATGCGCCGCATTCTCGTCGACCACGCGAAGGGGAAGAGACGCCAAAAGCGTGGCAGCGGCGTCGCCGTGCTTTCCCTCGAAGAGGCGTTGGTGGTGGACCCGTCCTCCGATGGCGGGATCTCCGATCTCGACGAGGCGATGCAGCGCTTGGCTGCATTGGACAAGCGCAAACACGACGTGATCGAGCTGCATTTCTTCGGCGGGCTGACCTACGACGAGATCGCGACCGCGCTCTCCGTCTCGCCCGCCACAGTGCATCGCGAAGTGCGCATGGCCAAGGCGTGGCTCTACCGCGAGCTCAGCCCGGACGGCGAAGACAAACCTGACGCATGAACGACCAGTCTTGGCAACTCGTCGAGCACGTCTTCAACATTGCGATCGAGATGCCGGCGCGCAAGCGTGCGGCCTACCTCGACGAGGCCTGTCTCGACTCCACGATCCGCGCTGAAGTCGAGTCGCTGATCGAAGCCGAAGAAAAAGCGCAGTCCTACTTCGAGCGCAAAATTGCCGCTGCGGCAAGCGAAGCCGCCGGTGAGCGCGAACAGGCGCAAAAGAAGCGCATCCACCGCTTGGGGCCGTACCGCATCGTGCGCAGTCTGCGCGCGGGTGCGCAACTGTTTCTAGCGGAGCGCAAGGACGGCCAGAAAGTCGCCGTTCGGGTGCTGCGAACTGAATCCGACGACGGACGCGCCCGCGCCACGCCGTTGCTACGGCGACTCGAAGGCCTCGAGCATGCCAACGTCGTCCGGGTGCTCGATAGCGGCGTGACTCCAAAAGGCGCGCCTTATCTCGTCACCGAGCTCAGCGAAGATGAGGCGTTCGGCGCTTGGTGCGACCGCGAAAAGCTGACCGTCGAACGCCGCATCGAGCTCTTCGTGCCAATTTGCCGCGCCGTGCATTTCGGGCATCAGCGCCTGCTGCTGCACGGCGCCCTCGATGCAGCCAACCTGCGGATCACTCCAGATGGCACGCCCAAGCTGGCTGACTTTGGACTGGCGGGCCTGCAAGACGCTGCGGAAGAGCCCGCCTCACATCGGCCCCGGCGTGCAGCCGACTACGCCAGTCCGGAAGAACTGCGCGGCGAGCCGGCCTCGACGAGCTCAGAAGTCTATTCGCTCGGCGTGCTGCTCTACGAGCTTCTGAGTGGCGGCAGGCCCTTCGATCTGCACGAGTCCTCGCGCGTCGAGATCGAGCGGATTGTCAACGAGATGGATGCGGCGCCTCCGAGCGCGAGCGTCCGGGGCGACGCCGCGCGTGCGGAGGCGCGCGGATCCGACCCGAAACAGCTCGAGCGCAAGTTGAGCGGCGAGCTCGACGAAATCGTGATGCGCGCGATGCGCAAGGCGCCGGCGGAGCGCTACCCGTCCGCGAATGCGCTCGCCGACGACCTGGACGCGTATTTGCAAGGACGGTCGTCCACTCCGGGAGCGCAAACATTCGATATGCGGCGCTGGGCGCCGATCGCAGCCGCCGTGGTCGTAGCCCTGCTTGCGCTCACCGCTGTTTGGGGTTGGGCAGCAGCCCGCCGCGCCGACGCGCAGGCCGAGCGCGCACGCTTGACGGCGAGCGAGGCCCGGTCGACTTCCGCTTTCTTGACTGGATTGTTCGGAGTCGCCGACCCGCGGGAGAGGCGGGGTGGAGCGGTAACCGCGCGTGAGGCGCTCGACTGGGGCGCCGCTCGAATTGCGCGCGAGATGCCCGAGCATCCCGAAGATCAAGCCCGCTTGATGGCCGCGCTCAGCCGAGCCTACTTGGAACTCGGCTTGCCCGGCCGTGCTCTCGAATTAGCCGAAGAGGCGCGCGCCCGCGCAGAGTCCGGCCCGGTTTTGGTGCAACTCGGGAGAGTCTACCTGGCGAGTGATCAACCTCGACAAGCGATCTTGGCTGAACGGAGAGCGGTCGCCCTACTGCGCGAGGTGCAGCCTGAGGATCCGGCGATGCTGGCCAGCGCGCTCAATGCACTGGCCACGGCGCTCATGATGGCCGGCGACGTCGCAGAGGCCGAGGCGCCCGTGCGCGAGGCTCTGGCTTTGCGCGAATCCTCTTCGAGCGATGGTCTGTCCCTGGGGGCTTCGCTGCACACGCTCGGTACGATCGAGCACCGTCTGGGCCGTCTGGAGGAAGCGGAGGGCGACCTGCGCCGGGCCCTCGCGCTCCGTCGAGCCGCGCTCGGCGACCTGCATCTCGACACCGCCGCGACGCTCTCCGAGCTCGGCGCAACCTTGCGCGAGCAAGGCAAGCTCGAAGAGGCCGAGGACGTGCTAGGCAAGGCGCTCTCGGCCACGCTCGAAGTGCGCGGCGAACGCAATCCGGCGGCGGCGGACAGCTTGCGCGCGCTGGCCGGGGTGCTGGGCGAGCGCGGGCGTCCGAACGAGGCGCGCGAGATGCTCCAAGTTGCTCTCGAGGTGGATCGCGCCTCTCTGGGTCCGAACCGCCCCGAAACCGCCGTCGATCTGGAAGCGCTCGCAAAGCTAGCCGCGAGCCAGAAGGACCGCGACGAGGCCGGAAAGCGCTACCGCGAAGCTCTCGAGATCTATCGCCAAGCAGGCCGGACGGACGATGCAGCACGCGTCGAACAGGAGCTCGCGGGGCTGGAATGATACGCTGAGGCCCAGATGTCTGAGCTGCAAGAGAAGCCCTGGGTCCCGCTCGTCTCTTTGTCCTTAAAGGTCGGATTGGCGCTGGCTCTGGCCTATGTCGCCTACGACTATTTCAGCCGCCCGGACACGGGCGAAGAGGCGGCCGAGCAGACCCAAGAAAGCCCTCTCCAGGCCGATCTCTATGTCTATCCGGCGAAGACCAACATCTCGACTTACGAGACCGCACAGCGGCTGGTCGGGATGGATTTGTGGACCAAGGAAGGCTGGCGCTGGACGGTCGAGCCGGGCGATCGTTTGCTTGCGCCGCTCGAAAAGGTCGTCCCTACGCGGGTCTACGAGCACGACGGCGAGCTACGGATCGAATTCGACAAAGACGACAAGAAGTCCTGGCTAGGGATCGGCGTCGGCGGACGCGTCTTCGTCGATGAGATCTTCTTCATCGAAGATCCCGAGGAACTCTATGGGCACTGGACCGAACAGGACTGGGAGCGGGTGCGCAACCACGAAGCCTGGACAGGGATGTCCGAGCATCAGGCAATCTTCTCGTTGGGGTACGGCCGTCCTGTGGACGTCTCGCCCAATGGCAAAACGCGCATCGTCGAGTTTCCGGGCCGGCCCGATGCCGAGCCGGTCGTGATTACGTTTCGAGACGGCGTGGCGAGTGAGGTCCGCTGAACCGATCAGCTGGCGACGGCGCTGGTAATGAAGGAGTCGCTCGCGGCCTCGACAACGAGGATGAAGCGGCTGCCATCGGGACGCGCGCCGCGGCACACGCCCAGGCACCCGTACTGCGGTCCTTCTAGAAAGACCATCGTGCGGGCAGGCACGTTCTCCATCAAACTCACTTCGATCAAGGCCTGTCCGCTGTTCTTGAGGTTGGCGGGAACGGAGTTGAGCCCGCCGGAGGCGTCTACCCACTGGAGGCGGCATCCGCCGTGCCCGCTGACGAAATGGTCTTCGAAGTCGAGATTACCGCCAACGCGGTAGACGTCGTCAACCTTCTCCACATTGCGAATTTCGCACGGCAGTCCTTTCCCGCCATCCGGCAGCGCCCAGCAGATGACTCCGTTGGGCGGGGCCGAAGCGGCGGTGAAGCCGAGACCGGTCGAGTCCTCGGAGATATCAAAAAAGGTGACGCGCGTGCGCCGGGCTTCGCCGGATTCCGCGGCCCAGTAGATCCATCCGCCGCCGCTGGTCGGCCGGCGCATCACCTTGCGGCGATCCGCTCCCAAGGCGGGTTGGCCGTCCGCTCCCGGCTCTTTTCTGGGGCCCCAGCGCAGCAAATCAGAGAGTTTCACAATCGGCAGTATCGCGCCGGAGCCCGTGGGGCTCAATTGGGGGAAAACATGGAAGCCGCCCTGAGGTTTCGCACTACAACCGCAAAAGCAAAGGGCGGCCCAACAACGGACCGCCCTCGGATTATTCCTTGTCCTCGGCTCAGGCCGGGGAGGGTTGACCGCCCTCGAGGCCTGGAGTCCGCGAAGCCTTCGGCGGGGGCTGCAGCACTTCCTGCTTCTCGCCCTCTTCCTCGTCATCGTTGGATGTGGCGGGCGTGAGCGGCGCAAGAGTGCGGCCCTCGATCAGCGCGAGCACTTCCTTGCCGTCGAGCACTTCCCGCTCGAGCAAGGCTTCGGAGATGCGCACCATCGCGTCGCGGTGCTCTTCGATGATGGCCTTAGCGCGATTGTAGCCCTCGATCACCATGCTCTGAACCTCGGCGTCAATACGAATCGCCGTGGCCTCGGAGTAATCACGATGCTGCGAGATCTCGCGGCCCAGGAAGATCTGCTCTTCCTTCTTGCCGAAGGTCAGCGGGCCCATCGACGACATGCCCCATTCGCAAACCATCTTGCGGGCCATGTCGGTCGAACGCTCGATGTCGTTGCCTGCGCCGGTCGTCATGTGGTCGAGGAAAATCTCCTCGGCAATGCGGCCGCCCATGAGGATAGCCAACTGCGACTTGAGGTACTCCTTCGTGTAGGTGTGCTTGTCGTCGAGCGGCAACTGCATCGTCAAGCCCAGCGCTTGGCCGCGCGGGATGATCGTGACTTTGTGCAGCGGGTCGGCGTTGCCGATCAGCGCCGCTACGATGGCGTGGCCCGCCTCGTGATAGGCCGTGTTCTTTTTCTCTTCCTCAGTGAGGATGAGCGAACGCCTCTCGGCGCCCATCATGACCTTGTCCTTGGCCAGCTCGAAGTCGTTCATCGTGACGACCTTGCGGTTCTGGCGCGCAGCAAACAAGGCGGCCTCGTTCGACAGGTTGGCCAAGTCCGCGCCCGAGAATCCCGGGGTCCCGCGGGCAAGCACCATCAGGTCCACGTCCTTCGCCAAGGGTACTTTGCGCGTATGCACTCGCAGCACGCCCTCGCGACCGCGCACGTCGGGACGATTCACCACGACGCGGCGGTCGAAACGGCCGGGCCGCAGCAGGGCGGGATCGAGCACGTCCGGGCGGTTCGTCGCCGCCATCAGGATGACGCCTTCGTTTGAATCGAAGCCATCCATCTCGACCAGCAACTGGTTCAAGGTCTGCTCACGCTCGTCGTGACCGCCGCCCAAGCCGGCGCCGCGATGGCGACCGACGGCGTCGATCTCGTCGATGAAGATGATGCACGGAGCAGACTTCTTGCCCTGCTCAAACAGGTCGCGCACGCGGCTTGCGCCCACGCCCACGAACATCTCGACGAAGTCCGAACCGGAGATCGAGAAGAAGGGCACGTTCGCTTCGCCGGCGACGGCGCGCGCAAGCAGAGTCTTACCGGTTCCAGGAGGTCCGACGAGCAGCACACCCTTGGGGATGCGTCCGCCGAGCTTCTGGAACTTTTGCGGCTCGCGCAGGAACTCGATGATCTCCTGCAGCTCTTCTTTGGCCTCTTCGACGCCCGCGACATCCTTGAAGGTCACTTTTTCTGCTGGCTGGTTAGCAAGCGCGCCCGGCTTTTGCCGAAGCTAAGAGCCTTGTTTCCGCCGGCTTGCATCTGGCGCATCATGAAAATCCAGAAGCCGAACAAAAGAATGAAGGGCGAGGCGTTGATCAGGAACGACAGCCAAGCCGGGCTGGCGGTCGGCTGCACGTTGATCTCGACGCCCTGCTCGTCGAGCTTGTCGATGATTGCGGGGTAGTCCGACGGGATGACCGTCGTGAACTTCTTGTCGCTGTTTTTGTACTTGCCGGCGATCTCGACGCCGTTTGTGATCGTGACCGCAGCCACGTCGCCGGCGGCGACCTTCGACTGGAAGGCGCTGAAGCTGAGTTGCTCCTCGTCGGGACCACGTCCGGTTCGTACAACTTGCCAGAGCAGGATCGCCGTGCAGAGCATGACGACCCAAAAAACGGCTGTCTTGACTGTGGAATTCACGATATTTTCGTTCCCTTGTTCCGGTTCTGCATGGGTTACAGCCCGGGGTTCATGGCGCAATCGCCACGGCGGCCCGTCCTTGCGCGGCCGCTTCCGTCAAATTCAAAGACGCGCAACACTTCGCCAATGTTTCCAGCGGGGCGAAACTCCGCCGAAGATCCAAACTCTCGAGCCCAAAGCAGCGGGCCATCGGACGAACCGGCTAACACCGGCCAACCCGGTCTTTCCCAGCGCGGCGTGCGCGCGCTCTGGAGTAGGTCGCTCAACTTGCGAGGCTCCGCGCCGGGCTGCAAGCGGATGCAATCTCCCGGCTGCCAACCTCTGAGAATTAAGGGCTTAGGAGCCTTTGACCAATCGATACCGTCCCAGTTCGGCTTAGTATAGCGCTCAGCCGCCGGACCCTGCGAAGCCAGTTCGAGCCGAATCCGCGTTCGACCGTCGGGCGACGCTGCCTCAACCGGAGGCTCGATCACCGTCGCCGCGATATCCTCTTTGCCCGCTCGGATAGCCAAGCGGATCATTCCGCACGAACGCTCGGCGGAAAGCCCTGGCAAATCCATCCGAGCGCCGGCGTCCGACTGCTCCACCAGAGCCCGCAGCGCCTCCACGTGGCGGAACTCGTAGCGCCCTTCGCCGCCGACTCTTTCGAGCGCCAACCGCAGAACACGGCGGCGCAAAGCAGGCGGCAGGATCGCGACGGCTTCGGCCTCGAAGGCCAACCCGTCTCGGAGTGGTGCGGTGAGACGCGCAAACGCCTCCTCGGCGTGCTCATGCCAATATGCGGCGTCCTCGGCGGCCTGCTCGGCAAGCCGACTCAGAGCCTCGCCCGTGCGCGGGTTCCATTCGCGTTCGAGCATCGGCAGCAGCTCGTGCCGAATGCGGTTGCGGGAAAAGCGGATGTCGAGGTTGGTCTCGTCCAACCGAGCCTTCAGGCCTCGCTCCGCCAAAAACGCCTCAATCTCGGCCCGCTCCACCCCAATTAGCGGACGGATCACGCCCGGGGCGCGCACCGGCCGAATCGCGCTCAAGCCTTCTGGACCGGCGCCGCGTAGCAGTCGAAACAAGACCGTCTCCGCCTGATCGGAGCGCGTGTGTCCGGTCGCGATGCGGTCGAAGACGCCTTCTTCGATCAATTCGCCGAACCAGGCGTAACGCGCCCTGCGCCCTGCGTCTTCCAAGTTGCGCCCTTGCTGGGCCGCCGCTTCGGCAACGTCCACATGTTCGATACGAACTTCGAGACCGCGCTCTTGGGCCAAATTGCGCACAAAGGCCTCATCGGCGTCTGAGGCCTCGCCGCGCAGGCCATGGTTTAGGTGAAGGACTCCCAGGCGAATGCCGAGCACGGGGGCCAGCTCGCGGAGGGCTTCCAGCAGGGCAAGCGAATCCGGCCCGCCGGAGCAGGCCACGCCGATACGCTCACCGGACTGGCACATCCGGTGACGCGCGATCGCTTCGCTCACACGCGCGAGCATCTTTCGATTGTAACGACGGTAGCCTGAGCGGCTCCCTCAGGTGCGCTCCCGAGAGCGGCTGGGGGTTTCACCCGAGTCAAAAATCCAAACCCTTGATGCCAACCTCGGTCTCGACGGGCGCTGCGTAGTCGACGCCATCGACGTCAAAACCAAACAACTGGTTGAAGTCGCGTTTGAGGCCAGCAAAATCCGACAGCTCGCCGAGGTTCTCGGTCGTCACGAGCGGCCAGAGCCGGGCGACCTCGCTTTGCACGTCTTCGCGCATCTCGAGATCGTCCAGCCGGATGCGGCGCTTGGCGTCGACGGTCGGCTGCTTGCCGGACGCGAGATGGTCGGCGCAGAGCCGTCGCAGTTGCTCGATGCAGCCTTCGTGTATGCCTTTCTGCTTCATCACGCGGAACAGCAGGCTGATATAAAGCGGCACCACAGGGATGGCCGCCGAGGCTTGCGTGACGACCGCCTTGTTGACCGAAACCCAGGCGCCGCCTCCCAGATCCTCGCGCAATTGGGCGTCGAGCTCGTCGCCGACGCGCTCGAGGTCCTGCTTGGCGCGCCCGATCGTGCCGTCACGGTAGATCGGCCAAGTCAGCTCCGGCCCGATGTAGCTGTATGCGAGCGTACGGGCGCCGGGCGCAAGCAGGTCCTGCTCGCGCAGCAGATCAATCCACCAGCGCCAGTCCTCGCCGCCCATCACACCGACCGTTTGCCGGACCTCGTCTTCGGTAGCGGGCTCGATCGTGGCTGTGGTCACCTCGCCCGAGCCCAGGTCGATGGTCTTGCCGGAGTAGGAGGCGCCGATCGGCTTGAGGGCGGACATCCACTGTTCGCCCGTACGCGGATTCGTGCGGCGCGGCGAAGCAAGGGAGTAGACCACCATGTCGACCTTGCCCATCTCGTTGCGGATTCGCTCGGCGGCCTGCTGCTTGAGCTCGTCCGAGAACGCGTCGCCATTGAGTGATGCGCTCCACAGGCCGGCTTCGTCGGCGCGCCGCTCGAAAGCGGCTGAGTTGTACCACCCCGCCGTGGCCGGACGCTTGCCCATAGGCGGCTTCTCGAAGAAGACACCCAGTGTCTTCGCGCCAAAGCCAAACGCGAGCGCAATCCGCGACGCGAGCCCATACCCGGTCGAGGAGCCGATGACGAGCGCGGACTTGGGGCCTTCGCCGAGCTTGGCCGCCTGGACGTGCGCGATCTGCTGATCGACCGTGGCAGCGCATCCGGCCGGGTGCGCGTTGACGCAGATGAATCCGCGCACCTTCTGTTGAACGACTTGTTCCGGCATCTTCGTTTCGTGCTTTCTCTAGGAATGGGCGAGATAGTCCATGCGGCCGCCGTCCGCGAGCAGATACTGTCCAGTCATGAAATCGGCGTCTTGGGTGCAGAGAAACCGCGTCACCCGAGCGATGTCCTCAGGCTCGCCCACTCGACCCAACATGGACCGGCCGGCTACGCGTTCGATCACCTCGTCGGCCTGCTTCTGGTCCTTGTCCGCGAGCACCATGTCCGTCTTCGTGAAGCCAGGCAGGACGGCGTTGACGGTGATGCCGTGCTCGCCGAGCTCGAACGCGAAGCGTTTGGTCAGCGAGAGCACCGCGCCCTTGGTCGCGGCATATAGGGTAGTTCCGGGCATCGCGGTCCCGATAGCGGCGTTCGAAGAAATGTTGACGATGCGGCCCCAACCGCGCTCGACCATGCCCTTGGCGACAGCGGCCGTAGCATAGACGAGTCCCTTGACATTGGTTCGCCACATTTGATCGAATTCGGATTCTTGGTGGTCGAGCAGACGGCCAGGGTAGAGTAGTCCGGCGTTGTTGACCAGGATGTCGACGCCGCCCAGCTCAGACTCGCAACGAGCGACCATCGCTTCAACTTGGGCTTTATCGGCGATGTCCGCCTGAAGGGGCACAGCCCGCCCTCCCATCTTAAGAATGCGCGTCACCACTTCTTCTGCCGCATCCGGCCGCGCATGGTAATTGACGGCAACCGCAGCTCCGGACTCGGCTAGCTCGAGAGCAATCGCCCTTCCGATACCGCGCGAACCGCCTGTAACGAGGGCTACACGATTGGAAAGTAATGTTTTGGAAGCCATAGAGTAGGGCTTTCCATTCTAGTTCACGCCCCGGGCGGACTCACAGCCGAAAGGCCGCGCACCGCCCCCAGGACAAGAAGATTGGGGTTAGGATGACAGAAAGGGACTATCGCCAAATGAGCAATCGATCGACCGTCGGCGGACGGCCATCCACGGGCGCCGAAGCGCCGGAAAGGCCGGTGGGCGCGCTGCGGCCGCCGAAGGTGGCCTACTTCAGCATGGAGGTCGCCCTCGCGCCGGACGTGCCGACCTATAGCGGCGGGCTTGGCGTGTTGGCCGGTGACACCTTGCGGTCGGCCGCTGACCTTGGCGTACCCATGGTCGGCATGACCTTGATGTACCGCAAGGGATACTTCCGCCAAGAGCTCGACGCCTCGGGCGTGCAGAGCGAGTATCCGGTCGAATGGAATCCAGCCGACAAGCTCGACCTGCTCGAGCCCATCGCCACCGTCACGATCGAAGGCCGTCCGGTGAACCTGCGCTGCTGGCGCTACAAAGTGATCGGCGTGACCGGCCACGTCGTGCCCGTCTACCTGCTGGATGCCAGCATGAAGACGAACTCGGAGTGGGACCAGACGCTCACGGACCATCTCTACGGCGGTGATGAGCATTATCGACTTTGCCAGGAGATGATCCTGGGCGTGGGCGGCGTCGAGATGCTATCGAAGCTCGGCCATCACGACATCGAGACCTACCACATGAACGAGGGGCACTCGGCCCTACTCGTGCTGCGGCTGGTCGAACGCAAGCTCGCCAAGACCGAAGCGAGCTTCCCCACCAGCGCCGATGTGGCGGCGATCCGCCGCCAGTGCGTATTCACCACCCACACGCCCGTGCCGGCCGGCCACGACGAGTTTTCCGGCGCGCTCGTACGCCAAGTGCTCGGGGCGAACCGCACGACGCTGCTTTTCTCAACCGGCTTCACTGGTCACGATCACCTGAACATGACGCACTTGGCGTTGCATCACTCCAACTACGTCAATGGCGTAGCGATGAAGCACGGCGAAGTCTCGCGTGAGATGTTTCCGAATTACCGTGTGAAGGCGCTCACGAACGGCGTGCATGCCGCCACCTGGACCGCGCCAAGCATGCAGGAACTGTTCGACCGCGAAGTGCCGGAGTGGCGCCATGACAACATGTACCTGCGCTACGCGATCAACATCCCTTTGAGCGAAGTGCGGCGGGCGCACATGGAAGCCAAGAAGGCCTTGTTCAGCGAGATTGCCGCCGAAATCGGCGTCATGCTCGACCCAGATGTGTTCACGGTCGGATTCGCGCGGCGGGCAACCGGCTACAAACGCGCGCCGCTGTTCATGAGCGACCCGGCGCGGCTGCTGCGTATTGCCAAGAAGGTCGGGCAGATTCAGGTGGTCTATGGGGGTAAAGCGCACCCGCGCGACGAGGGCGGGAAGCAGAACATTCGCCAGATTTTCGAGGCTGCGAAGAAACTAGGTGATGCGGTCAAGGTCGTCTACGTGCCGAACTATGACTGGCGCTGGGGAGCGCTGATTACGTCTGGCGTCGACCTGTGGCTGAATACGCCCATCAAGACCCGAGAAGCCTCCGGCACGAGCGGCATGAAGTGCGCTCTCAACGGCGTTCCCAGCCTCTCGACGCTCGATGGGTGGTGGATCGAGGGCCACATCGAAAACCTCACCGGCTGGTCGATTGACGACCAAGGCGGTGGCGAGAGCGAAGAAGCCGCGTCGATGTACGACAAGCTCGAGAAGATCATCGTGCCGGCCTATTACAAGGACCCCGACGGCTTCGCAAACGTAATGCGCACGTCCATCGCGCTCAACGGCTCGTTCTTCAATACGCAACGCATGTTGCTGCAGTACATCTTCAACGCCTACGCGACCGCTGCGCGGGTCTAACCGGAGCAAAACAGTTCAGAACCGAACCCCCGGCTCACAACGCCGGGGGTTCGCATTTTTGGGCCTGTCGTAATTGTCCGAGACGCCCGCGGCTAGCGGGGCCGGTTGCTGGCGACAGCGCCGTTTTTCCGCTGTTCGAGCAGGGCCGCGGCGATGTTGAGCTTCGCCGCCGCGTCGTGAATCTGCGGATCGTCCTCGGCGCTCGCTCGAGCGCCGGCGTCCACGTCGAACGCCGCCGTCATGGCATGCATGCGCAAGCGGCGGCGGACCTCCGCCATGTCGCGCTCGAGCACCTCCGGCTCGGCGGCGATACCTTCGAGCGCCGCGAAAGCGAGCAGCCCGCTCACGTCCTGTTCCGTCGGACGCCACTCCGGCGTCAACTGGCTCAGGTCGAGGGTCTGCGCATACCGCTCAAACGAACGCGCGGCGGAGAGCTGTCGCAAGAAGAGATCGTCGGGCGCGAGCGCAATCGCAACGTCCGGCGTCACGCCGCCGCCGCCGTAAACAGTCCTTCCGCCATCAGTCAGCCGCGCGTCGGAGTGGCTCGGCTCGAAGTCCGCGGCGCAGGGGTCGGCAAAGTAGTCATCCGCTGCGAGGCCGTCGTAGTCACGCTGAATCAGCCGGCCGCTGGGGGTGTAGTAGCGAGCCGTGGTCAGCACAACAGCCGTATTGGAAGGCGTTGGGTAAACGCTTTGGACCAGCCCTTTGCCGAACGTGTTGGAACCGACGACGAGGGCGCGGTCGTGGTCCTGCAGCGCGCCGGCCACGATCTCCGATGCCGACGCGGACCGGCAGTTGACTAGCACTGTCATCGGAAACGCCGAGCCCATGCTGCCGAACTGCGCCTGATAACTCCTTTTGGGCGAGTGTAGTCCGCTATGGGATACCACTGTCGAGCCTTCGGGCAAGAATCGTCCCGCCACGTGCACACCCGCAGTGAGGAGGCCGCCGTGGTTGTCGCGCAAGTCCAGCACAAGACCGTTGAGCCTAGTTTCGCCCAGGCGGTCCAGCGCGTTGTCGAGCTCCGCCCCGGTGGTTTCGCCGAAGGAGGTGATCTTCACGTAGGCGATGCCCGGGCGCAACAAGAACGCGAGCGGGATCGTCGGGCGCGGGATGCTGTCGCGCTGCAGATCGAGCTCGAGCTCGGTCGCCGCGCCACGCTCGAGGCCAAGACGCACGGTGGTGCCCTCCGGCCCGCGCACGTCGCGCGCCACTTCGTCCACGCCGTAGCCTTCGGTCGAAATGCCGTCGATCGTGCGAATCACGTCGCCCGGCTTGACGCCCGCGCGAAAAGCAGGGGTTTCAGGGAACGGAAAGTCAACGATGGTATCCCCGCGAAATTCGCGGATTTGCATGCCGACGCCCGCATAACTGCCTTGCTGTTCCTCGCGCAGCCGCTCGAACTGTTCGGGATCGTAGAAGGCCGAATGTGGATCGAGCCGCGAGAGCATCCCGGGAATGGCGCCCTTGTAGATGGCGTCTTCGAGGTTGGGTTCTTCGGCGAGCTCGTCCGACACCACCGCCAGGACATCACGGAAGCGCTCCGTCTGGTCGGCTGTTTGAGCCCGGCCCGCCACACGCCCCAAACGCCCAAGCGTGTCGCCGTAGCGACCGCCGATCAGCGCCGCCCCTGCAACGAGGGAGACGACGAGCAAAGCGCGAAGAAATGTTCTCTGCATGGGCGTCGGTCCACGCCGGACCGCCAGCTTCATCAGTATAGCTGCGGACCGCAACGAGACCGCTAGGCGAACCCAGCGTTCAAGCCCTAGGGATTTCCCCAGGAGAAGCCCGCTTCAGGTATTCCCCTTAGAGCTAGAGTACCAGCGAGAATTCAGTTCTATTGATCCATTGGCGAAGGTCTAAGCTGAACCTCATAATCGCCTCGTGGACCTTCTCTGGCGCGATATTATTAGCAATTTTTTCGGCGTCAAGCCCGCCGCCTCCGAGCCAACCGAGCCTCCGGAAAGACGCAAGCTCGCACGTGCGGCCACAAGTATTCAGGTGACGCTGCAGTGGCACGACGCGAACCACAATGTGCGTTCCGCGGTCGGCGTGCTCGAAAACGTTTCACCCGAAGGCTTTGGAGTCCGCACAAAGCGGGCGTTCAAAGACGGCCAAACGGTCTGGGTGACGCGCGCGGACTCTCCGGCGCTCAAATCGATTGTGCGGCATGTCGCGAAGGACGAGGACGCCTACGTGCTCGGATTCGCGCGCATCACCAACGAGAAACGTCGAGAGGACCGCAGCCCGGCGACCGGTGCGGCGATGCTGCGCTGTATGGGGCCGAACGGCGAGACGCTCTCACATGAGGTCCAGATCCGCAACGTGTCGCCGGAAGGCGTGCAGGTCTGTACGCCGATGGCCGCACCGGCTGGCGAAGTCGCGAGGCTGATCGGCACGGCGGTCGAGTGCGTCGGGGCGATCCGGTACTGCGTTCCCTGGAACGACAAGTTTTTGGTGGGACTTTTTCTGATCGGCAAAGCACAGCGTCGCAGCTCGCTCGAGTTGCACTATCACGACTAATACTGGGTCGCGCCCCCGATTCGGACCTGTGAGCTAGATTAGTATCCAGCTTGCGTTTCCATCTCCTCCTGCACGTTTTTTGCCTGGCTGCATTGCTGTGGCCGGCGATCGCGCCCGCTCAACAGGAGCCCGCAGCCTCTACACCGGCCGAAGTGGCCGTCGAGCCCTCGGTCTCGGACGACCGCATCGCCGCCAGGCTGGAACGCATCCTCGGTGCGACCAACTGGTTCTCTTCTGCCTCGGTTCGCGTCGACCAGGGAGTCGCGTTTCTGGAGGGAGTCGCTGACTCGGAAGAGCATCAGCAGTGGGCGGGAGAGCTCGCCCAGAAAACCCAAGGAGTCGTTGCAGTCGTCAACTCGATGACGGTCAAGGAGACGTCCCCGTGGGACCTAACGCCGGCTTGGATGGAGATGCAGGACCTGGCCTCGCAAGCGATCAAACGCAGCCCCCTGATCCTGTTGGGATTACTGGCGCTCGTCCTCACTTGGATTGCAACTTCCTGGGCGGTCCGCAGCGCGCGGACCGTTCTGGCGCAGCGCCTCCAGAATCAGCTGTTGCGGACCGTTGCGTCGCGCGTTGCGGCCGTACCGATCCTGCTGATGGGCTTTTACGTCGCTTTGCGCATCGCCGGTCTGACGAGCCTTGCCGTCACGGTGCTCGGCGGCACCGGACTCATCGGCTTGCTCATCGGCGTCGCCTTTCGTGACATTGCCGAGAACTTTCTGGCCAGCTTGATGATCAGCGTGCAGAACCCCTTCGCGACCGGCGACCTCATCTCGGTCGCAGGCCACCAGGGTCTTGTCCAAAGCGTCAATACGCGATCCACCTTGCTCATGACGCTCGAAGGCAACCACGTCCAGATCCCGAACGCGACCATTTACAAGGAAACGATCACGAACTTCACCGCCAACCCGAATACCCGGTTCGACTTCAGCGTCGGCATCGGCTACGACGACTCAATCGAAAAGGCGCAACAGCTTGCGCGCGAAGCTCTCGCCAAGCAGGAGGGCGTGGTGGCCGACCCCGAGTCGTGGGTCGTAGTGGAAGCGCTGGGCGCGGCGACGATCAACCTACGCATCTACTTCTGGGTCAACACAGCGAAGTTCAACGGCTTGAAGGTGCGCTCGGCGGTGATCCGCTCGGTCAAGCGCGCCTACGTGCAGGCGGGTATCACGATGCCGGACGAGGCACGCGAAGTGGTGTTCCCGTCCGGGGTGCCGGTGCACATGGTGACCGATACGCCCGGACCGCAGCCGCAGCCGCAAGTGAGCGCGGCGCCGCCTGCTGACGCGCACGAAGCGGAGGGATCGCTGGCGAGCGAGACGGAAGAGATCGCCGAGCAGGCGCAACGCGCCCGTGCGCCGGAAGGCGGGCCGAACCTGCTCAACCGCTAGTGGGCCGCGTTACTTCGACGCAACCCAAATGGGCGAGCTCCAAGCGATCTGCTCGTCACGATCCTTCTGGCGCACGCGCACGTAGTAGAAGTCCGCTGCCTCGGCCGGCGGCGCGGCGTTGTCGCGGTAGGTGAAGGTGACCGTCTTTTGGTTGGGCTGCTGGGCGTAGACGCGCTGGTTATTCTTGACGATCTCGACGTTGCCAAGCAGGTCGGTCCCTTCGATGTGGACCTCGAATTGAGGCGGGCCCGAGACGACGGCGTCGTCGCCCATCAGGTACTGCTTGTCGCCGTCGACCAGGCGGAAATCGACGATGATGTTGTCGGTCGCGCCGTAGGTGTGGCGATTGCGGATCGAGTCCACCAACGCCTCGCGCGAGTTCTCCTCGGCGATCAACATCGAATAGGCGGTGTGGACGCCTAAGTGGTCTGAGCTGGCCTGCACGCCGAGGCGGTAGCCCTTGTCCCAGGCGACGTTGACGTAGCCGTCGGGCTTGTAGCCGCCGTACTGCAATTGCGGCGAATCGGGCGGAGCGGCGCGCCAACAGTCGGTGCATTCGTAGCTGGTGCGGTCCGACTGGTAGATCTCGACGATCGGTTCGACCTCGGGGTCGTAGTCGGCCCAGTCGGTGCCCATGGACGTGCCGGAGGTGTGCGGCATGGCGACGGCTTTGTACTTGCGGAGGTAGGCGAAGAAGCGCTCCGGGCCTTGGCGCGTATAGCCGAAATCCGACTTGCCGGAATCCCACTCGTAGTGCTGGTAATCGAGCACCGGGGCGCCGCGATAGGGGAAGACGACGTTGCGGTGGCCGTTGGGATAGGGAATCGAGCGCTCGTAACCAACCAAGGGCACGAACACGTTGCCCACGCGGTGGATGTCGGTGTACTTGTTGCTGCGCCACCAGTCGTACTCGTCCTGCACGCCGAAGTTGTGTTCGGTGATGGCGATGAAGTCGAGAGAGGCGGCGTCGAGGGCGTAGCGGTAGGTGTCTTCGAGTGAGCCGTCGCTGTAGCCGTCCCAGGAGATCTCGGTGTGACGGTGCATGTCGCCGCGATGGATCTTATAGCGCTTGCCGTTCATCTCGTAGGCGTACTCGCGGATGCGGCGCACGTCTTGCGGCTCGTTGGGGTGGACGGGCTCCGTGGGGGCGACGTCGCGGCGCGGGCGATTAGGCGGTTGGATAGCCGGCTCGACGGGCGGCAGGCGCAGCGCACTGAGCTCAGGCCCTTGGGCTTGGCGGCGACTTGCGGCATGCGCGCGGTGAAGACGTCGGGCAGCATGTTGACGAAGTCGCGGAAGTTACGACGGTCGGTGGGCCAAGCGGCGACGAGGCGGCCGGAAGGGTCGCGGGCGATCTCGATGCGCATGTCGTTGCGGCCGGTCGAGTAAGGACGAGCGTCATCGGCGACCAGCCCTGGCCGTCGAAGTAGCTGGCGTAAACTTCCCACAGCGCATGGTGCGCCGGGGTGCGGACGTAGACGTTGTGTTGCGCGGCGCGGCGGTGGCGGAAGAAGCACCAGATACGGCCATCGCCGTCGGCGGCGATCTGCGGGTACTCGTAAAAATTGTTCGCTGGATCGGGCGGCGGAAATGAGTCGGCGAGTCTGAGATGACGGCGCTTGTAAGCGGTCGCCTTCGAGCACGGCCATGCGAATCTCGCGCGAGGCGTAGAGCCCGGTTCCGTTGGCGGTGATGTCGAACGGGTAGCCGTAGTCCTTGCCCCAGTTCACGCCCGACTCGTGCCAAGCCATCCAGATGCGGTCATCGGCGTCGGCGGCGAGCGTGACGTAGGCCTCGAAGCGCGCCGTCGCCGCGACGGGCTTGACCGTGCCCCATGCGCCGTTGACCAAGCCGCGCACGAAGACGTCGTAGCCGTTGGGGCCGTAGCAGTCGAAGCCGACGAAGAGGTTGTCTTTCGAATCGACGGCGACGGAAGGTTCCCAGCAGTTGGCAGAGCCGGCTGCGCTCCGCGCGTCTCTTCGCTCCAGCCGTCCTGTGCGGTGAACCACTTGTGAAAGATGCCGGCCGTGTTGCCTCGAAAGCCCTGCCAAACCAGGTGCAGGCGGCCTTTGGAGTCGCGCACGAGCTTGTGCTGCGTATCGGGCTGAGAGGCCGTGGTTAGCCGTGTGATGCGCGACCAGGATTCGCCGTCGAAGCTGCGCGCATAAAGGTCAAAGTTATCCTGAATGCGCTCCGCCCAGACGACCCAGGCCTTGCCCTCGGCGTCTTCAGCGACAGCGGTGCGGTATACGTCGCCGCCCTTGGGGCTCACCGCGTGCGGGCGCGTCTTGATGGAAGCCAACCGGCCGGCGGCGAGCCGCTCAGCGTAGACGCGGTCGCCCTTGCCGTCAAAGCCCTGCCAGGCGATCCAGGTTGAGCCGTCGGAGAAGGCAGAGATCGAGGAGAAGTCGTTATCGGTGAGGCGCTCGGTGGGGCCGCCGGTGTCGCGCGGCCGACGAGGATGGGGAAGGCGGAGTCCTGCACCTTGGCGCGTCCATCAAGGTAGGTCTTCTCGCCGGCGGGGGCGATGTCGGCGAGGGAGAGGTCGAAGGAGCCTTGCTTGGTGGTGATGCGCAGGCGCGTGGCGTCGGTTCCGTTGAGGTAGATGTGGAAGCGCGGGGTGAGGAAGGTGTCCTCGGGCAGGGGGACGAGGATGTCTTTGTCGTGCGGGCGCAGCGAGAGCCCAAAAGCCTTGCGGGTCGAGAGGTTCCAACTGCGCGGCGGCAAGATGCTGTCGCCGGCGCCCATCTCATAGCCAACGATGTCGACAAGCTCACCGTTCGTGGTCTGGATCGGAGCCGCTCCAGTCGACCTCGGAGCGGTCGCCGAGGCCGAGCGTGACGAGCAGGACGCGGTCGGCGGCCGGCGGCGGATTCTCGAGCGTGGACTGCGTGGTGGACTGCGCCGCGAGCAGAGCGGCGAGGACGAGGAGAGGGCTGCAAGGCGCTTCACGGGGTCCAGTATACCCGGGCTCCCATCAGGGCGCGGCTACAAGAGAAGCCTAATCTACTCCTGAGGCGGGACTTGCCCTTCGAGCACCAACTGCACGTCCCCTAGCCCGAACTGTGACTGCAAGCCCTTGGCGAGCACCTCGCGCGTCGTCTCGTCGATGGGAATCTCCGCTTCGTAGAGCACCGTCACGATGACCGCTTTGTCGGTGAAGCTGATGCGGTAATCCTTCAGGCAAGCCGACTCCTCGGGCCAGAGTTGCTCAAGTGGACGCCGAATGCGCGCCATCAGCTCCACACGGATCGACTCGACGTCTTCCGGGGCTTGCGGCTGCGCGACGCTCAAGCCTTCTCGCAACATCTGCAGCTCTTCCTCGCCCGCCACTCGACGTACGATCATGCGCGCCTCGCGGCCGGTGCGGCGCAAGATGCCGCGCTCGGCCTCGGAGACGGTATCCGGATCGACCGGCGTCGCCAGAACCAGCGTCACGCGAATCGTGTCTCCTTGCAGGTAACTTTGCCGCGAGATGATCGCGTCGGGGTCGTTCCCGCTCACGGTCTTGACGGCGTCTTCGACCGCACCGCGCGCCACCAGCTCTTGGGTGAGCTGCGAGAGAGCCCGGCTCAACGGAACCAGCACCGCCGACAGCACGATCAGCAGCATGGCCACCCGCCAGCGCAGCTTGCCCAGGTTGGCGAACGAGCGCGAGATCGCCGTGCGCTTCGAGCCAGTGGTAGATGCCGTCGTGGGAGGCGCGCTCGAGCAACGGCTGCGCGATGCCCAGCGAAACCTCCGGCTCGTCCATGCGCAGCAGGAAGAACACGAAAAACGCGCTCGCCACGATGGCCGCCAAGTTCGTGAGAAACAACAGGCTCGCGCCGCCCATGATCTGCAGGTCAAAGCCCGAGCCGAGGCCGAAGCCCACCGTACACAGGGGCGGCATCAACGCCACCGCGATCGCCACGCCCGGCAGCGCGGCCGACCCGCCGCCTTGCGAGCTCTGGCTGCGGCAGACCAGCAGCGAGCCGGCTAGGCCGAGAACAACGCCACGCCGAGGTCGAGCAGGTTCGGATTGGTCCGCGCCAGGATCTCGGGCGTCGCCGTGTCGAGCGGAATGATCCAGACCAACATCCCGGCGAAGAGGATGGAGCCCACGATGCTCAGCGCCAGCTGCAGCGCCGACTTGATGCCCAGGTAGAGGTCCGCAGCGGCGAGAGCCAGTCCCGATGCGATGATCGGTCCCATGAGCGGCGAGACCAGCATGGCTCCGATCACCACGGCCGGCGAGCTCAGCACCAGGCCCAGGGTCGCGATGCCGGCGAGAGGAACAGCTCAAGCCAATAGTTGACGTTCTGGATATCCGCGCCG
Source organism: Bryobacterales bacterium (assembly GCA_041394905.1). GTDB lineage: Bacteria > Acidobacteriota > Terriglobia > Bryobacterales > UBA6623 > RI-231. Next base: position 493,929 of record JAWKHJ010000002.1, on the reverse strand, counting down.
TCGAAAACTTGCAGGTAGACGGCGGGTTTCGAGTCCGGGTCGATACGGAGGATCTTCTCTACGCGAGGGCGCAGCAGAAACCGGATGATGCGTCGGATCATGGAGCGCCCCTAGAGGAACTTTCACCATTATCGATCCAGTGGAGTGAGGATGGCTTCGGCCTCGATCTCGACCAGCATTTTCTTGTCGATGAGCCTGGAGACTTCGACCATGGAGGTTGCCGGACGGATCGAGCCGAAGGCTTCCTGATGCGCGCGCGCGATCATGCCGGCGTCGCGCTCGATGTGAGTGACGTAGATCCGTGTGCGGATCACGTCTTCCAATCGCGCGCCGGCTTCCTCGAGCGCCTGCCGAATCAGGGCAAGCGCCTCTTTGGCCTGGCGGTAGGCTTCTTCCGAAGAGCCCAGTCGTGCAAAGGGAGGCCGCGCGCAAGTGCCCGCGACCACCACACGGTCGCCTACCCGCACCGCGCGCGAGTAGCCGACCGTCTCTTCCCAGGGTGCGCCGGAAGAGATCTTCCGGCGACTAGGCGGCACGCAGCCGCTCCAGAAGAGCGATTGCGCCTAGGATGTCTTCGCGTTGGGCGTCACCGACGATCTCACGTTCGATCGTCAGCGGGCCGGTGTAGCCGATCTCTTTGAGCTTGGCGACGAATTTGTCCATTCCGACCGCGCCTTCGCCGAGAGGCGTTTCCTTGCCCCACTCGCCTTTGGCCGGCGGATAGACGCCGTCCTTGCAGTGCACGGTCAGCAGCTTGTCCTTGACCAGCTCGAGCGCTTCCATGTGGCCGCCGAAGCCGTAAAGGATCAGGTTGGCCGGATCGAAGTTGATGCCCAGGTTTTCGCGGCCGACGTCGCGCAGGACCTGTAGCAGGTTCTCGCCCGGCTCTTGGCCGGTCTCGAGTGCAAACGTCTGGCCATTCTTGGCGCAGTGGTCGCAGACGCGTTGCATCAGGTCGCGCACGCCCACGTAATCGGGGTGCGAACGATCATGCGGCAGGCAGCCGATGTGGCTCGCCATGCCGGGGATGCCGAGCGCCTTGGCGAAGTCGCTCACCGCGTAGGTGCGTTGCTCGCGCTCGGCGCGCGTGGCGGCAGGCACGAAGCCGACCGTCTCTGAGCAGATCTGCGGCGAAGCGTAGCTTTCGCCGGCGAAACCAGGGAAAGCCGTCACGACGGTGACGTCGTACTTGTCGAGCGCAGCCTTCCACGCCTGCTGCGCCTCGGGGCCCAGGTCGGCCACGCCGTGTACGCCCAATTGGCCGCACTTCACGCCGAGCGAGGCGACTGAGGAGACAATCTCTTCCGGCGTGCCGTCGAAGCCAAGCTCACCGCCGGTCCAGAACATCACGCCAACTTGTAGGGGTTCTAGTTTCGCCATAGCTGTCCAGATTAGCGAACGACGCCGCAAGCGTGCGCCGCGCAACTACAGATTGACCGCTTCGCCGCTCTTGTCGCGCGACTCGCCCATCGCAAGCGCCATGCGCACCGAATCCGCCGATTCCTCGGGACGGCAGGCGTCCGGCGCTTCACCCGTTCTGCAGGCTTGCAGGTAGGCCGTCAGTTGCGCCACGAAGCCGTCGGTGTCGGGTTTGGCCGGCTTTTCCGATGTCCCATCGGCCTTGTAGAGCGTCAGCGGACGGAGAGCGGAGTTGAAGTCCAGCGTGCCCTCCTCGCAAACGATGGTGAACTCCATCGAGAATGGGTAGGCCTTGGGGTGGCGCCAGCCGCCGGCGATCGTCACCAGCGGACCGTCGCCGTAATCCAGCCGCGCCTCGACCGTGTCGATGCCTTTCTCCATTTCCTCGACGCCGACAGCGCGCACGGCAGCGGGCTTGCCGAACAGGTAGCGGCAGTAGTCGAAGTCGTGGATGAGCAGGTCGAACGCGCCGCCGCCGGAGCGGCTCTTTTCGTGCATCCACTTCGACCAGCCGGGCGCGGCGCACTTGCGGTAGAAGAATGCGTGCTTGACCGGTCCCAATGCCCCGGACTGGATCAGATCGCGCGCAACGGAGTAGTCGGGCCAGAAGCGCAACACTTGCGCCACCATCAGCACCTTGCCGGACTTCTGCGCGGCCTCGAGCATGCGGTCGCACTCTTCGCCGGTCAGCGCCATCGGCTTCTCGACGAGCACGTGTTTGCCTGCCTCGAGCGCGGCGATCGCCTGCGAAGCGTGCAAGTAGCTCGGCGTACACAGGTCGACGGCTTCGATGTTCAGGTCGGCGAAAAGCTCTTCAGCGGTGTGGTACTTCGCGGGCGCCGCTGAAGTCCATCTGCTGGCCGCCCCGGTCAGATTTGCCCGGCCGTTCCGGTCAGGTCCGCCCGCGAGCTTCTTGTCGTCGTGGCTCGAGACCGCGCCCAATTCGAAGCCGGGAACTTTCGACCAGGCCTCGAGATGTGTAGCGCCCATGAATCCAAGACCAACGACTCCGATTTTCCTCCAGATGTAGTCCTCCCTAGGAACCGAAAAGTATAGCGCGCCGCCGCTCTTCAGAGCTTCGAGCAGGTAGCCCGACTTGCCCACGTTGCGGGCCTGCGTCGGCCCAATCGCGACATTGTGGCCGCGGAAGCCTCGTGGATGTGTCCGCAGAAGAAATGTGCAGGCGGATGCGCGCCAAGAAAGTCCGCGACGCCTTGCTGCCGAAGTGCATGCCTTCGCCCGCTCTGTCGAGTGCGGTGGAGGCCGGCGGCGCATGGCAAACCAACACGAGCGGATCGAACGGCAACGCCCGAGCTTCGCGGCCAGTTCCTCCCTCGCTGTACTCGCCCGGCGTGTTGAACGGCGTGGGGCTCGAATATCCCAAGCCCGCGAGTGCCAACCGCCCTGCTCGAAACTCGCGCCGTGAAAGTCCCGAAAGCCGAATTTCGCGCAGAATTCCGCGATCTGCGCAGACGTCTCGTGGTTCCCAGGCATCACCCAGAGCTTTTCGCCGAGCGGGCGCAAAATCTCCACAAAGCGTCAAACCGTCCCCAGTTGCAGAGATCGCCGGCGCATGGTGGGGTCAACGTCGACTTGCGCGTTGCGCTCGAGGGCGGCGAGGTCGCTGTGGATGTCGGAGAAGATCTGGACTCGCATTGGGCGGAGTCCTCAGTTTAGTAGGATGGCTGCGGTGGACGTCTCCTTCTTCAAGCGCCACGAGGTGAAGCTGCTGGCGGCCTGCATGACGCTGCTGGCTCTCGCCGCCGGTTGGCTGATCTCCACCCGTCCAGGGCATCGCATCGAGGGCGACTTCCTCGAGCGCGAGCAGGCGTTCCGGATCGACGACTGGCTACTGGTGCAGGCGACGACCAACACGATCGCTGAGCAACGAGCGCGCGCCTGCCTGGCGTTGGGACGCATCGGCGACCCAGCCGGAAGGCCGGCGCTGATCCGGCGACGCTCTCCTCTCCCGCCCCGAGCGTGCGTGCCATGGCCGCCTTTGGGCTGGGATTGATGGAGGACGCGGAGTACCTAGAGGGACCGCCGAGCCAGACCAGCGGGCTGCGGATGCTTTGCTGGCCGCGCTCGGCGACGACGAGCGGCAGGTAGTCGCCCCTGCCGTAGAAGCGCTTGGGCGCCATGCGTTGGAAGGCTGCGGCGGAAGCGGCCTGAAACGCCCGCTCCGATGGTCTACACGCTCACGGCGCTCGCTCGGATGAACGCACGCGAGCTCATCCCCTGGATCGCCGCGCCCTCTCCTCCAACGATCAGGACATCCGCTGGGCGGCTGCTGTGACGCTGAACACCATACGCGCACCGTGCGCGCGACGAGGGCATCCGGCGCTCGTTCTCGAACCTGACACAGGACCGCAACGCCGCTGTGTTGCGCGCCGCAGTGATGACGCAAGGGCTGGGCCGCTGCGAGCTGGACGATCAAGCGCTCGAGGCGCTGCGCCGCGCCGCCGCCGATCCGGACCCCAAAGTGCGCATCGAAGCCGCTTGGGCCGCCGCACACCGGCGGCGATGAGCGTACGCGAGATCATCACAGCGTTAGCGGGCGATCCGCATCCGGCGGTAACCGACAGGCTGCCGGTCTGATGGAACGGAGGCGGCGCGACCCGCGCCACTGGGAAGATCGCGCGCGCCGCGCCGGACGCGTACTCGATCTGCGCTCGCCGCTGCCGCTGCCTTTACCGGTCGCAAACAGCCGCCGCCGGGCAGCGGAGGCCATTCACGCCGCAAGAACTGCAGCAGATCGCCCGCCGCGCACCAGACGCAGTCTTGTCGTGGAAACGCCCGAAGGCAGCTTCCCGCTCACTCTCGACTACGAGAATGCTCCTCTCGCCGCGGAACGGTTCTACGACATGGCCATCGCGGCGCAGTTCGACGGACAACCGTTCAGCGTGCTTCCCGACGACTACGCACAAGTCCCGGCCAAGCCGAGCTCGCCGCTGCTCACGCCCGAACCGAGCCCTGCGCCTTTTCTGCGCGGCTCTCTGGGCATGGTGCGCGCAGGGCGTACGACCGACGCCCCGGAATTCTTCATCGCGCTGACGCCGCTACCCGGAGCCGAGGGCCGCTACACCAGACTTCCGGACGACTGCTCGCAGGCGACGACGTGCTCGACCGTCTACGCAGCGGGACGCGTATCCTACGGATTCGACCAAACGAGGAATAGGGTTCGCGTTACTTCGCGCCGCCCGGCGTGACCTGCAACAGGCCCTTGAGCTGGCGCCGCGCGATGCCCGCCCAGGGGCTGCCTGGATCGAGCTTGAGGTAGTGCCGCCAGTGGCGCGCAGCGCGCATCGGCTCGCGGCGCCGTTCGTAGACCAACGCCAAGTTGTAGTGCGCGTCCGCGTACGACGGGTTCAACTGCAGCGCCTGCTCGTAGCGCTCGATGGCTTCATCCATGCCCACGGTCTCTTCGCAGACGTTGCCGAGATTGAAGTGCGCCAAAGGCGTATTCCGGAAGTGATCGACAGCGCCTTGCGGTAATGCTTCTCAGCCGTAGTGCGTCACGGTAACGCAAGGTACCTAGGTTGACCCCAGGCCCCAGCCGCCCGCGGATTGAGCTCGAGAGAGCGCGTATAGGCTTCGGCCGCCTCGGCCGCCAGGACCGCCCGCTTCTTCGATGGCAGACCGCGCTGGAACCACGTTCGGCCTCTTCCACGCGACGAACCGGCACCGGCCGTTCCGGGCCGCTCGACCACCGCCACGCGCTCAGCGGGGGCAGCGCTTTCGAAGTCCAGCGAAGCTGACCCGTCAGCGCTTCCATCTTCACGTGCGGCATCTCCACCGTGACGAAGCGACCGGCAGCCAAGCGCAACTCAGAAAGCGGACGTCGGACTCCGATTCTGTCGCGCAGCGCATTCAAGGACGCGCGGATCCGCGCGGAGGGAACGTTGTTCTCACGCAGCTTCTTGATCGCGCGCAACGCGGTCAGGTCTGGGAACTCGAAACGGCCACGCGCCTCATGAAGCATGCACTCCCAGGACTTCAAGCTGCTTTCTTGGATTTTGAGAATACGGCGGACATCAGCGCGGCTGAATCCGTGCGTCTCCATGACCGTACTCATCGCCGAGATTGTAGCCTATTCTGAGTGCGAAAGACCATGAAAATAGTTCAAACGCCCTCCAGACAGGCGTTCGAACATCCCCAGGCGGCGGACGTTCCGCTATCCTGTACCTGTTCCATGTCTGAAGCCTCGACGTTGATTCCCCGCTCTGTTCTGTTCGGAAATCCCGAGCGCACCTCGCCCAGCAGGCCCGGACGGCGCGCAGCTTGCGTGGATTGCGCCGGATGAAGGCGTGCTCAACGTTGGGGTGCGTCACGATTGGCGGAGAAACCGGAACGCGTCGTCACGCACGACCGGCCACCACCGTCGGATCCGGATGTTCTTTGAGGACAGCCAGCGCATCCTCTACGTGCAGGACCGCGATGGCGATGAGAACTACCACCTCTACGCGCGGTGGACCTCGCAAGCGGTGAGAGCCGCGACCTGACCCCGTTCGAGAACGCAACGGTCTCGGACGTCATCACCGACAAAAACCATCCCGGAGAAGTACTGGTCGCCGTCAATGACCGCGATCCGCAACTGTTCGATCTACATCGCGTGCAGCTCGACTCCGGCAAGAGCGTCCGCGAAGCGGAAAACCCGGGAGCTTTCGTCGGCTGGCTAACCGACAACGCTTTTCGCGTGCGCGGCGCGCAGGCGGCCACGCCTGAGGGCGGTTTCGTGCTGCTCGTCTCGCAGGAGCCTGGCGGCGAGATGGCGCAGTTCTTGGAATGGGGCCCCGAAGACAATGGGGGCGCATTGGGATTCACCCCGGGCGATAAGGGCCTCTACATCGAGGACAGTCTCGAGAGCGATACCACCGAGCTTTACGAGATCGACCTCACGACGCGGGCGAGACGCACCCTTGCACGTAACGACCAAGTGGACGTAGGCCCGGTGATGCGGCACCCGACCAAGCATCACGTCCAGGCCGTCGGCTTCGCGTTGCATCGGCTGGAGTGGACGATCCTCGACGAGGCCGTCGGCGCAGACTTCGAAAAGCTGGCAAATGTCGAGGACGGGGAGCTCAACATCGTCAGCCGGGACAAAGCCGACCGAACCTGGCTGGTCGCCTTTACGCGCGACACCGGTCCGGTGCGCTACTACGCCTGGGACCGAGAGAAGAGCGAAGCGACGTTCCTGTTCACCAATCGGCCCGCGCTCGAAGGCCAACCGCTAGCGGAGATGCATCCGGTGACGGTGCGCTCGCGCGACGGGTTCGACTTGGTCTGCTACCTCACGACGCCCCCGGGCGTGGAAGCGAGGAACCTTCCACTGGTGCTCAACGTCCACGGGGGGCCGTGGGCGCGCGATGAGTGGGGCTATGACCCGGAATCGCAGTGGCTGGCTAATCGGGGCTACGCTACGTTGCAGGTCAACTTCCGCGGCTCGACCGGATTCGGTAAGAAGTTCCTCAACGCGGGGAACCGCGAATGGGCCGGGCGCATGCATGACGACTTGCTCGACGCAGTGGCGTGGGCGGTTGCGGAAGGCGTGGCCGACCCCAAGCGTGTGGCGATCTATGGCGGAAGCTACGGCGGCTACGCGGCGCTCGTAGGCGCGGCCTTCACGCCGGATGTGTTTGCCTGCGCCGTCGACATTGTCGGCCCGTCGAACATCTGCACCCTGATCGAGTCGATCCCTCCCTACTGGGCGCCCCTGATGCACCAGTTCCGCGTTCGTGTCGGCGACATCGAAAAGGAGCGCGACTTCCTCGAAGCGCGCTCGCCGCTGTTCAAGGCGGACGCGATTCGCATCCCGATGCTGATCGTCCAGGGCGCGAACGACCCGCGCGTCAAGCAAGCCGAGAGCGACCAGATCGTCGCCGAGCTGCGCGGGAAGGGCAAAGAGGTCGACTATTTGCTCTATCCGGACGAGGGTCACGGATTTTCTCGTCCAGAGAACGGATGGCTTTCTACGCCGAGGCGGAGCAGTTCCTTGCCCGACACCTGGGCGGACGAGTCGAAAAGCCGTCGAGCGAAGAGTCGGATTTGCTCGGAAAAGTGCGCAATTAGCAATGAAATCGCGGGCCCGCCGCTCTCACGGCGAGCCCGCGCCCCGGGGTTTGGTCCGCGACCTTACGGACTCATCCAAAGACACCGCCGGCGCCCGCGAAGTTTCGACGGGTGCTTCGCAGCCGGGCCCTGTGGGACAATAAGAGGTTGTCCCTGTGTAGGAGTGGTGTCTGTGAGTTCGGAGTTCCCGCCGCTGCCCAATAAAGCGCCAAAAGATTTGGCCCCCTCGGAGTCGTCCGCGACGAAAACGCCCTTTCGGCCGGTTCAGCCGCCGATGCCGAAGGCGCCGGAACCCGAGGATCCGGATTTCGACGAAAACGACGAGGTTGAGCCCGCCGTTGAGCCGGCTCCGGCTGCGAAGCCAGATCCAAAGCCTGTCGCCAAACCAACGGTCGCGCCGCCGCAAGCAGCCGCCATGCCAGCGATGCCGGCAATGCCCGCTGACGGCGACGACGAGGACGACGACGACATCGTCATCCCCGACGAAGACGAATTTGAGCGTTTGGTTGAGCAGCAGGAGCATGGCGCTCCCGCCGAAGAAAGCGAAACGCCGACCGGCGTGCTGGAAGGCATTGTCGTCACCGTGCGTCCTGACGGCGCATTTGTCGACGTGGGCGAAAAGTCCGAAGCCTTCCTGCCCACGCCGAACGTAAAGGGCGGCAAGAGTCCTGAGTGGAAGTCGGGCGACAAGATTGAAGTCACCGTCACCGGGCGCTCACCAGAGGGCTACCTGCTGCTAACCGGCGTGGAAGCACAGCGGCCGACAGACTGGACACACCTCGAGGCGGCCTACGCCGCCGGGGCGAGCGTGGTGGGCAAAGTGACCGAGGTCGTCAAGGGCGGCCTCGCCGTCGACGTCGGCGCCCGGGCATTCCTGCCAGCCTCGCGCTCAGGCGAACGCGATCAAGAGGCGCTCGAGGCGCTGGTCGGCCACGAAATCCGCGCGAAGATCGTGCAGCTCGAGATCGCGGACCAAAATGTCGTACTGGACCGCCGCGTGCTGCTCGAGGAAGAACGGCAACGGCAACGCCAACAGGCGGTGGCGGGCCTCAGCGAGGGCGCCATCCTCAAAGGCGTGGTGCGCAGCATCCGCGACTTCGGCGCATTCGTCGACCTGGGCGGAGTGGATGCGCTGCTGCATATCTCCGACCTGTCGTGGGGCCGCGTGAAAGACGTCGCTTCGGTACTCAAAGAGGGCGACGAAATTGACGTCAAGGTCTTGCGCGTCGACGAGGAAGGTCGCCGTATCGCCGTCGGACGCAAACAGCTCGAGCCCGACCCGTGGACGCAAGCCGGCGAGCAGTTCGAGTGGGTCAGCGCGTCCGCGGCCGCGTGACGCGCCTGAAGGACTTCGGCGCTTCGTCGAGTTGATCCCCGGCGCTCGAGGGATTGATCCACGTCTCGGAGATGAGCTGGGCGAAGCGCGTGCGTCACCCAAGCGACATTCTCAAGGTTGGCGACGAAGTCGAGACGGTGATTCTCGACATCAACTTGGCGCAGAAGCGCGTGGCGCTGGGCCTCAAGCAGGCCCTAGGCGACCCATGGGACCGCGTCGAGTCCGACCTGCCGCCCGGAACTGCGACCGAAGGCGTGATCCGCAAGACGACCAACTTCGGCGCTTTCGTCGAGGTGCTCGACGGCATCGAGGGACTGCTGCACGTCAGCGACATCACCTCGGAGAAGCGGCTGAACCACCCCAACGAAGCGGTGCGCGTGGGCGACAAGGTCCGCGTGAAGGTGCTCGAAGTCGACCGTGAGCGGCGCCGGCTCAAGCTTGGCATGCGCCAACTCGAGCCGACGGAGCAAGACCGCTACATGGAGACACTACAAGAGGGCGAGACCGTGAGCGGCCGCATCACCAAGGTGAAGGGTTCACGCGCAGAAGTCGAACTGGGCGAAGGCGTCAAGGGCGCATGCTCGGTCGGCGCCGCCCCACAATCGAGCGGCGCGGCGGCAGAGCCTGCCGCGGGCGGCGACGTCTCCTCGCTGAGCGCCATGCTGGAAGCAGCCTGGAAGGGCGGAGAAGGCGGCGGGGGCGGACAAGCCCTCGAAGCTGGACAGCTTCGATCCTTCAAGGTGAAGAGTATCGACCGCGAAAGCGGAGCCATCGAGCTCGAATTGGTCTAGAAAACGAAAACCCCGGCGATCACCACCGGGGTTTTTCTCTTTTCGCACAGCGGCTATCGCTGCCTTAGCCTAGGCGCCGCGATTCGGTTCGACGAAGGTCTTCAACCGGCGGCTACGGCTGGGGTGCCGCAGCTTGCGCAGCGCCTTCGCTTCAATCTGGCGGATGCGCTCGCGCGTAACCGCAAACTTCTGCCCAACTTCTTCGAGCGTATGCTCAGATCCGTCTTCGAGACCAAAGCGCATGCGGATCACGCGCTCCTCCCGCGGCGAGAGCGTGCGCAGCACCTGTGAAGTTTGTGCGCGCAGGTTCAGATTGATCACCGCATCCGCTGGCGACGGCTGGTCGGAATCCTCGAGGAAGTCGCCTAGGTGCGAATCGTCCTCTTCGCCCACCGGCGTTTCGATCGAAATTGGCTCCTGCGCGATCTTCATCACCTTGCGCACGCGCGCCGGCGGAAGATCCATCGCCTCGCCAATCTCTTCGACAGTCGGCTCGCGCCCGTACTCCTGCACGAGTTGTCGCTGCGTGCGAATCAGCCGGTTGATCGTCTCGATCATGTGTACCGGAATGCGAATGGTACGCGCCTGGTCGGCGATCGAGCGAGTGATGGCTTGCCGAATCCACCAGGTCGCGTAGGTCGAGAACTTGTAGCCGCGGCGGTACTCGAACTTGTCCACCGCCTTCATCAGGCCAATGTTGCCTTCCTGGATCAAGTCCAGGAAGTGCATGCCGCGATTGACGTAGCGCTTGGCGATCGAGACCACCAGTCGCAAATTCGCCTCAACGAGCTCCTTGGTTGCCGAGCCGGCGATAGCCGAACCGCGACGGATGCGGGCAACCGCAGCGCGCATCTCCTCGCAGGTAGCGCCGGAGGCCAGCTGCGTGGCATCGAGACGCTCCTGGAGTTGCGTGACTTCTTCGCGCAACCGCTTGGCTTCCTCGGCGCGCGAGGACTCCACCACGGCGGCGAGCGCCCGCGCTTCTTCGAGCCGACGCTCCGTCTGCTCCATCTCGCGGCAGCGCGAGCAGACCAACCGCCCCAAGCGATCGATCTCGTCGCTCGTAAACGGGATGCCGCGCAGCACGCGCACAGCTTCCACCCTCAGGCGGTTGGATTCCCAGACGAGCTTCCGCAGGTCCGCGCTTTTGCGCGCCTTACTCGAAGGCCGCAGCCGAGCGCGCGCGGACTCGACGCGCGCAGCCAAGTCTTCGAATGATTTGAGCTGTGCAATCAGCGCTTCGCTGCCCTTCGCGCCTTGCCCATCGTCGCCGTCGTCGACCGTGCAGACTTCGCGAATCGAGCGAGCGCCGCTGCCAATCTGCTCGGCCAGCGTGACGATCTCGCGCAAAGCAACGGGATTGCCGAAGATCGTACGGCGAATCAACTTACGTCCGCGTTCAATGCGGCGCGCGATCGAAACTTCGCCTTCTCGTGTAAGCAACGGGGCCGCGCCCATTTGGCGCAGGTAGGTGCGCACCGGATCGCCGCCGCGATCATCGAGGCCCGGCTCGAGCTCGACTTGCGCCGAGGCCTCCGTTTCCGAGGAGGACTCGTCGTCGGAATCGTCCTCGTCGTTCGGCGACTCGTCTACGTCAAAATCCGGCTTGTCGAGATCCTTCAGGAATCGATCGACCGTACCGGTCCTGCGTTGCGCTTCGCGAGTTTCCGTGCTCACTTCGATTTTGTGCCCCATTCGGAGTGACTCTACGCGCATTCGCCGAGTGGCCTTACGGCCGGGCGAATTCCAAGCTGGGCGCCCTTCTTTGCGCGCTCCCATTCTACACCAGCATCTATAACAGCGACGTTCCGCCCTAGATCCTCTCATCGGCTGAAAAAAGGCTGGATAGAGTGTTCGTCCTAGCCCGCTGAGCCACGACCCACGCCCAGACGGCGTTCCAGCTCAACCTTTCGTTGCAGTAGAGTTAGGCTTTTTTCTCGATCGCCTGAGCGCTCCGCCTCGGCGATCTCGCGCCGAACTTGACGATACTCGCGCTCCCAACGCAGGCGCTCGATTGCCCCGACGGCTTGGCGTCCTTCTTCGATCGATACTTCACGACGGTCCCGATCGAACACGATTGCGGCCATGCTATCGCGGTCACGCGGCTCGAGACGCGCGTCCAACGCGGAAAAGTCGAACGTCTCGCCAGACTGCGCGACGGTGAGCATCGTCGAGAAAATCGTCGCGCCGGGCATGCGCTGCGCAGAGGTCGACTCGGCGGTGCGCTCGAGCATCTCTGCGCGCGCTTCGGCCGAGTCGAGGAAGAGCTCGACCAACAACCGCTCTCCGTGGGAAAGCGGATGGGACGCAACCGGCGCGGGACGCCGGTCGCGTTCCACAGCCGCGCGCCGAAACTCTTCGAGAATCAGCCCGCGGTCGACACGCATTCGCTCCGCGATGTTCTGCGCAATCGCTGCACGTTGCACCTTATCCGGCAACAGTTGTATCGAAGGCAACAAGTAACGGAATGCCTCGGCGCGACCCTCCGGCGTCGCGAGATCGAAGCCGGCGCGTCTGCTCCTCGAGCCAGACGAAATAGCTAGGCGCGTCACCGAGCCGATCACGGTAAGCGTCTGGGCCGTGCTCGCGACAGTATTCGTCCGGGTCCAGGCCGCCCGGCAGCTCGAGCACGCGCACCGCAAAGCCTTCCTTGAGCAGCGGTCCGACCGAGCGTTCCGCCGCTTCGACGCCGGCGCGGTCAGAGTCGAAGTTCACCACGACGTGATCGACCAGCCGCCGTAGCACGCGCACATGATCCGGCGTCAACCGTGTACCGCAGGTCGCAACGATCTCGCCCACGCCGGTGCGCGCCACGCCGATGACATCCATGTAGCCCTCGACGAGCACGACGCGGTTTTCCTTCCGCATCGCTTCCTTGGCGCGATTGAGGTTGTAGAGCACGGCACTCTTGTTGTAGATCGGCGTTTCGCGGGAGTTGAGGTACTTGGGCTGCTGGTCGTCGCGCAGCGCCTCCCGCCGAAGGCGATCACTTTGCCGGCTTGGGAGGCGATGGGAAACATCAGCCGGTCGCGGAAAAATCGTAGAAGTCCCCCCTCTCGGCCGAACGGTCAACCAAGCCGGATTCGGCCATGTGCTCATCCGAAAAGCCCTCCCGGCGAAAAATGGCAAGCAAGCGATTGCCGGCCGGCGCGTAGCCCAACCCGAAACGCTCGACGTCTTCGCGGTTGAGCTGGCGGCTTCGAGATAAGCCAGCGCTTCACGGCCAGCGGGCGAGTTGAGCTGCTGCGCGAAATGCCGCTGCGCGATGTCATGCATGGCATGCAACGCCTCGCGTCTCTTGGTCTCAGCGTCGGCTTGCGGGCCCTCGCGCCGCTGTGGCACCGGAATGCCATTCTGCTCGGCGAGCATCGTGAGCGCTTCATAGAAGCTCAACCCTGATGCTCCATGACGAAGTTGAACACGTCGCCGCTCTTGCCACAACCGAAACACTTGTAGATCTGCAAGCGTGACTGCACCGAGAACGACGGCGTCTTTTCGGAATGGAAAGGGCAAAGGCCGACCCACCGCTCCGAGCCGCTTTTCTTCAAGCGGACGTAGTCGCCCACGACCCGGACGATGTCGACCGACGACTTGACGTGGTCCTTGAAGTCCATCGCTTGCGTGAGCGCAGCGCGCGCCTTTCTTACCTGGCTACTTGCCGCGGCGAGCGTCGAGTGAGAACGGTCCCGCGCCGTTGCCCCACAGGAACAAGAACACGAAACAGTAGAGCGCGGCAAGCTCGCCGCGGTTGAGCAGCGGATGCAGCGCACCCACGCCAAGATCAGCCCAGGAGCCCGCAACGTGATATTGCCAAAATGCGACTGCCATCGTTCCCGAGCAGAGAAACGCGGTCCAGCGCGTGAACAGCCCCACAACGAGCAGTAGGCCGCCGAAAAGCTCGATCACACCGCCGACGCCGCTCTGCGAAGCCAAGATGGCAGGGTCGCGGCCCCAAAGTCCGAACAACTTCTGCGCTCCATGGGGTAGGAACATCAGCCCCGCGGCAATGCGCAACAGAGCGTGGGTGAAGCCCTTCCAATCCATCAGCTCAACGCCAGCAGGTTGTTGACGCGCTGGGCAACGTCCGCGAGATACTCTTGATCACCGCCCTTGAGCTCGACCGTCGCATAACCCTTGTAGCCGATGTTGTCGAAAGCCTGGCGCACTTTCGGCCACTCGACGCCGCCTTCGCCCGCATCTCCTAAGTTCACGAACCCGGCTTGGCGCGAGTAATCCTTCAAGTGAACCTTGACGATGCGGTCGCCCAGCGCGTCGATCCAGTGCTGCGGCACGCCGTAGTGCACCACGTTGCCGACGTCGAAATAGGCCTTCACCAACGGGTGATTGAACTCGTCGACGTACTGCACGAAGTCCCGTGGGGTCAGGAGAAATTTATTCCAAACCTCTTCCATGGCGACGACCACGTTGTGCTGCTCCGCGACGGGCAGAATACGCTCGCGGATGACCTTCATCGAGCGCTCCCAGGCCTGTTCGTAGGTGGTGTCGTCGCGCACCACGCCGGGCACTAGCAGCACCGCGTCGGCGCCGTAGAGCTTGGCCTGGCGCAGCGAAGCTTCCATGCCGGCCACCGAGGCGTCCACATCGGCAGGATCGGGGCTCGAGAGCGGGTGCGCCCAGTGCTCCATGTTCATCACGGAGTGGATGCGCAGCCCGACTTTCTCGGCCGCCTCGGCGATGAGCTTCGCTTCAGCGTCGTCCTTGGTCGTCTGCGCCTCCATGGCCGGGAAGCCAGCCGCCTTGGCGATCTGGAAGCGCTCCTCGTAGGGCACGCCCTTCGGCAGCATCGAGATGAGGACTGCCTTGGTAATTTGAGCGCCGGATTGGGCGCGGCCGCCCGATTGGGCACAGCCGGCGGCCGCTGCTGCGGCAGCGCCGAGGAAGAGATCGCGTCGCGAAACCATGACGAAAGTCAGTGTAGCGCGCCGGGACCGCCGCGGGCTTCGCAACCTAGCCGTTGTGCGTTTGGATCAGCGTCACCCGGAAGCGCCCGTCCGCCGTCGCGAAGCCCAGCTTGTCGCACTGGCTCGCGCCGGCGATCGAGAGCGAGAACCCCTCGCCCGAGACGACGGCGGGCATCGACATCACCGTATCCGGCGGCAGCGTTCCCTTGAGATTGCCGGCGATCATGTTGACCACCTCTCCCACCGCATCACAAACGTCGGAGTCGACTTCGTCCGGCTCCGGGGTAGACATCAAGTGCGCCGTAATGCGGTAAGCCAACCCCGATTCGAGCTCGAGTTGCACTGCGCCCTTGCGCCCGCCCGCGAAAAAGACGACGCCGAGCACGGGGAAATCCGTCGCATCCATCGCCTCCTCGCAGGGCCACATCTCCAGAGCGAGCATGGTCGAGAACACGTCTTGCACCATGCTCGAGGCGAGCTTTTCCTGGCGGGTTACTTCGTGGGTCAGATCAGCGGCCACGGCGGGGACTCCTCTTCAAGCCTTCGCTGGACATCGCAGTTTCTACCCGGGATTCTGGTAGGCCACGCTCGGGCCAACGACGGTGCGCTTCAGCGTCTCGTCAAGGTTGAGCGTGGATTCGCTGGCGCCCAAAAACAGATAGGCGCCACGGTTCATCCGGCTGCGAATGCCCGAAAGGATTCGCGACTTGGTCTGCTGGTCAAAGTAGATGAGCACGTTGCGGCAGAAGACCAGATCGAACGGGCCGAGCTGGCTCATGCTGTCGAGCAAGTTGAACTTTTCCCAGCGAATGAGTTGTTTGATCTCAGACTTGATGACCCAGTTGCCGTCCTCGCGCTGGAAGTACTTGACGAGGTACTTGGCCGGCAGACCGCGGTTGACCTCGAACTGCAAGAAGCTTCCGGCGCGCGCCTTGGCGAGAATGTCGTCGGAAAGATCCGTCGCCAGAATCTGCAGCTCCCATCCTGGCAGCGCAATCTCGCGCCAAAGCATGCCGATGCTGTAGGGCTCCTGCCCAGACGAGCAGGCCGCGCACCAGACGCGAATCTTGCGCTCGAGCTTCTTGCGTTCAAAAAGCTCCGGAAAGACCACGTCGCGCAGCGAGTCGAAGGGCTTGACGTCGCGGAAGAACAGCGTCTCGTTCGTGGTCATCGCCTCGACCACGCGCCCGCGCAGCTTCGCGCCGGAGACGGCCCGAATCAAGTTACACAAGCTGTCGAGCCCGTCGAGGCCTTCGGTGCGAACGAGCGGGTTCAAGCGCGCCTCGACCAGATAGTGCTTCGACTCGTCGATGACGATCCCGGAGTCCTTGTAGATGGCCTCGCAGAGAAAACGGAAGTTCTCCGACGATATCGTGGGCGTGGGACGCGCGGGCGTCGGGGTCAACGGCATCGGGATCTCACCTTCCTACGAAGCGCGCAATCGAACCTGCGATCTTTCCGATCGGCGCAATCTCGTCCGCCAAGCCGGCTTGGACGACATGGCCCGGCATGCCCCAAACCACGCTGCTCGCCTCGTCTTGCGCGAGAACTCTAGCGCCAGCCTGCTTGAGTATGCGCGCCCCGGCGAGGCCGTCTCGCCCCATCCCGGTCAGCACGACGGCCAAGCAGGCGCCGCCGTAGGTCTCAGCCACCGAGCGAAACATCACATCCGCCGCGGGCCGGCAGGAGTTCTCGGGTGGATCCTGGTTGAGCTTGGCCACGACCTTGCCCGGGACGCGCCGTACGGTCAAGTGATGATCTCCCGGAGCGAAATAGGCAGAGGCGGGCTCGATCTCCATGCCGTCGGCTGCCTCGAAGACGCGCAACGGACTCTTCGCGTCGAGCCGCTCGGCAAGCAGACGCGTGAACATGGGCGGCATGTGTTGAGTGATGACCACGGGACAACGCAGCCCGGCTGGCAAAACCGGAAAAACCTCGGCAAGCGCGTTGGGGCCTCCCGTCGAGACCGCGATCGCCACGATGTCGATGCGCCCAGCAGCCTGACGGAACGTCGGCGACGGCGTCACGGGTCTCGGCGGAGGCGGAGCCGTCCCCGGACGCGCCTCCGTCCTTGGGGGGCGCTGAAAGAATTGACGAATCTTCGGCCCCAGCTCGGCGCGCAGCGAGGCGAGCGAGGTATCCAGCGGACCCACGTTCGCGGCTTTCGTAACGTACTCGTCGGCGCCCAGGGTGAGCGCCTCGAACGTGTAGTGCGCCCCGCGCTGGGTCAGCGTCGAGAACATCACCACGCGGATGCGGGGGTAGTCCTTCTTGATCCGCTTGAGCGTCTCGAGCCCATCCATCTCCGGCATCTCGATGTCGAGCGTGACGACGTCCGGCTGAATCTGCGGGATCTTGTGCAAGGCGATCTTGCCGTTTGCTGCGATACCCACGACTTCGAACGTCGGATCCTCCCGAAGTGCAAGGGTCACCAAGCGTCGGATGACGACCGAGTCGTCGACCACCAGGACTCGGATCGGTTTGTCCGTCGTGGATGACTGCGCCCAATCGGCCATCGAGGCTTTCCCGTTGCAGCCGCGCTAGTTGACGATCCCCAACAAGCGCAGCTTGTCGAGGATCGCCTCCTTGGAAAAAGGCTTCATGATGTACTCGTCCGCGCCCGCCTCGAGCGCTTTGATCATCTGCTCGGCGGCGGTCTCGGTGGTGACCATCATGATCTTGGCGGAGTTGTAGCGGCCCTGCGCGCGTAAGGCCGTGACGAGCTCGAGGCCGTTCATCTTGGGCATGTTCCAATCGACCAGGATGAGCTGTGCCGGCTCGTCCATGCGGTCGAGGGCTTCGAGCGCCTCACGGCCGTTCTCGGCCTCACTGACCTCGAACCCCAGCTCGCGGACGGTCGCGCCGAGGATGCGCCGGATCGCGCGCGAATCGTCGATGATGAGGGCTTTCTCCATGACGCGACTCGTCCTTATACTTGTCCTGTGTCGTTTCTTAGAGCTTGAAGCGGTCCACTAGTTGTTGCAGGTGCGCCGCCATCTCGGACAGCCCCGTGGCTGCCTGCAGCGTGTCGTTGGCCCCTTGCGTGGTGCTCGATGCCGCGGCGGCCACGCCCGTGACGTTCTCCGAAATCTCGGCCGAGCCGCGCGCCGCCTCGCTGACGTTGCGACTGATCTCGTTCGTCGTCGCCGTCTGCTCTTCGACCGAGCTGGCGATGGTGTTCGAGATGTCGTTGATCTGGTTGATGATCGCGCCGACCTCGGCGATGGCCTCCACCGCCCCGGTCGAGCCGGCTTGAATCGCTTCGATCTTCTGCGAGATGTCTTCGGTAGCCTGTGCGGTCTGCTTGGCCAGCTCCTTGACCTCATTGGCGACGACCGCGAAGCCCTTACCCGCTTCGCCGGCGCGAGCCGCTTCGATGGTGGCGTTGAGCGCGAGCAAGTTCGTCTGCTGCGCGATCGAGGTAATGACCTTGATGACCTTGCCGATCTCGACGCTCGAATCACCGAGCTCCTTGATCGTCTTGTTCGCCGAGTCTGCCACGTTCACGGCCTGCTTGGCGATCTTCGCCGCTTCACCCGAGCTCTTGGCGATCTCGCGAATCGAGGCCGACATCTCCTCCGCGGCCGTCGCTGCAGTCTGTACGTTGCGGGTCACTTCTTCGCTAGCCGTGGAGACGACGCCGGCCTGCGTGGCGGTCTCTTCAGCGTTGCCGGCCATCTGCTGGCTCACAGCAGTCAGCTCTTCGGCGGACGAGGCAACGTGTTGTGCGTTCTCGGCGATCTGGGTCATCGCCTCGCGCAGGTCGCGCAGCAGGCCGCCCAAACCGTCGCCCATTTGCCCGATGGCGTCCTTGCCCGAGACCTGAATCTGGGCGGTGAGGTCTCCATCTTTGGCCTTCTGCACCACCGAAAGCATGCTGTCGACCTTGTCCCGCAGCTCTTCAGCTTGCTGACGCTCGCGCTCAGCCATCTCCTTTTCGCGCTGTTCAGCCGCCAACCGCTCGGTAATGACCTCCCAGGTGACCATCGCGCCGAGATACTCGCCCTTCTTGTCCCGAATCGCGCACACGAGCAGGCCGAGCGTCTCGGGCCCGAGCTGGATGTAAGCCTTGTGCGGCAAGTTGTTCGGGTCGGCCAGCATCTTGCGCTGGTGCGCAGGGTTCTTATGGAAGATGTCGATGCACTGGCCGATCATCTGGTCGGCCTTGACCGGCAAGAAGTTCTCCAGCTTGCGCAGCGTGTCCCGCGACGCCGGGTTCAGGTAGCGGATGACGAGATCCCGGTCGGCGAACATCGTATTGATGGGCGAGTTCTCCATCATCGACTGCACGCGGTCAGCCTCGAGCTCGCGCAACTTGTTGGCGGTGATCTCCGAGGCGTACTTGACCACCTTATATGGCCGTCCTTCGGGATCGAGCAGCGGGTTATAGGAGGCCCGTAGCCAGACCTCTCGCCCGTCCTTAGTCAGGCGCTTGTAGTCGCCCGTCTGGTATTGACCCGACGCGAGCGCTCGCCAAAAGTCCGCATAGGCCGGCGTATCTACGTAAGTCTTGTCGCAGAGGATGCGGTGGTGCTTTCCCCGGATCTCGGCAAGGGTGTAGCCGATGGCGTCGAGGAAATTGTCGTTGGCGGTCAGGATCGTGCCGTCGAGATCGAATTCGATGACGGCCTGGGAGCGCATGAGCGCGTCGATCTGCGACTGCTGGTCGTATCTCCCGGACGGCGGCTCGGCGACGGCTGCGCCGCCGGAAGAATGCGTGCGGGTAGGCATGGCTTGGGAAGGCTCTCCTTGGACTTTGTCGGCTAATTTGGCGAGACTGCGGCGCAATGCGGAGGTGGCCGGGTCTTGAACGATTTGGTCAGCGAGCGGCGCAATGGCGGCGACGACCTCGTCGATCGTGGCCTTGGGCGCGCCAAGCTCGCCGAGCGCGGCAACCAGGTGTCGGGCCGTGCGGTCGGCGGCTTGGCTGATCTCGAGGTGGACGTGGGCTGCCTTCATGTCGGCGCCTCTATGGTTCGCCGGCCCGCCCAGCGCTTGGCCGAAGAAGGCCCGCTCCTGGCGCTTGAGCCGATTCATGTCGACCATGTCGAAGTAGGGCGCCAATTTGCGATCGGCGAGCATCTTCTCGTAAAACAGGTCGACCGCTTTGGCGAGGCCCGCCGCTCCTCCGAGTCGCTTGTAGAGCGTGGGCGGCTTGGCGGAGGAGCGCTTGGGTGGGCGAGCGTTGGCGGCGGCGGGCATGGCGGACATCTAGATCCTGAGTACTTTTTCCGACGAGAGGACGAGCAACAGCCGATCGGAAAGCTTGTAGACGCCTTCGATCACTTCGCGCGCAGCACGAGTAATCGTCTCAGGCGGCGGCTCGAAGTCGTCGCTGTCGACCTCGATCACGTCGCCGATCTCGTCGACGAGCAAGCTCACGGCGCCATCGTCGGCGCGGATGACCACGTTCATAGGTTCGCTCTCGGCGGGGCGGTCGGGCAGTCCCAGGCGACGGCGCACGTCGAACGCCGTCACGATCTGGCCTCGCAGGTTGATGAGGCCTTCGATGACTCCGTCGGCGCAAGGCGCCGGCGTCATCGGCTGGTAGCGCAGCACCTCCTGCACCTTGAGCACGTCGACGCCTAGGAACAGGTCGTGGACGACGAAGGTTGCGTACTGTCGCAAACTGCGGAGGCTCTCGTGGTTGGCTTCGTTCCTCATGCGCGCTCTCCTGCGGCCACTGCGGGTTCGCGCAGCTCGATGGCATGTGCCAGCTTCTCGATCGAGTGCAGCATCGAAGCGCGGTCGAACTTGAGCTGGTAGTCGTCGAACTGCACGTCTTCCTCGGAGTAGCGCGCCGGCTCCTCGCTCATGTTCGAAAGACCGAGCGCCGGAATGCGGGCAAGCTCGGGCTGCGTACGTACGCGGCGCAGCAGCTCGAAAGGTTCGGGCAGGTCGAGGCTCGCGACAACCAGGTCGGCGCCGTCGCGGGAGAGACGGTCGAAGGCTTCGTCCGAGCTTGCGGCCTCGAGCACGCGATAGCCCTCCATTTCGAGGTAGTTGCGCATCAGCCCGCGCGTGAACGAGGAGGGCTCGGCAACGAGAATTCGTGCGCCGCTGTTTTCCTCGCGACGGCGGCCGAACCAGCTCTTGTCGACCTCTTCGATGATCGCCTGCAAGTCGACGAAGTCCGTCACCATGCCGTCGATCACCGCCGAGCCCATCACGCCGCGCCGCGAAGAGCGGGCGCGAACCTGAATCGATTCCTCGACGATGTCCACGATCTCGTCGACGATGACGCCAAGCCGCTTCGAACCCTCGGTGAAGACGATGGCTCGCACCTTCTCCGGCAATTTGGAGCCTGAGCCGCGGCCGAGAAACTCCGCCAGCGAGAACAGCGGCAGGATCTTGTTGCGGTACTGCACCACGGGCCGCCCGCCCGACATTTCGATGCGCTCGCGTGCAAACTCCTCGAGACGGTCGACGAGAGCCAACGGCACTGCGACCCGCTCCTGACTTCCGGCGCGGAACAACAGCACGGCTTGCTTCTCGCCCGCGCTCTCCCCCTGCATCTCGAAGGCGAGCGTGCCGTGTTGCCGCGTCTCGCCGATTACGCCGCCCATCTGGGCCAGCCCGAGCACATCGAGAATCAGCGCCACCCGTCCGTCGCCCATGATCGTCGCCCCGGCGCAGTAGGCCAGCGACTTGAGCAGCTTGCTCAACGGCTTGACGACGATCTCGGCGGTATCCTGCACGTCGTCGACTACGAGTCCGAACGTCTGTTCGTCGGCCTGCAGCACGACAATGTTCACCGATTCCCGCTCGGCGCGCGCCGAGTTGATGCGCAACACGTCGTCGAGATAGATCAGCGGCAGCAGCTTGCCGCGCAACCGATACACCGGCGCGCCTTGAATGCGCTCGATTTGCTGATCGCGTCCGGGCTCGATGCGCACCAGCTCGAGCAGATTCACTTGCGGAATGGCGAAGCGCTCGCGCCCGCAGGCGACCACCAGCGCCGGAATGATGGCGAGCGTGAGCGGGATCTTGATCTTGATCGTCGTCCCGCGCCCGACTGTGCTTTGCAGATCGATCGAGCCGCCGATCTTCTCGATGTTCGTGCGGACGACGTCCATGCCGACGCCGCGTCCGGAGACGTTGGTGACCTTCGCCGCTGTCGACAGACCGGGAAGAAAGATCAGACTGAGCGCCTCGCGGTCGGTCATCCGCTCGGCTTGATCGGGCGCGATCCGCCCCTTCTGCAGCGCCTTTTGCTTGAGTTTCTGCGGATCGATCCCGGCGCCGTCGTCGACGATCTCGATATTGACCTGTCCGCCCTCGTGGTAGGCCTTGAGCAGCAGGCGCCCCCAGGCGGGCTTGCCGGCGAGCACACGCGTCTCCGGCGTCTCGATGCCGTGGTCGCAGGAGTTGCGGATGATGTGCGTGAGAGGGTCCTTGATCGCCTCGATGATCGTCTTGTCGAGCTCGGTGTCGGCCCCTTCCACCTGCAGCTCGATCTGCTTGCCGAAGGCTTGGCCCAGGTCGCGCACCACGCGCGGATACTTATTCCAGACCACTCGTATGGGCTGCATACGCGTTTTCATGACGTCGGCCTGCAGCTCGGTGGTGATCAGGTTCAGGCGCTGGCTGGCGCTGACGAAACCGGAGTCCTCCTGCGTCTGGGTGAACTGCAGAATTTGATTGCGCGCCAAAACCAGTTCGCCGACAAGGTTCATCAGGCTGTCGAGCAGATCGACGCTGACGCGGATGTTTGAATCGGCTGCGCCGAGTCGAACCGGATGCTCTCCCGAAGAAGCCTTCTCGGTCACAGCCTTAGGAGGGACGGCGGCCACGATGGGCTCGGCGACCTCTTCCTCAACCTTCGGCTCCGACTCTTCGGCGGCTGCGGCTTCGACAGAGCCAGGTTCTTCTTCCAGTGGCTCGACCGCGGCGCGCGGTTCCGGCTCAGCCCCGTCGCGAACTGCTTGCAGACGGTCGCGCGCAGCTCGGCGAAGTGTCCTCGCCTACGCCGCCCGTCTGCTCGATCGAGGCCAGAATGCGTTTGACCACGTCGACGGTCTCGAGCAGCAACGTGGTCACCGGAGCGGTCAGTTCGCGTTCTCCCTCGCGCAGTTGGCTCAGGATGTTCTCGGCGCGGTGCGTGACCGCTTCAAGGGTTCGAATCCTAGAAACCCGCAGGTTCCCTTCATCGTGTGGATGGTGCGGAAGATGCTCGAGAGCAAATCGTGATCTTCCGGACTGCTCGAGCTCGACGAAGTCGTGATCGAGTTGGTTGAATTCTCCACGCTCTCGACGAGAAATTCCTTGATGATCTCTTGTTGTTCGTCCATTGGGCGCGGCGTCCGGCTCGGCCTTGCTCAACAACTTCATCGGCTGTCGGCGAACCCGCTTTATAGAGGAGTCGTGAGGTTTCGGCCTAGCCGCGCGGTTTGGGCATAATAGGGTCCACTCTATGTCCTTCTGGATGCAGCGTTGGTGGGTCTGGACGGTGTTATGCGTCCTGATGCCGGGATGTTCCCAGCTCGGTGACGGCGATGCGGCGGGCCCGGCCCGGACCGAACTTCGTCATCATCTTTCTCGACGACGTCGGCTACGGCGACATCCAGCCGTTCGGTGGCGCGATCGAGACGCCGCAACTGAACCGAATGGCGGACGAAGGCATGAAGCGACCGGCACACGCTGCGCCGGTCTGCTCGCCTTCAGCGCCGCCTTACTCACCGGCTGCTACAAGCGCGTCAGCATGGGCGGCGCGGGTCCTGGCACGCGGTGCTCCAGCCGGGCGACGAGAAGGGCTCAACCCCGAAACAACCATCGCCGAACTACTACGCGAGCGCGGCTACCGCACCGGCGTCATCGGCAAATGGCATCAGGGCGACCAGCCCGAGTTCCTGCCTTCTCGCCAAGGCTTCGACTATTGGTTCGAACGCGCCTCTCGAACGACATGATTCCCGACAACCCCCGAGCGGGCGTACGCAACCACCTCCCTGCCGCTGATGCGCAACGACGGAGTGGTTGAAGAGGTTCGCGACCAGACCACCTTGACCGAGCGCTACACCGAAGAGGCTGTCCGCTTCATCGAAGAAAACGTCGACAAGCCATTCTTCCTCTACCTGCCGCACACCATGGCGCACGTGCTGCCGCTCTACTCGTCGATGCGCTTCAAAGGTCGCTCCGACGAAGGCGTGCTTGGCGACGTGCTGATGGAGCTCGACTGGAGCGTCGGACGCGTCCTCGACGAGATCCGGGTGAACGGCCTCGAGCGCGAGACGCTGGTGATTTTCACTTCCGACAATGGACCGGCCCGCGGCTCGGCCGGGCCCCTGCGCGGACGCAAGGGCTCCACCTTCGAGGGCGGCATGCGCGAGCCCACGATCGCTTGGTGGCCCGGTACGATCCCCGCCGGCTCTTCGTCCGACGCCGTCACGAGCACGATCGACCTGCTGCCCACGTTCGCCTCCAGCCGGCGCCCCCGTTCCGTCCGACCGCGTCATCGATGGCCGCGACATCACCGACATCCTTGCCGCGCGTCAAACGCCCGGTCCCCACACGAGGCCTTCTACTTCTACGCGGGGCCGGAGCTGAGGGCGGTCCGCAGCGGCGAGTGGAAGCTGCACGCCTCCGGCGAAATCCTGTTGGCGCGACATCGGCCGAGCTACCGACGTCGCCGGCGACCAGCCGAGGTTGTGGCACAACTCGAGGGCTATCTCGAGCAGGCCCGCCGCGACCTGGGCGACGGCGAGCAGCCGGGTGAAAACGTGCGGGCCGCCGGCCACGTCGACGACCCGAAGTTCTTGATCCCGCGTCCAGGCAAGGAAGGGGCGCGGCGCACGAACCCGTGTACCACGGCCCCATCAAGGCGGATCAACTTCGAGCGTCCGCCGAACTGGTGAAGAGGCCCTAACGCGCCTTCACGAAGCGCACCGCATCCAGAGCTGCGAGCGCCGCCAGCTTGTCCGCGCCGATCCGTCCCAGCCGGATCTTGGCCACCTTCGGCTCTTCGCTGAGCTCGAAGCCCAACGCCTCGAGCTGCTTGAGCACCTCCGGCGTAGCCTCGCTCAGCCAGATCTCGACCGCGACCTTCACGCCGGATTGGCCCACAATCGCACCCAGCTTGGCATCGAGCTTGGCTTCGCGCTGCCTCCGGTTGCTCGCCTTGTCGCTCGAGGCGTCCTGATCGACACGCGCTCCGTGCGGGGCGACAGGGGGTGGCGGCGCGACGGCCTCTTGGGCGATGTTCGCCTGAAGCGCCCCTCCCGCGAACCCTCGCGAGGCGAACGCAACCTTCTTCGCCTGTATCGGTGATCGGTCGCCGAACACGCCTTCGTAGTCAACGCCCTGCGGCATCTCGACCGGAACTTCGATCCGGCGAGGCGCGCCGCCCTCGGTCACGATCGTCTCTTCCACGGCCACGAACGACGTAAACTGCGTCATCAGGCGGTAGACCAAACCGAGCTGGGTAATCTGCTGGCGGATCTCGGGTCGCGGCGAACCGTTCTGGATGCCGTTCCAGTCCTGGCCCATCAAGTCGTCAACCTTCGCCCGCGCCCAAAGCGTGGCGAGCGCCTCGTGCTCGGGCCGTTTGGACTCGAACCGGACCGGCATCTCGCGGCTGAACGCCTTACCGGACATTTTGCCCGTCAGCCTGACCACACCCTTGCCAGCCTCGGTGAAGCGGCCCTTCACGATGACCGGCTTCGCACTGAACAAGTCCGGGATGCGCGCTTGGGATACACGTCCTCGACGGCCAGTCCGCCGAAGTCGAGCGCGCGATGTCGGTGAGCAGCGGGTTGCGCACGCTCGTGGAAGCGCGCCGCCGGATCCATCGCTGTCGAGTGCGACGTATTCGACCTCGCCCCGGTAGGCCTCGGCCATCTTGTCGAGCAGGAAATCGGTTCGGCGAGGAGCCGACGCCGAAGGAGAACACGCGCGCATTCGAATAGCGCTTGACCTCGTCGAGGATTGCCATGTCGTTGCCCACGTAGCCGTCCGTCATGAAGCAAACGATGCGTACGTGTTCGCTCGAGCCCGAGGGCGCAAGCGCGGTGCGGATCGCCTTCATCATCTCGGTGCCGCCGCCGCCCTGCCGGTAAGCGAAAGCTCTGCGCATGCGCCAGATTCTCCGGCGTGGCGAGAACGAAGCAGAACAGCACACCTTCGTGTCGCCCGCGAAGGTGATCAGGTTGAAGCGGTCGCGCGGGTACAGCCCTTCGAGCGCGGGCTTCATCGTCTCTTTCGCCTTTTCGATCGGAAAGCCGCTCATCGAGCCGGAGGTGTCGAGCACGAAAACCAACTCCTTGGGAGTGACGTCCTCGACCGTCACGCGGCTCGGCGGCTGCAGAATCATCGTGAAGAAGCCGCCGGCGTCTTCGCGGTAGTGCGTCAGTACGGCGTCGTCCAGGCTCTCGCCCGCCACGCCGTAGCGCAGCCGGAAGTCTTTGTTTGGCAAAACGGACTTGGCTTTGAGCGCCACGTGCGCCCGCGAATCGCCCTCTCGCTCGACGCTCACGTCGTGGCTGCCCGAGTCCAAGCTGCGAATCGGCACGCCGGCGTCGAGCGACACCTCGAGCGAGATGTCATGCCCGGCGCGCGTGCCCGGTAGCGTCACCGGCGGTGTGATGCGCGACGCGTCGGGAACCTGATCGGTATCCGGCGACCAACCGCCGCCTTGCTTTCCCGTCGCTGAGCCCGGAATATAGCGCGGCCCGACGACCATTGGGAAAGTGAAATCGTAGGAGCCTTCCTCGTAGCGCAGCGTCTCGATGTAAGCAATTTCGACCTCGACTGTTTCGCCCGGAGGAATGTTCGCCACGGCTTGGGTGAAAATGTTTGGCCGCTCTTGGTCGAGCAGCGCCGCCAGCCGGCCGCGCGAGCGCGCGTCCTCGTAGATCCGCCGAGCCTCGTCCCGCTCTTTGATCTTGCCTTTGACGGTCCGCTCGCCGATGTGGATCGTCATGTCGTCGACGGCGCTGTCGGCCGGCAGCGGGAAAGTGTAAACCGCCTCGATGCTCTCGGCGCTCGGATTCTTGAAGCGCTGTGTCACACGCACGCGCGCCAAAAATCCGCTGATCTCAGCGCGAACGTCGGTGTGTTCGAGCGGACAGAAGATCTCGCTCTCGCCATCGGGCGCAATCGCCATCAGGGAGCCCGCGCCGCCCGGCGCGGTTCCGTCCGCCGCCTCTCGAGCGCGTTCGACGCCCCGCGGGGCCGCCCCCATTGCCGAATACAGGCCCGCCGCGGCGATCGCACCGCATATCCAATACGCCAAGTGATTCCGATTCATCCTGAGTCGCCTCCTTTGTTTTTTCCAACGCAGGCGGCCAACCCGATGGGCCCTACCGGGCGCCGGCCTCGCGTTTCTAATCAAACAGACTCCGCCACGGCGAAAAGCGTGCAGGCGATCCACTGAAAGATCCCGGCCATGTGGCACGATGGAAAGAGAAGCAAACCACTGAGTCTTCCTGCCGTCTAACGGGAAAATTCTTTCGTGGATTTGTTTTTTTCGGAACGAGCGAACCTTCCCGCTCGTATCGCTTTCAGGAACCCCGAGTGCGCGCCAAGGTCTACGTCTTTCTTCTTACCGTCGCTGTGCTCTGCGGAGCCTTCTGGTGGGTCAACAAAAATTACGACATCAGCGAGTTCCCGCCCAAGGCCCGCGCCGAGGCGAAGGACGCCGCGAAAAAAGATGAGAAGAAGGAGGATGAGCCGACGCCCGTCGAGGTCGAAACGGCTGTCACCGGCGCCATCGCTTCGCGCATCCGCTCGACCGCCAACCTGCGCGCCCTGCGCGACGTGACCCTGCAGTCGCAAACCCAAGGCGTCGTTACCGACATCGCAGTTGAGGAAGGCGACGCCGTGCAAGCCGGACAACTGCTCTGCCGGCTCGACGATCGTGAGCTGAAGATCAACCTCGAGCTCGCCCGGCAGCGGCTGGAACAAACCAAAGTTCAGCTGGAAAGCGCCAAGATCCTCCAGGACAAGAACAAAACGCAGATCGAAGCGAAGAAGGCTGAAGTTGACCGCAATGAAAAGGCCTTGGCCGAAGGCTTGGTCAGCGACACCGACGTCGCGCTGCTTCGCAACCAACTCGCCGAGCTCAAGCACGACGAGCGCGCCCAAGCCGCCGCCGTCGAAGAGAACGAGTATCGCGTCCGCGAGCTCGAGTCCGAGATCGAACGCAATGAAGTCCTGGTCGCCAACACGCGCATCACCGCGCCGTTCGCCGGGCGCATCACCGAACGCACCGTGCAGCTCGGCCAAACCGTCGGTGCAAGCGACAACCTATTCCGGTTGGCTACCTTTTCGCCGCTCTTCGCGGACATTTTTTTGAGTGAGCAGGACTCGCGCCGCGTCCGCCCGGGTCAGCAGGTCGAGGTCCGCCTCGACAGCGGAGAGACCGAAACGGTGATCGGCAAGATCGCGCGCGTCAGCCCCGTGGTCGACGATGCGACCGGTACGGTCAAGGTGACCGCCGAGTTGCGCACCGCCGATACCGGCTACCGCCCCGGCGCCTTCGTGCGCGTCGCCATCGAGACCGACGTCCGCAATGAGACCGTGCTCATTCCCAAGCGCGCCATCGTGGAGCAGGACGGCGAGTCGTTTGTCTTCGTAAGCGACGGCGAGACGGCCAAGCGCCGCTCCGTCGAGCTCGGCTATGAGGACGGCGATGCGGTCGAGGTGCGTTCCGGCGTCTCGGCCGGAGAAAAGGTTATCGTCGCCGGTCAGGGCAACCTCAAAGACGGCGGCAAGACGCGTCTGGTGACCTCGTAGGCCTGGGGCGCACACGGCTTTCCAAGCAGCCAGTAGGCCGCTTCGACGCGGGTCCGTTACTTGGCAGGTTTGACAATTAGGAGAACCGGTAGACCGGCATGTCCGTCACGAACACAGCGATCCACCGTCCCGTCACTATCGGGATGTTCTTTGTCGCGGTCGCCCTGTTCGGGCTGGTCTCGCTCGACCGTCTGCCGCTGAACCTGCTGCCAGACATCTCCTACCCTTCGCTGACCGTCCAGACCGACTACGAAGACGCCGCGCCGGAAGAGATTGAATCGCTGCTGACCCGTCCGATCGAGGAAGCCGTCGGCGTCTCCGCCGGCCTCACCCGCATTAGCTCCATTTCGCGCGCCGGCCAGTCCGAGGTTGTGCTCGAGTTCGCCTGGGGCACGAACATGGACCTGGCCAGCCTGGACGTGCGCGAAAAGCTCGACCTCGTACAGGTGCCGCGCGACGCCGAAAAGCCCGTCATCCTGCGCTTCGACCCCTCCTTCGATCCCATCGTGCGGATGCAGCTCTCGGCCGACATGAGCCTGAGCCGCCTGCGCACTCTCGCCGAGGAAGAGCTGAAAAAGCAGCTCGAAGCCGTCGACGGCGTCGCCGCCGTCAAAGTGGCCGGCGGACGCGAAGAGCAGATCCGCATCGAGATCGACGAAAAGCGCTTGGCCGAGATGGGCGTGCCCATCACCGAGGTCACCAACATCCTGCGTCAGGAGAACCTCAACCAAGCCAGCGGCTCGCTCTACGATCTTGACGCCAATTACCTCATCCGGATGCTCAACGAGTTCCGCACGGTCGAAGAGATCCGCAACATCATCGTGCGCGACCAGAACGGACGCAAGATCGTGCTCGGCGACGTGGCGGAAGTCTGGCGCGGCGTCAAGGATCGCGGCGTGATCTCGCGCTATGACGGCAAGGAGAGCGTCGAACTTGCGATCTACAAGGAAGGCGACGCCAATACAGTGACCGTGGCGCGCGACGTGAAAGCGCGCCTCGAAGCGATCAAGCAGAGCAAGACGTACCCCAAGGAAGTCACCGCGACGATCGTCTTCAACCAGGCCGACTTCATCTCGGAAAGCGTGGACAACGTGCTCAACGCCGCGCTCGTCGGCGGCCTGCTCGCCATCGTCGTCCTATTCATTTTTTTGCGCGATGCGCGTTCGACCCTGATCATCGGCCTGTCGATCCCGATCTCGATCCTGGCGACCTTTGCCGCGATGTATCAGACCGGCATCTCGCTCAACATCATGTCGCTAGGCGGCGTGGCGTTGGGCGTGGGCATGCTGGTCGACAACTCGATCGTCGTGCTCGAATCGGTCCACCGCCGCCGCCTAGAGATGCACGGCGAGCGCTTGCGCCAAGCCGTCGCCCAGGGCACGAAAGAAGTCGCCACGGCGGTTACGGCCTCGACCTTGACGACGGTCGCCGTCTTCCTTCCGCTGGTCTTCGTCGAAGCGTGGCCGGACAGCTTTTCACTGATCAGGCGCTCACCATCACCTACTCGCTGCTCGCCTCCCTGGCCGTCTCGCTCACCTTCATCCCGATGTTGCTCGCGATCGAAGTCACGCCGCTCGAAGCGACTGGAGACGAGACTGCGGTCCCGCTCGAAAAGCCCAAGGATTCCTCCCCTTGTGCGCCTATTGGGTGCGGTGGGGCGTGCGTTTTCTGCTGCATGACGTCGTGCGTACCGTCGTGACGGATGTACGCAGCGTGTTGCGCTTCCTCGGCCGGTTGATCCTCACCGTGCTCGCGCCGATCCTCGACGCGTTCGACCGTCTATTCGGTTGGGTGACAGACCGCTATCCACGGGTGCTGCGCTCGTCGCTCGAGCACAAAGGCACGGTACTCGCCATCGTCACGCTCTCCTGCCTCGAAAGCGCCTGGGCGCTCTCCGGCACACTCGGAGGCGAGTTGATTCCGCCGATGACGCAGGGCGAGTTCTCTTTCGAGATCAAGACGCCGGAAGGCACGCGCATCGAGCGCACCGACGAGATCGTCCGGCAGGTTGAGGACAAGGTCCGCGAGTACCCGGAGGTCGCCTCGGTCTTCTCGAGCGTCGGCGGCAGCCAGCAGAACCAGTTCGCCGCGGGCGTACTGGAAGAGAACTACGGCCAAATCCACGTCTCGATGAAGAACAAGACGGATAAGGTCGCCGAGGAAGACGTCATCTCGCGCATCCGTGGTGACTGGCGAGCTACCCCGACACCGTCCACACGCTCGGCCGACCGACCCTATTCAGCTTCAAGACCCCCGTCGAAGTCGAAATCTTCGGCCTCGACCTGGACGAGCAGCGCCAAGCCGCCGACCTAATCGCGACGCGCCTCGCGGCAAGTCCAGGGGCTCGATGACATCCAAACCACCACGCGCCTCGGCAATCCCGAGATCCAGATCCGGTTCGACCGTGAACGCCTAGCGCGCCTTGGTCTGGAAGAGAACCGCGTGGCGCAAGTGCTGCGCAACAAGATCCGCGGCGACGTGGCCTCGCATATCGCCAGGGCGACCGCCAGATCGACATCCTCGTCCGCGCCTCCGAAGGCGACCGCGCCGCGCTCGACGACATCGGCAACCTCATCATCAACTCCCCGCGCAGCGAGCGCGAGAACGAGGGGATGGAAGGCGAGGGCGGCATGGGCGCGGGGCAAGGTCAGGGACAAGGGCAGGGCCAAAACCAGCAGCCCTTCGGCGCCCAGAGCTTTGGCCAACAGCAACAGCAGGGTGCACAAGGCCGCTCCGGCGGCGGACGCGCCGTTGCGCCCATCCGCCTCGCGCAAGTCGCCGACATCACCATCGCACGCGGCCCCAGCGAGATCCGCCGCATCCGCTCACAGCGCGCCGCGCTCGTCTCGGCCAGTTTGGTTGGGCGCGATCTGAGCAGCGTCTCGCAAGACATTCGCCAAGCGCTCGCCGAAGTCCGCCCCCAACTGCCCGTTGGTGTCGTTGCCGGCCTGGGCGGTCAGAACGAAGAGATCGAGGTCAGCTACCGCAGCCTGATGTTTGCTCTCGGTCTCGCCATCTTCCTGGTCTACCTCGTGATGGCCTCGCAGTTCGAGTCGCTCGTGCACCCGTTCGTCATCCTGTTCACGGTGCCGCTCGCGTTGGTCGGCGTCGTCTACGCTCTGTGGATCACCGGTACGGCGGTTAGCGTGGTCGTGCTCCTCGGCGTCATCATCCTGGCCGGCATCGTGGTCAACAACGCCATCGTGCTCATCGACTACGCCAACCAACTCCGCCAGGAAGGCCGTCCCAAACGCGAAGCCTTGATCGAAGCGGGCCAAGTACGTCTGCGGCCCATCCTGATGACCACGCTGACCACGCTGCTCGGCCTTGCGCCGATGGCTTTCGGATGGGGCGAAGGCTCGGAGATCCGTGCACCAATGGCGGTCGCCGTAATCGGCGGCTTGAGTTTCTCCACCTTGCTGACGCTGGTGCTGATCCCGGTTGTCTACGATTGGGCCGACCGAAAAGTCTATGCCGCCGACCGCGCCGGCGAGGTCCCGGCTGAGGGCGGCGCTTGGCAGGGAGCGGACTGAAGCGATGCGCGAAGAAAACGAAAACCCGACCGAAGGCGCGAACGAAGCCGGCGAACGGCTGGCCGCGTTCTCGGTCCGCCGGCCCGTCACGCTCTCCATGCTGTGCGTGTCGCTGGTGGTGATGGGGCTCATCGCCGCCACGCGCATCCCGCTGGTGATGCTGCCCGACGTCTCGTTTCCGTTTCTCTTCGTCTGGGCGTCTTATCCGAACTCCTCGCCCGAAGAGATCCAGAAAAACATTACCCAGCCGCTCGAAGAAGTCCTCTCGACCATCCCCGGCGTCAAGCAGCTCCAGTCCGATTCCACCACCAACGAAGGGTTTGTGCGGATCTCCTTCGACTGGGGCACCGACGTCGACCTGGTCCGTGCGCAAGTCCGCGAAAAGATCGACCAGATCCGCAACGATCTGCCGGAGGACCTGCGTGAAGTACAGGTCCGCAACTTTGGCAGCGACGACATCCCCATCATCGAGGGCTCGCTCTCCGCCGGCCGCGACCTGCGCTCGTCCTACGACTTTCTCGACACGCACCTCAAAAAACCCTTGCTGCGCTTGCCCGGCGTGGCCGACGTCGAGTTTTGGGGCGTCGACCGCCAGCGCATCGACATCTACCTGCGCCTTGACGACATCAAACGCTACCCGCGTCGACGTCTCTTCGCTGTTCGCCGGCTCGACGACGCCAATCTCAACATGACGCTCGGCACGACCGAGGAAGCCGAGCAACGCTACTCCGCCGTCTTCAGGGTGCGGCCGACTCGCTCGACGCCATCCGCAACTTCCCCGTCAACGAACGCGGACTGCGACTCGGTGGACATCGCTGACATCGAGTTCGGCAATCCGCCGTCGAACTTCGGACGCCACTTGAACGGCCAGTACGGCGTCGGGTTCACCGTTCGTAAGAGCTCGAGCGAACACGGTCGAGACCGTCGATGCGGTCATAGTTCGTAGACAGGTTGGATGAAGACCCGGCGTTCGCGGGCATCAGCGTCCACCTGTGGCACAACGCCGGCGAAGAGATCGTCGAGTCGTTGAGCGGCCTGCTCAACGCAGGAGCTATGGGCTCGGTTCTCGCCGTGCTCACGCTGTTCGTCTTCCTGCGCCGCATCAAGCCGAGCCTCGTCATCGGTTTGGCTATTCCGTTCTCGGTCATCGCCGCGGTCGGATTCCTCTACTTCACCGGCGGCACACTCAACATGCTCTCGATGATGGGCTTGATGCTCGCGACCGGCATGTTGGTCGACAACGCCGTCGTCGTGCTCGAGTCGATCTATCAAGAAGCTCGAGAGAGGCAGACCGCACCCAGGCAGCCATCGACGGCACAGGCGAGGTGACCACGGCCGTCATCGCCGCCACGCTGACCTCGATCATCATCTTCGTCCCGCTGATCTTCGGCAAAAGGGGGACGAACATGAGCGTCTTCCTTGGCCACGCCGGACGCTCGATCATATTTGCCCTGCTGTCCTCGCTGTTTATCTCGCTCACGTTGATTCCCATTGCCGTGGCGCACTTCTTCGACATCAAGCCGCAGGCGCGCTCGGGCTTCGTCAAGCGCGTCACGGAGCTGGTCAGGCCGTCGCGCGTATCGCCGGACGCATTCTGTTTCGCGGACGCGAACTTGAGCACGGATGGGTCACTAACGGCTACATTCGGATGGTGCAGTGGCCGCTCAACCGCCCGCTGCTCACAGGCCTCGTCATCGTTCCTTTGGTCGTGTTCGGCTCCGGCTGGATTTTGACCAACAAGGTCCCCGACAACACCCCCGACGCCCAAGAGCTCGGCGGCATGAACATCGAGTACAGCTTCTCGGAGAACTTCCACTACGCCAAGATCGAGCGCGACTACGTCAAACCTGTCGAGGACTTCCTCACCGCCAACAAGGCGAAGTTCCACATCCGCGATCACATGTCGTTCTACTCGAACAACTCCGCCAACACGCGAGTCTACTTCGAGTCCGACGACGTCTCGCTCGAACAAATGACCGAGATTCGTGAAGAGCTCACCAAAGGCTTGCCTGTCATCCCCGGCGCCACCATCCGCATCGGAGGACAACAGGGCGCCAACAACAGCAACTGGATCGGCGCCAATCTCTACGGCGATGATCCGACTGAGCTCACTCGCATCGGGCAGGACCTGCGCCGCCGCATCTTGGACCTGGGCACGTTCGATCGCGTGAACCTCGGCCGCGACGACGCGCGTGACGAGGTCCAGATCCGCCTCGACCGCAGCCTCACGCGCAAGTACAACATCTCGCCCGAAACGGTCGGCCAAATCCTGGGCATCGTCGCGCGGGCCCGCCAAACGCGCGGCTACCGTACGCCCGAGGGCGAAGTCGAAATCTGGCTCCAGCTGCATCCCGACGACCTGCAAGACCGCAACGACCTCGAATCGATCGTCGTTGGCGCCGGACCCGACGGCGAGCCGATCGAGCTCCGCCAGGTCGCCCATTTCGCCCTGGAATCCACGCCCGGCCGGCTGCGCCGCGAAGACCGCCGCACCTACACCTGGTTCGAGGGCTCGTACTCGGGGGAGATCAAAGAGGACGGCCGCAAAGCCTTCGAGAAGATCCTCAACGAATATCCGTTCCCCGAGGGCTACGGCTGGTCGTTCGGCTTCTGGACCCAGCGTGAGCAGGAGGAGAATGCCGAAATGCTGTTCAACTTCCTCCTTGCTCTGTTCATGGTTTATTTCGTCATGGCGGCGCTGTTCGAGTCAGTCGTCCACCCGTTCTCGATCATGATCTCGCTACCGTTCGCGGTTGTCGGCATCGCTTGGTTCCTGTGGTTGACCGGCACGCCGTTCAACATCATGGCGAAGATCGGCATCATGGTGCTGGTCGGCGTCGTGGTCAACAACGGCATCGTGTTGATCGACCACATCAATAACCTGCGGAGGCGTGGCATGCCCCGGCATCAGGCCGTGCTGGCGGGCTGCCGCGAGCGCCTGCGCCCCATTGCGATGACCGCCACCACGACCATCGTCGGTCTCATCCCGCTCGCCTTCGGCGAAACCGGGCTCGATAACATGCGCTACTTCCCGATGGCCCGCACGATCATGGGCGGCCTGATCGCCTCAACCGCGCTGACGCTCGTGGTCTTGCCCACGTACTACGTGCTGATGGATGATGTCGGCCGCTACGTGAAGGCGCTCTGGCTCTCGACCGGCCCGCAAGCCACGCACGCGCCAGCTGAAGGCGACTAGCCAAGTTCGGCTATCGGAACTGCTCCACCAGGTGCAGGTCGCTGCCGAACTGATCCATCTGCGTGTAGAGCAGCCAGCGCCCATCCGGGCTCGCCGCCAACCCAGGGTGGATCAGCTTGGGAATCCGCGCCACCAAACGCCCCTCGCCGCCGATGTATGGCCGAAAACGGATGTCGATCGGCTCTCCCGGTTCGCGCAACGGCATCCAGTAAAAGCCGTCCTTTCCCGCGGCCAGGCCCGCACCCATCGACAGGGGCGGCTGCAGCATCTCGTCCGCAAGCGATTCTGTGTCCAGGCGCCGCACCAGACCGTCGCCGTCGTGGGTGGCGTAATAGAGCGAACGCCCGTCCGGCGCCAGGGTCAAGTAGCGCCCATGTTCACGGCTGACCGGCTCGGCCTTGCCATCGCCGTCGAGCGGCATGCTCCAATTCCGCGCTCCGCCGTCGCGATCGCTCGCATAGAACAGCCGGCGTCCATCGCCGGACACCACCGGACAGCTCAAAGTTCCGGCCACCGAAAGCAGGCGCTTCGAGGATCGCATGGCCACGTCCGCCAGCCAGATTTCCGAACGGTCTCCGGTCGCCCGCGCGAACACCACTTGCCGATTATCCGGAGCCCAGGCAGGGCTCGACAGCGCGCCGCTCTCGAACGAAGTCACCGCGACCGCATCTCCACCGTCCGCGGCGGATGCCCAAATCTGCTCTGCTCCTGAGCGCGCGGAGACGAACGCCAACTGCTCGCCGTCCGCGCTGTAGGCCGCGTCTAGGTCTTGATATGTCGAGGCGATTAGCTCTTGCGTCTCCCCGCTCGAAGTGTCCAACCGCCACACGTTCGAATCCGCGTTCTCGGTTTCGTACACCAGCAGCTCAGCCTTCTGCGCCACCGCAACGCCAGTCACGTTCACGCCCGCCCCAGAGAGCCGGCGCGGCGCATGCCTTCCTTGGGCGTCGACGCGCCACAGCGCCCAATCCCCTCCGGAGCGGCCAACGTAAACCAACTCGTGGCCACCGGGGCTCCAATCCAGGCTGATCAGCTCTCCATCGACCTCCAACACCTGCTCTTCGCCGGCGGCTCGACCAGCCAGGTTTACCGGCGTGACGACGATCGCCGAGGGGTAGCTCTTTGTGAACGCACGCAGAAACGCCACGCGCGAGCCGTCTGGAGACAGCTTGGGCGCAATGTCGTAACGCGCATTCTGGTCCCCCGAGAGCAACTCCGGTTGGCCCGTAGCCACGTCAAAGATTGCGATCCCGAGGCCACGATCCTCTTCGAGCCGGCCGGAAAAGTACAGCCCCTTCCCATCCCTCGTCCACGCCAAGTCCACCAGATAGGCGAACGGCATGCCGAAGCCGATTGAGGCGACTTTAGTCTCCGCGCCACCCTGGGATCCAACGATGTAGACGCCGCTATCGCCGCCGGCATGGTCCACGCGGACGAACGCGATCCGCCCGCCGTCGGGCGACCAAGCCGGATGGAAATCCGGCGCGGCATGGCGCGTCAGTCGAGTCGTCTGGTTGCCCTGCAGCGGCCGCGCGTAGATGTCGAAGCCCAGCAGACCGTCCGGGTTCGCCGAATAGGCCAACGAGCGCCCGTCGGCGGACAGCGCCGGGTGCTGTTCCACTCCCGTCTCGCTCGTCAGAGGCGCGCTCGCTAGCAGCGCCGTCGCGTCATCTGGAAACTCGACCGGGAGAGACAAACGCCAAGCGGCCAAGACCGCTCCCGCCAAGATTGCGGCCCCGGCCACGATCACCCGCCAACCGCCGCGGTCCGCCGCCGGAGTAATCTCCCCGACTTCCTCGCCGCTCGCCTCTCCCTCGTCGGGTTCAGCGCGCTCCACCCCATTCGTGCCGGAGAGGCTCTCGCCCCGGCTCACCCACCAGGCGTCGATTTCCGAGCGATAGGCGAACACCATTCCGCGCCGGTCCGACGATAATCGGCGCACCGGCAGCCCTTCGTTCTGCTCCCAGCGCTGAACCGTGCGCACGCCTTTCTTCAGATAGGACGCGATTTCCTTCCAGGAATCGAGCCTGTCGTCTGTCGCCGGTCCGTGGCCGACGTCACTGCTGCGTTCGGGCGTCATGGCTTCAGCAGATCAGCGCCGGACCGCGCCCGCCGCCAATAGTGACCATTAGACGCTGTTCGCCCGGCGATGTCACGCCTCCCAGCTTGCCGAGGCGCGCCACGACACGCCATTCCACGCCAGATGCGCCACTTCCGCCGGAAACCCAGTTGAGCTCCCGCCTCCCCCAGCGCGCCAATGACCGCCCATTCGCGCCAAGGAGGGCCAAGCGAATTCCGTCGCAAAACCTTCATTGTCCTCTGCTCGTTCTATTTCCGTACGAAGAGGATCACTATGATGTTTCGCTCGCCCCTGCTGCCAATCGCGTCTCTATTCTTGCTATTCGCACCCCCTACTCACGCTTCTGACCTGGTCGTTCGCTTTCGCCTTGGAGTCGAGGCGCTCGAGGCCGGGCGCTACGCCAAAGCGCGTTCCATTCTGAAATCGGCATTGGCGGAAATGGGCGATGGAGGCGCAGCCGCCGACCGCGCCTTGCTTCTCGACCGGCTCGGCGATGCGCTGGCCGGCGCCGGGGATTGGCGTGCCGCCGAGCAAAGCTACAAGCGCTCGCTCGGCGCCTGGGAGCAAGCTCCCGCGCCGCTGCCGCTCGCCTCTGCCCTGTCCCTGGCGGACCTGGCCAACGTCATCCGACGTCTGGGCCGCCTCAGCGAAGCGGACGAGTATTACGCTGAGGCCCAAGCCGCAATCCTCCGCCTTGCCGGGCCGGACCACCCTGAGCTCGCCGGTCTGCTCAACCAGCGCGCCCAGCTCGCGCAGCAACAGGGCGAAGACAAGACGGCTAGCGCCCGCTACCGCGATGCCCTGCGCATCTGGGAACGACTCGGGCGTAGCCATGACGCCGAGGCCGCATACCCGCTGCACAATCTCGGCCTGCTCGAGGTCCGCGCCGGCCGCGTCGGGACGGGAAGGGACAAGCTTCTGCGCGCCCGCTCCATCTGGCGAGACGCTCTGCCGTTGAACCACCCAGTCTTGGCCGCGTCGTCCGCCGCTTTGGGCGAGGCGGCCGCCGCGGAAGGCGATCAGGAGGAGACGCGGCGCTGCTTCGACACCGCCTTAGCCCACGCGCGCTCCACACTCGGGCCGGACCACGTGAAAGTCGGTCTGTTGCTGGCTCGCTACTCCGCGGTCATGCGGACACTGGGCGCGAACAGACAAGCCAAACGACTCACCGCGGAATCCGACCGCATCCTCACCGCGCACGACGGCTCTCGCAAAGCCGCTCTCGTCGTGGACGTCAGCGCCCTGGACCGGGGCCTGCGCTGACGCCGCTTTCTCCCCGCCGTCTCGCGCGTCCGAACGCCCAACCTTATAATGAGAGTCGAATGGAAGGACCCGCGCAGATGATTACCGTCACCCCGGCAGCAGTCTCGAAGATTCGCAAGATGCTCGACTCCGAAGGCCAGCCCGCGTTGCGTCTCGGCGTCGTCGGCGGGGGCTGCTCGGGGCTGAGCTACAAGTTCAAATACGACAAAGCCGCGCGCCCGTCCGACAACGTGATCGACATCGACGGCGTACGCTTGCTCGTCGATCCCAAGAGCATGCAGTACCTCGACGGCATGACGCTCGACTACGAAGAAACTGTCCTCGAACAGGCGTTCCGCTTACGCAATCCAAACGCACAGAAGAGCTGCGGCTGCGGAAAATCCTTCGTGGTTTGAATCCCAGCCCGTCCCGCACACGTCCTTAATCGTTAGAAATGGCACAACCGACCCAGTTCGAGCGCTGGTACGACGACTTCAACCGCCACGCGGGAGATCTCTACCCCGGCCGTTACACGCGCGGCTTCGTTCAGGACCTCGTGGAGCAAGGCAAACAGGTCCTTGCGAAGGCGAAGGAAAAGAACTCCGTCATCGTCGCGCACAACTACCAATACCCGGAACTGCAGGAAGTCGCGCAGGAAGTCGGCGATTCTCTCGGGTTGAGCCAGTTCGTCGCCACCCAAGACAGCCCCCGCGTAGACTTCTGCGGCGTCTGGTTCATGGGCGAGACCGCCAAGACGATCGTCGGCGACCGCACGCGCGTGTTCATGCCCGACCGCCCCGGCTGCTCGCTGGTCGACTCCATCAACCATGCGCGCATTGAAGCTTGGCGCGAGCGCAACCCCAAGGGCGTCATCGTCTCTTATGTGAATACGGACGCCAAGACGAAAGGCTCTCAGCGATTACGTCTGCACCTCGCGCAACGCCGCGCAAGTCGTCCGAGCCGCCGCGGATGCCAATCCCGGCGAGCGCATGCTTTTCCTGCCTGACAAGTACCTCGGCTCCGTCGCGGCTGCGCAAGCGCGCCTTGACCCCGAGATGATCGACCTCTATGACGGCGGCTGCCACGTCCACGCCAAGATCGGCGAGCACGCCCTCGACGAGGCCTATGACCGGCACCCCGACGCCGAGCTGCTCATTCACCCGGAATGCGGCTGCGCCTCCACCTGCCTCGCGAAGATCATGAACCACGAGTCGGAGTTCCAGAAGGCGTTCTACCTCTCGACCGAACAGATGGTGAGCCACGCACGGGAATCCGCGGCCAAAGAGTTCATCGTGGGCACGGAGATGGGCATGCTCTATCGCCTGCGCAAAGAGGTGCCGGGCAAGATCTTCCATCCGGTCAGCCCGGATGCGATGTGCGAGTACATGAAGCAGAACAATCTGGAAAAACTTCTGCGCTCGCTCGAAATCGATGAAGTCGAAGTCCAGGTCGAGGAAGAGGTTCGGCTCAAAGCCCAAGCCGCCATCGACCGGATGCTCACGATACAGTAGGGCCAATGGAAACCCTGACCTTGGCGTCATGGTTTCCTACCGCTCACATCAGCGTCCCCCCTGACCTGGCCCCGTTTGCGGGCCGAATACGGCTGTGCAAACGGCACGCCGATTGCTTTGTCCGTAAGGGGAAAACCTGAGTTAGCGCGCCCATGCTGAAGATCGACCCGCATTCCAAAAGGTTCCTCGCACTGGGCCGCCGCACCCTCGACGCGGTTCCGCTGTTTGAGCGTCATCCGGTCCGTGAGCTGATTGCCAACAGTGCGGATGTTTTTTTTGCCGATTTGGGACGCGCTCTGTTTCTGCTTGGTCAGGACGTGCCGCTCAATGCGGCCGGTCGCCGCGCCGATTTCTTGCTCGCCGACCCCGACGGCCGTCTTTTCGTGGCGCGCCTGCAACAGGGCCGGACTCCCATCGATTTGATCGAAGCGCTCGAGGACGCAGGCTTGGTGTCCGATTGGCAGCCGAACACCGTTCTGAAAATGCTCGACGAAGAACGCCGCGAGCTTTTTCTGCGAGCCTTCCTCAAAGCTCCCGTCGAAAAGCTCAACGCTGAACAGGGCGTGCTGCTGCTGGCCGAAACCTACGACCTCGAAACACTCGCCTCGGCCGGTTGGCTGCGCGAGCGTTACGGCGTCCGTATCGACTGCTATCAGCTCCGTCTGGCCTCGGACTCGCTCACCCAGATCGAGTACGTGAGCTGTCAAGACCTGAGCAAGTTCATCCACCGCATCTACCAGCGACAGATGCGCGGCGAGCTCAAAGGCGCGCCTTGGCCCACGGCTCTCGTCCCCGACAAGACCGTCGTCCCGGATATCTCCGACACCCCCCGCGCCGCCGAGCCGGAGTCTT
Source organism: Bryobacterales bacterium (assembly GCA_041394905.1). Lineage (GTDB taxonomy): Bacteria > Acidobacteriota > Terriglobia > Bryobacterales > UBA6623 > RI-231. The sequence continues at coordinate 453,250 of JAWKHJ010000002.1, read as the reverse complement.
CGCCGCGGCTGGAACCCACACCGGCCCCGGAGCCTACGCCCGAGCCAAGACCCGCCGAAGAGCCGCCAGCCACGGAGCCCGCTCCCGAGCCCGAGCCTGAAACGGCGGCAGCGCCTGAGCCTGTCGCATCACCCGAACCGCCTCTCGAACCGCTCGAAGCGGCCGACCCGCTGGAGGCCGAGGTCAACGCGGCGCTTGAGATCCACGAAGACGGCGAGGTCGACCCTGAACCGGTCGAAGACGAGCTGTTTTTCACGGGCGAGCTTTCGCCAGAGGAAGACCCTCTCGCCGACATCCTCGCCGGAGAAGCGGCCGCTCTGAGCCCAAAAGACGAGGGAGAGACCGCTAGGGATCGCCGCGGACGCGAGCGCAGCCGCGACTATCAGGCGCGCCGTCTGCGTCTCGACTACTTCGGCCGCCTGCTCGGCGCGCGCCTAGTCGATTTTTCGAGCACAGGCTTGGGCGTCGAGGCGCTCTCGCCTTTGCCCGTCGGCGCCGAAATCGGCATCTCGGGCGAGATCATCAGCGAATCGGGAACCGTCGGCATCGAAGGACGCGCCAAGGTGGAGCATTGCCGCTCCACGCAAGAGGGCGTCTGCCGCATCGGCTTCTCACTCGACAAAGCCGTCATCTCCGAGCTCGACGACTCGGAAACCTTCGACCGCCGTTAGCGACGTCGGCCCGGGCCTCGTGCATCAGAACGCCGCCCCCTCCGGGGCGGCGTTCTCATGCCTACATAAAGTCTTTATATTTTCTTTAAATCATCGCGCCTTCGGTCGATATGGATCTCAAGAGCAAGCCGGACGCGGCCTCCGCGGCGGATGCCTTTCGAGAACTAGAAGAGAACGAAGGAGACGCGATCAACATGAAACAGAATCTCAATTGGCTGTTATGCAGGCTCCGCCTGCTGGCCGACGACACGAAAGGCCAGGATCTGGTCGAATACGCCCTTTTGGCAGGCTTCGTGGCTGTCGCGGCGGGTGCGCTGTTGCCAGCCATCAGCACCAGTGTCAGCACCATCTTCTCGCGTATGGGCAGCGTGCTGTCGGCCGCCGCATCCTAGGCAAACCGACGTCCAAACGCACATCCGAAACGAGAACGGGAAGGAGGCTGACATGCACAAGATTTGGATGACACTGCTTCGACTGCACCTGTGGCGCGAGGAGCGCGGGCAGGACTTGGTTGAGTATGCGCTGTTAGCGAGTCTCACGGCGGTGGCCTCCGCCTTGTTCGTACCCGAGCTGAGCGCGAGCATGAATACGATTTATTCGCGCCTGGCCTCCAAGCTCGTCCAAGCGGCGAGCTAACCGACACAACCCTCCCCCAGACCCGCCCAAATCGGCGCGGCCGGATTTCCCTCCGGCCGCGCCGCGTATTTTTGCCCACGCTTGGCCGCTGCGGCTAATTGCGGGGCGGCGCGCGCCGATAGGATTTGCAATGAATTCTCGATTTGTCCTCGCGCTCGTCATCTCCGCCGGCATGGCGCTGTTGGTCACTGGCATCTTCTATCAGCTCACCGTAGGCGAAGACGCTCCGGCCGAAGCGCCGACCACCGAGGTCGTCACCGCGGCGAAGGATCTCGAGATTGGAGCGAGCATCACGCCGTCGGATCTGCGCGTGGAGGCTTGGCCATCGGCGCTGCTGCCGGAAGGCTCGTTCACCGAGCCCGATCAAGTGCTCGAGCGCACGCCCATGAGCACGATCCTGGCTGGCGAGCCGATCCTCGAGCGGCGGCTGGCCGCGCCGGGCTCCGGGCTCGGCCTCGCTCCGAAGGTTCCCGAGGGCATGCGTGCGCTTTCGGTGCGCGTGGATGATGTCATCGGCGTCGCCGGCTTCGTGCTGCCCGAAGCGCGCGTGGACCTGCTGATCACCGGCCTGCCGCCCAACAGCCCCCAAGCCGGCCAGATGACCCGCACGATCCTGGGCAATATCCGCGTGCTCTCCGCCGGCGAGCAACTCGCTCCAGATTCGACTGGAAAGCCGCAGAAGGCGGCCGTGGTGACCTTGCTGCTGACCCCGCACCAAGCCGAGATGGTCACATTGGCGCAGGCGCACGGCCGCATCCAACTCGTACTGCGCAACGCCAAGGATGAGGAGGTCGCCAAGACCGACGGCGTGCGCGAAGGCGAGCTCTTCGGCGCGCCGCCGCCGGTCCGGTCCGCTTCCCATAACGCACCGGCGCGCCCCCAAGTCGCGCGCGCAGCCGAGCCGCCCCCGCCCGCTCCTGTTGCGGTCGAAATCATCAAAGGCAACAAGATTTCGGTGCAGGAATTCCCCGCGACCAACCTGCAGGACTGACAGCGCAAACCGGCGCGAGGGCCGCGGGGAAAGGGGAGCGATGAGCGAGAGCCTGAAGGGAGAACACTCAGTCAAAGCGTTACTGGTCTGTCCCGATCAGGGGCTGGCGCAGGCGCTACGGCCCGCCGTCTCGGCGGCTCCGCAGCTCGTGTTGGCTGAGATGCTGACAGCCTACCCCGCGCCGCGCACATTGACCGACAAGCTCAGTGGCTTCGACGCGCTCGCTCTGGACGTAGGATCGAATCGCGTCGAAGCGCTGGCATTGCTCAAGGTCGCGCTCGAGACGCGGCCGGAAATCGCGGTGATCGCGCTGGCCCGCACCAACGAGCCCGATACGATCCTGCAATGTCTGCGCCTTGGCGCCTCCGAGTTTCTCTCGAGCCCATTTCCGCCAAACGACCTGCGCCAGGCCGTGCAGCGCATTGGGCGCCGCCAGACGGTCGCCGCGCAGCCCAGCGGCGCCAGGCGAGGCCGCTTGATCGTGTTCGCCCCCGTCAAGGGCGGCGCGGGCGCAACGACGCTCGCGGCCAACACCGCCTACGCCATCCAGCGCGAATCCAAATCCAAGGTCTTGCTGGCCGACATGCATCTGGCTGCCGGCATCGTCGCCTTCCTACTGCGCGTACAGACGCCCTATTCAGTCCTCGACGCGCTGCGCCACTCGAGCCAGCTCGACGACGCCTTGTGGAAGTCGCTCGTCGTCAGCCATGAAGGCGTCGACGTTCTCGCCGCGCCGGAGCGACCCGAGCCCGCCCTGATCGAATCGTTCCCCGCCGAGGAGATGTTCGAGTTCTGCCGCTCCTGCTACGACTACGTCGTCGCCGACCTGGGCGGCATCTGCGAGGGGCTGGGCATGACCGCGGCCATGACGGCGGACTCGATTAACTTGGTGTGCTCGACCGACATGCCCTCGCTGTTCATGATGCGCCGCACCATCCCTTTGCTCGAAGAGATGGGCCGTTCGCGCGACCAGATCAACGTCTTGGTCAACCGCGTCGAGCGCCGCGCCGACATCTCGAGCGAGGACATGGAGAAGATCTTTCGCGCCTCCGTCCACGCCACGTTTCCCGAGGACTCCGGCTCGGTCCTGCGCGCCCAACGCGAGGGCGCTCTGCTGAACGATTCGAGCGACCTTGGCAAGGCCATTACGCGCTTCGCACGCTCCATTCTCGGCGCCAAGCCGAAGCAGGTCGCCGGAGCCTTTGGCGCGCTGCGTCAGCTCTGGGGCGGCGCCTGAGGCCGAAGGAAATTCACGCCCGCCGGCTGTAGCCTTCCGCATCCCTGTCGATATGTAGCTCGGGAGAGCCTATGATCACGACCGAGCACGAAACCGCAGCGCCCGTCCGTCCAGGCGGAAGCGCCAACCCGCTGGTCGCGCGCCAGCGCTCCCTCACTGGGCGGCACCAGGACCTCAAGTTCACCCTCCATCGCAAACTTCTCGACAAGATCAATCTCGAAGCTCTGGCTTCGATCGAGACGCAAACTCTGCGCAACGAGGTGCGCGGCGCGCTCACGCAACTCATCGACGCCGAGCAGACATTGCTCAGCTCGATCGAGCGCAACCAAATCGTCGCCGAAGTGCTCGACGAGGTTTTCGGCCTCGGACCGATCGAGCCGCTGCTGCAAGACCCAACCATCTCCGACATCCTCGTCAACGGTCACAAGCAGATCTACGTCGAGCGTAGCGGTCAGCTCGAGCTCACTGGCGTCACCTTCAAGGACGACTCGCACCTGCTGCGCATCATCGACAAGATCGTCAGCCAGGTCGGGCGGCGCGTCGACGAATCTTCGCCCATGGTCGACGCGCGCCTCTCCGACGGTTCGCGCGTCAACGCCATCATCGCGCCGCTCGCCGTCGACGGTCCCCTGCTTTCGATCCGCCGTTTCGGCACCGACAAGCTGATGCCCTCCGACCTGGTCGAGAAGAAGGCGATGACGCCCTCGATGCTGGTCTTTCTCGAAGCCTGCGTGCGCACGCGGCTCAACATCATCGTCGCCGGCGGCACAGGCTCCGGTAAGACCACCTTGCTCAACGGCCTCTCGGCGTTCATCTCGCCCAAGGAGCGCATCGTCACCATCGAGGACGCCGCCGAGCTGCAGCTCAAGCAACCGCACCTGGCGCGGCTGGAAACCCGCCCGCCCAACATGGAGGGCGGCGGCGCCATCCGCCAGCGCGAGTTGCTCATCAACGCCTTGCGCATGCGGCCGGATCGCATCGTCGTCGGCGAGTGTCGCGGCGAGGAAGCTCTCGACATGCTGCAGGCCATGAACACCGGCCACGACGGGTCGATGACGACTGTTCACGCTAACTCGCCGCGCGACGTGATCATGCGCCTGGAAGTGATGGTCACCATGGCCAACTCCAACTTGAGCCTCGCCTCGATCCGTCAGCAGGTCTCCTCCGCCGTCGACGTCATCGTGCAAACGGCGCGGCTGAGCGACGGCAGCCGCAAGATCATGTCCATCACCGAGGTTGGCGGCCTTGAGGGCGACACCGTCACCCTGCAAGACCTGTTCGTGTTCGAGAAACGCGGCCTCTCGCCGGAAGGCAAGGTGCGCGGCCGCTTCGCGGCCACGGGCATCCGACCGCGCTTCTACGAAAAGATGCTCGCGATGGGCAACTCCCTGCCCACCGAGGTTTTCGATTCGATCGAGGAGGTCGGCGAGTGACGCTCGCGATCCTATTCGCACTCGCCCTCTGCGTTAGCGGCGGGACTTGGTGGGTGGTCCAGCGCACGTTCGCCAACCGCGATGCACTCAAGGTGCGGGACCGCCTATCAGGCAAAGGGGACCGCGACACTCAGGCGACCGGCAAGAGCGCGGCGGCGCCGCTGTTCGCCGCCGAAGGCGACCAGCGCCAAGCGCTGCTGCCGCGCGTTCTCGCTTGGTTCAACATCGACCGCACGCTACAGTCGCTCATCGAGCAAGCGGGCGTAGGCTGGACGACGGGGCAATTGTTGCTCGGCATGCTCGTAGCGGCCCTCGTCTCGTTCAACCTGTGTTGGTATCTGGCGCCGCCGCAGATTCGCGAGATCGGCTTCCCGATCGCGATCGGAGCCGGCGCCTTGCCGATCTTCTACCTGCGCCGCCGCAAGACCAAACGCATTCACTCCTTTGAAGCGCAGTTCCCCGACGCGCTTCAGTTCATCGCCCGCGCCATGCGCGCCGGGCATGCGTTCTCGGTTTCGCTCGAAATGCTCTACAAGGAGTTCGCCGAGCCGCTCGCCGGGGAGTTCCGCCGCGTCTTTGAGGAGCAGAACCTCGGTCTGCCCATTGACACCGCGCTCGAAAAGCTTTCTCAACGCATGCCCCTGCTCGACGTGCAGTTCTTCGTCGCCGCCGTCGTGCTGCAAAAGCGCACCGGCGGCAACTTGGCCGAGATCCTCGACAAGCTCTCGACGCTGATCCGGGAGCGTTTCAAGCTGCGCGGACAGATCCGCTCGATCAGCGCGCACGGCCGCATGTCGAGCGCTGTGCTCACCGGCATCCCCATCGTCGTCGGCTTCATGATGTACTTCGTCAACCGTGCGCACATGCAGTTCTTCGTCGAGGAAGAAATCGGCCGCTGGATGGCCGGGTTGGCGATCGGCTTCGTCATCCTGGGCTACATCATCATGCGCCAGATCGTGAAGATCGAGGTCTAGCGAGCGCCATGGTCCTACTGCTTTCGATCCTGCTGTTCCTCTTCGTGACCAGCCTGCTCTACTTTCTGGGGCTGAAGTTCTGGGCGAGCCCCAAAAACGTCGTCGAACGCGTGCTGGGCGAGACGCGCGAAGTCGAAGCGAAGCACCCGAGCCTTGCCTTCCGAGACGCACTCGTCAAGCTTGGCGACCTGGTGCCGGCGTCGCCGGCGGACCTCTCGACCGTACAGCAGCGGCTCTACAAAGCGGGCTTTCGCAGTCCGGCGGCGCTCAGGGTCTTTCTCGGTCTCAAGGTCGTACTCACCGTCGTGGTGCCCGCCGCCGTTTGGATCATGCTGCGCCAAATGGGCGTGGGCTCGGATAACCAGATCCTCTTGCTCGTCATGGCGGCCGGCCTCGGCTACGCCGCTCCGGGCGAAATCGTCAACTACATGGTCAAGCGCCGCCACAAGCGGATCGAGAAAGCGTTGCCGAACGCGCTCGACCTGCTCGTCGTCTGCGTCGAGTCCGGCCTAGGGCTTGACCAAGCCATCATGCAGGTTTCACGCGAAATGCAGCAGGGGTACAAGGAGCTCTCGAGCGAATTCGCCATCTGCAACCTCGAGATGCGCCACGGCAAGCGCCGCGCCGAAGCGCTGCGTAACCTCGGCGACCGTACAGGCATCGACGACATGAAGAAGCTCGTCGGCACACTCATCCAAGCCGACCGCTTCGGCACTTCGATCGCGCAGACTCTTCGCACGCATGCCGAATTCATGCGCGTCAACGCGCGTCAGCGCGCCGAGGAAAAGGCCGCCAAGATCGGCATCAAGCTCGTCTTCCCGATCTTCTTCTGCATCCTACCGTCGCTGTTCGTCGTCACCGTCGGGCCCGTTTTGGTGCGCATCTTTACCCAGCTCATCCCGATGATGACCGGGTCCTAATCCAGAAAAAAGGAGAACAAGCTCATGGAATCAGAGATGTTTCGACTCGTCTGCGGCGCACTGGCCGCCGCCCTGCTCGGGCTCATCGTGATGCGCCGCCGCAGCCGCGCCAACCACGACTAGCGGATCCGTCAGGGAGCTCAGCGCCCCATCATGCGCCGGACGAGCTCCACGTTCTGCCGGATCTTGTCGTTCTGCGGCCACCACGCGGCCGCCTTCTCGAACGCCTCGAGCGCTTCAGGTAGCCGCCGCTCGTTGAGCAATGCCGAGCCCAGATCGTTGGCCGCTATCGCTGCATGTTCGTCGAGCTGCGGTCCCGGCGCGATCCCGTCCAACGTTGGCTTCATCTTCACGAAGACGCGGATCACGTTCAGGTCCGGCGTCGGCGTGTAGAACGACTGGTAGAACGGCACGTTGATGTTGAACAGCGCCGACCAGGCAAACACCGCCCAAGCGGCGATCCTCCAGCGCTTCCAGTCGAGGCCCCGCTGCCAAAGCAGCGCGAAGCCGAGGAACACGAGCGCCATCAACAGTGGCAGAAAGTCCTGCGCATAGCGGCGGCTCGCCGCGACGAACGCCATCATGATCAACAGCATCATGCCGCCCGCCGCCGCCGCGAACCAAGCCGCAAAGCGCAGCTCGAACGGATGCGCATCCCCGGGCCGGAACAGCGGCCAAGCGAACAGGCCGAGCAGCAGAAACGGGCCGGCTAAGATCAACGACGACGACGCCTCCGCCCGCTGCGCGCATGTCGCCCCCGGCCAACCCTCGTGCGCCACATAAGGGAAATCCGCGCTCAGCCGCGGCAGCGCCAGGAAGTAGTGCGCGAAGTTCTCCGGCGCGCACGCCATGTCGAACGGCTTGACGTCGGGGTTCTCGATCGACTCCGGCTTATACTCCCGTCCGAAATCGAACGGCGAGCCGAAGCGCTCCTGGTTGTTCACCATGTGGACGCCTCCAGACGCGAGCACCGGCAAGCTGAACAGCGCCAGCCGCGCCAGCATCGTTCCATTTGAGCGCCCCTCGATGCGCTCCCAAATTGCCAAAGCCAGAAAGAACGGCACGGCGTAGAGAATCATCGAAACGCGAGTCAGCCCAGCCGCCGCAATCAGGCAACCCATGCCAAACGCGCCCACGCCCTCAGCCTTGCGCTGGTAGCCGAGGAAAACCCAAAAGGCCCCGAGCGTACACAACGAGGCAAAGCCGATGCTCTCGTTGTAGATCACTCCGCGGACGGTGACCAGCGCCGCCGGCGTACCCAGCGCGAAGCAGAACAGAAACCAGACGTAGACTGATTTTGGAATCTCCGGGAAGTAGCGCTTGCCCAGCGTCCGAATCACGCCCAAGAAGCAAAGCGCCGTCAACCAGCCCACCACCAGGCAGAACACACGATCGGTCAGCCGTACGCCCACCATGCGCAGCGCCAAGTGGAACAGCACCGGGAACGGACCCCACTGAAAGTAGTAGCGCCCGTTGTAGGGAATCATGTCCGTCAGGTTGACCTGGTCGGGCGTGTAATCGAGATAGAGATGTCCCTTCTGGAGGGCATCGGCGAACATGCCGTAGTAGCCCATCGCGTCGCGGAAATCGAACTGCCCCCATGTGCAGAGGAACGCGAGAACGGCAAAGAGCACGAGCGCCCAGACGCCGAAGTCACGCACAAGGGAACCGACGGCCGACGGCTCGGCAGTCGACGCGGGTTCGGCGCCGGTCTGAAGTTGGGGCTGCGGTTTACGCTTTGCCATGGTCTGTCGGTTAGGGCGCGGCCCAGCGCCGGCGCCAGCGTTCGAAGGCCAGCAAGCCCCACAACGCGCGGCTGTGGTCGCGGCGCAGCGCCAAATGCTCGTCGATCAGTCGTTGCACTGCCTTCGGTTTGAAATAGCCGGTCTCAGCGAGCGTCTTCGGAGTCAGGCTGTCGAGCAACGCTTCGCGCAGATCGCCGCATAGCCACTTGGCCAACGGCGGTACAAATCCCATTTTCTTCTGTTTGAGCGTCTCGGCGGGCAGACGGTCGCGCAGCAAGCGCTTGAAGAAGTGTTTCCGCACGCCGCCGCGGATCTTGTCGCCGCCGGGCACGCCGAGTGCGAACGCGACCAAGCGCTGGTCGAGCAGCGGTCCGCGAGCCTCCAGCCCGTGAGCCATCGTCATGCGGTCGACCTTCTGCAAAATGCCTTCACGCAAATAGACCTGTGCATCGGCGTAGAGCGCACTATTGATCGGATCGAGCCCCTGGGCGCGTTTGTAGGCGGCCTCGAGATAGCGCAATGGAGGCGCAAGTCCGCGCAACGCATCTCCAGCAATGGCCTCCGTGGTCGCCGCATCAACGACCGAGATCCATTCGAGATGCGCCTCCTCGCGCGTCATTGTCGCCGCGGCGGTAAAGCGCCTCGCCAAGTAGGAGAAGCTCGCCCTGCGGTGCGAGACCGGCAAGCGGTTCGCTACCCATGGAATTACGCTTTGGGAGAGCAGGTTCGGCAGCCGACGGTAGCGTTCCAGGTAGCCAGCCGCCGCATAGTGGTTGTAGCCGCCCAGCGCCTCGTCGCCGCCGTCGCCGCCCAGCGCCACGGTGATGTGCTGCCGCGCCAGCCCAGCTACGTAGTAAATCGGGATCGCCGACGACTCGCCATACGGCTCGTCGAAGGCCTGCGTGTAGGCTTCGATCGTTTGAGCTGCATTCGGTTCGGCGATCAGCTCATGGTGTTCAGTCTGATAGCGCTCCGCCGTCAGCCGCGCCAACCGCGATTCGTCGAAGCTCTGCTCGGGGAATCCAACTGTAAACGTGGCCAGCGGCGCCGAAGTGACTTCCCTGTAGGCCGCCACGATGGCCGCGGAGTCGAGACCGCCCGACAGTAAGACTCCGAGCGGGACGTCGCTCTCGAGCCGCACCCTGACCGCTTCGCGGAATAGCTCCCAGAAGGCCTCGCCGCGCTCGCGCGCATCGCTGGGAACATCGATCTCGTTGCTCGCTTCGCGCAAATCCCAGTAGCGCGCGAGCGTTGTGCTTCCCGTCGCATCAACGCTCAGCGTATGTGCGGGGGCAAGCTTCTCCACGCCACGGAAGATCGAGGCCGGCCCAGGCAGGTAGCCATAGCTCAAGTAGTCCCGCACGCCCTGCGCCTCAATCTGGCGTGGCATTCCGGCCGCGATCAGCGCCTTGAGCTCGGAACCGAACAGCAGCGTGTTCCGGTCGCGGTAGAGATAGAGTGGTTTCACCCCCAGGCGATCGCGGATGAGTGTCAACTTGCGGACGCGTGAATCCCATACGGCAATCGCGAACATACCCCGCAGGCGGCTAGCGCACCCCGGGCCGGCCTCCTCGTAGAGATGGACGGCGACCTCGGCGTCGTTGCCCGTGCGGAAGACGTGGCCCTTGGCTTCGAGCTCGGCCCGCAACTCGCGGTGGTTGTAGATCTCGCCGTTCGAGACCACCCACACCGTCGCGTCCTCGTTCGAGATCGGTTGATGGCCGCCCACGACGTCCAAGATGGACAGGCGCGCGATGCCGATGCCTGCCGGCCCATCCACATGCGAGCCTGCGTCATCAGGACCGCGGTGGTGCAGAGTTCCCGCCATCCGCGCGATTTCATCCGCGGTCACGGGGCGATCATCGAAATTGAGCCTGCCGCAAATGCCGCACATGAGCTGAAATCGGACGGCGGCGCCGGCCGGGCGGGGAAACGTCGATCATAGCGAACCCGAACCAGCCTGCGGCCGCATGGAATAATGGGGTTTCCGCCCACCGCTCGATGTCCACCGACCTTCCCTTCGAATCCGACCAGACCTACGACATGCTCGTCGTCGGCGCCGGTCCCACCGGCCTCGCCTGCGCCATCGAGGCGCAAAAGCGCGGCTTGAACGCCGTCGTCATCGAGAAAGGCTGCCTAGTCAACTCGCTCTACCACTACCCCGACAACCTCACCTTCTTCACCACGCCCGAATTGCTCGAGATTGGCGACATCCCTATGACCTCGGTGCGCGAGAAGCCCAACCGTACCGAGGCGCTCAAGTACTATCGCCGCGTGGCGCAGCACTACCGGCTCGATGTCCGTCATTACGAGCGCGTGGACGCCATCACAGGCGACGATGGCTCCTTTGTCGCCGAAACGACACGGCGCTCGGGGGAGCGGCGCCGCTTTCGCGCGCGGAAGATCGTGCTCGCCACCGGCTTCTACGACATCCCCGTACGGATGGGCGTCCCGGGCGAAGACCTCGACAAGGTGCTGCATTACTACGAGGACCCGCACCCGTTCTACGATTGCGATGTCGCCGTAGTCGGCGGCAAGAACTCGGCGGCGATCTATGCGCTCGAGTGCTATCGAGCCGGCGCCCGCGTCACTCTCATCCATCGCTACGCCGCTCTGAGCCCGAAAATCAAGTACTGGATCCTGCCCGACATCGAAAACCGCATCAAGAACGGCGAGATCACCGCCTATTTCGAATCCGAGGTCGAGTCGATCGGGCCGACCACGATCACCATTCGCACCCTCGACGGCGTCAAGACGATCGCCAACGACTTCGTGCTCGCCATGACTGGGTATCAGCCGGATCTCGAGTTCTTGAGCGCCACCGGCATCGAGCTCGACCCCGCCACGCGAAAGCCCCGCACCGACCCCGATACGCTCGAGAGCGACCGCAGCGGCGTCTACCTGGCTGGCGTCATCGTCGCCGGCATGCACACCAACGAGATCTTCATCGAGAACGGCCGTTTCCACGGCGGCCAGATCGCCGCCGATGTGGCGAGCAAGCTCGGCAAGGCCTGAAACAGTACTTCTTGCCGCGCGATCCACTACAGTGGTACTGTCTGTCAGAAATACATTCTGAGCTAAGAATGTTTGTAAATAGCGCCAGCGGCGCCCGGTTTGTGATCACCGGCGGCGCCGGATTTGTAGGGTCGCACTTGGCGGAAACGCTTGTCGCGCGGGGACATCGCGTTCTCGCGGTCGATGATTTGTCGGCCGGCGACCGTGCAAACTTGGCCACAGTTTCAGGTCATCCGCGCTTTTCCGTCCGTGTGGGCGATGTGACGCGCCCGGGTGTTCTCGACCAGCTCTGCTACGGCGCCGATGTCATCGTGCACCTTGCCGCCGCCGTCGGCGTCAGGCGCATCGTCGATCAGCCCAAGCAGACCATTCGCACCAACCTCGATGCGACCGAGCGCGCGCTCGACGCTGCGGAGCGCCACCATGCCCGCATTCTGATCGCCAGTAGTTCCGAGGTCTACGGCAAGAGCGAGGCAACGCCTTTTCGAGAGCAGGACGACGTCTTGCTCGGGCCGACGAACAAGAGCCGCTGGTCGTACGCTGCGTCCAAGATGATCGGCGAGTTCCTGGCAATGGCCTATCCCCGCGAATCCGGCGTGGACGCGGTTTCGATGCGTTTCTTCAACACCATCGGGCCGCACCAGAGCGCTCGGTATGGCATGGTCGTGCCGCGCTTCGTGCGCCAAGCGCTGGCCGGCGATCCCATCACGGTTTATGGGGACGGCTCGCAGACGCGCTGCTTCTGCGACGTGCGCGACGTGGTCAAGGCAATCGCATTGTTGGGAGAGAGCCCGGCCGGTTCGGGCGAGGTGGTCAACATCGGCGCGCACGGCGAAATCACCATCCTCGAACTGGCGAAGATGATACGCCGCATCACCGGCTCGGCCTCGGAGATCGTCTGCGTCCCCTACGACCGCGCCTACGAGCCTGGCTTTGAAGACATCATGCGCCGCGCCCCGGACACTTCGAAGCTGGAGAGGATGATCCCCTGGCGGCCACGCTACACGCTCGAAGACACGCTCGAGGCAATCATCGCCCACGAGTGCGTGCCCGCCGCTCAAGCCGCCATTGCCGGCGACTGAGGTGGCGGAGGAAGAGGGATTCGAACCCCCGGTTGAGTTTCCCCAACTGCGGTTTTCAAGACCGCCGCCTTCGACCGCTCGGCCATTCCTCCAACTCCCAATCTAGCAGGCTAAAGCTCGCCGCGCTGCTTCTTGGCGAGGATGTTGTCGCCGACGCGCAGCGCCAAGGCGGTGAGCGTGAGCGTGGGGTTCTTTTCGGGGAAGGTCGTGAAGCTCGAGCCGTCGGCGACGAACAGGTTGGGGACTTCCCAAGCTTGGCTCTGGCCGTTGAGCACGGACGTTTTGCGGTCCTTGCCCATGCGGCAGCAGCCGACTTCGTGGCTGGCGAACCCCGCAGGCCGGTCGCCGGGGTGGAACAGGAATTCGACGCCGGCTTGGTCATAGATGTCGCGCGCGACTTGGCGCATGTCGTCAAATTGCGCCCATTCGTTTGCGTGCCATTTGAAGTGGACGACCGGGATGGGCAGGCCGTTCGCGTCCTTCTTGGTCTCGTGCAGCGTGACGCGATTTTCGCGCTGGGCGATCACCTTGCCATAGCCGGCGAGGATGGTGTGCGCCGGTTGCAGCTCGCGCACGCGCTTCTTCCATCCGCGCCGTAGCCGGTCATCTCGCGGGCGTGGAAGGGGTACATGTAGCTGCGGATGTTGATCTGGAAGCCGTAGCCGCCGGCGAAGTCGACCTTGCGGTAGGGCTTGAAGCGCGGGATGTAGGCGTGGTCGATAGCGCCGTCCTGGTTGAAGGGTTTGAGCCCGACCATGTCCTTCAAATAGCCGACGGTCTGGGCGATAATGTGGCCGTGTAGATAGCGGCCGACGTTGTCGGAATTGTTGGCCAGGCCGTTGGGGAAGCGGCGAGACTTCGATTGCAGCAGCAGGCGCGGCGTCTCGATGTTGCCGCAGCAGAGGACGAACACCGAAGCTCGGATCTCTTCGTCTTTTTTGCCGTAGGTCTCGACGATGCGTGCCGCGCGTATGCGGCCTTCGTCGTCGGTGAGGAGCTCGTGGCACATGAAGCCGACGCGTGTGTCGAGGTTGCCGCTGTCGAGGCCTTGCGGGATGGCGTGCTCGGCGGTGTTGTAGATGGCGGAGACGCCGCAGCCCATCATGCAGTGGCCGCAGAAGTGGCAGTTGGCGCGTCCGTGGCCGGGCTCACTCGCCAAGGCCTTGCGCACGGGGATCAGGTTGAGGCCGAACTTCTTCGACGCGCGCTTGAGGATTTGCTCGGAGCAGCGCAGCTTCAAGGGGCGGATGAATTGGCCGTCTGGGAGGACTTCGAGGTTTTCCTTGGAGCCGCAGACGACCATCAGACGCTCGGCCTCGTCGTAGTAGGGCGCGAGCTCATCGTAGGAGATGGGCCAGTCTTCCTCGATGCCAGCGACGGACCATTCGCGGAAGTCGTCGCGGGAGAAGCGCAGGGCGACGGCGTTCCAGTGCGTGGTGCGTCCGCCGAAGACGCGGGCGCGCATGATGGAGATGTCGTCGCCGACCACCTCATACGGCTCTTTGTTCGCATCGACGCGGACCGGCGGCACGCCCATTGGCTTGCGCTCGTAGGGCCAGGAGTGGGTGTTGAGCTTGGCTGGATCGCGGCGCGGTCCGCCTTCGACGAGGCAAACCTTTACGCCATTCCGCGCGAGCTTCGATGCGAGCGAGCCTCCGGACGCGCCGGAGCCGATGATGCAAACGTCGTAGGGTGCGCGGGCCATGGCTGGCCCACTAGCTTACGAAAAAAGCGACAGGAGGCGACAAAAGCGGGCATTTGCGGGCATCGCCGCAATGTTGGGCTCGACGGACTCCCCGCTTCCAGAATAGCCCCAGCGTGCAAGCGGGATGAATGGCCGCGAGAGCTAAGAGGTTTGTTTTGAGCGGGAAGCCGTTTCTCGAACCGGCGTGACGGTGCTGTTTCTGCGAAGATTCGAAGGGGAGGAGTCTGCGGGATGGTTTCTCACATTCGGGCGCTCGCCCTGTTTCTCTGTCTGGCTTCGGCCGGAGGCGCGCAGTCTTTCCGGGCGGCAGCGCTGAAGGTCGACATTACGCCGGACTCGCCGCAGTGGCTACTCGGCTATGGCGCGCGGCAGTCGAACGGCGTGCTCGACCGCATATACCACCACATTCTGGTGCTCGACGATGGGTCGAGCCGCTTCGTGTTCGTCTCGTCTGGGATCTGCTTGATCTCGCCGGCGGAGTACGACAAGGTGGCCGCCGCGCTCGAGCGCAGGACTGGGATTCCGCGGCTGAACTTCTGGTGGTCGATGTCGCACACGCACTCCGCGCCGGAGGTGGGGCCGCCGGGGGTGCCGGCCGCCTTCCTGGGCGACCGGTACCAGCATGAGGTGGAGCCTGAATACACGGAGCTCGCCGAGCAACGGCTGCTCGAAGGCGTGGAGACGGCGTTGGGGCAGCTGACCGAGGCGCATATGGCGGTTGGGTGGGGCTATTCGTTGGCCAACATCAACCGGCGGGCGCGCGATGTGGAGGGCGAGACGAGGTTGGGCTTGAATCCCGGCGGACCGACGGATAGGCAAATCGGCGTGCTGCGGTTTGAGACGCCGCAAGACAAGCCAATCGCGTTGCTGGCGAACTATCCGATCCACTGCACGGTGCTGGGCGGTGCGAACCTCGCGATCAGCGGGGACGCGCCGGGTGTAGTGGCCGAGTATGTGGAGCAACAAGCCGGGGCGCCGATGATCTTTCTCAACGGGGCGGCAGGCGATCAGGCGCCGATTTATAGCGTGTTCCCGACGCCCGATCGGCCACTTGTCGCAGTTCCGGGCGCTGCTTGGCGAGCCGATCCTCGAAGCGAACCGCCGGATGAAGACGGCGACGTCCGAGATTCGGATTTCACCATCGGAAGTGATCGTCGAGACGCCTAAGAAGGATGGGCTCAACTGCCGGCCGAGCTCGCCGACTATGCGCGCACGAGTGGCGACGAGACGCTGATCCAGTTGCCGGTGCGGGTGCTGCAGTTGAACGACGAGGTCGTGCTGTGGAGCGCGCCGCTCGAGCTGTTCAGCCAGATCGCGGTGCGGGTGCGGGCGGGTCGCGTTTTCCGTACACGTTTTATGCGGGGTATACGAACGGCTGGCTTGGATATTTGTTGACGGCGGACGAGTGGCAATACGGCGGCTACGAGCCGAGCGTGTCGCCGTATACGCCGGAGGCGCAGTTTGATTTGGAGCGGGCGGTGGGCGCGGCGCTAGATGCGTTGCCGCGGTAGGGACGAGCTGCGCGGTTATCATCAAGTCGGTCGCATTGCCCATCTCCTCGCCCGGTGGGCAAGAACTGAGACCTTCAGCCGTACACGAGCATGCTGCCCTGCGAGCGTACTTTGACGGGAGCGGCACGTCCAATGACCGCATAGCCGTTTCACTCTGGCCGGATACGTTGCTACGCCAGAGTTCTGGGACGGCTTCAACATTCTCTGGAATCAAACCCTTGCGAAGTGGGGTATCAAGTACTTGCACATGAAGGAGCTGTCCGCACGAAAAGCCATTCGCTTCGATTGGGCCTTCAGAGTCAAGATGACTGCTGGCGGACTTCCACAAGCTTCGCGCAAAACTGGAGTGAGCCCTACGACGCAATGGCTGCGAGTTGCTCCGTCAACTTGCCGGACTACAGGAGAGCGCAACTCGAATTTGCCGCAATGGGGAAGAAGGAGCCGGAAGCGCTTGCGGGACGTCGTTGTTACGATAGCTCTGCGGCTCTCCCGGAGAATCTCGAATCACCTCTCGGGAAGAGCGGGGAGCTTGAGGTTCTCTTTGATCAAAACGAAGAGTTCCTCCACAAGCTCAATCGCGTTTGGAGGAGGCGTCGGCGGCAAGGAGTCTTCAGCCTGATCGGAGACGTTCGCGACGCTGACATGCGTAAGGCCCCGGGTCTTCAGGCTGCAGACTTCGCTGCCTGGCACTGGAATCGGCACCTTCGGGATGGCTGTTCGGTGGCCGAGATGCGTGCAGTCTTCTCGGCGCCAGGCTACCGGAAGTACTTTGATTACGAAGCTCTGCGCCAGAAATACTACTCCTCCGTGTAATCCTCACGCAGCTAGACTCTCTGAGGCTGAGCGCAACCGGACTAACCCGCAAGCATGCCCGAGACGTGCGCTAGCGCAGGGTTTCCGGCGTCCCCGGCCTGAAGGGCGGGCGTGGGGAGTACAATAGCTGCCATGTTTCGCCTGGATCATCAACGCTCGGTCGAGTTCTGCGATGGATGGAGGAGGCGCGACTTCCTGCATGCCGGGACGTTGGGGTTGATGGGCTTCGGTTTGGGCGACCTGTTTAGCCTCAAGGCGAAGGGCGTCGGGCCGAAAAAAGACATCAACGTCATCCAGCTTTTCCTGGTCGGGGGGCCGAGCCAGCTCGACACGTGGGACATGAAGCCGGATGCGCCGGCGGAGATTCGCGGACCGTACAAGCCGATCAAGACGAACGTCTCCGGCGTCCAGATTTCCGAGATCTTTCCGCGCATGGCGAAGCACGCGGACAAGTACGCCATCCTGCGGACGCTCTATCACACGGCTGCGGCGGTCCACGACTCGGGCCACCAGATGATGCAGACCGGGCGGTTGTTCCAGGGCGGCATCAAGGATCCGCACTTCGGGTCGGTGCTGGGGTACCTGAAAGGCCCCAACGGCGACGTGCCGCCGCATGTGCTGCTGCCCAAGCCGATCGGCAATACGGGCGGCAACATGCCGCATGGGCAGGACGCGGGTTATCTGGGCAAGCAGTTCGATCCGTTCGTGCTCAACGCCGATCCGTCGAAAAAGGACTTCGAGGTCCCGG
Source organism: Bryobacterales bacterium (assembly GCA_041394905.1). Taxonomy (GTDB): domain Bacteria; phylum Acidobacteriota; class Terriglobia; order Bryobacterales; family UBA6623; genus RI-231. The sequence goes on along the minus strand of JAWKHJ010000002.1, from coordinate 435,769 downwards.
ACATGTTGCCGCCGGATTACCTGGACGCCAAGCGCGTGGGGCGGCGCAAGAATTGGCGCGAGCTGATCAACGAATCGGTCGCGCATCTCGAGAAAGTGCAGGACGCGAAGCTGCTCGATACGACCTTCCAGCAGGCCTACACGCTGATGTCGAGCCAGAAGGCGCGCGAGGCGTTTGACCTGACTCAGGAGTCGGACGACACGCGGACGCGCTATGGGCGCAACCGTTTCGGACAGAGCTGTCTGTTGGCGAAGCGGCTGATCGACGCGGGCGTGCGCTACGTGACGGTGAACATGTTCGAGACGGTGTTCGACGAGATCACGTGGGACATCCATGGGTCGAGCCCGTTCAGCCCGATCGAGTGCTATTCGAACCTGGTGGGGCCGATGTTCGACAACGCATTTTCGTCGCTGATCGAGGATCTGTCGAAGACGGGGCAGCTGGACAATACGCTGATTCTGGCGACGGGCGAGTTTGGGCGGACGCCGAAGGTGAACCCGGCGGGCGGCCGAGACCACTGGCCGCAGTGCTGGTCGATGATCATGGCCGGCGGCGGCGTGCAGGGCGGCCGCGTGGTGGGCGAATCGGACGAGACGGGCGGCGTGCCCAAGGAGCGGCCGATCTCGCCGGGCGAGATTGCGGCGACGGTCTACCACGCGATGGGGATCGATCTGGATACGCTGCTGCCGGGGCCGCAGAATCGGCCGATTCGCATTGTGGACCACGGCGTGGAGCCGGTGATGGAGCTGTTCAGTTGAGGTTCGGGAAGCCTAGTCCATGGGCTTCCGCCCATGGCTCCTTCGTGGCGTGGATGGCGGCGTTCGTCGTGCTAGCGCCCTTGGGGGCGCAGGCGCCGTCATTTGTGAACGACGTGCAGCCGGTGTTGACGAAGGCCGGATGCAACCAGGGAGCGTGCCATGGCGCGCAAGCAGGCAAAGCCGGCTTCCTGTTGAGCTTGCGGGGGTTCGACCACAAGGCGGACTGGCAGGCGCTGACGCGTGAGGCGTTGGGGCGGCGCGTGAATCGGCTCGAGCCGGCGCGCAGCCTGATGCTGCTCAAACCAACGCTGGCGCTGCCGCACAAGGGCGGGCGGCGCTTTGGCGTAGATTCCGAGGAGTACCGGATTCTCGCCGATTGGATCGCTTATGGCGCGCCGGGGCCGCTGGACGGCGAGAAACGCGTGGAGCGCATTGAAGTTGCGCCTGAGGAAGTGACGCTCACCGCGGACGCGACGCAGCAGGTAAAGGTGACGGCCGTCTATACGGATGGCTCGAAGCGCGATGTGACGCGCTGGGCAAAGTTCACCTCGACCAACTCCGGCACGGCGACAGTCGACGACATGGGCCTGGTGAAGATGCAGGGTCCGGGCGAGGCGGCGATCACGGTCTGGTACGCCTCGAAGGTCGTCTTCGCGCGCTTGGCCGCCCCTTACGACAATGCAATCTCGAGCGACGTCTTTTCGAGCGCGCCGCGGAACAACTACATCGACGATTTGGTGTTGGAGAAGCTGAAGGCGCTGCGCATCGCGCCCTCGGGCGATGCGACCGACGGCGAGTTTTTGCGGCGCGCTTATCTCGACACGATCGGCATGTTGCCAACGCCGGACGAAGTGGAGGCCTTCCTCGCCGACACGGCCGCAGACAAGCGCGCCAAGGTGATTGAGGCGTTGCTCGATCGCAAGGAGTTCGTCGACTACTGGACCTACCAGTGGAGCGATCTGCTACTGGTCTCCTCGCGCAAGCTGCCCGATCAGGCGATGTGGTCGTTCCATCGCTGGATTCGCGAGCGCGTCGAGAAGAACACGGCGTGGGACGTGTTCGTGCGCGAGATCCTGACCGCGACGGGCGATAGCCGGCTGAACGGCTCGCTCAACTACTATCAGCTGCACAAGAACACGATCGAGTTGGCGGAGAACGTCACGCAAGCCTTCATGGGGCTGCGGCTGACTTGCGCGCGGTGCCACAACCATCCGCTCGAGAAGTGGACGCAGGACGACTACTACCAGTTCGCCAATCTCGTCGCGCGCGTGGGCCAGAAGGACGGCGAAGAGCGCGGCGACGTGGTGATCTACGACAACCCCTATGGCGACATCGAGCACCCGCGCCTAGGCCGGCCTTTGCCGCCGAAGCCGCTGGATGGCGTAGCTTTGGCGATGGACGACGCGGGACGGCGTGAGGCTTTGGCCCAGTGGGTGACCGCGCCGGAGAACCCCTACTTCGCGCGCGCCATCGTCAACAAGGTGTGGGCGAACTTCATGGGGCGTGGCTTGGTCGATCCGGTCGACGACATGCGCACGGCCAATCCGGCATCGAACGAAAAACTGATGCAAGCGTTGGTTGACGATTTGATCGCGCAGGGCTTCGACTTGAAGCAGTTGATGCGGCGGATCTTGAATTCGGCGGCCTACCAGCGCTCGTCCAAACCGAACGAAACGAATTCGGACGACGAGATCTACTATTCGCGCTACATCGTACGACGGATGCCGGCCGAAGTGGCGCTAGATGCGATCACTCAGGTGGCGCGGGTGCGGACCCACTTCGAAGGCCTGCCGGAAGGGACGCGGGCGATCGAGCTTCCGGACACGCAGGTGCGCTCGTACTTCCTGGACGTGTTTGGCCGACCGCCGCGCATCAACGTGGACTCGGCTGAGCGCGAGCATGCGCCGACGATCAAGCAGGCGCTGCATGTGATCAACGGATCGACCCTGAACCGGATGCTGTCGGAAGACGGCAACGTGATCGACATGTACTTGCGGCTGGGCTTGTCGAACGCGAAGATTCTGGACCACCTGTATCTGTCCGCTTTGGCGCGCTATCCGGATGCGCGAGAGAAGGGCGCGTTGCTGCCGGCGCTCGAACAAGCTCAGCGCCAGGCGGCGCGCGATCCGCTGGAGCGCGACCCGCGGCAGAAGCCGCTCGAAGACTTGCTGTGGGCGATGCTCACGGGCAAGGAGTTTCTGTTCAACCACTGATGTTGCGCCTGTTCTACTGCGGGCTGTTGGCGGCGCTGTGCCTGAATGCGGCGGGGCCGTCGTTCCGCTCGGACGTATTCCCAATCCTGCGCGACAACTGCTTGGCCTGCCATTCGGCGCAGACGAAGATGGGCGGCCTCGTGATGGAGGATTACGCGGGCCTCGTGCATGGCGGCAAGCGCGGGCCGGCGCTGGTGAAGGGCGACGCGGCAGGGAGCCTGCTAGTCCAGATGCTGACGGGCGAAGTGCAGCCGGCGATGCCGCTGAACGGTAAATTGCCGCCGCAGAATCTCGCGACGATCAAGGCATGGATTGACGCCGGGGCTGAGGGCGAAGAGGTTAGCTCGGCCGCGCCGGCGATTCCGAACATGAAGCCGAAGGTAGAGGCGGAGTCGCCCATTGCGGCTGTTGCGTTTTCGCCGGATGGACGCATGCTGGCGATCGGCGAACTGCACGCGGTGACTCTGATCGACGCCGAGGCCGGCGTGACCTACCACGTACTCGACGGGCACGCCGAGATGGTGCGAGCGGTGGCGTTCTCTCCGGACGGGACGTTGCTTGCCGCCGCCGGCGGACGTCCGCTCGAAGGCGGCGAGGTGAAGATCTGGGACTGGGCCGAGGGCAAGCTGTTGCAGACGATCGACGGGCACGGCGATGCGATCTACGGTGTGGACTTTTCGCCGGACGGCAAGCGCCTGGCGACGGCGAGCTACGACAAGCTGGTGAAGCTCTGGGATGTCGCCTCGGGCGCGGAGATCGCCACGCTGAAGGACCACGTGGACGCGGTCTTCGCGGTGGACTTTGGGCCGAAGCCGGGGCAACTCGCAAGCGGAGGCGCGGACCGGTCGATCAAGCTGTGGGACCTGCAGACCAACCGCCCGTCGGCGACGCTGAGCGACGCTGAAGCGGGCGTGACGGCTGTCGAGTTCTCGCCCGACGGCAAGCGCCTGGCGGCGGCGGGCAAAGACAAAACGTTGCGCGTTTGGGACCTGACCGGCGAGACGCCGCTCTCGATCAAGAACATGACGGGGCATGAGGCCGAGGTGCTGCGGATCGCCTACTCGCCAGACGGCAGGACGCTGACCTCGGCATCGGCGGACGGCACGGTGAAGGTGTGGGACGCGGAGACGTTGACGGAGAAGAAGGTGTTGGGCGATCAGCCGGATTGGGCCATGGCGCTGGCCTACAGCCCGCGCGGGGACGTGTTGGCGGTGGGGCGTTACGATGGCTCACTAACGCTCTATGAGGTCAAGCGTGGGTTCGCGGTACGGAGGTTGCGGTGATGCGGAATCGAGGCGCAGCATTGCTGCTGCTGGTCCCGGGGATTCTCTTGGCGGACGAGCGCACGAATCCGCCGGCGATTCAGCAGGCGGCGCCGCTTGCGATTCCGCGCGGCGAGACGACCGAAATCCGGGTAAAGGGGATCAACCTGGAAGGCGCGCGGGAGGTGGTGTTTGACAATCCTGCGGTGACCGGACAGGTCGAATACGTCAACCGCGCGGGCGAGTTCGTAGGCAAGTTCATCGGGTCGAACGGCACGGAGTCGACGATTGAGCGCGGGGGCCCGGCGCCGATGCACGAGGTGGTGTTGAAGGTCGCGGTTAGCGGCGACGCCGAGCTCGAGCTGACGCGTTTTCGCCTGATCACTGCCGCAGGCTCGACGAATCCGCAGCGACTGAGCATCGAGCCGGAGTATGAGCTCCATCGTGAGATGGAGCCGAACGACGATTTGGCCTATGCGATCGAGCAGGACGAGCCGGTCACGACGCCAGCGATCGTGGCGGGGATGATCCGCGAGCCGGGCGACGTGGATGTGATTCCGTTGATCGGCAAGGCGGGCGAGGAGCTGGTCTTTCTTGTGACGGCCGGACAGGTGGGCTCGGCGTTGCGCTGGCGGCTGGATCTGCTCGACGAGAGCGGTGTGACGCTGGCCTCGAAGACCGTGCTCGAGAGCGATCGAGGTCCGGCCATGGGCTATCGAATCCCCGCCGATGGCCGCTACTTCGTGCGTGTGAGCGACATCGATTCAGGTGGCGGCAAGAATCACTTCTATCGCCTGCGGATCGGCGCATTTCCGTTTCTGACCAGCATGTATCCACTCGGCGTCCGCGAGGGCGAGGAGACGGAGGTGACGCTGCGCGGCTACAACCTTGGCGAGACGCGCACGGCGAAGGTGACGGGCAAGGCCGACTACGAGGGGATGCGCGAGGCAGACCTGCGTCCGGACTTTCCGGCGGGCGAAGCGCACGACAAGTTGCGCTTGGCGGTCGGCGCGCAGCCGGAGATCTTCGAGAAGGAATCCGCCGCGCCGATGGCGATCGAGGCGCCGGTCACGGTCAACGGACGCATTAGCGGCTTTGAGGACAACGAAGGGCGCAAGGCCGACAACGACGAGTTTCGCTTCCATGCGCGCAAGGGCGAGCAGTTTGTGGTGGAGGTGGAGGCGCGGCGTTTGGGGTCTCCGCTCGACTCGGTGATCGAGGTGCTGGACGCGGACGGAAAGCCGATCTCGCGCGCTTCGGTGCGCGCCGAGCTTGCGACGCGGCTCGTGCTCAACGACCGCAACTCGAGCCAGCCTGGCCTACGCATGGAAGACGTAGAGCACTTCCGCGTGGGCGACTGGGTGATGGTCGGAAACGAGATTCTGCGCGTGAACGAAGAGCCGCGCGGGCCGGATTCCGACTACTTCTTCGACTCGTTCGGCGGGCAGCGGATCGGCTATCTCGATACGACGCCGGAGGCCCACGCGATGGAAACGCCGGTCTACAAAGTGAGCCTGCATCCGCCACACACGCAGTTCCCGCCCAATGGGCTGCCGGTGCGGCAGCTCGAGTATCGCAACGATGACGGTGGTCCGGGTTTCGGCAAAGACTCGAAGCTGACTTTTGAAGCGCCGGCGACCGGAGACTACCTGGTGCGGCTTCGCGATTTGCGTGGCTTCCAAGGCGAGGACTTCGCCTATCGCCTGACCGTGCGCAAGGCGGCTCCGGATTTTCGTCTCCTTCGGGACGGATGCTCCGCGCATTCCGCGCGGGGGCAGCGTGGCGGTGGAGGTGAACGCGCTGCGGCAGGACGGCTTCGACGGACCCGTTCGGTTGCGGGCGGTTGACCTTCCGGCCGGACTCACGGCCTCGCAGGAGACGATCGCGGCGGGAGAGACGTCCGCCGTGCTGGTGCTGAGCGCGGACGGAGACGCGGAGCTTCCCGTGCCCACACTGCTGCGCGTGGAGGGCGTGGCGCAGTTGGATGGCCGCGAGGTCTTGCGTCGGGCCGACCCGGACGACCGCTTGCAGGTGCTCTCCCTCGCCGGGGAGTCGGACATCTTCGTGGAGCTCGAGGGCGACGGGGTGTCACTCGAAGCCGGCGGAACGGCGGCCGTAACGGTCCGCGTGGAGCGACGCAACGGTTTCACGGGCCGCGTGCCGGTGACAGCGTTGAATCTGCCTTACGGCGTGAAGGTGACCAACATCGGACTCAACGGCATTCTGGTGCGGCCGGACGAGTCGCGGCGTGAGTTTACGTTGGCGGCCGAGCCTTGGGTCGAGCCGCAGCAGCGCGGTCTGACAGTGACGGGACGGGTGGAGACGCGTTCACCACGGACGCCTGAGTATGCAGCGAAGCCGATCCGTTTGGAAATCGTACGGGCGCAGGCTGCAGCAGGCGGCGCCCGCTGAGAAGCGAGCCCCGCGGGACCTAAGGTGCGCCGAAAGGGAACACCAGCGAGCCCAGCAAGTAGACGAGCGTCGGGACGATCGTCAGCGCCATCAGATCCAGTGCGAGGCCGGCGCGAAACATACGCCGGATGCTGATCCAGCCGCTCGAGAACACGATCGCGTTGGGCGGCGTGGCGACCGGCAGCATAAAAGCGAACGAAGCCATGATGGCCGCCGGAAATAGCAGCAGGTAGGGGTGGACGCCGATCTCGACCGCGGTGGCGGCGATGACGGGCGAGAGCATCAGCACAGTGGCGATGTTCGAGGTGGTCTCGGTCAGCAGCGCCGAGAGCAGACAGGTGAGCGGCACGAGCAGCCAGATTGGCGCTCCTTCGAGCACTGCCATCTGAGCGCCGATCCACTTGGCCAGGCCCGTATCGGCGATGGCTCCGGCAAGAGCAAAGCCGCCGCCGAACAGGAACACGATGCCCCAGGGAACGCCGCGCACGGCAGTCCCCCAATCGAGCAGGCGCTGGGACTTGCCTTCGGCGTCACGCGCCTTGGCTGGACAGGCGAACAGCAGCACAGCCATGGCCATCGCCACGGTTGAGTCCTGGACCGAGCCGGGATTCTCAAACGCCGCGGCCCAGCCCGGGAAGCGGAACCCGCCGAGCTCGAGCGGGCTGCGCAGGATCCAAAGCAGCGCGGTCGTGACGGACACGACCAACACGGCGCGTTCTTCGAAGCTCATCGAGCCCAGCTTGCTACGTTCGCGTTCGATCACATCGACATCGCCGCCGAAGTCGATGCGCGACAGCGGAACCTCCGCCGCAAAGCGGCAAAGGTAGTACCACATGATCGGGATGAAGACAACGACGATGGGGACGCAGACCATGCTCCACTCGACGAAGCTGATGGCGGGATATTGCGGGAACATCTCGCCCACGAAACCGAGAAAGGCGACGTTGGTTGGCGATCCGATGATGGTGCCCACTCCGCCCACGCTCGCCGAGTAGGCGATGGCAAGCAGCAGGATGACGCCGAAGCTGACGCGGGCGCGCTCGCTGACGGCGGGTCCACGCTCGCCATCGATCGAAGCCAGGTCAGCGAGCTGGTTGACGACCGCAGCGGCGATCGGCAGCATCATCATGGTGGTGGCCGTGTTCGAGATCCACATGGAGAGGAACGCGGTGGCGACCATGAAGCCCAACACCAGCCGCGAAGGCCGCGAGCCCATTCGGCGGATGACGTTGAGCGCGACGCGGCGATGCAGGTTCCAACGCTCCATGGCGAGCGCGATCAAGAAGCCGCCCAGGTAGAGGAAGACGATGTGATCGGCGTAATATTCAGCGGCCTGACGCGCCGACTGGACCCCGAGCAGCGGAAACAAAGGGATGGGCAAGAAGGCGGTGACGGCGATGTCGACAGTCTCGGTGATCCACCAAGAGGCCATCAGCGCCGCGACGGCCGCCGTGCGCTGCGCCTCGGGGGAGAGCCCTTCGGGAGTCGGCAACGCCAGGATGACGCCAAACAGGGCCAAGCCGACCCAGAAGCCGAGGGATCGTTGTGAGCCGGCCGAATCAGGACTTGGGTTGGGCACAGACGCAGGGCGACCACTGGGTCGCGAGACATACAGCCTAGCAGGTCAGGCGAGCTAACTGAGCTTGAGTTGCGCCAAGCCGGCAGGACGGGCGTCGGCCTGCTCGGATTGGGAGCGCAGAAAGGCCGCAAGCAACAACGCCATGAAGGCCAACAGCACCAGAACATGCGTGGCGGCGTCGCCGAACTGCGGCAGGAAGAACATCGGCGAGAGGAACAGCAGCGCGATCACGCGCACGACCCAGTGCTGGTCTGAAGCGAGCAGCGCCAGACCGGCGGGCAGCAGCAGGACAGTGTCCTCTAGCCGCGCCTGAGGAGAGAGCAGCAAACCGGCGGCGGCAACACAGCCCAAGCTGGTGACCATGCTCTCGCGCCGGCAAACGACGTAGACGGCGCTTGCTACAGCTAAGCCGGCGACGGCAGCGGCCCAGGGGCTGAGATGCAGCCATGCGGCGGTGCCGAGAAGATTCGGCATGATTGCCGGATCGGCCGGGGCGGCGGAGAAGAACGCCGCCGCAAAGCGCTGAGGCCAATCGAGCCCTGCGGTCCAGAACGACACCGTCGCCATAACCGTGAGCCCACTCAAGAATCCGGTGCACATCGCCCAACGGCGGTGTGCGATCAGCAGCAGGGGCGCGGCGATCACCGCCGCCGGATGGATGGCGGCCACGCTCAGGCAGAAGCCAGCCAAGATCGGCGCGCGATAGCGCTCGGCGACCACGCAGCCGGCGAATGCGGCCAACGCCAGCGGCCAGTCCTGCCCGCGCATGAAGCTGAAGAACAGAGGTACGGAAACCGCCGATGCGGTGAGCGTTAGCGCACGCTTGTTGGGCAGCCAGCCGAACACAAACGCACCCATGCACCAAAGCATGAGCACCTGGAAGACTAGGTACGCGGTTGGGTAAGGCAGCGGGCGCAGGAATGAATACAACTTGGCGTGCAGCGGAATGCGCGCATACGGGCGGGCGCTCGCTGCAACGGTCGCGAAAGCCGGCGGCCGCGCGGCGTCGATCGAGCTTTGCGAGTAAATGTCACTCGCGCCAGCGGCGGAGTAGAAACTCAGAAAGTCGTTCGCTGGTCCGCTGGCTAGCCAGTCGGCCTGCATCAAAGCCAGTCCACCCAGGAAAGCGAGCGCAACGGCGCCAGCGATGAGTCCCCAAGAGGCGCGGAGGCCCATTTGCGGCCGCGGCTCGACATCGACCGGCGGTCGAGCGTTCGACCGTTTCGCATCCATGATTTGGAGGCTGGCGCTCAAAAATGAACCTGCGTCGGGCGCGTCCCGCAAGCGCTTGGAAAGCTTTCGAGGCGGCGGGTCCTGTGGAAATCCCGCAATCGAAGTATAGGGGAAAAACCTTACAGGCCGCATCAAGGTTTTTTCCTAGGGCAGTCAAGGAAAGCGTGGCGAAATAGAAATGATTTTATAGGGAGCGGATGCGTTGGCTACGCAGCAGGAATCCGACCGCGACGGCGATCAAAAGTGCGCCATTGAGGGCGACGACGAGGGGTGCGCCCAAGATGCGCGACAGGAATCCGGCGACCAGTGGACCGAGAGCCATTGAGCCACGGAAGGCGGTATTAAAGACGCTCATTACACGGCCGCGCATGTTTTCCGGCGCAAGCAACTGAACGAGTGATGTGATCGAGGCGAAGACGAACAATACGGAGGCGCCGAGGCAAAGCAGGAAGCCGCCTGCGATCCAGACGTTCGCCACGAGGCCAAAGCCCAGGGCGGCGAGGCCGAGGGCGATCTGCATGATGAGCGTCCGCCTACCTTTGCGACCGCGGTCGCCCAGCCACGCGACGGTGAGCGCACCGATGACGCCTCCGGCGCCGAAGATGGCGGCCAGGTAGGAATAGCCCTTGGGGCCCAACATGTAAACGTCCTTGGCAAAGACGGGCAGCAAGGTCATCACCGGAACGCCAAGGAAGGCGGTGGCCACGCCGAGCACGATCAAGGGCAACATCGTCTGGTGGCAGTAGACGAAACTCAACCCTTCGCGCAGGCTGAGCAGGACGTGGCTTTGATGTTTCGCAGGAGTGAACTTGGAGGGAAGTAGCAACAACGAGACGATCACGGCCAGAAAGGAGAGCCCGTTGATGGCGAAACACCAGCCCGCGCCGAGCGCCTCGAACGCAACGCCGCCGATGGCGCGTCCGACCACGCCGGCCAGGTTGAACTGGATCGACATGAGCGCGATGGCGTTGGGCAACACGTGCTTGTCGACGAGCGAAGGAATCAAGGCCTGATAAGCGGGTCCGCCGAAGGCTTGGCCCAGCCCAGTGAAGAAAGCCGCCGCGAGAATGTGCCAGATCAAGATGTGATCGGTCCAAATGAGGGCGGCCAGGGTGAGCGCGGCGCTCATTTGCACCAATTGCGAACCGATCAGAAGCATGCGCCGATCCATGCGGTCGGCGGCGACGCCGCCCAGCAGGGATAGCAGCAGAATAGGGCCGTTGTTGAGGAAGACGGTGAGACCGAGCAGGAAGGGATCGTTCGTCAACTGGTAGACGAGCCAACTCTGGGCGACTTCCTGGACGAACGCGCCGGTCGTGGACGTGAAGGCGCCGCCCCACATCAGCCGGAAGTTGGAGTAATGGAAGGCTTGGAAAGTACGGCGGAAGAACCCGAGGTCCGGTCCGACTTCCCCCGTCCCCGGCATTGGCGGCGTGGCGCTCATTCCAACTATTGCTTCAAGCCGACCTGGGGCGTCGCGCCGCGGGACCGGAACCCTATTCTCCCACGTGCGGCGTCGAGGATAGCGCAATCTCGACGTAACCGGCTTATAATCAGGACTCTTCTAACGGATATGAACGCCCAAGAACCCGTTATCGACTCGCGCCGTGACACGAGCGGTTTCGGAGGCCACCCGCGCGGGCTGAACACGCTCTTTTTCACGGAAATGTGGGAGCGCTTCAGCTACTACGGCATGCGGGCGCTTCTGATCCTGTTCATGACAGCGACGGCGGCCCAGGGCGGTTTGGGGTTCGACACCGAACAGGCCGGCCGCATTTACGGTCTTTACACGGCGTCCGTTTACATGGCGGGTTTGCCCGGCGGTTGGATTGCGGACAGGCTGTTGGGCTTGCGTAACGCAGTGTTCTGGGGCGGCGTGATCATCGCGGCAGGCCACTTCAACATGGCGGTTCCGGGCTTGACTACGTTCTACGCGGGGCTGGCGCTGATCGTCGTTGGGACAGGCCTGCTCAAGCCGAACATTTCGGCGATGGTCGGCGAGTTGTACGACAAGGACGACCCGCGGCGTGATGGCGGCTTCTCGATCTACTACATGGGCATCAACGTCGGCGCCTTTGCAGCGCCGTTGATCTGCGGCACGCTGGCGCAAAAGGTCGACTAGCATCTGGGCTTCGCGGCGGCCGGGGTTGAATGGTCTTCGGCCTGATTCAGTACGTGGCGACCAGCAAGCGGCTGGGCAAAGCCGGACTGAAGCCGGAGAAGAAAGCGGAAGGGCCGGCCGTGTCGTTCTCGTTTGACGGGTTGATGTGGTTGGGCGGGGCGGCGCTGATCCTGGCCGCGCTGATCTTAGAGATCCCAACGGTGGAGCGACTAGCGCTGATGTTGGTTGGCAGCACGATCTTCATCGCGTCACTGTTCGTCGGCAAAGGCTTTACGGACGTAGAGAAGCGCCGCGGGTTGAGCATTTACGCTCTCTTTTTGGTGGCGGCGCTGTTTTGGTCGGGCTTTGAGCAGGCCGGCTCGAGCTTGAACCTGTTCGCCGATCGCATGACGGACAACACGCTGTTCGGCTACGAATTCCCCTCGACTTGGTACCAGTCGTTGAATCCGTTTTACATTTTTGCGCTGGCGCCGCTGTTCTCCGTGTTGTGGATCAAGCTGGGCGACAAGCAGCCTTCGAGCCCGGCGAAGTTCGCCTTCGGTCTTTACGGCGTGGGCTTTGGCTTTCTGGTGATGGTTGCGGCGGCCAACCTAGCGACCGAAGACTACAAGGTCAGCCCGATGTGGTTAATCGTCACCTACCTGCTGCATACGCTCGGCGAGCTCTGCTTGAGCCCGGTTGGCCTGAGCGCGATGACGAAGCTGGCGCCGCGCCAAATCGTGGGCCAAATCTTGGGTGTGTGGTTCTTGGCGGCGGCGATCGGGAACTACATGGGCGGCGAGCTGGCTACGTTCTTCGAGACGTTCCCGTTGCCGAAGCTATTTGGCGCAGTTGCAGGGGTGACTCTCGGCGTAGGCGTCCTGGTCACGCTGCTGACGCCGTTGATCAAGAAGCAGATGGGCGGCGTACGCTAGCCTTCGGCGGAGGAGCCCAGGCCGGCGGCGAGCAGCGAGCGGACACGCTTGTAAAGGGCGAAGAAGAGCTCACGGGTCATCTCCGTGTGGTCGGCGAGCAGGTCGTAAAAATCTTCGCGGTCGATGCGCAGTAGCCAAGCAGGCTCGGCGGCGACGGCCTTGACGACACTCAGTTGACGGTCGAACAAAGCCCAATTTCCGATCGTCTCGTCGGGGCCAACCGTGAACAACGTGCGGCCGCCGCGCTGCATTTCGATGCGACCCTCGAGAACAACGTAGAGCGCGTCGAGCACGCGGTCGTGGTCGACGAGGACGTGACCGACCTCGACCTCGAGTTGTTCGGCGATGGAGGCGATCAGAGCGAGCATCTCCGTTTCGAGGTCGCTGAACAGCTCGACTTTCTGCAGGCGAATCGCCCGATCGAGAATCGTCAGCTTTTCCATGCTGACGGGGGCTCGTTTGCCTGCAGTTTGCGCTGCGCGGCCTGGGCGGATTCCCGCACGAAGGCTTCGGGGTGTGTGGTCAACGCATCGACGGCCGCTTGCATATCGCTACGGCCGCGCTCAGCCGCGGCGGCGCAGGCGCAGGCTTGCAGCAAGGGGTCAGGCTCGGTGAGCAGCCGGCGCATCACGTTAGCGTACGGCAGCTCCGAGAGGTGGAACAACTGCTGGCCGGCTTGAAGCACGGCGGCGCGGTTCGATTGCTCGAGGATAGGCATGAGCATCGTGCGGATGGGGCTGCCAAGCAACCGACTGTCGAGAAACTCGACGGCGTTGGCGCGCAACTCAGGCCGGCCGCTGTGAATGCGAGAGCTCGCGTCGAGGATCTCGCGCGAGGGGTAGAGCAGGCTCAGCAGCGTGAAAGCTTCCTCGAGCGCGCGGTCACGGCGCTCTTCGACGGCGCGGGAGAGAAATGCGGAAGCAACGCCACCGCCTCCTTCCAGCGCGGCGAGCGAGTATTCGGCCTCATACCAGCGCTTGAGCGCGGCCTCGACGAGCAGTAGGACGACATCGCGGTCGAAGCGAGGCGGATCGTTCCGCGCGCGCATGCGGCTGAGGGCGCGCAGGGCGTCGGCGCGGGCAGCTTGGCGCGGACGGCGAAGGTAGGCGAGCAGGAAGCGTGACGCATCGCGACCGCCGATCATGCCGATCACCCGCGCAACCTGCTGCTGGATGCGACCCGGGGCCGAAGCATCTCGTAGCGGCTCACTGAGCCGCTCGAGAATGTCGGGGCCAAAAGCAGCCAAGGCGCGGCGCGCGTCGCGGGCGTAGCGGCGGTCGCCGAGCAGCGCGATGAGCGTGTCGATGCGCGCCCGGGAATGCAGCCTGGCGGCGCTCGCCACGGCCGCCTTGACGGTCGCGGTGCTCTTGTCGTGGAGGAAGGTCTCGAGCTTGGCGTCGAGCTCAGGGTCGGGAGGGGCGAGCCCAATCAGTCGCGCCGCGGCCGCCCGATGGGGCGCGTCGCCCCGCGCAGCGTCTTCGAGATAGCGGGCCAGCAGCGTCCGTGCTCCCGGGTCCGGCTGACTCGCTGTGCTCAGCAACCACGCCGCCGCCACCGCAGCGAGGTCACGATCGGGCCCGGCCAACAGGCTCGTCACGTCCTGGCGAGCTCGCTCGCCGCCATGGCGCCCGAGGTAGGTGAGCGCCTGCCAACGCTGCGCCACGTCGCGCTCGAGCGAGAGAAACTCGAACGCCTGCCTATCGCAGTCGGGAACGTCCTTGGCCAGAACAGCCGCCAGCACTGCGGCGGATGTTCGTCGAGGGTGGGCGAGCAGTGAGGCGAGCTGCGACCGCCGCGCCGGGTCCGCTGAGCTGCACCCACCCGATCGCCGCCTCCACGTCGCGCGGGTCGGTGCTGAGCAGGCTGGACTCGAGCTCGGCCGAGGGTCCGGACTCAGCCAACTTTTGCAGCAACGCTTCGGCCTGAATGTCCGGCCGTTCGATGGTCTCGCGCAGAGTGGAGACGTAGGAGCGCCGCAGCCGCCAGAGCACCACCAGCCAGACGCCGATGAAGGCGAGCACGATGAGGCTGACTTGGCGCAGGTCGCCGCTGGAAAACGTCAGCACGGCGAGCAGCAGCAGACTGGCGAGTCCATCGGCGGCGCGGCCGACGACCATGTCCAGAAAGCTCTTGACCTTCGCGCGCAGTTCGCCGGGCACAGGCACGTAGAGCAGCTCCATCGCGGCGCGGTCGATCGAATGCCGGAAGCCTTGGTCGGCGCCGCGCGCGGCCACAGCCGCCACGATCGAGGCGGAGAGCAGCAGCCCCGTCACGCCGCCGGCCAGCGAGAGCGGCAGGAGGAACAGGCACCAGCCGAGCCCCAGCCAGCGCAACAGGCGTGCACTGAACAGGGTATGGAACAGGAACGAGAAAACCGAGACCCAGCCGTAGAAGTAACCATTGAACGAGGTCAACTCGTCGCGGTTGCCCTGAAAGTAGAGCTGCGCCAAAGCCTTGAACTCGAACTTGAGCAGGGTGGACGCGATGGTCGAGAGAAAAATGGCGGCGGCGATGAGCAGCAGATAGCGATTGCCGCGAACCAGGTTGAGACTTTCAACCAATGGAGCGCCTTCGCTGCGGCCCTCCGCAGCGCCGCCAGGAGTCCTGGCCGCTTCGGATTCGCTTGAAAGCTCGCGAGCCACCCACGCTGCCGCGATGACGAGGCCGAGCGTCGCCGGCAGCACGATCTCCGACTCGCCCACCATACCGGTGAAGCTGCCCCCGATGGCCGCTCCCAAGATGCCGCCGCTTCCGACGATCGAGAACAAGCGCTTGGCCTGCCGGGTGGTAAAGATCGTACCCGCAAGCGACCAGACTTGGCTGGGGATGAGCACCGCGAACACGCCCACCCAGACGTAGATCAAAGCCCCGAGGAAGCGGAAGTCAAAGTAGAGCAGGACGCAGAAGACCGCCAGATTGACCACCAGACCGACTTGCGTGGTCAGGATGACAAACGCCAGCGGGGCGCGGCGAATCCAGGCGAGGTAGTAGTTGACCGCGATGCTGACCAGCACGGTAATCGCCAAGTCGACATAGGGTAGCCGCCTGGCATTGAACTCGCTCAGGAAGATCGAGTCTGAAACCGCCTTCAGGCAAATGACGGTCGCCATGCCGAACAGGAGGAATAGCGAAAGAAGCAGCGTAGGCCGGCGCTCTTCGGGCTCGATCTGGAGCGTGTTGCTGAGGCGGGATACGAGCCCGTCGGTGGCGGAGTTTGGCGGCATGGGCGCCGAAAGAGGGAAACTCCATCAATTATAAAAACGGGGAGCGCGTTTCCGGCTCCCCGTTCTCATCCGCGCCCTTCACGGGCGCTGTTCTGGTACGTGTGAGCTAGAAGTTCGAGGCGAACTTCTCGGCTTGGCGCTCGGCTTCCTCTTGGGCGATACCGTAGCGCTCCTGCAGCTTGCCGACGAGCTCGTCGCGCTTGCCTTGGATCACGTCCAAGTCATCGTTGGTGAGCTTGCCCCACTCTTGCTGCATCTTGCCTTTGAATTGCGACCAATTGCCTTCAATGCGATTCCAGTTCATCTTTCGTTCTCCTTTTTCTCTCTGAATCAAGCCAAAACGGGCGCCCGCGGAGGTTTCTCAGCCCAACCGCCAAGACTCGCTGGTGCGGAAGGACATGACGGTCTCGGCGGGAATCTTCACTGTGTCGCCACGGGTGAGAACCTGGGTCGCCGCGCCGCCGGCCGCTCCGACCGCCGCGCCAACCGCCGCGCCCTTGCCGCCTCCGGCGATTGCGCCGATCAGCGCGCCCGTCGCCGCGCCGCCACCGACCATTCGCCCGTGCGCCTGTTGGCGCCGATGCAGAAGGTCCGCCTTCGGTGCGAGATTCCGACTGGATCATGTAGCGTTTGCCGTTGACGGTGACTGAGCGAATCGCCAGCTCGATTTGCCGCGAGCCGACCGTACCGCCCGAGCGGGCGTCAACCACGGTAAGCTCGGCGGGCGAGCCGGCTGGGACGAGCACACGCCCATTCGCGTCCTCGATAGTTTGGGCCACTTCGGCGCGATACGTACCGCCGACTTGGTTGGTATTGATCGTTTCGTTGGCGCGCACGGAAAACTCCGTGCCCGAGGGGATCACTCCCGCCTCGGTGGTGCGCACCGTTGGCGAGGGCGGCGTGGTCGGCCGATTTTGGGTGGTACGAGTGACCTGGCTGGTCGAACAGGCGGCGGCCACGGCCAGCGCCAGCACCGCCCAATGCAAATGTCGTTTCATTTTTTCCTCCGTCCGCGTCGCTTACCGGACGCCGTCGATCTGGCAGATCGCGGACGGAGGAATGCTGTTACGGGATTTAGACCTGTTTCGCGGCCAAATCGCCGATGACCGGCAAGCGATATTCTTCGCCTTGGTACGCCTTGATGACGGCGATCAACCAAGCTGCAAAGATCGCGATCGGGATTGCGAAGGCCAGGATCAAGCTGATGATCCAGCCGATGACGGGGATCATTCCGAGCACAAACCCGAGGATCATGTTACCGATCGAGAGCACGAACCCGGTCAAGCCGAGGAACAAGCACTGGAAGCTATGGAACCGGATGAAGCGATTCTTGTTGTAGGGTTCGAGTACGAGGAACAGGATCGCCGGGATGATCGTGACGTACGCGACCGCGCCGAGCACGTTGTCCTGCGTTCCTGCCTGGGCGCTCGCCCCTGACGCTGATGCGGACGGAGGCGGTTGCGGAGGAGGCGGAGGGGCGGAATAGCCCTCTCCGGGCGACGCCGCGGCCGCCGCTTGGGGTTGTCCGCATTTGGGACAGAATTTAACGCCGTCATTGACGCTGGAACCGCAACCAGTGCATACGGGCATAGATCGAGAAGCCTCCTCGGCTTAGACGCGGGGCTAGTATACCATCACAACATCGAACCTCAGCCTTGTATTATTCGCTTGACCGCCTCGAAAGCCTCGCGCTCTTGCATCTCTCCGGCTGGGACAAGACCGGCGTCGCGGCGATAGCGCTGGTCCGGGATGGAGGCCGGCGCGCCAATCGCGTCGCGGATGCGTTCGGCCACGCCGAGAAGTTGAGCAGCGAGCGATGGCGCGCCGGCTAGTTCGGCGGCGGTTTCGATGCAATGCGCCTGCCCGCGGCGGTCGCCGACGGCGCGCCTGAGCGCAAGCGATTCGCCCAGGGCGAGCTTAGCTTCGGCGACGCTTCCGCGGCGGGCGAGCGCGCGAGCGCGGCCGCCTAGCGCCATCGCCAAGCCCCAGCCCGAGCCAGTTTCACGCCAGATCTGGGCGGCCCGCTCTAGCTGGGCGTCCGCTTCGCGCAACTGCACGCGCAGCAGCAACGCAGCGCCGCGCACACACACCACCCAGGCTTCGCCGGAGAGATTGCCGCCGCGCTTCCATTCGCGCAGGCTTTTCTCGACGATCTCGTCCGCCTCGTCGAGCTTCCCCTCATCGAGCAAGGTGAGCGCGCGGACGGTAAGGGTCCAACCGAGCAGAGTGGGGTCAGCCACGGGCAGCAGGATGCGCGAAGCCTCGTCGAGCAGCTTGTGCGCCGCCTTTGGTTCGCCGCTCCACTGCTCGGTCCAGGCCAAGCAGGCCAGGGCAAAGCCCTCGCCGCGCAGGTCGCCGGCGGCTCTGCGCAGACTCAACGACTTGCGGCCGGCCTCCCGAGCAGCTTCCCCGTCGGCGCGGTAGTTTGCGATCCAGGCGAGGTTGTTCCAAGAGACGGCGGCGCCGCGCTTGTCGCCCGTGCGCTCATGCAAAACCAGCGCCTCGCGCGAGAGCCGCTTGGCTTCGTCGAGATCGCAAAGCTCGCAATGAACCCAAGCGAGACTGTTGAGCGCCCGCGCCAGCCCGGCTTCGTCGCCCGACTCTCGCCAACTCTCCAGAGACTCGGCCAACGCCTGCTTGGCGGCGGCGTTGCGGCCCAGGTTCTGCGCCAACATTGCGTAGCCATTGAGGGTGCGCGCACGCAACCCCTGCGAAACGGATTCGCGAGGAAGGCGCAGGACTCTCTCAAAAATGTCGTAGCCTTCGCGCGCCCGAGCCCGCGCCAGCCAGAGCCTCCATAGATTTGCTGCTAGACCGAAGGCGCTTTCCGCATGCTCGCCGGCGATCGCCCAATCGAGCGCGGCCGAAAAAATTTGCGTGTTCCGCCTCAAGACGGTCCAGCCAGAGGAGCTGGCGCTTGCCCGTGAGCTCGGCGAGCCCCGCTCGGCGAGCGCCAGGTGCCATTCCGCGTGCCGGCGCTGTGCGTCGCCGCGCTCGCCCTCGCGGTCGAGCTCCTCGAGCGCGAACAGGCGGTCGCCTCGCTGATGTGAAAGCGCGGTTCACCCTCGTGCGGCTCCTGGATTCGGACCAGATGATGGGCAGCCAGCATTTGCAGTGCGTCGGCACTTCCATCTCGTCGACCTGGGCCGCCGCGCCGGCAGCAGAAACAGCCGCCGCCGAGAAGACCGCCAGACGCCGGAAGATTCGCTGGGTCTCGGGATCCAGCAGGTCATAGCTCCACCGGATACCACTGCGCAACGTGCGGCTGCGCTCCAGGTGCATCGCGGCGCACGCCGCCGAGAAAGTCGAGCGGCCGGTCCAGCCGCGCAAGCAGGGCTTGCGGAGAGAACAGATTGACGCGCGCCGCAGCCAGTTCGAGCGCAAGCGGTAACCCCTCCAGCCGAGCGCAAATCTGGATGACCGCCGCCAGGTTGTCCGAATCGAGCTCGAAACCGGGCCGCACGGCGCGTGCGCGCTCGAGAAACAACGCGACCGCGGGATTGAGTACCGCCTCCTCGAGATCCGCCGCCGGGTTAGGAGACTCGAGGGGGTTCGACGGCGAGCTCTTGTTCGCCGGAGAGCGAAGTGGCGCGCGGCTGGCCGCGAGCACGCGCAGGTTTTGGCAAGCTGCGAGCAACTCGGCGATCGATAGGGCGGCGTCGGCGACGTGCTCGACGTTGTCGAGAATCAGCAAGGCCTGCGAATTGCGCAGGCGGTCGATGATTGCAGACGAGTTGCCCTCGTCCAAAGCGAGGACTTGCGCAATCGCCGGGGCCACATCCTCGGGTTTCTTAGCCCCCTCGAGGGCTACAAGCCAGACGCCGTCTGGAAAGCGCCCGAGCAACCGCCGTCCGGCTTCCATGGCGAGGCGCGTCTTGCCGACGCCGCCGGGACCGGTCAGGGTGAGCAGGCGCTTGGACTCGAGCAGCTTCTCGACCTTACGGGTTTCCTCGGTGCGGCCCACGAAGCTCGACACCGCGGCGGGAAGATTGTGCGGTACGTCGTCGCGCAGGACGGCTTCGTCGCCGGCGTCCCAGTTTTCGAGGTCGGAGAGCAGTTCGCCGGCGGACTGATAGCGGTCCGCTTGGCCTTTTTCGAGCAGCTTGCGCAAGGTGCGGTCGAGCGTCTCGGTCGCCTCGGGCCGCAACCGCCGCAACGGCGCTGGTTCGCCGTGCAGAATCTCATACATCAGCGCCGGTTCGTATTCGCCGCGAAATGGCCTCCGGCCAGAGAGCATCTCGTAGAAGGTGACGCCCAGCGACCAAAGGTCCGTGCTCGGCGAGACCGCCTCGCCGAGAGCCTGCTCCGGGGCCATGTAGGAAAGCGTCCCGACGCGCATGCCGGGCTCGGAGAGGGACATGCCGCTCAGCTTGGCAACGCCGAAGTCGAGGATCTTGACCTCGCCCTCGTGGGTGAGAAGCAGGTTGCCGGGCTTGATGTCGCGGTGGATGACACCGGCTTCGTGCGCGCGCTCGAGGCCAGCGGCCGCCTGCCTTACGATGTCAACCGCTTGCTCGATCTCGAGCGCGCCGTCGACCAGCATGTCCGAAACCGTGCGACCTCGGTAGTACGGCATGGCCAGGAAGAGCCGGCCATCCGGCGTTTCGCCCAGGTCGTAGACCGCGCATATGTTGGGATGGTCCAGACGCGACGCCGCGCGCGCTTCCGCCTTCAGACGCTCGCGGCCGCGTTCGTCGGCGGTGAGGTGCGCCGAGAGAAACTTGAGCGCCACCCGGCGGCCTAACCGCGTGTCATGGGCCAAGTAGACCACGCCCATGCCGCCGCGGCCGATCTCGCGGATCAGCCGGTACGGCCCGACTTTTTCACCGATAGGCTCGGCCTCGGCAGTAGCGCTGTCCTCGAGCCAGTCCGCGGCCTCGGCTTCATCGAGCAAACCGCCACGTGCGTGGGCGGAGAGCAGCTTTCAGCCTCCGCACGCAGCGGGCTGGCCTTCGCAAGCTTGGTCGAGAAAGACGCCCCACTCCTTTCGGGCAAGTCAAGAAGCCGTCGAAGAGCTCGAGGGCGCGTCTGAGCAGGGCTTGGTTGGACATCGCTGCGAGCGACGGGGGGCGCCGCCTGGGCAAGTTTACTCCTTGGCTGGGGTAGAGCTCACTGTAGAGCAAGGCGCAGGCCTTAGCCCAATCGCGTTGGACGGTCCGCGTCGTCGCCGAGCAGATCAGCGATCTCATTCTCCCGGATAGGCCCCGCGAAGAAGCGGTATTCGACGATCTGACGCAGGCGTTCGTCGACCGCACCCAGCTTCTCGAGGGCGCTGTCGAGCGCCAGAATCTCTTCCGCCGGCAGGGCCGCGCCGAGCTGCTTGCTCAATGGAAGTGCGCACCCACTCGCCGCCGCGTTTCTCCGCACGGCGCTTGCGCGCGTGGTCGACGAGCACTTGACGCATGGCGCGCGCGGCGATCCGGACGAAGTGCTGGCGGCCTTCGGCAGGCGTATTCGGCGCGTCGACGAGCAGAGATACGCCTCGTTGACCAAGCCGGCGGTGTCGAGCGTGTGTCCCATGCGCTCTCCCGCGAGCTGGCGGCGCGCCGCGCGGCGCAACTCGTCGTAGACCATTGGATAGAGGCGCTCGAACGCCTGGTTGTCGCCGCCGCGGACCGCCGCCAGCAGCTTGGTCACTTCGTGATCGGAGGGTTCCGCCATGAGCTTTTTCCAACGCGTCTGTCGCATTCCTCCCGGTGATTCCGCAGAAATCAGAAGAGAGGGGTTCGGATAACCTCCCCTTAATGGTATTCGAGACGCCCTGGTTCGTCACCCTGGTTCGAGGACCTAAGATGACTCAACGCATGCAGCCAAACAACGCACCGTTTGATGAGAAGCGCCGGGACGCCTTCCTGGGAGTCGACGCTCGAGGCGGCCAGGGGCGCCATGCAGCTTTATTTCGATGTATCTGGGCGACCGCTTGGGCTATTACCAAGCGTTGGCCGATGGGCGCGCCGTGACGGCGGACGAGTTGGCCAGCGCCGTGGGGAGCGGATGCGCGCTGCACCCGGGAGTGGTTGGAACAGCAGACGGTCAATGGGATCGTCGAGGTGGACGACGCCGCTCTGCCCGCCGAGCGGCGACGATTCCGAGCATGCCTGCTGAACACGCCGAACCCCTGGCTGAGACTGACAGTCTGAACTACATCGCGCCTCTGGCGCGAGGTCTTCGTCGGGGCCGTCGAACCACTCGAGCAGATCGTCGATGCGTTCCGTACGGGCCGCGGCGATACCATTCGAGGACTATGGCCGCGAGATGCGCGAGGGCCAAGCGCGCATCAACCGCGCCATGTTCCTGCAGCAACTCGGCCAAGAATGGATTCCGGCGATGCCCGACGTGGCAGCGTCTCGCAGCAGATCCGCCGGCGCGCATCGCCGATGTCGGCTGCGGCTGCGGATGGTCTGCGATCGGGATGGCGCAAGCATTCCCCAAGGCAACCGTCGACGGATTCGACCTGGACAGGCCTCGGTGGTCGACGCGCAACGAACGTCGCCGAAGCCAGGCTTGCCGAACGAGTGCGGGTACAGGCGGTCGACTGCGGCGATCCGGCGCTGGCCATGGCGTACGATTTGGTCGTAGCGCTCGAGTGCATCCACGACATGTCGGATCCGTAGCCGTGCTGAGTTCGATGCGGCGGATGGTGAGCCGGGCGGCGCGGTGCTGGTCGCCGACGAACGCGTGGCCGAAAGCTTCGAACCTGGAGGCGGCGAGATCGACTGGCTGATGTTCGGCTGGAGCGTGTTCCACTGCCTGCACGTGGGCATGACCGAGAGCCCGTCGCGCTGCACCGGCACGGTGATGCGGCCAACCACGTTCGAAGGGTATGCCCGCGAGGCGGAGTTCAACTGGTGGAGATGCTACCGATTGAGAACTATTCTTCCGGTTCTATCGGCTACGCACTCGCTAGCGGCCCGCAGCGCGCTCGACCAGGATCTTGCGAGCCTCGGCGAACTGGCCGAGCACGTGGGCCCTTTCTTCTCCGAACGCCATCCCGGGTGCCGTTGGCTTGCAGCACTTCAGTGATCGCGTCAATCCAGGTGATGAAGTATTCGGCGTCTTCGCGTGAACGAATGGGCTCGTCGCCTTTCAACGTAGACGGCTGCCGTCTCGGCGTGCAGATTGTCGTCGTCGATGGGGTAGACGGGGTTGTCGCTCAGCGCGCGCAGCACAAACCCAGCCGCTCTGCTCGACCAGGATACGCCCGCTCCAGCTTGCTTGATGGCGTCCGTCGGTGAGCGGAATGGTCTGGACGACCTCGCCTCGAAAAATCAGCTCTAGCCGGTCGACGGGGAAGGCCGACTCGAGCGTGGCCTGAACCTCGACCGATCCGCCCGAGGCCGGCAGCCGGATCTCGCCGCCGGGCCCTTCTCCGTTGATCTTCCAGCCAAACCAACGGGCCGTTGGTGATCATCGTTCGCCTTCGCCAGATCGCATCGAGCCGCGACCATTCAAGCTTGCCGCCGAGGTCGGCGTAGACGCGCGCAGCGCCGAGCGCAGGGGTGCGGTGTAGATTCGAGATCGAGTCCTCGCCGCCGGACGGCATGACGCAGCGCAATTGAGCGCCCGATGCCACACGCGGGCAGTGTGTGCTTGGCGTGAGCCGCGCCGGTCATCACCTCGAGGTAATCGAACGAGCCGAGCGAGATCGACAGGGAACGTCCGTGCATTGGCATAACCGACCGCCTCGGGATCGTCGGCATAGGGGTGGACGTGGCCGCCGAGGAGCGCCCTGCTTGCGGGCGCGGCGGAACATGTCCGTATTCGACGGATAGAGGCTCTCGATCGCGGTGTTTTCGTAGCCGGTAGTAAAGGGCGAGATCAGATGCTCGGTCAAGTTGATGAGATTGATATGCCCATACCAGGGCGGACGGTATTCCTCGCCCCACGAGAGAATCTGTCCAGCGTGGAGCGCTGCTTGTCGTAGGCGCCGTTGTAGAACTGGTAGTCGAATCCGGGTTGTCCTTGTTCGCGACCTTCTCGCCCACGACGTCCAGGTCTTCGGCCGCTGCCATGAACATCAGGTTCTCGGGCGTGTTGTGCAGATTGCCACCGTAGTTCATGTGGACGTGGTCGCTGCCGGAGTACCAGCCACGCGCTTTCGCGTTGGTGAAGCGCTCAACCGCGAGCCGACGCGGGTGACCTGGCCTGCCTCGATCTTCGGTCGCGCTTTCACCGGCACGCGCTCGAACCCTTTCATCGCCAATAGCTCGACTTCACCTACAGGCGGGTCCACTTCGAAGGTCCCGTCCGTGTGGAAGAAGTCTAGAAAAGCGCCCGCGCGCCGACACGGTGGTAGGCGTCGGGGGCGCGTAGGCCTTACCGTCCGCCGCGGTGAGCATGATCTTGGCCGAGGTCAGCGGACCGGTGCGGCCGTCGCGCACGGTAACCGCGAGCGTTCCCATCGGTCTCTTATAGACGCGCTGGTGGATCTCGATCGGGCGCTCCTCCCCACCGAAGGTCTCGAGCAAGCGCAACTCGGAGAGGCCATGTTCGTTGGCTACGTAGACGATCCACTCGCCGTCGGGCGACCAGCGCGGCTCGAAGTGATCCCACTCGCCAAAGGTCAACTGATAGGGTTCGCCGCCACCGCCAACCGGTAGTACGCTAAGAGGTTGTCGAACTGCATCCGCGGTGGGAGCTGTAAAGGATACACGCTTGCCGTCTGGCGACCATTGCGGACGCGTGCGGTAGAGCGTCTCCTCTTGCAGGATCAACTTGGCTTTCTCCATGGCGTTGGGTTCGATCGGCGCGCGCCACACCCACGCGAACCGAGCGAGATGCCGCGGTTGGAAACGAGAATCATCTCGTCTCCGGCGGGCGCAATGGTCGGCTGGATGTGTAGGTCTTCGAGCGCCGAAATAGAGCCGTGCGTTGTGGTAACTGTGATCGGCAGTGAGCTGCACAGCAGCGCCGGGGTTGCCGGCCGCATCGAGCGGCATGGCGTAGGGTTGTACCAACCGTCTGGGGCCGTCGAGACATAGAGCAGGCGCTTGCCGTCCGGCGCGAACACCGGATCCGGAGTTGACTTGCGAGCCTTCGGTTAGCGCGTGGCTCTCGCCGGTCTTGAGGTCGAGCATGCGCAGGTTGATCGCCTTGTAGCCTTCGTCGGCTGTGTAGACGATCTTCGAGAGCCGTCGGGAGAACACGGGAGAGGAGTCGTAGGTCGAGCCGGCTGTCAGCTCGTAGGCGGTCGTCTCGCCGATGCGGATCTTCCAGATCGAGCCCGCCATCGAGAACACAATCCACTCGCCGTCGGGCGAAAACGACGGGCGCCACGGGGTGGACGCGGCCGGCGGCAGATAGTAGTTCTGCATGTAGTTTCCGCCGGTCCGAGCCTTCGGATACGGGGGCGTGGCATTCTTCCGGGGTTCTGCGCCATCAGCGCGGAAGCGAGCGCCAATGCGGGTAGGAGTGCGGCAAACTTCACGTCGGCACGAGTATACTCCGAGTCGACATGCGCTTGATCTTCTGGCTGCTGCTGCCGGCCGCACTGATGGGCGGCGAGCAGCCCGCCTCGGGTTCGTCACGCGATCGACAGCTCGTCGCGCGCTGGCGCCGACGGCGTGCGCTTGGCCCGACGTCAACGGCGACCGGTTTTGCTCGACATCGCCACCGGATGGGAGGAAGGCGGACGCGTGCGGGCCTACCTCAACCCTGGGGCGGCAAAACGAAACAGCCTTGGCCGGCTGTCACGGTCAGTGATCATCGGATCGCCAGAGGACGCGGTCTTCGTGGACCTGGACGGCGATGGAGCGTGGGACGTCGTAAGCTCGACCGAGGGAAGCAGAGGACATTGTTCGTCCACTGGGCTCCGCGTGAGTTGGAACGCTACCTCGACCAGCGCTTGGCGCACCGAGCCATCCGGCTTCCGGAACAGCTGGGGATGGATGTTCGTGACGCCGGCGAACATCGACGGGCGCAACGGTCCGGACCTGTTCGCGGGATCGAAGGGGAGGCGAAGAAGATCGGCTGGTGGGAAACGCCGGCGGACGCTCAAGCTCGACGCGTGGACTTGGCATCCGTTGTACGACGCAGGCTGGATCATGTCGCTGATCAGCACGACATGGATGGCGACGGCGACCCGGATCTGGTCGCGACGGACCGCAAGGGACCGAGTAGCGGCATCCTCTGGATCGAGGCAGCCGGAGCGTACACCGCATCGGATCGGTCGGCGAAGAAGAGCTGATGTTCGCCGAAAATGGCGGATCTGGACGGCGACGGTCTCGCCGAAGCCGTCGCTGCCACGCTGAGCGGGCCGATCGTGCGCTACCGCCGCGAGGGCGATGGCTGGCGCCGCTACGAAATCGCACGCCCGCCGCAGGTGACGCGCGGCAAGGCCGTCGCGGTTGGCGGCCTGGATCTCGATGGCCGCGCGGACTTGGCCTTCAGCGCGGAGGGCGCGGATGGCGAAGCCGAGCGTGTTCTGGCTCAGCTGGCGCGACTCTCCCGACGACCCGGTCTGGGAAGTCCACCGCGTCTCCGGCCCGGAGGGCGTCAAAGTTCGACCGTATCGAGCTACTGGATCTCGACGGAGACGGCGATCTCGACCTGATCACTTGCGAAGAACGCGACAACTTGGGCGTGATCTGGTACGAGAACCCGACGCTGACAAAATCGGGAACAAACGGCGTTCTCAGCCGTACACATCCACAGGGAACCAACAAATGTTCACCTTCCTGCTGTGGCTCATCCTGTTCGTCTGCTGCTGGCCCCTGGCGTTGCTGGTGCTCTACCCGATCGTTTGGCTGCTGCTGTTGCCGTTTCGTCTAGTCAGCATCGCCTTCGAAGGCGTGTTTGAGCTGCTGAAGGCGATCCTGCTGTTGCCGGCGCGCCTGCTCAACAAGTTGACGGGCAGCGACAAGCCGCACCGCCAGACCGCCACCTAAGGCCGGCGGACGATCTCGAGAATTTCTTCGACGAGCTTGGCCAAGGCCCCCGAAGCCTTCGCGGTTCGTCATCACGGCGACGGCGACGCCGTCTTCGATGACCAGCGTCAGTTCGTCGTCGTGCCCTGCCCTGGCCCGCCTGTGTGGCGCGCTCGCTTTTCGCCGTCTATCTCCGCCACGCCCAGCCCAGGCCGTGGCGGCCCAGCCTCGCCATTCTTTAGAACCTGCGGCGTCCACATCTCGGCGACTGTGGCGGGTTTGAGCAGCGAGCCATCGAGCGTCGCAAGCGCGAACCGCACTAGGTCTCCGGATGTCGAGAGGAGCCCGCCGCCGGGAATCTTGTTGCTCAGGTCGGTGAGGCCGGCGTTGTAGATGACGTTGTCCTCCAGGCGGTAGGCGGGTCCGGCCCGGGATGACCGCGAGCACGTCGTCGACCTGGGTATTCCACATCCCAGCGGGTTCGAGCACACGTTTGCCTTTGGCAAAGTATGGCTCTCCGGCTGGGTTCTCAACCGCGGCCCCCAGCAAATTGAAGCCATAGGTGCTGTACGAGTAGTCCGTGCCGGGCTCGAATAGCAGCGGATCGTCCTGGAAGATAGCGAGCGGCGCGAGCGTGTCCTCATAGCGCCGCGTGCTGGCGAACTCGTCGCCCTTGTAATGGCGCACGCCGGCGATGTGGCCGAGCAGTTGGCGCACAGTGACAGGCCAGCGCTTCTTGGGGAAGGTCGGAACGTAGCGCTGAATCTCGGAGTCGAGGTCGATCTTGCCTTCCTCCACCAGGGTCAACAGCGCGGTCCCGGTCATGGGCTTGGCGATCGAAGCCGTGCGAAACAGCGTCTCCGCGGTCGCGGGAGAACCGTCCTCTAGATCGGCGACTCCAAAGCCCTGCTCATTGCAAGCAGCGCGCGAAACCAATCGCGGCGGAGAAGGCCGGGGACTTGCGCCTCGCCGCGTGTCTCTTCAATCAACGCCTGAATTTCGGCGATCCGCCCACTGTCCAGCTTTTGCGCGACCGCGGCGGGCGGGATCAACGGCCACAGCAGGACCCAGACGAGCTGTTTCTTCACGCCGGTCACGATACGCCGACAGCCAAGCTAGGGTCAATGTTGCGCGTAACTTCCGTCAGAATCGAGCGAAAGCCTACACTAGAAGCCAAGTCTCATGGCGCACTACTACGAATCTGACGACCTGCCGCGCTTCGGCGATATTGGCAAAAACAGCCCCGAGCTTTGGAAGAAATTCTCAGAGTGGTACGGCGCTGTCTTCGCGGAAGGCGCTCTGTCGCAACGCGAGAAGGCGCTGATTGCGCTCGCGGTGGCGCACGCGGTGCAGTGTCCGTACTGCATCGACGCCTACTCGCAGGATTGCCTCGAAAAGGGCTCGAATCTCGACCAGATGACGGAAGCCGTCCACGTGGCGGCGGCGATTGCGACGGGGCTTCGCTCGTCCACGGCGTGCAGATGCGCAATGTGGCGGAAGCTGAGCATGTAGGAGCCTTTTTTGTCAATTTCCTCGCTCAACGCCCGCGGACACGACTTGGCGACATCCGCCGCGCAACTCCGCGTGCTCGAAGACTCGGGCTCTTCCCTGCCCGCCTTTGACGACAAGCTGGCCGAGGCGGGCCTGTATCCGCTCACCGCAACCGGCATCGAGATCTTCCAGATCAACGTAGGCAAGCTCTGCAATCAAACCTGCAAGCATTGCCACGTCGACGCGGGGCCGGACCGGCGAGAGTCGATGACGCGCAGGACCGCAGAGCTCTGCCTCCAGGCGCTCGAGCAGACCGGCGCGCATACCCTCGACATCACAGGAGGCGCGCCCGAGCTCAACCCGAGCTTCCGCTACCTCGTCGAGCAAGCCCGACGGCTGGGCCGCCACGTGATCGACCGTTGTAATTTGACCGTGCTCACGATCGCGCCGCAGGCCGATTTGGCCGACTTCTTAGCCGAGCACAAAGTGGAGGTGGTCGCCAGCCTGCCCTACTTCCTGGCGGATCGCACCGATGCGCAGCGCGGTGAGGGTGTCTTCGAGAAGTCGATCGAAGGGATGCGCAAACTCAACGCACTGGGCTACGGACGCGAGGGAACGGGACTCGAGCTCAACCTGGTCTACAACCCCGTCGGGGCCTTTCTGCCGCCTCCGCAGCAGGCGCTCGAACGCGACTTCAAGCGCGAACTCTCGACGCGCTATGGCGTCGCGTTCAATTCGCTCTACACGATCACGAACATGCCCATCAGCCGCTTCCTCGAGTTCTTGATGCGTTCGGGCAACTACGAGCGCTACATGCAGAAGCTGGTGCAGGCATTCAACCCGGCGGCGGCGCGCGGCGTGATGTGCCGCAACACCTTGTCCGTGGGGTGGGATGGGGCGCTGTATGACTGCGACTTCAACCAGATGCTCGACATGCCGGTCGGCTTCGGCGCACCCGCGCATCTCGAGGAGTTGGTCGCGGGGAAGCTTGAAACACGCCGCATCGCGACAGGCCAGCATTGCTACGGCTGCACGGCTGGGGCGGGCTCAAGTTGCGGCGGCGCCACAGCCTGAGACACGGAGACCCCGGCATCTCAGATGCCAGGGCCTCGTTTTCGGTTTTCCGGGGCGGTCAGTCGCGTTCGACCCGCAGGTTGTTGGTCACCGAGAACACACCCGGGACGCCATTCGCGCGCACTCCGGCCACATTCTTCTCCGACTCCGAATTCACCACGCCTTCGAGCGTCACATCGCCGTTCTCCACGATGATGTGAATCGGCGGCACTGCCTGGATGGCGTATCGGTTGAACATCGGGTTGTAGTAGATCGCGCGGTAAACGTCGACGCGAATGCGGTCGTCATTTGGCGACACCGGCAAGACCTTGATCTGGTTGTCCACCTGGCTGACACCCTCGATGTTTTGGACCACGCGCTCGGCGCTCGTTTTCAGCGTCGGACGGACGACTTCGCCCATCAAAGTGACCTTCGACCCATCAACCTTGAACGACAAGTTGTCGAACAGGCTGTAGTAGGGCAGGGTGACGATCTCCTTGCGAATCTGCGCCTCCATCCGCGTCATTTCCGCGCCGACCGCCATGGCCGGTGCGGCCAACCCCGCCGCCAACACGGCGCAAAAGGCAAATTGGATTAACTTCTTCATGGTTTTCTCATCCTCCGGGTGGTACCCGATCTATTGGATGTTCGATATCGTCCGTTTGTTTCGCGCCTCCCGGATGTTTCACTCTCCCTGGCAGAATGGAAGGAGATGGCCGTCGTCCTCAGTTGCAACGAGATCGGGAAGTCCCACGGAGCGCGCAAGCTCTTCGACAGCTTGTCGCTGACCGTCGACGACGGCCAGCGGTTGGGCCTCATCGGGCCGAACGGATCGGGCAAGACCACGTTGCTGCGCATCCTCGCGGGGCTGGAAACCGCGGACTCAGGGGTGCGCTCGGTGCGCAAGCTGGCCAAGGTCGGCTATGTGCCGCAGGACTCGGTGTTCCCTGACGGCTCGACCGTGCGCGGCGTGATGCAGGAATCGCTGGCCAACGCGCCGCTCGACGAGGTGGAGCGCGAGGTGCGCATCGGCGTCGCGCTCGGCAAGGTCGGGTTCACGGACGACTCGGCGCCGACGGCGTCGCTCTCCGGCGGTTGGAAGAAGCGGCTGTCGATCGCCGCGCAGCTCGTGCGCGAACCGGACCTCCTGCTGCTCGACGAGCCGACGAACCACCTCGACCTGGAAGGCATCGAGTGGCTCGAGAAGTTGCTCGCCGGGGAAAACTTTGCTTGCGTGTTCGTCAGCCACGACCGCTACTTCCTCGAGAACGTCGCGCAAGAAGTCGCCGAGATCAACAAGGTCTTCCCGGACGGACTATTTCGCGCCGCCGGCTCCTACTCAACCTTCCTCGAGAAGCGCGAGGACTACCTGGCCGCGCTGCAAAAACAGCAGGACGCGCTGGCCAACCGCGTGCGGCGCGAGATCGAGTGGTTGCGCCGTGGGCCCAAGGCTCGTACGGGCAAGTCGCGGGCGCGCATCGACTCGGCCGGGCGCATGATCGATGAGTTAGGTGAAGCCGAGGCGCGCAGCCGCGGCGGGGTGGCCACGATCGACTTTACCGCCTCGGAGCGCAAGACCAAGCGCTTGGCCGCGGCTGAAGGCGTGGCCAAAGCGATGGACGGCCGGACGCTGTTCCGCGACCTGGACTTCGTGCTCACGCCTGGCTCGCGGCTGGGCATAGTCGGCCCCAACGGCTCGGGCAAGACGACGCTGCTGCGGGTGATCTTGGGCGAGCTCGAGCCCGACGCGGGGCAAATCCAGCGCGCGGCCAACCTGCGCAAGGTCGCGCTCGACCAACACCGCTCCAAGCTCAACCCGGACGAGCCGCTGCGCCGCGCACTCGCGCCCGACGGCGACACGGTGCAGTTCCGCGGTCAGCCTGTCCATGTAGCCGGCTGGGCCAAGCGTTTCCTGTTCCAAGCCGAGCAGCTCGATCAGCCCGTGGCGACGCTCTCGGGCGGCGAGCGCGCCCGCGCAGCTATCGCGCGCTTGATGACCGAAGAGGCCGACATCCTCACGCTCGACGAGCCGACAAACGACCTCGACATCCCGACGCTCGAAGCGCTCGAGGAGACGCTGCTCGAGTTCCCCGGTGCGCTCGTGCTCATCACGCACGATCGCTACCTGCTGGACCGCGTCTGCACCAGTGTCATCGGACTCGATGGAGACGGCGAGGCGGGCCAGTACGCGGACTACCTACAGTGGGAGCAGGCGCGCGACGAGCGGCGCAAGAGCCGCGTTGCGGACAAGCCCAGGCCCGCCGTGGCGACGCCTCAGCCGGAGAAGAAGGCGCGCAAGCTCAGTTACCACGAACAGCGCGAATGGGACGCGATGGAAGAGCGTATCCTCAAAGCCGAGACTGAGCTCGAATCCGCCACCGAGGCGATGAACAACCCCGACGGAGTTTCCGACCCGAAAGTCCTGATGGACCGCCACGCACGCATGGAAAAAGCGCAGGCGGAGGTGGACCAACTCTATGCGCGCTGGGCCGAGCTCGAGGAAAAGGTCAGCTAGAAAAGGCCCGTAGGGAGCACGGCGATCTTTCGCTCGCCACCGCGCTCGGTCAACGTCAAACCGCCGTCGGTCTCCACCGCTCCAACACCGCTGAGGTCCGCCGGGGCTTGAGCGAGAAAAGCCACGTAGGAGCGCGTCTTGCTCTCACCCGCGTCCAAATAGTCGAGCAGAGGGCGGCCGAAAATTTCTTTCTTGCGCACCAACGCCGGGAACGGCTGATGCAGCCCTGTAGTGCCGAACTCGAGGCCGCGCGCGAGCGGCTTGCCGTCGGCGACGTGGCGCCAGATGTTGAGCCAGGGGTAGTCGGCGGTCTTCCAGACATAACCGACGATCAGCCGATGCGTTGGGCTGTAGGCCGTCACCCAACCCGTCTCGCCGTCGATCACAAACGAGCAAACGTTCGGCAGAGGATCGTCGGTCAACCGGCGCAGGTCGACCGGCTGCGCATCCTTCC
This sequence comes from Bryobacterales bacterium, assembly GCA_041394905.1. Classification (GTDB taxonomy): domain Bacteria; phylum Acidobacteriota; class Terriglobia; order Bryobacterales; family UBA6623; genus RI-231. Next base: position 403,674 of record JAWKHJ010000002.1, on the reverse strand, counting down.
AAGCCATGGGCCAGGCGATCGCAGGAACTTCTGGGTTGGGCAGCGGGCTGGACTGCATGAAGCCCTGGCGGGCGTTCGAATCGACCAGCACATGCTCGTCGAGAAAAGGCGGCCCGATGGTCGGATGCTGGACCATGTTGTAGACTCGGCCGAGCTTGTTCTCGTTCGTCACCGTCTCGTCCACGCGTAACGCAGCACCGTCGAGCATCCGCACGGTTCGCTCGACGCGCAGGCCGGCCAGCGGCAGGCGCGCCGTGAGGACGCCTTGGCCTTGATCGGTCCATCGGACCCGCGTCGCCTCGCCATGGAACGGCATGCCGTTGGCGAGCTCAGCCGGCGACGGCTGCCCCCAGCGGTCCAGGCAGAGGAAGTGGCTCATCGGCTTGGCTTCGGCAGGTTTGGCGTCGTTGCTCCAAACCAAGGGATTCAGGTCTCCGCCGGCCAAGCGAAAGTCGACGATCGAGCCGCCGAGCAGATCGACGGTGACGGACGCGTGGTCGTTGGAAGCCGTGAATGCGGGCCTAACTTGTGCTTGCGCCGAAGAGGCCGCGGCGAGAACTCCGAGTACTTGGCGGCGTGTCACTTTACTGGCCCAGCTCATGGCAGAAAAAACACTCCGTGGTGGCGCCGCGCTCTTTGTGGCAGTTCATGCAGGCCGTCATGTTGGTCGAGACCTCTTGGGCGAGCACTTCGCGCGTCGCGACCGGGCCGTGGCACTGCTCGCAGCTCAGGCCCGCCTTCACGTGGTTCTTGTGGCTGAAGAAGACGAAGTCCGGCGTCTGATAGACCCGCACCCAGTCGAGCCTGACGCCGCCGTTGAACAGCATGGCCATCTTCTGGATGTCTGGGCTGTCGGCAGCGATCTCGTCTGGTGGCAGACGAAGCAGTCCTTCATATCGGGCAAACCCGCCGCGCGCTTCTTCTCGGCATCCTTGTGGCAGTCCAGGCATTCGACACCTTTGTCCACGTGTAGCTTGTGGTTGAACGGGATGGGCTGCGCCGCCACTTCACGCGGCAGCTCTTCCGGTGGACTGACGTATTCGGCGACCTGCTGCGCAAGCCCGGGCAGAACGAGCAGCAGGGCGGCGGCCAAAGCAAGGCGAAGGTGCATCAACGCTCCTCAGGCAGCGCGAACACCCAGTGTAGCCATATAGGCGTCGTTGTATTTGTTCCCTCCGCCGGCGGCGTGGCTACGTACTGGCGGCCGTCCTTGCCGAGGTAGGTCATCGGCGTGGCGTGGCCGCTCGCCGGCAGGCGCACCTCCCAGAGCTGTTCGCCAGAGTCCTTGTCGAAGGCGCGGAAGCGTGAGTCGTTCGTCGCCGCGATGAACCTCAAACCGCCCTTGGTGACGATGGAGCCGCCTAAGTTCGGCGCGCCAGTCTTGGGCAGGCCCTTGGCGGTCAGCTCGTCAAACTCGCCCGAGCACCGAACGCCAGCGGAACTCGCCGGAATTGAGGTCAACCGCCGTCAGGTGCGCCCACGGCGGCTTCTGGCAGGGGTACTGGTTGGAGTCCCAAAAACGGCCGTACTTCGTGCCGCGGCTGCGGTAGTCGGGGTTTTCCGACTCGACCATGCGGACGAACGCGCCCACGTCCATGGAATTGACATAGAGCGTAGATGTCTCCGGGTCCCAGGAGCCGCCCCCCCAATTGGGGCCTCCGTTCGTGCCCGGAAACATGACGGTGAGCTGTTCCTCGCGTATGGGGCGGAACAGCAAACCTTCGACGGCCGCGCCTTCGATCATCTCCAGGCACTCGGCGCGCGACTCCGGAGTGACGCTGGTGATGTCGGCCCGCGTGATCGACTGGCGCGCCACCGGCGGCGGCTTTTGCGGGTGCGGCTGCGTCGGCCAGGACTCGTCGCCCGGCACTTCGCTGCGCGGTACGGGCCGCTCGTCGATCGGGAACAGAGGCTCGCCCGTCAGGCGGTTGAACACGTAGACGAAGCCCATTTTGGTGACCTGCGCCACTGCCGGAACCGTCTCGCTGCCGCGCTCCACCTCGATCAGGACTGGCTGGGCGGGCAGGTCCCAGTCCCATAGGTCGTGGTGGATGGTCTGGTAGTGCCAGCGGCGCTCACCCGAAGCGCAATCGAGCGCAACAAGCGAGTTGCCGAACAGGTTCTGCCCTTTGCGGTCGCCGCCGTAGAAGTCCGTCGAGGGCGAGGTGAGCGGCACGAAAACCAGGCCGTTCTCCGCATCCACCGAGCTGATCGACCAGGAGTTCGTCCCGCCGCGCTTGACCCACGAATCGCCCTCCCAAGTCTCGTGGCCAAACTCGCCTGGGCGCGGCACGGTGTGGAAGGTCCAGCGCAGCTTGCCCGTCCGCGCGTCGAAGCCGCGAATGTCGCCGGCCGGGCCTTGCGGCAGCGCGTCGGTGACCCAAGAGCCGGCCACGACCACGTCGCCACAGACGGCGACTGGGGAGGTGAGGCCCAGCCTTCCCGGGGCTTGCATCATGCCGTCTGTCAGGTCGAGCCGGCCGTTGTCGCCGAAGTTTGGGTCGGCCTCGCCAGTCGCCAGATCGACGGAGAATAAAGCGCCGTCCTGATTGGCGAGAAAGAAACGCTTCTGGTCGCCATCGCGCCACAAGGCGCCGCCACGGTTGGCGAACAAATTGACGCGGTTGCGCTTGTCGAGACCGGAGTCGAAGGCCCAGAGCTGCTTGCCGGTCTCGGGCTCGAGCGCGATCAGCCGCGAGAAGGGCGTGGTGAGGTACATCACACCGTCGACGACCAGCGGCGTGCCCTCGAAGGCGGACTTGGACGGATAGCCTTGCGTGCCGTCGGAGTAATCGCCGGTGTCGAACTGCCAGGCGACCTCGAGCTTGCTTACGTTCGAGCGATTGATTTGATCGAGCGCGGAGTATTTTTGGCCGCTGGAGTCGCCGCCGTAGTGCGTCCACTGCTGGGCGGGCGCCGCGAGCACAGCGAGGAAAACCAACGCCGGTAGCGCGGAAATGCGCCGGCGATCGACGGAATGGTGTGCGGTCGCGAACAGGCCCATGTTTGGGGCCTAGTCTACTTGATCTTCTCGTCTTTCTCGATCTTGCCGTCGCGGACGTGGACCACGCGGTGGGCGTGCTCGGCGATGTCGGGCTCGTGTGTGACCAGGATGATCGTGTTGCCCTGCTTGTGGAGCTGCTCGAAAATGCCCATGATCTCGACGCTGGTGGCGGTATCGAGGTTGCCGGTGGGCTCGTCGGCGAGCAGGATGGCGGGGTCGTTGACGAGGGCGCGCGCAATAGCGACGCGCTGACGCTGGCCGCCCGAGAGCTCGCTCGGCTTGTGGTGCATGCGCTTGGTCAGGTCGACCATCCCGAGCGCCTCCTTCGACCGCCGCGTGCGTTCGGCCGGAGACATCCCGGAATAGACCAACGGCAGCTCGACGTTTTGCAGCGCCGTCAAGCGGGGCAGAAGGTTGAACGTCTGGAAGACGAAGCCGATCTCCTTGTTGCGGATATGCGCCAGCTCGTCGTCATCCATCTTGGAGACCAGATGCCCGCGAATGTAGTAGTCGCCCGCGCTCGGCGTGTCAAGACAGCCGATCAGGTTCATGAACGTCGACTTGCCCGAGCCCGAGGGCCCCATGATCGCGACATATTCGCCCTTGCGGATGGTCATGTCGACGCCGGAGACCGCGTGGATCTTCTGGTCGCCCATCTGGTAGGTCTTCCAGAGGCCATAGGTCTGGATGACCACGTTCTCGCGAACGAGCTGTTCGCCGCGCTGTTTTTCTTCCGCCGTGAGTTTCGCCATTTCGCCTCGCCGCCTTTACCGGTCCCCGGTTTGGCCGCCTTCGATTCTAACTTTGGTCCCGGATTGCAGCGCGCGCAGCGCCTGATACCCGCCGGTGACGATGCGGTCGCCTTCGCTGAGGCCGGAGACGGCTTCAATCGAGCCTCCGCCGCTGACTCCGGTCTGGACCGCCCGGTACTCGGCCACGTCGCCGTTGAGCACGAAGACGCCTTCGGTCTCTTTGCCGTCGATCTCCCGCACCGTCAATGCCTGGATCGGAATCGCCAATACCGCGTCGCGGACTGCTGTCGTGATGCGGACGGTCGAGCTCATTCCAGGCCGTAGACTTTCGGGCGGATTCTCTAGGGCTACGGTTACCTGGAAGTCCCGGGCTTCTTGCGTGACGGCGGTGGATTGCGAGGCGGCCAGGCCGCTGCCCCGCAGGATGGCGGTCTTTCCGATCTCGGTCACCGTGGCGGCGAAGGTTTGCCCTGGCAGGGCGTCGACGGAGACCTCAGCTTGCTGACCGAGCTTCACGTTGACGATGTCCGTCTCGGCGACCAGCGCTTCGGCCGTGATCACCGACATGTCCGCAATGGTCATGATCAGGCTGGCCGGTGAGTTCTGGATTCCGGGAACGACGGTCTCGCCGACCTTGACGGGTAGGTCGGTGACCACGCCGTCGATGGGCGAGACGGTCGAATATTTCCGCAGGATGTCGCGTGCGCGGCGCAACTGCGCCTCATTCTGGGCGATGCGTTTCTCGGCGGAATCGCGTTTCGCGGCAAGCTCTTGGCGCTGGGCGCGCATGCGGTCGAGGTTGGCCTCGGCTTCGGCAAGAGCGGCCTCGGCCGCGCGAAAGTCGGCGCGGCGGCGGTCGTACTCGTCGCGTGAGATCAGCCCTTCGGCGATGAGCTTCTCGGCGCGGTCGGCGAGCAGCTTGGAGCGCTCGACCTCGGCGCGGCTGCGCTCGATGCTGGCCTGTTGAGCAACCTCGGTGGCGTCGCTGGCCTCGAGCGCGGCCCCAGCTGCGCGCAACTCCGAGCGCATCAGGTCGAGCGCGGCGCGCTGAGACTCGACGTCGGCGGCCGGTTGCACGGATTCGAGCTTGGCCAGCAGCTGGCCTCGCTCGACCGCATCGCCTTCCTTCACATAAAGGTCGGTGATGCGGCCCATCTGGTCCGCGCCGATGTTGATGTAATTGTTCGGCGTGATCTCGCCCGAAGCGGTGACGATCTGGACGATCCGCTCCCTTGTGACGGACCCGGCCTGGATGGCGACGCCGGAGTCGCGCTTGCCCAACAGGACGACGGCCACGACCGCGAGCAGGACGATTGCGGCGAGAGCCCAGAGCAGCTTGGAACGGGCGCTCATGGATGTCCTAGTGTCGCGCAATTGCTATGCTGGGGCGTTTCGTCATGGCGGATACGGCAACGTTTCGGGTCGGAGTGACCCCGGATTTCCTGGTCGACGCAAAGGGCCACTACGAGAACGCGCTCGCGGGCAAGCTAGACGGCGTGGCGGGGCTGACCTACGAGACGATGCCTCCGCAGCCGGGAAATCGCGCCGAGCCCGAGGACGTCGACGCCTTCGATGCGCTGTTCGTGCTCAAAATGCACGCGGACGCCGCCACGCTCGCCGGCATCGAGCGCCTCACCGTGATCGCCCGCTGGGGTGTGGGTTACGACACCATTGACACCCGGGCGCTGACCGAGGCCGACGTCGCTCTGGCGATCACGCCAAACGCCGTCCGGCGCCCGGTCGCTGAGGCGATCCTGACGTATGTTTTTGCGCTTGCGAAGAACTTGTTTGAGCAGGACCGGGTGACTCGCGCCGGCATATGGCGCGGCGGACTGAGCCGGCTGGGGAGTTGCATGGAGGGCCGCACGCTGGGCTCGGTGGGCTGCGGCAACATCGCCAAGGAGATGTTTCGCCTAGCCGGCTCGCTGGGCTTTGGCCGCTTCATCGCCTGCGACCCCTATGTGACCCAGGATGATGTGCGTGAGCTTGGCGTCGAAATCGTCTCGATGGACGAGGTTTTTCGTCAGAGCGATTTCGTCGCGGTCAACACTTTCCTGAGCGAATCGACGCGCGGACTGATCGGAGCCGAGCACTTCCGCTTGATGAAGCCGACGGCGTTCTTCATCAATACCGCGCGCGGGCCAATCGTGCGCGAGGCCGAGCTCATCACTGCGCTCGAGGAGCGCTGGTTTCTCGGGGCCGGTCTCGATGTCTTCGAACAGGAGCCGCCCGCCAAAGACAACCCGCTGTTCCAACTCGACAACGTGATGTTGAGCCCGCACGGGCTGGCCTGGACCGAAGAGATCGCGCGCGACAACACGCGCGAGGCCTGCGACAACATCCTGGCGGTTTTCCGCGGCGAAGCCCCCCACGGGCTCGTCAATCGTGAAGTCTTGGAACGACCCGGATTCCAACGCAAGCTGGCGCGCTACAAGGAGCGACAGGCATGAAAGACAACAAGATGAAGAAGGCTTTGACTGAGGGACGCATCCCGGTCGGGCACATGGTTTGGGAGTTTTCGACCCGCGGAATCGCGCGCATCTTGGCCACCGCGGACCTGGATTTCTGCGTGATCGACACCGAACACACCGGCGCCGGCCACCAGGATGTCGCCGACCAGATGGCTTGGTTCGCCGCCACGGACATCGCACCGTTCGTGCGCGTGCCCGGCCCCGACTATCACTGGATCGCACGCACGATGGACGTGGGTGCGCTCGGCGTGATGGTTCCCAATGTGGAAACGCTCGAGCAGGCCACCATGGCGCGCAACGCCATGAAATACCTACCCTTGGGACGGCGGGGCGTCGGGCTGGGCGGCGCGCTGAGCAGCTATCAGCAGGTCAACCCTTCCGAGTTTTTCGAGCGGTCGAACGAGAATACGACCCCTGATTTGCCAGATCGAATCCACGCGCGGGCTCGGCAGCAACGCTGACGCAATCGCCGCACTGGAGGGCGTCGATTGCCTGTGGGCAGCCAGTTCGACCTCTCAAACTCGATGGGCATTCCGGCACAGTTCCAGCACCCGGATTTCCCGGCGGCGTTGCGCAAGGTGGTCGATACAGCCAAGGCGCACGGCAAGACGGTATGGGCATCCAGCCGGCCAACATGGACTGCTGAGCAGTGGCTCGGAGATCGCTTCAACGTGATCTCTTGGAATTCCGACTATGCGGTCTACAAGCGAGCGCTCAACATGGAAGTCAGCGGCCTGCGCGAGGCGATCGCTCGGCGCGAGGCGCTGGAAGCGCCGGGGCCAGCCTAATCGTCGTCGGTAAGCTCGGCTGAGTTGCACTTCAGCCAGCATGTCTTTCTCGTCGTGGTAGTCCAGCTTGCGTAGCGGATTGACCTCAGGCCCGAAAGAATGTTGAGCGCGTGGCCGAGCGTGCGCAGGTAGTACTGGTGTGCCGAGCAGGTGCGACGCCAAGCCTGGGTAGAGCGAGCCGCCGGCGATCGTCCGAAGGTGGGCCTCGCAACGGTCCGAGAGCGTGCGGCCTTGGCGTACCAATTGCACCGCAGCCGATTGGTCGGAGCTTCGGAAGACCTTTGGCAAGGCGTCGACGATGTCGCCGACCTCGTCCGCGATCCGCTTGAGCGTAGTCGCATCCGATTGCATCGCGCCGCCGGCGTAGCCCGTCAGCAGAGCCAGGTCTTTGGCGTAATCGCCAATGCGCTCGGCGTCTTTGACCAGGCTCATCAATAACAGCGCAGTCGGGCCGTCGCGGCCGTCGGACTGACCGGCGAGCAGCCAGACGAGGCGCTTTGCGGATCTTCCGTTCGAGCTTGTTGATCTTGACGTCTTGCGCGCGGGAAAGCGGCGCGGTCCGGCGTCGCTTCAGGTTCCTCGAAATAGACCGCCGGAGCTCGCGCAGACCTGCGCGCCGAGGTCCAGCATTCCGGCGAACTCGTCGATGAGCGAGCCAAGCTCGTCTTTGCCTTTGAGGGCTTCGAGATTTCACGCAGCATACGTGGTAGCAGTGCCAATTGTTACAGAATTGTAACAATTGGCTGTTCCTTTTTGCCCGCCCCTAAACCGCTTATTGACCAGTCTGAATTTCGATGATCGTGTCGATCGGATCCTGGATGGATTGCGGTACATAAAGCACGGTTCCGAAGTCCTGCTTCTCGACTTTGACAGCCTTTCCACCGTTCATCAGCTTGGCGGATGAGACCGGCTTGCCGAAGTCGGGAAGGACGACGATGCCGTCCTCGGGCTCGAGCACATGAATAAAGATGCGCGAACCCTTCTGCGTCGTTACACCCCCAGTGACGCGGCGAGACCGGACCGCCGCGCGTTCCATAGATCGACTCGCCGTTCTGGTCGAGCCAATTGCCCATGGCGAGCAGACGCTCCACATGCTCGGGCTGGATCGTACCGTCCGGCATCGGACCTACATTGAGCAGCAGGTTGGCGTCGCCCCGGCGGCGCGGATGAGAAACCGGTAGCAGCTCCTCGACGCTCTTGTTGCGGTGGTCGGAGAAGTTGTAGCCCCAGGCCCCGCTGATGGTCTGGGCGGACTCGGAGAGGCAGCTTCGAGACGACACCGGCTTCACTGAAACCCGGCTTCGTTTTGACCAGGCAGATCCTCGAACATCTGGAAGCTCCTCACCTGGAAACGGCGCAATGTGGTGGTTCGAGCCGATCACCGCAGCCGGCTGCAGCTTGTGGATCAGACCGTAGGTTCGAGCGAGACGCCAGTCGGCATCGGGCTCGTCCCACATGCCGTCGAACCAGATGCCGCCGATGGGACCGTAGTTCGTGAGCAACTCGGTGAGTTGGCTGTCCATGTAGTCGAGGTACTTGTTGAAGTCGCCCTCATCCGGCCGGATGGAGTGCTGTCCCGGTGCGGCCGCGCGGGAAATAGTCATGAATGCCAGTCGAGTTGCGAGTGGCAGAAGAACAGCTTGATCCTCGCTGCGGCACTCGTCGGCAAGCTGCTTGAGGACGTCCTTGCCGTAAGGCGTGCGGTCGACGATGTCCCAATCGGTGAGCTTGAGTCCCACATGGCGAAGCCGTCGTGGTGTTTGCTTCTTGTGAAGGTGATGTACTTCATCCCGGCTTTCTTCGCCATCGAGACCCAGGCCTTGGCGTCGAACTTCTCCGGGTTGAACAGGCCGGCATAGCGCTCGTACTCGGTGATGGACATCTTCTGCTGCTGCATCACCCACTCGCCCTTGCCGATGGTGGCGTAGACGCCCCAGTGGATGAACAAGCCGAACTTGGCGTCCTGGAACCACTGGCGAGCTTCGAGGTTTTCCTTGGTGGGCTCGTAGGCGGCGAGGGGGATCGTGAGCAGAAGAGCGAGGGCGAGCAGACGTGGCATAGCGTCATCAGCCTAGCACTTCCGGGCTGCAGCGTATGGGCTACACCTGCCCCGTCATGCCATCCCGCCGTTCGTTTCTCAAGGTCCGCTCTGCCCGCCGCCTGGATGTTGCGCGCGGGCGACCTCTAGCTGCTCAGTCGACACGCGGATTGCCGCCGCCTGAGATCACCAACGTCAAGGTGGTCGGGACCAGCCCCGGGCGCGGCTACTCCCGGGTCTTCGTCAAGGTCGACGACGTCCGAGCCTGGCCTTTACGGCATCGGCTCGGCGAACGACCGCTACTTGTGTTGGGCTGTGAAGGCAGCGCTCGAAAAGCATCACGCACCGTTTTGGAAGGGACAGACCGCGACCGCATCGAAGACCTGTGGCAGTGGAACTACCAGCGCTCGTACTGGCGGAACGCAATACGATCACGAACGTCTGCCAAACGGCGCTCTCGACCGGCGCTTTGGGGACATCAAGGGCAAGCGCGCCGGGATGCCCGTCTACGAACTGCTCGGCGGCAAGGCCCGCGACGCCGTTCCCTGCTACGCCCACGCCGGCGGACCCACGATGGAGGCCTGCGTAGAGAGCGCGCAGGAGTGGATGGAGAAGGGCTTCCGGGCACGTCCGCGTACAAATGGGCGGCTATGGCGGCGGCGGGTTCATCGAGCCCAAGACCGTGTTCGCGGCCGGAGACGGGTTTCGACGGCCAGGCGTTCGACGAGGAGCTCACGTCGATACCATTCCAGCGCTGTTTCAGCACCTGCGCGACAAGCTGGGGTGGGAGGAAGTTCCTGCACGACGTCCACGAGCATCTGTCGGGCGCGTCGGCGATGGAACTGGCCAAACGGCTCGAAGACGTGAAGATACCGTCGAGGACATCCTGCCGCCGGAGCAGATCGAGTTTTTCAAGATGATCCGGCAGTAATCGACGACGCCGATGGCGATGGGCGAGCTGTTCACGCACCCGCACGAGTGGCGTCCGCTGATCTCGGAGCGGTTGATCGACTTTATCCGCTGCCGCGTGGGTATGATCGGCGGAATTACCCAGGCCAAGAAGATCGCGGCATTATGCGAGCAGTTCGGCTGCCGCACGGCGTGGCAGGAAGGCGGCGAGAACGACCCGATCAACCAGTTGATTGCCTATCACGTGGATATGTCGATCTCGAGCTTTGGGATCCAGGAAGAAACGACTTTCCCGGAGCAGGTGCGCGAGATGATGCCGGGTGCGGGCGAGCTGCGCGGCGGGTATCTTTACGGCTCAGGCAAGCCCGGGCTGGGGATCGAACTGATGAGCGGATCGCGGCGAAGTATCCGCTAACGGATGATTTTCATAACGCGGATTGACGACGGCAAGGGATGGATGGCAGCTTGGTGCGGCCGTAACAAAAGTAGACCTGGACCACCATTGGCGTAGGTGCGAGGAGCATTCAGATGAGCAAGAAAGATCTGAACTCGAATGAAGGAATATCAAGGAGAGCGGTGTTGGCAGGTCTTGGCGCTTTGACGGTCGCGCCCACGCTAACGCAGGACAGCAAGAGCCTGCGCGGCAGCCTGCAAGTGGTTTCGACCTCGACGCGATTCGAGTGCTGACTTTCGATTGTGGCGCAGCCTGCCTCGACTGGCACCGGGGAGTGCGCGACGAGGTCTCAGCCCTATTTCGCCGCAAGGGCCTGAAGCGGATGCAGCGGAGCTCACGAACGACTGGCGTCGCGGTGTTTTTCGCGACGTCCTTCCCAAGGTACGGGAAGGCGACCTGCTGTTTATGAACATCGACCAGGTTCACCGTATGGTCCTGGACGGGCTCCTGGAGGAACGTCGCATTACTTCGCTCAACGAGGAAGAGAAGCGTAGCCTAACATTCGCTTGGCATCGGATCAGGGCTTGGCCAGATGCTCGCAGCGGCTTGTCGCAGCTTAGAAGCCGATTCACTGTAAGCGGCCTATCGGTGTTGAGCCTTTCATTGCTGGTGAGCACTTCGAAGGCAGCCGACCTTCACTGGGATGCACTCGTCTCGTGCGAGTTCCTGGGCCACTACAAGCCGGACCCGCTCGCCTACCAGAAAGGAGTGGAGCTGCTGGGCTTTCGTCTCGACGAAGCAATGATGGTGGCGGCACACCCCAGCGATCTCAGGGGCGCTCGCGACGCCGGGCTCCGAACTGCTTATGTGCCGCGGCCAGGAGAATGGGGTGATGACGATGATCGAGAGCTCGAATCCGGCGAGGAGTTCGACGTCGTAGCGACTGACTTTGAAGACCTCGCCCTAAAGCTAGGAGCGGTGTGAGTCTGGTTGGACGGCTAAGAGGTCAGGCCAACTCGCCGATTGACGCTCTGCGCCCGGATCAGTTCGATGTGCGCGGCGATGTGTTCCGCCGGATGCTTAGCTCTTGCTCGTTTCGTGCCATTCCCGCAAATCTCGCGGAGCGTCCCCACGCGTCAGCACCGCCTAGCTAAACTTGCTTTCAAATGATCCAGTACCGGCTGGCGGAGATGGCGGACATACCGGCGATCGCCGCGCTGCGCGGGCCGGAGGAGGGCGGAGGCGCGCCCGAGGGCCGCATGCGCGGCTATCTCGCCGGGGTCTACTACCCCGCGCACGCCTTGCATCCGCGCGTGATGTGGGTCGCGACCAAGGCCGGAAAGATCGTGGGCTATGCCGCCGGCCACCTGAGCCGCCGGCTCGACTGCGACGGCGAGTTGCAGTGGATCTACGTCGCGGCCGAAGAGCGTGGCGCGGGCATGGGCCGCGAGCTGCTGAAGCGTGTGGCCGAATGGTTCTGCGGACAGCGGGCGTTCCGCGTTTGCGTGGACCCCGGCGAAGACGTTTCGCGGGCGTTCTACCGGCATCTCGGCGCGATCGCACTGACGAAACATTGGCTGGTCTGGGAAGACGTACGAACCATCCGATAAAGAGTGCGACCCTGGGTTGGTGGCGCATCTCTTTTACGACCTCGACTTCACCGTCTCCGTCTTCATCGTTCACGGCAACCAGGTCCTGCTCGTCCATCACCGCAAGCTCGAAAAGTGGCTGCCTGTCGGCGGGCACATCGAGATCGGCGAGGACCCCGAAACCGCAGCCAAGCGCGAGGCGAAAGAAGAGAGCGGACTCGAGATCGAGCTTGTCGGCGACCGGCCGCCGCGCGAGTTTCCCGGCACGACGATCTTGACGGCTCCGAGCTACCTCGACATCCACGACATCAAGGGCGACCATCGCCACATCGGGATGATCTATTCGCGCGGTCGCCCAGTGCCCAAATCACGCTGGCCGAGCAACCACGCCATCCGCTGGTCGCGGATTTCCAGCAAGAGCTGGGCGACCCCGCCTGGCAAGTTCCCGAGGCGATCCAGTTCTACGGCGCCGAGGCGTTGCGGTGTCTCTGGCTGGAGCAAGGCATGATCATTCTGCATCGATCTACAGGACGGTAAAAAAGTCGTCCAGCTCGTTCAAGGCAAGGAGAAGGCCCTCAGTTGCTGCGCGCCGCTGCGCATGCTCGAGAAATTCGCGTTCGGCGTCATCCAGGTGATCGACCTGACGCGGCGATGGGCAAGGGTTCGAAACGATGCGATCGTGCGCGACCTGGCCAAGCGGGCGACCACGAGGAGGCGGCGGCGTCCGACGAACGCGCCAAGGCTCGTGGTCGATGCTGGAGCGTCGCGGGTGATCGTCGGCACGGCGGCGTTCTCGGGCGGGCGTCAACGAGCAATTTCGGGGCAGTTTGACCGGGCAGTGGGGCGCGATGAGGGATCTTCGTCATGCCTCGACACCAAAGAAGGCCGCATCACGACCGGGGCAGCAGCAGAATCTAACGATCTGACGGCAAAGAAGTGCATCCGCAAGCCTTGTCGCTTCCTGCGAAGGCTTTCGCAACCGCCTACTCGGCAGAAGGCATGCTGCAAGGCACGGATCTCGACTGGCGTATCGAGCTTGCGCACGTTGACCTGCATCGAGATCACTGCGGCTGGCGGCATCACGACCATCGCCGAGATTCAGGAGTTGGCCCGGATGAACATCCACCTGCGCTTGGCACAGTTCATACGGGTCGGCTCGACCTGGGCGAGCTTGCGGAGCTGAACCGCCGTTTGGCGCAAGCCAGGTCATTTCCCCAGAACCGCTGAGCGCGGCCTTGACTTGCGGGCTGTTGCGCGCTCGACTTTCGTCAGCTGTACTCGACGCCCAGCGTCAGGTTGAAGATTTCCTGCCGCAGGTTGTAGCGGATGAAGTCGACGGCGGAGGTCCACCCGACAGCGTCACGCTCGTGCCATGCTGCGAAAGATACAGCTGAATTCCTGCCGAGCATCGCCGGGGTGACCTCAAACGACGGCTCGATCGAACGCTTGCGCGAGCTGACGTAGTTGCGGCGTAGCTCAGGATGGCTGACGAGGAGCCTAGCCAGTACTCGAAGGGCGAATATTGACGCGGCGGGACCAGTTTATCCGGCTGACGCCTCCGCCCCCGATCTCGCGTCCGGAATCGGTCGGATATTCGCGAACTGGCCCGTCGTCTGGACAGGCCGTGAGCTGGAAGTTTAAGTAGCCGTTAAAGCGGGCGCTGAATGGGGCGTCCGCTGGGTTGAGATAAAGCGGCACGTCAGCGCCAGCCGGTGTCCCCTGCTGAGCTCGAACACGCTCAGACCACAAAACTGCGCTGTCCGACGATGGTCGCGTGGTCGTGGTCCTGTAGCGCGCCTGCTACGAGCTCCGATGCGCTGGCAGTCTCGTCATTGACCTGAGAACGGCGACCGGAAAGCGGTAGGCCTGAGCGGCCTGGCGGCACGCACCTTCCGCGGCCTCCTCGGCCCTGAATCCAGAGAATGCGCTGCCCGACTCCAAAACATCGCTGCCATCCGGACAGCAGCCTCGATTACGCCGCCGTGGGGCTGCGCCGGAAGTCCAGCACTAGGCCTTTGAGGTCGTTGCCGCCAAGCTTTCGATAGCTTCGCGGAGCTCGATGTGAGGTCCGTCTCGGAAGTTGGCGACCTTGATGTGGCCAACGTCTTCGCTTAGCTCGAACTGTAAGCCGACACGGTCCGCAAGCTCTTCCGGAGTCAGAGTCATGGGATGAGCCGCAGGAGTTCGACGCAGCACCATCAGTCCAGCAGCCGTTGGCGACGAGCAGAGCAGCGCCGGTCGATACCGATGTTACGGGCCGCGATCTGGTATCCGTTGATCCCGACGATTCGCCGCCCGGCGCCAGACCGGCGCGCATCGACGGTTCTGGCAAAGTCTGGCAGCACGATGACACGGCCGTGATTGAGGGAGACGACGCCGCTGAAGTCTCTTCCCGGTCGAGCGCTGTATCCTCCTTGAGTTAACGACTGAATTGTTGAGGATCGAGGAAGGCTGAAAGGGTCCAGCCGGCGCACCATAGCTGAATATCCTCATAGAGGCACCGGCAGCGTCACAGATCAGCGGCGCGCTCTCGACGACACTGAGTACTCCCGTGGCGACGGGACCGACCGTTCGAGGTCATCCTCTTGCTCCAAGCCGTGGATGGGCAGGGCCAGAAACAGAAGTGCCAGGGCCGTCCGCATCCTTAGGCTTCGCGCCGAGAGTCAGTCTACGACGCCCTATACAAAACCACGCCGGTTCGAGGAAGCCGTGCAGAGGCGGACTTCGAGCCCGTTGCCGGTGCGGCCGTCGACGAGCAGCCCGAGCGAAAGCATCTCGGGGAGCGCGACCGCGGGAACATCGAAGCGGACGCGCCAAGTTCCCGGGACGGCGGCGAAAGGCTCGATGCCGGTTGACGCAGGCAAGCATGTCACCCAATACGATCTGAACCGGCGGGAGCGGGTTCAACTGCCGGCGCGGCGGCAGCGACGAAGGTCCAAGCCCGGTGGCGATGACCGAGAACGACTGCCCCGGCGCGATCGACGAACAGCCTGATCGATGCGGAGAGTACCGCGAACAAACCCGGAGACGCACGACTGAGGCGCGAATCAGCATCGGCGCACCCTCGCCGAGTCGCTAATGGTTGCGCTCAAGGGGCCGCGAAGCTTCGTTCGGGAATCTCGCCGAGGGCTGATCCGCTCGTCCGTGACGGGCGACTATGGCTGGCAATCCGCAACTTCGATGAGAATTTGAACTGCGGTAGGGTCTTGTCCGGTGAGGTTTGAGCCGAACAAGGAGGCCAGAGTTCCGGGTGAAAGATCGGGCCGGCCCGTGGCGCTGTTGACCAGCGCCTGGTAGCGCAGCCGAGGCTGAGCTTCGACGCTGGCCGTGGCGGCAACGACCTCGAAAGCGACGCGCGTCAACAGCGTCTGCAAACTGCTGCTGAGCTGTGACGGGTAGCGCCCTACTCGGCTCCAGGAAGCAGCGTGACGACTGCGCGTTAGGTTCGCTTATCAGGCCAACCCAACATGGACCACAATGTCGCTCGATCCAAAACCGAGACTGAGTTGCTCGGGCTCGAGCTCGCGCCGATTGATGCGCAACTCGATCTGAGCCCGCTTCGGCTTCCGCGGGCAGAGCTCGAAGACGGGTTCAGGAGCCGGAGGCATGGTTTAATACCGCGAATGCCGTCCGGCAGCGCCACGCCGAGCTTTGCCCGTCCGGGTTGTAGACCGTGACCACTGGTGCTGCGCTTCCAGAGTGCCTGGTCGAGGGGGTGACCAAGATCTCCTCGGTCAACGGATCGAGGCCGAGTACACGCCCAGGCGCGCCGAAATAAACATCCGAAGCCGGGTCGAAACCCGTTCCTCCCACGCGCTACACGTTCTGGTCCGAGGCGAAGTCATGAGATCCAGAAAATAACTGGGCCGGGCTCGCGGTCAGGACGCCAACACGGCAGCAGGTAGAGCCATCGCGTGCGTAACAGCAGGATCGCACCGCAGCCTGCGAATGGCGCCGCTGAAATTGCAGCGCGCGAACCGCGGATCCGCCTGTAGAGGCCAGTGGCGCGGATTTGCAATCGTCCAGGCCCAGGGCTTCGATCTGGAGTTGCGGCAACGCGGCGGCCAAACCTCACCTGCGGCGACGAGCAGAACGTCGCGCGCGGTCAAATCGAGAAACGCAGGATGCACGCCCGGGGCGTTGTTGCCGAAAGGGAAGCTATAGGTCGTGATATTGGAGAGCGACGCCGCCCGGCGGGGCTCCACCTGGAAGTCAATCCCGCCCACGGTTGCGCCTGCCCTGACCGGAACGCGCTCGGAGACCTCCACCACGATCGCCGCCGCCCCGAAAAAACCGCTCGGAAGGCGCCGGCCGGGGCGATCGCCAGCCGGCGGCGTCGGCAGGGAAGCAGCACGTTTGCCGGGCCCAGTCCGCTCTGCGAAGCGGGCGGCAGCGGTTGCGCGTAGAGCAGATAAGCGCCGGGCAGCAGGCCCTGGATACGGTGCAGTAGGTCCCGTCCGGATCGGCTAGCGCGGTAACGACGCCCCACCCGGATGGATGGCAGTCACGGAAGCAAGCGCAACGGGCGAGCTGTCGGAGAAGACGACCCGGCCTTCGATCACGCCCGTGCGTTGGTGGAAAGCGTCGGTTGGGTAGAGAGCCGACAGGCCGGCAAGGTCGTCGGCGCCGAGCGGCTGCGAGCGCGTAGTCGAACGCGTCACGTCCGTACTCATGGCCGACGAGGCCAGCGTATGTTGATCAAAGCGTGCCCGATTTCGTGCACGAGCGTCGAGAAGAACAGTTCGGAGAAGCTGGTGCGCGGCGGCTGCCGTCGACCAGATTATGGCTGCCAAGACCACCTGCGAACGCACGATCGATCGGAAACCGCGGCCGGAGTCGAAGGTTGAGACTGGCCCGCCCATGCCGATGACGCCAGGTGGTAGCTCCGCGAAGATGATCTGGCCAGCCGGCGCCGAGCCGGGCAGCGCGCCGTCGACGACGCCGCCAAAACCGACACGCAGTTCCGAAGTGGGGACCGCATCCCAGACCGAAAGCGCCTGCCGAATCTGGCTCAGCACTCCGTCAAAGCTGTCATTGACGGCCAGCAAAGGCATCTGCTGGCTCGACACGAAGAACAGAACGCGCTGGTCGGGCAGCGCCGCGAGGTCGAACTTCTCGACGACGCGGCTGCCATCTTCGGCAAAGTGTACGTAGTGATAGTAAGCCGGAGCAGAAACCGCAGCGGCCGCCAGCGCGATCGCGGCGGCGACAAATCCCCGTGCGCGTTTCACTGCTTCCCTGCTCCTGCGAGGGCCGCTTCTACGCGGCTGGAAAATTCCCCGAAAGCCAAATCAAGCGAACCGTCGCCCGCGGCCTGCGCTCCACCTGGGGCGAGCACCACGTCCGAGCTAGGCCGCCGCACCACCCGTTCGGCTCCGTCGGAGGCCGCCTCGAGCTCGCAAACGCCTTGGCTGAATCCGGTGATCTGGGTGCGTCCGCTGGGGCCCGTCCAAAGAAAGAGGATGTAGTCGCGCCCGGGCTCGAGCAGCGGCGCACCGCCGAAGACCTGGCGCTGGCCGCCCGCGCTACCTCCGGGCAATGAGACTTCGACCGTGGTTTCATCCGCGCCCTTCCAGCGGCGGTCGACGGCGATGGTCTTGACGGTGTAGAGTAGCGGCCCGGCTTGGACGGTTCGTTCGCCCGTCACGCGACCCTGGACGATGGCGGTGGACTCGCGCGCCAGCGCTTCGAGCGAAAGCTGCTCGAGCGTCGCGGCCGACATAGCCGCCACGACCAGCACGCAAACAACCGGGAACCGATGCAACGGCAACACGACAAACTGAAAGCAGGCCTGGCGCCAATCTCCAAAATGATTGTAACAAAAGGGTTTAGAGAGGCCTTGAACACTGCAAGCGAGGCGGCGTGACACAACTGGGCGGCATTTATCCACAACCACGTTGCAGAATCGAGGCAAGTGGTCCCGCGTGCTAAAATTTGGGGTCTCGCATGGACCGCGCGCGCGACATCCTACAGGGCCTGGCGGCCGAGCTCCCTGACGGCTCGGAATGGGCTGCGGAGGTCGCATTTGCGTCCTGGGATGAAGCGGTTGGAGAGCTGCTTGCGCGAGTGACACGTCCGGCCGCATTGGCGGGACGCCTGTTGATTGTGGAAGTGGACGCTCCGGAGTGGGTTCCCGAGCTCGAAGCGCTGTCGGAGTCGATCCGGCGACGCCTGAACAAGGCCGCCGGCACAAATGTAATTGGGCGTCTGGTCTACCGTTTGCGGCGCGCCCCGGCGAAGCAGCCGGGGAGGGCGCAGACCGCGAGCGGCGAGCCAACGGACCCGATGCGGCGTCTCATCTACCGCGAGGCCGAACGAAGAGGCTGATCCCTCTGAGAGTTTCGGCCAGGAGAGTTTCGATTTTGAAGATCACCGAAAAAGAGGTGCGCTACATCGCGGACTTGGCCAACGTGAGCCTGTCCGACAACGAAGTGAGCGCCTACCAGCACGACCTCGAAGAGATTCTGACCTACGTGGAGAAGCTGGGCGAGCTCGACACGGAGGGCGTTGAGCCGATGTCGCACGTGCTCTTCGAGGGAGCCGAGCAGGCCGCCCTGCGCCAGGACGCGCTCGAGCCGAGCTTCGATCGCGAGGAGGCGCTGGAGAACGCACCGCTGGCCGGCTCCGGGCACTTCAAGGTTCCGCTGGTGATCGAGCGCTGAGATGGATTACAAGAGCCTGACTATCGATTCCATCCAAAGCGGCTTGCGCTCGAAAACCTTCAGCGCTGCCGAACTTGCCAAGCAAGCCCTGGCGGACGCTGAGCGTGAGAACGCCTCGATCAATGCAATGCTCCGCTTCTGCCCTGAGCGCGCCCTAGCGGCAGCGGCTCAGGTGGACGCCAAACTCGCCGCCGGCGAAGATCCGGGGCCGCTGGCCGGCGTGCCGGTGGCGGTCAAGGACGTCATCCTGGCCAAGGGCGTGCGCAACACCTGCGGATCGAAGATTCTCGAAGAGTTCGTTGCGCCCTACACCGCCACGGCGGTTGCCCGCATGGAAGCCGCCGGCGCGGTGACCATCGGCAAGGCCAATTGCGACGAGTTCGCGATGGGCTCGTCGAACGAAAACTCGGCCTTCGGGCCAGTGAAGAACCCCGCCGCGCCGGACCGCGTACCAGGCGGCTCGAGCGGCGGCTCGGCGGCGGCTGTGGCAGCAGGCATGAGCCCGGTGTCGCTGGGCTCGGATACGGGCGGCTCCATCCGGCAGCCGGCCGCGTTCTGCGGCGTGGTCGGCGTACTACCCACCTACGGGCGAGTTTCGCGTTACGGACTGTCGGCGTTCGCCAGCTCGCTCGACCGCATCGGCCCGTTCTCGAAGACCGTGAAGGACTCGGCCCTGCTGCTGCAAGCCATCGCGGGCAAAGATACACGCGACGCGACTTCCGCTCCTGCGCCGGTGCCCGATTATGCCGCTGGACTCGACGGTAATGTCAAAGGACTGAAGATCGGCGTCCCGAAGGAATACTTCGCCGAAGGTCTCGACCCGCAGATCGGCGACCGCATCGAGGCCGGCATCGCCCAACTCGAAAAGCTCGGCTGCGAGCGTGTCGACATCTCGCTGCCGCACACCGAGTACGCCGTCGCGACCTATTACCTCATCTGTACCGCCGAGGCGAGCGCAAACCTGGCCCGTTACGACGGCGTGCGCTACACCCGCCGCTCGGCCGAGTCCGGCTCACTGGGAGAGATGTACCGCAACAGCCGCCACGAGGGCTTCGGCCAGGAAGTCACGCGACGCATCATCCTGGGCACGTACGTGCTCAGCGCGGGCTACTACGACGCCTACTACCGTAAGGCGCAGAAGGTGCGGCGGCTGATCACCAACGACTTCCAGCAGGCGTTCCAGCAGGTCGACGCGATCGTCACCCCGGTCACGCCTGGCCCGCCGTTCAAAATCGGCGAGAAAACGGCCGATCCGTTGTCGATGTACTTGAGCGACATCTACACGATCACCGCGAGCCTAGCCGGCCTGTGCGGGCTGAGCGCGCCTTGCGGCAAAACGTCCGCAGAAGGGCTCCCGGTCGGGATGCAGATCCTGGGCAACCACTTTCAAGAAGAGCGCATCCTGAAGCTGGCCGACGCGTTCGAGCGCGCTGGGGGCTTCGAGGGCTAGCCTGCAGCCGGCTTCCGCATCGGGCGGCCGTGGGGTATGCTTGACCTCGGGGCCGCGCCATGCCGCGTAATCGTCTCGCATTTCTCGTTTTAGCCTTCTTCTTTTCTCTCGCTTCGGCCTCCGGCGCCGACCGCGAGTGGACGAAAGTTTCCTCCCCCAACTTCGAGCTCTACACAAACGGCGGAGAGGGCGCGGCCAAACGGACGCTGCTCTACTTCGAACAAATCCGCGCCTTCTTCCTGCAAGCGACCGAGGCCGAGGAAGAAGACAACGAGCCGATCCGCATCATCGGCTTTCGGAGCTCCAAAGACTACGAGCCGTATCGACCCAACGAGACCGCGTCAGCGTTCTATCTGGGCGGCTACGACCGTGACTACATCGTGCTCGGCGACATCGGCGCCGAAAACCAGCAGACCGCCGTCCACGAGTACGTCCACCTGCTGGTGAAGCATTCCAAGATGAAGCTGCCGCCCTGGCTGAACGAGGGCTTGGCGGACTTGTATTCGACGCTCGAGCCCGCTGGCAACAAGGTCAAGGTCGGCAACCTGCTGCTCGGCCGCTACCAACTGCTGCAAACCGGTAAATGGATCCCCATCGAGCGCCTCTTCTCGGTGGACCACGACTCGCCCGAGTACAACACCAAGCGCCACGCCGGAATGTTCTACTCGGAGAGCTGGGCTCTGGCCCACATGCTCAACCTCGACCCCGATTTCGGCCCCAAGTACGCCGAATTCGGCGCCGCGCTGGCTCGCGGCTCGAACAGCGCTTTGGCCATGCGCGAAGTCTTCGGTCTCGAGCCGGCGGACGTCGAGAAGGAGCTACACGCCTACATCGACGGCCAGAAGTTCTTCGTGGCATTGTTCGACATCAAGCTCGAAAAGTCGGCGGTCGAGCCTAAGGTGGAAGCCGCTCCCGAGCTCGAGGTCGGCCTCGTGCTGGCTCAACTCACTGCGAACATGCGCGACAAGCGCGACATGGCAAAACAGACGTATTCCGAGCTGGCTGCGAAGTTCCCCGACTCCGCCGAACCGCCCGAGGCGCTGGGCTATATGGCGTGGCGCAGCGGCGACCCCGAGGAAGGCCGCAGGCAGTTCGCACGCGCCGCTGAGCTTGGCGCGACAAATCCGAAGATGTACTACGACTTGGCGTATTTGGCCGGACGTGCGAACGATTCCGCAGCCGCCATCACCGCGCTCGAGCAGGCCGTAACGCTCGACCCGGAATACGTCGACGCCCGCCGCCAACTCGGTGCGCTCTACATGCGCGACAAGCAATGGACGCGCGCGCTGTTGAACCTGAACAAGGTAACGCGCGTCGAGACGAACGAAGATGCTCGTTGGCTCTACTACAGTCGCGCGTTTGGTTATTTCCAAATCGGCCAGATGGAGGAGAGTGAACGTCTGATCGAGCTCGCGGCCAAGTATTCCGCCGCCCCGCACGAAGTCGCGCAAGTCGAGTCGTTGCGAACGGCCATCGAACATCGCAAGAAGGGCGAGGAAGCGGCGGCAAAGGCGAGAGAGAACCTGGCAGCGCCCGGCGAGCCAGACCGGCCGACGCTGGCGCGCCGCGAAGTGCTGACGGACTCGAGCGGCGAGGCGCGCGTGACGGAGATCGCCCCTCCACCGAGCTTCGCCGGCAAGCTCATCCGCTTCGATTGCCTGGAGCAAGGCGCGCGTCTACACATCGAGGCCGACGGCGACGTGCGCGTCTTCGCCATCGTCGATCCGAGCGCGATCGTCATCGTCAGCGCGCAAGGCGGCGAGGCGCAGTTCACCTGCGGACCGCAGAACGGCCGTTCGATCCGGGTCGAGTTCGAGGACGAGCGGCCGGAAGGCTTCGACGCTGAGGGCGCGGTCACCTTGATCGAGTTTCCCGAATAGTCCGGCGGGCGTTTTCGCTATGCTCTTGAGGCAATGTCGCCTCGCCAAGTCGCCGCTGTCGCCCTCTGTACGCTGCTCGCCTCGCTGGCTTGCAGCCCTTCGAAGGAGGCCGTCGTTACCGGCCAGACGGTGCAATGGCAGCCGGTCACTCTCACCTTCAACGGTCCGTCGGTAAGCGAAGACGGCGATCCAAATCCGTTCCGCGACTTTCGCATGAGCGTCACTTTCCGCCACGGTGACAGCGGCACAGAGCTGACTGTGCCGGGCTTCTTCGCCGCGGACGGCGACGCTGGCGAAACGTCCGCCAAGGAGGGTGACAAGTGGCGTGTTCGGTTCATGCCGACTGCGCCGGGCGAGTGGACTTGGACGGCTTCGTTCCGCTCCGGCCCGGGAGTAGCGCTCGCCGCTGATGATGCAGCCGGCGAGGCGTCCGCCTTTGACGGCGCGACCGGTTCGTTCCTCGTCGACGCCGGTTCGCCAAACGCGCCGGGCTTCTACGGCAAGGGCCTTCCGGTACGTCAACAAGCCCTACCTGCAGTTCGCCGACGGATCATACTTCCTCAAAGGCGGCGCCGACAGCCCCGAGAACTTTCTGGGCTACTTCGAGTTCGACGACACGTTCGACACCGCACAGCACGACAAGGTCGACACCGATACGGGCAAGTTCCTGCATGAGTACCAACCGCACGCGACCGACTGGAAGCCGGGCGATCCGACCTGGCAGGGCGGCAAGGGCAACAACATCATCGGCGCGCTCAACTACCTCGCCGCGCAGGGCATGAACAGCGTCTACTTCCTGACCTACAACATCGACGGCGGCGACGGTAAAGACACTTGGATGTGGACGACTCCGGAGGTGCGCGACCGCTTCGACGTCTCGAAGCTCGACCAGTGGGAGGTCGTCTTCCGTCACATGTCCGAGCTTGGGCTGATGCTGCACGTCATCACCCACGAGACCGAGAACGACGAGGTTTTGGGCGGTGGTCCGGGCTTGAATGATGAGCGCAAGCTCTACCTGCGCGAGCTGGTCGCGCGCTTCGCTCACCATCCGGCCGTGATGTGGAACCTGGGCGAGGAGAACGACATGCCGGATGTGGATCGCAAGCAGATCGCGGCCTATATCCGCGGACTCGATCCTTACGATCACCCGATCACCGTCCACACACACAACCGCAAGGCGCTCACAAGCTACGACGGCATTCTGGGCGACCCGAACTTCGAGGCGACCTCCATCCAGGGCGAGATGGCGGATGCGAACGCAGAGACCATCGAGCTGCGCCGCCGCACCGCCGAAGCCGGGCGCCCTTGGGCGATCTTCCACGACGAACAGACTCCGGCCAACACTGGCGTAATGCCCGACGCCGACGATCCGACACACGACGGTCCCCGCAAGGGCGAGCTGTGGGGCAACCTGATGGGCGGCGGCTCCGGCGTCGAATGGTACTTCGGCTACAAATACGACCACATGGACTTAAATGCCGAAGATTGGCGCTCGCGCCAGATCATGTGGGACCAGACGCGCCACGCGCTCGAGTTCTTCCAAACCCACCTGCCCTTTACCGAAATGGCGGCTGACAATGCCCTCGCCTCCGCCGAAGGAGCCTTCGTCTTGGCCAAACCCAGCGAGGCCTATGCGGTCTACTTGCCCGACGGCGGAACGACCAACCTCGAGATCGGCGAGGGTGACTACACGATCGGTTGGTACGACCCGCGCAACGGCGGCGCCTTGCAAGTGGGTTCTGTCGCGAGCGTAACGGGGCCGGGCAAGAAAGCGCTAGGCAATGCACCGGGGGAGCGCGATCAGGACTGGGCCGTGCTGGTAAAGAAGCGCTGACGGCGGCTACTCCGCGAACAACTGGTCGACGTAGCACCAACGCCAGGACTCGCCCGGCTCGAAGGATTCGACGACAGGGTGGCCCGTTTGGTGGAAGTGTTTTGTGGCGTGCTTGCCCGGTGAAGAGTCGCAGCAGCCGACGTGGCCGCAGGTCAGGCAGAGCCGCAAATGGACCCAGCGGCCCCCGGTCGCCAGACACTCCTCGCAACCTTTGGCGTTCGGCTCGACTGCCGTCGCTTGCTCCAAGTGGGTACATTCAGCGGGCATGGTGATTCTCCGTAATCGCTAACCGGACGCTAAGTATTCGTGGATGAACTGCACCGCCATGGCTCCTTCGCCGACGGCCGAGGCGACGCGTTTGGTCGAGCCAAGACGAACGTCGCCAGCGGCGAAAACGCCAGGGCAACTCGTTTCCAGGAAGAACGGCGAACGGTGCAGCGGCCAACTTCTCTGGATCTGAGGGCCGGTTTTGACGAACCCTTTGGTATCACGCTCGATCGAGTCGGGCAGCCAAGTCACGAACGGCGCGGCGCCGATGAAAACGAAAAGCGCGCTACAGTCAACGGTCTCCACACCGCCCGGATCGCTGCATTCCAGATCGAGAGCGGCCAAGCGCTCGTCGCCGTGCAGGCGGCTGATCCTGGTGTACCGCCGCAACTCGATGTTCTCCGTCTGCTCGATGCGCTGGGCCAAGTACGAAGACATGCTCTTGCACAAGTCGCCGCCGCGGATGACGAGGCGCACCTTCTCCGCGCACTGCGACAAGAAGATCGCAGCTTGGCCAGCCGAATTGCCTCCGCCAACCACCACGATCTCTCCGCCCTGGCAGAACTGCGCCTCGACGGCGGTCGCGGCATAGTAGACGCCCATCCCTTCCCACCGCTCGCAGTCGATATCGGCCAACTTGGAGTAGGCGGCGCCGGTGGAGATGAGACGCAGCGCGCGGCGATCTCCTGCCCGTCGTCAAGAAAAAGAGCGTGGTGTCCGTTTTCGCAGGTCAGGCGGGCGACCTCGGCCGGGGCGGTCAAGGTCGCACCAAACTTCTGAGCCTGGAGAAGAGCGCGGTTCGCCAGCTCGGAGCCCGACAGCCCCGTCGGGAATCCCATGTAGTTTTCGATCTTCGAGCTCGTCCCGGCCTGGCCGCCAGGGCCGATGCGGTCCAGCACGACGGTCCGCAAGCCCTCCGACGCGCCATAGACGGCGGCGGCCAATCCGCCGGGCCTGCGCCGACGATGACCAAATCGTGGACGACGTGGTCGAGCGGCTTGCGAATCCCGGTATGGTCCGCCAGTTGAGCGTTCGACGGATTGCGAATCATCTTGCCGGCGCCGCAAACCACGACCGGCGTGTCGGACGGGCTCACACCGAAGTGGTGCAGTAGAACGTGGACGTCGGGATCCTTTTCGAGGTCGATCCAGGTGAAAGGCACGCGGTGGCGCGAAAAGAACTCGCGAATGCGGTGCGTGTCCTTCGAAAAACGAGAGCCGATCACGCGAGCGCCGGTGAATCCGGACTCGAGCAGCAGTTGGCGCCGCATCAGGAACGCCTTGAGCAGCAGGTCGCTCAACTGCGGGTCTTGCGCCAAGACGCGGCGCAGATCCGCGGAGGGGATGCCGTAGACTCGCAGGCCGTCCGGGCAACGGCGCTCACCAGAGCCGCGGCCGGTAAGCATGTCGATGTCGCCGGTGAAATCGCCAGGCCCGTGCGTGATGACGAGCTTTTCTTCGCCTGAGGAATCCTCGACGATCGCAACTTCGCCGCTCCTTATGACGAAGAGCTCGTAATCGCGATCGCCGGCGCGGAACAGCGCCTCGCCCGGCTCGTATGTTTCTAGGGCCGCCAGCTCAGCCAGCGTCGCGAGCTGATGCTCGTCGAGTTTCGGAAACGCAATCGCGTGCGGGTCCATGGGGGGTGAGCTTCATTTTAGAGAACGGCGCTCAGGCAAAGAGGTCGTGCACCACGTTTCCGTGTACGTCGGTCAAGCGAAAGTCGCGGCCGGCGTAGCGGTAGGTGAGCCGCTTGTGGTCGAGCCCAAGCAAGTGCAGGATCGTCGCATGCAGATCGTGGAAGTGCACCTTGTTCTCGACCGCGTAGTAGCCGTAGTCGTCGGTTGCGCCGTACTGCAAGCCGGGTTTCACGCCGCCTCCGGCCATCCAATAGGTGAACGCCTCGGGGTTGTGGTCGCGGCCGTCGGAGCCTTGCGCGGTCGGCGTCCGACCGAACTCTCCGCCCCAAACGACGAGCGTATCTTCGAGCAGCCCGCGTGACTTCAAGTCGCGAATCAGCGCCGCGATCGGCTTGTCGACCTCGTGCGCGTTCTGAGAGTGATCGCGGTAGAGGTTCGCGTGCTGGTCCCACTTGTAGGTGTGGCTGCACTGCAAGAAGCGGACGCCCTTCTCTGAGAACCGCCGCGCCATCAGACACTGCCGTCCGAAATCCTCGGTGATCGGGTCGTCGATGCCGTACATCTTCAGCGTCGCTTCGGATTCGCCCGAGATGTCTTGCAGCTCCGGCGCTTCGGTCTGCATGCGAAAAGCCAGCTCGAACGACTCAATGCGGCCTTCTAGGTCATGGTCCGGGCCAGTGTCGGCGAGCTGCTCGCGGTTCATCTGCTGAAGCAGGTCGAGCTCCATCCGCTGGATGTCGCGCGGCGTCTCCGAGTTCGCGATGAAAGGAATCTTCGCGTCGCGCGCCGGGATGCCGACCGACCCGACGGCGGTGCCGGCGTAGGGCGCGGGCAAGAACGCCGATGCGTAGTTGTTGGCGCCGCCATGGCTCTGCGTCGGGCTGATGGTGATGAAGCCCGGCATGTTCTGGTTCTCCGAGCCCAACCCGTAGGTGATCCACGAGCCCATGCTGGGGCGCACGAAGGTGTCGCTACCGGTGTGCATCTCGAGCAGCGCGCCGCCGTGCCGGCTGTTCGAGCCGTGCATCGACTTGATGAAACACAGGTCATCAACCACCTGCGCCACCTCGGGAAACAGCTCGCTCACCCACATGCCGCTCTGGCCGTATTGCTTGAACTCCCACGGCGACTTGAGCAGGTTGAACGTCTCGCTCGAGACCACCTTGGGCCGCTCGAACGGCAGCGGCTTGCCGTGGTCGCGTTGCAGCAACGGCTTGTAGTCGAACGTGTCCATCTGCGAGGGGCCGCCATGCATGAACAGATAGATCACGCGCTTGGCCTTGGGCGCAAAATGCGGCGCCTTGACGGCCAGCGGATTGAGCTCCGCGTCCGGCGCCACGGTGGCGGCGGCGCGCGCCTCGTCACCAAGTAGGGCGTGGAGCGCCAGCGCGCCGAACCCGGCTGCGCTCTGACGCAGCAGCTCGCGGCGCGTGCGCGGGCGAAGAGGATTCCAGTGGCGATTCATGCTCATCTCGCTCTTCTAGTTCACGTAAAGAAACTCGTTCGACGCGATCAACGACTTGCAGAAGCTCTGCCAGGACTGCACACGGCGCTCGGCCTCGTCGCCCACGCGTTCGGCGAGCGCAAGGTCTACCTGCGCGAGGAACGTCTGCACGCGGTCGATCTCTTCCGGCGTTGGCAAGCGGCCCAATACCCGCTCGTAGGCTTCACGCAAGCGGTCACCGTCCGCGCGACTCTCGTCCGCGAGCAGGCTCTCGGCCAGCATGCGCGTGTGCGAGAGCACGATCGTGCCGTTCATCATGAATAGCGCTTGCGGCGCGACGACGGTCGCGTTGCGGTCGCCGTTCGCCGTCGACGGATCGGCGAAATCGAACGCCGAGAACACGTCATACATCGAGCTGCGCACCACCGGCAGATAAACAGCACGGCGGTTGCGGTCGTAGTCGATGCCGCCGCGCTTCGCCGTGTTCGCCACATACTGGCGGTCCTTGAAATCCATGATCGAGCCGCCCATTTCGGCGTCCAGGTCGCCGGCAATCGAGACGATCGCGTCGCGCATGGCTTCGGCGTCGAGTCGCTGCCGGCTGAAGCGCCAAAGCAAGGTGTTCTCCGGGTCGACCTCAGCGGCTTTCGCGTCGAAGTCGGAGCTCATCTGGTACGTGCTCGAGAGCAGCATCATGCGGTGCATCTTCTTCACCGACCAGCCGTTCTCGACGAAGCGCAACGCCAGCCAATCGAGCAGCGGCTGGTTCGTCGGCAACTGACCAAATGCCCGAAATTGTCGACCGACGGCACGATGCCTTCGCCGAAATGCCAGCGCCACAAGCGGTTCGCCATCACGCGGCTGGTCAAGGGATGGTCGCGTGGTGAGCCAGCGCGCCAGTTGCAGCCGGCCGCTTTCCTCGCTCGATAGCGTCGGTTGGTCGTCGCCCGCGATCGCCGTGAGGAAGCGCCGCGGCACGACGTCGCCGAGCGACCAGTGGCTGCCGCGAATGTGGATCGGAATGTCCGCAATCTCGTCGCCCTCGCGCACGCCCATCGCACGCGGGTAGTCCGGCGTCGCCTCTTCGAGCGCCTTGCGCTCTTGGTTCAAGCGCGCGAGCTCGGTCCGCGCCTGCTCGGGATAATTCTCCTTGGCGTCCGACGGCGGCCGGAATGGCCCGAACTTTTCGTAAAGCAGCTTGCGGAATTCTTCCAGGCCCGCGTCGGGCAGGGCAGGATCCTTGCTGTCGTCGCGGTAACGCTCACCCTTGTAGTCGAGGCCTTCTTCCGGATGCAGCTCGCGCCATTGCCGCGCGGCTTCGCTGAACAACGCCTGATAGCGTTGGGCGAGAGCTGGGCGGTCGGCCGCCTGTTCGCCAAAGGCTTTTGCGGCCGGGGATGACCAGCCGTCGAGCGACTGCCCGTCGTGGAAGGCGTGCCAGGCGAACAGCACCGACGCCGGCGCGCCTTGCGAGCGCTCCAAGCGCTCGACCCACTGCTCCAAGAAGCCTGGGATCACGTCGTACTGCCGCGCGATCTGCGCCACCGACTTCGGGTTCTCCGACAGCTCGCTCTTCGCAACGGCGAGCGCCTCGAAATACGGGTAGCGCGACTTGTGCTCCAGCCGAATCGTGTTCTTGCCCGCCTTGAGCGGATAGACGCCCGCGACCGTCCACCCGCCCGCGTCCGGCGACGCCGCGCGGTTGGTCACCGGCGGCTCGCCATAGCTCTCGAGCACGCCGTTGACAGAAATGTCCGCCGTGCCGCCTCCCATCTCCAGGTCCAGAAAGTCGAGCTGATACTCGCCCGCCTCCTCGACCGTCACGTCATACTCGGCGAAGAACGGACCCTTGGCGTCCTTCGGCACGTTCGTCTTGCCCTTCTCGATCACCGGTTCTACGTTGCCGCGTTCGAACGTCACGGCGTCGCGCACGATGCCGGCGCCCATCTTTGGCTTGAGCTCGATCGCGCGATAGCGCAGCGCATCGTCGGCGGCGAGCAGGTAGTCGCCCGTGCGCTCCCAGGCGGCGACGACCAAGCGGCGGTTCTCGGCATTGGTGATCGCGGAGATCTCCTTGCCCTTGGCCTCGATTTTCGCCTCGTGCTCGGCCAGCCGCTCGCGGTCTTCCTTGGGCGCGAGCACGTACTCGTGCCAGCGCGCGACCACGTTGAAGTTCTCCATCGTCTTCGAGCTCTTGAAGATGCCCGCCATGGCGTAATAGTCCGCCTGCGGGATCGGATCGAACTTGTGGTCGTGGCAGCGCGCACAGCCCATGGTCAGGCCCATGAAGGTCCGCGCGGTGGTGTCGAGCTGCTCGTCGACGATGTCCATCTGCATCTTGACCGGGTCATCTTCGGCCAGCATCTTAGCCCCAAGCGAGAGGAAGCCGGTGGCGGTCCAGCGCTCGAACGTCGTCTCGATGTCTGCGGCCTTAGGCAGCAGGTCGCCGGCAAGCTGCTCTTGGACGAACAGGTCGTAGGGCTTGTCCTTGTTGAACGCCTCGATCACATAGTCGCGGTAGCGGAAGGCGTTCTTGTAGACCAGGTTTTCGTCTAGGCCGTTCGAGTCGGCGTAGCGCGCGACGTCGAGCCAGTGGCGTCCCCAGCGCTCGCCATAGCGCGGCGATGCGAGCAGCCGGTCGACCACTTTGGCGAAGGCCTCGGGCGAATCGTCGGAGAGGAAGGCGTGGATCTCCTCCGGCGTCGGCGGCAGGCCGGTGAGGTCGAAGGTCGCTCGGCGGATGAGCGTGCGCTTGTCCGCCGGCGCGGCCGGGTGCAGCCCCTTGGCTTCGAGCGCGCTGAGCACGAAGTTGTCAATCGGCGACTGCGCCCACTCTTTGTCCCGGACCTGCGGCGGCTCCGGGTCGGAGGGAGGAACGAACGCCCAAAACGTCTTCGATTCGCCGCCCGCGGCTTGTTCGGAGGGCCACACGGCCCCGGCGGCGACCCACTCGGTGAGCGCAACGATGTCCGCGTCCGGCAGTTTGCCCGAAGGCGGCATCGCGAGCGCCGGGTCGCTGTGGAGCACCGCCCGCAGCAGCAAGCTCTCCGCCGGCTTGCCCGGGACCACCGCCGGACCGCGCTTGCCGCCCTTCGCCATGGCTTCAGCAGAATCGAGTTGCAACTCGCCCATCGCCACGCCGCCCGAGGCGGAATGGCAGGCGAAGCAGTTGCGCGCCAGCGCCGGCCGCACGCGCTTCTCAAACAGATCCGCGCCATCGTCCGCCGCCTGTGCGGACGCGCCCAGGCTCAGGGCGATCGTAACGAGGAACGGGCGAAGCGAGGAGGCGCGCACTAGCCAAGACTGTACACGACATTCCGGCGCAGTGGTAGCGATAGACTATGAAGTCGCTCCCCGCCGAGCCGACGCATGTCAGACCGTATCTACGCTCGCTACTGGATCGAGACCGCCGACCCCCTCGACAAGGCCGCCGCCACCATGGCCGGCGAGCAGTCCTCCGGCACCTTCGTCCAAGTGCCGGGCGAAACCGAGGAGCTCAAGACGCGGCATGCGGCGCGCGTCGAGTCGATCGACGAGCTCGAGAGCACGGACAGCCATCCGCTGCCCGGCGCCAAGCGCGGCCCCGTCTACCGCCGCGCCGAAGTCGTGCTCTCGTGGCCGCTCGCCAATCTTGGCCCTTCGCTGCCGAACCTCGTCGCGACCGTCGCCGGCAATCTCTATGAGCTCAAGCCGTTCTCCGGCCTGCGCCTGCTCGACCTGACGCTGCCGCCCGCCTTCTCCGAAAAGTACCCCGGCCCGCAGTTCGGCGTCGCTGGAACGCGCCGACTCAGCGGCGTCGACAAGCTCCCGCTCGTCGGCACCATCATCAAACCCAGCGTCGGCCTCTCGCCGGAACAAACCGCCGCTCTGGTCGATACCCTAATCCAAGGCGGTATCGACTTCGTCAAGGACGACGAGCTGCAAGCCGACGGGCCGCACTGCCCCTTCGACGCCCGCGTCGACGCGGTGATGCGCGTGGTCAACCGCCATGCCGACCGCACAGGCAAGAAGGCGATGATCGCCTTCAACGTGACCGGCGATCTCGACGAGATGCAGCGCCGCCACGACAAAGTAGTCGCCGCGGGCGGCACATGTATCATGGCCAGTCTCAACAGCGTCGGCCTTCCGGCGCTGGTCCACCTGCGGCGAAGCTGTGCGCTCCCCATCCACGGCCACCGCAACGGCTGGGGTATGGTTTCGCGCTGCCCGGCGCTTGGGATGAGCTACATCGCCTACCAAAAGCTGTGGCGCGTGGCCGGCGTCGACCACCTGCACGTCAACGGTCTCCGTAACAAGTTCAGCGAGAGCGACGAGTCCGTGATCGCCTCTGCGCGGGAGTGCCTGACGCCGATGTTCGCCCCGCCGGCCAAAGGTTGCGAGGTGATGCCGGTGTTCTCCTCGGGCCAATGGGCGGCGCAAGCGTTCGACACCTACCGCCTGCTCGGCTCGACGGACCTCATCTACGCTTGCGGCGGCGGCATTATGGCCCATCCGGCGGCGTGGCCGCCGGCGTACGCAGCATCCGCCAAGCCTGGGAGGCGGCCGTCGCGGGCGAACCGCTCGAACAAGCAGCCGCCGCCAACACCGAGCTGCGCCAAGCCGTCGAGACCTTCAGCAAGTGAGCGGGCTCGGCGACAACAGTGCATGCTACTCGCCTACTACGGCGACGACTTCACCGGCTCCACTGACGTCATGGAGGCGCTCACGACCAACGGCGTCGAGGCGGCGCTGTTTCTCGAGACGCCCGACGAGCGCGCTCACACGCTTTGCGGGCTACCGCGCGCTCGGTCTTGCCGGAGTCAGCCGCAGCCAAAGCCCGGCCTGGATGGACGAGCATCTGCCGCCGGCCTTCGAATGGCTTCGAGCGGCACCGGCGCCGTTGTGCCACTACAAGGTCTGCTCCACGCTTCGATAGTGCGCCGCATGCCGGTAGCATCGGCCGCGCAATCGACATCGGCTTGCGCATCTTCGACGCACCCTTCGCGCCGGTCGTCGCCGGCGCGCCCAGCCTCGGTCGCTATACGCTGTTCGCCAACCTGTTGCCGCCGCGGGCCCGCAAGTTCACCGCATCGACCGCCATCCGACGATGAGCCGCCACCCGGTCACGCCGATGGACGAGGCCGACCTGCGCTTGCATCTTGGACGACAAACAGCTAAAGGCATCGCCTCGTTCGACATCCTCTGCTGCAAGCGCCCGACGTCGACGCGCGCTATCGCCGCCTGCTCGACACCAACCAGGCGTCGTGCTCTTCGACGTGCTCGACGAAGCTTCGCTTGCGCAAGTCGGACGCTTGCTCTGGCAGGAGGCGACTGGCCAAGACAAACCTTCATTGCAGGCTCGTCCGGCGTCGAATACGCCCTGGTCGCCCACTGGCGCGAAGCCGGCTTGCTCCTCCGCCCAAGACGTTCGCCGCCGCCGAAGTCGACCGCATCGTCGTGCCTCGGGCAGTTGCTCTCCTGTCACCGAAAAGCCAGATCCGCTTTGGGCTGAGCGCAACGGCTACGCCGGTTTGCGCTTGGACGTCGCAGCCCTCGCCGAGAACCCTGAATCCGCCCGCGCCTCAGTCGACCAAGCCGTCCGCGGGCTTGCCGAGGGCCGCAGCGCGATCCTCTACACCGCCCTCGGTCCGGACGACCGCTCCCCGCCGCGCTCGACCTCGACGCCGTCGGCCGCCACGCCGGCCACGCCCTGCGCGAAGTGCTCGGCCGCTCGGGCGTCCGCCGCGCCGTCGTCGCCGGCGGAGACACCTCCGGCCACGCCGGCCAGCAGCTCGGCCTTCATGCTTTGACCATGCAGGCGCCCATCGCCCCCGGCGCGCCGCTCTGCCGCGCTTGGTCCGACGACCCCAGCCGCGACGGCATTGAGGTCGTCTTCAAGGGCGGCCAATGCGGCAAGCAAGACTTTTTCGAATCCGTGCGCCAAGGACGCGCGCAGTAAGGAAACCCAACATGACGAAAATCGCACTCCTCGGCGCCGGCGGAAAAATGGGCCTGCGCCTCTCCCGCAACCTCAAAGGTTCCAGCTATGACGTGCGCCACGTCGAGATCAGCGACCGTGGCCGCGCCGCGCTCGAAGCCGAAGGTCTACAAGCCATCGCGCAACAGCAAGCGCTCGCCGACGCCGACGTCGTGATCCTTGCACTGCCCGACAACCGCATCGGCCAAGTGCTGCACCAGATCGAACCCGAGCTGCGAGCCGGAACGATGGTGATGATGCTCGACGTCGCCGCCGCCTACGCCGGCGACCTGCCCAAGAACGATGCGCTCACCTACTTCATCACCCATCCCTGCCATCCGCCCGTCTTCAGCGAAGAGACCGAGCCCGAGGCGCAACGCGACTTTTTTGGCGGCGAGCACGCCAAACAGCACATCGTGTGTTGTCTTGCCCAGGGCCCGGAAGAAGCCTACGCACTCGGCGAAGACATCGCCCGTACAATCTACAAACCCGTCATGCGCTCGCACCGCTGCACCGTCGAGCAGATGGCGATCCTCGAACCGGTACTGTCAGAAACCGTGCTCGCCACCTGCCTGACCATCCTGGGCGAAGCCACCGACGAAGCAGTCCGCCGTGGCGTCCCGGCGCAAGCTGCGCGCGACTTCATCCTGGGCCACATGCGCGTCGAGCTCGCCATCGTGTTCAAAGAGAAAGAAGGCGCGGTCTTCTCCGACGGCGCCTACAAGGCCATCGCGGCCGCCAAATCCGTCCTGTTCCAGCCGGACTGGAAGAAGGTCTTCGAGCCCGAAGCGCTCGCCGAAAGCGTCCGCCAAATCACCAAGACGGAGTAGCTTTGCCATGACCCGCGCCGCCTCGGCTTTGGCCCTGACCATCCTGCTGCTCGCCGCCTGCGTGCCGGCGCCGGAGCCAGAGCCCGCCCCCGAGCCCTTGGTCATCCCACCCTCGGGCATCGGCAAGTTGCAGGTGGCGCCCGGCGGACGCTATTTTCAGCACGCCGATGGGCGGCCCTTTTTCTGGCTGGGCGACCACGGCTTGGCTCATGTTCAAGCGCCTCACCCGCGAGGAAGCCGACGACTATCTCGAAGACCGTCGCCGCAAGGGCTTCAACGTCATCCAGGCGATGGTTCTCCACGGCGCGGACGACGCCAACGCCTACGGCGCCGCCGCTCTCGTCGACGAAGACCCCGGCCAACCCAAGACCACACCCGGCGCCGACTGGATGAAGGAAGGCGAGTACGACTTTTGGGATCACGTCGACTGGGTGGTCGAAAAAGCCGCAGAAAAAGAACTCTTCGTCGCAATGGTGGCCGCCTGGGGCTCGAACGCCCGCTCCGGTAAGCTCAACGAGGGCAACGTCGAGGCCTACACGCGCTTTCTCGCCGAGCGCTACGGCGACCGCCCCAACATCATCTGGGTCACCGGCGGCGACACCCAGGGCGACCGCGAAACCACCGTCTGGCAAACCATGGGCCGGCTCTTCAAGCAACTCGACCCCGACGCCCTCGTCACCTTCCATCCCTTCGGCCGCACGCGATCCTCTTACCTGGTTTCACAAGGAGCCCTGGCTCGACTTCGACATGTTCCAGTCCGGCCACCGCCGTTACGACCAGGACGATTCTGCCTGACGCTAGTGGCGAAGACAACTGGCGCTACGTCGAGGCCGACCGCGCTCTCGAGCCGCCCAAGCCCACCGTCGACGGCGAGCCCTCCTACGAAGGCATTCCGCAAGGCCTGCACGACCCCAAAGAGCCCTACTGGACCGACGCCGACGCCCGCCGCTACGCCTGGTGGGCCGTCTTCGCCGGGGCCGCCGGCCACACCTACGGCCACTCCGCCATCATGCAGATGCACAAGCAGGAGCACGGCGAGGGGGCCTATGGCGTGCGCGAGACCTGGGACGTCGCCCTACAAGCCCCTGGCTCCGCGCAGATGCAGCACTTGAAGAAGCTGATCCTCTCGCGCCCTTACTTCGAACGCGTGCCCGACCAGAGCCTCGTCGCCGGAGAAAACGGCGAACGCTACGACTATGTGATCGCGACGCGGGGGCCGGACTACGCGTACCTTTACACCTATACAGGTCGGGAATTCTCCGCCCGCCTTGGCGTCTTGCCGGGCAAGACGCTCCAAGCCTCCTGGTACAACCCGCGCAACGGGGCATCGCAGCCGATCGGCAAGATCGAGAACGCTGGCGAGCGCGCCTTCAACCCGCCGGGCGAGCCCACACCAGGCAACGATTGGGCTCTGGTGCTCGAAACCGCGCAGTAGCCTCTACCGCACCCGCAACAGCAACTCGACGGTCTCGCCCAGCCAGCCGGACTCCCAGTGATGGGCGCGCTTCGGCCCGTCGCGATAGACATGCGGAATCGCGAGCCCTTCGAGCAGCTCGTGCATCGCGACATGCTGGCGCCGGAAGCCCTCGTAATATCCCGTCAGGACAAGCCTAGAGGAGCCTTGAAGCAACTCGGCCCGTCGGCGCACGAGCCGAGTGATCTGGTAGCGCTCGAAGTTCTCCTGGGTTCCGAAGATCGGACCCATGCCGTACTTCTCCGGGGTGGTCTCCATCAGCGGCGCATCCCAGGCGGCTGCCCGCGCAAATAGATCCGGGTGACGCAACAGCAGCGACCACGCTCCCCAGCCGGACTTCGAAAACCCCGCCAAGTAGCGGCCTTCCG
Source organism: Bryobacterales bacterium (assembly GCA_041394905.1). Lineage (GTDB taxonomy): Bacteria > Acidobacteriota > Terriglobia > Bryobacterales > UBA6623 > RI-231. The sequence continues at coordinate 367,925 of JAWKHJ010000002.1, read as the reverse complement.
CTGACGCAAGTGTGGAATATTCGCGATCGACCAGCGGCACGACGTCCTCCAGAAAATACGCTTCCTGCCGCAGGTGCGGGTCAGTGGGGTGATCGGCAAACCAGGGTAGGTCTGAAAAAGTCGGCAGGGCGACGATCACGCCGAACTTGTTGGCAAGATCGTCTCTGAGCGCCTCGGCGAGCGGATCGCCCCAGCGTGCACCCAGCTCTGCTTCGACCGGGAGCAGGTACAAAACCGGGTAGCGTCGCCCCGGCTCCAGCCTATCCGGCGTGACGACGCGGACCACCGTTTCGCCCCTCTGTCGCGGACTGTTGAGCAAGTGGGTGCGCGTTTCAGCGGGAGCCGAGAGGGCAATCAGGCCGGCCAACACGATTCGGAGGATCATTCGAGAGGTTTTATCCTGCATCGAACAAGGCCGCGTCAAGACGCCAAACTTTTGCGATCCTTGGATTTGGGCGCTTTTCTCGAACTGCTCCGCACCAACCGCAACTATCGCTGGATGTGGCTTGGCCAAATTGTGAGCGAGATCGGCGACCACTTCAACACGATCGCTGTGTTCAGCTTGCTGCTCGACCGCACGGGATCGGGCGCGGTGGTAAGCGGCGTGATGCTGGCGCGCGCCATCCCCATGATCCTGGCCGGCCCGATTGCGGGAGTCGCGCTCGAACGGTATGGACCGCAAAAAGCTGATGCTTTGGAGCGATCTGGTGCGTGGCGTGCTCGGCTTCTCTGTTCGTCTTCGCGGTTGGCTCTCGCTGTGTGGCTGCTTGCCGCTTCAGCGGTTTGCTGGATGTTCGCCTCCCCGTTCTTCACTTCGGGACGCACGGCGATTCTGCCCGCCATCACCACGCCCAAAGAGCTGCATACGGCCAACTCGCTCACGCAGACGACCAAATACATGACGGTCACGCTCGGCACTCTATTCGGCGGCATGAGCGCGGCCGGATTCGGGTTCGATACGGCGTTCCTCATCAACGGCGCGTCCTTTTTCTTCTCGGTTTGGATGGTCGCCTGCTTAAGACCCAGAGCGGACACTTCCGTCCTCAACGCAAGGCGCTCACCGAGCAGGATGTGGCCGTGGCACGAGTATCGCGACGGGTTGCGCTACCTGCGCAGCAAGCCGCTGATGTTCGGCATCGGCCTGCTTAGCGTCGGATGGGCGACCGGCGGCGGAGCGGCCCAGATCCTGTTCAGTATGTTCGGCGAAGTAGCCCAATCGCGGGGCCTCGGGCATCGGCATGGTCTGGAGTGCTGCGGGCGTAGGCCTGCTCATTGCTGGCGGAACGTTCGCGCACTGGCTTGGACAACGCATCTCCCACAAAGGCTACTTTGCGGACGACTGCGCCTGAGCTAATTGCTACATGGGTTGAGCTACACGTTTTCAGCCAGTCGCCCATCTGGATCGCGATGCTGTTCGTGGTTGTCGCGCACCGGCGTCGGCATCGAGAACGTGCTCAACCAGGAGCAGTTGCTGCGGCATGTCGACGACGAGTATCGCGGCGAAGTTACCGACGATTGAGTCCACGGGCATGAAGGATGATCTCGCTCACCATCGCGGGTTTGGCCTCGACTACGTCTCGCCGCGCGTCATCGGCGCCGGGCCGGCGGCGTCGCGACCTTCACCGCTCTGCTGTGACTCGTGGGGCATCTGGCGGGCAACCAGCTCGAGCCTGCGGTCGAAGGCATCGATCCGGTCAGGCCTTCCTCGAGATCCGGCACAGCCGCGGATGAAGCGGACTAGTGCGAAGCCTGAAGTGCTCGTGCGCGCCTGCTTCTCGAAATAGGTCGGCGTCTCGGCCAATCGCCGTTCCGCATCCGCCCAGTCGATTTCGCGAGATTCGCTGATCCACTGCAGGCTGCGACTCTCCGGCCCAGACCAGTCGCCCATCTTACGCATCGCCTCGAGGCCAGGCGAATAAAGAAACATCTCGAGCGCTTCGTAATTCTCGTAAACCGTATAGGTCCGGAACGTCATCGTCCAGAAGTTGGCGCGAAGGTTGTGGCCGACGTAGCCCGGCGTCTGCGTTTCAGGCGATTCTGAACTTTGTTCGAGAGCCTCAGGAAAGGAATCAGGTGCCTCCATTTCCCGATTTGGAGCGAAGTAGCGGCGTGGTAGTAGCGGTTGGAGTCTGGCACGGTATCGACTTATGCGTGATCCGCTCGCCGATCACGACACCCCCGGCCTACTGGACGGGTATACCGCCATGGCGTACTGGAATTCCGGGTCGAGGGTTTCGCGGCCGATCGAGCGTAGCTCACGAAACGCTCGGCCTCGGCAGGCTGTCAGCGGGTCGATCAGGCGCTACCGCACTGGCGGTAGTCCGTGCAACGGCCTGCATACGGGCCGCAAGCACCGCATCATCGGCCGACGACGATGCGACGCGCCGCGCGATTTCTTCTGCTTCCCACTGCAAGTCATCCAGAATCGGGAGGCATCCTCGTAGAAATGGCCGTCTCGCCCATCGTGAGCCCTGCCGAGCGGCGCTCGCGGACAACCTGGGGCGTCGAGCGATCGCGCCGAGGCGGCGATCCTGACCCAGCGCGGTCGGTGGATGACCCGACGACATCTTCGCCAGTCACGGCAAGCCCCTGCAGCCTGAGCGATCCGGTCCGGCCCCTGGCGCGCATGGCGTCAAACGTCTGCGCAAAGGACTGCAGGCCGTCTCCGGCGCGGGGACGACCGCCGCCGCCGGTTGACGGGCGTCCGGCTGATCGCGGTGCATCAGATAGGCCGGAAGGGCCGAATCGCACCTGCCATCATTGGCAGAAAAATTTGCAACCTCTCGTGATTCGGCACGCCTTCCTTCACCTACAGTAGTGTTTCGTGTCTTTTGGGCGCAATAGTGCGCCAGGCACACGCCTGCACTCGTGTCCAGTGCCGCCTATTTCCTCGACTTCCTTGCTCACGGAGCACACCGACCGCTCGGATAGCTGCTTCAAGCGCCTCGCAAGTCTTGCCGGGCCGTCGCGGTAGAGACCGCCATCGCTTCGCGGCCGCAAATGGCTAGCGGTTCCAGCGCTTTCGCAACCGAGGCGGACGTTCGCGCGATGTATCCGATTCGCCGTGAGACCTCCGCGGCGTCCCATTCGGTCGGCGGATCGATCATGTCACCTGCCAAAGTCGCCGCTTCCACACGGATTTCCGTCGTCAGAGGTGCAGCCGAGGCCACGATCGCCGTTTCGGACAAAGTCAACGGTCCTGGTTGCGCCCGCGCCTGCCACATCCAAGCATCGAGGGCTCGGGACGCCCGGGCGATCTCCGCCAAAGCTCGACGTCAGCCGCGGGAACGGCCGCCTCCTCTTCCAAAGGTACCGCTGCCGAGGCGGCCAAGCGCGAAATGCGCTCCGCCTCGGCTTGCATCGCGGAAAACGAATCGACGAATGCACCGCAACTCAACTCAGCGGGAGGCGGACCAACGGGTGCGGCGAGCGGCGAAACCGCCTCCGCCTCCTTCCCGCCTATGAAAGCCAAAGGCAAAAGAAAAGCAATGGCCCCGGCCAGGGGCAACCAAAATCGAGTCCATCGAGGATCCAACCGCATTGTTTCCACCTCGTACGGCGTTGATTGCATGAACCATGCCAATTGCCGTTTTGCCGCGAAAAGGGGCTGAAACCGAGTAGAACGAAGGAAATCCCTGAGCCAAGGGGGTAAGAATTATAACCTCGCCTTCCGCGCTTTGGTAGTCTGTGCCCAGTGGAGCACTCCGTCGATGCGGCCTTCTCGATCGGGCAACTGATCGAACACCGCCTGTTTGGCTATCGCGGCGTGATCTACGACGTCGACCCGGTTTTCCTTGGCGACGACGACTGGTGAACAGCAGATGGCTCGGCACTCCGCCCGCCCAAGGACAAGCCCTGGACAAGGTGCTCGTCCACGGCGCGGAGCACGCCACCTATGTGGCCGAACGCAATCTTCGCGCCGACGCCTCGGGCGAAGCGGTCGAGCACCCCGCGATTTGGGTTGTTTTTGCCGAATTTCGCGAGGGCCGCTACTCCACCCGCATGCCGACGGCGTAGACTGTTGCTCTGATGCGGTCAGCCGCCTTTTTCCTCATCACACTACTCCTCGCCTGCGCCGGAACGCCGACCGCGCAGACTCCCGCCGAACCGGTGACGGCGATCGTCGGCGCAACGCTGATTGACGGGACCGGCAAGCCGCCCTTGCAAGATGCCATCGTGCTCGTCCAGTCCGGGCACGTTCGCGCCGCAGGTCCCCGCACGAGCATCTCCGTCCCAGAAGACGCGGAAGTCATCGACGCCACCGGTAAGACATTGATTCCAGGCCTGATCGACCTCCACTCTCACTACATGAACGCCTCGGGACGCGAGCTCGATCGGCAGCTCGGCGTACAACTGGCGTGGGGCGTCACGACGGCGCGATCCATCGGCGTCGACGACCCCGAGCACGTCGCACAACTGCGCTCGGTGCGCGAGCGCGGCGTGCCCGCGCCTCGGCTACTCACTGCCGGCCTGGGGTTCTCCCATCCGCAGGGGCATCCGGTCAATCTGCCGCAAATTTACCGCCCGAAGGGACCTGTCGAGGCGCAACAGCAGGTCCTAGCGCTCGCCCACGAGCGGGTCGATTTTCTCAAGATGTGGGTGGATTCGAAATACGGAACCATTCCCAAGATCTCGAAAGAAGTCCGCGAAGCGATCACGGACGCCGCCGCCCAGCACGGCATCCCTGTCGTCGCCCACATTTTTGACGAGGAAGACGTCTACCACTTGGCGGTGCGCGAGGTGACCGACTTCCTGCACACCGTTCGCGACCGCGAGCCGATGGACGCCAAGTTCCTGAAGCTATGCAAGTCCCGCAATGTCAGCTTTACGCCCACTTTGACGGTGATCGAATCGAACTGGCTGCTGATGGAGCACCCCGAGCTATTGCTCGACGACCCGGAAGTGCGCGCCGCCTCTTCGGCTGAGGCTGCCACGCAGATTGCCGACCCGCAATGGCGCAAACAAAGGTTGGCCGAGACGCGGCTGGACATTCTCAAGCCTGAGCTCGGGCGAGCGCAGCGCTTTTCCAAGCAAATGGCCGAGGAAGGGATCTGGCTGGGGCTAGGTTCTGACTCAAACGGCGCAACCATTCCGCACGGCTGGGGCGCACACAATGAAATGCGGCTACTGGTCGACGCCGGTATCGCGCCGCTCGAAGTGCTCAGCATCGCCACCGAAGCAAGCGCGCGGCGGCTGGGTGGATACGGCGCGGACATCGGTACGCTGGAGCCCGGCAAGCAAGCCGACCTGGTCTTGCTCGACGCGGACCCGGTTGCGGACATCCGCAACACGCGCAGGATTGCGCGCGTGATGCAGGCAGGGCGGTGGGTCGACCGGGAAGGGCTGCTTCAGGCCGAGTGATCGCGCGCTTCTTCGAGTACGCGCTGGGCGCGGCTTGGGTTGTAGACCCCGCACGGGCAGAAGCGGGCCAACGTGGCGACGGCCTGCTCAGGCGTCCGGCGGCCTTCGCGCACCATGTCGAGCATCTTGCGCGCCATGTTGAAGCTCACCATGCCGTGCCCGCACATGGTGGCGAGCTGAAGCACTTGTGAGTTCGGTAGGTGGTCGTGCGGGTCGTTGAATCCGAGCGAATACTCCACGCTATGGCGCTTGATGCCGCAATGCTCGGCGCAAGCTTTGGCGCCCTGCACCGACGTCGACATGTTGACCGAGAGGCCCAGATCGGCCGCGATCACTTCCTCGAGCGCCGCCTCGGCCTTCTCACGCGAATTGAAGACGGCAGCGCACGTGCCCGGCTTTTCGACATCGTCGATCACGCCGTCCCAGTTCGGGCTGACGTTGCGCTTCCAGTGCGCGGTCGGGTTCAGGTGCCGCTCGGGCAGGAAGCTGCCGCGGTTGCCGTTGCCCATGTTGGAGGGGCCGTGCTTCGCGCAGATGCGCAGGAACTTGCGCTGCTTCTCGACCGCCCCCTGGTCGTTGCGTCCGGGCGAGGCGATACAGAAGAGGATGAAGTCGTCGTGGAAACTCTCCGAGTCACCGTACCGGTGCAAGGTGTTCGTCATGCGCCTGTTCCTTGTTTTCCTCGTTGGTCGCCCGGCCCAGCCCCATGTTGGTCTTCGCGCGGTAGTAGCGTAGGCCCATCTCATCGAGAATCGGAGCGAGCAGGCGGTCTTCGCCGTCCTCGTCGCAACGGGTCGAGATGCCGATTGCGGTCACGGTGTCGATGTCCAGGTTGACACGCCGCACGGTCTCGAGAATCGCAGCTGCCTCGTGGATCGTCGTCTTGATCTCGACGATCGCGGAAAGGATTTTCTCGTTGAGGACATCCTCGCGCAGGTCGCCAGTCGCGGTATCCGTCATCAGGTGGGTGATGGGGTTCTTTTTCTCGAAGGCGACGCCCATCTTGGCCAGTTCGCGCGTCATCACCTGAATCTGGTGGAACCAGACGCCGACGCCGGGGCGGCCGAACTCGATGGTGTAGCCGACTTCGCCGACCGAGACGCGCGGGTAGACGTCGTTCGTCTTGACCTCTTCGGTGCCGCGCCCTTTGATGCCTGTCGATTTGTGCTCGACGACGGGGTCGGAGAAGACTTGGCGCACCAAGCGCGGCATCTCGAGTTCGTTGCGGTAGAAGGCCGTGGTGGGGCAGACGTCGGGCTCAGGCTCGAAGCGCAGCCGAACCGCTTTGGCGAGCCGGCGCACTGTGCGAACCAGCGTCGGGTTGAGCTGCTCCTGACTCATGCCACGCAGACACGTGCCGCACTCGACGCACTCGTCGTCGTTGATGGTCGCGCGGTTGATGGCAGGGTCGATGTAGATTGCCCCCATGGGGCAGACGGGAATGCAGTTGGCGCAAGCGACGCACTTGTCTGGGTCGATTCGCATGGGCGGCTCTCGGTCGCGGACCGAGCCTCAGTCTATCACAGCCCAACCGGACCTAACGTTATCGGGAACTCGCCAGCGAGGCATTCACAGATTCCATTCCTTTCGCCTGCCGCTCCTGCGCAAACCCAACGGCTCGTTGCACTTGCGCCTGTGCAGCGGATCGGTCGGCATGTATGGCAAGAAGCTTGTCGGCCACCTGGTCGCCCGTCGTGTCCTCGACCTGTAAATACCAGTCGCCGAGCCCGACATCGTTCCACATCTGGACTTTGATGCCATCCTCGGGCTGATGGATGTACATACAGGGAGTTCCCTGCGCCGCGGCCAGAATTGGCGAGTGGCACTCGAAGCTCAACACGGCGGCGGCCCGCTTGTAGGCCGAGCAGGCCTCGTCGGTGAGCCAGTACTCCTTTCGCTGGACGACGTTCGGCCTGACCGTATCCGGTAACGGATCGTAAAGCAGCGGCCCCAGCACGTCGAGCTCGTACGTCATCTCCGGGCAAAGCAAGGCCTTGCCGCCGGTTTCGTTCACCCAGCGCTCGATCGCGCGGCGCATCTTCGCGTGGTCAGTTTCCGCGTGCTCGGCATTGATGCGCTCGCGGCGTTGCTTCTCCTCGTCGCTCCAATTCACCGTCTTGAACTTGTGGTACGGCGTAAGGCGTAGGCGCGGAATACAGCAGATAAAGCGCCCCGGCTGGAGCCCATTGGCCTCGAGAAACGGCAGCGCCACCGCGTCGTTCTCGAGATCGACCGAGAAGCTGCCGTCCGGCACGAAATCGAGGTTCGGGTTGCGGATGCCGGCTTGGCGCAGGTTTTCGAGCGAGATGGTCTCGCGGGTGAAGACGAAGTCCGCCCCTTCGATCAGGTCCGCGAGCTCTGGGTCGAGGGCGCGGCTGGCGGCCTCGGAGCGCGCGGTGATCGTGACGCCGAAGACGCCGTAGGGCTTGCCCGTCCGCAGTCGCCAGGCCTGGACGTGGTCGCGCGCGACGATGCTGGGGCCGGAGCCGTGCAGCAGGAAATCCGACTCGGCGAAGGTGTCGCCCAACTCGTCCGGCTCGCCGGAGACGATCTCGAGCGTGGGAAAGCGCCGCCGCAGCATCTCACCGACGCCACATTCGGTCGCGTTCGACCACAGGATGACGCGCGCCTCGGGCACGTGCTGTTCGAGCAGGTGCAGTACGCCGGGCGTGTGGGCGATGTCGCCGATGTTCTCGGTCTGCCAGCCCGAGCGCAGTAACACTGTCGGCCGCGCGGCGGGCTCGTGGCGTTTTGCGCAAGCGGCGGCGAGCGCGGCGGGCAGGGCTAGGAAACGAGCGGCGGTCCATCACGAGCAGCCCCCTATTCGGCGCGGTACTCGCTGGTGAATCGACGAAGCGTTCGAGCTTGTCGAGGGCTGCGCCGGATTCGATCGCCTGGCGGGCCTGGGCGGCCGTCGAGGAAGTCGTCGGCGCGGCCGGCGGGACGAGCGCTGCGGACCGCGTTGACGACCACATGTCCGGGCGGGGCCGTGCGCACCTTCCAAGATGCGCCGGATGATCAACGCGTTCTCTTCCCGGTCGCCGCCCGAGAGGTCCTCGCCCCGGGCCTGCTCCACGCCAAACTCCTCCGGCGAAAGCTCGCGCATGGAGACTGCGCCGTTGCGCACTTCCGCCGCGTGCGTCCGGCCCGTGGTGGTGATCTCGTCCAGCCCGTCGGCGCCGTGGACTACGAAGGCGTGCGTGACGCCCAGCCGCAACAGCGCCTCGGCCACGATCGACACCAGACGCCCGTGATACACGCCAACCACCTGCGCCCCAGCGCCAGCGGGGTTGGTCAACGGGCCGAGCAGGTTGAACACCGTACGCATCTTCAGCGCGCGGCGAACCGGCTGGACATGCTTCATCGCGGGGTGGATCAGCGGCGCGAACAGAAATCCAACGTCACCTGATCGATCGCCTCGGCCGCCTGCTCGGGCGTGAGTTGCACGTTCGCGCCGAGCGCTTCGAGCACGTCCGCCGAGCCGCACTGGCTCGAGATCGAACGGTTGCCGTGCTTGGCGACCGCCGCTCCGGCGCCTGCCACGACAAAGGCCGAGGCGGTCGAGATGTTGAAAGTGTTCCGGCTCGTCCCCGCCCGTGCCGCAGGTGTCGACCAGTTCGGACGCCGCAACGGCCTTCGGCTCCACCTTGGCGGCGTGCGCGCGCATCGCGCGGGCGAATCCGACGATCTCGTCGACCGTCTCGCCCTTCATCCGCAGAGCGGTCAGCAGGCCGGCGGTGACGGCTGAGTCGACCTCGCCTTCGAGAATCTCTTCGAGCGCCGCCGCGGCCTCGCGCTCGGTCAGGTGCTCGCGCCCCACAGCCTTGTGCAGCGCCTCGTGAACAGGCCCAATTCCCATTGCGTTCCCTTCAAACGATACCGTATATTGGGCTTTACGCCTGCGGTCGGCCCCGATCGTAGCGCGCACCCCGCGATCCCATGAAAATTCACGAGTATCAGGCGAAGGAGATCCTGCGCCGTTATGGAGTTCCCACTCCGCGCGGCGAGGTAGCCTACACTCCCGACGAAGCCAAGGAAGTCGCTGAAAAGCTCGGCGGCAAGGTTGTCGTCAAAGCCCAGATCCACGCCGGAGGCCGCGGCAAAGGCGGCGGCGTGAAGCTCGCCGACGGCGCGGACGCAGCCCGCGAAACGGCCACCAAGATCCTGGGCATGAAGCTGGTCACCCACCAGACCGGCCCGGAAGGTCGCATCGTGAAGCGGGTGCTCGTCGAGGAAACGCTGCCGATCGCGCGCGAGATCTACCTCGGCGTCACGCTCGACCGCGCCATCGGCAAGCCGGTGTTCATGGCCTCCTCTGAAGGCGGCATGGACATCGAAGAGGTCGCCGAGAAGGATCCGAACCTGATCCTCAAAGAGGTGATCGACCCGGGTCTTGGCCTGCAGGGCTATCAGGCGCGCCGGCTGGCGTTCCAGATGGGCATTGACGGCGACGCCTTCAAGCCCGCCGTCAGCGCAATGCTCGCGCTCGCCAAGGCGTACCGCGAAGTCGATGCCAGCCTGCTCGAGATCAACCCGTTCGTCATCACCTCCGACGGCCGAGCAGTGGCGCTCGACGCCAAGCTCGACGTCGACGACAACGCGCTCTACCGCCACGCCGACATCGTCAAGCTGCGCGACCTCGACGAGGAAGAGCCGCTCGAGACCGACGCCATCGACCATGGCCTGAACTACATCAAGCTCGACGGCAACGTCGGATGCATGGTCAACGGCGCGGGCCTGGCGATGGCCACGATGGACATCATCCAGTACGCCGGCGGCATGCCGGCCAACTTCCTCGACGTCGGCGGCGGCGCGACCGCGGACCAGATCAAGAATGGCTTCCGGATCATCCTCTCCGACCCGAACGTCAAGGCCATCCTGATCAACATCTTCGGCGGCATCCTGCGCGTGGACGTTTTGGCCGAGGGCGTGATCGCCGCGGCGAAAGAGCTCGACATCAAGGTTCCGATCGTGTTGCGGCTGGAAGGCACGAAAGTCAACGAAGGGCGCAAGTTGCTGGAAGAGTCCGGGTTGAACTTCACCGTCGCCCCGAACATGAAGGAGGCGGCCGAGAAAGTGGTCGCCATGGCGAAGTAAGGGGCACGACGATGAGCGTTCTGGTCAACAAAGAGACAAAGATCCTGGTGCAAGGCTTCGGCCGCGCCGGACAGTTCCACGCCGAGCAGTGCATCGCCTACGGCTCGAAGGTCGTCGCCGGTGTGACGCCGGGCAAGGGCGGGACGGAAGCGATCGGCGTGCCGATCTTCAACACCGTGCGCGACGCTGTCGAAGCCACGGGCGCGAACGCGACGATGATCTTCGTGCCGCCTCCGGGCGCCGCCGACGCGATCCTCGAAGCGATTGACGCCGAGCTGCCGCTGGCCGTCTGCATCACCGAAGGCATCCCAGCGCGCGACATGGTTGAGCTCTACCCGAAGCTGAAGGCCTCGAAGACGCGCCTGGTCGGCCCCAACTGCCCCGGCGTAATTTCGCCCGGCAAGTGCAAGATGGGCATCATGCCCGGCCACATCCACAAGGAAGGCAAGGTGGGCGTGGTCTCACGCTCGGGAACGCTGACCTATGAGGTGGTCGGCCAGTTGACCTCCATGGGCATCGGCCAGTCGACCTGCATCGGCATCGGCGGCGACCCGATCATCGGCACCAACTTCATCGATGCGGTGAAGCTGTTCCAGGACGACCCCGACACCGAGGCGATCATGATGATCGGCGAGATCGGCGGTACGGCCGAGGAAGCCGCCGCGGCCTTCATCAAGGCCAACGTGACCAAGCCCGTGGCGGCGTTTATCGCCGGCGCGACGGCCCCTCCAGGACGCCGCATGGGCCACGCCGGCGCGATCATCTCCGGCGGCAAAGGCACCGCCGCCGACAAGAAGGCCGCGCTCGAGGCCGCCGGCATCAAGGTTGCGCCGTCGCCGGCCGAAATGGGATCCACGCTCGCGAGCCTACTTTAATCGCGCGCATTCATAGAAGACGAAGGAAATTTTTGATGGCCATCGAACGTACGCTGACCATGATCAAGCCGGACGCCACAGCGGCCGGCAACACCGGGAACATCTTGGCCCTGCTCGAGAAAGCGGGCTTCAAGATCATCGGCTTGAAGAAGGTGAAGCTAACCAAAGAGCTCGCCGAAGCCTTCTACGCCGTCCACAAGGAACGCCCCTTCTTCGGCGACTTGGTGAAGTTCATGACCGAAGGTCCGATCTCCGCGGCCTGCCTCGAGCGCGAAGACGCGGTCACCAAGCTGCGCGAAGTGATGGGAGCGACCGACTCGAAGAAGGCCGCCGAGGGCACCGTCCGCGCGCTCTACGGCACGGACATCGAGCGCAACGCCATCCATGGCTCCGACTCACCCGAGAATGCGGCGATCGAGATCGCCTTTCACTTCAACCAGTCCGAATTGGTCGGCTGAGACAACTTCTGAGTTACGAGAGCCGCAGGCGTCCGCGCCTGCGGCTCTTTGCTTTCTAGACGCGGCTAATACTACTCAGCTTGCGTAAGTCGACCGATACAGCCCCATCCCGCGGCGGGTCGTACATTTCGTCGAACTTCGCATCCCAAACGACGCGATCCGCCCCGTAGGATGCCCTCGCGTAAACGGGCTGCGAGGTCGACTCGTCCATTCCCCGCAACAGAATCAGAAACTCCGCACCGGACTCGGCCGCCGACCGTTCGTCCATCTCCCACAACGGGCTGTCGGGCGTAATCGGGTGCACGACCACCCAGTGCAACGGCAAGAACATCACGCTCTCGCGCTCCAGAGTTAGTGTCAAGAATCTTCGCCCCGCCCCGAGGGTTGGGTCCAGGCGGCTCATGATCACGGTGGCATTGAGGTCGAGAAGCTGGCTGTGCAGCGCGTTGGCGACGCGGAACATGAAGGCCTTGCCGTCCTGGAACGGTGCGATAACCGCCCGCTTGCTGAACAAGAATTTCGCACGCGGGCGAGCAAACCGGGCAAAGATCATGCCCGTCGCCAGGGCGACGAAGAACATTCCCGTCAGCGCTTCGGCTGTGACCAGCAGATTCGCCAGCGTTCCGACTGGCGCGTACGCCCCATAGCCGATCGTCGAGAGCGTCTGCACGCTGAAGAAAAAGCACTCGAGGAAGCGCCCGGCCGCGTGGGGCTCGCCCAATCCCGCCACGGCGTCCGGGCCGGCAAGAAAAAGGCTGCGCCGAAGATCAGGTTCACCGCCAGGTACCCGGCGGCCACGACCAGGTAGAAACGGCCCCAAGACATACGCGTGAACGTGGAGTAAAGGTGCAGCGAATGCCAGAACGGCAGTCCGCGGCGCACCACGTTGAACGATCCGTCAGGGTTGAGCAGCGGCCCCAAAGTTTGCTCGGCAACCCGTTTACCCAAACCCAAATCGTCGGAAACCGCAGTTTGTCTCATCTCGGCATGGTAGCCCGCCCCCGGTGGTAAGCTAGACGGCGATGCGCACAGGGATTTTGCTGCTGCTTCTGCTCAGCCCCGGCACCCTTCCGGCGGCTGATTGGGCGGACTTGCTGGGCGGAAGCCTCAAACAGTGGGACGTGCTCGGCGACGGCATCTGGAAACTTCGCTCCGACGGAGTCCTCATCGCCTACCGCAAACCCGACAAAGATCAGCTGTTCGCTTCCTCTCCAACCGTCGACATAAAGCAGTTCCATCAGTGGGATATCGTGCAGTCCTGGCTGTACACCAAGAAGGACTACGATGAGTTCGACCTGCACCTGGACTACTGGGTGCGCACGCCGGGTAACAGCGGAATCTCGATCCGCGACCCCTCGCACGCGAAGTACGGCATGACGCACCCGCCGGACTTCTCCAAAACGCCCTCGAAGCTCGGCTACGAGATCCAGATCAACAGCGAATGGCACGACCCCTGGCCGACCGGCAGCATTTATGGCTTGGCCAAGGCCAAAGAAGGCGTTCAGAAAGAAGGCGAGTGGAATAGCCTAAACGTCGTCTCGCGGCGGGAGGGGATCAAGGTCTACGTCAACGGCGAACTCGTCGCCGAGCATGCGGGCGACCCGAAACGGCCGATGACCGGACCGATCGGACTGCAACTGCACGATCAGACAAGCTTCGTGATGTTCCGCAACATCTTCTTGCTCGAGCACTGACGCCCGCTCCCTGGGATACGAAGTTTCCCGCAACTCACTACGGCATTCCTCCGATACCCGCGGGCGCCTCGGCCGGTCGACCATGGAGGCAGGTTTGTCGGGAGACTTCAAAGCCAAGATCGTAATCGGGTGCGTGGCCATCCTCGCAATCGGCGGAATGCTGTTCAGCGTCGGCGGACGCGAGCGTGCGCTCGCGGGAGTGAACGATTTCATTCCCCTCTATGTGGCGGCAACAACGGTCGGGACAGACGGTCTATACGCCGTTGAACCCTACATGGACTTCCAAAACGAGCACTTCGGCGCCGCCGGGGAGTCGCTGCGCTTCACGCGCTTACCATACTACTCCGTGCTGCTCGCTCCGCTGCGGCTGCTCGACTATCCCGCCGCCTACGCATTGTGGAGCTTGCTTCGGCTGGCAGCGGTCGTTGCTTTTGTCTGGCTTTGGACCGGCGCTCAATCCAAAGCGGATACGTTCCTGTTCGTGGCCATCTCGATGCCGATCTATATGGCGCTGATGACCGGCCAGGACACTCTGTTGCTGTTACCGCTGCTCGCACTCGCGTTGCGCTACGAGGCCACGCGCCCGTTCGTCGCGGGCGTCGCCTTGAGCCTCTGCTCGATCAAATTCCACCTCTTCACGCTCATACCCGTGCTGCTGATCGCGCAACGCCGCTGGGACATCGGCAAGGGTTTCTTGGCCGGAGGCGGAGCACTAGTCGCTCTCTCGTTTGTCGGGGGCGGCTGGACATGGCCGGCCGATTACCTGCACACGCTGCTCGATGATAGCGTGCACCCCGGCCCAAAGGTCATGCCGAACCTGCACGGTCTGGAGATGCCGTTCCCGGTGGAGCTAGGGCTCTGCGTCTTGATCGCGGTGACGTCCTGGTTCGCTATGCGCCGTATGACTTTCGATGTCGGGCTGGCGGCGGCGTTGCCGGGCGGCATTCTACTCAGCTACCACAGCTACGTAATGGATACGGTCATTCTGGTCCCGGCGCTGATGATCGTCATGCTGCGCGCTGAAGCGCACTGGATGCGTTTGGCTGCGGTGATCCTCCTTTCGCCCATGCCGGCGCTGCTGCTGCTCAGCGGACCACCGGAGTCCTATGTGATGCAGGCAGGGTTGCTGCTTTTGCTCGGATCTTTGCTCTATACCGGCCTCCGTCGTGACGAAGCGTCCCACAGCTTGCAGCCGGCCGAATCATCGGCGGAAGCGGCCTGAGATCTCGGCGCCTTTTGTTGCACTCAAAGGTCTCAGCGATCTCCGTGCGTGATACGCTAAGCCCAACCATGGATCGTCGAGCGTTTCTCAAGCACTCTTTGGCCGCGGGCTCCGCGCTCGCTTTCTCTCGCGGGACGACGCAAGCCGCTCCCAAGTCGGCGTTCGACGAGCCGGCGCGTAAGTTTGCCAGTGACATCGTCGAGCTGGGCCCGGAGAAACTGCGGCTATCGCGTCTCGCGATGGGCACCGGAACAAGCGGCTTCCGTGGGTCCTCGAACCAAACGCGCAAGATGGGAGTGCGCGGCATCACCGCGCTTTACCAGTACGGCTTCGACAACGGCTTAACGTTTTGGGACACCGCCGACGGCTACGGCTCGCACCCGCACCTGGCCTCGGCGCTCAAGTACATCCCACGCGACAAGGTCACAATCATGACCAAGTCACAGTCGAAAACCGCCGCCGAGATGCGCGCCGACATCGAGCGCTTCCGCAAGGAGCTCAACACCGACTACATCGACCTGTTGATGCTGCACGCCGTCCGCGAAGAGGACTGGCCCACGCAACGCGCCGGCGCGATGGACATCGTCAACGAATACAAGCAGAAGGGCATCATCCGCAGCCGCGGCATCTCTTGCCATTCTCTGCCCGCACTCCAGCAAGTCCACAAGCAGGATTACATCGACGTCGATCTCGCCCGCATTAACCCCGTCGGCGCAAAGATGGACGCCGACCCGGCGACCGTCGTCGAAGAGCTCGCCAAGATCAAAGCCGCCGGCAAGGGCGTCATCGGCATGAAGATCCTCGGCGAGGGCGCACTGCGCAACCGCGTCGACTATGCCCTGCAGCATGCGCTCGCGCTCAAGTACGTCGACTGCTTCACCATCGGGGCTGAAAGCCAGACCGAGCTCGCAGACCTGATCCACCGCATTCCGCAGGCTTCCCAGCACGGCTGGCAGGCCTGACCGGCGCTACATTTCAATCCACGAAACCGGGCTCGTCTTTCCTTCCAAGGCGCCGATCCGAACGGTTACGTCTCTGTTAATGTGGAATCAATAGGCTGGCGCTTTGCGCCGGCCGGGCGCTCCACGAGGAGTCTCGCTAACCGACGTGTTCTTTGCAAAGATTCCTTGTTGAAGGAGGGGCTCGGTCTTCATCCAGAAGCCCGATCTCCGCACGTCCGACCTTACTGGAAGGAACCGTCTCGAACGGTTCGTTAGGGCTCTCAAGTCTCGGACCCATAGGAGGTCTCTCATGCGACTTAGTCCGCTTTCTCTCGCCGGGCCGGCCTGTTTGATTCTGGCTCTGGCGTTCCCCTCAATAGCCACGCCGCAGGCAACCATCACCGCGAAGGTGGTGGGCGCGGTGATGGATCCCTCCGGCGCCGCCGTGCCCGGAGCCAACGTGACCGTGCGCAACACCGCAACCAACCTGACGCGCACTTCGGAAACCAATGAAACCGGCAGCTACGAGTTTTCGTTCCTGCCACTCGGCCAATACACTCACTGTGGAAGCCCCGGGCTTCCAAAAAGCTGAGGTCAACCCGTTCACCCTGCAAGTCGACCAGGTCGCCCGCATCGACATCACCATGACGATCGGTGAAGTGAGCGAAGTGGTGAACGTGGAGGCCGACGCTGCGGTGCTCCAAACCGAAGATTCGACCGTCGGCACGGTCATCGACGGCCAGAAGGTCGTTGCGCTGCCGCTCAACGGCCGCTCGTTCGTGCAACTCGCGCTGCTCACCCCGGGCGTCAATCCCGGCACGCCGGGCTCGATCACCGTGCGCCGCCAACGCGGCTCGCTGGGTCAGGCCGTCGGCATGAGCGCCAACGGCGCCCGCGACACGCAGAACCGTTTCTACTTCGATGGCATCGAGGCGATGGACTTGGATAGCTACAGCTTCTCGTTCTCGCCTTCGATCGACGCCATCGACCAGTTCAAGGTGCAGGCCTCGACCTACTCGGCCGAGGTTGGCGGCGCTCCGGCGGCCAGGTCAACCTGACCACCAAGTCGGGCTCGAACAACTTCCACGGCGGCGCCTGGTGGTTCAATCGCAATGACGCCTTCTCGGCGTTGGCTCCGTTCACGCCCTACACTTCTAACGCCAAACCCCCGAAGCTGAACCGCAACCAGTACGGCGCCAACCTTGGCGGCCCCGTGCAAAAGGACCGTGCGTTCTTCTTCTTCAACTGGGAGTCAGGCCGTCAGGTCGCCGGCCAGTCGACGCGAACGGCCTTCGTGCCGCCGACTGCCTTCCGCACCGGCGACTTCTCGAGCTCGGCCTACACGATCGTCGACCCCACCACGGGTCAGCCGTTCGCGAACAACATCATTCCGACCTCGCGCATCCGCACCTATGCAAGCGAGTTCTTGGGCCAGTTCACGCCGCAACCCAACGCCAGCGGCTCGACGGCGTACAACTTCCTCGCACCCTCCGGCTCGGCGCCGATCAACCAGGATCAGTACATCGGCCGCGGCGACTACCGGCTGTCGGATAAGAACAACATCTACGGCAGCTTCATGTTCAACAAGCAATCCGACGACACAGTTGGACTGCTCACCCCCTGGGACGGCTGCCGCGGCAACAACGCCAAGGGCCGAAACCTCTCCATCGCCGACACGCACGTCTTCTCGGCCTCGATCGTCAACGAAGCGCGCTTCGGCTGGCACCGCTTCTTCGAGCACGAGTTCTTCGGCACCACCGACGACCCGAGCCTCGACATTGCCAACATCATCGGCATCCCCGGCGTCTCGACCGATCCGCGGAACTACGGCCCTCCGACCTTCTCGGCCGGCTACTCGCTACCGGGTACCCGTGGCATCGGCCCGCGCGATCGACTGAACGAGATCTTCCAGTTCTCGGACAACCTGTCACTGCGCTTTGGCAAGCACTTCGTCAAGGCAGGCGCCATGATCGCGCGTCGCAACTGGACCTTCGACGAGTCGGTGAACCCGCGCGGTTCGTTCAGCTTCGATGGCCGCACGATGTCGGGCGGCGCCGCGCCCAACCGCGACCATCAGTTCGCCGCCTTCTTGCTCGGCTTGGCCACCTCCGCCGAGGTCAGCGTCGAGCCATTTGCAACGCGCATGTCCAACTACTGGCAGGGCTACTACGGCAAGACGACTGGAAGGTGAAGTCGAACTTCACAGTCAACCTAGGCATGCGCTACGAGTACTTCTCGGTGCCTTACCAGAACGGGCCGGTTGCGAACTTCAACCTCCTCGGCGCGGTAAAGGGCTTCACCGCATCCGAACAGTGGCTGCGTGACGTGCCCGGCTATGCCGATAATCTCACCGGAGCGCCGAATTCGAACCTCGTCAAGCCTGACAAGAACAACTTCGGCCCGCGCATCGGCTTCGCCTGGCAGCCGCATTTTGTGAAGGACTTCGTCGTTCGCGGCGGCTACGGCATCTACTTCACGCCGGAGATCACGAACTCCTGGACGGTGCTCACGCTCAACTCGCCCATCGTCAACACCTATGACTTCACCGGCACGTTCGACGATCCGGTCCAGGTGGAGACGGTGTTCGAGGGCTCGGGCACGTCGCGTGGCCGCTTCGGCGCCTTCGCGCTCGATCCGCACCTGCGCGACAGCTACAACCAGCAGTGGAACTTCACCCTCGAGAAGAAGCTCCCCGGCCAGGTCCTGTTCGACATCGGCTACGTCGGTTCGAAGGGCACCAACCTGACCTTGGGCTATGACGCCAATCGCCCGATCGACGTCATCACTCCTGGGACTGGTCAGCCTTCGGTCGCCGCCCGCCGTCCGCTTCAGGGCTTCAGTGGCATCAGCACCGCCAAGTCGATCGGAAACTCCGTCTACCACTCGCTGCAGATCAAGGCCGAGCGCCGCTTGGCGCACGGCTTCAACGCCCTAGCGTCCTATACCCTATCGAAGTCGCTGAGCAACGCCGACATCTCCACCGTCGGCGGCGGCAGCTTCCTCGGAGGGGTGCAGGACATCTTCAACCTCGGCGCCGAGCGTTCGCCTTCGGTGTTCGACATCCGGCACCGGTTCTCGCTGGCGATGTTGTACGACATCCCGACCGGTGGATTGACCGGCCCGGCTAACTACATCCTGGGCGGTTGGCGCCTCGGCGCGATCGTCACGGCGCAAACCGGCTTCGCCTCGTCTCTGAGCGGCGTCGGCGACACCACCGGCACGGGCGTGAGCTCGCGTCCCACCGTCGTCGCCGGTCAGGAAGCGATGTTGAGCCGTGGCGAGCGTTCACGCGAGCGCTGGTTCAACACCAACGCCTTCACCGTCACGCCGCTTGGCCAGTTCGGCAACGCAATGCGCCAGCCAATCTACCTGCCCGGCATGAACAACGTGGACTTCTCGGCGGTGAAGGACTTCCGCATCATCGAGGGTCACGCTTTGCAGTTCCGCGCTGAGTTCTTCAACGTGTTCAACGTGGTGAATCTGGGCGCTCCCGGTCTGGCGGTGACCAACCCGGCGACATTCGGCGTGATCACCACGGCGGCGCAAGGCGCGGCCGGCGTGCCCAACGAAGCGCGCGTCATCCAATTCGGCTTGAAGTACAGCTTCTAAGCCTCGAACCAGGCGAACTTCAACCGACGGCGGCCTTCCGAGGCCGCCGTCTTTTTTCCCGTCATGTCGCTTCGAGGCTGCCCCCGATTCGTCGAGCAAACCTCCGGACCAGAGGGAATTGACCGTCCCTTTTGGCTCCACGATACTGACCCCACGTTTGGTTAGTTCGTATCGCTTAGCTGCGCTTCGTCGCGGTCGTCCAGGAGGAAAGTTTTCCATGTTTTCTAGTTCCCCTCGAAGGGTGCTTGCACTCGTTGGGCTGTTCGTTTCGCTCGGGTCTATAGGCCTATTCGCCCCAGCCCTTTTCGCCCAAGGCACCGCCCAACTTACGGGCCGAGTTGTCGATCCATCCGGCTCGGTCATCCCAGGCGCGACCGTCACGCTGACGAACCTCGGCGGTGTCCAGCAAACCAGCGAAAACCGGCCCGCAGGGCCATTACCGTTTCCCGCTTCTGCCGCCCGGCAACTATCGCATCGAGATTCGCGCTGACGGCTTTCGCGGAGTCTCGCAAACCGGCCTCTGCTCGATGTCGAACAAGCCGCCACACTCGACGTCACTCGAGATCGGCGCTGTCACGGAAACGATTGAAGTCATTGCATCCGCGCCTTTGATTGAAAGCGAGAACGCAACCGTCGGCCAAGTCGTCGACAACAAGTCGATCGTCGAAATGCCGCTCAACGGCCGCGCCGCCTGGAATCTCGTGCAGCTCGCCGGCGCGACCACATTCATTAACGGTGCATCGGAGACTCCTCCGAGATCCCCGTAGCCACGGTGGCCGGCAGCCGGTCCTTCACGCAAGGTCTCTACGTCGACGGCGGTTCGGTGCAAAAGACCGGTCTGAGCCGTGCAATGGCCGAGCTCGCACCGATGGTCGATGCGGTCGAAGAATTCAAAGTCATCACCAACGGCTATGCCGCCGAGTATGGCCGCTCGGCCGGCGGAATCTTTTCCGCCGTCACCAAATCCGGCACCAACCAATTCCGCGGCAACCTCTTCGAGTTCTTCCGCAACGACAAGATGGACGCCCGCAACTTCTTTTCCATCGACAAGCCTCCGCTCCGCTACAACCAGTACGGCGGCACGCTCGGCGGCCCGATCGTCAAAGACAAGACCCACTTCTTCCTCGCCTACGAAGGCACGCGCACCACAACCGGCCAACCCTTCATCGGCACTATGCCCACCTCGGCCATGCAGAGCGGCGATTTTGCAGGCATCGTCGACGGTCAGGGGCGCGCGCTGCGGCTCTACGATCCGCTCACGACGACCCAGCACCCCACCGACCCCACGCGCCAAGTGCGCGATCCGTTCGCGAACAATTTGATCCCGCAGTCCCGTATCGATCCGGTCGCGGCCAAGGCAGCTGCGTTCTATCCGGCTCCAAATCGGCCAGGCAACGTCGCCGGAGCGAACAACTTCAACATCAACGTCAACCCGAAGCGCATCCAGAACCACGGTACGGTCAAGATCGACCACCAGTTGAGCTCCAAGGACCGGATCTTCGGACGCTACATCGGCCAACACAACTTCCTGCCGCAAATCAGCGTTTTCCCTAACCCGGATGCCAACTCCGTGGGGCCGAACACACGCAGCATCGAGAACCTGGCGCACACCTTCGCGCTCGGTTGGACGCGCACGATTTCGCCGCGCGTCATCAACGACTTCCGGACGAGCTACCTCAAACAGTTCCGCGACATCTCGCATAGTTCGATCGGCAAGGACTGGCCATCGCAGCTTGGTCTATCCGGCGTTGGGGATCTGACATTCCCACGCTTCCGCCCGGCTGGCTACACCAACCTCGGCGGCGGCGCGAACGTCTTCCGCATCCAGCGCGGACCGACCATGATGTTTTCCGACTCCATCACCTATCTCACCGGCAAGCACCAGGTGAAGACCGGCTTCGAGTTCCGCTGGAACGGCTCAACCGACCAGTTCCGCACCCTGCCCTCGGGCGACTTCGTCCACCCGCAGCAAGGCACCGGACTGCAAGGCAACAACCTCACCGGAAACGGCTTCGCCACCTTTCTCACCGGATTCGTGGCCAATGGCGCCATCAACGACTCGCCTGCTCTGACCTACCGCAACCAGTACTACGGCGTCTTCGTGCAGGACGACTGGAAGGTCACCTCCAAGCTGACCTTGAACATCGGCGTGCGCTACGACATCGAGACGCCGCGCATCTCCCCGTTCGATCAATCGAGCTCCGTCGACCTGCACGCCATCAACCCCATCGCAAACCGGCCCGGCATCGTGACCTTCGCCGGCGTCGACGGCGAACCCCGGCGGCCGTTCGACATGGACAAGAACAACATCGCGCCACGCTTCGGCTTCGCCTATCGCTTGTTCGGCGACAAGACCGTCATCCGCGGCGGCTACGGCATCTTCTTCGGGAACCCGGATGATGTTGGCCAATCCTCCGGCTCGCGCGCCGCACTCGGCTTTGCGACTACGCAGTTGATCGTGAGCCCAGACCAAAACCAGACGCCGTCGATGTATTTGCGCGACGGCTACCCGGCCTATACTCCGCCCGGCCCGGAGTCGCGCAATGCGGGCTTCGGCGTCGGCAGCGTCGTACAGTACTTCGAGCGCACGCGCCGCACGCCCTACTCGCAGCAGTTCAACCTGGGTATCCAGCAACAGGTCAAGGGGTGCTGCTCGAAGCGCAGTATCTGGGCAACCTGGGACGCAAACTGACTGGCAACGACATCGACATCAACCAGCCCCTGCCCCAACTTGTTGGCCAGCCTGGTTCGATTCAGTCGCGTCGGCCCTATTCCCAGTACTCGGCCGTTACCTTGCTCTCGCCGAACTTCGGCATGTCGAGCTACAACGCGCTGCTTTTGAGGGCGGAGAAGCGCTACGAGAACGGTTTGCAGTTCCTGTGGACCTACACGTACTCACACATGCTGGATAATGTCGACGCCATCGCTGGCGGCGACTTCGGCGGCACGCCCGGCACAGGCTATCAGGATTACTACAACCGCCGCCTCGACTACGCCACCAGCCCGCTCGACATCAAGCACAACGTGACCTTCAACGTGGTCTACGATCTGCCTTGGGGCCCAAACCGCAAGTGGCTGACCAAGGGTCCGTCTAGCGCCATCCTGGGCGGCTGGCAACTCTCGGTGCTCTCGACCATCTTCAGTGGCCCTGTTTATGGCGTGACCACACAACAAAACACCTGCGAGTGCGGCTCGACCGGCCCCCAGCGCGCCGACATCCTGCGTGATCCGACGCTCGAGAAAAGCCAGCGCACCGTCGAGCGCTGGTTCGACACGGACGCCTTCGCGCAACCGGAACGCTTCACCTTCGGCAACGCCTCCCGCTCGGTGGGCCGCGCCCCGGGCTTGGCCAATTTCGACCTCGGCATCATGAAGAACTTCCAGATCGCCGAGCGCTACCGCCTGCAGTTCCGCGGCGAAATGTTCAACGCCTTCAACAAGGCCAACTTCGGCATCCCGGGCACCACCTACGGATCGCCGAACTTCGGCACCATCACCAGCGCAGCCACCGGCCGCAGCATCCAGCTCGGCCTCAAGCTGTACTTCTAGGCTCGAACTCCGAAAACTAACATCCACCAAAAGTATGGCGGCCCACAAAGGCCGCTGTACCCCATATCACGTTATATCAATACCAAATCAACGCTAATTTGACGACGGACTCCCATGTCACCATACTGGACTAGCACTCGGCGCTAAAGCGCTTAGTCCCAAGTTTCAGCGGTGTTTTCCAGGAGGAAGTCATGCAAGCTCGCAGTCCTTGGGCGAGACTCTGTCTCGCTCTGCTCGCCCATGCGCTCAGCGCATTGGCGCTATTTGGTCAAGGCGGCACGGCGCAATTAGTCGGCCGCGTCACCGATCCGTCCGGCGCCGTCATTCCAGGCGCCAGCGTCACACTCACCAACGTGGGTAGCGGCGTGGCGCAAACAGCGCAAACCGGCCCCCAGGGCTACTATCGTTTCCCTCTGTTGCCGCCCGGTAACTACGAAATCGCAGTGCAATCGGAAGGGTTTCGCCGTGTCGCCCAAACCGGCATCAAGCTCGACGTCGAGCAAGCCGCGACGCTCGACGTCGAGCTCGAAGTCGGCCAAATTACCGAAACGGTCCAAGTGACGGCCGCACCGCCGTTGCTCGAGGGCGAAAACGCCACCGTCGGCCAAGTCGTCGAGAACAAATCCATCGTCGAGATGCCGCTCAACGGGCGTTCGGCTTGGAACCTCGTCCAGTTGGCCGGCGCGACCACGTTTATCAAAGGCATCGGCGACGCGGGAGAGATTCCAGTCGCCACCGTCGCCGGCAGCCGCGCTTTCACCCAGGGCCTCTACATTGACGGCGGCTCAGTCCAAAAGTCCGGCCTGAACCGTTCGATGGCGGAGCTCGCTCCGATGGTTGACGCCGTCGAAGAGTTCAAAGTCATCACCAACGGCTACTCCGCCGAGTTCGGCCGCTCGGCCGGCGGCGTCTTTTCCGCCGTCACCAAGTCCGGCACCAACGAGTTCCACGGCAATCTCTTCGAGTTCTTCCGCAACGACAAGATGGACGCCCGCAACTTCTTTTCGATCGACAAGCCGCGGCTACGCTACAACCAATACGGCGGTACGCTGGGCGGTCCGATCATCAAGGACAAGACCCACTTCTTTATCGCCTATGAAGGCACGCGCACCAGCACCGGATCCGTCTTCGTCGGAACCATGCCTACCCCGGCCATGCACGAGGGCGACTTCAGCGGCATTGTCGACAGCCAAGGCCGTTCGCTACAGCTCTATGACCCGCTAACGACACAGCCAGACCCGAGCGATCCGACTCGGCAGGTTCGCGACCCGTTCGCGAACAACCAGATCCCGACCTCGCGCTTCGACCCCGTGGCAGCAAAGGTGGCGACTTTCTACCCCGGGCCGAACCAAGCCGGCAACCGCGCCGGGGCCAACAACTTCAACGTCAACGTCACCCCCAAGCGCCGGCAGGACCACGGCACGATCAAGATCGACCATCAGCTCACGCAGAAAGATCGCATCTTCGGCCGCTACATCGGCCAGTACAACTTCCGGCCACAGGTCAGCGTGTTCCCCAACCCGGACGCGAACTCGGTCGGCCCCTCCACGCGCAGCATCGGCAACCTGGCCCACACATTCGCCGGAGGCTGGACGCGCACCATCTCGCCGCGCGTGGTCAACGATCTCAAGATCAGCTACCTGAAGCAGTTCCGCGACCTCTCGCACAGCTCGCTCGGCAAGGATTGGCCCTCGCAACTCGGCCTAACCGGCGTCGACGAGCTCTCCTTCCCGCGCTTCCGCCCGGCCGGCTACACCAGCGTGGGCGGCACGGCGAACGTCTACCGCGTGCAGCGCGGACCGACGATGATGCTCTCGGACTCGATCACCTATCTCACCGGCCGCCACCAGATGAAAGCCGGCTTCGAGTTCCGTTGGAACGGCACCACCGACCAGTTCCGCGTGCTGCCCTCGGGCGACTTCGTCCATCCGCAACAAGGCACCGGCCTGCAAGGCGTCACCGCCAGCGGAAACGGCTACGCCACCTTCCTCACGGGCTTCACCGCCAACGCCAACATCCGGGACTCCCCAGCGCTCACATTCCGAAGCCAATACTACGGCTTCTTCGTACAGGACGACTGGAAGATCACGCCGAAGCTCACGCTCAACATCGGCGTGCGATATGACGTCGAGACGCCTCGCATCTCGCCCGACAACAACTCGAACGGCTTCGACATGCAGGCCATCAACCCGGTCGCCCACCGGCCCGGCGTCGTCACCTTTGCCGGCGTCGACGGCGAACCGCGCCGGACGTACAACTTCGACAAGAACAACATCGCGCCTCGCTTCGGTTTTGCCTACCGCATGTTTGGCGGCAAGCACCGTGCTGCGCGGCGGCTACGGCATCTTCTTCGGCAATCCGGACGACCAGGGTCAGGGCGCCGGCCCGCGCGCCGCACTGGGCTTCGCCACCGAGCAGCTCATCACCAGCCCGGACCAAAACCAAACACCGTCGATGTACCTCGCGCAGGGCTATCCGGCCTTTACGCCTCCAGGGCCAGAGACGCGCACCGCCGCGTTTGGCGTCGGCAGCGGCGTGCAGTTCTTCGAGCGCAATCGCCGTACGCCTTACTCACAGCAATTCAACCTGGGCATCCAGCAGCAGATCAAGGGCGTGCTCCTCGAGGCGCAGTACCTGGGCAACCTGGGGCGCAAGCTCACAGGCAACAACATCAACATCAACCAACCGTTGCCCGAGCTCGTCGGCCAGCCCGGCTCCATCCAGTCGCGCAGGCCTTTCTCGCAGTTCACTGCGGTGAACCTGCTCTCGCCGAACTTCGGCATGTCGAGCTACAACGCGCTGCTTCTGCGGGCCGAGAAGCGCTACGAGAACGGTTTGCAGTTCTTGTGGACCTACACCTACTCACACATGATCGACAACGTCGATGCCATCGCCGGCGGCGACTTCGGCGGCACACCCGGCAGCGGCTATCAGAACTACTACAACCGCCGGCTTGACTACGCCACCAGCCCGCTCGACATCAAGCACAACGTGACCTTCAACGTGGTCTACGATCTGCCTTGGGGCCCCAACCGCAAATGGCTGACTAAAGGCCCGGCGAGCGCCATCCTGGGCGGCTGGCAACCTCGGTGCTCTCGACCATCTTCACTGGCCCAGTCTATGGCGTGACCACGCAGCAGAATAGCTGCGAGTGCGGCTCTACCGGACCCCAGCGCGCCGACATCCTGCGTGATCCGACGCTCGAGAAAAGCCAGCGCACCGTCGAGCGCTGGTTCGACACGGACGCCTTCGCGCAACCGGAACGCTTCACCTTCGGCAACGCCTCCCGCTCCGTGGGCCGCGCCCCGGCTTGGCCAATTTCGACCTCGGCATCATGAAGAACTTCCAGATCGCCGAGCGCTACCGCCTGCAGTTCCGCGGCGAAATGTTCAACGCCTTCAACAAGGCCAACTTCGGCATCCCGGGCACCACCTACGGATCGCCGAACTTCGGCACCATCACCAGCGCAGCCACCGGCCGCAGCATCCAGCTCGGCCTCAAGCTGTACTTCTAGCCAAAGCCAGGCCGCCCGCGGAATCTCATCCCCGCGGGCGGCCTTCTATCGCCGAAACTCGTGTGGCGTGTGGCAGTTCGCACACTCGAGCTGGAACTGCACCTCCGCGGGCGCGGCGGCGCACGCCTCCGGGCGCTCCTTGTGGCACGTCACGCAGCGGCGCTTCATCGCCAAAATCGAGCGCACGCGGTGAACGTCGTGGCAAGTCCCGCAATTGGGCGCGCGCTCGTTGGCCTGAACCAACTCGCCGTGACGGCTGGCCAGAAAGCCTTCGCCTGCTCCGCGTGGCACGTCCCGCAAAGCTCGGCAAGCTGGATGCGGGGCGGCGACGCGATCCGGCGCAACCGCGCCGGCGGCGTTGCGGTGTGCAAGGCTTTCGCCATGGCAGGTCGAACAGTCCAGCCCAACACTCGCGTGCTTGTGCGAACGGAAGTCGTCCGCTACGGTCGTATGGCAAGCCCCGCACACTTCGTGCAACGGCTGCTGGGCCTGGGCGACCCATCCGGCCAGCAGAAATAAGGGGACGGCTACAACCCGCACTGCGCGTTCCGGACCATCCGGCGGTCCACCTCGCTCGGCTTCGTCTTGCCCGCGAGCGCCAGCGCCAGCTTGAACTCCGCCGCCAGCAACTCCCAGACGCGCTGCACGCCATCTTGGCCGAATGACGCCAGACCCCATAAATAGGGCCGCCCGATCTGCACTGCCGTCGCGCCCAGCGCAAGCGCTTTGACGATGTCGGTTCCCCGCCGCACGCCGCCGTCCATCAGGATCGGCGCTCTGCCGCCCACCGCTTGCGCAATGTCCGGGAGCGCATCGATCGAAGCAATCACGCTCCCGAGCTGACGCGCACCGTGGTTCGAGACGACGATTGCGTCCGCGCCGTGGTTGACGGCGAGCTTCCGCGTCTTCCGGATCCAGCACGCCCTTGATCACGATCGGCAGCTCGCTCTTCTGGCGCACCCACTCGATCCAGTCCCAAGTCAAGTTCGGCGTATGCTTGCGGAACATCGCCGCCACGGCCGGGCTTGCGCGGCGGCCACCGCCCGAGTCGCCTGGCACTCCGCTCGACATGTAGCCGTAGTCGAAGCGGTTGCGATTGTTGCGGTCGCGGTTGGACTGGTACTGGTTGTCAACAGTCAGGATCAACGCCGAGGCGCCCTGGTCTTCCATGCGCAGCGCGTAGTTCTGCGCCGCTTCCTTGTCCGCCTGCCCGATCGAATTGCTCCACCAGGTCAGCTCAATTCCTTCGTCCTCGAGCCGGTCCATCGGCGCGCCGCCCACCGAATAAATGCAACCCACGTGCGCCGCCGCGCGCGCCGCCACCAAGTCCGCCCCCGGCAGGATCAGATTCTTGCCGCCCGTCGGCGCCAGCAGGATCGGCGCCGGCAGCTTCGTCCCCAGCAGCGTGACCGAGGGGTCTACCGTCGAAACATCCCGCATCACGCGCGGAATCAGCCGCAGGCACTCGAAGCTCGCGCGATTGGCGCGCAGGGTGACCTCGTCCTCCACGCCGCCGGCGATGAAGTCGTACGCCATCTTGTGCAGCTTCTTCTTGGCGACGGCCTCAAATTCGTGCAGATTGACCGGCCCCATCACCTCTTCCGCGTATTGCGGGGGATAGTCCGATCCCTCCTGCGCGAACAGCGGCGAAGCGGCGACGAAACCAATCAGGCGACGGAGGGCGGCACGGCGATCCAGGCGCATAGCAAGGGCATTCTAACGCGTTCGGCCCACGCTGCTATCGTGAGGGCTTGGCCCAGACCCTCCAAGGCAAGACCGTGCTCGTCACCGGCGCGGCGCGGCGCATCGGGCGCTCGATCGCGCTGGCGCTCGCAGAAGCCGGCGCCGAGGTCGCCGTACACTACCGCGGCTCCGAAGCCGAAGCGCGCGCAACCGCGGACGAGTGCGGCGGCCGAGCCTTCCAGGCCGACCTCTCCGACGTTGCCCAGATCCGGCGTCTGTTCTCCCAAGTCCGCGACGCCTACGGCCGCCTCGACGCCCTGGTCAACAACGCCGCACAGTACCGCCGCACGCCTATCCTCGAGACCGAGCCCGCCGACTGGGACGCACTGCATTCCGCCAACCTGCGCGCCGTCTATTTTTGCTGCCAGGCGGCGGCGCGGATCATGCTCGACCAGCCCTCCGGCGGCCGCATCGTCAACCTCAGCTCGCTCGGCGGCATCCGTCCATGGGACGGCTACGCGCCGTACAACGCATCGAAGGCCGGGGTGATCCACATGACCCGCTCGCTCGCCAAGGAGCTCGCGCCCAAGATCAGCGTCAACTCCGTCGCGCCCGGGGTCATCGAGTTTTCCGACGAGCACGAGCCGAGCGTCCAACGCATGATCGACGCCACGCCGATGCGGCGCCACGGCACGGGAGAAGAGATCGCCGAAGCTGTCTTGTTCTTCCTCACCGCCACACCGTTCATCACCGGCCAGATCCTTGCCGTTGACGGCGGCTTGTCGCTCCGGGCCTAGCGGCTCGATATCCTGTTAGTCGAACGTGCCTCGCGCGCTCCACATTCTCGCCCTCGCTGCTGTTCTCGTCTGGAACAGCCCTGCCCTCGCGCAGGATTTCCCAGAGCCGTCCGGCTTCATCAACGATTACGCCGGCGTGCTCAGCCAGCCGATGAAGCTCAAGCTCGAGAGCTTGGCTCTCGAGGTACAGCAGAAAACCGGCGCTGAGATCGCCGTCGCGGTCGTGCGCTCGATTGGCGATGAAACGGTTGAAAACTACGCCAATCTGCTCGCCGAAAAATGGGGAGTGGGCGACAAGAACGACCGCGGCGCCTTGCTGCTGCTCTCGATCGACGATCGAAAACTCCGTCTCGAGGTCGGCTACGGGCTTGAACCGATCATTCCGGACGGCCGCGCTGGCCAGATCCTCGACGGCATGACGCCGCTGCTCAAGCAGGGGCGCTTCGACGACGCCATCGCGCTTGGCGTGGCCGAGACGGCACAGATCATCGCCGCCGACGCGGGCGTGGAGCTCACGGGCGTTCCCGAGAACGTCCGGCGGCGCAAGCGCGGGCCTAACATCATCCCCTGGGTCTGGCTCATCATCATCCTGATCATCGCCCTGCTGCCGCGTCGGCGGCGGCGCGGCGGCTGGCATGACGACGCCGTCACCACAGCCTGGTGGCTAGGCAACATCGGCGGACGCCGCGGCGGAGGAGGCTTCGGCGGCGGGGGGCCGTGGGACAGCGGCGGAGGCGGAGGGTTCGGCGGCTTTGGCGGAGGAGGCTTCGGAGGCGGCGGCGCTTCGCGCGGATGGTGACCGGATGGAAGAAGTACTACAACAGCTCACCCAGCGGCTCGCTCGCGACCTCGGCGACACGCTCATCAGCGTTGTGCTGTTTGGCTCGGCCGCAGCGGGAGACTATGACTCCGACTGCTCGGATCTGAACGTGCTGGCCGTCCTCACCCAGGTTGGCCCACAAGAGCTCGAGCAAGCCTACGCCACCGTCGACTGGTGGCTCAAGAAAAAGCAGCCCGTCCCGGTCCTGCTCTCTCTCGACGAGATCGAGAACGGCGCCGACGCCTTTGCCATCGAGTTCTTCGACATCCGCCACGCCTACCGCGTGCTGCACGGCCGGGACGTCATCCAGGCCATCGACGTCGATGCCAGCCACCACCGCCACCAGGTCGAGCACGAGCTGCGTTCCCGTCTATTGCGCCTGCGCGAGCGCTATTTGGCGATGCAGAAAGACCGCAAGGCGCTCGTGCGACTGCTCAGCGACTCGCTCCCGAGTTTCGTTACACTATTCCGACACGCGGCTCTTCTTACGGGTGGGGCGCCGCACATGAAGAAACGCGACGCCGTGCAAGAAGCGGCGAAACGGCTCGGCATCGAGGCCGCTCCATTTGAAGAGGTCATCACGGTGCGCAACGGAGAGAAGAAACTGGCGGACGCGGAAATCACGCCGCTTTTCGACGCCTACTTGAGAGAAATCGACAAAGCCGCTCGATTTGTGGACCGCCTCGGCGTGGAGGGCCAAGCATGAAGAAAGCCATGATCGTGGTGGGCGCGTTGCTCGCCGTCGCGCTTGTGGCGGCCATCGTCCTCGGCGGCTACTACGTCGGGAGACGCAACCAAATGGTGCAGCTCAAGGAGTCGATCGCCGGAGCGTGGGCGCAGGTCGATACCGTCATCCAGCGCCGCGCCGACCTGATTCCCAACTTGGTCGAGACCGTCAAAGGCGTCGCCAAGCAAGAGCAAAAAGTCTTCTCCGACATTGCCGATGCACGCGCGCGTCTGGGCGGCGCGCAAGCTCCCTCGGAGCGCATCGCCGCAAACGAGCAGCTGAGCTCGGCCCTGTCGCGCCTGCTCGTCGTGGTCGAAAACTATCCCGAACTGCGCTCGAACCAGAACTTCATCCGTCTTCAAGACGAGCTCGCCGGCACGGAAAACCGCATCGCAATCGAGCGCCGTAAGTACAACCAGACCGTGCAGGACTACAACACCTACATCCAGCTGTTCCCCAACAACTTGATCGCATCGTTCAGCGGATTCGAACGGGAAGATGCGTATTTCCGCACCACGGAAGAGGCGCGGCAGGCGCCGCCCAGCGTCAATTTCAGCGAGACTCCAGCTCCGTCCGAAGCGCCGGCTCAGCCGCCCTCGCAGTAGGCCTTACTGCTTCGCGAGCGAAGCGACCATCGCCTGGAAGGCGGACTCGGCCGCAGCTGCAGTCTTCGCGGGAGCCGTGAGTTTGAAGAACACCGGCGCATCCTTGCCCTGCGCAATCGCGGCCAGCATGCGATAGCCGGGCTTCTTGGTCGCCTGCGGCGCCATCGGGAAGGGCTTGAACAGGTAGGTCCCCGTCAGATCCAGGAAGGCTACCGGAATCCCGTTGATCGTCTTTTGCGAGCGCTTCGCAAGCTTATCCGCGGGACCTCCGTCGGGCGCTTGAAACTGCCCGATCCAGCGCTCCACGTTCGCCTCCACGCTGCCGCCCTGGCCCGGGCCGAAATAGTAGACGATACACTCGCCTCCTTCGCTGTCGCCCGCTGCGGCAGGAATCTTGTAGGATGCGGCCCGCATCGGCCGGGGAGCCTCCTGCGTCCAGGCCTTGGGTTTCTCCCAGGCAATGCCTGAAACGGAGTCCGCGCTCGCGGCAAGATTGAAAACCAGGGAGCCTAGTACCGCGCAGACTACGGAAAATCGGGCAGACATGGTACTTCAGTCTACTAGACTCCCGGGGGAATTTCCGTATAGTCGGACACCCCCATACCGATGATAGTCTGGTCTTGGAAAAGGCCATGAACTCGAATATCTACTCCGGGCTACGATGGCTGCTCGACTCCGGCATTCAGGCGGAAGACGGCGGCGTCTACCGCGGTTTGCGGGCGCCCGAGAACGAACCTGCCCGGATTTCGACTGAGGCGACCGCCTGGTATGTGCTGGCGTTGCTCCGCGTCGGCGAGCCGGAGGGCGTCCAACTCGAGCGCGCCGAGAAGGCAGGCCGCTACCTGATGGAACGGGCGCGCGACGTTACTACGGACCTGTTTTCCGAGCAATCCGAGGAAGCCGGCAGGCGCGTCGCCGAGTTCCTCAGCTCCGGCCTCGTTCTGCGAGCCTTGCTGGCGCTCGCCAAGGCCACCGGCGACAACACCTACCTCACCAGCGCCCAAGGTTGCGCCCGCGCGATGCAGAACCGCATGTCGCGCGTGGACGGCTCGTTCTTCGCGCAGTACGACATCGGCATGCAAAGCCCGATGATGGAAGTCGAAGGCGGGGCGGACCAGTTGAAAGTCGCCGCGTGCTTCATGGATCTGGCCGAGGAAGGCTTCCACGAATTCGAATATCCGGCGCAGTTGCTCACCCGTTGGGCGCTGGACCGCTGCGAATCGTGGGACCCGTCTCTCGCCTCGCCCGAGAACCGCGCGCAGGAGATGAACTCCTACGGCTTGTTCCTCGAGGGCCTGCTGCCGACCGCGGCGCTCGACATGCGCACCGGCCAGGCGCTGCAAACCGGCCTGATCCGGCTCGAAACGGCCATTCTCGAAGCCAACGGATCCTCGACGCCGGAGGGCCTCGCGCGTTTGCTTCGGCTGCGGCTGTATCTCGACGCGTTCGGCATGATGGAACTGGACTACGGCCGCGCGAAGGCGGAAGCCGAAGAGCTCGCCAGCCGCCAGATGAGCTCGATCGATCCCCGCTTCGACGGCGCTTTCACCGTGAAGCCGCTCGAGGATACCGACCGCGAGCTGCGTCCTGAAGCGACCGCTGTGGCCGTGCAAGCGCTCGAGATGTGGGACGAAGTTGACGACGGCGGCTTCCGCGAGCACTGGCGCGCGCTCATCTAAGCTTCGATTGGGCTTAAGATAAGCCCGTGGCCCGCCCCGGTTCAGCGCACGCCTGCTTGCTTTCCGGACTGCTTGCTCTCGCCTGTTGCGCCGGAGCTTGGGCCGCGCACCCGACTGCCGTCCACACCCTCGACCATGAGCACGAAGAGATCTCGGCGGCGGACGGCGAAGGCCTGAAAGACGCGCTCGACGCGTGGGCCAAAGGCTGCAACATCGTCGAAGGCGGCGCGCTCTACGAACTCGAGTGCAAACCCGCTGCGCATCTTTCAGCCGCAACCGCCGATGCGGACGAGCAACGCGGCCTGCCCGTGACCCTTGCGCTGTTTCGCGATCTCGACGAGACCGTCTACCTCGCCGGATGCCCAATGCTCGACGAGGAGCGCATTCGCCGCATGGACCGCGATGCGGCCAAGCCGGGAGAGAGCGCAAGCCCGATCCCCAATTGCAGGCCGATCTCGACGACTGCCGTGAAGTGGAAACGGGCCGAACCTTCAGCGCCGAAATCGACGGGGACGAGATGCGCATCGTGCTGCGCGGCGGCAACTGCGGATGACGCTGTATGAGACGCAGCCCAAGCCGCGCACGACCTCCACGCCCTACATTCCCACGCCGAGCAAGGGATCGCTCGGACACGCCGGCCCGCCAACCTCGGCCGCGGTGGAGCCGAACGCCGTAGAGCCGCCGAACTGGTCTCCGCCGGAAGAGCCGGCCGCGCTCGTCCGTCCGCGAGCCGTCGAGCCATCCCTGCGCAACCCCGCTCCGGCCAAAACCTCGCTCCGGGCCGGACGTCTGCGGGTGACCTGCTCGCGTGGAGACGCTCAAATTTGGATCGGAGGCGCCTTTCTTGGGGCGGCGCCCATCGACACGCCTCTTCCGGCCGGCCGCCACGTAGTCGTCGCGCGCGGCGACGGGTTTGAACACACCGCAAAGCTCGAACTCGAGGCGGGAGAGACGCTAAAGATTGACGCCTGCACCAACCCTAAGCGGGCTACTCTCAGCGCACCGACATCCGCACCGTCTTGCTCGCAAATCCGTCGAACGACACGGTAACCGCTACCTCGTCGCCCGCGGCAACGCCTTGCGGGATGCGCACGTTGAGCTGCAGCAGCCCGACCAGTGCCGGGGTCATGCCGGAGAAAAGACATCTCCCGCTTGGAGCGTGACGCCGCCAATCGCAATCGTCGGCGTGGTCGAACGGCTCAGCGGATTCGCCTTGGCCGGTTCGCCCGTCCGCAAAGGCGGCGCGATGAGGCCCTGACCCGTTGCGAACAGGGTGACGATCTCGCCCGCAAAAGCGGGCAAATCCGGGCCATTGAGGCTGCCATCCTGGTTCAACACGACTGCACGCATGCCGTCGGCGAAAGTGAACACACCCGGATTCGCCGTCTCGACTGCGAGCGTCACCGGCAGGCCAAGGACGCCGTCGCGCTCGATCCTTACCTCTGTCTCGCTGCGTCCCGCCACTTCAAAGGGAACCTGTAGGTTGATCTGGCCGGCCGAGACGAAGAACAGCGGAGCAGGTACGCTGTCGAAGAGGACGCGCACGCCGCCGGCCCGTACCCAGCAGCCCGGTGGCCGGATCGAACGATGTGTTCTCCACCGCCTGAGTCGGGCCCAGCGAGGCGCCGAAGATGCTCGCGATGCCTCCCGGCGCCACCGCCCCCGGCTCGAAGCTCGCCGCGTTCACAACTTGGCCTGCCGAAAATGCTGGTGCAGGCTCGAGCACGATCGCCCCCGTGAAGACCTCCGCCACGCGATTGC
This sequence comes from Bryobacterales bacterium, assembly GCA_041394905.1. Classification (GTDB taxonomy): domain Bacteria; phylum Acidobacteriota; class Terriglobia; order Bryobacterales; family UBA6623; genus RI-231. The sequence goes on along the minus strand of JAWKHJ010000002.1, from coordinate 333,533 downwards.
GCATCAGCAGCAGCGTCACCAGCGACCGCTCGCTGCGCGCGTCGGTTTCGACCGTAAAGCGCACCACAGGCGCGCCCCACACGTTGAACGTCGGATCCACGTGGACGGAACCCGGCCGCACGCGCGCGCCAGGGCCGAGCAGCCGAATCTCCTCTTCTTTCACGCCACCGTCGATTCCCAGACCCACAAGCATCACATCGCGTGCTTGACCCGCTGGAATCGCAATCGGGCCGGCCGAGAGCCGCTCCGGGGGCCCGAGCCGCCAGCCGGCCCTACGCCGAGTTGGTCGATCCGCAACGCGGACGCACCTGTCTGGACGGAAATGTCGGCCCGCAGCGTCCTCCCAGGCGGAAGATCCAGTCGCGTCGGAACGGCGTTGCCGCCGAAAAACTCGACCCGCACGTCGGTGCGAAAGCTGCTGAGGTCGATCAACTGCACTTCAGGCGGAATCACCGGCCCGTCGAGCGACTCGGCGTAGACGAAATAGCGCCCTACCGGAACCGCCGGTACGTTGATGCGGTATGTGCCGTCCGTTAGGCTCGTTACGGTCTGCACCGTCGTCCCGGTGAAGGGGTCGATCGCCGTGACGAGCACGCCCGTGAGCGGCGTACCGGTCAACGATGCGCTCACTGTGCCGACAATTGCGCCCCTGCGCGCCGCCTCGCCCGAGGCCGGGTAGGCTTCGGCCAGGAACGCCAGATCATCGCTCGACAGGCGCGTCCGGAAGCTCTGCGCCGGATCGGCCTTGGGAAACATCGCCGCCGCGATCACGCCGCTTGCGCCGGCGCCCACCGCGCGCCCGACCAAGTAAGTGGCCACGTCCTGCAAATCAATCGAATTGAGGGCTCCCGTGGTCGAATACGGCCTCGGTTGTTCCCGATTCGCAGGTTCGGGTTGAAGACGATGTCAGCGTCGAGAATCTTACCGTTCGTCTGCGCCGTGACCACCGTCACCCCAAGCGCGCCGTCAGTGAGCGCGCGGATTGTGGCCGTATCGTCGAATACGAAGCTGTTGCGGCCATCGAAGGGATCGAGCGTGGCCGACGCGCGCGCCAGCGTCCCCAAGCGCAATGCCGATACGCTCGCTGAGCTCCAAGCGTCGAGCGCGCCCTGCAGCGCCGCCACGGGATCGCTCCCAGGTGCGATGACCGGACGATTGTCGATGTTGCGCAAGTCGGCTTGCACCGTCTGCGCAACCTGGAAGCGGGGCCCGTCCGCGGTCGCCCAATAGAGCGGCGTCCCGCCAAGCGATCCTTCCACGGTGCCGCGTGTGTAGGCGCTGGCAGCCGCGGCGAAAACCAACCCCAAAACCGTCGCGCGCTTCATCGCGATCCCCCGATTAGTTGACTCCGCACCTCAGCGCGGACCCGGCCAAGAAATGCTTCGAGATCGGCGCCATCGAGAGCATCCGCCGCCTCGGCTTTGGTCAAACGGGCGCCGGCCGGCTCAACCAGAGTGACAGCGCCCACACCCGAACGCACCACGCGGCCCGAGGGCGTTTGATCGGAGGCCCGAACGGCAAATTTTCCTTGGCCCCAACCGCAAGTGCGCAACAGGCCCGTAGCGGTCGGCGCAACAAATACAACCACTTCTTCGCCTACCTCATAGCGTGGCGCTCCGACCACCTGCATGTGCTTCCCGTCGACCTCGCCTCCCGGTTCGCTCAGCGTCAAGATCGGCCCGGGCCGCCCCTTGAGCGAGCTCTTCACCTGAATGTCATAGTGCGTCCAGATGGCTACCTTGTCCGCATCCCACGCCATGCGGGAGCGTACGACAGTGCCGTGGACGATGGCCGACGATTGCGAAACAACCTGACCAAAGCTCAGACGCTCCACCGTCGTGGCGTGCAGCGCGACCGCCGCAGCGGCAAGCGCCAACGCGCATGCAAAGGGGGCCTCATACGGTTCCCCCACTGTACCAACAGCGCCCAGGCGCTCATGAGCGCTTACGAACCGACGTAGCGCGCATAGAGGCTGCGTGCTGCGGCCACGTCTGGCACGCCTTTGATGATGGCGCGGCCGTCGTGAAAGATGGTCATTTCATGCGGCGGCTTCAGAAAGCGCACAGCGTACTCGTTGCGGCGCACCCGCCCGAGCGGCTCGAGCGAGGCGGCGAGAGCGTCTAGGTCGAGGTCGCTGCCGGAGCCGAACACCTGCACGGCGTCCCGGCCACACAGCACCGCAACGCGTCCGCGTCCGCCTTCTGCGAGCCGAGCAAACTCACGTTGGCCGCACACCGGGCAATCCGGATCGGGCGTTTCGGTGCGAATCGAGCGCGGCGCGCCACTCCACACGTCCAAGCTCAACAAACGCGCCTGCACGGCGTCCGTTGCGCCGCTCAGGATCTTGAGCGCATCCGCGACTTGCAGCGCGGCCACTGCGGCGGCTGCGACGTTCAAAATGCCCGCGGTGTCGCAGGTCGGCGCGCCGGCGCCGGGCGCTTCCGGGAACAGGCACGCCAAGCAGGCCGTAAGGCCAGGCAAGATCGGCATCGTCGCGCCGTAGGAACCCACCGCCGCACCGTACACCCAAGGCAGTCCCTCACGCACGGCGAGCTCGTTGATCAAATAGCGCGTCTCGAAGTTGTCGGTCCCGTCGAGGATCACATCCGCGCCTTCGAACAGCTTGGCGGCGTTGTCCGCGTTCAGGTCGGCAATACGCGGTTCGACCCGGACGTCGGAATTGAGGGCTCGCACCTTCTCCGCCGCGGCGGCCGCCTTCGGCAGACCCAGCTCCGCGTCCCGCTCGTCGAAAAGCCACTGCCGCTGCAAATTGCTCGCTTCGACGTAATCGCGGTCGATGATGACGATCTCGCCCACGCCGGCCGCGCCAGCGCCGCCACGTGGAAGGTTCCCAGCGCTCCGCAGCCCGCCACGACCGCCCGGGAGCGCATGAGCCGCCGCTGTCCTTCGGCGCCCAGCGGCTGGAACAGGATCTGCCTCGAATAGCGTTCGTGCTGCTCTGGAGTCATTCGTGGCGCCCAACGCCCTGTTTGTGATGCTACCAACGCCGCGCGGCAACGGGCGGGGGCCTTCTCGCGTCCTTTATAATGCCGGGAGTAAAGCAGTGCGTGCCTTCTTGCCGAAAATGGCCTTGTCGCTGCTTTGCGTCTCGGCCCTGATGGCGTCCTCTTTCGAAGGGACGCAGGTCGTGGACATACGCTTTTCGCCGCGCGCGCAGCCGCTCGACTCGCTCGAACTGGAAAAGTTGTTGCTCGTCAAACCGGGAAAGCCGCTCGACTCCACTGACCTGCGCAACTCCATCATTGCGCTGTTCGACACCGGCCGTTACGCGAACATCGAGGTCGAAGGACTCGAGGAAAAGGGTGGCGTCGCGCTGGTCTTCCGCACCGAAACCAACCGATTCGTAGGCGATGTCGAGGTTACGGGCGTGCCCGCCCCGCCGCAACTCAACCAACTCGTCAACGCCACCGGCCTGCGCCTGGGACAGTTACTCACATCCAGCTCAATCGCCGCCGCACAGCAGAACATCCGCCGCGTGCTGCGCGACAACGGCTTCCTGTCGCCGGTGATGGAGGTCAAGGAGACCCCCGATCCGGAGACGCAGCAAGTCAATCTGCTCTTCTCCGTCGCCCACGCCGAGCGAGCCCGCATTGGCGACGTCATCATCACCGGGGACGCCAAGCTCAGCGCCGCTGACGCGCGGACTATTGCCAAGTGGGACGACGACGATCCCCTCACCGATCCGCGCCTGGAAGAGGGGATTGGTCGCATTCGCAAACACATTCGAGACCAGGGCTTTTGGCAGTCGGAAGTCTCGATCACCGGCCGCGATTACGATTCGGCCGCCAACCGCGTCGACCTCGTGCTCTTCATCACTCGCGGGCCTGAGCTGGTCGTCAAGGTCGAGGGCTTCGAAGCCGACCGCAAACTGCTCGAGCGCCTGCTGCCAATTTACGAAGAGGGCGTTGTCGACGAAGACCTGCTCGCCGAGGGCGCGCGCAACATGCGCGACTATCTGCAGGGTCAAGGCTACTTCCAAGCCAAGGTCGAAGCCGAACGCACACGCAACAACGACGAGCTGGTGGAGGTCGTCTATCGCGTCGAGCGCGGCCCCCGGCAAAAGCTCGTGCATATCGGCCTGGAAGGGAATTCCTTCTTCGACGAACAAACCGTGCGAGAACGATTGACGCTCCAAGAGGCGAGCTTGCAACTGCGCCGCGGCCGCTTTTCTCAAAGCCTGCTCAACCGCGACGTCAACTCCATCGAGCGGCTCTACCGCACCAACGGTTTTCGCGACGTACGCGTCACTTCGCGCATCGAGAGCGACTATAACGGCAAGGAAAACGAAATGGCCGTCTTGTTCTCGATCGAAGAAGGGACGCCCACCTTCGTCGAGAATTTGCACGTGGAGGGTATGGAGGACTTCCCGGGCCAAAACTTCCGCTTTTCCGCCGAAACCGGGCAGCCCTTCAGCGAAGTCACGGTCGCCACCGACCGCGACCTGATCCTGGCCGAATACTACGACGCCGGATTCCACGACGCGACCTTCGACTGGTCCGTCCAGCCTGGATCGGACGATCGCCACGTCAAAGTCGAATACACCATCCACGAGGGCGAGCGTCTGTTCGTAAATCGCGCGGTCATCTCAGGGCTCAACCATACGGAGCTGGATTTGGTGCGCCAACAAGTCTTGTTGCGACCCGACGAGCCGCTTTCGCAGACCGCGATGTTCGAGTCCCAGCGCCGGCTCTATGACCTAGGCGTGTTCTCCAAAGTAGACGTCGCATTGCAGAACCCTTCCGGCGACGAGCCCTCCAAGAACGTCCTGTTCCAGCTCGAAGAAGCGCGGCGCTGGACGATCGGCTTCGGCGGCGGCGCGGAGTTCGCGCGCATCGGCGGCGCCACGGCCGACATCTCTTCGCCGGTTGGCAACGCCACGTTCTCCCCACGCGTCACCCTGGAGGTGACCCGCCTGAACATGCGCGGTATGGGCCACACGCTCAGCCTGCGCTCCCGCGTCTCGACGTTGCAGCAGCGCGCCCTGCTGACCTACGAAAATCCACGCTGGACGGGCTCGGAAAAGTGGAAGATGACGCTGAGCGGGCTATACGACACGTCCCGCAACGTGCGCACGTTCACCGGTTCGCGCCTGGAGGGCGCGTTGCAGCTCGAGCACCGCCTCAGCAAGGCGTCCACGGGCCTTTACCGTTACACCTATCGCCGTACGACGATCGACAGCAACAGCCTACAGATCCAGCCCCAGCTCATTCCGCGCACCGCCCAACCCGTGCGCTCCGCGCTGCTCTCAGGCACTTACATCCAAGACCGCCGGGACGATCCCACGGACGCCAAACGCGGCATCTTCAATACGGTCGACCTCAGCCTCGCCTCCGGCTACTGGGGCTCGCAGCCGGACTTCTTCCGCTTCTTCGGTCAGAACAGCACCTATCACCGCGTCACCAACAAGGTCGTGCTCGCCCGCACTGTCCAGCTTGGCCTGTTGGCGCCGTGGAGCGATCCGGGCGTGCTCGCTGAAGCCGCGCTGGAGACCGGCCCGTTTCCGTCCCCCGACCCGCGCATTCCGCTCTCGGAACGCTTCTTCTCCGGTGGCGCCATCTCGCACCGCGGCTTCCCGTTCAACCAAGCCGGCCCGCGCGATCCGGTCACCGGCTTCCCCATCGGCGGCGGCGCGGAGTTGCTCAACAGCGTCGAGCTGCGCTTCCCGCTGCTCGGTGAGAACATCGGCGGCGTGCTCTTCCACGACGCCGGCAACGTCTTTTCTCGGCCGAGCGACATCGCGCTACGCTTCAGCCAGCGCAGCGCCGAGAACGCCGACGGCGAGAAGGTTTACGATTTTGATTACATCGTGCAAGCCGTCGGCTTCGGGTTGCGCTACCGCACGCCGATCGGCCCAGTGCGCGTGGACTTGGGCTACAGCATCAACCCGCCGCGCTTCATCGGCTTCTCCGGCACGCGCGCAGAGCTCCTAGCCGGCCAGGGCCAGGTGCGCGAGCAGCGTATCTCGCACTTCCAGTTCCACTTCTCGCTGGGGCAAACGTTTTGAGGCGCAGCATTCCAGCCTTGGCGTTGCTGCTCGTGGGTATGGCCCACGCCGAGATCCTCGATCGCACGGTCGCCATCGTCGGCGCCAATCCCATCACGGCCTCCGAGGTCGAGATGCAAGCGCTTCTCGAGGCGATGTTCAACAATACGCCGCCCGATTTGAGCGAGGCCGGCCGCAGACGCGCGCTCGAGAGACTCGTCGAGCAGCGGCTGATCGAAGAAGACATCACCCTGGCCGGACTGCAAGTCGTGGAAGAGAAGGACTTGCAAGACGCCTTCAGCCAATTGCGCCAGGCGCGCTTTGGGAACTTGGGGTTCGCGCAGGCCCTAAGGGACTACGGCCTGACCGAAACCAACGTGCGCAACTTCTTGCGCAAACAGCTCCAGTTCACGCGCTACGTGCAGTTTCGCTTCCGCGCCGGCCTCCAAGCCGACGAAGACGCCCTGCGCGCGGCCTACCGAAAGAAATACGAGCGCGTCGCATCTCCGCCTCCGTTTGAAACCGTAGCCGAAGAGCTCGAGCTCGATCTGCTGGATAAGCGCGCCGAAACCATGCTCGACGACCGCGTGCGGCAGCTTCGCGCCGAAACCCGCATTGTGTTTCTCGACCCCATCCGCCCGTCAACGGAGCCCGCACCATGAAACTGTTGCGCGACTGGAGAGTTTGGCTGGCCGGCTTGGCGCTGGCGGTCGTCGCCGTGTGGGGAGCCGCAGAATGGGCGCTGCGCAGCGACTGGTTCGAGCAGCGTCTGCGCGCGGAAGTGCAAGCGCGCTTGGCGGCGATTCTCGGCGGCGAGGTCTCGATCGGGGAGGTGGATTTCGATCGAGCCTCGTTCTCCTTCGAGCTGCATGAGGTCACCGTCCGCACAGCGGCGGATCGCGAGCCCTACCTGACGCTGCCCCTGACCAAAGTCGGCCTGCGCATTGATTCCTTCTGGCGCGCGGAAGCTTCGCTTGCCTCGATCCTCATCGAGCGGCCCGAGCTGCGCATCGATACGACCGAGCTCGACGTGCCCCAGATGATCGCTCGAGACCAATCCCGTGTCGACCCCCTCGCCCTGGGCATAGGCATGCTCGAGGTGCGAGACGCGACCGTGCGCTGGAACGACGCGCCCCGCCATTTGTCTCTGCTGGCGCAGGATGTAGACCTGACCGCACGCCCGGAGCTGCTTGGCGGTTGTGTCGACGTCCAGTTTTCGGCGGCAACCTCCGCGGCCGCCTCCGGCCAGACACAAGTCAACGTGGATTCGGCCCAGGCCAAGGCCGGTTTGTGCGGCGACCACATTGCGATCCAGGAAGCCACGTTCGGCGTCAACGGCGCCCAGGCGCAGCTCTCGGGTGAACTGCGCAACCTCGAAGACCCGGCGGCGGCGCTCACGGTCAAGGTGTCAGGGCCGCTCGAGGCCTTCCGGCCTTACTTGCCCGAAAAGGCGGCCCCGCGCGGAACCTTTGCCTTCGACGGCAAGGTCGACTGGCGTCCGCTGGACCTGCAATTCGAGATGCAGGGGGATCTTTCCGCAGCCGACGTTCGCCTTTCGTCGTTTGAGAAAGACGCGCCCGCCGGCACGCTGCGCGCCAAGCTGAGAGGCAACCAGGATCGCCTGCGTCTGGAGGAAATCCGCGCCGAGCTGTTCGGCGGACGCTTCCAAGGCTCGGCCGCGGTCGACAACCCTCTCGGAAACCCCGGCGGATCGCTTCAAGGCGACGTCGAAGGTTTCCGGCTGCGCTCGCTGCTCGAATCCATCGCCGGCCAAGGCGGCCCCGATCTGCGCGCCGCCCCGTGGACGGCAAGCGTGCTGGCCCACATCGAAGCCGCCAAGCCGGCAGGACAAGATCTGACCAGCAAAGTCGAAGTCACGCTTGAAGGCGTTGGCGAGCGCGCTCTCTCTGGCGACGTGCGCGCCCGCTACGACGCTGCAGGGCAGTTGATCACGCTCGAAAGCCTAGACGTACACACCGGCGCCGGGGCCACGCTGCTCTCGCAGGGAACTTGGTCGAGCCGCGGAGCGGATTTACGGCTCGACTGGACCTCGGAGGATGACCAAGACCTCATCCCGGCTCTCTCACTCCTCGGAATCGAACTAAACAAATTGCCTGTCCAACTGCTGGGCCACGCCTCTCTCGAAGGCGAGCTCAAGGGTCGCATCGCGCCCGCCAATCAGCGCGACTTTGTCTTTGACGGCCGCATCTCGACGCAGGCGATCCGGCTGCTGAACTACGAGTGGACCTCGCTCGACACGGAGATCGTATTCCGCCAAGACCTACTGCGCATCGCCAACGCCCAGCTTCGCGACGGCGAAGGACGCGCCGAAGCCACCCTGGAAGCCGAGCTCGAGCCCGGCGTGCCACTCGAGCAAAAGCCTTTGCTTGGCTGGGTGCGTGCTCGGAATCTACCCGCCGAAAAGGCGCTCGCCGCCGGCCGGCTGCCAGCCTTGCTGAGCGGACTCACCGACGCTGACGCCGCGATTTCGGGCTCAGCCGTTGACCCGGACCTGCGCGCTTCGGCCACCATCCACAACGGCTCGCTCGCGGGCCGCCGTTTTGACCTGCTCGAGCTCGAGGTGGATACGACCGGCGAGCTGGCCCGCGTCAGCAAGGTCGCTCTCACCCGCGACAAGGGGCGCCTGACTGGGAGCGGAACCTACAATCGCAACTCCGGAGCGCTCGATGTGAAGGTGCGTGGCGTCGACTGGGGCGTCGATCAACTCGTCGAAGCCATGGAAGCCGATTGGCCCGCCACGGGCATCGCCAACCTCGACGTGCATGTCCAGGCCGTCGTCCGACCTGGACAGCGCCCGGTCGAGCAACTCCGCGCCGACGGCACATGGTCAGTCGCCTCATTCGACTGGGGTGGCCATGCTTTCGGGGATCTCGGCGGATCGATCAGCACCGACAGTGACACCGTGACCCTCGACTGGAATGGAACTCCGCTTGGCGGGACGCTCGGCGGAAAGGCCTCACTGCGCCTCGACCAGGACGACCTCTCCGGCTCGGCGGAGTTCACGGGCTTCGACGCGGCACAGGTGCTCCGCCTAGCCGGCGCCTCCGCCGAGAGCCTCACCGGCGAGCTCAGCGGCGGCTTCACCTTCCACGCCGACCCTTCGAACCTTGCCGACGTCGAAATCGAAGGCTCGATCGAGAAGGCCGAGCTCGACATTTCCGAGTTGCCCGGCGCGGGCCAGGGCTACGCGCTCTACAACCCCTTCCCGATGCGCTGGGCCATTCGCAAACAGACGCTCGAGGTCGAGCACATGCGACTGCAAGGCAAAGGCGCGGACTTCGAGGTCGACGGCGACGCGGCGCTCACCGGCGACGGCGCCATCGACCTCAAGGCCGAAGGGATGCTCGACCTTGCCGTCCTGCAAAGCTTTCGACAGGACTTGCAGGCCGAGGGCGCCACGGTGCTCGACGTCACGATCGGCGGTACGCTCGACGCACCCAGCGTCGACGGCAAGCTGCGTATCGAGAACGGCTCGATCCGCTCGAGCGAGATTCCCAATGGGCTGAACGCGCTCAATGGCGAGGTCGCCTTCGCCGGTCGCGACGTCCGCATCGAGGAGCTCTCGGCGTTGTCCGGCGGCGGCAAGCTCGTCTTCAGCGGCACGGCCTCGTTTGCCGAAGAGGCCCCGGAGTACCGCTTCAACGTCGACGTCGACCGGGTGCGCCTGCGCTACCCGGCCAACATCAGTAGCTTGATTGACGGCCAGATCGTGCTCTCGGGCGCGTCCAACCACGGGTTGCTCGCCGGTGAGGTGATCGTGCGCCGCGCTTCGACCAATTCACAGGTCTCGCTGGGCGCGCTGCTCGCCACATTACGCGAGCCGACACAGACGCCGGCCCGCGCCCCCTGGCTCGACCAGTTGCAGCTCAACGTGCATGTCGCCTCGGGCCCGGATTTCGAGCTGGAAACCACGCTCGTGCGCAACATCGAAGCCGACCTTGACCTGCGCTTGGTTGGAACCGCCGTCAGCCCCTCCGTGCTTGGCCGCATGAACATCAACCAGGGCCAAGTCAATTTCAACGGCTCGCGCTACACCATCAACCGCGGCGAGATCTCGTTCGTCAATCCGTTCCGCATCGAGCCCGTGCTCGACTTCGAGCTCCAGACGCGCATCCGCGCCATCGACATCGGGTTGATCCTCTCAGGTCCGGCTCGACGGCTCAACATGAGCTACCGCTCCGACCCGCCTTTGTCGATCAGCGACCTGGTCAACCTCGTCGCGGTGGGCCGCTCGCCCACCACCGACCCCGTGCTCGCCTCGCAACAGCGCGTGCAGCAGCAGTCGCTGTTCCAGACCGGCGCCAACAACGTCTTCGAGCAGGCCATCGAACGCCCCGTTTCGCCCGGTTTGCAACGCTTCTTCGGTGTGAGCCGACTAAAAGTCGACCCGCAGGCCGGCGGCGCCGAGGCCAACCCCAGCGCGCGCATCTCGACCGAGCAGCAGATCACCAACGAGGTCACGCTGATCTACACCTACGACCTTTCGTCGGCGCAGCAGCAGACCTTCCGGCTCGAGTACGCACCGGACCGCCGCTGGACGCTCGTGCTCACCCGTGACCAAAACGGACTGGTCGGCTCGGATGTGCTCTACAAGACTCGCCTGCCGTGAGGGATAGAACCAACGGGGTAACGAACCTAGGACATACGACCCGAGTCATACGTTAAGAGCGCGACTCCGTCTAACTCAAGCGCTCCATTGTGCCGCCTCACGGCGCCTTTGATAATGGGATCGCGTGGTGGTCTTTTCACTGCGCCGCCAGGAGAGAGGATTTGTCCACGGAGCCGTTCATCGACTACTACGAGTTCCTCATGGTCAGCCCAACAGCGGACCGCGCCATGATCGAGTGGGCCGTGCGGTTGATGCTGACCCGCTACGGGAACAAAAATGGCGAGCAGTCGGATCCAGCCAAGTACGAGCTGGTCAAAGAAGCCTACCGCACGCTCGCCGATCCGAAGCGCCGCGAGCTTTACGACTCTCTGCGCAAGAGCCAAGTCGCGCCGCCGGAGGAAGACGAGCCCATCGAGTTCGAGCCGCCTCCCGCCAGCGCCGGCGCGGTCGCGCCGGTCCGCACGAAAGACCGCAAGGTTTCGATTGAGTCAGTCGTCGTCGAACAGACCGCCACGAGAGCCGACGTAGAGTTGCAGCTCAAGCTGCGCCAAGGCGTGATGTCGGCGCTTTACGACATTGTCGTCACGCGCCCGCGCAATCCGGAGCTTGGCCGCGCGGAGATCGCCCGCTCCATGGGCGCGCGGATCGACGAGATCGAGCTCACGATTTGGTTCCTGCGCGAGAAGGACTTGCTCAAAACGACCAACCAAGGTCTCTACTCCATCACGGCTAAGGGCGTGGAGTGGGTAGAAAATGGCGGCGTCCCGCATTTGGCTCCGCCAACGCAAAAAGGGTCGGACTCGCGCCCTAGGCCGCCGGCCTCGGAAACCAACGGAATTCACCATTCCGCGATGGCCGGCGCTCCTGTTCGCTAAGTCCGCTGCCGGCGACTATTCGTCCGCGTGCAGAAAGTCGAAGTCGCACCCCTCGTGCGCCTGCGTCACGTGATCGAGAAAGAGCTTGCCGTAGCCGCGCTTGTAAGCAGGCCTGTACGGCGCTCGTTCCGCCAAACGTCGCTCGATCTCGGCGTCGTCGACCAGCAGCGATAGCTTCCGCGCGGGCGCATCGATCTCGATCCAATCGCCCGTGCGCACCGCCGCCAGCGGCCCTCCAGCGGCCGCTTCGGGCGAAACGTGCAACACATCAGCCCCAAAGCTCGTCCCGCTCATCCGCGCATCGGAGACGCGCAGCATGTCCTTCACGCCTGCTTGCAACAGCTTCTTCGGGATCGGGAGGTGACCCCATTCCGGGAAGCCGGGACCACCGAGCGGCCCCGCCCCTTTCATCACCAGCACGGAGTTTTCGTCGACGTCCAGATCCGGATTGTCGATGCCTGCCAGCATCTCCGCGCGGCTCTCGAACACGACCGCCTTGCCCTTGTGCTTCCACAGGCGGGGCTCAGCGGCGCTTTGCTTGAAGACGGCGCCGTTGGGCGCCAGATTGCCGTAGAGGATCGCCGTCCCCCCTTCGGCCTGCAACGGGTCGGTGAGCGGGCGCACCATGTTCCGGTCGGCTGGCTCGACGTCGGCCAAGTTCTCCGCCATCGTCTTGCCGGTTACGGTCATCGCGCCGCCGTGTAGCAATGGCAGCAACTCCTTCATTACCGTCGGCACGCCACCGGCGTAATAGAAGTCCTCCATCAGGAACTCGCCTGACGGTTTCACGTTGGTGATGAAGGGCGTCTCGCGGCTGAGACGGTCGAAGTCATCGAGCCTCAGGTCGACTCCGGCGCGGCGTGCAATGGCTAATAGGTGGACGACTGCGTTGGTCGAGCCGCCAATCGCCATGTCCGTGCGGACGGCGTTCTCGAAAGCCTCGCGCGTTAGTATCTTCGACGGCTTCAACTCCTGCCAGACCATGTCTACGATCCGGCGACCGCTGGCTTCCGCGAGCGCGTAGCGGCGCGAGTCGACAGCGGGAATCGCCGCTCCGCCGGTCATCTGCAAGCCCAGGGCCTCCGCCATCGAAGCCATCGTCGAAGCGGTACCCATCACGGTGCAGTGGCCGGCCGAGCGCGCGATGCAGCCCTCGACCTCCGCCCACTGCTCGTCGCCGATGCGGCCGGCGCGGTACTCCTGGAAAAGCCTGCGCCCGTCGGTTCCCGAACCCAGCTGCTGGCCGCGCAAGCGACCACCCAGCATTGGTCCGCCGGTCACCATGATGGCCGGCAAGTCGGCGGAAGCAGCTCCCATGAGCTGCGCCGGGGTCGTTTTATCACACCCAGCGAGCAATACGACGCCATCGATCGGGTTCGCCACGATCGACTCTTCCACGTCCATCGCCATCAGGTTGCGGAACAACATCGTCGTCGGCTTCATGAACATCTCGCCAAGCGAGATGGTCGGAAACTCGAGCGGCAAACCGCCGGCGGCAAGCACGCCGCGCTTGACGGCCTCCGCCACCTGACGCAGGTGCATATTGCAGTTGTTCAGCTCGGACCACGAGTTGCAAATGCCGATGATCGGCTTGCCTTGGAAAATCTCCGGTCCGTAACCCTCCGAGCGCAACCAGGCGCGGCGGGCGAGATGCTCGTACTGGTCGCCTTGGAACCAGGAATACGAGCGCAGGGACTTGGGGTCGCGCATAACCCGCTAGCATAGCGCGGCGGGTTTCGCGACGCGGCTTCAGTTTGCCTTCGACGGCTCGAAACCGTCACAGCCGCTGATCGGGGTCACCTTCAGGTGTAGATTCACCAGCTTCGGGTGGCCGCAATCGTCGACCAAATCTTCCGGCGCTTCGTGCTGTTCGCGGATTGCCGTGAGCGTCCGGCCTGCCTCGTGCGTCTCTCCGAAATGCGTGCAAAGTCCGCACTGGCCATTGTGAACTTGGAACATAAACTTTCTCCTCAGGAGCTTGCGCTCCTACAAGGAAGAAAGTTGACGGCCGCGCATCGTTACACGCGAGGCCGACGCCCTCAGCGCACGAACAGGAATTCCGTCGAGTTGAACAAGACGTGCGCCAGGTCGGCCCACACGCGCTCATCCTCGCTCGAAGCGCCTTCGTAGAGCTTGGCCTGCTCGGCGAGGAAGGCTTGAATGTCCCGCCTCTCTTCCGACAATGGCGCACGCCCGAATGCCCGCACGAACATGTCGTCCAGCCGCTCCTCCGCGGTACGGTAGACCTCCATCTCCCGCTGCGCCCAACGGGTGGCCTGGTGATGCACCAGCTCGTTGTTGAGCAGCATCAGCGCCTGCGACGGCACCGCCGAAACGCCCCGCCGCCCGATCGTCGCGAACGGTTGCGGATAATCAAACGCCAGGAACAGCGGGGTCAGGAAGTTACGCCGCGCCTGGATGTAAATCGAGCGTCGCCCGTTGCCGTCGAGCGGCCCCGACTCCGGCTTGCCGCGCCCGTCCTGATAGGCGCTGATGTGCGGCGGAACGCTCTCGCCTCCGACCTCCAAGCTCAAGGTGCCCGCAACGGCGAGCAGGGAGTCTCGAATCGCCTCAGCCTCCAGACGCCGCACCGGCATGTGCGAGAGCAACTTGTTGTCCGGGTCCGCCTCGGCGTTGGCATCGGTTCCGCGGCTCTGCATGCGATAGGCGTTCGAGTAGAGGATCTGGCGGTGTAAGTCCTTCACGGACCAGCCGCTTTCGACGAAGCGCGACGCCAACCAGTCGAGCAGTTCCGGATGCGTCGGCCGGTCGCCCGTATGGCCGAAATTGTCGGGCGATCGCACGATGCCCGCACCGAAGTGGTGCTGCCAGATGCGATTCGCCATCACGCGCGCCGTCAGCGGATTTTCTTCGCTCGCCGCCCACTCCGCCAGCTCCAACCGCCCCGAACCCTTACGGAAGGGCTTCTGATTCTCGCCGGCCACGATCGTCAGAAATTGGCGTGGCGCCACTTCACCCAAGTTCTTGTGATTTCCCCGCTGATGGATGCGCACGTCGTGCGGCTCGTGGTCCATCGACGACATCGCGAACGCCGAGGGCGGAATCTCTTCGGAGAGCTTTTGCGGCGCGATCAGCTTTGGCTCGACCAACGCGGCCACGAAGGCGCGATCGTCACTCGAAGCCGCCATTCGTGCGTACGCCGCCGCGAGCGCTTCGAGCGAATCGACGCCCGGCGCATCGAGCAGCGCGAGCACGCGCGGGTCCACCGGTCCTGCGATCGGCGGCGGCTCCTTCGACTGCGAAAACACGATCTTGTCGACCGCGATGTGGCCTTGGCGGCTGCGGTCGGTGATCTGCAAATACCCGACGCGCCCCTTCTCCTTCACCAGCGGAATCGAGATCCACTCTAACCGCTCGGACTCAGGCGTCTTGTTCTGCGAGGGGTGATCGTCCGCCCACAGGGTGAAGCGCCGTGTCGCCGTGCTGTTGCCCCGTTCGCCGGTCGTGCCCGCCATGCGGACGTGGACGTGCGGCGCGGGGATGACAAACTTCTTCGTCGTCAGGATTCCGACAAACTCATCCTGTTCTCCGGGGTTCGACTGCGCAACGCCCGTGGTCGGCGCGTCGCCAAACGCCGCGCCCTCGACGTCCCACTTCCCGTAGCCTTTGGAAAAGTCCTCCCAAACCTCGTCGCCGCGCTCGGCCCATAGCGGGTTCTCCGGCGAAGCCTTCGCCGCCCACTCGCGCATCTCCGCCCGCATCGCCGCGAGCCTCTTCGCAAACGGTTCGTCGGACTCCTCGGCGAGCTTCGCCAGCGGATACAGCGGATGGCTGGGCTCAGCGGCGGCGTAGGCGCGGTATTCCGCGAATGCATCCGAGAGCAAGTCCGCGGCTGAAACCTGTGGCAGCGCTCGCGCCTGCTCGTGCGCTTCCGCCTCGCTCCGCAGCGCGCGCAACTTCTCGGCCACCGTCGGCGCATCAATGCATTGCTCGTGCAGGTTCGTCGAATGCATCACGCCGGCCAAGGCGTAGTAGTCCGCAGTCGGCAACGGGTCGAACTTGTGGTCGTGGCAGCGCGCACAACCCAGGGCCATTCCGAAGAACGTCTTGCCCAACACGTCGATCTGGTTGTCCACCTGATCCGCGCGCGCCTTCTCGGAATCAGTCGGCGAGTTCAGCACTTCCCACAGCCAATAGAAGCCCGCGCCGATCGGCGAATCCAGTCGCGTCCCGTCGGCGGTCAGGCGCGGGTCGGGCAGCAGGTCGCCGGCGATCTGCTCAGCCACAAACCGGTTGTAAGGCGTGTCTTCGTTGAAGGCCCGCACCACGTAATCGCGGTAGCGCCAGGCATCCAGCTTGTCGTTGTCGAACTCGTGGCCGTTCGTCTCGCCAAAACGCACCAAGTCCAGCCAATGGCGCGCCCAGCGCTCGCCGTAGTGCGGCGAAGCCAGCAGCCGTTCGACGAGCTTCTGCCAGGCGTCCGGCGACTCGTCTGCCACGAACGCCTGAATCTCTTGCGGCGTCGGGGGCAGGCCGATCAGATCGAACGTCACGCGCCGGATCAGGGTGCGTCTGTCTGCCTCGGGCGCCGGCCCCATCCCCTCTTTTTCGAGCCGCGCCAGCGAAAGCGTCGACAGGCGTCGCAACCCAATCAGGGTTCGAAACCTTCGGTAGCGCAGGCTTCTCCACCGGCCGGAACGACCAAAACTCACGTTCTTTGTCGAAGTCGTATCCGCTCGGCGCGGCCTGCGACTGAGCCGCTTTGTCTTCGCGCGGGTCCGGTGCGCC
Organism: Bryobacterales bacterium; assembly: GCA_041394905.1. Taxonomy (GTDB): domain Bacteria; phylum Acidobacteriota; class Terriglobia; order Bryobacterales; family UBA6623; genus RI-231. The sequence continues at coordinate 317,275 of JAWKHJ010000002.1, read as the reverse complement.
CATCTCGATCCACAGCCGGAAGTCCGCGATCTGTTGCTCGCTCAACTTGCCCGTCGGCGGCATTTTCAGGTCGAGATCCGCGTAGGAGATGGCCTTGAGCAGAACGCTCGCTTCCGGCGAGCCCGGCGTCACCGCCGAACCGCGCGTGCCGCCTTTGCGGATCGCCTCGCGCGAATCCACCCGCAGCTCGCCCAGCGCCATCGTGTCCGCGCTATGGCAGCCGTAGCACTGCTCGGCCAGCACGGGCCGGATCTTCTTTTCGAAAAATTCGATCTGCTCCGGGGTCGCTTCCGCGCCAAGGGCGCACGAGGCCGCCGCCAAGAACAGAGCTATCCACCGCGTCCGCACGAACCGTATGATACCCCCACGCCGCGCGCGCTACTGCCGGAAATAGTCTCGCCGCACGTTGCGTTGGCGGACCGGCTGGCTAACGCCGGTCGCCTCGAGCACCAGCGGCGGCTTCTCTGAGCCGACAACTTCGATCGTCACCGTGTTCTTACCCGGAGTCGTCGCCAGCGTCCAGCTAAAAGCGCCGAACCCGAACTGGTCAGCATCTTGCTCAGCCGGCTCGACCACGCCGTCTCCGCTGGCCGTAATCTTGAGCGGCACGCCGCCGTAATACAGCGCGTTGTCGTCGATCACCTGCACCAGAAAGCCAAACGGCATCGGGCGACCGACCTCTCCGGTCATCAGCCGTTCGCTCGGATCGCCGAACAAGGCCTCGAGCGGCAGCAATCGCTCCGTCGAGAGCGCTGCCGTCCCCGGCTGCACCTGGATAAACGACCGCGCCGTCTCAAACTCCGGACCTGCGTCGCCCACGATCTCGGCCACCCCGCCCGAAATACCCGCAATCGAGAACGGCTCGAACAACACCCCGGCCGGGACGGTCACCTGCTCCGGGATCTCGACGCCCGCCCCAGCCGAGAGCTTCACCGTCACGTCGTGGTCGATACGTCCGCCCCAGCAGCACGCCGCCGTCAATCATCGCGCCTTCGAGTACGCCGGACGCCGGCCAAGTCACGAACGTCAACTGGTTCACCAGCTCGGTTTCAGGCTGCCAGCCGCCGCCGGTCGCGTCGCGCATCTTCGCCTCGAAGGCCGTCCTGAAGCGCTCGAGTTTCGCGATGCTCTCCTCCGAAGGGGTCGTCCCTTCCTTCGTCAGCAACACAAATGCATAGCGGTACTCACGCTGCGCGATGGTGTGGTCCGGCGTCCGCCGGCCCATCGCCTGACGCACTTGGTCGATCGTCACGTCCACCCGCTCGCCGTCGAAGAAGACTCCGCCGAGCGGGAAATGCGCCGCGGAAAAGTTCGCCGAATCGATCGACGGGTTCCGCACGAAGAAGCTTGCCGGCACCTGCTCCGCCGGAATCAGCCCTAACAGATAACGGTCCATCTGGCTGAAGCCCTGGGTCATCTGGGTTGTCTCGAAGCGGTAGGGTCCGCGTCCATGATCGACGATGCGGTTGCCTTCCATGAACGAAGCCTCGGAGTTGAAGAAGTAGCTCCAGTGCGCGAGCTGCCGGCCCAGCAAATCGAACGAAAACCCCATCACCGGATCGGGCAACAGCGGCGTCGCTAGAAAGACGTGCCCAGCCTCGTGCGAAAGCACCGACAGCGCCGTCTGCCCGTGTACCCCTTCATCGCGCGCGATCAGTTGCTCCGGATCATCCGGGTACTTGTCGAGCTCGCCCATGTACATCAGACCCTGCAAGCGGAACCCCGAGCCGAGAGCCTGTCCGAAATCCACCACATTGTTCGTTTCAAACCCTTTCGGCCACGGCCCCACTCCCTGCGTGAAGTTCCGCACCGAGCGATAGAAGGCGAAGGCGCCGGTCTGGAAGTCGACCTCGTAATCGTGGAAGATCACCAAGAAGTCGTAGGCGTCTTCATGGCTCAGATAGAACTTCTGTCCGAGCGCGGCAAGATCCAGGTCGGCCGGAAGAACAGCTCGACGAAGGCGGCCGTGAACGGCTCCGCCGGCGCAGGCGCACTGAAGTCCACTGCCACCGAATCGAAGATGTTCTCACCCGAAGCTACACCGATCGTCCCGTAGTCGATCGTGATCGACTGATAAGCCAGCTCGATGCGCCCGTCCGAATGCAGCGTCGCCTGGAAATTCTGCCGCAGCCCGCCGCCGGCCTGCGTCCAGATGGGCACGTTGATCCAGGTGACCGTCAGACGGTCAGCCGCCGCCACGTATCGGACCGCCGCCCCTTCTTCGGACGGATTCAAGTCCCAGAAGAAAGCCGCAATGCGCGGCGGGCCGCTGACCGCTCGTGGGGCGTCGCGCGCCGTCTGCGCCAAGTCCGGCTCGCCGAACGTCAAATGTCCGTCGGAATGGACGTAGACCTGCTCCCAAGTCTGGCCAAAGTACGGGAACGCAAAACCGATCGGCAGCAAGACCGCGTCGTCGTCGCCGAGCGTGACGAAGGAACCCGTCGCGGCGGCTTGCACATCGTACCCGCCGTCGTGAGCTTGGTACGTGTAAGCAGCCGCAAGCTCAGCCTGCGGCAGGATCTCGACGGACCGTCCGTTTAGGTCGAACGGAAACGCTTCGAGCCCCACACCGTCGCCGTCGTCGACAATCGCAATGTCGCCGCGGTCTTCGAGCACCAGCTCGCGCTTCTCTACCTGCGCTTTGAAGTTCGCCGAGACTCGGTGCGCCTCCGCTTGCCGGCTGACGAGCATGGTCGTCAGCGGGTGTGAGACGTCCTGCGCGCCCTCGGTGGCCGCGGACAGACCCGCCGCCGCGAGCATCGCCGCCATCGCCACAGCCAATCCGGCGCGCATCATGCCCTGATTCTACCCCCGAATCTTCGCGCCGTCCCCCCTGCGCTACGCTGTCGGCATGACCGCAATTTTTCTTCGATGCGTGGCCCTTGGCGCCGTGTTCGCGCTCGCCTGGAGTTGCTCGTCGAAACCCGCCTCTCAAGACGGCGACTTCGAATCGGCGGCCAAGGACTACCTCGAAGAGCTGCTCGCGACCAGCCCCGAGCTTGCCACCTATCTCGGCGACCACCGCTTCGACTCGCAGCTCGGCGACTACTCTCGCGAAGGCTTCGCCCAGTCGCTCGCGCTTGAGAAGCGCTACCTCGAGCGCCTCGACAAGATCGACGCCGCCCGCCTCTCGCCAGAAAACGCAATCGATTACGAGATCCTCCGCAATCAGGTCGAGTCGTCCATCTTCGAGCTCGAGGACATTCGCGAGTACGAATGGAACCCGCTCGTCTACAACGTCTCCGGGTCGATTTACGCGCTACTCGCGCGCGACTTCGCCCCGCTTGACGAGCGCCTGAAGAACGTCGCCGCCCGCCTGGAACAGCTCCCGCGCGTGCTCGACGCGGCGCGCGCCAATCTCGCCCATCCGCCCAAGGTCCACACCGAGACCGCCATCGGCCAAAACGCCGGTTCCATCAGCCTCATCCGCGACGACCTCGAGGCCTTCCTTGCCGATGCCCCTGCAATGCGCGCGCCGCTCGAAAGGCCGCGGGCCGACGCCATCCAGGCGCTTGAAGCCTACGGCCAGTGGCTGGAGAAGGACCTACTGCCGCGCTCGGACGGCGACTTCCGCCTCGGCGAGCCCAAGTTCCGCAAGAAGCTCGCGTTCTCGCTCCATACGGACATGACGATGGAGCAGATCCTCGACCGCGCCGAAAAGGGGCTCGCCGAGACGCACCTCGCGCTCTACGAAACCGCGCTCCCGCTGCACCGCGAGTTTTTCCCCAAGGCCACAGACGCCGAACGCGAAGACCGCACCGCCGTCATCCGAGCCGTGCTCACACGGTTGGCCGACGACCATCCGACCAACGCCACCATCGTCGATGACGCCAAGGCCGCACTCGAAGAAACCACCCAGTTCGTCGCCCAGGCCGACCTCGTCAGCCTGCCCACCGAGCCCGTCGAGATCATCGTGATGCCCGAGTTCCAGCGCGGCGTCTCGACCGCTTACTGCGACTCTCCTGGCCCGCTCGAGAAGAACGGCAAGACCTTTTATGCCATCTCGCCCACGCCCGAGAGCTGGACGAAGCAGCGCGCCGACTCGTTCTACCGCGAATACAACGACTACATGCTGCGCGACCTCACCGTCCACGAGGCCATGCCCGGGCACTACCTGCAACTGAGCCACTCCAACCGCTACCGCGGATCCACCATGACCCGCGCCGTCTTCTACAGTGGAACTTTTGTGGAGGGTTGGGCCGTTTACGCCGAACAGATCATGGTCGAGCACGGCTTCGGCGGACCGCGGGTGAAGATGCAGCAGCTCAAAATGCTCACCCGCGCCATCCTCAACACCATCCTCGACCAGAAGATCCACGCCGGCTCGATGACCGAAGACGAAGCCATGCGGCTGATGATCGACGAGGGCTTCCAGGAAGACGGGGAGGCCGCCGGCAAGTGGCGCCGCGCTTGTCTGACCTCGGCGCAGTTGTCGACGTATTTCGCCGGCGCGACTGAGATCAACGGCATCCGCGACGCCTACGAGGCGAAGAACGGCCCCATTTCGGACTGGCAAGCCTTCCACGACCAAGTGCTCTCCTACGGCTCGCCGCCGGCCAAGTACGTCAAGCGCATGATGGGACTCGAGTGACCGAACGGCCGAGCTTGATCTTTCCGCGCGAGCACGGCTCGTGGGGCATGCTGCTGTTCCCGTTGGTCTCGGCCGCCATCCTGGCCAAGACATGGACATGGTGGCTGATCCCCGCGTTGGGCGCGGCGCTGGCGGGATTCCTCATCCGCGAGCCGCTGGCCATCCTGTTGCGGCAGCGCTACGTCTGGCGACAGCCGCGCCCGGAAACCGCATCGGCCACACGCAGCCTGCGCGTCTTCGTCCCGTTGCTGCTCGCCTGCGGCGCGACGCTTGCATTTGTGGTTCCGCTGCGCTGGCTCGCCGCGCTGGGCCTCATCGGCGCGACCTTGACCGGCGTCTACCTCTACGCCGCGTTGCACAAGCTGCAGCGCTCGACGCTGCTCCAGCTTGCTGGCTCGTTCGGGCTGACGTCGGCGTGCGCGCTGCCGTGGCTGGCCGCGGGCCGCACAATCGATCGGACGCTGCTGCTGCTCGCCATCGTCCACGCCGTCCATTCGACCGGGGGCGTGCTTACCGTCCACGCTCGCCTGGAATCGATGCAGGCCAACCGAGGCAAGACTGACTCGCGCCGCGCCCGCACCGCCGCCTGGTTGTGGCAACCCATCCAAGGCCTAGTTGCCTTGTTCGATGTCCAACCTTTGCTCACGATGGCGCTGATCATCCCCATGTGCGTGCATGTCCTCGATCTGTGGCGCTTTGGCAAGGGCGAGTCGTTGCAAACGCCCCTCAAAGAGGTGGGTTTCCGCGAGCTGGGCCTCAGCGCCGCGGTTAGCGTGCTCGCCATCGCCGCGCTCTGGTAAACGACCGTGTTTCACAATGGGGGTTTATGCCCCATTCCGATCTGCGCGACTTCATCTCCGCGCTCGAGCGAGCCGGCGAGCTCAAACGCGTTCGCGATGACGTCGACCCCGCCCTCGAGATCACCGAGATCGCCGACCGCTCCGTCAAGAGCGGCGGCCCCGCGCTGCTGTTCGAAAACCCGCGCGACTCGAAGATCCCCGTCCTGATCAACTCCATGGCCTCCATGCGCCGCATGGAGATCGCCCTCGGCGTCGACTCCGTCGAAGACGTCGCTGCGCGCATCGCTGAGATGATCCAGATGAAGACGCCGCAGGGGCTGATGGGCAAGCTCAAGATGCTGCCGAAGCTCGCCGAGCTCGGCTCTTTCCTGCCCAAACAGGTGAGCTCTGGGCCCTGCCAGGAAGTCGTCAAGAAGGACAACTTCTCGCTCCACGACTACCCCGTGCTCACCTGCTGGCCGCAGGACGGCGGACCCTTCATCACCCTCCCGCTCGTCTTCTCGCGGAATCCCATCACCGGCAAGCGCAATTGCGGCATGTACCGCATGCAGGTTTACGACGACCGCACCACCGGCATGCACTGGCAGACCCATTAAGCAGGGCTCCGAGCACTACCGCCGTCTGCTCGCCGAGGGCAAACAAGAGCGCATGGAGGTCGCCGTCGCCATTGGCTCCGACCCCGCCACCATGTTCTCCGCCATCCTGCCCCTGCCGCCCGATTTGGACGAGATGATGTTCGCCGGCTTCCTGCGCGGCAAGCCTGTCGAAATGGCGCGCTGCAAGACGGTTGATCTCGAGGTCCCCGCCAACGCCGAGATCGTGCTCGAAGGCTATGTCAACCTGGGCGAGCTGCGCACCGAAGGCCCATTCGGCGACCACACCGGCTTCTACTCGCTCGAGGACGACTATCCGGTCTTCCACGTCACCTGCATCACGCAGCGCAAGAAGCCCATCTACGCCACGACCATCGTCGGCCCGCCGCCCATGGAGGACTACTACATGGGCAAAACGATCGAGCGCGTCTTCCTGCCGCTCATGCGCCTGCAACTGCCCGAGGTCATCGACATGGCCATGCCGGCCGAGGGCATCTTCCACAATCTGATGCTGGTCTCGATCCGCAAGTCCTTTCCCGGGCACGCCCGCAAGGTGATGAATCAGATCTGGGGACTGGGGCAGGCGATGTTCACAAAGTGCATCGTCGTCGTCGACGAAGACGTCAACGTGCAAGACTACTCCGAGGTCGCCTGGAAAGCGCTCAACAACATCGACCCCGAGCGCGACATTCAGTTCACCATGGGCCCCATCGATTCGCTCGACCACGCCAGCCGTCTGGCCAACTACGGCTCCAAGATGGGCATCGACGCCACCCGCAAATGGCCCTCGGAAGGCTTCACCCGCCCCTGGCCCGCCGTGCTCGAGATGGACCCCGCCGTCAAGCGCCGCGTCGACCCGATTTGCAAGAAACTCGGCATTGGCTAGGTGCTGACGCCGCACGAGACCCGTGTTATTCTGAAAAGGTCTGTCCAACCCCCGGGGGCCTGTGGCGCAGTTGGGAGCGCGCTTCCATGGCATGGAAGAGGTCGAGGGTTCGAATCCCTCCAGGTCCACCAAATTCTTTCCAGTCTGCTGCTTTCTCCGCGATTGCGTTTAGCCTATGAGGCTGATCGCGAGTCCGCCTGCTACCCAGAAGAACCCGACGAACGCGAGCACGGCTAGGGTCCGTTCGCCGGCGCCGCCGCTCAGGCTCAAGTCCACCCCGGACTCCTCGATCTTCCACTTCACCGCCACTCCGGTCAGCAGGAGGAAAAGCAGGTTGAGAAAGAACGTGTAGTCGACGTGGAAGAACTCGCGCTCCGTCACGCTCTTGGCCGCGCCTGCGTCGGGAAGTGCGCCCATCGCTGCGAATCCATAGTGCAGAAGAAGGGAGGACGTGACGAGAACCGTCAGGAACACGCCGAGGATGTAGAGCGCCGGTTTCCAGCCGTAGTAGCTGGCTTGGATCCGCAACACCGGCATCACGACGAGGTCGCTGAACATGAACGCCATGATTCCCGCAAAGCTGACCCCGTTGCCGAACAAGACGGCCGCGAGCGGGATGTTGCCCATGGATCCGATGAAGGTGAAGAACGCCGCGACCGGGCCGACCAGCGACTGACAAAGAACCTGCCAGAAGGCCGGCTCTTGGCTGCCTGAGCCCACGAACAACGCCTGGAAGAACTCACGCGGCACGAACGCTGCGATGGCCCCCGCGACGGTGAAGCCGATCGTGACGTCCTTCCAAACCATGGCCCATTCCATCAAGTAGCGCCGCGAAACGCGCTTCCAACCATCCCAACTGCGAATCAGCTTCTTCCAATTCGCTGGCTCTCCGTCCGAATGGGAATGCTCGCTTTCCTGCTCCCTTGCGTGTTCCCGCATCGATTCCACGAGTCCCTTCGACGCAGTCGCGCGAACCACCGCCCACATCAAGAGAATCATCAGCACGCCGCCCACATATTCGCCGACCACGAACTGCCAAGCGAGAAAGACCGAGATGACGATCCCTAGCTCGATGACGAGATTGGTCGACGCCAGCAGAAACGCCAATGACGGCCCAAGCCCAGCGCCTTTCGTGAACAGTGCGCGAGTCGTCGAAAGCGCGGCAAAGGAGCAGGAGCTCGAAACCAATCCAAAGAAGCTGGCCAGAGCCATGCTGCGCGGGCCGCTCTCGCCCATCGTGCGCTGCATGCGCTTCCGGGTCACGAACACTTGGATCGCCCCGGAGATCATGTAGCCAAACCCGAACGCCCAAAACGCCATCCAGAAGAGGCCGATCGAAGTGCGCGCGGCGGTTTGCCAGCCGTTTAGAAAATCAGTCATCAGGGGACGGGCAGCGGCGACGGAGATCGCCAACTGCTCCTGCTAGGCAGAAACCAGACCGCACCGGTCCGTTACGACGACGTCCAAGTGAACGGGCGCACGCGGCTCGGGAGAGCTAGCGCCGCCGCCAATCCGTGTTAATCTGAAAGATAGTCGCCCTCGGGGGCCTGTGGCGCAGTTGGGAGCGCGCTTCCATGGCATGGAAGAGGTCGAGGGTTCGAATCCCTCCAGGTCCACCACCCCTCTCCGAATCTGGCCGGCGCGAGCCGGATTGTCAGTTGGCCTGACGCCCCGCCGTCCCACATTCACCTTTGGAATCCTCGCCTTGGATTCTGAGCGTGCGACCTTGTGCCGCACCGGCTCACCACACCGGCTCGTAGCCATCCGCCGCGAGGTTCCAGCGGCTCCCGTAGACATGAACCCGGCGCGTCGGCCCTTCGGGGCCGGCTAAATCGCCGCCCGCATGCGTCCATGCCAAGATGCCGCCTTCCAGATTGCGGACGTCGAACCCATCGCGCGCAAGCTCAGCAGCATAGCGCCCGCTGCGCGCCCCAATCGTGCAGTAGGTCGTCACGACGGCGTTGCGGTAGTGGTCGCGGTTGGCTTGGAACTCCTCCGATGGGATCGCTCCCGGTAGCATGGAGACCTGCTGCTCCTGCTCCGATCGAACGTCGACCAGCACCGTCTTCTCGGCCTCGGCTAAGCGTCTGAGCTCGTCCACTCCGATCCCGCGAACATCCGGGAAGTCTCCGCGAACGCTCGCGTACAGCGCCTGAATGCGACTCCGCTTCTCTGCGTCCGGCAGGCGAGGAGCACGGCCGGGCAGGAACGCCCGTACGACGTCTAGGATGGCCCTCAGCAAATCATTGTTCTCTCGGTCGGCGTCAGCGGTCCGATCGCCGCCTTGGCGTGCAACGCGCCTTGCCGTCGGTTTTGGGATCAGGGGCGGTTATCGCAGATGCGCCTGTCCCTCTATCGTATGCGCCGGATCTACGAGCGCTCATGCTACTGCTGCTCCGAGCCCTTCTCCGCGGCGGCCGGCGCCGGCGCGCCCGTCACCTGGATGTCTTTCAGGTAGTACTCGCTGTGCCCGCGGGCCATCACCTTCGCCTCGATCCGGTCGCCGACGGTGAGCTTGCTGAACTCCGCGGCGTCCCGCACGGGGTAGCCCATCGTCATCGCTCCCATGAATCCCGGGATCTCTTCGTGGTCCACGTAGGCCACGTTCGGGTCTCCAGGCCGCAGATCGACGATTTCACCTCGCAGGTCGTAGCTCGTCCAAGGCTCATCGGGCTCAGTCGAAGCCCCGCAGGAGAACGCAAACAGCGCGAGGAGCACAAGAGAAACGCGGAGCATCATGAGGATTTCTTCCTGATGATACCGCGCGTTCCGACGCGGATCGCTAGACCTCGGCGCAGCTTCGTCCTAAACTGAGGACGTGCGGGTGCGACTTCTAGCAGCGACCCTCGTCAGCGTCTTCGCGCTGATGATTGGCGCAGCGCCCTGCGCGGCCATGTTGGCGGCGCGGACGCGCGACGCTCACGGCTGCTGCCATCACTCCGATTCGCACTCGAAGGGTCCCAAGTCCAACTGTGAGCTGCGTTGCCTAGCCGGCAGCTTGCCGTTCACCACAGCGTAGACAAGACCTGTATCCATTCCCACGCCGCGAGCGACGATCAGTCCTTCTCGCCGCCGACTGCTCCTCGAGGGACCAACACCCGCGCCGGAACGCATTTTGAGGAACGCCGCGTGCCCTGACCACGGGCCGCCGCTCTACGTCGCCCATGCGGCGTTTCTGATCTAGACACCTTCTTCCTTCACAGCGGACGTGCGCCTCGAAGTGCGCGCGGCTGTCTTTTCGTGTCCTGCAATCCCGTCTCACCTTGACGGCGTTTTGGAGGAAGGTTCATGTTGCTTCGTCTGGGCGTATGGCTGCTGCTGCCCGTGGCGGCACTCGCGCAAACTCATTCGACGTACGGCGATCCGCATCTTGCCGAGCTGATCGCGGACGCGCTCGAGCGCAATCCGCAAGTGCGCGAGGCATTCGCGCACTATCAAGCCGCGCGCGCCCGCGTGCCTCAAGCGACCGCGTTGCCGGACCCGATGCTGTCGGTCACCCAGCACGCACGGACGCCGGAGACCCGCGTCGGTCCGCAGACTACGCTCGTCTCCGTGTCGCAGCGCTTTCCCTGGTTCGGCAAGCTCTCCGACCAAGGCAAGCTCGCCGCCAAGCGCGCCTCGGTGCAGGCTGAGCTCTATGAAGCACGACGGGCCGAAGTGGTCCGGCAACTCAAGCTGGCTTACTTCGACCTGCGCTACATCGACCAGGCCCTCGTCATCGCAGGCGAAGAGACCGAGTTGCTCGAGCATTACGAGACGCTCGCCCAAGCGCGCTACTCCCAGGGCGCCGGTTTGCAGCAATCCGTCGTCAAGCTCCAAGCCGAAATTACTCGTCTGCTCAATCGCACTCGCGAGCTCGAGCGGCAGCGGGTTGACGCGGAATCGGTGCTCAACACGCTCCGCGACCGTCAGCCCGACGAACCGATCGCGCCTGCAACGCCGACCGAGCGTCCAAACGTGCTCCCCGAAGCGGAAGAGCTCTACGCCGTCGGCCGCGAGCATCGTCCGGAGATCACCGCCGCCTTCCTCCAGATCGAGACGGAAGAGAAGGCCATCCATCCGCGCGGCGGCAATACTATCCCGACTTCACCGTCGGGGCGGCGTGGGGCAATGTGATCGGCCGCCGCGACGAGGTGGGCCGCATGAGCCCGCCGCAAGGCAACGGCAAGGACGTCTACTCCGTCACCGTCGGCGTCAACATTCCTATCTTTCGGTCGAAATACGATGCGGGAGTCCAAGAAGCCTCTGAGCGCTTCACCGCTTCGCGCGAGGCTTACCGTTCCGTCGTCGACCAAGTCGAGCTCTCGGTACGCACGATCTCGTTCCGCATCAAGACGCTCGATGAACAGATGGCGCTGTTCGAGCGAGCCTTGATCCCCCAAGCCCAACAGGCGCTGCAATCCGCCGAGACCGGCTACTCAACCGGTGTCAGCGGTGTGCTCGATCTGCTCGACAGCGAGCGCGTGCTGCTCGACGCAAAGCTGGGCCTCGCGCGGCTCGAGTCCGACTACATGAAGGCCCTCGCCGAGATGGAGCGGGCCATCGGAACCGCCTTCCCCCTCGAACCCGCCGCACAACAGGAGTCCACTGCGCACCTGCCAACCGTCCAAGTGGAGGTCCAACCATGACGAACAATCGAGGCATTCTCTACCTGATAGTCGGCATACTCCTGGGGGTCGGTTCCTGCGCGCTCTTGGTCTGGAACCCGCTTGGCTGGGCTCGAGTCGACCATGCCCTTGGGCGCCACAGCGAGAGTGACCACGCGCCCGCCGCAGCGGGCAACACGCTTTACACGTGCGGGATGCACCCTCAGGTCATCCAGGACAAGCCCGGCAATTGTCCGATCTGCGGTATGAAGCTCGTCCCGATGCAAGGCTCGGGGCAGGCGGCGACCGCGCCGGATTCAGAGAATCAGGAGCGCAAAATCCTCTATTGGCGCGCGCCGATGGATCCGAGCTACACCTCCGACAAGCCCGGCAAGTCGCCGATGGGTATGGATCTCGTTCCGGTTTACGAAGACGAGGCGTCCAGTGCAGGCGGCGTGCGCGTCAGTGCGAGCTTTCTGCAGAACTTCGCCGTCCGCACCACGCCTGTGGCCGAGGGGCCGTTGGCGCTCGAAGTTCGCGCAGTCGGCATCCTCGCGCACAACGAGAAGAGCGTCGTTTCGGTGAATACGAAGTTCGAAGGCTGGATCGAGAAGGCGCGTGTGAACAACGTCGGCGAGCACGTGGCGAAAGGCGATGTGCTGTTCGAGATCTACAGCCCAGCGCTCGTGACCACGCAGCAAGAGTTCTTGGCTTCGCGCGATTACGTGCGGCGGCTGGAGGAGAAAGGCGCCTACTCGGAAGCAATCGAGCGCGCCCGGTCCTTGGTCGAGGCGGCGCGCGAGCGTCTGCGCCGGATGAGTGAGCACAGATCGCTTCGAGCAGACCGGCAAAGTTCACCGTACTCGTCGAGTTCGCCTCGCCAGCTTCGGGGTTCATCGTCGAGAAGATGGGCAATTCGCTCGAAGGCATGAAGATCTCGCCCGGCATGACCGTCCTCAAGCTCGCCGATCATTCCTCCCTCTGGGCTGAAGTCGAGTTTTACGAGGACGACACTTCGCCACATGCGCGAGGGACAGCGGGTCGCCGTCGAAGCCGACGCGTTCCCGGCCGCCGCTGGAGGGCAAGATCGTACTCTTCGACCGGCCTTGAACCCGGCCACTCGAACCCTGACAGCGCTCGTCGAGATCGCAAACCCCGGCATGCGCTTGCGTCCGCAGATGTACGCCAACGTCATCGCACACCCTGGCGGAGCTGCCCGCGCTCTGCTCGTACCCGCGCAGGCGGTGCTGCACAGCGGCGAGCGCGCCGTGGTCATCGTGGCCAAAGGCGGCGGCCTGTTCGAGCCGCGTGAGGTGCAGTTGGGACTAGAGGCTGACGGCATGCAGCAGATCCTCGCGGGCGTTACGCAAGGCGAGGAAGTCGTCACGTCGTCGCAGTTCCTCATCGATTCCGAGAGCAACCTGCGCGCCGCGATCGACATGCTGCTCGGCAATCGCAAGCCCGGCGGCATAGACCATCCGCAGGATAGCCAGCACTAGAGGAGCCGGACGTGTTCGAACGCATCATCGACTGGTCCCTCGAGAACAAGTTCCTCGTGCTGCTGGGAACAGTGGTCATCGTGATCACAGGTCTCTACGCGCTCTCCGAGACGCCCGTCGACGCCATCCCGGATCTCTCGGACGTGCAGGTGATTGTCTACACCGAGTACCCCGGGCAGGCGCCGCGCATCGTCGAAGACCAGGTCACCTACCCGTTGACAACCCAAATGCTCGCCGTGCCTTACGCCAAGGTCGTGCGCGGTTATTCGTTCTTCGGCTCTCGTTCGTCTACATCATCTTCGAGGATGGAACGGACCTGTATTGAGCGCGCAGCCGCGTGCTCGAGTCTCTCAACTACGTCTCGAAACGCCTGCCGGCGGGCGTCTCGCCGACCTTGGGCCCAGACGCCACCGGAGTTGGCTGGGCCTTCATGTACACGCTTCAATCGGACCGGCACGATCTCAGCGAGCTGCGTTCGATCAGGACTGGTTCCTCAAGTTCGAGCTGACCAGCGTGCCCGGCGTGGCGGAAGTGGCGAGCATCGGCGGCTTCGTGCGGCAGTACCAGATCACGGTCGCCCCCGAAGCTACGCGCCTACAACATGCCGATCTCGAAGATTCGAGCGGCCGTCAAAGCCGAGCAACAGCGATGTCGGCGAAGCCTGCTGGAAGTCGCCGAAAAAGGTTCATGATCCGCCGGGCTCGGCTACATCCGCTCGCCCGAGGACATCCGCAAGATCGCGCTGGGCGTCGACCAGCGCGGCGCCCCCATTCTGCTTGGCGACGTCGCGCATGTCGACGTGGGGCCGGACATTCGCCGAGGCCTGGCCGACTGGAACGGCGAAGGCGAGACCGTGGGCGGCATCGTCGTCGTGCGCTCCGGCGCGGATACGCGCAAGGTGATCGACGACGTCAAGGCGAAGCTCGAGCAAGCCAAGGCAGGCCTGCCTGAAGGCGTCGAGATCGCGGTCGCCTACGACCGTACACGTCCCTGATCGACCGCTCGCTCGCGAGCCTGCAATCGAGCCTCACCGAACAGTTCGCGATCGTAGGCGTGGTCTGTCTGATTTTCTTGTTCCACGTGCGCAGCGGCATCGTGGCGATCATCACGCTCCCGGTCGGCGTGTTGATGGCTTTCCTCGCGATGTACTTCCAGGGAACCGATCGCGCATCATGTCGCTGGGCGGCATTGCGGTCGCGATCGGCACGATGGTCGACGCGGGCATCGTGATGGTCGAGAACGCGCACCAGCACTTGGCGCGCGACCAAGGCAAGAAGCCGCACTGGGAGATCATTGCCGCGGCGTCGAAGGAAGTCGGCCCGTCGCTGTTCTTCTCGCTGCTCGTCATCACCGTCTCGTTCATGCCGGTGTTCACGCTCGAAGCGCAAGAAGGACGGCTGTTCAAACCGCTCGCCTTTACCAAGACCTACGCAATGGCATCGGCGGCGCTTCTCTCGATCACGCTCATTGCCGGAGTCCTGGTCGGTTACTGGGTGCGCGGACGCATCTGCCCGAGCGGCACCCGGTGAGCCGCGCTCTGATCTGGCTGTACGAACCGGTGTTAGGGTTCGCGTTGCGCTTCCGCTGGGCTGTGCTCGGGTTGGCGGTGTTGGCGTTGGCCGTCTCGATTGCGCCTTTTCAGAAGCTGGGGTCGGAATTTATGCCGCCGCTGTGGGAAGGCGACTTGCTCTACATGCCGACCACGCTGCCTGGCGTCTCCATCACCAAGGCTCGCGGTGCGGTGCAGCAGACGGACAAGATCATCAGACCTTCCCCGAGGTCGAGAGCGTCTTCGGCAAGATCGGCCGGGCCGATACGGCCGCGATCAGCCCTTGTCGATGATCGAGACGACCATCCGACTCAAGCCAGGCGAGTGGCGTCCCGGCATGACCGTCGAAAAGCTGACCGACGAGATGAACGCCGCGATCCAGATACCCGGGCTGACCAACGCCTGGACGATGCCGATCAAGACGCGCATCGACATGCTCTCGACCGGGATCAAGACGCCGGTCGGGGTTAAAGAGATTTCCGGCCCGGACTTGGGCGGCTTCGAACGGCTGGGCAAGCAGGTCGAGCGTCGTGCGGCAAGTGCCGGGCACCTTGAGCGTTGCGAGCGCGTGATGGGCGGCAACTATCTGGACTTCAGCATCGACCGCGACGCCATCGCGCGCTACGGCCTGACCATTCGCGACGTGCAGCAAGTCATCCAGACAGCCATCGGCAGGATGAACATCACGACCACGGTTGAGGGCTTGAGCGCTACCCGGTCAACCTGCGGTACAGCCGCGAACTGCGCGACTTGCCTTCGCTGCGGGCGGTGCTCGTGCCCACGCCCGGCGGACAGCAGATCCCGCTGGGCAGCCTGACCGAGATTCGCTACGTCTTGGGACCGCCCGGCATCAAGAGCGAGAACGCGAAGCCCAACGCCTGGGTCTACGTCGACATTCGCAAGACGGATGTAGGCGGCTATGTGGACGCGGCCAAGGCGGCAGTCGCCGAGAAGATCGACCTGCCGCCCGGCTACACGATCGCCTGGAGCGGGCAGTACGAGTACATGCAACGCGCACAGAAGCGCCTGCTCGTGGTCGTACCGCTGACGTTGCTGGTGATCTTCGTCATCCTGCAGATCAACACCGGATCGCTGGCGCAAGCGTCGGCCGTACTATTCGGCGTTCCGTTCGCGCTGATCGGCTCGATCTGGCTGCTCTACCTGCTCGACTACAACTTGAGCATCGCGGTTTGGGTCGGCGTGATCGCGTTGGCCGGCCTCTATGCCGAGACGGCGATCGTACTGTTGCTCTACCTCGATGTCTCCTACCGGGACTATCGTGACCGCGGGTTGCTGACGGACCGCAATGCACTGATGCATGCGATCCACGCAGGCTCGGTCAAGCGCGTACGGCCCATCTTGATGACCATCGCGACCGACGTGATCGGCCTGTTGCCGATCCTGTGGAGCACCGGAACCGGGGCGGACGTGATGAAGCGCATCGCAACGCCCCTGGTCGGCGGCGTGGTGACCTCGGGTATCTTGGTGCTCGTCGTTTTCCCCATCCTGTACTACTTGCTGCGGTCGCACGGATTGCCCCAAGGCGAACCGTTCCGCGGCTTCCACTCGACGCACGAGGCGCAATCATGAGAACGCTGATTCTTTTCCTTCTCACCGCAATGCTGGCGACGGCCGCCGAGCATTTCGATGTCGTCCGCAAAAGCCCCTTCTGGCGCGACCAGCACGGGACGCTCCAAATTGAGGACGCGCAGGTCTGCTTTGCGCCGAAAGGCAAGGGGGCCGAAGCGCGCTGCTGGAGCTATACCGACATCCAGCACCTGGACTGGGTCAGTCCAACCCGTCTCGACCTACTCAGCTATGAAGACGTCGCCTGGAAGCTCGGCCGCGACCGCCTCTACCGCTTCGAGCTCGTGGAGGGAGAGCTGAGTGAAGCCCAGTTCGAGCAGATGCGCACGAAGCTAGGCAAGCCGGTCACCGACCGCGTTCCAGCTGCGGCTCCCGCGGGCGAGGAAGGGTTGCCGGTCAAGCAGTTGAAGACCTTCGGCGGCTCAGAAGGCGAGCTCTTCCTTTCGCCCGAGCAGATCGTCTATCGCACAGATGCGAAGGAACAAGCGCGCGCATGGCGGATGGACAGCGAAGTGGAGTCGGTTTGGTCGTCGGACCCGTACCGGCTCGAGGTTCATGTCTACGAGGGCTCGGAAGGAGCATTCCGGCAGCCCAAGGTCTACAAGTTCGAGCTCAGAAGCCGCTCGACAGAGAGCTCTACCGGCGCTTGAAGCAACGACTCTACGCCCTGGAACGCGAGCGCTACTGAACCAACGCGGCGACGTCGTGGAATGGCTTGACCACGCCGCCGTGCTTGGTCTGAAAAGCTTCGGCGGCGCTTGCTGAGCGGAAAGAAAGCACGCTCGGGGAGCAGCGGTCGAACATCAGCTCGCTGGCTTCCTTGTGAGAGTCCATCAGCACGTGCTCGCGCATGCAAAGGTTGACGTCGCTGCCGACCACGGCGACGGCGTCGTCAGGCGAAAGCGCTTCGCCGGTTTCATAGTCGTAGACGCGTGTGATTTTGAGGGAGTGATCGCCTTGCTCTTCCGAGCGCAGCGCACAGGCGCCGCAGCAGAAGGTGAGCGACTTGCCGTTCGCGGTTCCATCCACCCGGGAGGCCAAGTGGACGGGGCGGCCGCAGATGGAGCAGCTAGGCGGGCCTTCAGGCGAGAAGGCCTTCCAGCCGGCGAAGAGCAATCCCGCACCGACGACCACGATCAGCCCGTAGGAAAACCATTGGCGCGCGGAAAACATCGGCTGAAACGCAGACAAATCGCGACAAAAACGGACATCGCGCCCCGATCACCTTAGGCCGTGACGCGTTTGCCTAGTTCTATTTTACGACTGGGGTGCAAGCCCGGAACCCGCGCCCTTTTGGGCGCGGCACGGACAAGCGCGCCACGGATAGGCGCAGCAAGGGCAGGAACGATGCGGGCCGGTACGGACGTCAAGCGCGGCTGACCCAAACCGGGCTCGACCAGGCAAGTTGGTCGTTGGTCTGGACAACGCGAGCGTAGTACCAGTCGGCGCTATCGCCACCCGAGCCTTCGGCGGCGACTTCGAACTCGGTCTCGTAGTGGTCTGCGAAGACGACGCGGTGCAACATGGCGGACTCGTTTGGATAGGGGCCGGTATAGAGCATTTCGTTGCTCTCGGCTTGTTCGCCGAGGGTGCGGACGAGCTCACCGCCTTTGCCGCCGTTGATGCGGATCTTCACACGCGTGCTTGGGTCGCCCTGGATCTTGAGCACGACCGCCTTTTGTGCGAAGTCGTCGACCTGTTGCTTGAGCGCGGTGAACGAGATGATGCGAGCGCCTCTTTCGTCTTGGCGCACGATGCGGTCGCGGCGGCCTTCGCTCAGGGGGCCCGGCGTGAAGCACGGCTGCAGGCCGACAAGCTTGCCTCCCTCGATCGCAATGTCGATGTCCCAATCGAAGGTGCGCGCCATGGCCAGCGCAGCCCAGGGTCCCCAGCCGTATTCGAAGCGCAGCAGCACGGGTTTGCGCCAGCTCTGCTCGGTGGGACGGCGGTCAATGGGGTGGTCGCGGTGGATGACCTGGTTGTTCGCGAGGATCTCGACGCGGTCGATGGGGTCCCAACCGCTGACGGCAGTACGGATGGTGCGGCGCTTCGAGAACGGCGTCTCCGAGCCCATCATGGCGCCGTTGACTGAGAAGTCGAGCTCGATGCGGTCGCCGGTGACGGCGTAGGTGCGGCGGGCGCGCATGGCCTCGAACAGCGCTTCGCGCGTCAAGTCGGTCGCCTTGATGGCGGCCAAGCCCTCGCGGTAGCCACCCGGGTAGCCGAGGTGATCGTCGGTGCTGGCGAGCACGCCGAAACGGCGGCCCTCGGCGAGGAACCATTGCATGGTGTTCTGGGTCCAGCGTCCGCCGTGGGTGTGGCGCTTGTAGGGATACGGTGCGCGATCATGCTCCGCGGCGCCCCATTCGGAGTAGATCTCGAGCAGCGGGCTGACTTCCGGGTCCCAAAGGTTGGGTCGGCCCCGCGCTCACCGCGGCGGTTTGCGGGGTGGTGCGGAATGAGCAGCGCGCCGTGCTTCTTGGCGAACTTCTGGAAATCGGCGAGCTCGGTGTGGCGCTCGTACGGCGCTTCGAGCTCGGGGAAGAGGATGTGGTAATCGCCAACCTCGGTCGAGTGGCGCTCATAGCCGACGATGCAGGAGAACTTGCCCGGATCGTCAAATTCCTGGGCCATCGAGAGCACTTCGGGCCAGCGCTCTTTGACGACGGCGAACCCGTTGATCCAGCGGTCCTCGATCGTGTCCTGGTAGTGGCCGATGTCGGGCCAATAGCCATGCGGGGTGAAGGCGAAGAAGTCGAGGTGGTTGCGGGCAATTTCGAAGGTGCGCCGTAGCGAGCCTTGGGCGTAGCCGATGGCGTTGTGGTTGTGCAGATCGCCGAAGTAAGTGCGGTACGTAGAGGCGGAGCGCTGCGCCGGCGCGGTTGCGGCGGCGAGTGCGCCCGCGGTCGTGGCGAGGAAGGCGCGTCGCGAGAGAGGTCCGAAAGCCATTGCTCGTCCAGTGTACAGAGGGCGCTGTGCAAAGGCCGGGCGGCGGGTATAATCACCGCCGGGAGATGGATTGTCACGCCCAGCGGAGGAAGCGCCGTCGCGACCACTCGCGACGCGGCAAACGTGGCCGTTTGCGCCACGGGTGGCTGGTGTCTTCTGCGCGGTTTTCTTGAGCGTGGGAATGTGGGCGGCCGATGATCCCATGCTGGGGCTCGACGCGTACATGCCGGTCCCAGCGGAGAACCCGTTGACGCCGGAAAAGGCGGCGCTGGGGAAACGGCTGTTCGAAGATCCCGTGCTGTCAGCGGACCGCACCGTCTCGTGCGCCTCTTGCCATGACGCCCACTACGGCTACGCCGACGACCAGCCGGTCGCCGTCGGCGTGCGCGAGCAGAAAGGCACACGCCGTTCGCCGCGGCTGATCAATCGTGGCTACGGGCGGGTGTTTTTCTGGGACGGACGGGCCGGCTCGCTCGAAGAGCAGGCCCTCAAGCCAATCGAGAACCCAATCGAGATGGATTTGGCGCTCGCGGAAGCGATTGAGCGCTTGCGGGCCGAGCCGGCGTACGTGGCCGAGTTCGCAAAGGCGTTCGACGGCGCGGCCCCGGACGCCGAGACGCTCTCCCGCGCGCTCGCTTCGTACGTCCGCACCATCGTCTCCGGAGCGTCGCCCTACGACCGCTATCTAGCCGGCGACCAAGACGCGCTGGATGCCGCCCAGAAGCGCGGACTGGAGGTGTTTCGCGGGAAAGGCGGCTGCACGCTGTGCCACATGGGGCCGAACTTGACGGACGAGCAGTTCCACAACACGGGCGTGGGCTGGAGCGACGGCAAGACCGCCGATGAAGGGCGCTACGCCGTGACGGGCAACGCTCGCGACCGCGGCGCTTTCAAGACGCCGACACTGCGGGAATCCGCCCGCTCAGGGCCCTACATGCATGACGGCAGCCTGGAGACACTGGCCGACGTGATCGACTTCTACGACGACGGAGGGAAGAAAAACCCGCAGCTCGACCGCGACATGCAGCCGCTCGAGCTGACCGATCAAGAGAAAAAAGACCTGGAGCGCTTTTTACACGCGCTCAACGGCGAGATTCGAGAGGGGCTGTAGTGGCTTCGGGCTCGAGCCACCCTTCGAGCGCCCACACTTCCTCGCGTTGATCGCTCGCGACGTAGGCGACTTGTTTGCCGTCCGGCGAGACGCGCAAACCGGCGGGAAGTTGCGTCTTGTGGGGCTCGCCGCCGGTGAGGCCGACGCTCCAAACGACAGCGCGCTGGCCTTCGGCGGCGGTCACGTAGAGGCGTTCCGCGGTAAGCTCGAGCGCCTGAGGCGCGCCGGCCGCAGTCTCGAACACGGTGCGCGCCCTGCCGTCCGGAAGGGTGAGCAGCAAGACTTTTGAGGGCTTGCCGTCGCGTTCCAGAGCAAAGGCCAAGACATCGTCGGCGCCAGCCAACAGACGAAGTTGAGCGCCCGCAGGGGCTTCGTAAAGCGGAGGACGGTCGGCTTCGCCGTCCCAGGCGGCAGGCAGGATCTTGGTACGGTCGCCGTTGATGTATGCGGCTGCTCGCGGACCAAGCCAGACTCCTTCGAGGCCTTCCGGAGGTCCGCCGGGGATGCGGACCAGACCTTCGGTTTCACCCGTGTCCGGATTGACCGTAAACAGCCCGGAGCGGCCGCGTCCGTCTGCGCCGGAGGCAAGCAGCAGCGTATCGTCAGGCGACCAACTCACCCGCGCGATCGAGGCCAGAGCGGGCGTCAAACGTGTTTCCTGGCGCGTTTCCGGGATCCAGATGGCGACGCCGCGCGATTCCTGGCCGTAGTTTTCGGTTCCGATTTGTGTGAGGTAGGCAACGCGTTTGCCGTCGCGCGACCAGGCCGGTGCGTGGTTGCGGCCGAGGGTGCGCAGGCCTGCGGTTTGGGGATCGACGGCTTGCTCGCCGAGCAGGCCGGCGATTTGCACGTCGGAACGGCCGGCGCGCAACCCGAAGTAGTAAGCGCCGTCGGGCGCGATGCCGATGGGTAAGGCTCGCCCCAGGCTGCGCGCGATGGGACGCGGCTCGGCGGTGATCTGGCCCTCCTGGAATGGGGCGAGCCAGAGGTCCATCGTGCCGGAGCGGTCACTGGCGAAGACGACGCCGTCGCCGGAGGGCGTCCACAGGGGGAAGATGTCGTTGGCCGGGTGCTCGATGAGCTTGTGCTCCGCCGAGCCGTCGGCGTCGAGCAGCAGGATGTCGCGGGCAATCTCATCGCGGCCGGTGAGCGAGTCGTAAAGGATGTAGCGTCCGTCGGGCGAGAAGCTGATTTTTTTGGGGTAGAACCAGCTCAAGGTCTTGAGCACCCGCACGGAGCCATCCTCCGCAGAGACCAGCGCAATCTGGCTGACGTTGTCTTTGCGAAAGAACAGCGTGAGAATCTGCTTGCCGTCGCGCGACCAGTCGCAGGGCTGCACGAAGCCGTTCTCGGGGTTGGAGTAGAGCTTGCGCGGCGCGCCGCCTTCGAGCGGGATGGTCCACAGCTCATAGAAGCCCTGGTCGTTGAACCAGGCATAGGCGAGGTTGCGGCTGTCGCGCGAGAATGCGGAGAAGTAGGCGAAGGTGGGGGCGTTTTCCGCGTTGTGAGTGAGCAAGCGCTTCTCGCCCGTCGCGAGCGTATAGACGCCGAGGTCACCCGAGGAGCGCTCGACGTAGCTGAGCAGTTTTCCGTCGGGCGAAAGGCCGCCGAGCAGGTTGGTGCTCGCGTCCGCCCAGACCTTGCGGGTGGAGCCCGACGGCGAGGCCGCGGCGGCGGCGAGCAGCGCGAGGAGGATGAGGCGCAGGGCAAAACCGAGGATTAGTCTAACGCCGTTGACGCACGATCCGGCGGCGTCGTATGCTGAAAGTTCGAGCGTCCGCATCGGGCGGACGCAGGGTGTGTCTATGTACGCCATTATCAACGCCGGCGGTCGGCAATATTCTGTTTCGCCGAACGAGTCTGTTCGGGTCGAGCTGCTCGAAGGAGCGCCGGGCGACGCGGTCGAATTTGACAACGTGGTCGTGGTGGCCGGCGACGACGGCAAAGTGCTCGCGGGCTCGGAATTGGCCTCGGCGAAAGTCACCGGCGTGATCGAAGAGCACGGCCGCGGCAAGAAGGTGCGCGTGTTCAAGTTCAAGCGGCGCAAGATGTTCCGCTGGCACAAGGGCCACCGCCAAGACTTCACGCAAGTGAAGATCAACGAGATCGTCGTCTGACAGGAGTAAATCCATGGCACACAAAAAAGGATTAGGAAGCTCCCGGAACGGCCGCGATTCCCACTCGAAGCGGCTGGGCGTCAAGCGCTTTGCCGGCCAGTGGGTCCACACCGGGACGATCCTGGTGCGGCAGCGCGGCACGAAGCTCAAACCGGGCGAGAACGTGGGACGCGGCAAGGACGATACGTTGTTCGCGCTGTCCGACGGCATCGTGGTCTTCCGCGACCGCGGCCAGAAGGGCCGTTTCGTGAACATTACGCCGCAAGAAGCCGCGGCCTGAGGCCTCAAGCGGATACGCCGGCCTAGCCCCCGCACTTCCGTGCGAGGCACGGTCAGAGCGGAACAAGGCCCCACCCGGTAGGGTGGGGTTTGTGTTTATGGACCAGAAACCGTGTTCATCGACGAAGCCATCATCCGCGTAAAGGCCGGCGACGGCGGTAACGGCTGCATGGCCTTTCGCCGTGAGAAATTCGTGCCGCGCGGAGGCCCCTCCGGCGGCGACGGCGGACGTGGCGGCGATGTCGTGTTGCGCTCGAGCGAAGGCTGCAATACGCTGCTGCACTTCAAGTACAACCCCGAGCACAAGGCTGACCGCGGACGACACGGCGAAGGCTCGAACAAGACAGGCAAGAGCGCTCCGGCGCTGGTTCTGCACGTGCCGCCCGGCTCGATCGTCTTCGACGCTGATACGGGTGAGCAACTGTTCGACTTCACCGAGCCCGATCAAGAGTTCATCGCGGCCCGGGGCGGGCATGGCGGACGCGGCAACGCACGTTTTGCGACCTCGACCAACCAAGCGCCTCGTCATCACGAGCCGGGCGAGTTGGGTGAAGAGCGGACGTTGCGCGTCGAGCTGAAACTGCTGGCTGACGTCGGACTGGTCGGCTTCCCGAATGCCGGCAAGTCGACTTTCATCTCACGCGTTTCCGCGGCGCACCCGAAAATCGCCGACTACCCCTTCACGACGCTCGAGCCGAACCTGGGCGTGGTCGACATGGGCGAGTATGAGACGTTCGTGATCGCCGACATCCCTGGGCTGATCGAGGGCGCGCACGAGGGGCACGGGCTGGGGCATCAGTTCCTGCGGCACATCGAGCGGACCAGCGTGTTGCTGCACTTGGTGGACGTGTCAGAGTTTTCGGGGCGCGATCCGGTCGAGGATTACGAGATCATCCTGCGCGAGCTCGAGAGCTTCTCCGACGAGTTGACGGCCAAGCCGATGATCGTGGCCGGAACGAAGATCGACGCCTGCCAAGATGAGAGCCGGCGTGAAGAGCTGCGCGAGCGTGCGAAGAAGGACGGTCGGCCGTACTTTGAGATCTCGGCGGTGACCGGCGAGGGCGTGAAGCCGCTGCTGCGCGCGCTGGGCGAGCGTGTGAAAGAAGCGCGCGCCGAAGCCGAGGCTGAGGCCGAAACGGAAGCGGACGAAGAATCGTGAAGATCGCGCTGTTCGGCGGCACCTTCGATCCCATCCACAGCGGGCACTTGGCGATAGCGCGCGCCGCGCGGCCGCGGAAGGGCTCGACAAGGTCGTCTTCATCCCTGCGGGCAATCCGCCACACAAGGCCGACCACGCGCAGGCCCCGTTCTTGGACCGCTACCGCATGGTGCAGCTCGCCTGCGAGCAGGATACGCGCTTCGAAGCCTCCAGACTCGAAGACCCCGCGCGATTGGAAGGACGGCGCAGCTACTCATACGACACGATTCGCGCGTTTCGCAAAACCCTCCAGCCCGAAGACGAGCTCTTCTTTCTGCTGGGTGAAGATGCCTTCGCGGATCTGGGCATCTGGTATCGGCTGGAAGACGTGGCGAAGATGGTGGAGTTTCTGGTGGTGAGCCGTCCGGAAGGCGGCGGCGAGCGCGCGCCGAAGCTGCCGGGCTTGCGGGCGCGGTGGGTGCGCGGAGTGCAGCATCCGGCGTCATCCACCGAAATTCGAAGACGCGCGTCGACGGGCGAGCCGCTCGACGACCTCGTGCCGCGGAACGTGGCGACGTACATTACAGAGCACGGACTCTACGTCAGGCCGTGAAGCGGTAGGAGTAAAGGTCCGCGTCCTTGAGCAAGAAGCGCAGCTCCACGGGCTCGCCTTCGGCTGACCCGGCGTCCTTGCCAGAGCGCCAGCGGTACTCCTCAGCGATCGAGTCGCCGTAGAGCTCCGGGGCTTCGTCAAGGGAGAGCCCGGGGAGCGGCTGGCCAAAGCGGTTGCGCATCTCGACGCGCACGTATCCGCCAGCGCCGGTGGAGTAATTGAGCAGCAGGCGGCGGCCTTCGAACTCGACCGGTTTGGAGATGAGCTCTCCGCCTCCATAGCCCGCACTTGCCGAAGCGATGCCATCGAGCCGCAACACGCCTCGGCGCAGGTGTGCGGTCGGAAAGCGATAGTGTTGGCTGTAGTAGAGCGACATCTCCTTGTCGCCGGTTTGCACTAGCCCCAGGCAGGCATCGTGCTGCGGTCGCCCCAGTTTTCAGGATCAAGGCCGGGTCGCAGGAAGGCTTCCATGAAAACGCGGTCGAAGGCGTAACCGTCGCGGCTGGAGAGAAACACGCCTTCGGAGATGCCGTCGGATTCATGATCGGCGAGCTTCTTGCGCGTTGGGTGGAAGCGCTTGGGGAAGCCGAAGTAGTAGCCCGGGTTGCGGAAGTACGGCGTGATAGCGTTGGTGTAGAAGTGCTCCGGCGTGGGCGGGTCAAGCGCGATCAGGCGCGGCTCGTCCCAATGGCGGAAGTCGTCGGACTCGGTGACGCCGATGCCGCGCACGCCTTCGTAGGGAGTGCGGAAGTACATGCGGTAGCGCTCGATCCTGGGATCCCAGAAGGCGAGGTTCTGGGAGTCGAACTTGCCGTCGGAAAAGACCGGCTTGTCGGAAATGGGCTTCCAATGGAGGCCGTCGGGCGAAGCGAAGGCGTGTACGGAGAGCTTGTTCTGCTCTCCGCGGCCGAGGGCTTTGTAGCGCTCTTCGGGCGCACCTGCGGATTGGCGTCGAGTACGGGAGTGAAGTTGTGGACCCCGATGCCGGCCCACATGATGTTGTTGGCCTTGGAGCCGCGGTATTCCACCAGGCCAAGGTCTGGTTTAGACCAAGTGACGCCGTCGGGGCTCTCGGCGTAGCAAGTGTAATCGCGGCCCTCGGCGTCGGCCCAGCCGCGGTAATACATGCGGAAGCGGTCGCCGTCCCGAAAAACCGTGACGTAAGCGGACACGGGCCCCTCCCAGGGGCGATCGAAGCGCACGGCGACCTCGGCAGGCCTGGGGCGATGCAGGCGGAGCTCGACGCCGTCCATGCGCGCGATGCGGCGCTTGTCGACGAAGAGCTCCGGCGCGGAGCCGATGGAATCGAAGTTGGAGGCCATGGACGAGCTCTGAAGCGTCGGCCCTAAATCGGCGGCGACGCAGCGAGCCGTCATGGTAGCGCGCCGCTCAGCAAGGGTAAAGCTCGCGAGACGGCGGGGGGCAGAAGCGCAAGGCTGGTGGTTCGGTAAAATAAAGGACTTCGTGTCCACTCCTCTAGAGCGCAAAGTTCGCGCCCCACAACTCAGGAAATGGAAGTCGGAAGGCCGTCGCATCGCGATGCTGACAGCCTACGACGCCTTGACCGCCCGGCTGCTCGAAAGAGCCGGTGTGGACGTGTTGCTCGTGGGCGACTCGCTCGGAATGGTCGTGCTCGGCTACGAAACCACCGTGCCGGTCACCGTCGACGACATCGTGCACCATGCGGCGGCAGTCAGCCGCGTCGTAAAACGTCCGCTCATCGTGGCGGACCTGCCGTTCTTGAGCTATCAGCAAAGCCTCGAGCAGGCAGTTCACAACGCGGCTCGCCTCCTGCAAGAGGGCGGCGCGGAAGCGGTGAAGCTCGAAGGCGGAGAGACGGTTGTCGGAGTGGTCGCGCGGCTGGTCGAGATCGGCATCCCGGTGATGGGCCACCTTGGACTGATGCCGCAAGCGGTGCACCAGCTGGGCGGTTTCCGCCGCCAGGCAAAGACGCAGCCCGAGGCGGATCGACTGATCGCCGATGCCCTGGCGCTCGAGAAAGCGGGCGCATTCTCGCTGGTGCTCGAATCGATTCCGCACGAGCTGGCGCAGCGGGTGACGGCAGCGCTTTCCATCCCGACGATCGGCATCGGGGCCGGACCGCACTGCGACGGCCAAGTGCTAGTGACGCAGGACATGCTAGGCCTGTACGACGAGGTTCCGCCTTTTGCCAAGCTGTACGCCAACCTAGCCAAAGAGACGGTCCGAGCGGTGGAGTCCTATGTGGCCGAGGTGCGTTCGGGCGAGTTTCCGGAAGAAAAGCCTTGAGCCAGACCGTCGTCGTCAGAACGATTGAAGAGATGTGGCGACTCTCCAGGGAGGCGCGCCGCCGAGGCGATGTCGTGGGCCTCGTCCCGACCATGGGCGCCTTGCACGCCGGACACCGGGCGCTGATTGACCGTGCGCAGGCGGAGTGCGCCTTCACTACGGTCACGCTGTTCGTGAATCCGACGCAGTTCAATCAAGCCGAGGATTTGGCAAAGTATCCGCGAACGTTCGAGCAGGATCTGGCGATGTGCGAGGAGGCCGGAGTCGACTGCTTGTTCGCACCGGCGCCCGAAGAAATGTATCCGCAGCCAGGCGTCACGCACGTCGAGGTTTCCGAGCTGACGGACGGGTTATGTGGAAAGTTCCGGCCCGGGCACTTCCGCGGGGTGACGACCGTGGTAGCCAAGCTGTTCCACATCGCGGAGCCGGACAAGGCCTACTTTGGCGAAAAGGACTTCCAGCAGCTGGCGGTGATCCGACGCATGGTGCGCGATCTGGACTTTGCGGTCGAGATCGTGGGCGTCCCGATCGTGCGCGAGTTCGATGGGCTGGCGCTGAGCTCTCGAAATGCCCGCCTGAGCGGCGCCCAGCGCGAGGCGGCGACGGTGTTGAGCCGCTCGTTGCGGCACGCCGCCGAAGCGGTAGCGAATGGCGAGCAGGACGCCGAATCGATCCGCGAGCTGACGCTCGAAGTGATTGCGGACGAGCCGCTTGCCCGACCGGAATACGTGGAGATCGTGGATCCGGAAACGCTCAGGCCAGTGGCGCGCGTCGAAAAGGAGGCGCGACTGGTGCTGGCCGCCTGGGTTGGCGAAGTGCGTCTGATCGACAATGCTAGCCTGAGGCCCGCATGAGCACCCATCCTTCGCGCCGCTCCATCCTGCAGGCCGCGGCTGCCGCGCCGCTGGCAAGCGCGGCGGCGGAGAGGACACGAACTGAGCCGAACGGGTCGCTGACCGATGTTCCCAAGCTGAAGGTGGGCCACTGGACTTCAGACCGCCGGCCGACCGGCTGCACGGTGGTGCTGGCGGAAGCAGGCGCGGTAACGGGCGTGGACGTGCGCGGCGGCGGGCCTGGCACGCGCGAGACGGACCTACTGCGGCCGGAACGCACGGTCGAGAAGGCGCACGCGATCGTGCTCGCCGGCGGCAGCGCGTTCGGGCTGGCGGCGGCGGACGGGGTGATGCAGTACCTCGAAGAAAAGGGCGTTGGCTTTCGCGCCGGGCGCAACGTGGTGCCCATCGTGCCGGCGGCCATCCTGTTCGACCTGCAGATGGGCGATGGTTCGGTTCGGCCGGACAAGCAGGCCGGCTACCTGGCCGCCAAAGCGGCGACGAGCGAGCCGGTCATACAAGGCAATGTTGGCGCGGGAGCGGGCGCGACCGTGGGCAAGCTACTGGGGCCGCTGCGAGCGATGAAGGGCGGGTTGGGCAGCGCCTCGATTCGCCTGCCGGGCGAAGTGGTGGTCGGCGCGGTGGCAGCGGTGAATTCGCTGGGCGACGTGGTGGACCCGGAGACAGGCGAGTTGCTCGCCGGAGCGCTGACCGAGGATGGCAAAAAACTCGCCGGAACCGCGGCGCTGATCCGCTCGGGACTGGGCTTTGGGGCCGCAGTGCCACGCGAGAACACGACGCTTGTAGTGGTCGCCGCGAACGTGGATTGGACCCAGGCGCAGGCCACGAAAGTGGCGCAAATGGCGCAGGACGGGCTCGCACGGGCGATCCGGCCGGTTCACATGCCGTTCGACGGCGATACGGTGTTCGCGCTCGGGACCGGTGGCGCGGCCGTGGATTCGTCGAAGCTAGGCCTGCTGGGCGCGGTGGCGGCGGATGTAGTGGGGCAAGCGATCGTGGCGGCGATCCTGCACGCGGAGTCGGCGGAAGGGCGGATCTCGCGGCGGGAGCTCGTCGAGCGCAAGGGATAAACACAAGAGGGGCTGCCATGAACTACGCAAACCTGCTGGTCGAAACCGCCGATAGCATCGCGACAGTCACCGTCAATCGCCCGGAAAAGCGCAATCCGCTCAACCGCGAGACAGTCGCTGCACTGGGTGAGTGCTTTACCGATCTGGCGGCGAATCCGGACGTGAAGGTGGTGATCTTGACCGGCGCGGGAGATAAGGCCTTCGTCGCCGGGGCCGATCTCAACCAAGTGACCGGGCTAAACGCGATGGAGGGCCGCGAGTGGGGTCGCGTGGGGCAGGCGGTCTTTTCACAAATCGAAGCGATGGAGAAACCGGTGATCGCGGCGATCAACGGATGGGCGTTGGGCGGCGGACTGGAGCTGGCAATGAGCTGCCACATACGGGTGGCGGCGGAGGGTGCAAAGCTGGGCCAGCCGGAGGTGAAGCTCGGCATCGTGCCTGGCTACGGCGGCACGCAGCGCCTGGCGCGCATCGTGGGCCGCGGACGTGCGCTCGAGATGCTGCTGACGGGCGATCCGATCGACGCGGCCGAGGCCTACCGCATGGGGCTGGTCAACCACGTGGTCCCGGCGGCGGAGTTGATGGCGAAGGCGCGGGAAATTGCAGGTAAGATATTAAAGAATGGACCCGTCGCGGTCGCGCTGATCCTCCAAGCCGTCAATCGCGGTTTGGAAATGCCTTTGCCGCAAGCGCTCGAATGGGAAGCTTCGCAGTTTGGCCTGAGTTGCGCGACAGAAGACATCAAAGAAGGCACGCGCGCCTTTCTCGAGAAGCGCGAGCCGGAATTCAAGGGTCGTTGAGGGAACATGGCTGAGAGATCCTACCGTACGCTCGAAGGCGAGCTGAACGCCGCAGGCGCGAGCTTCGCCATCGTGGTGAGCCGCTTCAACAGCTTCATCACCGAGCGTCTGCTCGAAGGCGCGATCGATGCGATCCGGCGCTCGGGCGGCGACGTCTCGAAAGTGGACGTCGCGCGCGTGCCCGGCTCGGTCGAGCTCGCGACCGCAGCCAAGACGATGGCTGAGAGCGGCAAGTACGACGCGGTGATCTGCCTGGGCGCAATCATCCGCGGCGAGACCGACCACTATGACCACGTGGCGGGCGCGGCGGCGAGCGGCGTGGCAGCGATTGGGCCGGCCACAGGCGTGCCTACTGTGTTCGGTGTGCTCACCTGCGATACGCTCGAACAAGCGATCAACCGCGCGGGCGCCAAGAGCGGCAACGCCGGTTTCTCCGGCGCAATGACAGCGATCGAGATGGCGAGCCTGGTCAAGAAACTGCGCTCGGCCTAACTCTTCTCACAAACGACAAAATGCCTTCCCGACATCGAGCCCGTGAGCGCGCCCTGCAGATGATCTTCCAGTGGGAGGCCAGCCGAGAGGAGCCGTCCAAGGTGATCGACAAGTTCTGGGGGGGCTTGGCGGCCGAAATCGGCGAAGAGCAACCCAAGGAGGACGCCTTCGCCAACCAGCTTTTGCTAGGAGTGGCAAGGCAGTCGAAATCGCTCGACGAGCTGATTCGCAAGCATGCCGCGAACTGGCGGCTGGAGCGTATGGCGGCAGTTGACCGCAACATCCTGCGCATGGCCATTTTCGAGATGCGCGGGGGCGAGACGCCGCCGGCGATCGTGATCAACGAAGCGCTCGAGCTAGGGCGGCGGTACTCGGGCGATCAGTCGGCGCGCTTCTTGAACGGCGTGCTGGACGCGATCCGCAAGACGCTCGAGGAAGAAGCAGCGCGCGCGACGCCGTAGGGGCGTTCGCAAAAGCGGCGCGCGTCCCCCAAAAAAAACCGAGCCCCGGCAGCAATGCCGGGGTTTTGTGTCTGGATGTCCTTCTACGTTGAACCCCAGCATCGCTGCCGGGGCCCGGTTTCGGATATCAAGTCAGCTGCCGAAGCAGCTCGGCGATGGTTTTGCCCGTTGGCGGGTGGAGCCAGTCGGGGGCGATCTCGGCGAGAGGCTCGAGGACGAAGCGGCGTTGGTGCATGCGTGGGTGCGGCAGGATGGCGCCGTTCACGCAGGAGCGGCTCCCTTCGTCGTCGCGCCAAAGCAGCAAGTCGACATCGATGGTCCGCGGGCCATTGCGGATCAGCCGCACGCGGCCGAGCGCCTGATCGATCGCGTGGCAGACTTCGAGCAGCTCTTCCGGCGAGCGTTTTGTCCAGAGCCAAGCGCAGGCGTTCAAAAATCGCCTTGATCGGCATAGCCGACCGGAGCGGTCTCATAGGTCGATGAAACGGCGACCAAACGCCCATGTTCTGCGAGCAACTCGAGCGCGCGCTCGAGGTTCGCTGACGGTCGCCCACGTTCGAACCCAACCCGAGTAGGACGTCAGCCATTGCGGCGCCGCTCGATTTCAACTCCGGCGTAGGCCGCCCCGAACGAGACCAGCGCCGAAGGCTTGCGGATCCGGACGCGCACGGCTTCGATGGCCATGCTGTCGAGCGCCACGCGGGCGATGTCCTCGGCAAGCGTCTCGATCAGTTTGCGCGGACGCGCGGCGGCGGTTCGTTGCACGAGGCCGCTGGCCGCGGCGTAGTCAACTGTGCGGCCAAAGTCGTCCGCCTCGCCGGAGGGTCGCAGGTCGAGCGAGAGCTCGAGGTCAATGCGCAGCTCCTGTTCGACGGCGCGTTCCTGCTCAGGGACTCCGATCTTGCATCGCACCGGGAGGTCGGCAATGAGGATGCGGTCCATCGCTTACTCGCTCGCCTGGAGCCTGTCGATCACCTCCAAGGCTCTCTTACACGCTTGCACATCGTGGACGCGAAGGATACGCGCGCCCTTCAGGGCGGCTGCGCAACAGGCTGCAATCGTACCTTCCAGGCGCTCGTCGGGCGGCAAGCGGCTGGGCAAGCTGCCCAGAAAGGACTTGCGCGAAGGGCCGACGAGTAATGGAGCGCCGAGATCTGCGAGCTCGTCGAGGCGGCGTAGTATTTCGAAGTTCTGCGCCGCGGTTTTCCCAAAGCCTAGGCCGGGGTCGACCGCCACATCCGCGATGCCGGCCTTGCGCGCAGTCTCGGCTTGGCGTGAGGTATTCACCGACCTCGCGCACCACGTCGTCGTAGTTGGTGTCAAGCTGCATGGTCTTTGGCTTGCCGCGCATGTGCATGAGAACGGCCGATGCTCCGGCTTCGGCGATCACGGAGCGCATTTGCTCGTTCTCCAGCCCGGAGATGTCATTGACGATGCGAGCGCCAAGGCGCAAGCACTCGTGCGCCACCGCAGGCTGTAGGTATCGATCGAAAGCGGCACGGAGACGCTCCTGGCCAGCTCGGCGATGACCGGGGCTACGCGCTCGAGCTCTTCCGCCTCCGAGGTTGGGTCCGAGCCCGGGCGGCTGCTCTCGCCGCCGATGTCGAGGCAGGTCCGCTCCTTGCTCGATCAGTTCCAGAGGCATGTCCCACGGCGTGGTCGAAACGCAGAAAACGGCCGCCGTCGGAGAAGGAGTCCGGCGTGACGTTGACCACGCCCATGACGAAGGTCCGGCCGGGCGGCGGTAGGAGCAACGAGGCAGCCATCGAGCGCCTATTGTCCCAAAGGCGCTAACGCGCGGCGAGCGTGCCGTGCGGACGGGTGTCTTCCCGCAGGCCATTGTTGAAGTTCTTCGCCATGTTGCGGAGCCTTTCGACGACCTCAGGCTCTTTGTCGGCCATATCGGTGCGTTCGGAGGGGTCTTCGAGCAGGTTGTAGAGCGCGCCGGGCTCGACGTCGGGGGCGCCGTCTTCGTCGCGGCCTCCGGGGCTGACGAAGAGCTTCCATTTGCCGCTGCGGACAGCTTCGAGGGTGGGGTCGTTCTTGGGCGGCCCATCTTCGGCGCGATACTTCATGCCGCCGGCGAAGTAGAAGAAGCTGTCGCGCGGTCCCTCTGCGCCGGGCTCGGAGAGGACCTTCCAGATATCCCGACCGTCAATGGTGCGGTCGCTCGGAGGCTCCCCGCCGGCGAGCTTGGCGAAAGTAGGGAGAATATCGAGGTTCGCGGCGATCTCGGAGGAAACGATCCCTGGAGGGATTTGTCCGGGCCATCGGGCTACGAACGGTACGCGCACACCGCCCTCGTAGTTGGGTCCCTTGCTGCCGCGCAGCAGGCCGGCCGAACCGGCGTCGAAACCGTACTCGATCCAGGGCCCGTTGTCGGAGGTGAACACGACGAGCGTCTTCTCGTCCAGGCCCATGCGCTTGACCTCGGCCAGCAAACGTCCAACGTTGGCGTCGAGCTCTTCGACGACGTCGCCGTAACGGCCGCGCAGGCTCTTGTCCTCGAAGCGGCGCGAACGATAGATAGGCACATGGGGCATGGAGTGCGCGACGTAGAGAAAGAAGGGCTCGTCGCGGTGCTCGCCCATGAAGCGGATTGCCTCGTCGGTGTAGGTCTGGGTGAGCAGCTCCTGCTTGGGGTTGAGCTCGATCACCTCCTCGTTGCGCATCAGCGGCAGCGGCGGGAACCAGTCGAGCGGGTAGGTCTGGTCGGATTGGGCGTAGCCGGTGTAGCGGGCGCGCTTGCGGGCGGCGCGCATGCGCTCGTCCTCGTCTTCGCGCTCGACGATCTTGGGATGGTAGGGCC
This sequence comes from Bryobacterales bacterium, assembly GCA_041394905.1. Lineage (GTDB taxonomy): Bacteria > Acidobacteriota > Terriglobia > Bryobacterales > UBA6623 > RI-231. The sequence continues at coordinate 284,223 of JAWKHJ010000002.1, read as the reverse complement.
ACATGTCGTTCGAGTAGGGCAGCCCAAACCAGTAGTCGAAGCCGTTGCGGGTGGGCAGGAACTCGGGCGCATCGCCCAGGTGCCACTTCCCGATAATGGCGGTCGAGTAGCCTCGGCTCTTGAGGATCTCCGCGATCGTGATCTCGTTGGGATGGATGCCGGTGCGCGCCCGGGGGATGTGGTTAAAGGCCAGCGAGACGCGCGCGGGGTAGGAGCCGGTCATCAGCGCGGCGCGCGAAGGGCCACAGAAGGGCTGGGCGTAGAAGTCCGTCAACCGGACGCCCTCGCGGGCGATGCGGTCGATGTTCGGCGTGCGGATGTAGGGGTGCCCTTGGACGCCAAGGTCGCCGTAGCCCTGGTCGTCAGCCATGATGTAGATGAAGTTGGGCCGCTCAGGCCGCTGGGCCGCCGCGGCGCCCGCCACGAGCAGGGCGGCGGCGAAGAGTACGTAGCGCATTACCAACCGCCGATGCTAACATGCCAGCCCCGACCGGGCAATTGTTACATCTAGGGCGAAGATCTTACCGCGCTTTTCGCGTACACCAGAAATACAAGTCATTCATTTTGAGAAACTTACATCTTTGGCATGGCTTTTGCTACACCTAGGGAACAGGAGGGATCAGTCTCATGAAACGGTCCATGATTTTCGGCGCCGCCGCGATTTCACTTTTGGTTGCTTCGGGTTGCGCCAGCAAGAAGTATGTCAGAGAGACCGTCGCGCCCGTCCAACAGCGGGTCGACGAGCTCGACACGAAAACCACGGAAAACCGTGACGAAATTGCCAAGCTGGACGAGCGCGTAGACAAAGACATTTCACGCCTCGACGAGCGCACGGAAAGCGCACTGCAGGATGCCGCCAAAGCTCAAGAAAGTGCGGACAAGGCGCAAGGTTCGGCCGACGCCGCTTCCGGCGAAGCGAACGATGCTCGCACCTTTGCGGGCGCTGGACTCACCCGTCTCGAGCAGACGATGATCGACATGACGCGGTTCGAGCCGCGCGGCACCGAAGCCATCCTGTTCGGCTTCGACAAGTCCGCGCTGACGCCCGAGGCCAAGCAGCAGCTCTCCAGCCTGATCGCGCAAGCTGGCTCGCGCTCGCGCTACGTGGTTGAAGTCCGCGGCTTCACCGACACCACCGGTTCTGCTGACTACAACCTGCGCCTGAGCCAACGCCGCGCCGACGCCGTCGTGCGTGAGCTGAACTCGACGCTGAACGTGCCCCTGCGTGCGATCCACCAGATCGGCCTGGGTCAGGACGCCCCGATGGCGGACAACAAGACCAAGGACGGGCGCAAGCAGAACCGCCGCGTCGAAGTTACGCTCTACGTGCCGCGCGCCGAAGCCGGTTCGCAGGTCTCGCGGAACTAACCCCGGCAGGCATCACAACCTGAAACACACGCGGCGCTCCCTGAGACAGGGAGCGCCGTCGTGCTTTTGTGCCATAATCGGCGCCGATGCAGCCAACCAACGTCCGCAAAGGCGTCCTGTTCATGCTGGTGATGCTCTCCGTCATCACCTATCTGGATCGTGTCTGCATCAACGCCGCTGCGCCGGCGATGCGCGAGGAGCTGGGCCTGTCGCCGAGCCAGCTCGGGACGGTCTTCTCAGCCTTCGCACTGGCTTACGCCTTGTTTGAAATCCCCGGCGGATGGATGGGCGACCGGTTCGGCCCGCGCATTGTGTTGACGCGAATCGTCGTGTGGTGGTCGGCTTTTACGGCGCTTACGGGCGTGGTCACGGGCTACATCCAGTTGCTCTCGGTGCGCTTTCTGTTCGGCATGGGCGAGGCGGGCGCCTATCCCAACACGTCGTCCGCGATTTCGCGTTGGTTCCCGACACAGGAGCGTGCGCGCTCGCACGGCTGGGTGTGGATGGCGAGCCGTCTGGGCGGCGCCGTGTCGCCTCTGGTGGTCGCCCCGCTGATCGTGATGTTCGGCTGGCGCTCAGTGTTCTATCTGTTCAGCACGTTCGGTGTGGTGTGGGCTGTGGTTTGGTGGACTTGGTTCCGCAACACACCGCGCGCGAAACCGTCGGTCAATCAAGCGGAGATCGAGTTGATCGGCGCCCCGGCGGTGGAGAGCCACAGCCTGGACTTCCGGCGCGTGATGCGCAGCAAGAACCTGTGGCTGGTGATGGCGATGTACCACTTCTACTGCTACGGGGCCTACTGGTACCTGACGTGGACCATGGAGTACCTGCAGCAGGAGAAAGGCTTTGACACTGTGACGGCGGCGAACTTTACGGCGCTGCCGTTTGTGCTGGGCGCGATTGCGAACTTCATCGGCGGCTACACGAGCGACAGTTTGGTGAAGAAGCTGGGCCTGAAGTGGGGTCGACGCATCGTCGGCGCTGGAGGAGTCGGGCTGGCCGGCGTGCTGATGTTCGCCTCGCTCGGCATCCAGAACGCATACGTGGCCGCGGTGATGCTGGCGGCAGCCTTTGCCGCATCGGACTTCATGTTGCCTAACTGCTGGGCGGTATGCCTGGACATCGGCAAGGAGAGCGCAGGCGCGATCACGGGCGCGATGAACAGCGCGGGGCAAGTGGGCTCGACGATCGTCTCGCTCGCGTATGGCTGGATGGTGGAGAGCTACGGCTGGAACTATCCGCTGGCTTGGATCGCCGGGATGTCCCTGATTTCGGCGGCGCTGTGGTTCTTCATCGACCCAACCGAGCCGCTCAGCGCCGAGCGGCAGCCATTGTCGGGCCAGGGAGAGATCCAGCCGGAGTTGGCGGCCTAAGACCGGCTTCGAGTCAGACCAGCAGCTCGCCTTTGAGTGTGGTGACGGCGCGGCCGACCAGCGTGACGCGGGTCCCGGAAAAGCGCATGCCCACTTCCCCGCCCCGTGGAGAGGCCTGGAAGCCAAGCATCTCCATCTTGCCCAGCTTCGCGGCCCAATAGGGCGCTAGCGCGCAGTGAGCGGACCCGGTGACCGGGTCTTCGTCGATGCCGGAGCCGGGCGCAAAGAAGCGCGACACGAAATCGTAAGGGTCGCCGCTCGACGCCGCCGTGACGATGACGCCGCGAACTCCGACATCCTTAAGGCCGCGATGATCGGGAGCAAGCGCACGCACCGTTTGCTCGGAGTCGAGCTCGCAGAACACGTCGAAGCGGCTGACGCCTACGAAGGCCGGTTCCGCGCCAAGGGCTTCGACGAGCCCCTTCGGCGGCGGGGCTTCGCGGACCGGCGTCGAGGGGAAGTCCATCTCGATTGCGTCACCAGAGCGGCGGCAGACCAGCAGCCCGCTCTTGGTGCGAAAGCGGGCGTCGCTCTCGGGCGCGAGGCGGCCCGTTTCCCACAGTGCGTGAGCGGAAGCGAGCGTGGCATGGCCGCACAGGTCAACCTCGGTCGCGGGCGTGAACCAGCGCAGTCCGTAGGAGTCATCGTCTTCCGGCACGAGGAAGGCGGTCTCGGAGAGGTTCATCTCCGCGGCCGCGTGTTGCATCCACTCCTCGTCGGCGGGCTGCTCCAAGAAGCAGACTGCCGCCGGATTGCCGCCGAACGGCTTGTTTGTGAACGCATCGACCTGGAGCAACTGCAAAGCCATACCTCTATTGTGACTATGCGAAACTTTCTGGCATGATCCGACGCCGCGAGCTTCTCGCACTGCCCGCCCTGCTCGCCGCCTGCGACCGAGAGCCCGGCAAGCCGGTGGTCGGCGTAGTCCCAAAGGGGACGAACCACATTTTCTGGCAAACCATCCACGCCGGTGCGCTCAAAGCGGGCGAGGAATACGGCTTCGACGTACTGTGGAATGCACCGCAGCTCGAGATCGACGCAAGCCGCCAGATCACGATCGTCGAGAACCTGATTACGCGGCAGGTAGCCGGTATCGTGCTCGCGCCGGTGGATGAGGAGGCTCTGGTTGCGGTGGTCGAGCGCGCCGCCGGGCAAGGCATTCCCGTTTCGATCTTCGACTCGAGCATCAAGACCGACAAGATCATCACTTACGTTGCCACCGACAACTACGCGGCAGGACGCATGGCTGCGCGCCGCATGGGCGAAATCGTGGGCGGCAAAGGCAAGGTCGGCGTGATCGGGTTCATGCCCGGCTCGGCTTCCACCATGCAACGCGAGCAGGGGTTCATCGACGCGATTGCCGAAGAGTTCCCGGACATCGAGAACCTGGGCGTGCGCTTCAACATGGCTGACCGCGCCAAAGCTATGGAAGAAGCCGAAAACCTGATGACGGCGCATCCAGACCTAGTCGGGCTTTTTGCCGACAACGAGTCCTCTACCGACGGAACCGTCCGTGCAGTCAAACAGCGCGGCCTCTCGGACCAAGTCAAAGTCGTCGGCTTCGATGCGAGCGAAGACTTGATCGACGAGATGCGCGCCGGTGCGATTGATTCGATCGTCGTGCAGGACCCGTTCAAGATGGGCTACGAGGCGGCCAAGGCGATGGGCGAGAAACTGGCGGGACGCGAGCCTCAGCGTGAGATGGATTCCGGAGCCTACCTGATTACGCCCGAGAACGTGGACACGCCCGAGATGCAGGCCGTGTTGTTCCCGCCGATCGAGAAGTGGCTGGGAACGACGGCGGGACATTGATGCAGAACCGGTTCGAACGGGCGATCGAGCAGATCGACGCTTACAACGCCAACGATCCCCAAAACAAGGAGAGGCTCTACTCCGAGCGCATGACGGACTGGCTCATGAAGCTCGAGCCTGACGCCTCCGAACCGCTGCGGCTGGCCGCCCGTGCGCAGCACATCGGCCGCTGGATGATCCCGAGGGGCGACTATCCGATGGACCGCCGCGGCTACAAGCAATGGCGGGAGGACTTGGCGGAGTTTCACGCCGAGACGACGGCGAAGATCCTGCGCGAGACGGGCTACGGCGAGGAGGAGATCGGGCGCGTGCGCTCGCTGCTCAAGAAGAAGAATTTGAAGACGGACCCGGAGTGCCAGACGCTCGAGGACGCGATCTGCCTTGTTTTTCTAGAGTATGAGTTCGCGGACTTTGCGGCAAAGCACGATGAAGAGAAGCTGATCCGCATCCTGCAACGGACGTGGCTGAAAATGAGCGAGCGCGGTCACAAGGCCGCGCTCGGATTGCAGTTGCCGCCGAATCTGGGGCGGATCGTAGAGAAAGCTCTCGCGGGCTAAGCTACTCGGGTTGGATGACGCCGAGGACTTCCCACTCGTTGAGCTGTTTCTTGACCTTCTCCGCGTTTGAGCTATCAGGCTCCGCCTTCAGGTAAGCGCGATACTCCTTCGCAGCCTCGGAAAACGCCCCTTGCTGCGAATAGATCAGGCCCATGATCTGATGCGTCTTCGGGAACTGCGCCGCGTCGGGACCCGATTGAATGTGCATCGTGGTCGTCCGCGCGTCATCGATGCGTCCCAGGTTGAGCTGGGCGACGGCTTGGTAGAAGCGCACCTGTGTAATGCCGGGATTGATCGAGAGCATCTTCTGGGATAGCTCGCTGGTCCGTTCCCAGTCGTTGGCGTTTACGGCCATCTGGACCAAGGCCGGGTAGGGGCGAAGATAATCCGGATCGGCTGCCACGGCCTTCTCGTAGGCTTCCTTTGCGCCTTCGTGATCGTTCATCTTCGCGCGCGTATCGCCCAGTAGCGCCCATGCGGCGGCGAACTGAGGATACTCTTCCACCGCCTTCTCGAGCTCCTTCGCAGCTTTCTCCGGGCTGGAGCTCTTTTTCGTCATCTCGCGCATCGCCTTGTCGTAGGAGGACTTAGCTTTCTTGGGCGCCTGCAACGTGGTGGCGCTGATGATGGACGAGACCGGGCCGCCGAGGCTGTGCAGCACGATGATGCCAATGTCGGGATTGTCCATGGCGCGACGGCGGCCGAGAGAGATCCTTTCCGAACGGAAGCCAGGTAGCTCCGCGGTCAGGTCGCAGCCGGTAAAGTCGACGCTCATGTCGCCGGACATCTGCCCTCCGCCAAACCCGCCGCCTCCAAAGGGGCTGCTCCCAAATCCGCCGGAGCCTGTTCCGTTGCCGAATCCGCTGACGCTCGCATCGGTCAAAGCCACCGACGGGTTGGCCCCTACTTGGAAGCTGAAGTTTCCTTTAGGGTCGCTGTAGCTTTCCGGAAAGCGCTGGCCATTGCAGTTGCGCACGATGGTCACCGGCTCCGGAGGCGGCTGGCCGTTGTCCAGCACGACCTTGCCCGAGAGAAAGATTGGGCGCGGAATCTCCGGCATCCGTTGCTGTTGTTGTCCGAACGGGTCGTTGGATTGATTGCCCTGCTGGCCCCCACGCCCGCCTTGATTCCCTCCGCCCGTGTTCGTGTTGGTGTTCGTATTCCCACCACCGCCGGTATTGGTATTTCCACCCCCAGTCGTACCGCCCCCGCTCTGCTGAGCGGGAGCGCCGCCGGCGGCTGCAAACGCGATTGCAACCGCACAAACGATCATCCGTTTCATGTTGGTTCCCTCCAGTTCGGGACTTTGACGCCAAGCGTATCATAGGCGCGAAGCTTTCGAAATGGAAATCCGCACGGTTTCAAAGTCACGTGCAAATGTTTACATTCAACGACTTAGAAGTAGTTTTCGGTCAGCCATGCGGTCAGAGAGGCGAACGCTTCCTCGGGCGTATCGACGTATTGGAATAGCTTGCGATCGTCGGGGCTGATCGTGCCCCATTCGACGAGCGCGTCGATGCTCAGTACGGAGTCCCAATAGTCGCGCCCATAGAGGAGGACTTGGATCGGTTTGCGGAGCTTGTGCGTTTGGACCAGGGTGAGCATTTCCAAGACTTCATCGAGCGTGCCGAAGCCGCCGGGAAAGCCGACGAGCGCCTTGCCCAAATAGGCGAACCAGAGCTTACGCATGAAGAAGCAGTGGAAATCGAAAGAAAGGTCGGGCGTGATGTAAGGATTCGGCGTCTGCTCGAAGGCAGGCTGATGTTGAAGCCGACCGATTCGCCGCCGGCGTCATGCGCACGCGGTTGACCCGCCTCCCATGATGCCCGGCCCACCACCGCTGCAAATGACGAAGTGCGGTCCGGCGGGGCGCTTCCTCGTCCGCCAGTACCGCGGTGCATGGGCGACTTGCGGGCGTCCTCGTAGTAGCGCGCGCCGCGCAAAGCCTGCTGCGCCTTGCGTTTGTCCTCCTCGCTGGAGGCCGCCGCCATGAGCCTTCCACACGGCGGTCTCCTGATCGACGAAGCGCGCCGAGCCGAAAAAGACGATCGTGTCGCGGACGCCGCGACGTTCAGGCCTTCTCGGCTCGATGTATTCCGCGAGAATGCGAATCGTGCGCGCCTCGGCGCTGTTGAGAAAATTTCGGGTTGCTGTAGGCCTTTGGCGGCTTATTGTCTTCCGGACATGAAGGCCGCATGATAGCGAACCGCCTACTGGCCCCGTATCGCTGCTCGAGGAAGGGTCGCCGTACATGTGTGCAACCGACCTGCTCCCAAAAACCGGCGCGATCGGCGCTGAGCAGCTCGAAACCCCGCAGCCACTTGGCGCTCTTCCAGGCGTAGAGATGCGGCGCGACCAAGCGCAGCGGCGCGCCGTGCTCGGGGTCGAGCGGTTCGGGCGCGTGCCAGTCGGCCAGCAGCACGTCGTCGCGCATCAGGTCTTCGAGAGGAGCGTTGGTGGTGTAGCCGCCGTCGGCTTTGATGAGCACGAACTTGGCCTCGGGCTGGATCTGGGCCTTCTCAGCGATGGTGCGAAACAAAACGCCTTCCCATTCGTTGTCGAACTTGCTCCAGGTCGTCACGCAATGGAAGTCAACGACGCTTGCGGGAGCAGAGATCGGAACTCCTGCCAACTCAGGCGCAACGGGTTCGCAACCAAGCCGCCCAGAGTGAGGTGCAGGTCTCCGGGATCGAAGGCGAAGATAAGCCCTCGTGCAGAACTGGCCACTTGACGGTGAGCGACTGGCCGGGCGGGAAGCGTCCGTCCGCGCAGCAGGCTTGTTCGAGTTGTTTGCGGTCGGACTCGGGCACGATTGGATTCCTTGAGCTTTCCCATTATCGTCCGGCCAGATTTGGCGAGGACTCCTATACTGGAGTGTTCGTCATGGCCTTTCCCCGCATTGCATCCTGAAAACCGTCGAGCGCTTTTTCGTGAGCGTCTGGCTGATGCCGGCCTGCCGATCGAGGCTGAGGACGCGATCGAGAAAGCGCCCGAGTCGCCACCCCGGCAACCGATCCGGATCGACTTCACCGTGGGCAACCACTACGTGATCCACCCCATGGAGGGTTGGGATGCCGAGGCCGACGGGCAGCCGAGCGGGTGAATGCAGAGGCGTTGGCGCAATTTCGGCTCCAGCGGCGCGAAGTGGATTTGGGGCGGCGAGGCAAGAAGCCCGTCGTCGGAAGGGCGCGCGGGCAGATCAGCTCATCATCCACCGGGCCAATCGCGATGGGATGGCCGGGCTGCTCAGCGAAGGGTTGGTGAGCGCGCATCGCAGGCGTTCGGCTCGACGGACGACCTACTCGTCGGCTTCAACACGCACTCGGGACGCTTCTGCCGCTTCCAAGGACAAGCCGGAGCCGCAAATCCTTTATCGGCACCCGGTGCTCGACCGCAAGCAAGGGCTAGAGCGGATTATCCAGTGATGTCGGACGATGCGATCCGGGCGCTGATCGGAGAGCGCTTCATTGGGGCCGCGAAGATCGCCGAGAGCTGCAGGGCGCAGTTTGTCGATCTGAAGCACTGCCGGCTACCTCGGGCACGAATTCTTGAGGCGCCCACACGCGGCTCGGGCCCCTACGGCGGATCGTTCGAGAATCGCGCGTTTCTGCGAGTTGGTCGAAGGCGTGCTTACGGCGCGACTGACTCGAGATCGGCGTACGCTTGAGCGCGTTCGACTTCGTCGCCTACAAGCCGGACCCGGATAAAGGCGAAGGCTCAAAGCTCGGGCCGGGCATTCCGGAAGAGACCGAGACGCCTTATCTGTGGGGTTTCGGCGTCGACCGCGACAACCCAACCGCCTATGACCTGAGCAGGCGGAAGCAATTCCTGCAATTGCTCGAATCTCTCGACATTCGCATGGTGAACATCTCGGCCGGCAGCCCGTACTACAACCCGCACATCCAAAGGCCGGCGCGATGTTTCCGCCGTCGGACGGCTATCAGCCGCCGGAGGACCCGCTGGTGGGAGCGGCGCGGCAGATCGACGCCCCGCAGCAAGCTCAAGGCGGGCTTCCAGACCTGGTGCTGGTCGGCACCGGCTACACCTACCTGCAGGAGTTCCTGCCACACGTCGCTCAGTGGGCCGTGCGGAACGGCAAAGTGGACGCGGTCGGATTGGGACGCATGGTTCTCTCCTGCGGAACTTCCGGCGGACACGCTGCGCGAAGGGCGCGCTGAACGTCAAACGCATCTGCCGCACGTTCTCGGACTGCACCACAGGTCCGCGCAACGGGCTGGTGTCGGGCTGCTATCCGCTCGACCCCTGTACAAGGGGCGCGAGGAAGCAGCGCTGGTGAAGAAGATCAGAGCATCGCTTTAGCCTTGCGAGCCCTAATGCGCCCAACGCGCCAGAACCACCAGTCCAGCTTGCTGGCCATATCGGACGGTGAGCCAGTACACGAAGGCCAACACCGCGGCTAAAACCCGAGGCCGCCATGACCAAAGACTGTTGAAGGTTGTGGACGTTCTGAATCCAGACGCCATTGAAGAATAGGACCAGGCCAGGCAGAACGGGTCCGATCATCCGTCTGGGCCAACTCGTCGAAGCATGTCTCTTTGGCGAGCGATCTCTGACCAGGTGAATTCCCAGACATTGCATGGGAGGCGAATCGACTGGGACCTCGTGCGCCGATCCGTCTCGCCAGAGCTGATAGGTGGCGAAGTAGATGCCGGCCAATGTGAGGCCCGGAGCCCAACCGGCAACAGACCCCGGCAAGAACCACATGAAACCGCAATACATCGCGGTTCGAAGGCGACTCCAACGTATTCGCGTAAATTTCTACGCCGAATCTTCGCTTGGAACTCGAGCGCTTTGCTGCGGATGTCATCTGGCGTCATGGTGGTTTCCTCCACGGTCTGGTTCTGCCAGGCTCTTCGGGACTATCGGGAGTCAGCTTATTTGGCATTGCCTTCTCCTTGTTGGAATTGACGGGCGAGTGGCGCTTTTGATGCGGTGGATCTTGACGGACACATTGCCGGCCGCAAGGCCGCTGAGTCCTCGCCGATCGGTAGCCGTCTTCGCCTTCGAGGTGAGCGAGATCACCAGCCTGTCGATGGGTTTCCAGGCGCCGAATCAGCTTGGCGAGGCGTTCGAGAGTCCATTTGGCGGTCAGCGTCGCGGACACGCCTGTAAGCTCTGCTTCCGGATCTTCCAAGCTGTCGTCCCACTCGTCCTGGCGCGCTTGCTCTTGATCACGTGCGACGCCGCCGTGTTAATGCGCGACGCGGTAGACCCAGGTCCGCAACGAGCAGCGTCCGTCGAAAACCGCAAGACTGCGCCACAAAGCAATGTGGATCTTGCCGCAGCTCCGCACGCTTGTCGGGTCCCGCTTCGTAGGCGCGGGCAAGGCGAAGCGATGGCCGCGGTATTGGCCGGCTGCCTGCTCGTAGAGCGCGTCTTGCTGCGACGTATCAAAATTCGACCTTCTAACTGGACAGTCGCGTTCGGGCGGCCATTCTTGCATACAACTGAAAAAGACTGTCGAGCGTCGAGCGGATTCTTCACTGTGTCAAGCTGTGTTGGGTGGCCTCTGCGCACCTGGGCAGACGGAAACCAGTGTCCTTCCATGACCGATACCCCTCCCATCGCGCGCTTCGTTCTGACGGCAGCGCTCGCCGTCGCAATTGGCACCATTCGCACCTGCCCGGGGGCCCGGCGGACTGACGGTGTCCGCCGAAGTTCGCCGAGACGTACGCCAAACTTTGCTCAGGCTGCCACGGCAGCCGATGCGCAGGAGCAGCCAGCGAGGCCGGGACTCGCCGGGAGCTCGCGCGTGCGCCGGCGCTCGAAGAGCAGCCTCGAAGGGGTCATCCGCAACGGCGTGCCGGCGGCGGGCATGCCGGGCTTCGACCTGCCTGACGCGACCATCGCGGGTTTGGCTGACTTGGTGATCGCGCTCAATGCCTCCGCGGCGGACTCGCAGGTGGCGGGCGACGTCGAGGCCGGCAAACGCTCTTCTTTGGCGCGGGCAAATGCGGAAATTGCCACATGGTCGCGGGCGCGGGCGCGGCAATCGGGCCTGACCTGTCCGCCATTGCGACAGGCGAACGTAGGTGAGCTGCGTGAATCGCTGCTGGAGCCCGGCACGCAGATCGCGGCGGCTACGATCTGGTCCGAGTGGAACTGCCGGACGGCTCGGCGCTGCGCGGTTTTGCACGCAATCGCACACGTTTCAGCCTGGCGCTGCAGGTTTGCGGGTCGCATCCACCCGCTTTCGCTCGACAGTGTGGCGCAGATCACGGACGAAACCTTATCGGCCATGCCGCGCACTCGAGCCTCGGAGGCCGAGTTGCAGAACCTGCTCGCCTACCTGAGCCGGCGTACCGGAGTGACCGCTGAGAGCACGCCGCGGGCGCAACGAAAGAAGCCCGCCGACAGCGTCAGCTTCGAGCAAATCCTCGACCCCAAACCGCACAACTGGCTGCACCTACAGCAGCGACGTGCGCGGCAACCGCTTCAGCAAACTCGACCAGATCAACCGCGGCAACGTGGACAAGCTGGTGGAAGCAGGCCTGTACGATGCCGCTGTGGCAGCAGTTCTTGCCCGACACGCCGTACCACGAGAACATGCGCTACTTCGGCCTGGAGACGGTGCCGCTAGTTGTCGACGGCGTGATGTACGCCACCAGGCCCAGCCAGGCGATGGCGCTCGACGCCGCGAGCGGCACGCTGATTTGGCGCTACGCGCGTCCGCGCACCGAGGGCTTGGTCTCGGACCCGTCGCTCGGCACCAACCGCGGCGTGGCCGTGCTGGGCGACAAGATCTTCATGGTCACCGACGATGCACACCTGATCACTCAACCGCACCACCGGCGCGCTCGTGTGGGGAGACCGTGATGCCGGAGGAGAAGCAGAAGTACGGCGGAACGGTCGCACCGCTTGGTCGTCAGGACACGGTCGTGGCCGGCGTCGCGGGCGGAGACTGGGGCATCCGCTGACTTTGTCGCCGCCTACAAAGCCGACACGGGCGAGCTTGCTTGGCGACACTGGACCATTACCCGACGTGGGAGAACCCGGCATCGAGACCTGGGAAGGACCGGGCTACAAGCTTGGCAGCGGCTCCACTTGGCTCACCGGCTCCTACGACGCGGACGCACACCGACACGCTCTACTGGGCTACCGGCAACCCTTGGCCGAACTCCGACGACAGCCAGCGCGGCGGCGACAACCTCTACACCGACAGCTTGCTCGCGCTCGACCCCAACACCGGCGCGATGAAGTGGTATCACCAGTTCACTCCGCACGACACGCATGACTGGGACGCCGTGCTGCCCAACGTCTTGATCGACGCCGATTATCGCGGCAAGGCGCGCAAGCTGCTGTTGCACGCCGACCGCAACGGCTTCTTCTACGTCTTCGACCGCACCGACGGCGAGCTGTTGCTCGGCAAGCCGCTTGTCCGCAAGATCACCTGGGCGACGGGGCTGGACGAGAACGGCCGCCCAATTCCAGCCGATCCGCCGCCGGCGCTGAGTTGCCCCGACCATGCCACGAATTGGCAGAGCACCGCGTACAGCGAAGCCACCGGGTTTTATTACGTGATGACCACAGAGCGCTGCCGCGTGAACCGCCTTCCGGGCAGTTGGAAGTCCGCACCGGCCAAGGCCGACCCGGGCCAGAACTATCTGCGGGCCTACAACATCGAGACCGGCGAGATCGTCTGGGAAGTTCCGCAGGAGGGTCCGGTCGACGGCAAGCGCTACATCGGCGTGCTGGGCACGGCGGGCGGGCTGTTGTTCTACGGCGACCCGAGCGGATATTTCGTCGCAGCGGACGAGCGCGACGGCAAGACGCTGTGGCGCACGCCGCTGAACGCGACGATCAAGACGTCGGCGATGAGCTATGCGGTCGACGGCAAGCAGTATGTGACGATCGCAGTGGGATCAAACATATTGACGTTCGGTTTGGCGGAGTAGCAGCGCCGCCTAATCCATCAGCATGCCGCCGTTGACCTCGATCGATTCGCCGACGATGTGAGCCGCGGCGGGCGAGGCCAGGAACGCGAGCACTCCAGCGCACTCCTCGGCCGTGCCGGCGCGGCCTTGCGGAATCTGCGACACCATCGCTTTCATCCGATCCTCGGAGCTGAAGCGCTCGTGGAACGGCGTCAGGATGACGCCCGGGTTGACGGCGTTGACGCGGATGCCGCTCTTGATCAGCTCCTTGGCCATCCCTTTGGTCAAACAGGTGATCGCCGCCTTCGAGGTGGAGTAGGCGATCGCGCCGGGGCCGCCGCCGTTGTGGCCGGCAATCGAGCCCAGGTTGACGATGGCGCCTGAACCGCGCTCGGCCATGTGCTTCGCCACGGGCTGGCTCACCCACAGCACGGAGGTCAGGTTGATATCCATCACTTTCTGCCAGTAGGCGTCGTCGATCTCGAAGAAGCCCTTGCGATCGACCAAGGAGCCGGCATTGTTGACCAGGGTGTCGATACGCCCGAACTCGGCAAGCACTTTGGCGGCGAGCGCTTTGGCTTCTCCTGCGTTGGAGACATCGGCCTGGAACAGCTTTGCCTCGCCGCCGAGATCGGCGATCTGCCTGGCGACGCCCTCGGCGGCCTCACGGCTCGAGTTGTAGTGGACGGCGACGCGCGCTCCCTGGCGCGCAAGCTCGACGGCCGTAGCGGCGCCGATGCCGAGGCTAGCGCCGGTCACGAGTGCGACGTGTTCTTTTGGGAAAGTGGGCATAGAGGGAAATTGTACGAAACGGAGACGGGCGCGGCTCGAGAAAAGCCGCGCCCGCCCTTGTTGGAAGCGCTCCCGGAGGAGACTCTGTTAGCGCCCGCGGCCGCCGGAACGGCTGCGTGTTGGCGCGGATCTTACGCCGCCTCCGCCACCGCCCGAGCGCGACGGTGCGGAACGCATGCTAGGCCCGCTGGACCGCGAGGGACGCGACATCGAACCGCCGCCGCGGCTGGGCGCAGTGCGCATACTGGGCATCGAACGCGACGGAGCCGAACGCGAGGGGGCCGAGCGAACGCTGGGAGCGCTGAACGCGAGCGCGATGGGATGCTCATCGACGAAGGCGCACGGCTCGGCGAACGGCTCCCGCTGTACGCATTCGAGCTTCGCGAGCTGCTCGATCCGCGATTGACGCGGCTAGCCGAGGAGCTTGGGAAACTCGAACGCGTGCGCGAAACCGAGCTGCTACCGCGGTCCACCCGGCTGGGGCTGCGGCTCACGCTCGGCGAGCGTGGAGCCGATCGACGGAGAGGCCCCGCGGCTCGACGAGGAGCCGCGGTTCACTCTGCTGGAAGACGAGCTTGGGAAGCTTTGCCGCGAGCGCGAAGACTGCCCGCTGCGGTCCACCCGGCTCGGACTGGTCGAAGAGCTCGGAGTTCGCGAGCCTATCGAAGGCGACGAGCCCCTGCTCGGCGACGATCCGCGATCGACCCGGCTGGGCGATCGATTGACGCTCGGGGCCGAACGCGTCGAGCTGCCGCCGCGGTCCACTCGGCTAGAGCTGGACGACGGGAAGCTCGAGCGCTGCGCGAGCGCACGAGCGGTTCGGACGCGCGCCGATCGTTGGTGGTCGGCGTGGAACGGTTCACTCGGCTGTTGGAGCCCTGCGGGAATCCCCGCGTGGCCGAGCTCGAACTCGAGGGCGTGTGGCTCGCGAAGAGCCGCGCACGTCGCCGGTGCGGCCCACACGCGAGGACGAGGAGTCCGCCCCTGGCGTTCGCGTCACGCTCGATGGTGTGCGGACGCTACCGGTCGAGCCATGCGCCGGTTCGCCAGCCCTGCGCCAGCCGGAAGTATCCGAGCTCGAGCGCACGCTGCTCTTGGACGTGTCCGCCACGCCGCCGCGAGCCGTCGAGGGTCCGCGGGCGGAGGAGGACGAGCCGCCGCGACGGAATCGCACGCCGCCTGACTGCAAGCCGCTTGCGTTGCGGTTGTTACGGAAGTCGCGCACGGAGCTTGCGATCTGCGTGCGCTGCTGGTCGAACGGAACCCGTCCTCGCGGACGCCTGCCGCCGAAGTGCGGCCATTGTTGCGCGGAAGGTCCGCACATCCCCGGCGCGCGCGGCCATGGAATTGCCCTGGCGCGCCGAGCGGTTGACGACCTGACCCAAGCTCCCACGTTCGGGCACGACCGGGATCTGGCCGCGCATCAGGCTGGCGCGCTGCAGCTCTTCGCCGCGCAGGCTGCGCGGATTGTTGAGCTGACCGCGGCCGAAGCCGTTGGAGTCCACCACCGTCACGCCGTTGTTGATGCGTGCATTGCGGTAGGTGTTGTAGATGTTGACGCTGTTGTCGACGATGATCGTGTTGCCGCCCCGGCCGCCATAGCCGCCGCCGTAGCGTCCGCCATAGTAGCCGCCTCGGCCGTACCACGGGTAGTAGGTCTCATAAGGCGCGAGCGGCACCCAGCCCACGTTGCCGTAGCCGAAGCCGACGCCAACCGAGAAGTTGCGGCCCGAGTAGCCAAAGAAGGCCACCAATGCCGGCCGCCAGTGGTAACGGTAGTGGCTCTGACCGGGCCACCAGCCCCAACCGCGCACCGGGCTGTAGAACCAGCGTCCGTAGTGGTACGGCGCCCAGCCCCAAGGCTCGTAACCGACCCAACTCCAGCCGTAGTAGTCGACCCATGTCCAGCGGCCATTGCGGTACGGAGACCAGCCGGCGTTCACGCGCGGGTACCAACAGTTGCCGTAGCCGGACACATACGACCAGTCGCCGTAGTAGTCCAGGTCATCCGCGCCCGTGACCGAGCGGCTCACGTAGCGGTAGGACTCAGACTTCGCTAGGCGCTCGTCGCGCATCTGATTCCACTGGTCCCATTCCGAAGATGGCTCATCGCGGCCGTCGCGCAGATCGAGCCGCCCATCTTCGCCCTGACGGATCGCGAGCAAATGGCCTTTGTTGACCTTCTCGACGCCGTCCTGCATGGCGACTTCGGCCTCGCCGCGGCGTACCTGCACAACCGTCTGGCCGGGTTGGACTTCGATCTCATAGCGACCGTTTTCACGCGGACGCACCGCGACAAATGGCGTCTCGATGTCGACGTCCGCCTCGCCACCGCGAAGCTCGCTGTAGGTCGCGCGCCCGTCGAGCAGGCGCACCCGGAACCGGCGATCACCCAGCTCCGCGATTTCGAGCGTCGACGAGCCGTCGAGCCGGATCAGGTTCGAGTAGTCGAGCTGAATCTCGACGCGCGAACCCGGACCCGTTTCGATGATGTCGCCCTCCACGAGCGGGGTGTTGACCGAAGCCGCAACCCAGTCGCCTGAGTCGCCTCTTCGTGTCGTGACGTCGCCGTTGGTGAGGCTGATACGAGCCACCCCCATCGCGGGGCCTGAGTCCGAGGACTGGGCATTCGAGGGGGGAGGCGCAATCAGTCCGGCCATCAGCGCCGTGGTCAGTACTGCAAATATGCGTTTCATGCGCATCCCTCCGTAGCGAAAGTGTCGCCGCCCTGAGATAGTGCAATCAGGGGGCCGTTCACAAAGACGCACAAAACGGCTCTAAAAGTTTCATTTTCAATAGCTTGGGTCGAATTTGAGCGGTGCAAAACCACCGCCTGGTGCATTGTGGCCAACCGCACGTGGGAGCCCCTCGGGGCCTCAGTATACTGGGCTGGTGAAGGGTCGTTTGTCCGCGAAAGTACGTTGGGGCCTATGGGTCGCTTTAGCCGTCGCGATTGGGATTGGGCTGGCGATGCTGCTCGAGCGCCGAGAGCCCCTCGAGAACCGCGTGCTCGAGAGCGCCCCAAGCGACGCATCTGTGGTTCTCTACACGGAGTTGGCCCCGCTGCGGAAGTCCGATACGCTCGGCCGACTGGTCCGCCAACGGCTGAGCGCCGCGAGCGGATTGGCGATGGTCGAGCCGGACGTGGATGCGCTCGCCCTGGCGGTCGGAACGGACGAGATCGTCGGCCTGGCGGCCGGCCGTTTTCCGCTGTCGCTCGTGCGCCGATATTTGGAGCAGAACGGAGCCGCGTGCCCCGCAGCGCTTGATGAGAGGGCCTGCGCTCTCCCCGCCGTTCACTCAGGCAACCTGGTATCGATCCGCGCGCTCGATTCCGGCCTGCTAGGGGTGACGGCCGGCCCTCGCCCGGATGGGGCCGACCGGCTCGCAGCCGCCGCAACCTTCGGCCCGGAGCTCGCCGCACGAGCCCGCGCCGCGCTCGACGGAGGCGCGCTCGTATGGATCTGGATCGAGCCTCGGCGATTGGCCGATACGATGAGCGATCCGCCGGAGGGCTGGATCAACCTCTCGCTGATCGCGCGAGCCCTACTGAGCGCTCAGGATGCATCGCTGAGCCTGCGCGATGGAGCAAACGCGACAGTGGACGCGACGCTCGAGGCGCAGTGCAACTCGTCCGCCGACGCGGAAGAGCTCGCCAAAATGCTGGAGAGCCTCAACGGACTCGGACGGACGGCCTTGCGCTCTTCTCGTTCGGAGAGCAGCCAAGCCTGGGCGCAGGCGCTCGAAACCGGCTTCTCGGTGCGCAACGAAGGGGAGAAAGCAATCGCCCGGTGGCAACTGCCGGAAAGTCTGCTGGAAAAAACGATGGCGCCGTAACAAGCGGACAACCTGAATGTCTACGCTGCGAAGGGGAAACGCAAACGCCGCTGGGTGGACTCCCCACCGAGCGGCGCTTGAGAAGAACAGTGGTTAACTCTTAGTCCGCGGCGACTAGACCGGCCGTCTGGACGTCCGCTTGGCGCAGATACTTGTACGGATTCACGCTCGTGCCGTGGAATCGTACTTCATAGTGAAGGTGAGCGGAGGTCGAGCGACCAGTGCTGCCCGCGCGGCCTACGACTTCGCCGCGGCGGATCACTTGTCCCGGAGTGGCGAAAATCTCGGTCAGGTGGGCGTACACGGTCGAAAGACCGTTCTTGCCGTGCTTGATCTCCACGCGCTTGCCATAGCCACCCATCCAACCGGCATCGGCGACTACGCCATCCGCGGTCGCAACGACGGGAGTTCCCGAAGCGGCGCTCAAGTCGATTCCGGCATGGAAGCCGCCGCCGCCATGGAACGGATCAATGCGGCGTCCGAAGGGGCTGTTGATACGCCCGGGAACCGGCCAGATCGAAGGCGTAGTGTTACTGAGCCAGCTCAGCATCGAGGCGCCCTGCCGCGAAGGCGTGCGGATGGCGTGCAGGAAGTCGTATTGGCGCCGCGGATCAAACTCCGCCTGCTCGATCTCGTCGCCCGCACCCGCGCCGGCTCCTTCGAGCTCACGGCGAATACCGAACGCGATTGAAACCTCGGACGCCAAGTCGCCCAGCGAGGCGATCTGCACGTCGTTCTCTTCCACGCGAGCACGCAGCTCGTCATAGCGCGCTTGCAGAGCGACCTTCTCGGTCCGGAGTTGGTTGAACTCCGAAACTTTGCCGAGCATACGGGTGTAGCTCGAAACAAAGCCGATTCCGGCGATGGCCGCCAGAACCACCAGGCTTACCGCCACGTGGAGAGCATAATGCGGGATGTGGAGGCGGCGAAGGCGACCATAGATCGGATGCGCCAAAACCACGATAAAGTAGTTACGCTTCATGCGGGCTCGAGTGTTCGTCTGTCGGGCTTGCGGGCAGGTCGACTTTCGCGTCAGACCGAACTCAGCGCCACCTCTAGCGGGTGGCTACAACACCGGAATCAACAAGCCCGAAATGTAGCAACCCCTCGGAAGAGATGTCAATCGGTGAAAACGCTTTCAAAAAGAAAATGACAGAACCATTACCCTACGGGGAAGCCGAGATCATCACTTACATCGAAGGTTTCGCCGGGAGATCGGTCTCACCGATGGTGCGCATCGGAATCGGCGACGACACCGCCGTCCTGGCGGCCGAGACAAGCGATTTCGAGACGCTGATCACTACGGACCAAATCATTGAAAACACGCACTTTATTCGCGAGCTCCATCCACCTGATCTACTCGGCGCCAAGACGCTGGTCCGCGGCCTAAGCGACATCGCCGCGATGGGCGGGCTGCCGCGCTGGTTCACGTTGTCGCTGGGCTTGCCGCGGGACTTAGATTTTCGCTGGATACAACAATTCATAGGAGGAATGTTTTCTGAAACTCCGACAAACGCCGTACCGGCATTCCCCCTAGTCGGCGGAGACGTTGCGCGGGCGCCCTTCATCGCTGCTCACGTCACCGTCGCCGGGGCGGTGGAGAAAGGACGAGCCATGCTGCGCTCGGCGGCGAAGCCGGGCGACGGCGTCTACGTTTCCGGGCGACTGGGCGGGTCCGCGCTGGGGCTCGAACGCCTGCTGGCCGGGGCCGGCTTGGACGACGCGGCGGTGCAGCGGCACCTGCGTCCGCAGGCTCGCATTGCACTGGGAAGGCGGTTGCTAACGCTCGGCGTCGCCGCTTGTATGGACGTGAGCGACGGCCTCTCTACCGATGCCGGGCGCATGGCCCGCGCCTCAGGCGTAGCGCTCGTCATCGAGACTGAGCGTCTGCCCCTGTTCCCCGAGGCGGGGTTGGAAAGAGCGTTGCATGGCGGCGAGGAGTATGAACTGCTGTTCGCAGCGCCGTCCAAGCTTGCGATCCCAGAGTCCTTCGAGGAACTACCGATCACGCGAATCGGACGCGTGGAACCGGGCGCGGGCCTCTGGCGCGAGTCCGCACGAGGCGAGCGCCTCCCGCTCGAGCCGGAAGGGTTCGAGCATTTCGCGCCGAACAGCTAGCGGCTGAAGACCAGAAAGTACTGGTAGGGCAAGAAGTCGTGGCTGGCTTCCAAATGGAAACCGGCTTGTTCGAGCTCCGAGATCATCTCCGGTTTGGCGATCTTCATCGCGACGCCGGGCCCGACGGGAAGCTCGCGTTTGTAGAAGTCGACGATCGCGATCTTGCCTCCCGGAGCGAGACCGGCGGCCAGCTTGGCGTAATACGCCTGGCGGTTCTCAATGTGGTGGCCGACGTCGCAGATGAAGATCAAGTCCAGCGAACCGGCGGGCAGATTCGGATCGGCGGCCGTACCAAGCGTCGGGATCAAGTTTGGGAGGTCTTCGTCCTTGGCGCGCTTGGCGAGGTAGTCCATCAGATCCTGCTGGATGTCGACGGCATAAACCTTGCCTTTGGGGCCGACCGCGCGTGCGAGGCGAACCGAGAAGTAGCCTGAGCCGGCGCCGATGTCCGCAACCTTCTCGCCTTCCCGCAGCCCAAGGGCCGCGACAACCTCATCCGGCTTCTGCCACTCGGCGCGGTCGTCGCGTTCGAGGACGTTGGCCCACTCCTTGGCCGTGCGCTGGTGGTGCGGGTTCGGCGGATGGCCGCCCGGCTCTTCGTGATGCGGTTTCTGGGCGAACAAGGCGGAGCTCAACAGGGCGGCGACGAGCAGGCGGTGCATGCCTGCATCATAGGCAATCTCAACGCACCAGGTTCATCCGCCGCATCCAATCCTTGAGCCGCAGCGACCAAGTCGAGACAGGCAGGCCGCGCTGGAGGATACCGAACCCGTGTCCGCCCTCGGAGTAGATGTGCAGTTCAGCCGGAATGCCCGTTTGTTCGAGCGCGGTGAAATAGCGCACGCTCCCCAGCGGGTCGACGCGATCGTCCGCGGCGTGGACGAGGAAAGCCGGCGGCGTCTTGGCGTGGACATGCACGTCCTTACTGCCCCCGCCGACATAACCCAGGATGGTAAAGCTCAGGCCAGCAGTTCAGCCTCCTCGTCTGGGATGAGCGTGGAGGCGCGCGCGGCCAGATCGCCGCCGGCGGAGAAGCCCATCACGCCGATCTTGTCGCGATCGAGCGCCCACTCTTTGGCATGACCACGCACCATGCGGATGGC
The DNA here is from genome assembly GCA_041394905.1 of Bryobacterales bacterium. GTDB lineage: Bacteria > Acidobacteriota > Terriglobia > Bryobacterales > UBA6623 > RI-231. Next base: position 263,368 of record JAWKHJ010000002.1, on the reverse strand, counting down.
TTGGCGCATGTCATCGAGCGGCGTCTGCATGGTGTAGACATCCCCTTCGGTGCGGGGCAGACGGTACTTGAGCACGATGCCGGTGACGCCGATGGAGCTGAGCCACTTGGCGATGTCGTGGCCCTCTTTGTCGATGGCGAGGTGGTGGTAGCCGCCGCCGGGCGCGATGATGACGGCCGCCCCAAGCGAGGTCTCCGCCGGCGCGCGGTAAACGGTGATGGTCGGCTTGTGGACGTTGAGGACGCTGCGGTCCACGTAGCCCTGGCCGCGCTGCTCCCACACCTCTTCACCCGGATTCGGCGGCGAGCCGGGCGCCCCGCCGGGATAAAGCTCGAGGATGAGCGGCTGCGCGGATAAGAGCCCCGAGCATAAAAGAGCGAGCGAAACGATCGTACGCGACATGGCCAATGCGCCAGAATGTACCAGACTTCGATGCGATTCTCACGGCGAACTCTGCTGACCGGCATGGCGGCGAGTCTGGCTTGCACGGCTGAGCCGAAGCGCCCGAACGTGCTGTTCGTCGTCGCCGACGACTTGCGCGACTGGACGGGTTTTCTGGGCGGCTACAAGGGGCGGGTGCAAACGCCGAATCTCGACCGGCTGGCTGCACGCGGCGTGAGCTTTGCCAACGCCCACTGCGCGTCGCCCGTCTGCTGCCCCAGCCGCACGGCCATTTTGACCGGGCGGATGCCCTCTTCGAGCGGCATCTACAACAATGGCCAGTGGTGGCGGCCACATTTGGGCGATGTGGTCACTTTGCCCATGCAGTTCCGGCGCAACGGTTACGAAGCCGTCGGCGCGGGCAAGATCTTCCATCACACCGCCGGCAACAATCCGCCCAGCCAGTGGGACCGCTTCCAGCGGCTCGAGTTTCACGACGACCCTTGGTTTCGTGACGCGAAGATCAACTACCCCTGGTCGCATCCCGAACCGAATCCGCCGGGGTTCCCGTTCGCCGGGATGGCGGGCTTGCCGCACGAGAACGATTGGGGTTCGCCGCCGCGTGCGGAGGCCGATCTCGACGACGTGCGCACGGTCGACTTCGCGGTGGATTACTTGGGAGAGCCGCATGAGAAGCCTTTTTTCCTCGCGTGCGGGGTTTTCCGGCCGCATCTGCCTTGGTACGTCCCGCGCCGCTTCTTCGAACTCTATCCGTTGGAGGAGATCGAGCTACCGGCAGCGCCGGAGGACGATCTCGACGATGTGCCCGCCGCTGGACGGGCGTTATCCGAAGCGCGACGCGACGAGCTGCTCGCCATTCGCACTGCAGGCAAGCAGCGCGAGGCCGTGCAGGCGTATTTGGCGAGCATCAGCTTTGCCGACGAGCAGGTGGGGCGCGTGCTCGACGCGCTCGATGCGAGCGGCGAGGCGCGCAACACCATCGTAGTGTTCTGGTCCGACCACGGCTGGCACCTGGGCGAAAAGGACCATTGGCACAAGTCGACGTTGTGGCGTCAGGCAACGCGCGTTCCACTCGTGATCGCCGGGCCCGCTGTCGCAGCCGGCGCGACGTGCCGCGAGGCGGTGAGCCTTGTCGACCTCTACCCCACACTGAACGAGCTATGCGGCTTTGCGCCCATGGCAGAGAACGACGGCGAGAGCTTGGCAGCGTTGCTCGTGGATCCGGCGGCGCCCCGCGAAAAGCCCGCTGTGGTTGAATTTGACGGCCGGCATGCAGCAGTCTGCGATGAGCGCTATCGCTACATCCGCTACGGCGACGGCGGCGAAGAGCTCTATGACCACGACCGTGACCCCAACGAGTGGACGAACCTGGCTGCCGACTCCGCCTATGCGGAGACAAAACGCGAGCTTGGACGCTGGTTTCCCGCGCAATGGGCTGAGCCGGCGCTGAAGAAGGGCGCGTACGACTTCGACCCGGACACCTACTCATGGACGGTGAAGGAGACCGGCGAGATCATTCGCGGCGACCGCTGACGCCTGTTTCAGGCGATGCGGATCGCCTCGCCCTCGTAGTATTCGCAATGCAGCTCGAAGCCAAGCGAGCGGTAGAGGTCGGCCGCCGCGGTGTTCTCGGCAACGACGTTGAGGCAGATGGTCTCGAAGCGTCGGCTGACGAGCCTGCTGAGCACGGCCGCAGTCGCCTGACGGGCGTGGCCCTGTCGGCGCAGGTCGCGGCGAGTGTATATGTTGCCAACTCCCGCTACGTCTTGCGCGGGCTCGACGATGTGCGTTCCGGCAGCCGCCGCGTAGCCCCCTGGAACCGGCACCGCGTAGTAGACGCCTTCGTCGAGCATCGAGTCACGGAAAAACTCCGGCGCCTCGCCCGAGCCGTCGCCATCCGCGTAGAGCGCTTTGAGCTTCGGCAGGTCCTTCGCAGAGAGACGCACGGCCGAATCGCCCGCTTCGGTATGGAAACGCTCGACGTCGAGCCTCATGCGCAACATGCGCTTGAGCTTGGGCACGGCATAGCCCGCTTGGCGCAAAAGCTCCAGAGTCGGCTTGCGAATCGAGAGATAGAAACGCTCTTCCTCGAGCTCGGAGAGCGTTTCCGCCACGGCGTCAAAGTCGCCCGAGTCCAGAAAGATGGAGAAGCCAAAGCCGCGATAGAGCAGCACGGCGCAGCGGCCGGCGTCATCCGGCGCATACCACTCGGCGAAGGCGCTGTGGGCGGGCTCGAGGTCGGCCAATGCGTAGAGCGACCAAGCTGGGTCGCGCCGCAACACCGGCCGGACCAGAGACAGGTCCTCGATGCGCGGCATTATTTCTCGAGGAAGAAGCCGCCGATGAACATGGCGTCCACGCCAGAGGCATAGAAACTGCGCACGGCGGCCCGCGGGTCATTCACCAGCGGCTCACCAAACAGGTTGAACGAGGTGTTGTAGAGCACCGGAAGGCCGGTCTTCCGCCCGGACGCTTCGAGCAACTCCCAGAACAACGGCGAATCGGACCGCCGCACCACGTGGACACGGATGCGGTCTCCATCGAGCAGAGCGCCCTCGAACTTGTCGCGATGTTCAGGCTTCACGCGCGAGACGGTGGCGAGGAAGCGCGCGTTCTCGCCGCAGTCGAAATACTCGTCGGCACGGCCCTCGGGTACCGACGCAGCAAACTTGCGGAAGTCCTCGCGGCGCTTGATGAACTCGTTGAGGTTGACGGTCGAGTAGGGATTCTTGGGCGACGCGAGCAAGCTGCGGTTGCCCAGCGCGCGCGGACCGAATTCGGTGCGCCCTTGGAACCAGGCGACGATTTGATTGGCGCCGAGACGATCAACGGCAGTGTTGATGATCTCTTCGTCGGTAAGCATCGTCCCGAAGTTGAGCTTGCAGTTCTCGAGCACGTTCTTGATGTGTTCTTGGTCGAACTGCGGCCCAAGGAAGATGTTCTCGAGCGGCTTGCGCTCTGTTCGTCCGAGCACGTGCGCCCAGGTGTGCAGCGCCGCGCCGAGCGAGGTGCCCGCGTTTCCGGCCGCCGGCTGCACCCAAACGTGGTCGAACTTGCCCGAGCGCTCGAGCGCGGAGACGAGCATCGCGTTCATGGCGAGACCGCCGGCCAAGCAAAGGTTGCCGCCTTCGCCAGCGAGCAGCATCACCGCTTTCTCGACGGTGGCCTGCACGCTTGCAGCGAGGTCGGCGCGATCCTGCCGGCTGAGCTTGCGCGGATCGAGCTTGGTCTCCTGGAAGAAACGGTCGCCAAAACCGCCGCCTTCCGGACGGGAGATGTCGAAGTAGCTCGAATCCAGGCTCAGCTCGCCGCTCTGCATCCCCAAGGTTTTCTCGAAGACCTTCGCGAAACGAGGCTCGCCGCGCACGGCTAGCCACTGCGCCTTGTGCTCTTCGCGGTCGGAACGGAAACCAATCAGTTCGGTCACGCGGCTGTAGAGCAAGGCCGGCGAGTCCGGCGCGTAAAGCTCGCGGACAGCGCGCAGACGTCCGCCTTCGCTCTGCCACACCGCGCCGCAGCGAAGGTCGCCGCGGCGGTCGAGCGTGAGCACGCGCGCCTCGTCGAATGGCGACGGGTAGAAGGCGCTCGCCGCGTGGGCGTCGTGGTGGTCGACCACCACCAAGCGCGCTTTGGGAAACAGCGTCTTGAGCCGGACGTGGAACCCGGAATCGCCCGCCGCGCCGACCGGCCGCGCCAGCGCGACATAGTCAACTTCGTGCGGACGGGCTTTGGCCAAGCTCAGACAGGCGTCGATCGCCAGGATCGGCAGCCCGCTGCGCGGTTGGCGCGCGAGCTTCTCTTCCTCGATGGCCGCGACGATCTCTCCGTCGCGCAGCAGTGACGCGGCGCCGTCGTGCAGCCAGCCGCCAATTCCGAGTATCAGCATTGCGGGTACTTTGTGAGCAGAGGTCCAACAGAAGCTCGCGCACACCGGCTATGTACTGCGTCCGTCAGGGACGGCGCAAAGCGAGCTCGAATCATGGGGAGACGCCGCCGGGCGATGCAGGGCGCGCCCGCTCCGGCCTCCCCCAGTGTATCAACCTAGACAGAGCTCTTCGCTAAAGGCGGCCATCCCGGCTGTGGGAGTACTCCTAGTCTTCGACAACGAAGGAGTCGAACACGCCACGCCACATGGCCCAGCGCGTGCGGTCGAAACCGCCTCCCTGGTCTAGGCACTCAACCGCCGCGTACGCCATGGCCAGGGCGTGATGCGTATTGTCGTGGGCGAACAGACCTTGCCGGCCGAAGGAGACGAAGTTCTCGAACGCGCCCAGCCATTGGTCGACCCTTGAGAAATGCGCCTCGAAGCCATTGCGGTAGATCGGGTAGGCAAAACGGAGTCGGCGTACTGTAACGCCCGCAACTTTCGCCCGGACCGGCAGGCCGGCGCGCTCTAGGTCGTCCTGGACGGCGCGGCCGAGCTCTTCGTCGGCGCCTTTCCAGAGCGCGTCGTCGGTTGAGCAAGGCAGTTCGGCGCAGAGCACGGTGCGGCCGGCAGGCTCGGCGCTCGCGCTGTAGTTCTTCGGCTCGGACAGTCGCGTGATGCGAACACCCTCTTCCGGGAAGTAATGCGCATCCCATGGGGTGAACTGATCCGTCTCGAGCGTGAGGTAGATCAGCAGCATGGCGCGGAACTCCATCGCGGCAGCGGCGGACAGCACCTCCGGCGGCGCTGGCGGATAGAGGATGTTCGCAGTGAGAGTGACCGGCAGCGTGGACCACACGTGGTCGGCTTCGATCTGCTCGATGCTGCCGCCGCGCTCGAAGTGGACCGTGTGTACACGCCCATCGCGGGCTTCGAGCCCCGAGACCCGTGCGCCATAGAGCATGCGCGCCCCGACGGCCTGCGCCGCTTGCGCGAGAGCCTCGGAGATTCGCCCAAAGCCGCCGCGCGGGTAGAAGAACGTGTTCGCATTGGGCGCGCGCAGCCCCGGAATGGCGTTGGCAAGCTTGCGCAGCAGCTTGAGCGGCGACCCGGCCGAGACACGACGCTTGGCTTGCTCGGCGGAGAGCTGGTCCGGCTCGATCCCCCAAATCTTGCGCGCATAGGGGAAGTAAAAATCGCGGCAGATGGCCGGCCCGAGGCCGCGCTCGAGCACAGTCTTGAAGTTCTCGATGCGAGGCTCGCCGCGGAAAGGTTTCGAAACCGCGTCCCAGGCCGCCTTGAAGGCAAAGCTCTTGGGCAAGCGCATGGCCAAGTCGGCGGGACGGAGCGGGAAGCCGATCCAGCGCCTATGTAGGCGAATGCGGCCGTTGCGCGGACGGGTGAGCAGATCGTCGCCCAACGCCTCTTGGAGATCGGCCAGAATCTTGGGATCGCAGGCTGGATGCAGCCGATGGCTGCCGTAGTCGACCCGGATGCCGTCGACTTCGAAACTGCCGGCGTTGCCGCCCGGCCCCTCGCGCTGCTCGAGGATCGTGACATCCACGTTGCGCTTGCGGGTTAGCTCGAAAGCCGCGCCGACGCCGGCAGGACCGGCGCCGAGGATCACAATTCTAGGCCGACTCATTGTCCCGAAGGTCGGCCAAGCGGGCGCCCAGCGGCGCGCGGCTGCGACCGAAATAAATAAAACCGCGTGAGACCGGCTGCAAACGAGAGGCCGCTATACAGCAAATAAAGAATATGGAACGGCACGGCCGCCATGGCAAAGGTGCGATTCTGCTTGGCGGCCAGAAATAGATAGAACTGGGTGTTGAGCACGATGAGGGCGACCAACACCAACAGCACGCCATAGAGGAACAAGTTCGTCGGCAAATAGACGACGGTCAGCGCCACAACTAAGGCGATGACGACAGCCGTCACTTGGCGCACATAGCGCTTGCGGCGCTCGCTCTCATACTCGTAGCGGTGGTGAACCAACAGCAGCCCGTAGCCCAACCACAGGGGCAGGATCATGCCCTCCATGTGGTTCGCCAGCGACATCGCGGTGATGGCGGCCGCGATGAAGGCCGTCCAGACGAGTCCGCGTTTCGATTCGCGGATCGAGACCGCCTCTCCCCAAAACCGCCCGAGCATCAGGAACAGCAGAGCAAACAACGGCGTCAGGAAATACCCGCCGTAGTAGAGCGTCCCAGCCAGGGCAAGCGCCACCAGGACGAACGACAGCGCCACACTCACACGCTGGCTCAGTTGCAGATTCAGGTCGTTCGGCATGCGCCGATCGCGTAGGATCAGCTCCGTCCATGGGATTCCGCGGTCGAGCACGTCGGACTTGAGCAGGCCGAGGAAGGTCCACTTCTTCAGGTGCTTGACCTGGATGTCCGCATCGAGAATCATCTTGCGGCCCGACTGAAACAAGCGGTAGCCGAGCTCGATGTCTTCAATCGCCGGGCGGTCGTAGGATTCGTCGAAGCCCTCGTGCTCGAGGAAAACTTCCCGGCGAATCGCACCGCACCCGCTCCAGAACGTGCAAGCCTCGCGGCGCGAGCGCTGGTGCACAAAGTGGTGCATCAGGTTCTTGTACTGCGACAGGAAATCACCCGAGCCGGGGGAGTCGTCATACGACCCCATCAGGGCGTCGAGCGTAGGATCGTCGGCGAAGGCGGCGCGCACCTGGTCGATGGTGTCGGCGCGTACCAGAACGTCCGCGTCAATAAAGAACAGTACGTCGCCCGAAGCTTCGCGTGCGCCAAGGTTGCGTGCGACTGCCGGACCGCAGCGTCCGCCAGTGGTGAGCAAGCGAACGGGGAAGCTGCGCGCCACGTCAGGAGTCTCGTCGGTCGAGCCATCGTCCACGACGAGGATCTCGTCGGGGGGCTCAACCGACGCCGACAGCCGCTCCAGACACTTGCGCAAGTGCGCGGGAGCGTTGTGCACCGGAATGACAACCGATACGGACGGGCGCTTCAAGTCCTCACAAGTATATGAAAAACATAAGCTAGCTCGCACGGTTCGGTGCAACGACCGCCGCGCGAGTACACTGGGCGTTCGATGCGCGTTCTCGTTTCGGCGGGGGAAACTTCCGGGGATCGTTATGCGGCGGAGTTGGTGGCGGAGTTGCGCCGGCGGTTCCCCAATGCAGAATTCTTCGGCTGCGCCGGTCCTCGTCTGCGGGCGGAGAACGTCGAGCCGATCGTGCGCAGCGAGGACTTGGCGGTGGTGGGGTTGTTCGAAGTCGTCCGCCACATCCCTCGTATTTACCGCGAGTACCAAAGTTTGCTGGCTGAAGCCGAACGGCGGCGACCGGATTTAGCGATTCTGTGCGATGCGCCGGACTTCAATCTGCGGGTTGCAGCCAAGCTCAAACCTAAAGGCATTCCCGTGGTCGACTATGTCGCGCCGCAGATGTGGGCATGGCGGCCGTGGCGAGTGCGTAAGCTGCGGCGCATCGTCGACCTGCTGTTGTGCATCTTTCCCTTTGAGGAGGAGTGGTTCAACGAGAGAGGCGTCCCCACGCGGTATGTGGGCCATCCGCTCGCGTCGGAGTTGGGGGCTTCGGCCTCCCGCGAAGAGTTCCTGGAACGCCACGGCTTCGACCCGACGCTCCCGCTGTTGAGCGTGCTGCCAGGAAGCCGCCAAGGAGAAGCGGCGCGGCACTTGCCGGCGCTTTTGGACGCTATCGAACGCTTGACGGCCACGCGGCGGCTCAACGTCGTGCTTGCTGCGTCGAATACCACGGGTAAGGCATTTTTCCAGGAACGCATTTCCGGCTCGCCCGTCACAATAGTTGAAAACGACACATCCAACGCTTTGGCCCACGCCGACGCGGCAATGGTCGCCAGCGGCACCGCCACGGTGGAAGCGGCTCTGTTGGGCGCCCCGATGGTCGTCTTCTACGAGGTTTCGAAAGCGACGTGGCTGCTCGGAAAACCTTTGGTGCGCGTGCCGTTCTACAGCATGGTCAACCTGCTGGCCCAGCGGCGGATCGTGCCGGAGCTGATTCAACACGAGTGCCGCGGAGAGCGATTGGCTGAAGAAGTGAAGAAGCTGCTCGACGACCCGGAAGCGAACCGCCGCATGCGGCGCGAGCTCGAGGACGTGCGGAAGGCGCTGGCGGGCGATCAACCCGCCGCCGTCCGGGCAGCGGAGGCGATATGCGAACGGTTCGACCTAACAAAGTGACGATTGCGGCGCGCGAGCGCGTTCTGGAAAACCCGGCAAAGCGACTGCTGCCATGGATGGCGATTGCCCTCGCCCTGGCTTTGGCGTTGCTGACCTCGTTGCCGGCCAATGCGCAGGAAACCGAACGTCCGTTGATTGACGTGCGCCACTACGACATCGACGCCCGCATCGACCCGGCTTCTTCCACCCTGCAAGCAACCGCGAAAGTCACCTTCATTCCACGCGAGGAGACCAACGAGGTCGTATTCGAACTGCACAACGGCCTTGATGTCGAGCGTATCGAGACCGCCGACGGGTCGACGGTCAACCCGCTGCGCTATCGCCAAGATTTCACCGTCCGCGCCACCTTGCCCGAGCAACCCATCGTCGGCTCGGAAACCAGCCTGACTTTCACCTACGGCGGCGTGCTCAGGGGCTACGAGGGCTCGCCGGTCGAGGGTGTGGACCTAGCCAACATCACGCCGGAGCGCTCCTACATGCTCTATCCCGCGCGCTGGTTCCCGGTCAACGGATTTGAGGCGGACCAGTTCGCCGCCACGATCAAATTGACGGTTCCGGCTGGGTTCAAAGTGCTCGGAGCCGGTCTTTCTTCGAAGGCCGACGTGCCCAACGGCGTGCAGTACACCTGGGATTTCAGCCAGCAGTCGTTTCCCGGCAACATCGCAGTGGTAAAGGAAGATCCGCTCGAGGTCTCAGCCGACGGCTCGACGACTTCGGTCTACTTCAACTCGGCGTCGGAAGATCTCGCACGCGCTTACGGCGAGGCGACCGGCGAGATGGTCAGCTACTTCACCGATCTGTTCGGAGCGCCGTACAGCAAGAATTTGACGCTCGTCGAGCTTGGCGAATATGGCCCAGAAGGCTACGCCGGGCCGGGCATGGTTTTCTTGAGCCCTTACGGCATGCGGACTTCCGTCAATCGCATGCTGCTCGGCCGCCAGGTGGCGCACCAGTGGTGGCGTTCGATCGTCTCGCCGGGCAACCGTCATCACTTGTGGCTCGACTACGGCTTGGCGTGGTACTCGTCGTTGCTCGAGATCGAGCATAGCGAGGGCCAAGAGGCGTTCGACCAGCGCATCCAAGAGACGCGCGTCGAGTCGCTGACGTACACCGACATTCCGATCGAGGACTCAGACCGCCTGCCCGCCTTCTCGCCTGAGCTGCGCGCGCTGGCCGGCGCGAAGGGCGCGATGGTGCTGAACATGCTGCGCTGGGTCCTGGGCGATGAAGGCTTCGAGCAGATGCTCAAGGAGTTCGCCGCCCAACATCAATACCAATCGGTGGTGACGAGCGACCTCGAGGAGCTCGCCGAAAAGATCAGCGGTCGCAACCTGCAGCCGTTCTTCATCCAGTGGATCGAGCAAACCCAGACGCCCGAGTTCAGCCAGGAGTACACCATCTACCGCCTCGGCGGCGGCAAGGGGTTCCGCGTGCTCGGCAAGGTCAAGCAAGACATGGACACGTTCCAGATGCCGGTCGAGCTCAAGATCGAGACCGAGGGTGAGCCCGAGTACAAGACGATCGACGTCTCGGGCAAGTCGTCGGACTACTCCGTCGAAGCGTTCGGCAAGCCGAAGCGCGTCGTGCTCGACCCGAACAACCGCATTCTACGCTTCGATGACGCCATCCGCGTGAAGGTGGCCATCCGCAAGGGCGAGCAGTTGGTCGAGCTCGGCTACTACACCGAGGCGCTGCAGGAATACCAGAAGGCCCTCGACATCAACCGCTACAGCTCGCTGGCGCACTACCGCATCGGCGAGGTGTTCTTCCTACAGAACAACTACCAGTCGGCGGCGAACGAGTTCCGCGAGGCGCTCAACGGCGACCAAGTCCCGGAATGGACAGTGGTCTGGGCGCACATCAACGTCGGAAAAATCTTCGACGTTACCGGACAACGCGAGCGCGCGGTGAACGAGTACCAACTCGCCATCCGCACGCGGGACAACACGCAGAACGCGCAGGACGAGGCGCGCAAGTACCTCGAGAATCCGTACAGGCGCGAAAAGCGCCAGGAGCGGATCTACTAGTCGGCGTCCAAACGCGAAAAATGCACGCGCGTACGTGAGTACGCGCGTGTTTTCATTAGCGCGACAGCAAGTGCGCCGTCTCTCGCCCCACGACGATCTCTTCATTCGTCCCCAAAACGGCGACTTTGACCGGCGCCTCGTCGTAGGAGATCAGCCGGTCGCCCTTTCCGCTGACGTTTGACACCGGGTCGATGCGAACGCCGAGGAACTCCAGGTCTTTGGTGGCCAGCGAGCGCACCAACGCCGAATTTTCGCCGATGCCGCCCGTAAAGACGACAGCGTCCAGACCTCCCATGGCCGCAGCGTAAGCCCCAATCGTCTTGCGAATCTCGTAGCAGAACAAGTCGAGCGCCAGCCGGGCGCGGTTGTTCCCCGCCCTGGCGGCCTCTTCTATATCCCGCACGTCTCCGCCCGCTACCCCCGAGACGCCGGCAAGACCGCCGTGGGCGAGCAACTGCTCGCGCGCTTCCGCGGTTGACCAGCCGAGGCGGTCCATCAGGAACAAGACCGCGAAAGGGTCGAGGTCGCCGTGCCGCGTCGCGTTCTCGAGGCCGGACTGCGGCGAGAAACCCATCGTGGTATCCACCGAGCGGCCGCGGTCGATCGCCGTCATCGACGAGCTGCCGCCCAAGTGGCACGACACCACCCGCAGCGATTCATGCGGGACGCCCAGAAACTCCGGAGCGCGGCGGCTGATGAAGTTGTGCGACGAGCCGTGGAAGCCGTAGCGGCGCACGCCGTGCTTCTCGGCCCACTCCTGGGGTACGCCGTAGCTCGAGGCGTAATCTGGCATGGTGCGGTGAAAGCCCGGTTCCACCACGGCGACGAGCGGCAAATCAGGCCGCAACTCGTGGAACGCCCGGATGCCAGTCAAGTAAATGCCATTGTGTAGCGGCGCCGCCAGCGCATACTCCTCGAGCGCAGCGAGAAAGGCGTCGTCCACCGCAAAGGTTCCGCGGAAGCTTGGACCCGCATGGACAGCCTTGAAGCCGACACCATCCACCGCGCCGCAGTCGGCGAGCACGCGCTCGATGGCGGTGCGGTAGTCGGGGGCGTCGCCGCCGGGGCGTCCGATGCGCTCCATGCGGCCACTCGCCAGAACTGCTTCAGAGGGAAACTCGAGGAGTTGGTATTTGAAGGAGGTGGAACCGAGATTGGGGATGAGGATGCGCATGCGGGTTGACGTCGTGGTTGCGAATCAGAGCCGCGCCCGCGAGGGTGCGGTAGTTTCCAGCATCCGGGAAAATGGAAAACTACCGCAAGCTGGCGCTCGCGGCTCTGAGCCTACCGCGCTGCGTTGATCTTCTTGAGCGCTTCCGCCGCCTGGCCTTTGAACTGACCGTCGGTGCTGGCCGCTTGGCCCATCCAATACGCCGCCTGCTTGATGTTGTCGCCTTGGATGTCGAGCTGCACGTAGCAGACGCCCAGGTAGTAGGCGAGCACGTGGTAACGCGGGCCGCCTTCGGCCTTGAGCACGTCGACGGACTTGAGCATGTGCGAACGCGCCGCGCGGTAAGCGTCCTTGGTGTTCTTGGGCATGTAGATGCGCCCGTAGAGAAACTCCGTGTACGCCCCAATCTTGTTTTTGTGCTCCGTCCACTGCGCTTCGCTCATGCCCTCTGGGACAGGCTTGGATTCGAGCAGCTCGAGCGTCTTGTCGGCATAGGTCTTCGCCGCGGCCTCGTCCTGTTTGTTCAATGCGTCTTCGGCGAGGGTGTAGTAATAGGTCTCATCCTGAGAGCCCGCGTCGACGGCCTTTTTCATCCAGGCGACCATGTTGTCCTGATCGCCCATCTGCTGGTAGGCGACGACGTACTGCGTCTCGAGCCCCTTGGAGAATTGCCCGTCGGGGTAGGTTGTGGTGAGCCGGTCCATCCAGGCGACCTTCGCCTTGGGATCGGTCTGTTGGAGGGCGGCGGTGTTCGTGGCCCACTCCAGCCACTGCACCACTCCCTCGGCGTACTCCTTCTGTGACTTCCAGTGCGCAGCGGCTTCTTCGTCAGCGCCGGACGGCTGAGGCTCCGCCACCTGCTTTTCGGCGATGGGCCGGGTCTGGTCGAGCAAGGGTGCGAGCTCGTCCCAGCGCTGCAATTTCACCAGCGCCTGGTTGACGTTGTGGCGCACTTCGAGATCGTTCGGGACGAGCTTCATCAACTCCTTCCCGACCTCGACGACCTTGTCGTCCTGGCCCGCTTCCATGTAGGCCTTCTGGGCTTGGAACAGGGCGTAGCCCCGGTATTCGCCTTGCGGGAACTGTTGCAGATAGCCTTCTAGGATCGGGATGCGCTCGGCCGCGCTCTCGGCCAGACCGGCGGCGACCAAGGGCTTGCCCTCGTCTGACTCGGTGTTGATCGTCGGGTTGCGGATGTTCGAGCTGTCCTGCGCGAGAGCGAGCGAACTCAGGCTGAGGGCGAGCAGAAGGGTGCTAACTGTGCGGGTCATGTCGAATCTCCGGCTCCTGTGCGCGTAATGCTACGCGAAACGAGCCGGAGATTCAAGGAACGGGTGTTACTTGTACTGGAAGTCCCAGTCGTAGGAAATGGCCGGGTCGTTGTAGGGAATGCGGCCTTCGTCCTTGGGGTTGTACTGCCGGTTCGTCACGTAGACCAGCAGCGCCGGGTCGAGACCGACGACCTTGTAGCCGTGGCCGACGCCCGGGGGGATCAAAATGCGCCAGGAGCGCAAGGCGCCGACGTACATCGTGTTGCGGGCGCCGAAGGTCGGCGAACCCTCGCGCAAATCGACCAGCGCGACTTGCAGCATGCCCGCCGCGGCGGCCCAATAGTCGGTCTGATGCAAATGGTAGTGGAAGGCCTTGATCGTGCCTGGGTAGCTCATGGCGGCCGAGACTTGCGCCTGGCCCGGATCGAACTCGCCGATCATGCCCTGCCCCATGCGCGCGACCTCGATGAAGTAACCACGGTCGTCGGGCCACAGCGGAAACGGCTCGATCTTCACCCCGGAAATCAAGCCCGCGGCATCTGGCTTCGAAATCAGCGTTCCGATACCTTTGTCACAATCCGGGGTTCTAAGCGACAGAATTCCATTGCCTTCCGCAATCGGCTGGCCCATTGACGATCCTCCTCGACAGGAAACTCCAGAATACCAGCCGCCCTCACTGGTTCCGGTTCAGGCGTTCGATGCGGAAATACGGCTTTTCCCCCTCAGTTGGGTCCATGGTGAACTCCTGGGAGGTCTTCGACGGATCGTAGTCCCGCCACAGCCACGTCAGAGCCTGCGGGAGCATGGAATCGCCGTTGGCGGCGCTGTGCTGGGCATTGCCGAAGTGGAAACTGAAGTCGTACTCCCGCATTTTCAATGAGTTGGCGAGCTGGATGTTCTGCAGCGGCCAACTGCCGTGGTTGTTCTCGAGATCGTTGGAGCCGTCTTCCATCCAGACGCGGATGTTGCGCTTTTCGCCCTTACGGACTCGAAACGGCAGCGAGTGGCCGGATTCGAGCAGATCTTCGCCGTTCTCGTCGCCCGAGCGCCACGCAATCGAGGTGTAACTGCCGATACGCGAGAGCACGCGGCTGATCTCGTTCGGGGCAAGCCAGGCAGAAATGAATGCGCAGATGCCACCAGAGCTTTGCCCGGCCGAGGCGCGGGAGTAAGCGTCGCTGCGGATCTTCTGATGTTTCTCGAGCTCGGGCAAGATCTCGTCGAGCACGAAGCGGGTGTAGTCGAGGTTGACCGTGTCGTACTCGACCGAGCGCATGCGGCGCTCGCCGATGTAGCCGGGCGAGATCATAAGGTGAACCATGGGCGGGATCTTACCGTCGGCGATGAGGTTTTCGGTCACGGTGAACAGGCGCGAGGCCGAGTCGCGGGAGGCGAAACCCTGGCCATCCTGCCAGATCATCAAGGGCGCGGGCTTGCCGGGTTCGACGCCGGGCGAGATGTAGTACCACCAGTCGCTGACCATGCCGGGGTGAGATCTTGCTCGTGTTCGGCCTGCTTTTCCGAGACCTTGCCCTGGGCAACGCCCGCGCGCGGGTAGTGCAGATCCGTGTAGGCGCGGATGTCGAGGCGGCGGCCGATTGGTTTGCCGTCGGCGGAGTATTCGATTGCGTGCGAGCGGCCGGTCGCGAGCTTGGTCTCGAGCGTCCACAGGTCCGAGCCTTTGACCGGCTTCATCGCTCCGGCCGGACGATCGTCAATGTTCAGCTGCGGTCTGGAGGCTGAGCGGACGGCGAAGAGGAATCGGCCGTGATCCTGGACGAAGGCGCTCCCCTCGTTCAGCGCTTTTTCTTCGAAGTTGTTAACCAGAGCGGCTGACAATGCCGGGCCTTTCAACTTGCGGGCCGATTCGATCAAGCCTGGGTCCGAAGCGCTAAGCGGGGCGGACAGAAGCACAAACGCGGCGAGCGCGGCCAGGAACGGTTCACGGTGCATGAAGGCCAGCATAGCGGAGAGTAAGATATTGCCCATGCGCCGCCGAGACTTTTTCACGTCCTCCGCCGCGGGCCTCGCCCTGTCCGCCCCCGCGTTCGCCGCCCAGATGCAGGGTGAGCTGCGGATCACCGATCTCGAGACCGACCTGCTGCGGTTCCCGCCGGGCCGCCCGGAATATGACGCTGTTCACCGCTTCGGCGACCATCGCGGCGGGGTTGTGCTGCGCCTCAAGACCAACGCAGGGCACACGGGTTGGGCCTACAGCTCATTCGGCATGGTGCAGGGCGGGCCGGAGGTCTTGCAGACGATCTTCGAGAAGGAGATCAAACCGCTCGTCGTAGGCCAGGATCCTGCCTTCCCCAAGCTTCTGCGCAAGAAGATTTGGAACATTCTCGAGTACCACGGCGTGCAAGGCATCGCGCAGTTCGCCATCGGCGCGACGGACATGGCGGTGTGGGACATTTTGGCGAAGGCGGCCGGCCTGCCGCTCTACAAGATGCTCGGCGCGGCGCACGACCGCATGCCGGTCTATTCGATGTGCGGCTGGTATTACGAGGGTGATTCGGACCTGTCGATCTACCGCAAGGCCATCGAGGATCGCCTGGCGGAAGGCTTTCGCGCGATCAAGGTGAAGACCGGGCGTGGTTCGTTCGGCGAGGACATGCAGCGCCTCCGGGCGGCCCGTGAAATCGCGGGTCCCACCGTCCGGATCATGGTCGACGCCAACCAGGGACTCAACCGCAACGAGGCCCTGCGGCGCGGGCGCGCCTATCAGGAAGAAGGCTGCTTCTGGTACGAAGAGCCGATGCCGCCGCATGAGAAGGACGGCTACGCCATGCTCGCCCAAGAGCTCGACATCCGCATCGCGACGGGCGAGAACGAGTACACCAAATACGAGTTCCTGGAGCTGCTCAAGCGCGATGCGGCGGACGTCTTGCAGCCGGACAACCGACGCGCCGGGGGAGTGACGGAATGGATGGAGATCGCCGCTCTCGCCGATGCGTTCGGCGTCGAGATCGCAAGCCACGGCGGCGGGCCGGCGAACCTGCACATGCTCCTCGCCATGCCGAACGCGATCTACATGGAGACGGGCAGCCTCAAAGGCAATAGCCAGTACCTGGAGGCGCTACGCATGCAGGACGGCGCCGTGCTTGCACCCGAGGCCCCGGGCATGGGCAGTGACATGCGCCCGGATTGGATTCAAAAGTACAAGGTGGGGTGACCTGCCGGAAGGCGCTCGCCTAGCCGGCCAGCGCGTCCAGCAGACGGTCGACCTCAGCCTCGGTGTTGTAGTGCGCTAAACCAATGCGCACCGCGCCGTCGGCTTGTACACCCATCCGCTCAGCCCAATTTAGGGCGTAGTAGTTGCCGTCCCAGACGAACAGCCCCTTCTTAGCGAGTTTTTCCGCTGTTTGGCGAGAAGTCTCGCCGGGCATCCGGATTGCGACCGTCGGTGCACGCTCGCCGAACCGTTCGGGCTCGCGGATGCCGAAAAACTCGAGCCCTGGGATGGCGAGCAGTCCGCCGATCAGGCGCTCTGCCAAGCTTGCGCTCGTAGGACTGGATGGCCCGCATTGCGCTGGACAAGCGCTCCTGCCGGGAACCCTCGCGCCGGCGCGTTCGCCGAGCGAGGCAAGATACTCGACCGCCGCCGTGACGCCGGCCATAGCCTCGTGGTTCTGCGTTCCCGTCTCCCAGCGATCCGGGGTGTGATCGTCCGCCGGCCGCACTTTGTAAGGCCGCAGCCGCTCGAGCAGTTCGCGCCGGCCGTAAATCATACCTTGGTGAGGCCCAAAGAACTTATAGGCCGAGCAGGCCAGAAAATCGCAATCGATCGCGCGGACGTCGATTGGGCCGTGCGGGGCGTAGTGCACCGCGTCGACGAACATCCAGGCGCCGGCGGCGTGCGCGGCTTCGGCGATGCGGGCGACGGGGTTGATTGTTCCCACCGCATTCGAGGCATACCCTACGGCGACAAGTTTGGTTTTCTCGTTGATGAGCCCGAGTAGGCCCTCGACGTCGAGCGTGCAGTCCTCGCGTCGAAACTCAGCAACGCGGATGACTGCGCCACGCTCCTCGAGCGCCTTCCAGGGAGAAATTCGCGTCGTGGTCGAGCGCGGTGAGCACGATCTCGTCGCCGGGCGAGAGCTCGCGGCCGATGGCGCGGCTCATGGCGAAGGTCAGGGTGGTCATATTCGGCCCGAAGACCACTTCCGCGGCGTCGCAGCCGAGCAGATCGGCGACCGCCGCGTGAGCCTCGGCGCAGATCGCGTCCGCACGCCGGCTCGTCAGGAAGGCGCCGTGCGTGTTGGCGTTACGGTGCGCGAGAGTCTCGCTAACGGCGTCGATGACCGACCTGGGCACCTGGGTGCCGCCAGGGCCATCGAAATAAGCCGCCGGATGGCCATCCACCTCCACGGAAAATGCAGGGAACTGCGGTCGAATCCAGGCGAGATCAAGAGAATGCATAGGGGAAGCGATCAGTATAAGTCGCTTGCTTACAAGGGCGTGGCGGTGTAATCTAAGAAATGCCCGCCCGTATTGTCCGCGTCAGGTACGCTCTGCGAGCGTAGCATGACGGTTTCTGTAGTCATTCCAAACTGGAACCAACGCGAGCTACTCGTGTCGGCGCTGCGCTCCATTCAGGCGCTGCATAAGCCCGCAGACTGCATCATTGAAACAATTGTCGTCGATAATGCGTCCATTGACGGATCGGCGGAGGCTGCCGAAGACCTTGGGGCGACCGTGCTACGGCAGGGGAGCAATCTAGGCGTGAGCCGGGCATTCAACGCCGGTATCGCGGCGGCTTCGGGCGAATACGTAGCGCTGGTGAATAACGACGTCGAGTTGAGCGAGGACTGGCTGGAGCGGCTGCTAGAAGCGCTGGGCTCCGGAGGTTGGTTCGCGGCCGGGAAGAGCCTTGACTGGAGCGACCGCTCTCGCATTGACGGCGCAGGCGACGCCGTTTGCCGCGGCGGTGCGGCGTGGCGACTCGGTCACGGGCGCGCCGACGGGCCCGAATTCGAGCAGCGCCGCAAGACGTTCTTCCCTTCCGCGACCGCAACACTGTTCCGTAAGACGTTTTTCGAACGCGCCGGCGGCTTCGAAGAGGCGTTCTTCGCCTATCTCGAAGATGTGGAGCTTGGCGTGCGTGCAGCAGCGGCTGGAATGGAAGGCGTTTATGAGCCGGCCGCGCGCGCGTACCACCGAGGAAGCGTGACGGGAGTACGCTGGAGCGCCCAGATGGTTCGCTGGATGACCGCGCACCAGATTCTGCTGCTGGCCAAGCATTACCCGGCGAGGCTTTTGCTGCGGTTTGCGCGGCCGATCGCGGCGGCGCAACTGCTGTGGGGCGCGATGTCGGTTTCGCGCGGGCGCGGCGCGGCGTGGATTCTGGGACTTTTTGACGGCGTCCGCGGTTGGCGCACGATGCGCCGCTCGCTGTCGCGCGTAGAAGGGCGCGATGGTTCGAGCTCGCGCTTGGCCAAGGCGCTCGAAGCCGCCGAGGGCGAGATCGTGCGCATCCAACGCGCAACCGGTTGGGACGGCTATTGGAAATGGTATTGCCGGCTGGCTTGGCCTCCGGCGCAGGAGCGAGCGTGAGCACGGGAGTCGCAGCCGTCATCGTGACGCACAACTCCGCGCCCGAAATCGGGCGGTGTTTGCAGTCGCTAGCCGGTGTGGACGAGATCGTCGTGGTCGACAATGCATCAAGCGACTCGACGGTCGACGCCGCACGAGAAGCACGTCCCGATGCGTTGATCCTGGCGAATCGTGACAACCGGGGCTTCGCAGCCGCGGTCAATCAGGGCGTTCGCGCCACGCATTCCACGCTGATCGCCCTGCTCAATCCCGACGTCGAGCTGTGCGGTCCTTTGAGTGTCGACAGCGCCCTTGCGCAGACGGCGCTGCGGTCGAACGTGGGTTTGGTCGGAGGCCGGCTCGACGACGAGAACGGCGACTACCAGCAGGGCTTCGGCGTACGATCGCTTCCCACGCCAGGGATGCTGATCACAGAGCTCCTGCTGGTCAATCGTCTATGGCCCGGTAATCCTTGGAATCGCCGCTGGCGCCAAGCCGATCTCGACCCGACTTGCCCACAAGCCTGCGAGCAGCCCGCCGGGGCGTATTGGATGTTTCGCCGTAAGACTTTCGATCTCGTGGGCGGAATGGACGAGGGGTTTTATCCACTTTGGTTTGAAGATGTAGACTTTTGCCGCCGCGTAACCGACGCCGGTTTCGAGGTTCGCTATGAACCCGAACCGCGCGCTCTTCACGCCGGCGGACACTCGCTGCGCTCATTGAGCGCGCGGGCGCGCCATCTTGCTTGGTATCGTAATCTTCTGCGTTTCTCTAGCAAACACTACTCCCGGTTGGCGAACTGGGCGGTGCGAGCCGCCACATTCACCGGATTGGCCATGCGCGCCTTGGCCGGGTTTGCAGGGCTTGGGAAGCGCGGAGACGGACGAGCCTGTTTGCAGACGATCCGGTCGTTGATCCAACGCCCGGACGCTGTGTTCGGAGCGACCCGGGGAGATCTCGGGCGAACTCCGGCAGCTTGAAGCGGAACGTCGAAATTCGATGAACGGCAAAGACTTCGTCTCGGTCACGCTGGTGACCTTCAATAGCGGGCGGTTTATCCGCCGGTGCCTCGAAGCTGTCCTGGAACAGCGTCACCCCCGTATGGAAGTCATCGTGGTGGACAATGCCTCCACCGATGGCACCCAAGATATTTTGGAGCGGTTCGAAGACCGCTGCCGGATCGTTTACAACGAGGAAAACCTCGGCTTCACCGGCGCACAAAACCAAGCCATTGCACTTTCGAAGGGAGACTGGGTTCTCACTTTGAATCCGGACGTGTTGCTGCTTCCGGATTTCATTGAAAAGCTCATGCTCACCGCCAAGGTCGACCCCCAAGTCGGCACTTTGTGCGGCAAGCTGCTGATGGTGGACGCCTCGTTCGAGATCCCCGACCAGCGCGTCGTGGACTCGACCGGGATGTACTTCACCCCCATGCTGCGGCACTTTGACCGCGGCTGCCTGGAAAACTACAACGGCCACTACCGCAAGCACGAGTACGTGTTCGGAGCCACTGCGGCAGCGGCCTGCTACCGCCGCGAAATGATCGAGGACATCTCGGTCGACGGCGAATTTTTCGATTCGGACTTCTTCACCTACCGCGAGGACGCCGACGTCGCCTGGCGCGCACAATTGCTGGGTTGGAAGTGCATTCACGACCCCTCGGCTGTGGCCATCACGTGCGCAAGCTGCGTCCGGGTATGCGGCGCTTCCTTTCGCCTGAGATCAACATGCACTCGGTGAAGAACTGTTTGATGCGCGTCAAGAACGTGACGGCGGGCGTCTACCTGCGCAACTTCGTTCCCATCACTCTGCGCGACGTGGGCATTCTGGGCTATTGTCTTGTGCTCGAGCGCTCATCGCTCAAGGCTTTCTACCTGCTCGCGCGCGACTTCAAAAAGACACTGGAGAAGCGAAAGCTCATCCAGGCGCGGCGCCGCGTCGACGAGACCTACCTGAGGCAATGGTTCAGCTTCCAGCCGGTCAGTCTACCCCCCTCGATGTTCCCGTCGAGGAAAAGACGCAAAGCGCGCAGGCGGTCCAATCCTGAGTTGGGGGCGATGAGAATCGCCCCGTTGGAACGCGGGGCATCCCGGCAAACTACGGCGGGTTCGAGACGTTCGCCGAAGAGCTCTCGACTCGGCTGGCGGCGGCGGCCACGACGTGACCGTCTATTGCCGCACCAACAACGTCGCCACGCGCGAAAAGACCTACCGCGGTGTGCGCCTGGTGCATCTGCCCACCATCCCGCACAAGTATTTCGACACGCTCGCGCACACCGGCTTCGCCACTCTCGACCTGCTGTTTCGCCGTGCCGACGTCGCGCTCTACTGCAACGGGGCCAACGCGGTCTACACCTGGATGCCGCGCCTGGCGGGCATCCCGACAGCGCTGAACGTGGACGGGCTCGAGCGGCAGCGCAAGAAGTGGAATGCGCTCGCGCGTAGCTGGTACGGCGCCTCTGGAGCGCTGGTCGACGTGGATGCCGACCGCGATGATCTCCGACGCGCGAGTGATCGAAAAGTATTACCGGGAGACCTACGGCAAGGTCTCGCACTGCATCGTATACGGTTTCAGGCGGCCGCTTAGATTCGCGCGACGCGCTCGACAGGCTAGGCTCGAGCCCGGCGGCTACTTCCTGTACGTGAGCCGCATGGAGCCGGAAAACAACGCCCTGCTCGTAGTGAAGGCGTTCGAGCGGACGAGCACGGACAAGAAGCTCGTGATGGTCGGCGACGCGCCGTATGCAGCCGAGTACATCTGCCAGATCAAAGGACCCAGGACCCGCGCATTCTCTTCCCCGGCGCAATCTATGGGAAAGGCTACGGCGAGTTGCAATCGCATTGTTTCGCCTACATCCACGCGACAGAGGTGGGCGGCACCCACCCAGCTCTGATCGAAGCGATGGCGCGAGCCGTGCCGGTGCCTCTATCTGCGAACGCCTGAGAACGAAGAAGTCGCCGGAGAGGCGGGCATCGGATTTCGCCGCGACGAGACATCGTTGGCGGACGAGATCGAGCGCCTATGCACATTGCCCGAGGCAGCTCGTCGGCGGCCTGCCAAGGCTTCGAGACGGTGGCGCGCACGCGCTATGACTGGGAGCGCGTAACCGATCAGTACGAAGAGCTGTTCCGCTCGCTCGTGAAGCGCTAGCGGACGCCTCGAGAGGTTCTGATACGCTGGAGTTGCGCTTTTTCGGCCATGCCTAATTCACCGCTTTTCGTGCCTTTGGCCACCACAAATGCGCCAGCATGTGGGTGCACGCGATCGTAGACCGTGTCTGTTTGGACCTGGGGCTGCGCGAGCGCGCCGTGTTCCTCCCGCCGGAATTCGGGGAGGATTTACGCGCCTACGTCGAGAAAGAGCAGCCGCAATTCCTGCTTTACGGTAACGCGGACTTCGAGTACGCAAAAGCTCGATTTGTCGCGGCTGCGCGGCCTGCACTACGTGCGCGACCCGCGCGACATCATCGTTTCCGGCCATTTTCGCACTGCAACACACACTCGACCGAGCAGTGGGAGTCGCTGCTCGACTACCGGGAGAAGCTGCAATCGGTGAGCAAGGAAGAAGGGCTGCATCTAGAGCTCGGGTTCGCCGAGGCACGCCTACAGGAGATCCGCGGCTGGCGGGAATGTCCGCCGGAGGCAGATCGAGCACCGCAAGATCGAAGGAGCTCACCTCCAGCCCTTACAAGACGATGCTCGAGATCTTCAGCCGTATGGGCTCGTAGATGAAGACCATTACTCGCCTTCGAAGCGGGTGCGCTTCCTGGTCTCGAAGATGGGTCACGCTGGCTGCGCGCTGCAACGGGCCTTGGGCTGCCTGGCACCGTAAATCAGCTCCCGCCGAACGATTGTTGGGGATTATCCACGAGTGTGACTTCAAGCAACGTACGAAGGGGCGCAAGCATGGCCAGGAAGATCGCGGGAGTCACTTCCGCAAAAAGGCGCACGGCGACTGGCTCAACCACTTCACGCTCGAGCACCCGGCGGAGTTCAAGCAGCGGTATGAAGACTTGCTGTTCCAACTCGGCTACGAGTCCGAGCCGGACCGGGAGCGCCAGTACATCCCGCTGATCGAGCAGCGTGCGTGCAGGCGCTCAAGGCCTAGAAAGCAATCCAGCGGTCAATTCTGTCTACGGCGAGCTTTCGCGCGCTCGAAACTTTCTTCGGCCAACTCGCCCGTGGCTTCCCAGCTATGGTTGTTCTCGACTCCAGCGCCGGGCCTGGCGGCCTAGGTCACCGGCGGTCCGCGGGTTGCGCCAGAGCTCGAGCAACGTATCGCACCATTGCTCCGGCTTCTCAAAGGCTATAGGAGCTGGGTCCGCGCCGCGCAAGCCGTCGGTCGCCATCGGCGACACGATCAGCGCTCTCGCCATCGCCGCCCCTTCGAGTAGTTTGTTCTTCACCCCTGTCCCGCTCACGAAGGGGAAGATGGCGACCGGAGCCGAGCAGACCACCGGGCGAATATCAGGCACGTTGGAGAAAAGCTCGACGCCCAGGGCGCCCGCAGTCAGCCGCTCGACCTTCTCGGAAGGCGAAAAGCCCATCACTACCAGACGTGCGTCGGGCTGCTGCGCGCGGACCAGAGGCCACACTTTCTCGAGGAAAACCGAGCGCCTGCTCGTTAGGGCCAAAGTCCAGTCGTCCCCAGAACACCGCGCTGTGCGGGTTGACCGGCGCCTCGACGGCCCGAAAGTACTCGAGGTCGACGCCGTTGGGCAGCCAGATGACCGGGCGGCCCAGAAGTCGACACATCGATCGCATGTCTCTCTGGGCGACGACCCAAGTCTCGTCGGGAACGTCGCGACACCAACGCTGGAGGAGAAACGAGCGTGCAGCCTCACCGACCAGAACGCGGTTCTTGCGAAGGCCATTACCAAGTCGCAATTGCGAGAGGATCGCGGAGAACATCTCGTCCGCGGGATACCAGATGCGCAGCTCCCGTTTGGCCAGCCGTAAGTAGATCAAGCCGCAGTCCGAGCCGATGACGAGGTCGCACTGGGCTTTTTCGAGCGCGCGATGCATCCCGAGCAAATCGCCGGGCGAAGTCGCCCAGCAGTACTGCAGGTTGCGCATCAGCCGGCCGTCTTCCAGCCATTTGTCGCCCTCTTCCTCTGGACGCCGGGACGACCTTGTGAACCGGGGAACGGCAGGTCTTCGTTTTGGTCGAGGACGAAGCAGAAATACTCGACCTGGTGGCCCCGGCGCTGGAGCTCCGCAGCGAGCTTGGTCGTGTGCAGATGCGCTCCGGCCCTCGGCGGAACGGCTAGGTCCCGATGAATCATCGCGATTCGCATGGAGGAGGGGCAAGTCTGTCGTGAACGGCGGGCGGCGGGTCTTTCTATCCTATCATCGGCTTCACACAGCGAAACGGCCTCTCGCAGCCGCAGCCCAATTCGCCTACAATCGTGAGCCTTATGCGATTAATCCCCCTGTTGCTTGCCGCGGCGCTCTCGGCTTCGGCCGCGGACGTCACCGCCGAGCGGCTGGCCAAAGCCGAGAGGGAGCCGGAGAACTGGCTCACGTATTACGGCGGGTACAAATCGTGGCGCTACAGCACCTCGACCACCACATTCCAGCAACTGTACGCAAACTGGCGCTGGTCTGGGCGTTTGAGTCCGGCTTCGGGTGGGATGGAGGAATGCAATCGGCGCTGCTGGTCGTCGACGGGTGATGTACGTCTCTCCGCACAGAACCACGTATTCGCGCTGGACGCCGCGACTGGGGAGCAAATCTGGCGTTATGATTACCTGCTGCCGGCGGAGTTGCCCTCGGTTTACGGCAACTGGAATCGCGGCGTGGCCATCGCCTACGGGCTGGTCTACCTGGGAACGCTCGACAACCACGTCGTCGCGCTCGACGCGAAAACGGGGCGCGAAGCCTGGAATGTCGAGGTAGAGAACGCCAAGCAGTGCGGTTGTACACTTATTGCGGCCCCGCTGGTGGTCAAGGACATGGTGATCACCGGCGTGACCGGAGGCGACTTCGGCGCACCGCGGCTACCTGAACGCCTTCGACGCCAAAACCGGTCGCCACCGCTGGCGTTTTTGGACAATCCCGGCGCCGGGCGAGCCGGGTAACGAGACGTGGAAGGCGACTCCTGAAGTACGGCGGCGGTTCAACCTGATCACCGGCACGTACGACCCGAGCTCGACCTGCTCCTCACTGGGGCGTCGGCAACCCCTGCAGCGGACTTTTACGGGACAATCCCGGACAGGAGACAACCCCTACACCGAGTCCGTCGTCGCGCTCGACCCCGACACCGGCAAGCTCGCTTGGCACTACCAGGAGATTCCCTACGATGTCTGGGATTATGATTCGGTCATGAGCTCGTTCTGCTCGACCTGGATGCAGCGTGAGCGGCGCAAGCTGATCGTCAACCCCAACAAGAGCGGCCACGTGGGTCCTCGATCGCACCAACGGACAATTCCGGGCTACTGGCCGCTGGTCGAAAACTCGAACTGGATCGAGCGCACGGCGAGAATGGCGAGCTGATCGGCCGCAATGAGCCGCCCGTCGGCAAAAGCGACGTTCATTTGCCCTGCGATCGGCGGAGGCCGGAGTTGGAACCATGGGGCGTACTCGCCTCAGACGGGCTGGTTCTACTCGACGGGCCTGGAATGGTGCCAAACAGTGACGGTGAAGCCGGAGGAGCCGCGCAGGATGGCGTTCTTCGGCGGCGAGTTCCAGATGGCGCACCCCAAGGGCGGGAAAGCCTACTCCCACCTGAGCGCCTACGATCCGGTAACCGGGAAGCGCGCTTGGCAGTACAAACACAAGTACCCGCTGCTGGCCTCGCAACTGGCCACCGCGGGCGGGTTGTTGTTCACCGGCGACGCGACAGGCCGCTTCTTCGCCCTGGACGCAAAGACCGGCGAGGAGCTGTGGAGCTTCCGCACGGGATCGGGCCATCGCGGGTCGGCGGTGACCTATGCGGTCAACGGACGCCAGTATATTGCAACCCCGAGCGGTTGGGGCTCGGCTCTGGCGGGCTTGACGACCCAGCTTTGGCCCGAGGCGAAGGACTTTCCGAGCGGATCGAGCATCTTTGTGTTCGCGCTCCCGGAGGGCGAATGATGCGGTGGGCGCGCTCGCTTGCGATCGCGGCGCTGGCGTGTGCGTCCGCTGCACAAGCGCAAACGGTCAACCTGCTCGACCGAGGCGTAATCGCAAACGGCGCCACGTTGTTCCAGAAGAATTGTGCCGTCGGCTATTGCCATGGTTCGGAAGGTCGCGCAGCTCGCGGACCAGCCCTGCGAGACCGTGATTGGGTCGCACGCGACTTTTACGGCATTACGCACGGGGGATTGCCGGGGACCTCGATGCCGGCATGGAAGGACGTTCTGCCTGCCGCCGACATCTGGGCCATTACTGCCTATGTGATGACGCTCGCCAAGACGCCCGTTTCACCATCGGAAGCCGTGATCACGCTCGACGAGCAGGACGAAGGCCCCGCAATGCTGACAGGAGAAGCCAAGCGTGGCGAGGAGCTATTCTTTGACCTGACGCGCCAGAAGCGCTGCGGCCTCTGCCACATGCTGCGCGGCAAGGGGACCGCCGTCGGCCCCAATCTCGTGGCTGAGGGGAAGAAGTCTGCCGCTGAGTGGCTCGAGGAGATTCGCGATCCTGGCGAAAAGCGCGCGACCGGATTCGAGTTGACCGAAGCGACGACACGAGCAGGTGAAATCATCAGCGGCGTGCTCGTCGAGAGAACCGCCGCGGAGGTGAAGATTTACGACACGTCTACCCTACCGCCTGTGTTGCGCTCGCTGCCTGCCTCGCAGATGCGCCGTGTACGCACACGGAAAGGCCGTTCGCCGATGCCCGACGGTTGGGACAAGGTTTATACCAAGGAAGAAATGCAAGCGATCGTCGCGTTTCTCGGGCAGCTCTAGCCGCCGAGCACGGAGACCAGCAGGCGCGCGAAACCGTTTATCAGGATTCACGGGAGCGACGCGGCTGTACAGCGGCTCCGCGACTCCGGGGACCGTCTGGTTTGCAAGTTCGGCGGCTGGATCGACGTGCTTCAGGTAGCGTGTCGGGATCGGCGAACAGCTCACGCAACTGCTACTCGAGGAGACGTCGAGCGTGTGTTACCATGCCGCTCGGTTCAGAAAGGAACACATCATGTCGGAAGAGAACAACAACCAAACCGAGCGCCAGCTTGGCTTCAACACTCGCTGCCTGCATGCAGGCCAACAACCCGATCCCACGACCGGATCGCGCGCCGTACCGATCTACCAGACGACCTCGTACGTCTTCAAAGATTCCGAGCACGCGGCCAACCTCTTCGGGCTGAAAGAGTTCGGCAACATCTACACGCGCATCATGAATCCGACGACCGACGTGTTCGAGCAACGCGTCGCTTCGCTCGAAGGCGGCATCGCCGGCCTCGCGACCTCGTCCGGACAAGCCGCGCAGTTCCTCGCCATCAGCTCGCTGTGCCAGACCGGCGACGACTTCGTGAGCTCGTCCACGCTCTACGGCGGCACGTACACGCAGTTCGACACGACCTTCCGCCGGCTCGGCTTCAACGCCATCTTCGTCGACCCCGACGACCCGGAGAACTTCCGCAAGGCGATCACGCCAAAAACGAAGTGCGTCTACATCGAAACCATCTCGAACCCGCGCTTCAACATCACCGACATCGAGGCCGTGGCCAAGATCGCGCACGAAGCCGGCGTTCCGCTAATGGTCGATAACACCTTCGCGACGCCTTACCTGTGCCGCCCCATCGAGCACGGCGCCGACATCGTGCTGCACTCGACGACCAAGTTCATCGGCGGCCACGGTACGGCAATCGGCGGCATGATCGTCGACTCAGGCAAGTTCAACTGGGCCAACGGCAAGTTCCCGATGCTGACCGAGCCGTCGCCCGGCTATCACGGCCTCAAGTTCGTCGAAGCGCTCGGGCCGCTGGCCTACATCATCAAGGTGCGCGTGGAAGGCCTGCGCGACCTCGGCCCCTGCCAAACGCCGTTCAATTCGTTCTTGTTCCTGCAAGGCTTGGAAACCTTGCCGATGCGCATGGAGCGGCACTGCGCGAATGCGACAGCGGTCGCGAAGCACCTCGAAGCGCATCCTCTGGTGAGCTGGGTGAACCACGCCGGCTTGGCGTCGAGCCCCTACTACGCGATGGGCAAGAAATACCTGCCGAAGGGAGCCGGCGCGGTGTTCACGTTCGGAATCAAGGGCGGTGCGGAAGCCGGCCGCAAGTTCATCGACAACGTGAAGCTGTTCTCCCACTTGGCGAATGTGGGCGATGCGAAGAGCTTGGTGATCCATCCCGCGTCGACGACCCACGAGCAGCTCAACGCTGAGCAGCAGAAAGACGCCGGTGTGACTCCAGACATGGTCCGCGTCTCGATCGGTCTCGAAGACGTCGACGATCTGACCTGGGATCTCGATCAGGCGCTCGAAGCTTCGCAGAAGTAGCGATCGTCAGGAGCTTTGGAGGCGGGCGAGCTTGCCCTCCAGGCGAGCCGCCTCCTCCTCACGCCCGGACTCGCGCAAAGTGCGCGTGTAGGCCTGGATCCACGGCGCCACGCGGGCGTCGCCTTCGTCCAGCATCTTCTCCTGCAGTTCCCCACAGCGCGCGAAAGGCGCGCGCGCTTCCTCTTCCCTGCCCATCGCCAAATAGGCCCGGCCCATGCGCTCCCAAAGCGCGCTCTCAAGCAGGCGGTCTTGACCGGCATGCTCGAGCCCAGCTTCGGCAGCCTCGAGAGCTTCGGCGTTGCGGCCCGCTTCGAGAAACAGCCCGGCCCGAATCGCGCCATGCGCTCCGCGCAACTGCGGCGGCAAATCTTGGCTCTGGATGGCAGGTAACAGCACCAAAGTGCGCTCCGCAGGCCAGCCAAACTGCACCGTGTTGATCGTCGTCCAGACCGAGAGCGCAGTCCGCTGTCCCGCAACGAGCTCGGCTTTCAAGATTTGCTGCATCGCTTCGAGCTCATCCGGTCCGACCCACCATGCCAGCTCGCGTTCGAGCTCGAGGCGCTGCTCGGTGGCGTCGGCCCAACGTGAGAGCTCGACGTAGAAACGCGCCGACGCGCGCGAGCCGACCGTGAAGCGCTGCCCCAGAAAGCGCATCAGCTCGCCAGCCAGCCGAGTAGTAGCTTGGCTCGAAAGTCCGCGTCGCAGCCGCAACGGAAAGTCGCCCCGCGCGAACCCATAGACCGTCTTGCCCGGCAACGAAGGGTGGGTAAAGCGCTCGGCGAAGAGCGCGTGCTCGGAATCGGCGCCGACGGTCTCGTCGAGGCGATCGATCCATTCATCCATCTCGTCAGCCTCGACTCCCAGGTACTCGAGCAGCTCGCGCACTGGGATGTTGTCTCCGCAGAGAGCCGCTAGGGAGACGAAGCTGGTCAGCAGCTTCGCTTGGTTGTCCTCGAGCTCGGCGCCGGCTTCAGCAAGCAAAGCGGAGGGGTTGGCCGCCACGGCGACATCCACCTCGGCAAGACGCCATCGGCCGTCGTCTCCGCAGACGAGTTGGCCCACCTCGGCGCGACGCTCGAGTGCGGCGGCCAGCGCGCCGCGTACGCCCGCAGTCTCCTCTGCGAGCTCGTCATAGAAGCTCTCCGGCAATCCTGGATCGCCGAGTCTTTCTTCGACCTGGCTGCGAATTTCGCCCGGGTCGAGAGGCATGACCTCGAAGCGCAGGTTCTCGCGCCCGCGCACGAGCTTGCCCAATCCGTCGTCGGGGAGACACGAAATCAGGGTCTTCACGCGCGGGTGGCGCTCGGTGAGATCGAGCAACAACTCCCGGACGACAGAGGGCAGCTCGGCCGTATCGGCAACTTGCAGAATGAGCCGTTCGTCCTCCGCGAGGCTTTCGGCCAGAGCGGCCCAGGGGTCGGTGGCGGCAAAGGCGTCGGAGAGCCTCTGTCGCATCGGCGCTGAATCGCCCCGTTGGCCCGCGATGATCGCGGCGGCGAGAAAGTCGTGGATGCTGGGCGCGGTCCGCGCACAAACCTGCGGATCCAGCCTTCATCGGCGGGGTCGAGTGTGCGTCCGCGCTTGGCGGCGGCGTGCTTGGCGTAGGCGACAGGATCGGCGCGCTCAGGCTCGTAGCCGTCCAGATCAAGCACGGCGTAAAGCGGACGCAGTCCCTTTTCGCTCAAACGTCCGACGGCGCGCGCCACGAAGTAGCGTCGTCCCTCGCCGTCTTCGCCGGAAATCAGCAGCGCGCATCGAGCCGTCCTCAGGCTCGCGTTCCAATTCCATGGCGAGCGCCTCAACATCGGCGTCGTGGTGGAGGTTCAATCCATCAGCAAAGGCAAAAGACACTCACCCCAGTCTATCCGGCGCGCGCCTGTCGAACGCGGTTTTCCAGGATGCGGTCTGGGGAGAAGTCTTGGATGAGCATCCCCTCGGCGCCGAGCGGCTCCAGCGCCGCGCGCGGAATCAGGCCGATCAGCTCGCTGCCGGCCACGGCGACGCCCGCCGACTTGGCCTCGGCTTCGATGCGGGTGAAGACGGTTGAGGGCGAAGTGACCTCATAGTCGGTCAAGTTCATCGAGACCTGCGTGAGGCCGGCGTGTGGCAGTTCCAAGCCCAACGCCTTAACGGCCGGATAACCGCCGGAAGACGCCCGAATAGTGCGCGCAATGCGCCGCGCGAGCGTGGGGTCGCGCGTTGCCAGATTGACGTTAAACGCGACCAAGAACTTGCGCGCGCCCACGGCCGTCGCACCGGCGGAAGGGTGTAGCGCGGGGCCGCCCACGTCGGGCCGGCGCGAGGGGTCAACCAAGACGGCCTCGCGAAGCCCCTCGAAGCCTCCGCGGCGAACGTTCTCGAGCTCGCGGTCCGGCGTAGTCGCCGCGCGGGCGTAGAAGTAAGCGGGGATCGAAAGCTCCTGCCACAAGCGGCGGCCGAAGATATGGGCAGTCTCGATGGCTACGCTCCAGTCCAACCCTTCGAGTGGAACGAACGGCGCGACGTCGAGGGCGCCGATGCGCGGGTGCTGCCCCTGGTGGCTCCGCAAATCGATACGCTCCGCCGCAACGCGAGCCGCCGCAAACAACGCATCGCTCGCTTCCAGCGGGGGGCCGACGAAGGTGAAAACCGAGCGGTTGTGATCTTCGTCCGCGCTCCAATCCAGCAGGTGGACGCCCGGGGCTCGGACGATGGTCTCGCGCAAGGCCGCGAGCACGTCCGCGTCACGGCCTTCGGAGAAATTCGGTACACACTCGACCCAAGGCGTCATTCAAGGCTCCTTGCCTCGCCGCCGATCAGCGAGGCGGCCGTCTCTCCAGCGTGATACACAACCCGGCCGCGCTTCATCGTCAGCAGACAAAGATTCACGCCGAAGAAGTACGGGATTTCGCGATAGTCCGCCACATCGAAGACCGCCAAGTCCGCTTCCTTGTTCGGCTCGAGCGAGCCGATACGCGAGGCGAGGCCGAGCGCCGCGGCAGCATTGATGGTGCAGCAGGTCAGCGCTTCTTCCGGCATCAGGCGCATCTCGCGCAGCTCAGGGCCATCGCCATTTGTAGGCCAAAGCCGGGCCGATCCTCGGGGCTGGAAGCCGCTCGCAATCGACAATGCAGCGCTGGCGGTCAATCAAGAGTCTGGCCGGGGCCAAGCGGGCCGCGCCCTTGTGAAACTCCGCGTTGGGCAGCAGGACCGCCAGGGTGGAGGAGCGCGCGAGCAGCTCGGCGGTCGCTTCGCCGGCGGCGTTGAGACCTTCTGCGCTGAGGGCGCGCGTTTCCACCGCGAGGCGCACCCCGAGTCCGCCCGCGAACCATCATCGTGAATCTTGTTTGGTCCAGCCGCGCTCGTACGCCGTAGTCAACAAGCGGCGCGCCAGCGCCAAGTCTATTCCGCCGGAGGTGCAATCGAGAGCGAACCCCGTGGCCACCCGCTACCGGAGCAGCGCCTCGGCGCAAGACCTCGTCGACACGATCGTAGATTGGAAGCTCCGTCCGGTCGGGCGACTGCGCGGCGAAACCGACGAGCACCTCGATCGGGTCGCCGTCGAGCTTAGCGGCCGAGCGGAGCGCGCAGCTCCTGCAGCGTTCCCGCGCCCTGGCCGGAGCGTAGCTCGACAGTCGTTGCGCCGGAGGAAGCGGCCAGATGCACCCAACGCCGGGCGCGTTCCCAAGCGCCCGCACGGTCGGCTGCCCGAGGCGCGGAAGGCGGGGGCGGCGGCAAGCCGGCGATGCGGCGCTCGAAGGCTTGCAGCCGTGGGACGCCCGGCGCGAGCCGCATGTGGCCATCGATCAGCCCCGGAAGCACCACCTTGCCGGTCACGTCGATCAGTTGCGCGGACTTGGCTTTGCGCAGATTCTCGATACGGCGCGTGGAGCCGACCTCGGCAATCCGGCCGTCTTCGATGAGCAGAGCGCCTCGCGGATGACGCCCAGGTCTGAACAGGACAGGCCGCGCCGCGCGGACCGCGCATCGTCACGAGTTGGCGGGCGCCTCGGACGAACAGCGTTCCGGGGTTCGGCGCAGCCGGTTGCAGGAGCATCGAGCGGATTGCTGGTTCTGGCCAGCTCGATGGTACCAATTCGGGGCGAGCCCCAGCCTTAGGACAGGGCCTTAGGAGGCATACGCCGTTTCCCGGAGCAGGATGCTAGCCGCAATCGGCCAAGCGTTTCCCCTCAGCACAAACCTTTGAGGGGAATTGCGGAGCAATCTCGGGGTTTGTACGTGTTTGCGCGCTCCAGACTCAACCTTAGACTTCGAAGAGATGAATGTAACGGCAGGTAAAGGCTTCGCCCGCTCCCGCCGATAGCTGAAACCGAATAGGGCGGGCTCCCACGCGCGCAAACGCAAGCATATGGCACTCAAAGTCGGTTCTCCGTTGATCGAAGGCGCGCTGCTCGTCGTGGCGTACTCGTTTGCCGGAGTGGTCGTGTGGCACTCGCTGCAATCGGGTGACACAATACCGCCGGGCGAGCAGTATATCCGCTTCCTGACGGCTTTGCTGCTGTTGCTGGGCGCGCACGGGTTTGCCATGTTTCGGCGCAGTCAGGCGGAGCGGTTGGGGCACTCGGCGGGCGCGGTGCGCGACGTCACGACCGATATCGCAATGTCCGTCTGGGAAATCCTGTTCGGCTGGCTGGGCGTCGCCTTCGCGCTGATTTTTCTTTTCAACGCTTCTCCCGCGAATCAGCTGGAGGAATGGTATCCGGGCTGTTCCTGTGCTTGGTCGTGTTCTTTGGCGCGATGTACCACCGAGCACTGATCTTCGTCTTCGCGATGTTGCCATTCGTGTTCACGATCACCGCGCAGGCGCTGTGGAGCGGCTACGGCGCCGACCAGGGCTCGGAGACGCTCGCCCGGCGCTCTGTTCTTGGCAGCGGACATCGGCGTGTTGGTCTGGGCGGTGCGACTTGCGCGCGCGCACGGAGTGTTCAGCACGAGCGAGTTGGAGCTGCCCCTCGGCCCAGGCTCGGTCGGCGGCAACCTCTACGGCGTCATTCGCTGCCCGCAGCAAGTCGCTCCGGCTTCGGGCTACCAGCTCGACCTCAGCTGCATTCGCCAGACAAAGGAAAAGGGCCGCCGCGCAAGCGGCGAGATCTTGTGGCACTTCCGCAAGCTTGTTCGCGGCGATCTGCCCGGCGGAGGCGAGGCGCGGAGCTCCGTTCCCGTCTTGTTCGAGCTTCCCGACGCGGCGTTGGCCACCGCCGGCGCCGAGGGAGCGCGCATTGCCTGGACATTGCGGGCCAGCGCGCAGTTGTCCGAGTCCGACTTCGGCTGCTCGTTTGAAGTTCCCATCCTCGACTCCGCCCAGGCCGCCCTGGGCGTACAGGAGTCCTGGGCCCACGACGCGCTGACCGGGGCGGAAGAACCTGAAATCGCCATCTACGGCCGCCGTGAAGCCGAAGCGATGGTGTTCCGATTCCGCGGCCAATGGAACCGGGCCAGCGAGATCATCACCGCCGCCTACTTCCTGTTTTGGTTCCAATTGATGTGGCTGGCCACTAGCTCAGGGCTTGATTGGGCCGTCTGGGCGATGTTTAGCGCCGGGTTGCTCTTCCTGTCCACGCTGCTCGCTCCATGGTTCTGCGTGATCGAGACACGGGTGACGCCGTCTGCGGTAAAGGGTATTGCGCTCGAGCCCTGGGGCAGGCGCTCAGACACGGTCGAGCTCACCGACATTGCCAGCGTCGAGATCGCAGGCGATGGCTTGCGCACCGGCCTGCTCGACGCGACCGACCACTGCCAGGTGAACTTGGGACGCGTGACGGCCGCAAGGTCCGCGCCGCAGGACACCTGCGTGAACGACGCGCGGCGGAAATTGCCGCGTCGCAGATCGAGACTGCCGTCAGCCGCGCGCTTGCTCCGGCTCGTCCGCACCGGCCGGCCGCAGTCGCATAACCGCACCGGCCTCGCGCAGGTCGGCCCAGATTCCCGCCGAAACCCCGGCGAGCAAAGCCGCGCCATAAGCGGCCTCCTCTCGGTGCAAGGGCGTGAAAACGGGTAGCCCAAAACGCCGTTCGAGCGCAGCAACCAGCAGCGGATTCCGCCGCACCGCGTTTCCCGTCGCAATGATGCGCGCTGCAGCCGGCGCGGCGGCTCCAGCGGATTCGACAAACTCATAGAGGCCCGCTGCAATGCCTTCGAGAACAGCACGCGCCACGTGGCCCGGAGTGAAGTTCTCGAAGGTCACCCCCTGGAACGAACCGCGCTCGGTAGGACGCCGACGGCTGCCCCGAAACACCGGCCGGGCAACCAACACACCGTTGTCGTCAGGGAGCGCCAAGGCGAGCTCGGCGAGACGATCATAGATCGCCTCCGGAGATCGCACTACGCCGAAAGCTTCGAGCCAAGTTGAGACCGTGCGCTCGACCCACGCGTATGCGTCGCCACCGGAGACTCCGGCCCCCGTCAACATCAACCGGCCCACCGGCAAGGGCCGTGTGTCCATGGCCTCGACCCGCTCAAATGACGGAATCGGCCAGTTCACCTGCCCGCCTGTGCCGATGTTGATCTGGTAGGCCTCTTCACCTGAGGGCAAACTGCCGAGCACGGCGGCTTGGTTATCTCCGATCGACGCCACCACAGGCAACCGTTGCGGCAGTCCGGTTGCGCGCGCCGCCGCGGCGGTGAGCCCCCCGAGCACGGCTCCGCTGGTTGCGATGCGAGGCAGATGCTCTCGGGACGTTCCGGCGGCGGCGAGCAGATTCGGGTTCCAATCGTTGGCAACCACGTCGAACAAGCCAAGCGCGGCGGCTTGCGAAGGGTCCATGCGCGGTTGCGCGTCGGCGAGTTTGGCGCCGATCCAGTCCGCGACAGTTGCCGCGACCCATTCGCCCTGAGGCAACTTCCCGGCAGACGCAAGCGCGTGCAAGGTGACGCCGCCGTATCCCAAGGCGGGACGGCAGCCGGCTCGCTCCAGGTCGCCGGCTGAGCAGAAGGCAAGGAAAGCCTCCAACCCGGCGACGCCCGCTCGGCGGTCCTGCCAGGAAATCAATGGCGTGAGCGGCTCGTTGGCCGGGCCCGCGAGCAGCACGCCGTGCATCTGGCCGGTCAATCCGAGCGAAGCCGGCTCGCCGTCGAGGCCCAGGGCAAGCTCGCGCAAGGCGTCGAGGGCATCGTCGAACAGTGTGGCCGGGTCCTGCTCGGCGTGGCCGGAAACCAAACCTCGCAAGTGCGCGCGGTTGGGGCGTTGCACACGCCCGCGAACGGCGCCGTTGCGGTCGATTGCGACGGCCCCGAGCGACGTGGTGCCCAGATCGAGAGCCAGAGCCAGACGCATGGTTTTCTAGGAATTCTCGGCGGACTCGGACTTAGGGCTCAAATGCTTATAAAAGCCAAGATCCTCGCCGGTCATGCGCTTGACCGCCCAGAGGATCTGTCCGGTGTGCTCGCTAAAGTGCGTGATGACGTGCAGTAGCGCTTGAGTACCGGTGACTTCGTAGACCTGGATGCGGCGCTTTTCGAGCAGCAGATCCGGCGTCACCGTGGCAAGAGTCGCATCTGCTTCCTCGACGGTCGCGCGCAGCTTTTCCAGCAGCCCATCGAGCGGGAGCGCCTCGCGCTGGGCAAACTCAGCCGTACGGTCACGCGTGTCGTCCTTGCCGCCTACGCCGCAGATGATCCACTGGCGCAGGTTGCCGGCCAAGTGCAAC
Source organism: Bryobacterales bacterium (assembly GCA_041394905.1). Classification (GTDB taxonomy): domain Bacteria; phylum Acidobacteriota; class Terriglobia; order Bryobacterales; family UBA6623; genus RI-231. The sequence goes on along the minus strand of JAWKHJ010000002.1, from coordinate 227,820 downwards.
AGCAGATTGCCGATGGCGTTTTCGTTCTCGTGCGCGCGATTCCAAAGCTGCTCGGCAGGCAGGCGCTCGACGGCTCTCTCGATCTTGCCGAGGCTCTGCCCGAGCTCATGGCGGCACTGGCGGACGACTTCGTCGCAAAGCTGCTCGGCAGTCGGCATATCGGCTAGAGTCTAGCGCACCAACCCTCGTAGCTATTGCGCCGCGGGCAGGCTCACAATCTTCGAGGCGTAGGCCGAGACACTGGTCTCGATCCGTAGCGCTAGATCGAGCGCTCCACCCTCGGGAAGCTCCGCAGGTAACAGCAAATTGGCTTGCGCCAGCCCCACAAACCCCGGAGTCAGTCCGGCGAACAGCACGGTCGTCTCAGCGCCGCCGAGGGTCGCCGCCGCACGGAAGAGCGTTTGAGAGAGAGGATTGCCGGTTGCCGGATCGCCGTCCGCAGGCATGCTACTGACGAAGCCTATGCCGGTGAAATAGACGACAATCGCCTCTCCCCCGCGCACCGGGTTGTCCGGCGTGACGAGCGCCCCGTCGGCATGCGTCACCACCGGCAGCATCGTGTTCGGATCCACGAAGATCTGCGGCGCCGCGACACGGTAGCGTGCGGTGACCGGATCGGAAAGCTCGCCATCCTTCAGCACATAGACATCGGTAAACGCACCTGCGGAAACGCGCGAAGGAAACTGGAAGTTGATCTGATTCGGCGAGACGAAAAATAGAGCGCATTCGATGCCGTCGACGATCACGCGCACGCCACCAAGCTGTTTTGGCAGTGGCAGCGATGTAGCTGCTTCGGTCGCGTTTGACAGCCCGACGCCGAATAGGCTCGCAATGCCGCCTGGCGCATGGATCCCCTCGAACGCGGCGCCGTCCGTAGCGGCCCCGAGCTGCGCCGATGGCTCACTAAAGCTGACACGCAATTCGACGTTCTCAAACGCGTTGTAGCCATAGACAGTGAAATAGTAGTCGCCCGGCTCCGGGTTTTCGACGGCGATCGTCTCGTAGGGAACCGTCCTCGGTCGAGGATTCGTCCTCATCGCAGTCGATCGAGACCACGCCGAACGGGCACAGCGGAATACGCCCCTTGGCCAGCAGGAGATCCGGATCGCCGGCGCCCGTCAGCGTGGCGCGCAAAAGCGGCGTGCCTTCGGGAACGTTCACCTTGAAGAAAAGCTCGCCGGTTTCCGCCTCCGACAATCCCGGCATCGACGCTGGCGCGGAGAGCTCCGCCGGTGGGGTCATGTCCGCGGTCAGTACGACGTTTTCATAGCTCGACGCCGCAACCACGTAGATCGACCATTCGCCTGCTTGCGGTTTGCGGATCGTCAGCGTCTCGTTCGAGCCCGTCGAATACGAGAACTCGGCATCATCGCCCGGCGAGTACATGTACATGTCGGCGTCGCCATCGTCGCCACGAAGCCGCACCTGCAAGACCTCAGCGCCTTCGGGGACGTCGATGTAGGCGTACCCCGTGCTGAGGTATGGGCCGCTGATGAGAACCGGCGCGTTGTCGCTGAGGTAGCTGAACACGTAGAGCAGGAAGCCATGGATTGTGCGCCCGCCCTTGCCGTCCGTCACCTCGACTTGGAAGCGGGCGGAAGTGAAGGTCGGTGAATCCCAGGTCAACTGGCCTGTTGTCGAATCAATCTGTGCGCCTGGAGGACCGGAAAGCAATGCATAGCTGCGCGTGTCTCCGTCGAGGTCGACGCTACGCACCGTGTACGAATACGGTTGTCCGAACGTCGCCGGCTCGGAAGGCCGAGAGGTCACCTGCGGAGAGCGGTTGCCCGGATTCAAGTTGGGCGGCAGATCGAAATTGGCGTTGAAAACCGTTCTGGCGGCGGAGTTGAAGTTGGAGCCCGAAGCGGCAAAGCCCAGGCCGCGGGTGGCGAAGATTGTCCACAAAGTCATCTCGTGCTCGCCGCCGTCGGCGGCGAGAATCGCGTCGCGAGCATCCACGTAGGTGGGATTGCATGCGGTGACCGAAAGCGCGCGGTAGATCAGAGATCCGCGGCTTCGCGCCGAGCGCAGTGCGGATATCCCACAGCAAGGAAGCCCAAATCGTGCCGTCGGCGTGGACCTGAAAGCGCGGATCGCCCAGGTCGGCGTAGGTGCGCGAATTCTTGTCGATCGCCTTACCTCGAATGCCGTTGCCATGGTCGCCGCTGACGTAATCGCCAAAGATGGGTGCGTTGTAGAAGCTCGCCCCGAAGTAGTCCGACCAACCCTCTCCGAGAGCGCCTGGCTGCACCGAGCCCAGACAGGAAACGACGTCCGGCCCACCGACCGAGCGCAGCGTGACGCCGTGCGTATACTCGTGGACAACCACCGGCGCTTCGTAAGCGAAGTCGCGGATCCCGCTGTTGGAAGAGAATTCGAGGCCCAGTTCCATCCGTGAAGCCATGCCGTCCGGCCGCGGGATGAAGCGGGCGTTGTTGATGACGGCAATGTCTTGAACCTCCACGCGCACAGGGTCGTCACCCAACCCGCCGCGGTCGCCGTTGTCGACCTGGAAATTACCCTCGGCTTCACCAAACCCCAGGTCGTAGAAGAAATCGTGCGCAAGATTCGAGTGGTAGAAGGCGTTCACGACCGACGCTGGTTGATAGCGAAAGCCGGCGTCGTCGCCCGTGCCCGGATCGAAGTCGAACATCTGCGACGGGCTCGAAGCTCGTCCTCCGTCCAGACCTTCGGTCGGGCCGGGGTCCGGCTCGTCGTCGCCGTCCCGGTCGACGTATGCGTCGATGTTGTTCCCACTCGTGACAGTGGATTCCGGCGCGAGCCAGCCTTCGCCGAACTGCAGCACTTCCGACGGCTGCAAGGGATTGACTGGGAAGACGCGCCCGGAACCGATTTCGGATGCCACATTGCGCCGCAACAGCGTGCGCCCGTCGTCAGCCGACGCCAAGACTTCATATGAGCCATTGCCTGCGTCGGTGAAGATGCGCCAAGCGAGAATCCCTTGGCCATTGGGCAGAGGAAACGCGACCAACTCGGCGCCGATCGGCATGCCTGACGTGGGATGCGCGAACAGCATACGCGGTCCCGCCGGATCGAGTTGTTCAAAGGACTCGGGAGCCTCTACGCCGAAGGAAGCCAGCACCGCTGCAATAGCCTGTTCGGCGGAAAGCCGAGGGAACGATTGCGCAAGCCGCAATCCGGGCGCGGGGCTGTCGAAGGTCGCCAGACGCACCCGGCCCGAGCTATCCACGGCAACCCGCGCCGCGGCTTCATAAACCGGTACGTTCCCGGCGTACTGCTGGAAGCGCAAGATCTCGAGCGCACCCGATTGCGAGCGCTGACGCAGGCGCAACTGCGTCGCGGTGTAGGGCGAGACGCCGTCCGTCGAAGAAAGAAAACGTCGCGCGATGACTTCAGCGTCCGCGCTCGAAGGTTCCGTCAACCCGCGCCGAAGAGAGGGTCTTCGGTCGGCCGAGCGCATCCAGCGTGTAGCGCACTGGACGGCCTTCACCGTCGAGCATCGCCCGCAAGCGAGCTTCGGTCGAGGCGAAGCGCCTCCAGCGTTAGAGCGGTCGTTTGCGCTGACATGCGTTGCCGCACGTCAAAATCCGGCAGTTCTCGCGTGTTGGCGGGAGAATTTTCAGGCCGATGCTGTGCCGCCGCGGGTATGAGTGCGATCGAGAGAAAAAGAACGGACAGTGCGGAACAAATTCCGCCGAAACACAAACGTGACATTTCCTGGATTCCAATCTTGACGATCTGGACTTTGAGCTTCCGGAGTGTAGCACCGAGCCCGGGTTTCTGAATATACGGAAACCTACTTATTCAGCCGGCGCCATCGGTTTTCCCAACCGGACAAACCACTCCCCGATCACATCCATCGCCGGCTTGCCCCAGAGCAGGTGGGAGCCGTCGTCTTTCCCGTTTGCGCCGGATGTACCCACTTTCCACCAGAAAATACCTTTCAACCACGGCCGTCCGGCATAACCGCGCAGGAACGCGTCGACATTCTGCGCCTGCGTCTCGAGCGAAAGGCCACCACCAGGCCGGTCGTCCCACGGCTTGCGATGAGAGTCCGCAAATCCAGAAAAACCCGCTTCGGTAAACACAATTGGACGTGCAAACTTCGACTGAACAACCTCGATCCTCCCAGCGATTTCCTCCACCGATCGGTCCTCGGGCAGCGGATAATAGTTGTCGAGCCCGATATAGTCGAGCGCATCCCAGAAACGTACGGATTCGAACTCTTCTCCAAAATTGGCGGCGTAGACGAGCGGTCCGGAATAGTGTTGCCGAGCCAACTCGATCAAAGCCCGCCACTCCCCGTCGTATGGGGTGAGCTGCGCCAACTCGACTCCGACGCAGAACACGTCGGCCTCAATGCGCGTGGCGAGGGCGGCATAGTGCGCCACGAAACGCGCGTAGGATGCGAACCACCGTGCTCGGTCGGTTGGGTTGTCATAGTGCAGGTCGCCAGGGTAGAGGCCGCGTCCGCGCACCCAGATTTGGGGCTTGAGCAAAACGCGCAGACCCTGAGCGTGCGCCATCTTCGCCGTCGCCGCGATCAGATCGTCTCGCTCCATTCGTAGAGGGAAATCGAGCTCAGGGTCCTCTGGCCGCTGCGAGGCGTAGGGTACGAGCGCGACCGAGTTGACGCCGTAGGCGGGCAGCTCGGCGAGAATGGCCGCGGCTGACTTGGAACCGTAGGGCTCCGGCCATTCCGATGTGAAATTCACGCCTCGATAGTAAAAATCCTGTGCGACGGGCGGGAGCGACGCGGGCTCCGGAACGGAAGCCAACGATGCTTGGCGAGCCTGCTCAGCCCGTGCGGCGAGCAGGCGGCCGGCAGAGCTGGCGCCGAACCAAAGGCCGATCGCGGCTAGGACACCGACTGCCAGCGCCGCCGCCGCGGCTTCACGCGGGAGAGCTGACGTCGGCGATACCCGGCGAGCGGCGAAGGTTGTGGCGACAGCGGCGGCGAAGAGCGTCCACGCTGTGCCGGGAGCGCGAAAGCCTTCTTGCAACAGCGTGCCGGAAAGCCAGTACAAGCACAATGGCGCCGCCAGGACCAATCCAAGGACAAACGCCCGGCCGCTCGTTGTCGGCGCGTCTGAAGGTGATGGCAGGCGCGCTAGCGCAGCGCACAAGGCAAGGAAGCCGACCACGGCCAAACCAGCGGCGTTAATCGCAGGTCCGCCGAACGAGAGCGATGTGACGCCGCGGCCCAACAAGGCGTATGCGATCCAGACGGCAAGCAAGGCGGCAACAGGGCGGAATGTGTGAGAAAGTCTTGCGGCCGCCCCGCAGACAGCCCAGCCCGACGCCGCAGCCAGTATCGTCTGCAAAACGGCGGACGTTGACTCACCCATGCGCGCGCCCACGCCGAGCCCGCTCAGGCTCACCCGCGGCGGCGCTCCGCTGAGCACCCCCCGCGTCAGCTCAGGGCCCGCTACGACGATGAACTGTGCCACCCACCAGCAGGGGTAGAACCAGACCAGATAGAGCAGCCAGAGGCCGGCCCATTGCGGTCGCGTTCCTGGCGCGCCAGCCTTCATCGCGCTTACGCTATCACAGGCCCTGCTTGGCGGATGGCTGCTAACATCGGAGCGGAGAATCCCTGTGTCATTGAAGAACAAGAAAGTCGCAGTCTTCGTCGAGATGAAGTATGAAGACCTGGAGCTGTGGTATCCCGCGCTTCGGCTCGAAGAGGAGGGGGCGGAAATTCTCTACGTCGGAACGAGGGCCGGCTTGGTGCACGAGAGCAAGCACGGCTACCCGGCGAAGACGACGCATGCCATCGCCGACCTCAGCGTCGACGACATCGACGGGATTGTGGTTCCGGGCGGCTTCTCTCCGGACTACATGAGGCGGGAGCCCAAGTTCCAACAGCTCATCCAGCGAGCCGTCGCGGCGGGCAAGCCCGTAGCTGCGATCTGCCACGGCCCTTGGATGCTCTGCTCGGCAAAAGTGCTGCAAGGCAGGCAGGCAACGTCGTTCTACTCCATTCGTGACGACATGGAGAACGCCGGCGCGCACTGGGTGGATCAAGCCGTCGTGGTTGACGGCCCGATCATCACGTCCCGCACCCCCAAGGACCTCATCCCTTTCACGCAGGCAATGATCCAAGCGCTGCGCTAGCAGAGGGAGCGCGCCCGTGTAAGCCTCGGACGTTCTTAGTGCGGCGGCCCGATTGCGGGCGCTGCCTTGCGCGCAGGACAATAGCGATCTGACCATGGAAAAGCCTATTCGGGGACCGCTCGCCGCGCTCCTCACACCGCGCCTGGATTCCGGCGCCGTAGACCTCCAAGCTATCGAGCGTAACGTCGAGCTCATCCTGGAAAAAGGCGGCACGGGGCTCGTGCTGACCGGCGGAACCGGAGAGTATTTCGACCTCGCACTGGAGCAACGCCGAGCCATTCTGGAACGGGCAGCCGCTGTCAACGCCGGCCGCGGCGTCTTGGTCGCCAGTATCGGGGCGGGAACGCTGCGCGACGTCACCGCGCTTGCGGAGCACGCGCTCCAAACCGGGGCCGACGTGCTCTTGCTTCCGCCGCCGCACTTCTACCGCTACCAACAGACGGACCTCGAGGCCTTCTATCGCGCAGCAGCGAACGCCATCGAAGGACCCATCCTGATCTACAATCTCGCCGGATTCGTCAGCCCGATCGAGGCCGACACCATCGTCCGGCTGGTCGAGAAGACTCCGAATCTGATCGGCGTCAAGGATTCGAGCGGCAAGCTCGATTCTCTCGAAAAGCTCAGCCAGGCGGACTTTCCGTCCTGCCGCGTCCTCGGCAACGACAAGGTCTTGGTCGAGGCGCTGCGCCGAAATCTACTCGATGCCGTGATTTCGGGCCCGACCAGCGTCATCCCTGAGGTCACCGTCGCGCTGTTCGAGGCCGCCGCCATTGGCGACCAGGACCGCTTCGAGCGCCTGGGCAAGCTGTTCGACGAGGCAATCGATCAATTTGAAGGGATGCCCTACCCTTGGGCGCTCAAGACCGTCGCCGAGGTTCGCGGCTTGTTCCCAGCGCAGTTGCCGTTCCCTCCCGGGCCGGACCGCGAGGCGCAATTGCGCGAGCTGCGCGGCTGGCTGGAGGGCTGGCTGCCGCGCTTGGCCCGACTTGGGTAGAATCCAGGGCGTGAATCGCCGCACTTTCCTCGCTTCGTCCGCCGCATCGTTTCTCGCGCCTGCCGCCGCTTCTGCCGTCGGCGAGGACTGGGAGTGGAGTTACTACGGCGCCGATCAGGCCGCGACGCGCCACGCTCCGCTTGACCAGATCACGCCTGACAACGTCGGCAATCTCGAGGTCGCATGGGTGCATCACACCGGCGACTCGCTCGAGCGGCCGCAGACGACCATCGAAGCCACTCCGATCGTCGTCGACGGGGTGCTCTACGTCACCACCGCGCAGGTGAAGACCCAAGCCCTCGATGCAGCCACCGGAAAGCTCTTGTGGACCTTTGATCCTTTCGAGGGCAGCTCGAGCCGGCGTTCCCGAGGCGTCAGCCGCGGCGTTTCGTTTTGGAAGAACGGCGCTGAGGTTCGGATCTTCACCACCGCGGGCGAATTCCTCTACTGCGTGGACGGCAAGAGCGGCAAGCTGGTCGAAAGCTTCGCCGATGGGGGCGCTCTCAACCTGTCGACCGAGCTCGACGCGGAGATCACCGTCGGATTCAGCCACACGAGCCCCGTAGTCGTGTGGAAGGATCTGATCCTGACCGGCGGCGGAGGCGGCGAAGGCCCAGGACCGGCCGCACCCGGCCACATCCGCGCCTGGGATGTGCGCACGGGTAAGCGCAAGTGGATCTTCCACACCATCCCGCGGCCCGGGGAGTTTGGCTACGACACTTGGCCGCAGGACGCCTGGCGGCAGGCCGGCGGCGCAAACAACTGGGCGGGCTTGGCGCTTGACGAGCGCCGCGGACGGCTTTACGCCTCGCTCGGCTCGGCCGCCTTCGACTTCTTTGGCGGTGAGCGCAAAGGGCAAGACCTGTTCGGCAACTGCGTGCTCGCGCTCAACGCGGAAACCGGCGAGCGGCTCTGGCACTTCCAAACCGTCCACCACGATCTGTGGGACTACGATCTACCGGCGCAACCCATGCTGTGCGACGTGGTCCGCGGCGGCCAGCGCATCGAAGCGCTAGTACAACTGACCAAGACCGGGCTGACCTTCGTTTTCGATCGCCAGACCGGCCAACCGTTGTTCGGCGTCGAAGAGCGCCCCGTCCCCGCATCGGACGTTCCCGGCGAGTACTCATGGCCGACGCAGCCGTTTCCGATCAAGCCGCCCCCGCTGAGCGGACTTTCGTTCGACGAAAGCGACCTCACCGACGTCTCCCCGCAGGCGCACGCCTTCGTTAAAGAGATCTTCGACAAGCACCGGCATGGGCCGATCTTCACGCCGCCCAGCCTGGAAGGGACAATCGTGCGCCCGGGTTTCCTCGGCGGCGCGTTGTGGGGCGGAGGCTCCTTCGACCCCGGGCTCGGTTACGTTTTCGTCAACTCGAGCGAGAACGCCAACATCATGCAACTCGTGCCGGCCGAGAAGGATAAGGGCTACCGCTACGGCCACACCGGGTACATCCGCTTCTTCGACCACGAGCAGCGCGCTCCCATGCGTCCGCCTTGGGGTCACATGACCTGCATCGATCTGCGCACTGGCGACTTCGTTTGGCGTGAGCCGCTGGGCGAAGACCCCAAATACGGCAAAACCGGCACGCGGCAAATCGGCGGATCGTGCGCCACTGCCGGCGGACTCGTCTTCATCGGGGCGACGCTCGACGAGCGCTTCCGCGCCTTCGATTCCAAGAGCGGCCGCGAGGTTTGGTCAACGCAGCTCAACGCCGGCGGGTATGCGACGCCGTGCTCCTACGCCGTCGACGGGCGCCAATACGTGGTGATCGCAGCCGGCGGCGGCGGCAAGCAACGCACCAAGTCCGGCGACGAGATCATCGCCTTCGCCTTGCCCCGCTAGCCGATTGCAGCCCAATATCCGGACTGCAATCCGCCGGAATAAACGGCCCAAGCGTTGACTCGCAAGTTAGACCCGCGCTACGTTCATGGGTGATCGTGCGCCCAAATTCGAGTCCATTTGTAGCCGGAATTGTTTTGCTCGTCCTGCTCTTTTCCGCGGCGTTTGGCGCTGCCGCGCAAAGTCGAAAGGAAGGGAACGCAGGGTTCTACTCCGATTGGTTCGTCGGCAAGACGATGGCGAACGGCCAACTTGTAGATCAGGACGATCTGACGGCGTCAATCGGATCGTATCCCTTCGACACCAAATTGCGCATCACGAACCTCGATAACGACGAAACGATTGAAGTGCGCGTGACCGACCGTCCGGGACCCAAAACCAACGAGATGATTGTGGTTACCCGCGCCGCCGCCGAAGAGTTGGGTTTCCTCGACGCTGGGCGCGCCCGGGTGGAGATCGAAGTGGTCGAACTTGGCAACGATCATCGCTACGGCGAAGTCGCGCAGAAGCTCTCAGTCCGCCAAAAGCGCCACAAGCGCGGAGGGCTAGCCGAGCCGGGTAAAAAGCCCAGCCCGTTCGCCTACTCCGAACCCTAGACAGGCTCTTCCTTAGGCGGCTGGACGCTTCGGTTGACCCCCTGGTATCCTGCGCTTGGTCGCCCATGTGGAGCGACGCAAAAGGGAGCTCTCCATGAAACGAATCCTGCTGCCCGCCTGTCTGCTGGCGTTGGCGCTTCCCCACTTTTCCGCGGCCGCCGAAAAAGGCTTCATCTCGCTTTGGGATGGCAAGACCTTCAACGGCTGGAAGAAGTCGGTCGACAACCCGGACACGTTCAAGATCGAAGACGGCGCCATCGTCGCCAACGGTCCGAGGGCGCACCTCTACTATGTCGGCGACGTCCACGGCGGCAAATTCAAGGACTTCGAGCTCAAGGTCGACGTGATGACAAAGCCGCATTCCAACGGCGGCATCTACTTCGACACCGACTACCAGGCGGATGGCTGGCCTTCGAAGGGCTTTGAGGTGCAAGTCAACAACTCGCACACCGATTGGCGGCGCTCAGGCGGTCTCTACGCCGTCGATGACGTCAAGAACCCTCCTTCGGTCGACAACAAGTGGTTCACCGAGCACATCATCGTCAAAGGGAAGCACGTGCAGATCTTCATCGATGGCAAGAAGCAGGTGGATTGGACGCAACCTGACGACTGGACGCCCCCTAAGGGCATGGACGGCCGCTACATCGGCGCCGGCTCGAGCTTCGCCCTGCAAGGGCACGACCCAGGCTCCACGGTTTACTACAAGAACATCCGCGTCAAGCCGCTGGACTAAGCGCCACCCCAAATCCACTAAACCCCGCCAGCGATGGCGGGGTTTGGCTTTTCGGTCGCGTGCGTCACACGCGAATGCCGATCCGCCACATTAAGTAGCTGAGGGATTCCCGCAGGAAGCGCTTGCGCCGCGTCCATTCATCGCTCGGCGCTGCCTCACGGGGCGAGCCGTAGACGAGCAACCCGGCGTCCTCGAGCATCTTCTTGGCTCGATGCATGTGATAGTCATCGCTGACCACGATGCAACTGCGCAGGCGCATGCGGTCCATGATTTCCCCGACGGCTGCGACGCTCTGCATGGTCGATTGCCCCGTCGTCTCGACGGTGATGAACTCCGCCGGTACGCCATGCTCCGAGAGATACTGCCGGCTCACCTCTCCCTCTGAGAACTTGGCGCCGAGACCGTGTCCGCCGGTTGCGATGATGCGGTTTGCGAGCTTCCGCTCGTAGAGCTCGAGCGCGTGATCGAGGCGCGCTTTGAGGACGGGAGACGGCTTCCCGTTGTATTGCGCCGCGCCAAGCACCACGATGGCATCCGCGGGACGCGCCTCGTCGCGGTTGGCTTGCCGCGAGACTTCGAAATACACGACCCCCAGCGCCCCGGCCGCGAAGAGCAGGGCCAAAAAGGCGAGCAAGATCAACCGACGAACGATTTTTTGGCGCGTCGTCATCCAATCGCGGGCGTTTTTCGCCCCGGCGGACGCCCCGAAACGCGGCGCCGCCCTTAGCATTCTATTACGCTGGGGCGATGCAAGCGGATTCGGGGTTGCGATTGACCAGCTCGGCGAACCCGTTATTGAAGACGATTCGCAAGGCTGCGCGGCGTGGACGAGCAACGGCGGAGGGCCTTTGGCTGGCCGAATCGCCGCATTTGCTGGATGAAGCCGTGGACTGCGGCGCTGAGATCCAAACCGTCGTTCTGGCCGATCGATCCGCTCCGGCCTCGCATGCGCTGGCGGAACGCTCGGGGGCGCCGATCCGTCTCGTCTCGGACGAAATCTTCGACGAGCTCGCGACCACCGAGCACAGCCAGGGACTGCTCGCTCTCGTCCGGCCTAAGACATGGCAGATCAACGAGTTAGTCTCGTTACCCGGCCCGCTCCTCATCCTCGATCAGGTGGCTGACCCGGGCAATGTGGGCGCGATTGCACGCTCGGCGGAAGCGTTTGGGGCGGCGGGGCTGCTGCTGACCAAGGGCAGCGCCTGGCCGGATAACCCGAAGACGTTGCGCGCATCGGCCGGCGCACTATTTCGGCTGCCCATCGTAGCCGGCCTAAAGGCTGAAGCGGCGCTCGCCGCGTGCGCGGAGGCCGGTCGCCCGCTACTCGCCGCAGCCGCGCACGGGGGCACGCCCCTGGTCGACGCCGAGCTTGCGAGCGCCGCAATCGTCATCGGCTCGGAGGCCCATGGAGTTTCAGCCGTGCTGGCCGACAAAGCGCAAGAGATTCACATCCCGACTCGCCGCGTGGAGTCTCTGAATGCGGCCGTCGCCGCCGCAATCATCCTCTACGAGGCCGCTCGCTGAATCACTCCGCCACGAGCAGGCGGATGTCGCGCACGTTGTTCCCTGACGGCCCGGTGATGAGCACATCACCCAGGCGCTCGAAGAACGTGAAGGCGTCCGAACGGCGGTAGAACTCACCGGGTCCATACCGAGAGCGACAGCGCGCGCCAATGTCTGTCCGTCGGCCACGGCGCCCGCCGCGGCGAATTGCCGTCGATGCCGTCCGTACCGGCGCTGACGACTGCGATCGACCGTCCCGCGATCTTGGGAACGCAGTCGAGCACGAAGGCCTGGTTGCGGCCTCCGCGGCCGTCGCCAGTGACAGGGCTCGAGAGCTCGCCACCCGTCAGGACAGCAGCGGGCTTGTCCGGATGAGCAGCCTTCAGGCGCTCCAGGCGGGCCAGCAGGCTGTCAGCGGCCTCAGCGACGGGCGTATCGTCCACTGAGAGGTCCGTCTCGATCGCCCAGCCCCACTCGCGGGCGCGGCGTTCGATCACTTCGAGCGCCGCCTGGTTGTCGAGCAGGCAGTGCCACGACGATGACGCGAAAGCATCTGAGCCCGGCTTGGGCGTCTCCGGCACACGGCGCTCGTCGAGCAGCCGGCGAATCGACTGCGGAAGGCGCTCGCGGATGCCGAGCTTGTCGACCAGCCGGTAGCAGTCATCCACCGTCGACTCATCCGGCATGGTGGGCCCCGAGGCCACCGTCGAAGGCTCCCCCGGGGGGACGTCGGAGACGTAGAGCGTCATCTGGCGCGCCGGTTGCGCGCGCTCCGCCAGTCGGCCGCCCTTCACCGCCGAGAAGTGCTTGCGCAACACGTTCATGTCGACGATGCCGGCCCCGCACGTGACCAGCGTGCGGTAGAAATCGCGCAGGTCGTCCGTCGAGATCGAGGGATCGACGGGCTTCTCGAAGATAGCCGAGCCGCCGCCCGAGAGCAGGCAAACAAACAGGTGATGCTCTGCCAGATCGCTTAGCATCCCGAGAGCGACTTCCGCCGCATGGATGCTGCCGGCGTCCGGGTAGGGATGGCTGCCGACGTAGGTCAAGAAGTACGGCGGCGGATCGGGAGTTTCCGTCGAGCTGACGATCACGCCGGACACGCGTTTGGGCTCGACCGCACGCACGAATGCGCGCGCCATCGGCCCGGCAGCCTTCCCGATCGCGGCGACCAGCACCTTCTTGTACGAGTCGATCTCCACGCGTTCGCCGCCAACCTCGAGCACGCCCGAGTCGCACCGAATGCGCTCCCGCATCACGACGTCCAGCGACAACTCAGAGAGGGTGTCGAGAAACAAGGCGCGCAAACGCGATTTCATCGCTCCCTAGTCTCCCAGCACCTGCGGGTTGACCGGATTCGCCGGACGCTTGCCGGTCAGCACGGCCAAGCAGTTCTCCGCTGCCATCACGCACATACGAGTTCGCGTTGCGACCGATGCGCTGCCGATGTGCGGAGCCAGCACGACGTTGGGGACCTCGAGCAGCTTCGCGTTCACCTCGGGCTCTTTTTCGAACACGTCCAAGCCCGCATAGGCGATCACTCCGTCCGCCAGAGCGTCCGCCAGAGCGGCTTCGTCGACGACCGGACCGCGCGCCGTGTTGACCAGAATTGCCGTCGGCTTCATTTTTCGTAACGCGGCGGCGTCGATGATGTGGCGTGTCTTGTCCGAGAGCGGCACGTGCACCGAGAGGAAGTCCGATTCGGCAAGAAGCTCATCGAAAGACACATAGCGCGCCCCGAGCGCCGCTTCTTCGGCCTCGGGCAGCCGGCTACGGTTGTGGTAAAGCACCTGCATGTCGAACCCGCGCGCTCGGCGGGCCACCGCTTGGCCGATGCGCCCCATGCCGAGCAGTCCGAGCGTCGCTCCGTGAATGTCGAAGCCCGTAAGCAGGTCGATGTACCATTCGCCCCACTTGCCGTCGCGCAGAAAGCGTTCCGACTCGGTCAAGCGCCGCCCGGCGGCGAGGATCAGGGCAAAGGCCAAGTCTGCGGTCGTGTCGGTGAGCACGCCCGGCGTGTTGGTCACGACAACGCCCCGCTCGGTGGCGGCGGCGACATCGATGTTGTCATACCCGACGGCGACATTCGAGACGACCTCGAGATCCGGGCAGGCGTCGAGGAGGGCCGGGGTGATCTTGTCCGTGAGCTGACAGATGACGCCTTTTTTGCCCTGCAGGCGGGCCTTGAGCGCGTCCGGCGACATACTGGCGCGCTCGTCGTGGTAGTCGACCTCGAGCGCGCTCGCGATTCGATCGAGAGCCTGAGGATAGAGATGCTTGGTGACCAGTACCGAAGGCCGCATGAGGCGCCATTGTCGCACACCGGCGAGCGCCCAAAAAGCGAAGAGGCGACGGTCGCCCGTCGCCTCTTGCGGTTCGTTCTGCGGCCGGCTTAGCTGCGCTTGCGACGGAGGAAGGCCAGCGCCGCGGCGCCGAGGCCGAACAGCGTCCAGGTGGACGGCTCAGGCACGGCGGCCGGGGTGATGTCGAGCACGATCTGCGACACGCGGTAGTCGTCATTACCATCGTCGTTGCGGAACGTCACGTTCGTGCTGAACTGCTGCGAATTCACGGTCGGCACCCACTGGTAGGGATTCGAGCTATCGATGTCGACCGTCGTGCAATCATTTGCGAGCGTGCAGTTGTCGACAGCCGTGTGGTCGAGATAGACCCGCGAGGCGTCTCCGCCTTGGGTGGCGTCAGTGTTGTTGAAGGTGATCGAAACGATGCTAAAGGGAGATGGGGAGCTGACCAGGGGCGTAAGCACCAAGCCTTCCGCTCCCGCGCCGCCGTCAATGTCGTCTTCGCCATTCGCGCCACCGCCGTTACCGTCGTCCACGCCGGCGCCGTCAGGAGTCAAAACAACAATACTGCCGTTGTTTTGCGGAGTTGCCAATGCCGTCAGCTGAATGGTGACCGCCGCGTCCTCAACCGAGGCCACGACGAGGCCGCCGCCTGTGGTGCTGGCAATGCGCGTTGGCGACGTCAAATTGAACGTGTACAAAGCGCCGAAAGCGGACGACACGCCCAAAACCAACATCAGCGAAGCCAGTCTGGCCGCCGTTTTTGCCCAATACGACATCAAATTCCCTCCCCAAGCCCCGTTTTCCTTTTCTCACAACGGCATCGCCAACCGACGTGGAGCCTTGGCGCCGGTCAACGGATAAACTCGATAGGATGGTACCCCAACCTTTGGACCGGTGTCTAGAGTGCATTTCCGCACCCGGGCAAAATCACTGGCCGACTAGGCCCAACCGCTGACCTGATGCCGCCCCCTCGGTTCGGGTATCCTAACGAGGATCATGGCTGCACCTGTCGCCGCGCTGCGTAGCGCAATGTCCTCCGGAGAAGGCGTCGTCCGCCTCGCCCCCTGCTGGGTTCCCCGCTCGTTCCTGATGCCCGGAGGCCGGCTCAAGCTGCATCCTTCCGACCTCTACGCCTATGGCGCCCACCGCGGCGGCATCGACGAGCGCTGGTTCAGCTCGACCACCAAGGCGGCCAACGGCCCGCTCACCAACGACGACGAGGGCTTGAGCTACATCGTGCTCGACGACGGCTCGAAGATGCTGCTCAAGGAAGCGGTCGATACGATCGGCGACGAGCTGCTCGGCCAGGACGTGATGTCGGAATACGGCGGCTGGAACATCCTTTGTAAGTTCTTCGACAACCTCGGCCCCATCCCGCACCACATGCACCAGATGGAAGAGCACGCCAAGAAGGTGAACCAGAAGGGCAAACCTGAGGCCTATTACTTCCCGCCGCAGTTCAACTACAAAGAGAACAATTTCGCCTACACCTTCATGGGTCTCGAGCCGGGCACGACCAAGGACGACGTGCGCAAGTGCCTAGAGCGCTGGAATGAGGGCGACAACGGCATCCTCTACCACTCGAAGGCCTACAAGCTGAAACCCGGCACCGGCTGGCACATCCCGGCCGGCGTGTTGCACGCGCCCGGTTCGGCGGTCACCTACGAGCCGCAGGTCAACTCGGACGTCTTCGGCATGTTCCAGTCCATGGTCGAGGGCCGCGCGGTGCCGTGGGACCTGCTCGTGAAGGACGTCCCTGAAGCGAACCATCAGGATCTCGACTACATCATCGGCATGCTCGACTGGGAGAAGAACGTCGATCCGCACTTCATGGAGCATCGCTTCTTCGAGCCCAAGCCAGTACGCGACCTGGCCGAGATGCAAGCGGCGGGTTATGAGGAGAAATGGGTCAGCTACTCGACCGACTACTTCTCGGCCAAGGAGCTGACCATCCTGCCCGGCCGCACGGCCACCATCACGGACGCGCACGCTTACGGAACGATCCTGACGCAAGGCCGCGGCAAGATCGGCAAATGGGAAGTCCACACGCCGGCGATGATCCGCTTCGGCGAGCTGACGTCCGACGAATTCTTCGTCACGCGCAATGCCGCCAACGCGGGAGTCGAGATCACCAACACGAGCTCGACCGAAAACCTCGTGATGCTCAAGCACTTCGGGCCCGGCAATCCGGATGCGAAGCCGCTGATCCGGGAGGACTAGAATGGCGGCCTGGGAAGATCTATTAGGCGGATTGGCGGACGCTCTCGGGGGCAGCGGCGGACGCGGCGGGGCGGCCCGGCCCGTTCGCGAGCCGCACGTCGAGCGCCTGCCTCCCCAGGACGAGTTCGCACAGGCTCAGGCCGAGACGCGCCGCATGATGCAGGAAGCAACGCGAGAGATGGCTCGCGACTTCCAGGACTCGGTCGAGCCGCTGCGACAGCGTATGGAGCGGGCCGAGGCCAAGGTCATCGACATCGACTCAAACGTCATCTCGCGATTGGATGAGATGGAGAGCGCATTGCGGGAAATCAACCTGCAAGCGCTCGAGGCCGAACGGCTCGAAAACAAGCTCAACGCACTGATCGTGCTTGTGATCGCGCTCGTGGTCATTACCCTGTGGCTCGGTCTGCGCTGAGCCCCTAGCAATCCAAATACTTCTGCCTGGAGAGACCGACGGATCGGCGATATCCTCGCCCCGGGGCAGGCCTGTTTACGGGTTTAGGGTCGAGGCGGCCGTAAGCGGCGCCTCGCTAGAATGGGTTTTCGTCTCAAAGCAAGGAGATCTGCATGCGCAACGTGGTGATCATCGGTTCGGGCTGCGCGGGCAACACCGCCGCCATTTACACAGCCCGGGCCAGCCTGAGTCCGCTCGTCATTTCGGGCCTGGAAGCTGGCGGCCAGCTCTCACTCACGACCGAAGTCGAGAACTTTCCGGGTTTTCCGGAAGGCATCATGGGCCCCGAGCTGGTCGAAAACATGAAGAAGCAGGCCGAGAAATTCGGCGCCGAGTACAAAGCGGAGAACGTGACCAAGGTTGACCTGTCCAAGCGGCCGTTCAAGCTCTGGGTCGGCGAAGAAGAGATTGAGACCAAGGCGCTGATCATCGCTTCGGGCGCTTCGGCGCGTTGGCTTGGGTTGCCGAGTGAACAAAAGCTGATCGGCCACGGCGTCAGCTCGTGCGCTACCTGCGATGGCTTCTTCTTCCGCGACGTGCCGGTTGCTGTGGTCGGCGGCGGCGACTCCGCCATGGAAGAGGCCACCTTCCTGACCAAGTTCGCCTCCGAAGTCGCGATCATCCACCGCCGCGACGAGTTTCGCGCCTCGCAAATCATGCTCGAGCGTGCCCAGAAGAACCCCAAGATCAAGTGGGTGACCAATGCCGTCGTCGACCAGGTACACGACGTGGGCCAGAATCTCGTCACTGGATTAACTCTCAAGTCGACCGTGGACGGTAGGACTTGGGAGCACCCGGCGAGCGCCTTGTTCCTCGCTATCGGGCACATCCCCAACACGAAGTTCCTCGGCGGCCAGGTCGAGGTCGACGACGAAGGCTATATCGTCTCGCACGGCGGCGCGCGCACCAGCGTGGAAGGCGTCTTCCATGCCGGGGACGTGCAGGACCGCGTTTACCGCCAAGCGATCACCGCCTCGGGCGCGGGCTGCATGGCGGCCATTGAGGCCGAACGTTTCCTCGCCGAACACGAGTAAGCCAGGCCCGCCGCGCGGCGGTGTGCGATCCTCTTCGAAAGCCTCGTGGATCTGACCGGCCGCAGCTTGGGGAACTATGAATCGCTCGAGCCGCTGGGCTCGGGCGCCATGGGCGCAGTCTACAAAGCGCGTGACCGGCGGCTGGACCGAGCAGTTGCGCTCAAAATCCTCCCGCCGACGCTCTCGCGCGAGAACCTCACAAGGTTTGAGCGCGAGGCGCGCGCAATTTCCGCGCTCAACCACCCCAACATCGCCACCATCTACTCGTTTGAGGAAGCCGACGGCATGCACTTCCTCGTGCTCGAGTACGTCGGCGGCGGCACGCTCGGCGAGCGCATTGAGCACATCAAGGAAACGAACGAGCCCCTGGCGCCGCGCGCGTTGGTCGAAGACGGCTTGCAGATCGCGCGCGGCTTGGCGCACGCGCATCGCCGCGGCGTCATCCACCGCGACATCAAGGCCGACAATGTGCTCGTCACCGAAGACGGCCTGCTCAAGGTGAGTGACTTTGGCCTCGCGCGGCTGGAAGCCGAAGCCGGGCTGACCGAAGAAGGCAGCATGGTCGGCTCGATGGCCTACATGGCGCCGGAGCAGATCTTAGGCCACCAAGCCGACGCACGCTCGGATATCTTCTCCTTCGGCGTGCTCTGTTACGCCCTCTCGGTCGCCGAGTTGCCCTTCCAATCCGTTCACGCTGCGGCGCTGCAATACGAAATCCTCAATTCGGAGCCGGCGCCGCTGTCGCAATACCGCGCTGACCTGCCGGACGCGTGGACGACGCTTGTGATGCGCTGTCTCGCCAAGCGTCCCGAGGACCGACCCCAGTCGATGGAGGAGGTGGTCACGGCGCTCGAGACTCTGCGCGATGAGCTCGTCTCGGGCTCGCCCGACCGCTCGGTCACCGGCCCCACGCCGTCGCGGCGGCTCGAGATTGGCCAGACCTTGGGGCGCTACCGGCTGCTTTCGAAGATCGGCGAGGGCGGTATGGGCTCGGTTTACCGCGCACGCGATACCAGCCTCGACCGCCAAGTTGCACTGAAAACGCTAAAAGCCGAAGCAGTGGAGGACTCCGACCGCCGGCGGCGCTTCGTCCAGGAGGCCAAAGCCGCCTCGGCGCTCAACCATCCCAACATCGTTACGATCTACGAGATCGACGAGCGCGAGGGCGTGAGCTACATCGCTATGGAGCTCATCCAAGGCGAGACGCTCGACCATCGCTTGGCCGCGGGCCCGCTCTCGCTCGAGCACGCGCTACGCATTGCGATTCCCGTCGCGGACGCACTCGCCGCCGCCCATGCACACGGCATCGTCCACCGCGACCTCAAGCCGGCGAACGTGATCGAAGGCAAGGATGGTCGGGTAAAGCTGCTCGACTTCGGGCTGGCGAAGCTATCGGAACGCGAATCATTGCTCGAAACCGATTCGCACTCGAGCCCGCAGACGCAGGACGGCGTCATCCTCGGCACCGTCGCCTACATGTCGCCCGAGCAGGCCGAAGGCCGCCCGGTCGACCCGCGCTCGGACGTATTTTCGTTCGGCTCGATGCTTTACGAGATGGTGACCGGCGTCCGCCGTTCCATGGCGAATCGAAGGTCTCAGTGCTGGCGGCGATTTTGCAGCAGGCGCCGCCGTCGTTGCTCGAACGCGCCCCAGCGGCGCCGCGCGAAGCCGAGCGCATCATCCTGCGCTGCCTGAGCAAGTCGCCCGACAGGCGGTATCAGCACATTGGCGACGTGAAGCTGGCGCTCGAAGATTTGCAGGAAGACCTGCGCGCCGGACGCCTAGCGCCACCACCTGCCCCAGCGCCCTCGCCCCCGCCCGCAAAGGCGAATTGGCCGTTGCTCGTGGCCGCGGCGCTGGCCGGCCTGCTCGCCGTGCTCATACTGCGCTCGTTTCGCCCCGAGCGGGGTGCGGCGATTCGCGACAACCGCGAGGCGACGTTGATGCAGCTCACGAGCGCGGAAGGCCTCTCGATTGACCCCACGTGGTCGCCGGACGGCGTTTGGGTCGCCTACGCGTCGGACCGCGGAGGTGCGATGGACCTGTGGAAGCAACCGGCCTCGGGCGGCGAACCTGTGCAGATCACTCGCAGCCCGGAGGCGGAAACACAGCCCGCGTGGTCACCCGACGGACGTACGCTCGCCTTCGCCATGCAGGGCCAAAACGGCGGCGTGTTCCTCATCCCCGCCGACGGCGGACAACCCATCCGCGTCGCGGACTCCGGCGCGCGGCCCGCATGGGCTCCGGATGGGCGCCAGATCGCCTTCGACTCCAACGGCTCGATCTTCCTCGTCAACGTGACCGGCGGCGAGCCCGAGCTGATCGTCGCAGGAACCAGCGGCGCACCCTACGCCGCGTGGTCGCCCAACGGCGACAAGCTCTATTACTGGGACCGCACGCGGCGAGATTTGTTCCTGGCTGACGTGGAAAACAAGCAGCCGCGAGCGCTGAATCTGATTCCAACCGGCGAAGAAGCGGCCGGGATCACGGTCGGGCCACAGGGCGACCGGCTGGTCTTCTCGAAGGCGCCTTTGGCGGCGACAAGGACTTGTGGCGCGTGAGCCTGGACCCTGCCACGGGCGAGCCGGTTGGCGAAGGCCGAAGGCTCACCATCTCGGCGACCGACGACATTCAACCGCGCTTCTCGCCAGACGGCAAGCGCCTGGCATTCACCGTCCGTAACCTCAATCGCCAGCTCTGGGCGTTGGGGCGCAACCCGGAGACCGGTCTCGCCACGGGCGATGCCCGCGTGATCACCGAGCACGGGCAATTGAACTACTATCCGGGAGCCTCGCCGGACGGGATGCTGCTTGCCTGGACTTCGCAAAACGCCGGCCAAGGCGCCATCTACTACAAGCTCGGCCTCGCCGGGCCGGAACGCAAGCTCACCCGCGAGTGGGACCGCTCGACGCGCGAGATCGGCGCCGCCATCGCACCGGACGGCGAGCAGGTCGCCTTCTCCTCCACCTCGAGCGGAACCTACCGACTGTGGCGCATGCCGGCGCTCGACAGCGTCGCGTTGCAGCTCACCGACGGCGACCGCGCGGGCGTCGACGTCCAACCCGCCTGGTCTCCCGACGGCAAGACGCTCGCCTTCTACTCCAACCGCGCCGGCAACTGGGACATCTGGACCGTCGACGCCATCACCGGCGGCGAGCCCACGCCGCTGATCGACTGGCCCAGCAACGAGCTCTACGCCGCCTACTCGCCCGACGGCCGCCACCTCGCCTTCGTCTCGACCAAGACCGGCGACGAGGATATCTACCGCTACGACCTGCGCCTCCAAAGAGTCGACGCCGTTCGTCACCCACGAAGCGACGGAGGGGCCCGGCTCTTGGTCGCCGGACGGCCGCTGGTTCTACTTCACTTCCAATCGTGAGGGAACGTTCGCGATCTGGCGCATGCCCGGCGATGGAGGGAGCCGAACGCTCAGCCGGGGAGCGCTCGACATGCCGGAAGCGGCGCTGTTCACGAAGTTCGCCGTCACACAGAAGGACATCATCGCCCCGATCGAAGCGCGGCGTGGGGACGTCTATATCCTCGACAATCTGGAGTAGAGAACTGCGGCGGAACGCTACACTCGCTCTTCCGCCAGAACCTCGCCGAACCTCTCAAGCGCAAACTCGAGATCGTCGCGCGTGTGCGCCGCGGAAATCTGCGTCCGAATGCGCGCCTTGCCCTTGGGGACCACCGGATACGAGAAGCCGATCACGTAGACGCCTTTCTCGAGCAGCCGGTCCGCCATGCGCGCCGCCGCGGCGTCTTCTTCGCCCGTCATCACCGGGATGATCGGATGCTCGCCCGGCAACACGTCGAAGCCCAATTGCGTGATGCCATCACGAAAGAAGCGCGCGTTCTCGCGCAGCTTCTCGCGCAGCTCGCCGGACTCTTCGAGCAGGTCCAATGCCGCCAGCGAAGCGCCTACGATCGGCGGCGCGACCGAGTTCGAAAACAAATACGGCCGAACGCTGGCGCAACAGCTCGACGATCTCCTTGCGGCCGCTCGTATAGCCGCCGCTCGCGCCGCCGAGCGCCTTGCCGAGCGTCCCGGTCAGGATGTCGATGCGGCCCATCACGCCGGTATGCTCGTGCGAGCCTCGCCCCTTTTCGCCGAGGAAGCCAACCGCGTGCGAATCGTCCACCATCACCAGCGCGCCGTACTTGTCGGCCAGGTCGCAGATTGCGGGCAGCTTCGCGATATAGCCGTCCATCGAGAACACGCCGTCGGTGGCGATCAGCTTGGTCCGCCCGCCGGAAGCCTCCTGCAGCTTTGCTTCCAAGTCGGCCATGTCCGAATTGCGGTAGCGCAACCGCTGGGCCTTGCACAGCCGGATGCCGTCGATGATCGAGGCGTGATTGAGCTCGTCGGAGATCACGACGTCCTCGGGCCCGAGCAGCGTCTCGAACAAGCCTCCGTTGGCGTCGAAGCACGAGCCGTAGAGGATCGTATCCTCCGTCCCCAAGAACGCGCTCAGCCTCTGCTCGAGCTGCTTGTGGATCGCCTGCGTACCGCAGATGAAGCGCACCGACGAGAGCCCGTAGCCCCAGCGGTCCAGCGCTTCGTGCGCCGCCTTGACGATCGCCGGGTGGTCCGACAGCCCGAGGTAGTTGTTGGCGCACAGGTTGAGAGCCTGCGCTCCGCCGACCTCGATTTTTGGTTCCTGCGGCGAGTCAAGGATACGCTCGGACTTGTAGAGCCCGGCGGAACGAATGTCGTCGAGCTCTTGCTGGATGCGTTGTCGTGTTTCAGGACCCATGTGTCCTACTCTTCGCTGTGTTCGGCAGCCGAGCCCAGCCGCTCGCCTTGAATCCATCGCAAGATCGTGCGGTACTCGGGACTGTCGGTCCCCGTCGGCCAGCGCAAGCCGCCGCCGTGGGTGAGCTTTTGGCTGTCGCCCACGCCCACGTCGTCCAACCGGCGAGTGGGTTTGTTGAGCAGCAGGCTGTTGAGTGGATCGGTGATGTTGACCACCCCGATCGCCGACTTGTAGTTGGCCATCGAATCCGCATGCGTGATGGCGCCGAACTCGTCCGGCTCACGCAGCTTGAAGACGGTATGGTTCGCGTGACAGTTCACGCAAGCCAGCCCGTCGCTCGCCTTGCGCGCCAGGATCGGCTCCACGTTGTACTTGAAGAACTCGTAGTCGAGCAGCTGCTGCAAGTCGTAGCCCTCGCGCCCGGCCCGCGCCGCGAGCGAGGCGTCGAGAGAAGCCGCCGAATTGCGGACATTCGCGTCGGAATCCTTGCGCAGCGCATCGAGACGCGCCTTCACCGCCGACTCGTCCTGCAAAGGCTGGATGGTCCGCAGCGCGCTCAGCGCCGCCTCGCGCACGGCCGGCTTGGAGTGCGCCATGCCGGTGATGACCAGCGCTTCTATGCGCGGCAGCACGTCAGCATGGGCTTTCTTGTCGTAGTTGAGCGCGCCGGCGATCTGGAGTGCATCTTCGATGGCGGCAGCGCCGCCCATGTCCAAGAAGCCGCGCCAAGCGCTGGATGCTTCCGGCTGTTCGAACAGCTCGCCATCTTCGAACAACAGTGTTATCGAAGCTTTGCGCGACGCCGAGTCGCTGCTCTCGAGGCCGGTCAACGCCTTGGCGACCAGTTCGGGATTGCGCCGCTCGTCGGGCAGCGCGCTCAGCGCCTGCACCACGGAGGGGAACTCCGCGTCCCCGGCCTTCGCCGTGCGCAACCGCGCGGTGATCGCCTCACGTACACTCGCGTCCGCAGCGAGCTTCTTCTGCTTGGGCGAACGCAACACCGTCGCCACGGTCTCGAGCGCCACCGCGTCGCCCTTGCTTGCCAGCTCCGCCAATCGCGCCGCCGTCTTCGGACCGGCGATGTCAGCGTCGGGCAGATGTTCGCGCGCCGCCTCGGCGACTTCGGTGCGCAGGTCGCCCTGGGTCTGGTCGACCAGCGCCAGAAGCTTGTCCGCCAACGCCTCGTCGGCCGGGAAGGGTTTGAGAAACTCGAGCGCGCGCAGCGTCTCGTGCACCAGCGCCGGCGAGGCCGGGTCCAGCGCCGTCAACAATGCGTCGTTCATGATCGGCGCGGACTCTTCATAGAACTTCGGCGGATCGGAATCATTGCCCGTCCCCGCGCGCGTTCCGGTGCCCTGGGTCAACGGGTCGAAGATCGCGAACCACTTATAACCGTTCAGGAACGGCCCTTCAACGGTCTCCGGCGCGGGCGACTCGGCTAGCAGCTTCACGTCGCCTTGGCCTTCACGGAGCACGTGCGTATGCAGCGCCCGCAACAACCCGTCGCGCATCAGAGCGTTACCGCCTTGCATCGCCGCCTGAAAGCGCATCGCCTGCGCTTTGACCTGATCCTGGTGCCCTTGCTTGACGATGGCGCGGTCCTCGTCCCGCTTGATGCGCACCATCCACGAGCCGTAGAGGTAGCGCAGATTGTCGTCGAGCGTGTTGTAGTACGCCTCGATGAAGTTGCGCCGCACCCAGGGATGCTCCTCGCGCCCCAAGCCCGCGATCAGGGCTTCTTCAATGCGCCCTTTGTGCTCGGTCGAGCGATCCCAGAAGAACCACTGGTAGAGCCCTTGGATGGCCTGCATTTTCACGGCCGGAACCGACTCGCTCTTGCTCAGCCGGATCAGATCCTCGGCCAGCGGCCACTCCTCCGAGATGTATTTGAAGTGTTGATTGAAGACGCGTGTCGCACCCCAGCGCACGCGCGGATTGTCGGAGGCGAGCGCCTTGCGAATCGCCGCGATGGCATCCGCCCGTCCATCCGCCGAGCGCATCGCGATCTGGCGCAAGCTCCAGGCCGCGGCCCGTTGCACCAGCTTGCTCTCGTCGCCCAGGCTCTTGGCCAGCTCGCCGATGGCGTCGACGTCCGCATAGCGGCCGAGCGAGAGCGCAGCTTGGCGCCGGATCAGCACGTGCGGCGAATCGAGCTCGCGGCGCACCATCTCGGCTGTCAGCTCGTCCGGCTTCTCCCACGTCGCGTCCAAAATGGCGAGCTTCGCCGTTTGGTTGGCGCCTGCGAGCGAAGCCTTGGGCTTGCCCAAGCCACGGACGCCGCCTTTGCCCGCGGGGCCGGGGAAGTATTCCGACAGCGCCATGATCGCGTACTGCGTGTCTCGGAACGGCGTATCGAAGTTCTTGTACTCCGGCTCGCCCTGCCATGCGCCGGACGCAGTCTGGTGCGACAGCGCATAGGCGATCGCCTTCTTCACGTGCGGATCGTCCGCCGGAACTCCGGCGCGCGCCAGCGCATAAAGGGTGTGGTAGGTCTGAAATTCCGCCGAACGTGGTCCTTCCTGCCCGGCGCGCTGCGGGATCTTCGTGCGGCTGACGGTGTGGTTGCGCCAGTCATACGCCATGATCTCCATGCCGAACGGCATCGCCCACGAGCCGTCGCTCTTCTGCAGCTCAAACATCTTCTGCACGTTGGCGTCGATTTTGGCCTGGTACTTCGCCTTGTCGAGGTCGGCGAGCGCCACCGTCTGCCAAGCCAGATCCAGCATGTCGATCGGATCGCCAGAGGCCGCGACCTCGGTCGCCTGAGCGGCCAGTGCGCCGTACTTGGCTTGCCCGCTGCGCTTCTGCAAATCGCGGAACAACAAGGCGCTGTGGTGCGCCACCTCGAAGCCCGAGATGCGCGGCAGGTTCCCGTTCGACTCCGGCTGCGGTTCTTCGACGCCCGGCCAATACAGCTCCATGAACTCGGCCACACCGCGGTAGAGCTCGTCGCGGCGCTCGTGCACCAGATCCTGCTCGTATTTGTTCGCGATGTAGGCCAGCCGCGTGAGTACGTTGCCCGGCGCGTGGATCATGCGCGCCCACGACGCGTCCGTGTGGCCGTAGATCGGGCGCGGGTTCTGCATCAAGCGCTCGACGAGAAACCGCAAGCTCTCCTGGGCCTGGACGGGGTAGCCGTTCTCGACCGCGATCATCTCGCCGCGCGTCGAGAAGTGCGTCGGGTGGCAGGCGATGCAGAGCTTCGTCTCCTGCACTACGTTCGAGGTGCGCAGCGCGGACATACCCCGGCGCGGCACGTTTGCGTGCCAGGAATCGCCCTTGCGCACGATGTAATCCATGGCCACGCGCACCGCCTGCTGCGGGTCCGCGTAGGGCGGCGGATCGTAGGTGTTGAGCTCGAGCTTATAGGCCGGGTGGTTTGCCATCACGCGGACGTAATAGGTCCCCGGCGCGATCACGCGCGGTGCGAACTTGTAGAGCCCGTGCAGCACAGTCGACTTCTCGGGGTCGAAGCGCTCGCGGCCGCGCGAATACTCGACAGGCTTGCCGTCCTCAATCGTGAACAGCGCCACGTCCACCGGCACGTCGCGGTCGATCACCTCGACGTTCAAGTGCAACAGCCGGTCGCCTTCACCGCGGTAATCGAACTTGTACCAGTCCACGCCGTCGAGCATCTGTTGGTACGTCTCTTCCGGGTAGGCGACGGTCGGAATGTAGGGGCGGTGATCACCGGAAGCATAAACTGGCGTATCGAGCCGTACCGGCTGCGCATCCTGCCAGTCAGCGTGACCCAGTCCGCCGATGGCGGCTGTCTTGTCGCCCGCCGGCAGCACGGTGATCTCGTAATCGAGCGAGACCTCTTTGTCCATGCGGTCCGCGCTAAGCAGGATGAACAACTGCGTCGGCTCTTGGGGAACGACGGTGAAGTACCAGTCGGGGTCCCCCGCATGGATCGGCTTGCGCGTCTCGTGCTCGGCCAAGCCCCGCACGTGCGCGAATATCCGGCCCTTGGGCGGAAACACGCCCGGGTCCGGCGCCGACAATAACACTCCATAGGCCTGCCCAGGTTGCAGCATCGACTGCAACTGCGCCTCGCCGTCCGGAGGCACGGCGATCGAAACGCGATTCTGCGCTTCACCCTCCGGCGCGTGAACAATACTGAGCGTGGCAATAGCCAGCGCAGCTAAGGAGATCGTGAAGAATCGCTTGAAATGCATCAGGTTCGGGGCTCGGAACCTGATTATAACGGGCCCTCCCGCCGAGCTACTGCGGGAGACGGATCAAGTCGGGGCGTGCGTAGAGCTTGCCGGCCGCCAACGCCACCATCGCCACGAAGAAGCCCCAGAGCACCAGCGTGACTGAGATGAAGAACGGTCCGTATTCACTGCGTAGGTCGAGCGACGGCCAGATCCAGGAATAGAGCGACTGCCCCAATTCGTAGAGCACCGCCAAGACGGCGGCTGTCACGGCCGCCCGGCCGAACGGAACCGGACCGTTGGGCAGCAGCCAATAGATCAGCAGGAACATCACGAAGATCGCGTGGATCTCGCCGATCTTGAGAAGGGCCAGTATCGCCATGTTCGGCGTCTGGAACCAGCCTCCCGCCAACTGCTCCGCCTGTTGCCAGAGCCCGCCCGCGAAGACGGCGGCGATCAGCGCCAGCATGCCCATCACGAACGTCATGCCCAGCGCCATCGCTTGGTTCTTCCAGTAGGGCCGGTGCGCGGTGAAACCCCAGAGCCGGTTGAGCGCCACCTCGAGGGGCATGAACACACCGTTCGACGCCGCCAGCAACAGAACGACCGAGACCACCTTGACCTTCGCGCCACGCATCTCGACCGCCGCCCGCAGGTTGCGCTCGACAAACTCCACCAATCCCGGGTCGGCCGGCAGGAAGGCCCGCAACCCTACGTAGATCGCCCGCTCGGCGCCGCTCCAGCTCATCCAGTAGTGAGAGATCGACAGGATCAGGAGCATGAAGGGGAAGAACCCGAGCAGCACGTTGACCGAAATGGCCATGGCGTAGACGTGGCTGTCGAGGCCCAGCCAATAGCGCACGACCGCGACCACGTGGGTCCGCCCACGCGCAAACGCCGAGGGCGGTTCGCCGACTTCTGCTCGTCGTCCTCGCTCGTCAGCGAGAAGCTCACCTACGCTGCCGTCCTTTCTTTTTCCGACCCGCTCATCCACTTCTGGGGTGATGTCTATCGTAGACGCTTCGTAGTCGCTCGCGGAGTACGTGCGTGTAGATCTGCGTGCTCGAGATATCCGAATGTCCCAACATCATCTGGACGCTGCGCAGATCTGCGCCGCGTTCGAGCAGATGCGTGGCAAAGCTGTGCCGTAACACGTGCGGCGTCAAATTCTTGAGAATGCGAGCTTCGAGACCGTAGCGCTTGAGCAGCTTCCAAAAGGCCTGCCTGGTCATCGGTCCTCCGCGCCCGGTCACAAACAGATACGCCGAGGAACGCCGTCCCAACAAGGCGGGCCGCCCGAGGTCGAGATACTCCTCAATCGCCCCGAGCGCCTGCTTGCCCACCGGTACGAGCCGCTGCTTGTCGCCCTTGCCCTGAACGCGCACCACCCCAAGCTCCATGTTGAGTCGGGCCCGCTCGACCGCTATCAACTCAGAGACGCGCAATCCGGTCGCGTAGAGCAGTTGCAGCATCGCCCGATCCCGACGGCCGAGCGCGGTCAGCGGGTCCGGGGCCTCGAGCAGGCGGTCAACCTCCTCGAGCGTCAGAAACTTCGGCAGGCTCTTCCACTGCGTCGGCGAGCTCAAGTCCGCCGACGGATCTTCGGAAAGGCGCCCGCGCTCGACGAGATAGACGTAGAAGCGCCGCACGGCGCTGAGGTGACGCGCCACCGAGCGGCCGCTCATCTCGGCGGCATAGAGCGAATCGACAAAAGCCCGCAGGTCGTCAGGCCGCGCCGACTCCATCAGGCGTCCTCGATCGGCCAGGAAAGCGGCGAGCCTCGCCAGGTCGCGGCCGTATGCGGCGAGCGAGTTCGCCGCCAGACCCTTCTCGACGCGACAGAAGTCGAGATACTCCCGACGGACCGCCTCTGAACGCGACAAATCCATAAAAATCAGTTGATTGACCGTTTCTGGGAGGGCGGGTTACGATGCCCCTAGGGCTTGCGAGTCCGCGCGCCGTTTGTCAGTCTCGACGACAAAACAAGTGTACCTCCGGAGGCTGGACAGCTCTTTCGTCGAGGGCTACGTCTCGCCCCAGACCTTCCAACGGCCCGAAGGCGTCGAGATTCTCACTCGCTCGGCACAGGTCGCGCTCGTGCCCTATCGCGAAATCCGCGCCGTCTACTTCGTGCGCGAGTTCCAGGGCCCGCCAGACGCCGACGAGAAGCGCCAGTTTCAGTCCCGGCCCAAGCTGGATGGGCTGTGGGTGCGGCTCACCTTCCACGATGACGAGATCTTCGAAGGCGTCATCGCCAACGATTTGCTCAACCTGGGCGACTACGGCGTCACCTTCTCGCCGCCCGACGCGAACTCCAACACCCAGCGCGTTTTCGTGCCGAAACAGACGCTCAAAGAGCTCAAAGTCCTCGGCGTGATCGGCAGCGCAGCCCACCGCCGCCGGGCGCGCCCGAAAAAATCGAGCGACGACCAGATCGAGCTCTTCTCCTGAAACACGCTTAGCGGCCCCAACTGAGGGTTGCAAAAGACCCATCCCCGGGTCCGACTGTCGAACGACGATCGGCCAGAATGAGAGTTGCGTCTGCTTGCACCCGCGATGTCGGCCTTCCGGATCCTCCCCCTCCTGCTTCTCGCAGCCCTCCCCGCGGTCGCCGCCAAGGCGCCGTCGGAATCGAGCCTCAGCGGCACCTACCGCGGTCGCGTATTGACCGAGCGCTTCCGCCACGAGCAAGCGCTCTCGCGACGTCGCGCCGCCCTGCGCGCTGAACAGGTTGCACCGCCGCGCCAAGATCAGGGCGAGATCGCCGTGATGGAGGCTTCCGACTTCATCATCGCCCCGCTCAACCTGTTCGACCTGCAGGGGATCACGCTGCGCTTCACGCCGTCGGCTTCGGGTTACGCGAGCGCTCCCGAAGCCTTGGCCTTTGACGAGTCCGCACGCGCCAACGGCGTCTCCCTTGCACTCGATGATGACGACACGACACGCGTGGACCTGGAGTTCTCCTTCCCCTACTTCGGGTCGCAGTACAGCGCGGTCTGGGTCAACTCCGACGGCAATCTGACCTTCGGCGAAGGCGATGGTCTCGTGGCGGCGCGTTCGGTCGCCCGCGCCGTCGCTGGTCCTCCGCGCATCGCCCCGCTGTTCGCCGACCTCGACCCCTCGCGGCCCGCCGCCCGAGTCCGCGTCGACAGCCGCGTCGACCGAGTCTTCGTCACCTGGGACGGCGTCCCGCAGTACACCGATGCCGGCAACGGCCGTCGACAGATCTTCCAAGTGGAGCTCAGCGCCGACGGCGGAATCGCGTTCCACTACCTTTCCGCCACGCTCAACGAAGTCACCACGGGCGTCTTCCCAGGGCGCCTGGCCGGCCAGCCGGACGCAGTCGACTTTTCCTCGGGGCCGGCGGGGCCGTCTACGGGCGGGCTCGCCGAGTTGTTCCAGCTGGTTCCCGATCTCGACATCAACGCCGTCTCTCAGCAGTTCTACCGCACGCACGACGACGTCTACGACTTCCTCGTCGTCTTCAACGCACTTGGACTCAGCGCAGGGGCCACCGCCTTTGCTTACGAGGTCAACGTACGCAACGAAGTGCTTGGCATCGGCGATCTGCTCAGCTCGGAACCCGTTTTCGACTTCGGAGAGGATTTCGGCTCCCCCAAACGCTTGGCGAGCTTCTTGAACATGGGCCCGCTGTCGAACTATCCCAGCGACCCGACCACGGTGATCCCGCTCATCGGAGAGAACTCCACGCTATCGGTCATGGGACAGGAAGCCGGCCACCGCTGGGGCGTTTACCTCGAATACATCAATCCAGCCACCGGCCTGCCCTCGACGAACCTCCTGGGCCGCGACGACGCCCATTGGAACTTCTTTTTCAACTCGCAGGCCTCGGTACTCGAGGGCAACGAGATCGTCGACCATGGCGAAGCCGCTTCGCCGCGCTTCGAGACCGTTGACGCGGTAGCGCGCTACGGCGAGCTCGACCAGTACATCATGGGTCTGCGCGCTCCCGAAGAAGTGGCTCCGGAGCTTCGTCGTGCTCAACCCGCGCAATGCCGGCAACACCAGCCGCAGCCGGCGCCCAGACTGGCATGCTTCGACGGCGACCGCCAGGACATCACCATCGATTTGATCGAGGCCGCCGAAGGTCCGCGCACGCCTGACCACACCGTCGCGCAACGCGAGATCCGTTTCGCCTTCATCTTGCTGGTCGCCCAGGGGGCCAGCCCAGCGCGGCGGACGTCGCGAAGCTCGATCGTATTCGCCGCGAATGGGAGAGCTACTTTCACCAAGCCGTCGACCAGCGCGCGGTCGCGCAAACCGCGCTCGTGCGAGGCTTCGGCTCAGCGCCGCGCCCGCGGCAGGTGTGCTGCGGGCCTCGGAAGGGCCGGTCGAGCTCCAGCTCGCCACGCCGCTCGCCGACGACCTGATCGTCAACCTGACTGTCGAGGGCACGCCATCGCGGCGCTCGGCTACCGTCACCATCCCTGCCGGTCAGACATCGGCGACGTTCGCCGTAAGCGGCGTCGCGCGCAGTCGGCGTGCTGCGTCGCAAGCGCAGGCGGCCGGGTTCGACGCACCGGTGGCGCGCATCCAAACCCTCGCCGATGCGGCTGGAGCTCACATCTATGTCGAGAGCGGCGGCGGTCAGGACGGCGCGTCGCGGAGAGCCGTTGCCTGCACCTGTAGTCATTTCCGTGCGCGATCACAACCGACTGCCGTACCTCGGAATTCCCTTGACGGCGGTTGCAGTCAACGGCGGCGCCGCCGAACCGGCCTCGATCGTCACCGGAGCGGACGGCCTCGCCTCGATCGCCTGGCGCCTCCCCGATCTCCATAGACCCAGGCGCGCTGCACTGGCGTTGGCAGGCCGCGAAACCCCCAGCGCAATCGTGCTGGCCGGCGATGCAACCTCGCGTCCAACGTTCTCGGCAACGGGCGTCGTCAATGCGGCAAGCTTCAATCAAGGCCCTGCAGCGCTCCTGCACGTATCGCCCCAGGCGGCTTGCTTCTCCATCTGGCGCTCGGCTTGTCCGAATCCACGGAGATGGCCCGTTCGCTCCCGCTGCCGCGTCTCGCTCGCCGGCACGACGGTCCGCGTCAACGGCGCCGCCGCACCGCTGCTGCTCGTCTCTCCAGGGCAGATCAACCTGCAAGCGCCGTTCGAGCTCTCTGGCTCTGAGGCCCGCATCACCATCGAATCCGGCGCTGCGCAGAGCAGCACGGTCACTCTCGAAGTGGCCTCAACGCAACCCGGCGTCTTCGCCGACGCCTCCACCGGCCTGGCGGCAGTCGTCTACGCCTCTGACGGCCTTTCGCCCTGGAACCGCCCCGCTCGCGCCGGCGAGTATTTGCAGATCTTCGCCACCGGGTTGGGGGCCGTCCAACCCCGCGCGGAAACCGGCGAGGCCGCTCCGCCGCTAGTGCTCTCCCGCACCGTCGCAGCCCCGGTCATCCGCATCGGCGGCCGCTCGCTCAGCCCGATCTTCTCTGGACTCGCTCCCTACTTCGCCGGCCTCTACCAGATCAACGTCCAACTGCCCGCCGACCTCGGGCCCGGGCCCTACGAGCTTTCGATCGAAACCCCGGACGGACAGAGCAACGCCGGACTGCTACAAGTCGTCGCCCCATAAAAAAAACGGGTTCCGAACAAGTCCGGAACCCGGAGCGATTGGAGATTCAATGCAATATGGGGAGTTTCTTGAGCGTTAATTCAGAATCGTAAGCGTCGATGACGCCTTCACCGTCAAGTGGGGCGTGCCTGCCGCGAACAGCGGCGCGGCAATCAGATCGACCGGATAGCTGACCGTAATCTGCACGCGGCCACCCGGGCTATTGTCCGGAGTCCATGTCTTCGTGACCGTCAACTGCGCCGGGTCAAGGCCCGCGGCGTTGGCGAACACAACCGTATCGATCGGATTCGGGGTCACGGAGTAGTTCGCGGCGCCCAAGTTCGACCGAACCGAGGCGTAGCGCGAAGCTTGCCGCGCGGCGTAGGCGAGCGTGTTGTAGTTCCACACGGTACGGCCGACCTCGAAGATGCCGATCACCAGCATCAAGACGATGATGCCGACCAAGGCAAATTCGACCATTGACGAACCGGCCCGAGGATCGCGGTAGCGGAGTGTTCTTGCGTGACGCAACATTGTTTGGCTCCTCTCGTTCCTAGTCGTCCTAGCGAATCCGCATCCAGCTGGTCAGGTCGATGGCGCTCGTATCCGGATGCCGGGATACTTGCCCATCGTTTTGAAGTTGGACTGAGCGCGAGAGCGGACGTAGAGACGAGGCAGGCCGTAGTTCGTGCACTGGGTCTGGTTGCAGCTGACCGAGACGCCGGGGTTGTCGGGACAGTCGCAGAAGTGGCTCGCCGACACAGTCACGT
Organism: Bryobacterales bacterium; assembly: GCA_041394905.1. Classification (GTDB taxonomy): domain Bacteria; phylum Acidobacteriota; class Terriglobia; order Bryobacterales; family UBA6623; genus RI-231. The sequence continues at coordinate 194,781 of JAWKHJ010000002.1, read as the reverse complement.
TGTCCACGTCCTCAGACTCGGCTAAACCGGCTGCTTCCATGCCGGCGAAGTCGCCGGCGGTGATCACGCTGAAGGCGCCGTACCTGGGTGCTCGCGAACGCTGCGCCGCCGACGGCGATCGAATCGTAGTACAGGCGGCCGAAGTCAACTCCGCCAATGCCCAGCACGATGAAGGTCATGCCGGCAATGGCGAGCTCGACCATGGCGTTGCCGCCCTTGTCCGCAAGCTTGTCGTAGAGTTTCATCTTCTGTTGCTCCCTCTCACGCTCTTTTCGGTGCTCGCGCTACTCCACCATCACCGGGCCGAGGATGGGGTTCTGATCCGGCGGCGGAGGGTTCATGATGGACGTGTTGGCGCCGCCTTGGACCGAGACCGTACGCGCCACGATCAATTGCCAGGTGTTGTTGGCCGCGGCGCTGTCCGGCGTTCCGCCCCAGTCGAAGTGCTCGTTGGGGAAGTAGAAAGTTCCGCTGTACGTCGAGCCCGCGTTTCCACGCGCAATCTTGTTGTGCGGCGGGCGGTAGGGCGCGCTACGCGCGCTCCAGAACAGCATGCCCTTGTAGGGACCGCTGGTTGGAGCCGCCAGGTTCACCGTGGCCCCGCCGCCGATGTCGAGGCTCTTGTTGCCGTTCGGGTTTGGGAGAAAGATCGTCACTCCGGTTCCGGACACGGTACCCCCCGAAATGTTCAGGCCGTTGTTGAACACATGCACGCCGGGCTGGAAGAGTACAACGTCGGAGCCGCTGATGTTGTGGTTGCCGGTATGAATACCCGGCGTATAGACGATCGTGCTGACACCGTTGATGTTCTGCCTAATGTTCGTTCCCATCGCCATGTTGGCAACGTCCGGCTCCACCAGACGGATCAGCGGGTCAACGACCGCCGGAATGCCGGTGTCGGGTTCCGTTTGCCGCGCATCGTTGCAGTCGATGTCGTCGCCGCCGGTGATGCCGATGTAGGTGGTGTTCGTACAGGCGTTCGTGCCCAGCCCGCGGAACGCCACGTCCGAGGACGAGTTCACCATCGCGCCGCAGCTCGCTACGAACTCCGCGTTGCCGTTATTGGTGAACGCGCCGTCCATGAGCGGGTCCAAGGCGTAAATGCAGAAGAATGGATCGGGAATCAACCCTGCAACCGAGCGCGCCCCCACCGTGGAGGACTCAACGCCCATAATCCGCATGAAAGTAGTCGGGACGACCCGATTGATCGTCACCTCTGCAAATTGGTTGTTCGCTGAATAGGAACCGGATGAGGGCGGATTGTTCACGACGATCGTCGAGTTCGAGTCGTCATACCCGTTCAAACCGGTGTCGGTCACCGTCGAGGCTCGCAGATAGCCTGGTCGATGACGCCGCGCCGCAGCTCTTGAACGGCTGCGAACAGCTCCCGCGTCGGCGGCCGCCTGCAACCGGCGCTGCTCAAAGTAGATGCGTCCTCCGTCGAGCACCAAACCGAAATCCAAGCATTGCAACGGTTGCAACGGCCAAGAAAATCGTTTGTCCGGCTTTCGGGTGTCGCTTGTGCGGTGCGGTAGGGGCTGGCTCACTGTTCGTCCCTCTGGTCTGAAGTCACGGACATCCTCGTGTACTAGAACTATAGGGCGAACCGGTACCGGACGAAGCGTGTGGTGCTCTCGTTTCAAACCAGCTGGGAAAGCTCCTCGTTTCCCATCCTCGGAGCTTCCCTTGGCGGCCCCTAGCAGAAGGCGGTCAAGCTATTGAAAAAAGGCCCTGGCGAAAACCCGGGGCCATTCCTGATCCGGATGCGCGGCGGCTCGGATTCCCCGCACCGCCCCGCATTCTCGCCTCCCTGGCGACGTTTCAGCCTCCGAAGAGAAGAGCGCGCGGATGAGGTACCCGTAGGATAAGAAGGACAGGCTCGCCGTCATAGACAGCAAAACTTCTTAGATCCACGGACGGAAAAGGCCCTAGGCCTGCGGTAAGTGTTCCCCGAAGAAGCGCAGCCAGTTCCCGTTGAAGAAACCTTCACGGTCCGCATCACTCCAGCCGCGCCCGGCAAGCAGCTCATCGAGCTTGTGCAGGTGCGCGATCGAGCGAATCTCCTTCGGCGTCTGCTCCCAGCCGAAGCCGCCGTCGAGGTCCGAGCCGATTCCCACGTGCCGCGCGTTGCCGGCGAGCTGGCAGATGTGGTCGATGTGGTCGGCGAGTTCTCGAGTGAGCACGCCGGTTTGGGCTCGGCGTCGCGCAGCCGGCTTCGGGACGATCATCAAGCGTCGCAAACGGCCCCGATCACGCCGTCGCGTTCGATGATCCGGCGGATCTGGTCGTCGGTGAGCTGGCGGTCGCAGTCGATAGCGCTACGGCAGTTGCCGTGGCTGCAGAATACCGGACCTGATAGATCTCGAGCGCTTGGTCGAGCGCCGTGTCTGCTGTGTGAACCAAGTCGAGGATCAGGCCTAAGCCGGTCCCGAATTCCTTGACCAACTCCCGGCCGGCCGGCGTGAGCGAGCCGTCGCCCCCAGTGCCGAGCGCGTATGCGCTCCAGCCGTAGTGGGCAATGCAGGCCGTCCATGACCCTTGTCGAACCACCACTCAGCGATGGCAGGCGTAGCATCGGATCGCATCCTTCATCGAGGGGATGTAGCAGCCGATCGGCGTATCGGCGCAGCCTCTGCTTCCCAGGCCGCGCACCCCCTCGAGGTCAGCCTGCGTGCGGATCATCCGCAGCCAGCCTTGCTCTTCGAGCAGCTTGTAGTAGGCGAGCTGGCCCTGCCCGGTGGCGCTGGCAATTGTCTGGTTGGCGAAGTCGAGCTCTTCGCGCAGGATGATCTCCCCACGCTTGCGGTCGCCGGCCGGCCCCAGATTGAAAGTCATCTCCGGCGTCCCCGGAGGCATGGCGCAGCACAGGATGGGTGGCCAAGCAGATGCCGACGCAGGTATGCGCGTTCCAGCGGGCTCACGGTTGCGCGTGTGCAGCGCGCCCGTCATGCCTGTAGCGCGTTAATGTCGGCAAGCTCCAGAGTTTGGTCGCGATCGAAGGAGAGAGCGTTCCAGGATAAGTCGAGATGAGCGTCAACGAGCAGTCGCATCTCAGGAGGATACTCGAAGTGAGCGGATGGCGGCGTGGTTCAGCAAAGGCGAGGCGCCGGCCGGTTCGTTCGGACCGCAAGAATCCCATCGAGAATTCAAACCCCACGGCCCCGACAGGCCCTAAAAATACGGTTGACCCGTGCGAGAGATCGTCCGATTGGTGGAGGAGCCGCGGGCCTGCTCCTATCTGCCTGAGCAAACGGCCGCGCTCGAGTACCGCATCGTCCAAGAGCTTGATGCGACCGAGTACGAGCGTCTGCTCGAGCGAGGTTACCGCCGCTTCGGCTCCCAATTGTTTCGCCCCGAGTGTCCCAACTGCGAACAGTGCGTGAGCATCCGTGTGCTCGTGCAAGAGTTTGAGCTCAACGCCCGGTTCCGGCGCGTGCTGCGCAAGAACAAGCATATCCGTGTCGTCCGGCAGAGGCCTAGCGTCACAGCGGCGCATCTGGACCTCTACCATCGCTACCACCGCTTCATGTCCGAGATTCGTGACTGGCGCCGCGACCGCATCTCGCGTGCGGAATACGTGGAGTCGTTCGTCTCGGGCGGCGGCGCGTTCGCTTGGCAGTGGCTCTACTATGACGGCGACGACCTAGTCGGGGTCGCGCTGATGGATGAGACGCCCAACGCCATTTCGCTGGTCTACTTCTTCTACGACCCCAACTGGCGTCGCGCCAGCCCCGGTACGTACTCGTTTCTTATCCAATTGGCCCACGCGCGCCGTGCGGGCAAGATCCACGCCTATCCCGGATATTGGATCGCCGCCAATAGATCCATGGCCTACAAGTCGCGTTTCCGGCCCTTCGAGCGGCTCGTCGGACACCCCGCGCGCGGAGCCGAGCCGTTTGGGAGCTTGGCGACCCCCAAGCCGATGTAGACGCGCTGGCCTCGATTCGCTAACATCCCAGCCGCATGTCCGCTTTCACCGGCACACAGTTTCTTGAAGCAGCCGCCGGCGCCGCCTCGCTGGCCGCTTGCGGCTCCTCACAGCCGCCGGCCCAATCGACGGCGGAATCAAAGCGGCCAAATCTGCTGCTGCTGTTCCCCGACCAATGGCGCTTCGACTGGCTCGGAGCCAATCCAGAAGTCCCTGTGCGTACGCCCAACGTCGACGCGCTCGCCGCCCGGGGCGTCCGCTTCACGAAAGCCGTCTGCGCCTCTCCGCTGTGCGCACCCTCGCGGGCGTGCCTCGCCGCAGGTAAGGAGTACGACCGCTGCCGCGTGGCCGGCAACGGCGCCAATTTCCCGCTGGATCAGACCACCTACTACCAGCTCCTGCGCGATGGCGGCTACCACGTCATGGGTTGCGGCAAGTTCGATCTGCACAAGGCGACCGAAGATTGGGGCCTCGATGGCAAGCGTCTGCTCAGCGAATGGGGATTTTCGGACGGTGTCGATAACGCAGGCAAATTCGACGCGATCCGGTCCGGAGCCAAGGAGCCGAAAGACCCCTACATGGGCTATCTCCACCAGCACGAGCTCGCGCAGATGCACGTCGACGACTTCAAAGGCCGCACCGGCATGGCATCCTACTCCAACACCGAACCCACTCCCCTGCCCAATCACGCTTACTGCGATAACTGGATCGGAGAGCGCGGCCTCGAGCTGCTCCGCAACGCTCCGGCCGACAAGCCCTGGTTCATGCAGGTCAACTTCACTGGTCCACACGACCCGCTCGACGCCACCGCATCAATGCTCGAGCCCTGGCGCAAGGTCGAAGGCTTTCCGGAGGCCAACCGCAACACGCAGTTTCCTGCCGAAAAGCACCAAGTGATGCGACAGAACTACTCCGCCATGTGCGCCAACTTGGATGCCTGGGTGGGGCGATTTCTCGAGGAAGTGGAGAATCGCGGCGAGCTCGACAATACTCTCGTAGTCTTTTCGAGCGATCACGGCGAAATGCTCGGCGACCACAATCGTTGGAAGAAGCGCCTCCCTTACCAGCCCTCGGTCGGAGTACCTTTCGTGGTGGCGGGCCCCGGCGTCGAAGCGCAAACGGCAAGCGAAGCCCTGGTCAGCGTGATGGATTTGGCCGCCACCTTCCTCGACTACGCGGGCTTGGACGTTCCCCAAGAGATGGATAGCCGCTCCTTGCGCCCTGTTCTGTCCAGCGCGCAAGCGCAGCACCGAGAGCACTTGCGCAGCGGCCTCGATCCCTGGCGCATGGTCACCGACGGCAAATGGAAGCTCGTCCGCGGCTTCGACGAATCCATCGAAGGCTACTACTCGAGCCGCGACACGCCTTCGTACGCGGACATGCAGCAGTTCACCTTGCTGTTCGATCTCGACGCCGACCCGCTCGAAAACACGAATGTCGCGGGCGAAAACCCGGAGATCGTGCAGCGACTGGAGTCTTATCTCCAAGTCTGATTCCGTAGCCGAGATGGACCGAGCGGCCTAGGGTCTTTGCGGCTCTTCCCCTATTGCCGCGTAGACCCTCCGCGCGTACACTCGGGATGGGATGCGGGTAGAGGAGACACGCGACAGGCTGTTTTTCGCGACAGCCCAGGTCTGTTTTGGGCCTTCTACCTGCTGTTTCCAATTGCCGGCATGGCCGTGCTCTATATGGCGTGGACCGATTCGCCGGACCGCCTGACTTACGTCATCGCCATTGTCATCGGGTTCAGCCATCTCACCGGCGGCGCCTACATGCTTTGGAAGGAACCCGCCTCCGAGGTGAAGCTCGACATTCCCAGCGGCCGGCTCGAGATCCGCCGTTGGGGCTTGTTCGGCAAGCAGAGGCAGGGGCTGCCGTTAGCTTCCATCGAGAAGGCGGAGATCGAAGTCGGCGAGCACGCCGAGGGCGGGGAGATCTACCGTCCAGCCCTCCTGCTGCGCTCCGGCGAGCGGCTTCCATCCTCGATGTTCTGGTATCAGACCGAGACGCGTTGCACCGAAATCGTCGACCGGGTCAACGAGTTCCTCATCTCGCGCCGGCACCTCATCCCGCAGTGCCATCAGGACTAGCGAGCACTACGCCGTAGCCGTCCAGATCTCGCAACCAGATCTCCCAATGGTTCGGCCCTCCATTCCCGTCCGGAGGGTTGCGGTGGCGTGGCAACACGACATCGGCCCCGAGTTGCTCGGAGCGCGCCAACGCCTCGTCGAAATCATCCACCTCAAACCAGAGCAAGACGCCGTTTCCGTGCGCCTTGCCAGGATCACCGATCGGACCGTGGTCGTGCTCTACGTCCCAGCGGTGGAGTTGCATGATGAGCTTCCCCCGTTTGTCGACGAGGCGCTCGTACTCCGGGCCGCCATGATCGCTCGTGCAGCCAAGCAATCGCTGGTACCAGAGGCTGGCGGCTTCGACGTCCTGCACCGCGAGTAAGGGCTGGGGTCGCATCGGCGCTTATGATAGCCCTTATGCCTCTCGCTTTCCGCGAACCCGAGTCCGCCGATCACGACCGAATCGTTGACATGGTCGTCCGCAGCTTCGCGCCCATTACTTGGTATCGCAAGCTCGACGCGCGGCTGGAGCCTCTCAATGGCCGGGACTGGAAGCAGCGCTTCGAGGACCGCGTTCGGGCGGCCCTTGCCCGCCAGTACGTGATCGTCGGAGAAAGCGATGGCCGCTTAGCGACCTACGCAAGCGGCGATTATGATCCCAAGACGCGTTCAGCGTTCCTCGATCTGCTCGCCGTCGCCGACGACGCCCAGCGCAGCGGCCTAGGCCGCGAAACATTGCGGGAGTTCGAGCGCCGCATGGCAGACCAGGGCGCGCTCTATTTGCATTTGGAATGCCTGACCGACAACGACGCCGGGAACGCGCTCTACGAGTCGGAGGGCTTCTTCGAAATCGCCCGCCACTTCCACTGGTACAAGAAAATCTAGCGCGCGAAGTAGAGGTTCACCGCACGGTCGACGTTCTCGTTCGATAGGCGCGCCGGTGCGCCTTCGTAGTCGGCGATATTCTTCACGATCAGCACGATGTCTCGCGGATAGCAGGCGCGCAGTACCTGGGTGCGGCCGTCGGCCAGGCAGCGCTCGCGCACGTATGCGGACTCTTCTTGCGTCCAGGGCACGCCTTCGCGCGTGCAGACGCCGCGCAGAATGTCATCAAAGATCTGTGGGGTGACGACGTCGATCTTGACTTTGTTCTGGATGCGGCGAAGGAACGCTTCGTCCGCCAACTGCCGCGGATCGAGGTTCGTGGAGAACACGACCAGCGTCTCGAACGGCACCGGGATCTTGATGCCGGTGCGCAGCGTGAGGAAGTCCACGCGGCGGTCCAAGGGCACGATCCAGCGGTTGAGCAGGTCGCGCGGGTTGATCATCTGGCGGCCGAAGTCGTCGATGATGAACAGCCCGTTGTTGGCCTTCATCTGCAATGGCGCGGTGTAATAGCCCAGCGACGACTCGAACTGCAGCTCGAGCATCTCCTGCACCATTTCGCCGCCGACCGCGATGCAGGGGCGCGTGCAACGGATCCAGCGCGGATCCTGGCCCTCGAGCGTCTCGAGCGCGTTGTGCACGACCGAGTCGTAGATGTTGATGATCTGCCCGTCCACTTCGACGGCGTAGGGCAGGAAGATCTCGTCTTTGAAGACGCGCACCAGTCGCTCGGCGACCGACGTCTTGCCGTTGCCGGTCGAGCCATAGAGAAAGATCTGCGAGTTTGAGCGGATGGCCGGGCCGAGCTGATCCAGCGTCTCGTCGGTGAGCACTAGGTCGTAGAAAACCTCACGCAGACGGGCGCGGTTGATCTTGTGCTTGGCGGTCTGGCGGCGGACGGCGTCCGTGTAGGCGTCGAGGGTGACCGGCACCGGCCCGACGTACTGGCTCATCTGGTAGCGGTCTTGCGCGATCCGGCGGCCGTTCTGGGTCAGCGCGAGAACGTAGTCGTTCCCGTTCATGCCCTTCACTTCGACGTACTGCTCTTTCCGCAGGTGGTTGAAAACCTGGTTGGCGACGCCGGGGTGTATGCGCAATCGCTTGCCCAACTCGCCCAGCGACGTCTCGCCTTCGAGCAGCGTCAGCTTGAGCATCAAGTTGACGATCGTGTTCTGCGATACGCCTAGATCAGCCAATCGCTCGGGCTGGTCAGGGAAAAAGCGACCGCTGCCGGAGCCTCCGGTGCGGCTACTGGCTGTTTCAAATACGCTTGCCGCGCTCATCCAAGGTGGATGCTATCAACCGCTTGCCGCGCCTGAACATCGGGCGTCCCCCTGAGGGCCGGACTCCCAGGCGGCTTAGAACAGTCATCCGGTTGCGGCCGGAAATAACACGCGCGGAAAGCTAAAATGACAAATGAAATGCGAGGCGCGGTTGCACGCGAAGAGCTACTCGAGATGCGGCGCGAGTGGCGTAAACAAAACAAAACAGTAGTGTTTACCAACGGCTGTTTTGATCTGCTGCACCCTGGTCACGTGCGTCTCCTCGAGGCTGCGCGAGGCCTTGGCGACATTCTCGTGGTGGCCATCAATTCCGACGAGAGCGTTCGGGGCCTGAAGGGGCCTTCACGGCCGATTCTGCCGGAGAATGAGCGCGCCGAGGTGCTTTCCTCCTTTGCGGCAGTCGACGCCGTGACGGTTTTTGGCGAGGAAACTCCCTGTCCCTTGCTGGAAAAGCTGCTCCCGGACGTGCTGGTGAAGGGGTCGGACTGGTCGCACTGGATTGCCGGCCGAGAAATCGTCGAAGAGGCTGGCGGCCGCGTGCTGCCTATCCCGGTCGAGCCGGGCTATTCGACGACCGATGTCGTGAAGAACATCCTCGCCAACCGTGATTTGACTGCGTGATCCTTCCGTCCGTCCGCGAGTTCTTCGACGAGATCGGGCGTCAGCCCGCGCTCGCTGAGGCCGTGCGCGCACTGCGTCGGTCCGGCGCGGCGCGCCTGCGCCTGACCGGCCTCAACCCCACCGCACAGGCCGTGGCCGCCACGCTGCTGCACCGCATGAGCGGGCGGCCCGTGGTCTTGATCGCCCCTTCGAACCAAGCAGCCGAAGCGCTCGCCGAGACTGCCGGTGCGATCTTCGAGATGCTCGAGGACGCCCCGAAGCTCGCCCCGCCAATGCTGCTGCCCGCTCACGACGTGACGCCCTACGACGGGCTCTCGCCGCACGCGGAGATCAACGAGAAACGTGGGACGGTCCTGTGGCGCATGGCCGACGGAGCCGCCTCGGTCGTCGTCGCGCCCGTGGCGGCGGCCCTGCTCAAGACCGCCAAGCCGGATTTCTTCCGCAACTTGGCCTGGACCATTCTCAAAGGCGACGAGTTCTTCCTCGAAGACCTCGAGCAAGGCCTGCGCGGCGTCGGCCATACGCGTAGCGAGCCCGTCGAGATGGTCGGCCAGTATTCGGTGCGCGGCGGCATTCTGGATGTCTATTCGCCCGAGGCCCCGCACCCGGTGCGCATCGAGATGCTCGGCGACGAAGTCGAGTCGATCCGCGAATACGATCCGGAACCCGAAGTCGATCCGGCGCGTGGACGAGGTCGTGCTGCTGCCGCTCACCGAGTATCCCGCGTCGTCCGGCGAGGACGACGTGAGCGGTCCGGGGTGGGAGTTCTCGAACAGGCCGCGCGTGAACGTACCGGTTGCCTGCTGGACCTGCTCGAGCGTCCGCTCATGCTCTGGTGCGAGCCGGACGCCATCGAAGCGGCAGCCAAGAAGTGGGGCGAGCGCCTGGAAACCGCGCGCACCGAAGCCTCGGGCGAACCTCCGCCCCAGGGAACCTTCTATTGGTCGCTCGCCGAGTTGCGCGACGCCGGCAAAGAGCTCGACCAACTCGAGTTCGACCAACTCGGTCTGGCCGGCGCCAACGAGGTGCAAGCGGAGGACGGCGACCAGAGCCTTGCCCTGCCCACCCAGCGCACGCCGCGTTTCCAGGGCAACGTCGCCCACGGCGTCCGCGAGCTCAAAGCGCGCGTCGACGCCGGCTCACGCGTCCTGGTCTGCGCCGGCTCTCTCGGCGACCTCGAGCGATTGGCGGACATCTTCAACGAGTACGCCATCTCCTACCAGCTCTCGCTCAAACACAAGGGCAAAGGCGTCAGTTCGTTCCTCGAGCAGAAGGCGTACACGGCCGGCCCGTCAGCGGCGGTCACACTGCTCGAGGCAAACGTCCGCGACGGCGTCGTCTTCCCCGAGCCCAACCTCCTGCTCTACGGCGCCGAAGACATCTTCGCCGCTTCCGAGCACGTCGCTAAGCCGGAGAAACGCAAATCCGCCGCCGCGACGTTCCTCTCCGATCTACAGGACCTCAAAGCGGGCGATCTGGTCGTCCACAGCGAGCACGGCGTTGGACGCTATCTCGGGATGACCAAGGTCGCCCAGGGCGACCGCCAGGAAGACCTGATGATGATCGAGTACGCCGACAGGGCCAAGCTGTACGTGCCCCTGTCGCGGCTCGACTTGGTGCAGAAGCACCACGGCGCCGGCGGACGCCCGCCTTCGCTCGACCGGATGGGCGGCCAGACCTGGCAGAAAGCCAAGTCAAAGGTGAAGGCCAAGCTGCTCGACATGGCCGACGAGTTGCTCAAGCTCTACGCCCAACGCCGTCTGGCCAAAGGTTTCGCCTTCTCGCCCGACGGGCCGTTCCAGCGCGAATTCGAAGACTCGTTTCGCTACACGCCAACGCCGGATCAGATCCAAGCCACCGCCGACGTCAAGGCCAGCATGGAATCGCCCGAAGCCATGGACCGGCTCATCTGCGGCGACGTCGGCTTCGGCAAGACCGAGGTCGCCATGCGTGCGGCCTTCAAGGCCTTGGCGGACGGCAAACAGGTGGCGGTGCTGGCGCCGACGACAGTGCTGAGCTTCCAGCACTTCGAGACTTTCAAGGCGCGCTTCGCCGCTTTCCCCGTCACGGTCGACATGCTCAACCGATTTCGCGGCCCGAAGGAGCAAAAGGAGACCCTCGAGAGGCTCGCCGCGGGCAAGGTCGACGTGGTCGTCGGCACCCATCGCCTGCTCTCAAAGGACGTCGAGTTCGCCGACCTGGGCCTGCTGATCGTCGACGAGGAACAGCGCTTCGGCGTTCGCCACAAGGAGCGGCTCAAGCAGATCCGCAAGAACGTCGACGTGCTCACCATGTCGGCCACGCCGATCCCCCGCACGCTGCACATGGCGCTCGCAGGCCTGCGCGACATCTCGATCATCCAAACTCCGCCCAAGGACCGGCTCGCCATCCAGACGGTCGTCGCACCCTTCTCGGACCACCTTGTGCGCACGGCCATCGAACAGGAAATCTCCCGCGGCGGCCAAGTCTACTTCATTCACAACCGCGTCGAGACCATCTGGGCGCTCGCGGCGCACGTGCAATCGCTCGTTCCCGGCCTGCGCATCGGCGTGGGGCACGGCCAGATGGGGGAGAAAGAGCTCGAGCGAGTGATGTTCAAGTTCGTCAACCACGAGTGCGACTTGTTGATGGCGACCACGATCGTCGAGAACGGGCTGGATATCCCACTCGCGAACACCATCTTGATCCACGACGCGCAGAACCATGGCCTCTCGGAGCTCTACCAGTTGCGGGGACGCGTCGGCCGCTCCAATCGCCGCGCCTACGCCTATCTGCTGATTCCCGAGGACAAGGAGCTCAGCGACGTGGCGCGGAAGCGCTTAGCGGCCCTCAAGGAGTTCTCCGAGCTCGGATCCGGCTTCAAGATCGCCGCGCTCGACCTGGAGCTTCGCGGCGCCGGCAACCTTCTCGGCGCTGAACAGAGCGGGCACATCGCCGCGGTCGGTTTCGAAACCTACTGCCGCCTGCTGGAAGAAACCGTGCGCGAGCTACGCGGCGAGAAAGTGGAGGACGCAGTCCGCACCAACCTGCGGCTGCACATCGACATTCACATCCCGACCGACTACATCGCCGACGAAACCCAACGCCTGCGCGCCTACAAACGTCTGGCCGAGGTTAGTAACGAAGAGCACAAGGCGCGTCTCGAGGCCGAACTGGCCGACCGCTACGGTCCGCTGCCCGAACCCGTCCGCAATTTGATGGACTACGCCCTGCTCAAAAGCGACGCCGAACGCGTGCGCGTCGCAGCCGTGGAACGGACCGGGGCGCGCCTGCTATTGCGCTTCCGCGAAGATTCCAAGGTCGATCCGCACAAGCTGATGCAGTGGATCTCCGGCAAGCAGGGCGTCAGTTTCACCCCGAGCGGAGAGATGCTTTGGCAGGGCGCGCCGCAGGAAGCCGCCCCTCTGCTCGCCGCTTTGCGCGAGATCCTGCAACAAGTTGCGGCTTGAACCCATTTGCAACTTTTTGTATTGTGCGGGCGTACCCTTTACTATAAGAGGCAAGGTTTTCCCCCACATCGACATGCGAGTTTTGTTTGCATTCGCCCTCGCGGCGCTGATTCCGGCTGCCTCCCTTGCGGACGTGGCCGTCGTGGAAGAGATCATCGTCAAGGTCAATGGCGACGTGATCCTGCGTTCAGAGTTCGACCGCATCCAAAACGAGTTGCGGTCCGAAGTCGCACGCAACGAGCGGATGAGCGAGGAGGAGAAGCGCGCCGCGGTCGCCGACCGTGAGAAGAACGCCTTGCGCGATCTGATCGACGAGCGCCTGCTGGTACAGAAGGGCAAGGAGATCGGCGTCAACGTCGAGCCCCAAGTGCTCGCCCAACGCGAGCGCCTGATGGAGCAGTACAACCTCAAGACCGTCGAAGAGTTCGAGGACTGGGCCACCGAGAAAGCCGGCATGCCCGCCGAGGACCTGATGGAGCGCATGCGCGAGAACTTCCTCTCACAGTCGGTGCTCGGCCAGGAAGTCGGCTCGCGGATCTTCATCCCGCGCGAGGAAATCCAGGCATACTACGACGAGCACAAAGACGAGTTCGTCCGCAGCGAAGGCGTGCGTCTGGCCGAGATCCTGATTTCGAAGGACGGCATGACGGACGAGCAGATCGCCGAAGCGGAAAAAGAAGCGCGCGAAGTGCACGATCGCGTGCAGAAGGGCGAGCCCTTTGCCGAGATGGCCCGCCGTTTCTCGGACTCGGAAGGCTCCAAAGAAGCCGGCGGCGACATCGGCATCTGGCGCCGCGGTTCGCTGCAGAAAGAGCTCGAGGACATGGTCTTCGACAAGAACCCCGGCTACATCACCGACCTCATCCCCACCGCACGCGGCTGGCTGATCCTCAAGGTGGTCGACCGTTACCGCGAAGGCTTGGCTGAGCTGCCCGAGGTCGAGGACGAGATTCGCAACAAGCTCATCGGACCGCGCTACGCGCCCGCCATCCGCGAGTACCTGACTGAGCTGCGCGAACGCGCCTACATCGAGATCCGGCCCGGTTATGTCGACTCGGCCGCCGCGCCGGGGCAGGACACCTCGTGGACCGACCCGGCCAACCTGACCGCCGTCACGACTACGCGCGAAGAAGTCCTCAAGAACAAAAAGAAAAAGCTGCTATGGTTGATCCCGATGGGCGGCGGCAAGAAGAAAGACAAAGACGCGGGCGGTGACAGCCAGTCCGACGTCGCTTCGACTTCCGACAACGATTAGCTCCAAGTTTCGAGCGGGCGCGTGAAAACTTACTACGTTCAGGATTGCCAGCCGAACGATCGGCTTACCTCCTACTTCCTCGTGCAGACGAAGGAAGTGCGGTTCAAGAAGAACAGCGGCGAGCCCTATCTCTCGCTAACGCTCTCGGACCGTACGGGCCAAATCGAGGCCAAGATGTGGGATGGAGTCGAGGAGATCGTCGAGACTTTCGACCGCGACCACTTCATCAAGGTCAAGGCGAACATCCAGCTCTATCGCGAAAAGCCGCAGATGATCATCCAAAAGCTGCGGCGCGCCGAGGAGTCTGAGATCGATCTGGCGGACTATGTGCCGCACACCAAGCGCGACGTCGACGAGATGTTGACGGAGCTGCGCGATGCGGTGAACGGCTTCCAGAATCCGCATCTGAAAGACTTGGCGCGGGCGTTCCTAGACGACGAGGCGATCATGGCCAAGCTGCGCGTGGCGCCGGCGGCGAAATCGCTGCACCACGCCGTGGTTGGCGGGCTTCTCGAGCACGTCTGCTCGCTGATGAACCTCGCCCGCTTGGTCTGCTCCAACTACGACTACCTCGACGTCGACCTGGTGCAAACCGGCGTGTTGCTACACGATGTGGGCAAGATCGACGAGCTCACGTACGACCGCGCCTTCGGTTATAGCTCGGAAGGACAACTGCTGGGGCACATCACCAGGTGCATCCAGATGATCGAGCGCAAATGCGCCCAGTTGCCGGACTTTCCGCCGCGGCTCAAGGCCCTGGTCGAGCACATGGTGCTCAGCCACCACGGCCGCTACGAGTTCGGATCTCCCAAGCTTCCCTCGTTCCCTGAAGCGCTTGCGCTGAGCTACATTGACGACCTCGATTCGAAGCTCGAGAGCATGCGTGCGGCCATGGACGCCGAGTTCGGCGCCAGCTCTGAGTGGACGCGTTACAACCCTTCGCTCGAGCGCAGCGTGCTCAATCCGGCGCGCTACCTGAACCCCTCCGCGCCGGCCGCGGAAACCAACACCGACGAACCCGAGGCCGTCAACGGCGCTGACGCCGCTTGGACGCCGCCTCCGGCCGCTCCGCCGCTGCCCTCCAAGCCGGCCACTCCGCCGCGCGCAGCGAACCCGTCCGAGCCCAGCCTCTTCGGCGAAAAGCTCCAGATGGCGCTCGGCCGCAGAGATCCTGACCAGTAACCGCATGCATTCTTCCGCGACTAGGCGAAGCTAGGCCGCGGACGGTTAGCCAGCCACCACAGCCCCGCCGCGGCGAAGTTCGCCGCAATCGTCAGCAAGAGAACCGCGGTCCAGTCGCCCCACAGGTCAAGCGCCCAGCCGATCAGCACAGGCGAGACGAAGCCACCCAGGTTCGACGCGGCGTTGGCCATGCCGCCCGCCGTTCCCCCGGCCTTGCCGCCGATCGCGATCGTTGACGACCAGAACGGCCCCAGCATCATGTCGCCGGCGAAGGCCGCCGACGCCATCAGTAGTGCGCCCGGCATCGCCAACGGCAGCAGCAGACCGCTCAACATCAACGCGCCGGCCGCGAGCAACGCGCCGCCCCCAACGAGTTGCCGCGCCCGTCCCGGCGCCATCCTGCGGCACAGCGCGTCGGTCAGAAGTCCGCCCACCCAATTGGCTGCGACCCCGAACAGGAAGGGCAGGCCCGCGACGAAGCTCGCCCTTTCCAACGAAAACCCACGCTGTTCGACCAGATACGTCGGGAACCAAGTGATGTAGAACTGCCACATCAGGGTATAGCCGAACGCCACCGCCAACAGCAGACCCAACCGCGGCGAGCCGCGCAGCAGGGCCCAAGGTCCGACGAGCTCGCTGCCCCCCGCGCCCTCCTCCTGCGTATGCGCCTCGATCCAATCCGCCTCCTCGACGCTGATTCGCGGATGCTCGCGCGGGCGGTCGCGGTACCACCAATGCCACAAGACCGCCCAAACGAGACCCAGACCCGCGAAGGCGAGGAACATCGTGCGCCAGCCGTAGTTGAGCAGCAAGAACGCTGCGATCGGCGGCGCGATCGCTCCGCCGATCCTGCCGCCGCTCAAAAATGCCCCGAACGCCGTCGACCGCTCGGCCACCGGCACCCAACGCGCGAACGCGGACGCAATCGCGGGCGACAAGGCCGCCTCCACCGCACCAAAGCCGAAGCGGATCCCCAGCAACGAAACATAGCTCCACGCCGCCGCGGTCAAGGCGGTGAACGCCGACCACCAAACGATCGCGCCCGTCACGATCTTGCGCGCGCCGAGCTTGTCGGCCAACATGCCCCACGGGGTTTGCCCCAAGAAGTAGGCCAGGCTGAAGATGCTGAACACCCAGCCCATCTGCGCTTTTGAGAGCGAAAACTCCTGTTCCAGCGCTGGCGCCGCCACCGAGATGCACACCCGGTCCATGTAGCTCGTCATGTCGACGAGCAAGGCCAACAGAATGACCGTGTAGCGAATGCGCGTGGGGCCGGCCACCGCCCTTACAGTCCTCTCGGCAGACGCATCTCGCGGTCGAAGGGATAGAGCGGGCGCGGGATGCGTTTGTAGGGCAGCCGTTCGAGATTGGCCGTGCTCACCCCCGGCGTATCGACCACAATCATCTCCTTCGCGATCGGCCCGTAGGCCGCACGAAAGCCGTTCGGCGACTTCACCGCCACGATCTTCATGTAAGTGGGGTCGAGCCCATGGCTGCGGAACAGCGCCGGGTCGACGGTCATCGTCGAGCGCTCAGCGACGAGGATCGACAAACGCCCGACGTCGAGCACTGCGGCCCGTCCCATCGACTGCTCGATGCCCGGGTTGTAGCCGCGCGCCCGGGGCGTCCAACGGCCATCGCTCAACATGCGTACACGCGCCTTCACGCGGACGGGCTTGGAGTGTTTGCGGTCGAAGGCGCCACCGATCTTGCGATCGAGCGTGGCCCCCACGCCGGCTTCCATCGCCGCCCGCACCGTGTCCGGATCGACCAGGAAAATGCAGGCCGGCTCGTCGAGCTTTGCGCGCAGCAGCTCGCGCAACAGCCCAGTGCTGTCGCCGGGCGAGCCCGAACCGGTGCTGTCGGACGACTCAGAGAGCACCACTGGACCGCCCTCGATCGCGAGCGCTCGCTGGATGGCTTCGCTTGGCGGCGTTAGCTCGACATCAAGCTCGCGACGACACTCCCAGAAGTCGCGGCCAATCTCTGCGGCTATGCGGTCGGCCAAAGCTTGGTCCTTGTTGACCGTCGCCACCACCGAACAGCCCATCTCCTCGATGTCGAGCCACGGCTGCACGCCGAACACCGAGACGGACTCCACCGACCGCTTGCGCTCGCAACGTCGCGCCGCCTGCTGCAGGGCCAGCATCGGCCCGGCCGTCGTTTGCATGTTTTCCGCCGGCACAATCAGCGGCAGCTTGCAGAAGCCGACAACCGGCTCGACTTCACCCGCGAGGATGCGTAGCGCCCACTCCGCCGCCCGCTCGCCACTCTCGAACATGTCGATGTGGGGATAGGTACGATAGCCGAAGACGCCGCTCGCAAGCTCGACCATGCGGCAGGTGACGTTGGCGTGCAGGTCGAGCGTGATGACGATGGGCACATCCGGCCCGAGCGTCTCACGCGCCACTTCGAGCAGGCGTCCTTCGGCGTCGTCGACGCCCTCGGCCGTCTGCGCGCCATGCAGCGATAGCAAGAGCGCATCGACGGGCCCCTGTTTCGCAAGCGCCCGCGCGAAGTCGCCGCACAAGCGCTCGAAATCCGCGCGCAGCATGCGTCCGGCCGTGATCGCCCACGCGGCGCACACCGGAGCCGGCTCCACCCCGGCGCGCTCGAGCGTGGCGAGAAAGCCGCCCATCTCGGTGAGCTTGCCACGGTGTTTCTCCAGCGCTGTTTTGCCGAACACCGGCGCGAAGTCGTCGTACCGCGTCCCAACCGGAGAGAACGTATTGCTCTCCTGCATGATGGACGCTACCGCGATTCGCTTCGACTTGCTCACGAGAGCCGAAGTGTAGCGCAGCCGCAATCAGACGCCGTCGATTTCTTCCAGCCGCACCGGCCGATGCTCTTGCACCGACAACGTACACGCCTCGGCGATGCGGCTCGCCTCAATTGCATCGCGCACCGTGCAGGGGGACGTCCGCCTGCCAGCAACGACGTCGAGGAATGCCGCGAGCTCGGCGCGGTAGGCCGGCTTGAAGCGGTCCAGGAAGAAGTCGTGCGGCTCGCCTGCCGGAAAGCGCGCCCCCGGCTCGACTGAGCGCAGCGGCAGCTTGTCCTCGAGCCCCGCGGCAACGCTGTCTCGAAAGCCGTGCAACTCCAAACGCACGTCGTAGCCGCGGCCGTTGTGACGGCTGTTCGAGACCACCGCGATCGAGCCGTCGTCGAGCGTGAGCGTGGCGGTCGCCGTGTCGACGTCGCCCGCCGCGCGGATATAGTCAGCGCCGCGATTGCCGCCCACGGCGTAGACCTCCACCACCTCGCGTCCGCTCACCCAGCGCACGATATCAAAGTCGTGCACGCTGCAATCGCGAAACAGCCCGCCCGAGACCGCCACGTATTCGGCGGGCGGCGGCGCCGGGTCGAGCGTCGTGGAGCGAATCGTGTGGAGCGGACCGAGCTCGCCGCTCTCCACCGCCGCTCGCGCCGCGACGAATGCCGGATCGAAGCGCCGGTTGAACCCGATCTGCACGGGCGTGTCCGAGTCGGCGATGGCTTGCCAGACGGCGATGGCGTCCGCCAATGCGCCGGCCACGGGTTTTTCGCAGAATGTCGGCAGCCCCGCCTTCACCGCCGCCTCCAGCAGCTTCGGGTGCGTATGTGTGGAGGCTGCGATCACCACGCCATCCACTCCCGACGCCATTGCGGCCTCAGCCGATTCCGCCACTTCGGCGCCATACTGCTGCGCCTTGCGGACCTTCTCCGGCGACGGGTCCGCCACCACTAGCGAGTCGGCCAGTTCGGCCAAAGTTTCTGCATGGACAGAGCCGATCCGGCCCAGCCCCAAAATTGCGATGCGCATAGAAATCTCTGTCCGGCCGCAGGCCCCTAGTCGAGCCCGCCCAACACGTTTTGATCCCAGTCGATGATCGAACCGGTCACCACACCGCTGCGCTCGGAGAGCAACAGCATGGCCAGGTCGGCAATCTCATCCGGCTGCCCCAGCTTGCCCATCGGTAGCTTGCGCGCCGCCTCTTCCACCCAGCCGTCCTTGGCGTCGTGGAACTGTTTTTGAATCGCGTCCTCGCCCTCGGTGTCGCTCCAGCCGATGTTCAGGCCGTTGATGCGAATGCGGTCCCAGCGGTGCGCATGCGCGGCGTTGCGCGTCAGGCCCACGAGGCCGGCTTTCGTCGACGAGTAGGCCGCCAGAAACGGCTGTCCGCCGTGGGCCGACGTCGTGATGATGTTCACGATGGTGCCCGGAGACTTGCGCGCCAGCATGTCTCGAATCGCAGCCTGCATCGCAAAGAACGGCCCGCGCAGATTGATGGCCACATGTTGGTCAAACAGCTCGGGCGTGGTGTCAGTCATGGTCCCGCGCGTGGTCAACCCCGCCGCGTTCACCAAACAGTCGATACGGCCGTGCTCGCGCACCACGTCCTCCACGGCGCCGCCGGCCTGCGCCGGGTCCGCCATGTCGGCCTGCGCGTAATGCGCGCCGGTCTTCTGGGCGAACGCTTCGCCCACTTCGCGCCGCCGGCCGGTGACCGTCACTGTCGCGCCTTCGCGGATCGCCGCGCGGGCGATCGCACCGCCAATGCCCTGCGTGCCGCCATGCACCAGCAGGATTTTCCCTTCGAGCAAGCCCATCGAACCATGATCGCGCGCCGGAGAATTTTTTTGTGGCCGCAACCAAAATGTAATGCGACACCACGGGTATGTGGTGTATACTGCGATGAGCCATGCAGACGAAGGTGCATTTTTTCAAGAGCTACTACAAGATGGGCTGGTGGGCCGCCCGGTTGCCGAAGAGCGGCGACTGGTCCAACCACAGCGTCGAAGTTTTGGGTTTTGGCGTGACGACCAACCAGGCCGAGCGCGATTTGCTCTCCAAAGAGCAGTCGGCTGGAGCCGAAGAGCTCGCCGCTTAATTCCCTCCATCCCGAGCCCGCCATACCCGCAGATCCCCTCCTTTCCTACTCTTCGCCGACAAGCTCGCACCCCCTCCTGTCGGGAGATCTGTGCGATCTTGTGAGGTTGCGATGAGTCAGGAGACGAAACGGATCTGCGTCTGGTCGGGCCCCCGGAACATCTCGACCGCCCTGCTTTACTCTTTCGGCGAGCGCGACGATACGCGCGTCGTCGACGAGCCCCTCTAGGGCTACTACCTAGTCGAGAGCGGGGCGGAGCATCCCGGTTACGGCGAGCTGCGGGTCGAGCTGGACCCGGACGGGGAACGTGTTGTTCGCGACGTCATCCTCGGCCCCTGCGATCGGAACATCCTGTTTCTCAAGCAGATGGCGCATCATCTCACCGGTCCGCTGGGCTGGGAGTTCCTGAAACAGACCGTCAACGTGCTGCTCACCCGCGACCCCGAGCAGATGTTGCCCTCTCTCGACGTCCAGGTGCCGCAGCCAACCATGCGCGACGCCGGCTATGACAAGCTGGCCCAAATCCTGGACTACTGCGAGGCCGACGGACAGCACGTCCCGGTGCTCGACTCCCGCGACCTGCAAAACGAGCCCGAACGCGTCTTACGCAAGCTGTGCGAGGAAGTCGGCATCGGCTGGAACCCGGCAATGCTGCAATGGCCCGCCGGCCCCAAGCCCTACGATGGCCCGTGGGCGCCCCACTGGTACCACAACGTCCACAAGTCGACCGGCTTTACCCCGTACAAGGCGAAGACGGCGCCCTTCCCCGAGCGCTTCTGCGACCTCTGCTGACGAGTGGGTGCACCGATCTACGAGCGGCTTTCCCGGCTGGCGATCCGCTGAAGCGGCGCCGTGCCTGTTGATCCAGCGCCGCACGAGCTCCACCAGCTCAAGCGCCTGTTCCTCCGTCACGGCTTGCAATCCCGCGCGGTTGGAATAGCGTAGCGTTGCGAGCACGCGGCCGGGACCGTCCAAAACGTCCCGCCCGGCCAGGTCGAATCGAGAAACTCCAGCCACTCCTGCCCGGCTCAGCGCATCGATGCGCGCCGGCTCGGCCAGTTCCAGGCAGACCCTCCGGACCAGCTGTGGCAACTCGGCCAGCGCATCGGGACGCGTCTCGGGCGAGCGCACGCCTTCGGCCAGTCTTTGCAACTCGCCGAGCCGCCCGCGGCGGTAACGCAACGACTTCCGGCGGCTGCGCCACACCCAAGCCGCGCCAAAGCCAGCACAGCGCCGCCCACGAAGAGCGCATAGCGCCCAATCCCGCGCGCCGGGCCGTCGGCTCCGCCTGCGCCGACCTCCGGCGCTGAAAGTATCCCAGAAAGCTCGCCAATTCAGAATACAACCCTTCTCTCAGCCACATTCCCCTAGGACAGGCCCGCTCACACCTGTCCAAACTGGACGCCATGGCGCCTGGGACCTGGAAACTTCGAGAACGACGACGCACTCGACCTGCTCGGAGAGCTTTCTCCCGGCGACGCTGGCCCCTCTCGAAAAGCTCTTCGACGCCGCTTGTGCCGCCGGCATGCAAGGCGAGATCGACGCCACAGCCGCCGCACAGGCATTGGCTGCGGCCGAGCTCGTCAGCGCCGCTCGTGGACACGCCCCGGACGATCTGCCCGACGACGCCATCCCTCTCGTCAAAGGCCTGAAGAAGCCCGCCGCAACCCGTCGAGAAGGCCATTGCCCCGCTGCTCCATGCTGATGCGCCCGAGCTCGTCGAGCTTTGGGCCGAATCCGACGAGCCCGAGGGCCTGGAACCGCGTCGCGAGCGGGCTGGTCTCGCGCCTCGACGCCCCGGTGCGCTCCCAGTTAGCCTCGTGCTGAAAGAGCGCAACGCCGACTCAGGCTGCCTTTGGCTCTTCTGTGGCGAGTCTATCCCTGTTCCAGAGCTGGTGACGCTCGGAAATGCGCCGCCCCTGGAGCCTCGCGGGTGTCTCCCTGAGGCATCTACGCCCACGAAGCTTGCCTGAACGCGAAGCTGCACCCGCGTCACATCGTGCAGCAGGGACGCCGCCGGATCTCTAGACCTCAATAGATCTTCTTGCCCTCGGCCAGCATGGCCACGAACTGCTCGATCCTGCGCCGGCGCGTCTCTTCTCGCTTCGCATCGTGGACGCGAAAGTAGATCGCATATTGATTGCGCTTGCTGATCGAGTCGAAGAACCGCTTCGCCTTCCGATCTGCGAGCGCGGCCAGAAAAATCAGGATGCGGCTCCGCGTCCTTTGGCCCAGAATAGGGTCAGGCCCAGCGTCCGTCCGCCTTCGCCAGTTCGACCTCGCGCAGGCCGGACGGCCGCATCTTCTTCTGCTTGGTCAGGCGCTCCACGATGCCCACGTTGCGCTGCGACCACCTGCTGCGCGGTCGCCGCGGGCGTAAAGCGCTGGATGAAGAAACGTTCGTCGAAGGTCTTCTTCAGCCCGTCGATCCAGCCGAAGCACAACGCCACCTCGAGCGCCTCGTCATAGGTCACCGACGCGATCCCCGAAGCTTTCTTCGCAATCTGCAACCACAAGCCGGGAGCTTGTCTGCAATTGCCGACGAGCCAATCCTCCCAGTTCTGCTGCGAGGCGAACGCGCGCATCGGCAAGTCGGTCGGAATCGCCATCAGTCGCTCGCGACGCCGCCCGCGCGCAGAATTTCCGCGCTCGTGACGGACGTCGCCACCAGCGCTCGATGTGCTCGATCACCACTCGTCCCGCGCTCATGCGAGACGTAGCCTGTCGCGCGGGTCGTACATCGCATCCGTCAGGTCGCGCACCAGCGCCACCTTCTTGCCCAAGCGCACCTGCTGCCGAATGCCGAACGGACGCCCCAGCACGCACATGTTCGCGTGGACGCCCATCAGCATCACGTTCGCGACGCCCTGCTGAGTGAAGTAGTTGTAGATCTCCTGCCCGTCGTCGGAGATCAAACTGATTCCGCGATCCGAATATCGGGATGCTCGCGGTTGTACATCCGGATGCGTGGTCACCACCGCGTCGTCGCAGGGCTCCTCGTCGTCCTTGATCGGCAAGGCGGCTTCATCCTTGGGATCGAGATAACACCACTTCGAGATCTCGACCGGCGGCTTGGCATAGGGGACCGCCTGCATCTTCTTTCGCTGCGGGTAGTCGGCGTAGAAATCCATCGTGCCGCTCGGCGCATGGATCACGTGAACGCCCAGCTTGACACGCCGCCGCGAGGCTCCGTCCATGCGCGCGGAATCATCGCCGAGAGCCGCCGCACTGCCGAGAGGCAGTAGGTCGTCCCACATGTCGCACACGATGATCGCCGTCTCGCGCGCCTTCCAGTCGAGTTGCTGCGTCACCGCACCGGCTGGTGCGTTTGCGCGCCTCGAGCGCGAGCTTGGCTTCTGCCTGCGGAACAGCAGTGGCCGGCAAAGCCGCAAGCGCAAACAGAATCTCTCGACGCGTCATGTCAGGCCTCCGATGGGTACCAGCATACAACGCCCTACTTCGCGTTCACTCTCACCACACCGCCGGTCTCCCTCCCAATCCCGTCTTCCTGCAGCCAGGTCCGCGCCTCTCCGCTTCCACGTAGATACGCATCCAGGAATCGCAGCGCCGCCGTCGACAACCATCCGATCACGCGGTCGCAATCCTCGTCCGCAACCGGCCCGCCTATCGACGCACACTTTGCCAGCCCAAGACCAAAGCGCCCATGCGGCGCACTCTCGTCGTCCACGTAGAGCAGATACTGGTCCGGCCCGGTGAGCTCGTCGAACACCGCTACACGGTCTTCCGCTTGCTCGCCGCCCGTCGTGTCGCCCGCGCCCGTTCCGATCAGCACCGGCCGGTCAATGCCATCAAACGAACCCGCAAACATGCCGTCACTACCCGGTCCCTGCGGCGAAAACGCCAAGAACGCCCGCGGACGCGGATCGGCAAACGTCTCCACACGCTCTTCGTATCGTCGAGCCGCTCCGGCCGCCATCAGCGCCGCCCCCGCGCCCGCCGAATGCCCGCCCACAGCGATTCGTTCCGGATCGATGCGCTCCGCCCATTCCCTGAGTAAGTAGTCCAGCGTCGCCCGCAGATCGAACGGCCTGGCCAAGTTCAGAAGCTTCACCTGCCCCTGCTTGGCCTCGCCGCAGTCGTCCGGAAACGTTCGCCCCATCCACTCACACAACTTCTCAGCTTGTGCGGGTCCAGGCCAAGCATGCCCAATCGTGACAGACAGGTAGCACCCTCGCGCCGTCACGCCCCGCCACTCCTCCAAGCTCTCCGGCGTCCCGCCGCCCGCGCCGCCGTGCATCCAAACCACCGCCGGCAGCTTGCCGTCCGCACCCAACGGCTCCTCGACGATCACCTCGATCGTCCGCTCGAAGCCGGTCAACGGATGCCGATATTCAACCTTCGTGACCGGATGGACGCGCGTCTCGCAAACCGCCCCGGCCGCCGCCTGCGCCAAAATCAGAGCCAACAAGGGCCACCGCATTGCAACAACCTAACAGAGCCCCGTCAGCCATGGCGGGGTCCGGCGCTCCAAACATCTCAAACCCGAGTCATTTTCCCCATGCACCGCCCCCTTTTGCCCCTCCTCCTCTTGCTCTCGCTCGCCGCCGCATCCGCCCAATCGACGGACGTCTTCACCGTCCTGCTTGGCGAAGGCAGCGTCGCCGCCATCCGCCCCGGCCCCGCGGGTTCGACCTACGTTCTCGGCTCGAGCGCCTCCGCGGAGCTCCCGACCAAGAGCGCCTTCCAGCCCGAGCTTGCCTCCGGCGATTGCGACGGGCGGACCAGCTCGGAGCTGCCTTGCCCTGACCTGTTTGTGGCCAAGCTGGCCCCCAACGGCGAGCTCCTCTTCCTCACCGATCTCGGCGGCGCCGGACGCGAAATCGGAGTCGACCTCGCCATTGACGCGGGCGGCGTCGCCTATGTGCTCGGGAAGACCGAATCCGAGACCGATCCCGCATCCGGGTCGGTCGGCCCCGCCGGATTGTCCGATGGCCCCTTCCTCGCGCAAGTCAGCGCCGACGGCCAAGCCCTGCTCGCCGCGGTCGCCCTGCCCGGCGAACCCGGCCCTGACGCTCGACGGCAACCGTCCCATCGTGGTCGGCCTCACGCAGTACGACGACGTCCCCGTCATCGGCGCGACCCCGGCGCCCATCAGCGATTCCGCCTTCTTCGCGCCTGGCCCGGACGGATCGCCTGTAGTACGCAACACAGGCTTGAGCGGTCCGGTCATCGACATCGCGGCCGTTGGAAGTCGCCTGTTCGTGCTCGCCAACGACGTCTTCGTCTCGGCCGACGGCGGGGAGAGCTGGACCGCCTCCGGTCAAGACGCCGTGCTGGACCACTGGGCGCTCGAGAGCGATACCACACGGGTCATCGCCGCCGCCCCCGACGATTCCCTCACCGTCTACGCCGCCGCGCAAGGGCAAGCTACTGCGGACGCGCAACGCTGGCGCGAGTTGGACGGACGTTACGCCAACCCTCGATCAGGCCTCCGATCGACCGCTGGCCGTCGCCGCGGGCTCGAGAGGACGCCTCTACACCGGCTCGTTCAGCGGAACCTACCGCAGCGACGACTATGGCGAAACCTGGACCCACGACGACCGGAGGGGCCGGGTGATCCGCCTACTCGTCGACGCCGCCAATCCAGACCTCATCTATGCGCAGCAAGCCCAGCCGTTCCGCTTCGGCAACGGGCTGTTCTTTTCGGCCGACGGCGGAGCCACGTGGCAGGATCGCACCTTCCCCACCACATCCCAAGGCGCTCAATGGGCGCCCTCCTCGCTCTTCCTCGACCCGGCCGACAGCTCGCACCTTTACGGCTTGTTCGGCAGCCTGTACGAAAGCCTCGACGGCGGCCAATCCTGGTCGACCGTCGGCGTGACGCCATACGAGACCCGCCGCATCGTGATGGCTTCGGCAGAGCCAGGCGTCTTCTATGCCTTGACCGATTCCGGGCCGTTCCGCAGCGCCGACGGCGCCGAGAGCTGGCAACCGTTCGAAGGCTTCCCCCGCTCGACTACTCCGCGATCGCCGCTGACCCGAGCGACCCTCAGAAGCTCTACGTCGCCGCCCGAGGCAGCCGCCAGGACGGCTACCTGATGCGCCTCGCGCCCGATCTCCAGTCCATCGCTCTCTCCACCAAGTTCGGCGGCTTCGGCCAAGACAGCCCCGCCGCCGTCGTGCGCGAGTCTTCGGGCGACTATCTGGTCGCAGGGGTCACCGGTTCGGTCAACTACCCGTCCATCAGCGCCTACGCAGGCGGCGACTCCGACTTCTTCGTTACACGCTTCTCGCCCACGGACCTGTCTCCCCTCGGCTCGACGCTGCTGGGCGGCTCCGCGGCCGAGTCCGGCGGACGGCTCGCGGTTGCGCCCGACGGCGCTGTCTACGTCGCCGGCGCCTCGCTCTCCCCGGACCTCCCAGCCTTGGCCGATACCTTGCCTTCCCCCCTCACCGTGGCGACTCCGGTCGTCGTCGCTCTCGACCAAGACCTAGAAGCAATCCGCTTCAGCGGCTTCTTTGAGATGGGCCGCGCAGCGTGCGTCCAAGGCGTAAGCGCAACCCGAAGCGCCATCCGGATCGCAGGCTCGGCCGCCATTTCCCTCTCGAATCCCTGCGCTGCGGACGACACGAACGGACGCCTGTTTGCCGGCGAGTCTTTCGTCGCGAGCCTCGCACCAGACGGTGCGCTCCAGACCGGCTCGAACATCGACGGATCCTCGATCCGAGGTTCGATCGCAACGCCGGACGGGAACAGCCTCCTTATTGCCGCCAACCGCTATCTCGGCCCGTCGACCTCCCCCTCCGACCCCGCTGGCACGAACCGGAGCGCCTTCGGAGCGTTCGTGGTCCGCCTCGGGCCTCCAGCCGCCCCCCCTGCTCTCACGCGAGTCGCTGCTGTCGTCGACGCCGCCGCTTACACCGGAGGTCCACTGGCCCCTGGGCTGATCGCCTCGCTGTTCGGCTCAGGCCTCGGGCCCGTGGAGGGCGCCGCAGCCTCGCTCGTCGATGGAAAACTGCCGCTCGAAGCCGGCGGCGTCCGCACGCTGGTCAACGGTCAATCCGCGCCGATGTTGTTCGCGCAGGACGGCCAAATCAACTTCATCGCGAGCTTCGCTCTCGAGCCGCGCACGATGGCCAAGCTCGAAATCGAAACTGCCTCCGGCAGGTCGGCCCCGTGGTTCCTACCGGTCAGCGTCTCGCACGCAGGCCTGTTCTCCGGTGAAGGTTTGGGGCGGGGCCTGCTCTTGGCCTTGAATCAGGACGGCACGCTCAACGATGCCGAGCACCCCGCTCCCGTCGGCTCCGTCGTCACGGTTTTTGCTGTGGGTTTGGGCCAGATGAGCCCGCCGCTCGAAGACGGCTCGATCGCTCCCGGCGAGCTGCCCTTGCCCACGCCAGACCTCGACATCGCCCTTACCATCGATGGCCGATACGCAGATGTCCTGTACGCCGGAGCAGCCCCAGGGCTCGCGGCTGGAGTCGCACAGATCAACCTGCGCATCCCGCCCGCCAACGCGCTTCCACGCCGGCTGCCAATCTTGTTGTACATCGGCGCCAAGCGCTTCGGCGAGCGTGGAAGACTCGAGCTCTACGTCGGCCCGTAAGGCCTCGCTAGCAACGAGCCTCAGATGTTGAGCGAGCGATTGTCGACGCCCAGCGCCGCTTCCTTCACCACTTCGGCCAGCGTCGGGTGTGCGTGCGAGGTGCGCGCCAGGTCTTCGCTCGTCGCGCCGAACTCGATCGCCGCCACGGCTTCCGCAATCAGATCGCCCGCCCTCGGCCCGATGATGTGGACGCCCAGGATGCGGTCGGTCTCCTTGTGCGCCAGGATCTTCACGAACCCGTCGACTTGGTTGAGCGCCTTGGCGCGGCCGTTGGCCATGAACGGGAACTTACCCTTGCGGTAAGGCGTCCCATCGGCCTGCAACTGCTCTTCGGTCTTGCCAACCGAGGCAATCTCCGGGTGGGTGTAGCAGACGCCGGGGATGGCATCGTAATTTACATGGCCGTAGCCGGTGGCGATGCGCTCCACGCAGGCCACGCCCTCTTCTTCGGCCTTGTGCGCCAGCATCGGCCCACGGATGACGTCCCCGATCGCGTAAAGTCCGGGGACGGACGTCTCAAAGTGGTCGTTCACCGGAATGCATCCGCGTTTGTCGGTCTCGATGCCGACTGCGTCAAGCCCCAAGCCCTCGGTGTTGGGCTTGCGGCCGACGGCTACCAGCACGCGGTCGCAGTCGATCGTGTCCTGCCCTTCGATCTCGACCTTCGCCTTGGTCTTCAGGGCCTTCACGCCGGTGACCTTCGCCCCTAGGTGGAACTTGAGCCCCTGCTTCTCGAACAGCTTCTGCGCAGCCTTGGCGAGCTCCAGATCCATGCCCGGCAGGATGCGGTCAAGATACTCGAGCACGATCACTTCCGAGCCCAGCCGGCGCCAAACCGACCCCAGCTCGAGCCCAATGTATCCGGCGCCGATCACCACAAGGCGATTCGGGACCTCCGGGTACGCAATCGCGTCCGTGCTCGACCCCACGCGGTCGCCGTCGATTTCGACGCCAGGAATCGTCGCGACCGAACTGCCGGTGGCGATGAGAATGTGCGTCGCGTGGATGGTTTGCTCGCCCTCGGCGCCCTTGACCACGACCTTGCCCTCGCCGGCGAGGCTGGCCTGCCCCTCGTAGCGCGTGATCTTGCCCTTCTTGAACAGCCCGGCGATTCCGGTGGTGAGCGCCTTGACGACCTTGTCCTTGCGCGCCAACATCTTGCCCAGGTCGAGCTTGACGTTCTGCACTTCGAAGCCGTGCGCTTCCAGGCCGCCCTTGGCCGCTTCTTCGAAAAGCTCGCTCGATTCCAGTAGCGCCTTCGAAGGAATGCAGCCGACGTTGAGGCAAGTGCCGCCCAAGGTCGGATCTTTCTCGACGCAGGCGGTGTCCAGGCCGAGCTGGGCCGCGCGCAGCGCAGCGGTATAGCCGCCGGGACCGGCGCCGATGACGAGTAGGTCGTGGGTAGGCATGATTCTTATCTATTGACCGTTACCCGTCGCCCGTAGCCTGTCTTGTTTCTTGACCGGAATACGGGTAACGGGATACGGGCAACGGTTAGATTTCGAGCAGCAAACGCTCCGGGTTCTCGATCACGTCTTTGATCCGCCGGAGGAAGGTGACCGCCTCACGGCCGTCGACCAAGCGGTGGTCGTAGGTTAGCGCCAGGTACATCATGGGCCGGATCACGACCTCTCCGTCACGTGCGACAGGCCGGTCCTGGATGTTGTGCAGGCCCAGGATGCCGCTCTGCGGCGGGTTGACGATCGGCGTCGAGAGCATCGAGCCGTAAATGCCGCCGTTGGAGATAGTGAACGTGCCGCCCTGCAATTCCGACAGCTCGATCTTGTTCTCTTTGGCGCGCTTGCCGAAGTCCGCGATGGTCTTCTCGATCGTGGCGAAGCTCATCGTCTCAGCGTTGCGTAGTATCGGCACGACCAAGCCGCGTCCGCCGCCGACGGCGATGCCGACGTCGTAGTACTTCCGGTAGACGATGTGCGTCCCGTCGATGCGGGCGTTGATCGCAGGACAATCCTTCAGCGCTTCGACGACGGCTTTGACGAAGAAGCTCATGAAGCCGAGCTTGATGCCGTAGCGCGCGATGAAGTCGTCCTGGTAGCGCTTGCGCAGCTCCATCACCGCGCCCATGTCGACCTCGTTGAAGGTTGTCAGCAGAGCGGCGGTCTGTTGCGCGTGAACCAGATTCTTGGCGATGACCTTGCGCATTGGGGTCATCGCTTTGACTTCTTCTTCGCGGCCCGCGACGTTTGACGCGACCGGAGGCGCCGACGGCGGCTCCGGCTCAACGCGCGGAGCGGGAGCAGGAGACGGCGCGGGTGCAGATTCAGCCTTGGGGGCGGCTGCGGCGCGCTCAGCGTCTTCCTTGGTAATGCGTCCGCCCGGACCGGTGCCTTCGACCGTGGAGGCGTCAATGCCGGCCTGCGCGAGCACGCGCTGGGCTGCAGGCATGACCCGCGACTCGCCCGAGACCTTGACCTCAGCTTTGGCTTCCGGCGTGGTCTCGGGTTGCGGCGCAGGCTTGGCCGGCTCTTCCGCGGGCTTAGGCTCGGCTTTCGGCTCCTCTGCCTTTGGCTCCTCTGCCTTGGCGGCCTTCTTGGCGGGCTTGTCGTCGTTGGCCGGCGCGCCACCCTCTTCCATCAGCCCGATCACGTCGCCGACCGCAGCTTCCTCGCCGTCCTTCTTGCGGATCTCCTTGAGGATCCCGGAGACCGGCGCGGGCAGCTCGATGGCGGCCTTGTCCGTTTCGATCTCGACCAGCACTTCGTCCGCTTCGACGAAGTCGCCGACGGCTTTGCGCCACTGGCCGATTTGTACTTCAGTGATGGATTCGCCCGATTGCGGGACTGTAAGCTCGACAGGCATGGAGATGGGCTTTCGAGAGGGGCCGGCAAACGCAATCTGGCGCCGCCGAACCCCTATTGTCGCATTTCGCGCAATCTATTCCAGACCGGCAAAAGCTTGATCGATGAGCTGTTGTTGCTCGAGCCTGTGACTTGAGGCCGAGCCGGTCGCCGGGCTGGCCGAGGCCGCGCGCGTGACGCCTTCGAAAGGGAATCGGCCACAGAGGCGGTTCAAAAAGCGGAACCGCAAGTACGACCAAGCGCCCATGTTCTCCGGTTCTTCCTGCACCCAGTAGGCCGGCGTCTCGTCCTTGTACGGGGCGAGGGCAGCTTCGATCTGCTCGTCGGCGAGCGGGTAAAGTTGCTCCAGGCGCAGGATCGCGACCTTCTCTTGCAGGCCGCGCTCCTTGCGTGCGGCGGCCAGATCGAAGTAGACCTTGCCCGTACAAAGTAGGATGCGCTGCGCTGCTTCACCGGCGGAACCAGTGTCGGGCAGAATGCGCTGGAACGAGCCCTCGGTGAACAAACCAAGGTCGGAAACGACGTCCGGGTGACGCAGCAAGCTCTTCGGCGTCATCACCACGAGCGGCTTCCGCCACGGACGGATCACCTGACGGCGCAGCGCATGGTAGTAGTTCGCAGGCGTCGTCGGATTGATCACCTGCATGTTGTCTTCGGCGCAGAGCTGCAGAAAGCGTTCGAGACGCGCGCTCGAGTGCTCCGGCCCCTGGCCTTCGAAGCCGTGCGGCAGCAGCATCACCAATCCACTCAAACGCTTCCACTTGTCTTCGGCGCTCGAAATGAACTGGTCGATGATGACCTGCGCGGCATTGACGAAGTCGCCGAACTGCGCTTCCCAACAAACCAGCCCGTCGGGCCAATCCATCGAGTAGCCGTACTCGAAGCCGAGCACGCCGGCTTCCGAGAGCAGGCTGTTATGGATCTCGAAAGGTCCTTGCCGCGGTGACAGGTGCCGCAGCGGCACGTACGCGTGGCCGAACTCGACGTCGCGCAGCACCGCGTGCCGATGGCTGAAAGTGCCGCGCTCCACGTCCTGCCCGGTCAGCCGGACCCGGTAGCCCTCGAGCAGCAACGTGCCGAAGGCGAGCGCCTCGCCCGCCGCCCAGTCGATGGGCTTCTCGCCCACAGCCATCTGGTGGCGTTGCTTCAAGATGCGCGCGATGCGCGAATCGGGGTGAAACTCCTGCGGCGTGCGGCTGAGCTTCTCGAGCATCGCGACCAAGCGCTCGCGCGCCACCCCCGTGCTCGGGTCGGAAACGCTACCGTCCTCGCCGCCGCGATAGGCAGCCCAGTGCCCGGTCATCTGGTCGCTGACGTGGATGTAGCTCTGCTGCGCGCGGCCGACAGCTCCTCTTCGAGACTCTGGCGGCGCTCCTCGGCAATCTGGTCAGCCTCTTCGCGTGTGACGTCGCCTTGGGTCAGCAAATGGTCGAGGTACGCCTCTCGCACCGACTTGCGTTTGGCGATGGCCTTGTACAGCAACGGCTGGGTAAATGACGGCTCATCGCCCTCGTTGTGACCCAGCTTGCGGTAGCCGTACATGTCGATGATGACGTCCCGCTTGAACGTATTGCGGAAGTCGAGCGCCACGCGGATGACCTGCGCGACCGCCTCCGGATCCTCGCCGTTTACGTGAAAGATCGGGATCTGGAGCATCTTGCCGATGCCCGAAGCGTAGATCGACGAGCGGCCCTGTTCGGGCGGCGTCGTGAAGCCGATCTGGTTGTTGACGATGACGTGGATCGAGCCGCCAACGGTGAACCCGGCGAGCTCGCTCATCTGCAGGATCTCCTGCACCACGCCTTCACCGGCGAACGCGGCGTCGCCGTGGATCAGTAGCGCCAAGCCGCGCCGGCGCTGCGTGTCGTGGTGACGATCCTGCTTAGCGCGCAGGCGGCCCAGGGCCACCGGGTCAACGTACTCGAGATGGCTCGGGTTGAAGCACAACGACAGATGAACGTTGTGCCCCTTTACGGTCTTCCAGTTCGACGAATAACCGAGGTGGTATTTGACGTCTCCGCCGCCGTGGTGCAGATGCGGGTCGACGTCTTCGAATTCGCGGAAGATCTGCTGGGGATTCTTCCCCATGATGTTGGCGAGCACGTTCAGCCGGCCGCGGTGGGCCATGCCGATCACGACCTGATCGATGCCGTGGTCGCCGGCGCGCTCGATCGCCAAATCCAGCAGCGGAATCAAGCTCTCGCAGCCTTCGAGCGAGAAGCTCTTGGCGCCCACGAACTTTTTGTGGATGAACTCCTCGAACATGACCGCATCGGTCAAGCGCTTGAGGATGGAGCGCTGGCGGCCGGGGCTCAACTGCAGACGGTTGGCCGAGCCCTCCATGCGCTTTTGCAGCCACTCGCGCTCGGTCATGTCGTCGATGTGCATGAACTGCACGCCAATCGAACGACAGTACGTCTCGCGCAGGCGGTCGAGCACCTCGCGCGGCGTGTCCGCGTTGCAGCCAGACAGCGTGTGGGGCGAAATCTTCTTGTCGAAGTCGCTCTCCCACAAGCCGTAGTACGAGGGGTCGAGCTCAGGCGGAGACGAGCGCGGCAACCCAAGCGGGTCCATGCGCGCGATCATGTGGGCGCGCACACGATAGGCGCGCACCAGCTTGTCCACGCGGTCCTGCAACCCGACGGCAGCGGCCACGGGCTGGTCGCCGTTCGCCGTCGCCTCGCGCAAGTAGGTGCGCGGAGCCGCCGGGACAGCGGCTGCGGCCGTGGCAGTGGGACGATGCGTCGCCGCGCCGTTCACTCCGGCCTTCGCCTCGGGGGAGACTTGTTGGAAGTACGACCGCCACTCCGCGGAAACCGAGTGCGGATCACGCAGATAGTCGGCGTAGAGAGCCTCGACGAAGTCGAGATTCATGTCCGCCGGCCATTCGAGAAGTTTCGCCATGCGCCGAAAGACCCGGGGGACGCTGAAGTCCGCCGGGTCGCCTCAAATCTTAATGTCTACAGCCCATCAGAGCACTGGACGCTCCAGGGGTCAACCAGCTCATTGCCCTAGAAACAGGTCGGAGTTTGGAGGCCGACCGTTACCCTCACTTTGGCACATCGGCGCTTTTTCCGACGAGTTGAGATGCAACAAGGGTTCTCCACGCCCCAAAACGCCTCGCTCAGACCGCATCCGAGACCGAAGTGAACCGGAACTGTCTAACTTTGAGCGCCGGCAACAGCATCCGGAAGTCCTGGTAGCGCTCGCCGGCGACGACCGGCTGAGTCTGGCCCAGAGCCTCGACCTGTTGCAGCAGCCGGTAAGGGCTCTCGTTGAAGCGCAGATTCTTCAGCGGATGCCGGATCTTGCCGTCTTCGATCCAGAACAATCCGTCGCGGGTGAGGCCGGTGAACAAGGCTTGCTGCGGGTCGACGGAACGGATATACCACAGCCGGGTCACCAAGACGCCGCGCTCGGTCTCGGCGATCAGCTTCGCCAGCGGGGTGCTCGAGCCGTCGAAGACGAGGTTGCTCAGGAACGGCCCCGGCTTGGTCTCGTGCTTGTCCGCCCAGTAGCGCGAGTAGATCAGGTTCTTCAGCACGCCTTCGCGCACGAAGTCGGCTTTGCGGATGGGATAGCCCTCCGGGCCGATCGGGCTGGAGGGGATGAGCGCGTGCCCAGGGTCGGCGTAGATGTTCACCCGCGGGTCGAAGATGCGCTCGCCGAGACGCGTTTTGCCCTCCGGCGCGGCGAACACGCTGCGACCCTCGTCCGCCGGCCGCGCCCCCAGCACCCTCGGCAACGTGTTGCCGATGATGTCCGCGACCGCCTGCGGCTCGAGGATCGTCGGGTAGGCGGCAGGGTCGATGTCACGGCCGCCGCGCGAGTCGACCGCCTTCTTCGACGCAATCGCCGCGGTCTCCTTGAAGTCCAACCCGCCCACGCGGTGAGAGCTCACCGCCGTGTAGCCCGATCCGCGGTCGTCGGGTGTGCGCGCCGTGAGCGAAAACGTAGCGACGCTTCCTCGGTGGTAGCCGAACAGCCCGGCTGAGTTCGCCAGCGCCTCTTCCTCCCCCACGTTCTCGAAGAACCCGGCGGCGATCACCTTCTTCTGCTTCGCCACGCCGATCGCGTCGGCCACCGCGCCTGCGCGGCGCGCCGCCGACATCTCGGCCGTATCCGCGTCCCAGGCGTCGATCGGGGCGTACTCCTGCGGCCCGAGCAGCGGCATGTACTCCCGATCCTCGGGCGAAAGCGCGGCGGATGTCTCGGCTTCGCCGATCAGCCGGCGCATCTCCGCCAGCGCGTTCTCCGGGTTGGCGAGATCCACGCTGCCGGCGACAGTCGCCTTGCGCTTGCCCTTCCAGGCCGTGACCGTCGCGCCTCCGGCTTCGGTCAGCC
Organism: Bryobacterales bacterium; assembly: GCA_041394905.1. Classification (GTDB taxonomy): domain Bacteria; phylum Acidobacteriota; class Terriglobia; order Bryobacterales; family UBA6623; genus RI-231. The sequence goes on along the minus strand of JAWKHJ010000002.1, from coordinate 160,504 downwards.
CGCTCGTCGTCGGCGCATTGCGCGCAAACCGCAAAAACCCGTGCTTGCGCGAGGCGAGGCGAATCTCCACCTCAGGAACCTTCGCCGCTTCGAGCGCCTTCTCGGTCAGCTCAAGCGCCTCCTCGCGGGTCATGCGTCCCTCCCGGTGTTGATCACGTTGATGCCGCGAAAGCGCGTAGGAGAGCAGCCGTGGCTGACCGCATTCGACTGCGGCGGCTCGCCCTTGCCGTCGTTGAACGACCCGCCGAGCAGATACTCCTTGCGGCTGGCTACGCCGTCGCAGGCGTTCCAAAACTCCGGCGTCCTCGACTGGTAGGCCACGTCGCGCAACATCCGCGTCTTCTTGCCGTTCTTGATCTCCCAGAAGAGTTGGCCGCCGAACTGGAAGTTATATCGCTGCTGGTCGATCGAAAAGCTCCCCCGGCCCAAGATCAAAATGCCGTTCTTGATGTCCGCCATCAGTTCGTCCTCGGTGAGCTTGCTGTCCATCGGGTCGAGCGACACGTTCGGCATCCGCTGGAACACCACGCTCGACCACGAGTCGGCGTGCGAGCAAGCGTGCGGCCCGACGCCTTCGACCAGCCCGGCCTGCTCGCGAGTCGTCTGATAGTCCACGAAGACGCCTTCTTTGATGAGAGGCCACCGCTCGGCCGGCGCGCCGTCATCGTCGTAAGCGACGGTGGCAAGGCCGTGCGGCTGGGTCCGATCGGCCACCATGTTCACCCACTTCGAACCGTAGCGGAACTTGCCTAGCTTGTCCGGCGTCAGGAAGCTCGTCCCGGCGTAATTCGCCTCGTAGCCCAGCGCGCGGTCGAGCTCGGTGGGATGGCCACAGCTCTCGTGGATCGTCAGCCACAGGTGCGTCGGGTGCAGCAGCAAGTCATAGGCCCCGGGCTCCACCGACGGCGCCTTGAGCTTCTCCACAGCTTCTTCCCCTGCCTGCCGGGCTTCTTCGACCAGGGGGTACTCCTCGATCGCTTCCCAGCCGCGCTGCACCGGCGACATCAGCGAGTCGCGCGACTGCGCATCGCCTTTGGCCCGGTCGACCGCCGTCACCGAGAACCCGCCGTTCGAGCGGACGATGTCCTGCTCGATGCGCGACCCCAAGCTCGAAGCGAAGTAGCGATCCTCGCGTACCGCCTGGAGCGCGCTCGAAACGAAGCTCACGCCCTTCACGCCCAGCGCCGCCTCGTTCGCCTCAATCAGCAGATCGGCCTTGCGCTCCACCGGAATCGTGAACGGGTCGATCTCGTAAGCCGACTTCCACTTGGCCGTGTAGGCCTTCAGCGGCGCCAAGCGCACCGGACTCGACTGGATCTTCGCGTTCGCCTCGGCGATGTCGATCGCTTGGGCCACGATGCGCCGCACCGTCTCCTCGCGAAAATCGTTCGAAGCGGAAAAGCCCCAAGCACCGTTCTTGAGCACGCGCACGCCGTAGCCATAGCTCGACGAAGAGACGATGTTTTGGACTTGGCGCTCGCGCGTGAATACGCCCTGGTTGTCGTAGCGGCTGATGCGCACGTCGGCGTAGTCCGCCCCAGCCTTCTTGGCGGCCGAGAGCGCAAGCTCAGCCAGCTTGTCGCGATCGCTGCGTTCGGCCGCAAGCAGCGCCGAAGCCGAAACCGCGGCGGAAGCGGCGAGAAAGTCCCTGCGCGTCAGCATCGTACTGCCATGCTAGCGCGCTAGCAGCGATTCGCCGCAGGCGAGAGCGTACCAGCCCTTGAAAGGGGCTGTGCAGGAAACAGCCCCGCATGGAATGCGGGGGACTGAGCTGCGCGATCCCTAGCCCGCCGACCGCAGCCCCGCCTTCTTCACGCACAAGAACCCGGCAAAGTTGTACCACTGAAAATACGTCTCGACAATCTCAAACCCCGAACGCCGGAACAGCTCCAGGTTCTCGTCGATGCGGTACGGAATCATCACGTTTTCGAGCGCTTCGCGCTTGCGGCTGATCTCCACGTCGCTATAGCCCATCCGTCGTTTGTAGTCGTAATAAAAGTCGATGAAGAAGCGGTTGACCGACCCGCGGTTGCTCAACACCTTCTCCGCCACGATCAGCGCGCCATCCTCGGCCAGCGAATCGTAGATGTGGCGCAGCAGGTGATCGCGGTGCAGCGGACGGATGAACTGCAACGTCCAGCACATCAGCACGACGCCGGCGCCGTCGAGCGGCAGCGACGTCACGGCTTCGTTCAGGTCCGCCGTGCGCAGCTCCACGCGGCCATCGAGCTTCTGCTCGCGCAGCTTCTCGCGCCCCCGCTCGAGCATCGCCTCGGAGTTGTCATACCCCACCAGATGCGCTTCTTCCGGCAGCACCGTCGCGAGCGCCGACAGCGTCGTCGCCGTCGATGCGCCAAGGTCGTAAACCTTCGTCCCCGGCTTCCAGAACGTCCGCGCCAGCTCGCAAATCATGCGTTGCTGCTCGGCGTAGAAGGGCACGCTGCGGCCCACCATGTCGTCGAACACCTGAGCCACGCGCTCGTCGAAAGCAAAGTCGCTCGAGCGGGATTCAGGGGCGAGAAAGACGTCGTCTTTTTTCATGAACCAAGCCCGGGGAAAGCGCCCGGGCGCTTTCCCGTACGGTATCGTACTCGCGGGGCCCCGAGCAGTCGATGCCGTCCAGGCGGGCCGGCGGCGTCAGACGGTAGACCAAATAGCGCCCGTCGGAGAAGTCCTGCTCATAGGCATAGTCGGACGGCAGATCGTGAAGCGTCGCCCGCGCCCGCGGCTCGTCCGGCGCGATCAGAAAACGGTACGGCCGCTCCTCGAGCTCATCGGCGATCTGCGCGGCCGCCTCCGGAACGAGCAAACGGCTCTTGGGGTAAACCGTATGGAAAGCCGCCGGATAGGGAGCGTACCCGGCCGTGGTCACCCAGGCCCCCAGGATGCAATCGTGCGGCCCAGCGCTTGCCACGCGTTCCATCGCCGCGTAAGGCGCGAGCGCGCGGCGCAGATATTCGTCCCTATCGATCTTGCCCGCGAAGTAGAGCAACTGCGGCCCATTGAGCGACACGATCATCGTCGGCAGCAGGCAGAAGGCGAAGTTGTAAACCGCCAACCCCCAAGCGACGACGCGCACGGCCGGACCGCCCAACCGGTAGAGCGCGTCGAAGCGTATGCCGGCCAGCGCGTAGAGAATCCCGGCCAGTGCAATCGCGTAACGCAGAAAGGGGAACACGGCGTTCCATGCCAAAAAGTAGGTCAGCGCCGCGACGCCCGCCAAGTGTGAGGCGTCACTCGGCCGCCGCCGCCCAATCGCGAGCCAAACCGGCAGCGAGAAGAGCAGAAAGAAGCCCAGCGGATTATCCGTCGGCGACTCGAACAACCGCTGCCCGTCGAAGGTCGTAACCCAAGGCGTCGCCCAGACCGGCACGCCGATCCACGCCTCCCCCGAGCCGAGCTCCGGCGAGACGCGTCCGACCAAGCGGCCAAACTCCTCCGGGTAGAGCGGATTGCCGGTTACAAAAAGGGACCGCAGCGGCCAGCCGATGGGGACTAGAACCCCAATCGCCGCCCACAACGCCGCCTCGCGCAGGGCCCCCGGGCGATGGCGCACACGCCACAGCAACACCGGCCCAATCGCAGCGATCCCGAACACCGCCGTCTGCTTGACCGCTAGGCTCGTGGCCAGCAGGACCACACCCAGCCGCAAGCGTCCCTTGCCGGCCGGCTCTCCCACGGCGCAAAGCAGTGCGAGCAGTTGCAAGGCCGCGACCGCGAAGTCGTTCTTGATGACCGAGCCGTCCCAGAGCGCGAACGGGGTGGCGAGCAGCAGCGCCGCCGCAAACAGCGACGCCCCGCGCCCGGCGCCCAGCCGGCGCGCGAGCGCGAAGACCGCCCCCAGCGCCAGCGCAAAAAACAGCGGATGGACGAGCTGCACCGCGGGCTGTCCGCCCAGCGAGTACGCCGCGGCCATCACCGTCTCCGCGCCTTGCGGGTAGAACGAGTAGGGCTGGCCCGGCAGCGGCTCGAGCCCGCCCGTCATCGCGTAGTGCCGCGCCGCCGGCAAATGCATCATCAGCGAGTCGTGCGCCACCGACGGCGCCAAAGCCAGCATCGCCGCAATGGCCAGGAAGGCCGCCGAGAAGAACACCGTCGCCCCGGTCAGGGCCGACGCCGTATCCGGGTCTTCCGCCCAGCGGACCGGCGCAGCCTTCCAAACGGCGATGGCCTCAGCCAGCCGCGACCGCCACCACAAGCTCAGAAAGGACAGCAAAAGGACGAACGTCAGAGGGTAATACAGGCCCGCGAAGCCGAGCACGGTCAGCGATGCGATCAGCGCGGCGAGGCCCGTACCCGCGGCCAAGGACCAGCCGTTCGGCGCTGCCTTGTGTCTCAACCTCGAGCCAAGCTAGCGCTGCTTCGCCTGTGGCGACCGCGGCGGCTGCGATCCAGGCCACGACCAACAGACCCAACGGCGCGTAACTCAGCGCCGGCGCTAGGACAACCAGCGCTAGCAACGGTAGCTCCGCACGCCGCATTCGCGCCGAGCGCAACCGGCAGTAGAGCGCGCAAGCTCCGACGGCAAGCGGCAGCGCAACGAGGATAGCGGTATGGAAGGCGGGCCCGGGCGTCCAAAACGCGTCCAGATTGGTGCGGAACGCAAAGACCGTGACCGCCATGCACACACCGGCCCAGGCGATCCAAAGGCTCGGGGCGAGCGACCACGGCCAACGCGCGCGAAACTCCAAGCGAACGATCCTAGCAGACCCAATCCGCCGTCGGCCCGGCTCCGCCCCGAGGCCCTCGAAGATCGGCTATCTTGCAGAGAGTGGGGCTTTTGCCGGGCCGCAGCCGACGATGGGAACACACCCCTACCGCGCCATCCTGATGTACCACTCGCTCGATGACTCGGGCTCGGTGATCTCGTTGCGCCCCGAGACGTTTCGGCTGCAAATGCGCATCCTGTTCGACCGCGGCATTCCCGCCGTCACACCGCAGCGCCTCCTAGCCGGTGACGGGCTCGAGCCCGGCCATCCCGCCGTCTCGCTGACCTTCGACGATGGCTTCGCGAACTTCTACACCCAGGCCTTCCCCGCCTTGGCTGACTACAACTCGCGCGCGACAGTGTTCCTGACCGCAGGCTGCTGCGGCGGTGTGAGCGAATGGGGCGGCCAGCCCCCATCGTTCCAATCGCGCGAAATCCTATGCTGGTCGCGCGTGCAGGAATTGCACCGGCTCGGCATCCAATTCGGCGCGCACACGATGACCCACCCGCCGCTGACGGCGATCCCCCTGGAACGGGCGCGAGCGGAAATTCTCGAATCGAAGAAGCGCATCGAGGACCGCATCGGCGAAGAAGTGACGACGTTCGCCTATCCCTACGGCGTCGAGTCGCGGGCGCTGCGGGAGATCGTAGCGGAGAGCTTCGATCTCGCCTGCTCGACGCGGATGGGTTATCTCACCGACGCCTCACAACGCGAAAGCCTGGAGCGGATCGACGTCTACTACCTGCGCAACCCGGAGTGGTTTCGCCGGCTCTTCCGGCGTAGCGGGAGCGCCTACCTGCTGGGCCGACGCGCACTCCGAAGATGCCGCCACGCGGTGCTGGGACCGTACTGACAGGGAGGGAAACTGGCGGAGAGGGAGGGATTCGAACCCTCGGTACAGGTTGATGCCCGTACGACGGTTTAGCAAACCGCTGCTTTCGACCTCTCAGCCACCTCTCCGCGGGGCAGGTCGAAGCCAAATTGCTTCACGCTCAGGCTAACACAAAGATCAAGCTTCCAGGAAGCCTCGCCGAACCCCTGATTTGTAGCCGGGAAACACGGCGCCGGAGCCGCCCAGGCCAAGATGGCGCTCGAGCGCTTCGGAGAACACATCGCGGAAATCGGTTGTCAGCGCGAGGTCTCGGCCCTGGTAGAGCTCCTCGTCGCTCAAGCCCGGCCAATCCCCATAAACCTTGCCGCCCTGGACCCCGCCTCCGAGGGCGAACATCGCGTTCGCGTGGCCGTGGTCAGTGCCACGGGCGCCGTTCTCGCGCGCCGTGCGGCCGAACTCGGACATGGTGAGCACCAGGACATCCGCCATACGCGAGCCCAGGTCGAGGGAGAACGCATGGAGCGCTTGGCCCATCTCGCCGAGCAGGTTGTTGAGTTGAATGTCCTGATTCGTATGCGTATCCCAGCCGCCCGAATCCGCGAAGGCGATCTCGAGACCGACGTCCGCCTTGATGAGCTGCGCGATCTGCTCGAGACGCTGACCCGTGCGGCCACGCGGATAGCTTGCCCCGTTGGCGGGCCGGTAAGGCTTCGCGCGCACCTGCTCGACCAGACGCAGCGCTTCGAACGTGGTGTGACTGGCCTCCTGCAGCTCTGATTCGATGGGGCGCTTGGACTCTTCCATGCCATACAGCGCCTCGAAGGCCTTGCTCACCTGCGGGCGTCCACCGCCCAGCGAGAAGTCGCGGACGCGCTCAATCGCCGGCGCGGGGGCCGAGCCGCTGAGCGAACGAGCCGTGGCTGGGCTGACGCTTACGGCGCGCAGCGGCGAAGGCTCGGGCTGCGGCTGCGCGACGAGGTAACGGTTCAGCCAACCGTCCCGCACGCCCTTGTCCCCGGGAACGCCGCTCTCCATGTAGTCCTGCGCGTCAAAGTGGGAGCGCGTCGCATCCGGCGAGCCCACGGCGTGCACGATGGCGAGCGACTTGTCTTGCCAATGCGGCAGCAACGGCTCCAGAGCCGGGTGCAATCCGAAGCGGCCGTCGAGGTCCAGCGCTGCGGCATCTCCTTTCCCTGGACGCGCGAGAGCAAGGTTCGGGCGCAGTTCGTGGTAGCGATCCTCGAAGTACGGCGCGACCATATTGAGCCCGTCAACGGCCCCGCGTTGGAACAGCGCGACTAGAATGCGGTTGCGCTTGCTTTCGAGCGCCGCGGCGCGGCACAGGAACGAAGGCGCGGCGGTAAAGCCGGCCAGCGCGAGGCCGCTCGATTTGAGCCAGAAGCGTCGGGTAGTCGTCATGGGTCTTTACCGCCTTTGGAACTCCGGTGCGCCGAGCAGCAGCGCGGCGAGCGCTTGGTCTGGAACGTCTTTCGCCGCGGCGAGCAGACGCTTACGGGCCTCTTCGGAAGGCTTTTCATGCCAAAAGCGCTTTGCCAGCTTGTCGATGCGCTCCGCCCTACCACCTTCGGCTTGCAACGCATCTTGGTCGGCTTCTATGCCGGGCGCCCTCCCCATCACGGCTCCGAGGGCAAAATTCCAGCGAAGCACGAGCTGATCGCTCCCCAGCCAAGCCTCCGCCACGTCGTCGTAGCCGGTCGGCGGCTGACACATGTAGAGCGGCTCTCCCAAGCGCTCCAACGTGCCCAGCAACTGGCGGTTGGGTTCAACGCCCGAGCCCACAGCCCGGATCGTCGAGGCGACGAGTTCCAGCGGCTTCTTGGCCTTCGAACGATAAGCCTCGGGCGACCAGAACTGCTTCGAATAGAAGATCGTCCGCAGCATCTCGCGAATGTTGCCGCCCGTCTTCGTATACGTCTTGGCAACCTGTTCGACGAGCGCCTCGGGCGGATCATCCGCGACGAAGCGCCGCACCAACTTCGTCGCAAGCAAGCGCGCCGTAGCCGGATTCTCAGCGAGCAAATCGAGCAACTTCTCGCCTTCGCGGGGGCCATCGGGCTCGAACGTCACCCCGAGTACGGTCTTTTCGCCCTGATCGTGCGCTGGGGGCAAGAATCCGTCACCCGCGCCACGCCCCCGGCGGCCGAAGCCAAACGCGATGGGCGTCCAGCCGGTGAAGACGCGCGCCGCTTCGGTGACGTCTTGCTGGGTATAGCCTCCGTCGACGCCCAACGTGTGCAACTCCATCAGCTCGCGCGCATAGTTCTCGTTGATCCCGCGGCCCTGCCGCTTGCCCAGCGGCGTATCGGAGCCGAAGCTCTGCGCGTTGTCGAGGTAGACCTGCATCGCAGGCGAGTGCGCGACCGCGCCGAGCAGATCGCGGAAGCGGCCAAGGGCGTTGGGACGCAGCACGTCGCGCTCATAGGCGGTGACCAGGTTGCGCGCCTGCGGCTTGCCCATGAAGACGTTGAAGTGGTTGAACCAGAAGTCCGTCATCACCGCGAGCAGCTGCCGCTCGCTCTCGACGGCGCGGATCAGCTTCGCGGCCTGTAGTTGGGCGGCGACGACAGGCAGCGGGTTCACGCCTTCGATCTTCGGCGCAAAGCGTCCTCTTTGGCCCGGCGCCTCGATGGGTTCGGGCAAACGCCGGATCTCGTAGTGCAGGATGTCGAAGCCCGGCCCGCGCGGACGCCGCATCTGGCCCTCTTCTTCCGAATCGTTGAGCGGGCGAGCGCCACGGGGAAATTGTCCACGGTCGATCTTGCCATCGCGCACCAGCCGCTGGATCACTCCGGGTTGCGGGAACAGCGCGGCAAGCTCGCGCGAGTCGAGTTGCAGCGTCGCGAGCGAGGCCAAACGCGTCTCGACCGCCTCGTCGTCGATCGCCTCAGGGGCAAGCTGACGCTCGATGTAGGCCGCCTCGCCTTGGGCGAGGATGGCGTCCACGTCGCCCGGGCGCGGGCCATAGGCGATGCGGTTGAGCAAATGGGAGGCGCGCTGCTCAGGGTTCAGCGCGGTGCGCGGAATCTTGCGTGCGGCCGCCGCGGCGAAGGCTGCCAAAGTCATCGCGCACAGGGCGATCTTTGCGGAACGGGTCACGCATCTGCGAACCCGAATCTCGCCCCGAAAGTTGCGCGAAAGCTCGCGCAGTCCGCTACTCTTCCGCGCCGCCTGTGATCTTCGAGAGCACTTGATCGAACAGATCGGCCTTCTTCGAAGCCTTCTTCTTGCCGCCGCTTTTTCCTTTGCGGTACTTGTGCTCGTAGTAGCACGTGCGGCAGCGCACCATCGCCGGCTCGTTGTTGACGATCGCCACGACGGCGTGATCCGTAAGCATGTGACAGCGCGAGCAGTGGTCGTCGACCAGGTCGCCTAGGCGCAGTTCCCCGCCTTCCATATGAAGCTCTCTCCCGGACGACGCGAACCTCGCGTTCACTTCTTGGCGAAACAGTAGAGGTATTCCGCGGTCCTGATGAATAGTTGGTCGCCGACTGCGACCGGACTGGCCAGGGTATGGCTGTCCAGACGATTGACGGCGAGGATCTCGAATTCCGGGCCCGCCGAGAGCACCGTCGTCGTTCCGTCTTCGTTGGTCGCGTAGATCTTGCCGTCGGCCAGCAGTGGAGACGAGCTGTAGATACCGGGCTCGATGCGCTCGCGGTCCCAGAGGACCTTGCCATTCTTGGCGTCGAGCGCGACGACAATTCCGCGATCGTTGACGACGAAGATGCGACGGCCGTCGGTGGTGGGCGTTGGAACGTCGGATCCGAGGTCATTTTGCCATAGCACGGCCGTGGGGAAGCAGTCCCTTGCCGCCGGCGCGGAATGCGATGAAAGGTTTGCCCCGTGTACTGGTCGTATAAATCACATTCCCGAGAGCGATCGAGGAGGCGATTGTGCGGTAAAACCGCTCGCCGCCGGGGTTGAAGCCGCCCATCCGCCAGATCTCCTTGCCGGTCTGCAGGCTGTGGCCGGTCACATAGTCGCCGCCGGAGACGACGAGCTGACGTTGGCCGTCGATCGTGGCGATGATCGGCGTCGAGTAGTCATCGGGCGATTCGTTCGGCGCGTCCGTCGGGCGTTCGACCTTCCACAAAGTCTTGCCGCTGGCTCCGTCGACAGCGAAGACGTACGACGGGTCGTCGGTGCGCATGCCGTGCAGAACCTGGATGTAAAGGCGTCCCGAGTCGAGCAGCGGGCTTGAAGCGTAGCCGTGGTTGAGCCCAAACGCGCCGTAATCGTGCTGAATGTCGCGCTCCCACAGTTGCTTTCCCTGGAAGTCGAAGCAGCGCAGCGAGCCGCCGCCGGTCATCGTCCAGACGTGGCGGCCGTCCGTGACGGGGGAAGGAGAAGCGAGGTTGTGCTTGCGGTAGATCCGGTTGTGGTCGCCGATCTGACGGCTCCAAAAGATCTTGCCCTCCTTGCGGCTGATGGCCAATAGAAAGATCTTGTCGCGAGTAGCGGAGCCAGGTTCGGGCTTGGCGCCGGGTTTTGGCTGCTCGCCTGGCTTGTACTGCTGGACGTCGTGGAAGCCCGCCTCCGCGGATGTGACGAAGATCGTATCCCCCCAAACGATCGGTGTGGCGGCGCTCCAACTGGGCAGCGACCTTCCACAGCACATTGCGGGTCGGGCTGAACTGGATCGGGAGATCGTGGGCGGAGGAGGACGCTCCGTTCTGGTTCGGCCCGCGCCACTGCGCCCAATTCTCATCGCCGGCAAACGCGTCGAGGGTGGAAAGGACGCAGGCTAGGACGACGGTCGCGACAGCCGTCGGCCGAACCGATAGTCCTGAAAAGCAAGTCATCGCGCGAAAACCCCTTGTCCGGAAGGGCGAAGGGTGACAGCTCAGGTTACGAGTTGTGACAGGACGTTCATTGAAGGTTGCTTTGTTTGTGGGCTTTCCAGGCATTCGCGACATGCTCGATTGGCTCGAGGCCCAAAACAAGGGCATAAATCGCCAGACTGGTCCGCCGAGCACAGGACGCCCAAAGAGGAGGTCGACGTCGGCCTCTGCGTCGGATCCATCAGCCGCGCAAGGCTCAGCCAAAACCTGCAAGCCCACCCCTTTTTGGATTCTTCACCACCTGCATAGGTAGCAGATTAGTCTATTTACAATTTTACTATCCCCTAGGCCCGCGGCCGACAAACGCAACCCGGATACTCAGGAAAGCGCAACTTATTGATAAAAGTACGCGAACAGAAACTACAGCCTTCTTCCAACCTTGGCTGCCGGGGATTAGACTGGACTTTTTGATACGAAAGTTAAGTAGCCGTAATATCCGATAAAAATCCAGTTCACACTAGATCCGGTCGCGCTGGTCGCTGGATCGCTCTCCTTCAATCGATGGGAAAAGCGGGCTCGCGGACGCCTCTCAAGGCGGAGCGACCCGCCTGAGGAAACGGGTAGCCGGATGCGCTGTCCGGCTGGGTAATTAGAGGATCGTATGCCAGAACGTCGCGCCTGCGGGTGCAGGCGTGTGCGTTGGATGATCGCTCTGTTGGGTCACTGCGCCGATTGCTTCGGCTTGTTGCAGCCCTCGACGAACGAGAGCGGCCGTACGCTCACGGACGAACAAACCGGAACCGTTCGAAGCCCAAACCGGGCCGGCCGGATACGAACGCTCGCCGGGCAACTGGACCTGGAAGTCAATCCGACGGATTCCAGGCTACCGCGAGACCGGATCGACATCCGTCCGAACTCGGTGACCGCGTCAACGTCACGTCGAGATCGGCGTGACAGAAACAGTCAAGTGTCGGCTGCGGGCGTGTTGCAGACGGACCGCGCCGAAGTACGGCAGGAAGTGACCGAGAAGCACTGAAGAACCTGCCGTCCGGCGCACTATCAGATGCTGTTCTGACCGCCCGGCCTCACCGCCACACGCAACTCGGGCCGACGAACCGTCGCGTCATCGGTCAACGGCACGTCACGCCAACAACAACACGCGCATTGACGGCGCAAGCTGACGAACATCTGGGTGCCGCACAGACTGGCTAACCCGGCGCTCAGTCCATCGAGCAAGTGAACGTGGTGACGAACCTTCGACGCCGAGCAGGGATTGGGGCGGCGCGGCGATCAACCTCACGATCAACGGGCACGAACCAGATCCATGGTTCGGCGTTCGAGTACCACGCCAACCAACACACCTTGGCCTACCCATTCTTTTCGGACCGCACGTCCGCGAAGCCAAAGTTCATATCGAATCAGTTTGGCGGCACGGTCGGTGGCCCGGTCAAGAAAAACAAGATCTTTTACTTCCTCAGCTACGAAGGCACGCGCGAGAGCCAGAACGCGCAGCGCTTCGTCGACATTCCCGACACGACGATGCGTTCGGGCGATCTGGCCGGCGTGTTCAACTTCAGCGGCTGCAACTCGGCCATGTCCGGCATGGGCGGCACGTCCGACTGCGCCATCTACGACCCGCTCAGCGGCGATGGCAACGGCCGCGGCCGCTCGTACTTCGCCAACAACGTCATCCCGACCTCTCGCATCGATCCGGGCGCCGCGGCGGTGTTCAACCATCCCGCGTTCCCCAGCCCCAACAAGGCGGGATCGGGCGATTTCGGGTTGACGCAGAACTTCATCGGCTCCGGCGCGACGTCGTTCTTCCGCGACACGCTCGACTCGAAGGTGAACTTCAACCTGACTGACAAGCTCACCGCCTTCGTACGCTTCAGTATGCTCGACTACCGCATGGATAACGGCCAAGCGCTGGGGGTTGTGGGCGGACGCGCGCTGCATCCGACAAACTCGAACCCGGGACACGGCTTCGGCAACACGTACTCGGGCACACTCTCGTTGACATACGTCGTCAACCCCAACCTGGTGTTCGACGCCTACTCCGGCTACACGCTCAACGACACGAACGTCGAGCAGGAGCAGTTAGACGAGAACATCGGCTGGACCTTACTCGGCATCCCGGGCCTGCAATCGGATCGGCGCATCGACGGCGGTTGGCCGCGGCTGCGGATCTCCGGGTTCGAAGACATCGGCATCCCAAACAACTTCATGCCCTACTTCCGTTCGGACCCGCAGAACCAATACGTCGCCAACGGCAATTGGACGAAGGGCACGCACAACGTGCGTTTCGGCATGGACCTGTACTTCCAGGATTTGAACCACAACCAGCCAGAGTTCTCGGGCTCAGTGGGCCCGGCCTCGGGCGGCTTCGAGTTCAGCCAGAACCTCACTCGTCTGCGCGGCGGCGCCGAGGGCGACTCGCGCGGCACGGACTACAACGCAGTAGGCTCGTTCCTGCTGGGGCAATCGAGCCGTGCCGGTAAGATCTGGCAATTCAATCCAGATGGATACGAGACCCGGACGCAATTCCACAGCTTTTACCTTCGCGACCGCTGGCAGATCAACAGCAAGCTGACGATGTCCTACGGCGTGCGCGCGGAGATATTCCCCTTCCCCACGCGCAAGACCCGCGGGCTAGAAAGATATGACTTCAACACGAACGACATGCTGCTCTGCGGGGTGGGGCCGACGCCGGAGAACTGCGGCATCACCATCGGCCGGCAGAAGATCCTGCCGCGCGTGGGCCTGGCCTATCGCGCAACGGATTCCATGGTGATCCGCGCTGGCTACGGTATGACGGCCGACCCGTTCAACTGGGCGAGGCCACTGCGGACCAACTATCCCATCATGTACGTTCAGAACCTGAACCAGGACAACGCCTGGGTTTCGGCGACGTCACTGCGCGAAGGTCTGCCGGTGATTAACGAGCCTGATACAAGCTCGGGCGTGCTGCCCACACCGCTGACGGCGGCCGTCAACACGATGGACACCGACAACCTGGTGCGCGGCTACATCCAGTCGTGGAACTTCACGATCGAAAAGCGCTTTGGCTCGTGGATCGGGTCCAGCGGCTACGTAGCGACTCGGTCGAACAACCAGCTCGCGGCGCTCGAGCAAAACTGGAGCTACATTGGCGAGGGCAACGCCGGGCGGCGCATCAACCAACGCTTCCCGGGCCGCACCGTCGGAACCGTCTTGTTCGGCAGCCTGGGCACGCCCAAGTACGACTCTTTGCAGTCCAAGCTCGAGCGGCGCTTCTCCAACGGCTACCAGCTCAACTTCGCATGGACCTGGGCGCACGCGCGCGGGTACACGAGCGAAGACTCGGGCGCTGGGACGAACACGTTCCGGATCCCGTGGCTGTACGACCGCATGTATGGCCGGCTCCCGCAGGACATCCGACACAACTTCCAGTTTTCCGGTATCGCCGAGTCGCCATTCGGCAAGGGTAAGAAGCTGCTCTCGAACGGAGGCGTCGGAGGCGCGATCCTGGGCGGGTGGCAGTTCAACCACTTGCTCAGCTGGTACTCGGGCCAGCCCTTCACGGTCACCTCGTCCAACGACATCTCGGCGGCGGGCTCTGGGCAAGTCGCCGACTGCATCGACGCCCCGCAAAAGCTCGGCTTCCACGGGGACGAAGGGTTGTTCTATGACCGCGGAGCCTTCGCGCGCCCGACCTCGGACCGCTTCGGCACCTGCGGTATCAATAACTTGAGCGGCGCTCCACTGTTCAACCTGGACTTGGGCCTGTTCCGCAAGTTCCAGGTCAGCGAGCGGGTCAACCTCCAGTTCCGCGCCGAGCTGTTCAATGCCACGAACACGCCGCACTTCAACACGCCGAGCAACAACGTGACCTCGGGCAACTTCATGAAGTTGACCTCGATCAAGAACACGGGCCGCGAAGGCCTCGACCAGCGGTTCTTCCGCTTCGGCCTGCGGATCGGCTGGTAAGGGCGGCTCCGCAACACAACCTACAGAAGGCCGAAGGGCCGCGTCCTGAAGTCAGGGCGCGGCCCTTCGCGCTTTTCGACACAGCGATCCCGTCCGATATATTGGTCAGAGCTCATGACTGCGGAACAACAACGGCTCGAGCAGAGCCGCCTGCGGCAGGTGCACTGGAAGCGCTGGGGCCCCTATTTGAGCGAACGCCAGTGGGGAACGGTGCGTGAGGACTACTCGCACGACGGCGAGGCATGGAACTACTTTCCCTTCGAACACTCGCACTTGCGGGCGTACCGCTGGGGCGAGGACGGCATCGCCGGTATCTGCGACCGCAGACAGTTGCTGTGCTTCTCGGTGGCGATGTGGAACGGGCGAGACCCAATCCTCAAAGAACGCCTCTACGGCCTAGGCGGCAAGCAAGGCAACCACGGAGAGGATGTAAAGGAGTGCTACTTCTACCTCGACTCGACCCCGACGCACTCCTACATGAAGTACCTCTACAAGTACCCGCAGGAATCCTTCCCCTACGGCCGGCTTGCGGAGGAGGGGTGGCGGCGCGGCAAACACGATCCCGAGTTCGAGCTTTGGCACACCGGGGTGTTCGACGAGAGCCGTTACTTCGACGTGTTCGTCGAGTATGCGAAAGAGAGCCACGAAACGATCCTGGTCCGCATCACGGCGCTCAACCGTGGACCTGATCCCGCGGTGCTGCACCTACTGCCAACGGTCTGGTTCCGCAACACCTGGTCTTGGGGGGAAGACCCGGAGAAGCCCCGCTTGTGGCGCGGCCAGGACCTACCCGACGCAAGGGTGGTGGACATCCAGCATCGCTACTACGGCCGGAGGCGGCTCCTCTGTGAAGGTTCGCCCGAGTTGCTGTTCACTGAGAACGAGACGAACCGGATGGCGCTCTATGCCGCGCCCAATCGCTCGCCGTTCGTAAAGGATTCGATCGGCGCCTACCTGCTGCGCGGCGACCACGGCGCGGTAAATCCGCGCAAACGCGGAACCAAGGCCGCGGCGCTCTACACGGAGACGATCCCGCCTGGCGAATCGATGCAGGTGCACTTGAGACTGACCGATCAAGTCTCGGACGAGCGCTTGGGGAACAACCATATCAAGGTCTTCGAGACGCGGCAGCGCGAAGCGGACGAGTTCTACGAAAGACTGATTGGGCATGAACAACGCACGACCGACGGCGCCAGCGTACAGCGCCAAGCCTTTGCCGGCCTGATGTGGTCAAAGCAGTTTTACTTCTACGACGTGGCCCGCTGGATCGACGGCGACCCAGGAAGTCCGCCGCCTCCCCCACCGCGGCCGGGACCGCAATGCCGACTGGCGGCACCTCTACAACGACGACATCATCTCGATGCCGGACAAGTGGGAATACCCCTGGTACGCGGCGTGGGATCTCGCGTTCCACTGCCTGCCGCTGGCGGTGATTGACCCGGATTTCGCCAAAGAACAACTCGTGCTGCTGTTGCGCGAGTGGTACATGCACCCGAACGGGCAGATCCCGGCGTACGAGTGGAAGCTCTCAGACGTCAATCCGCCCGTACACGCCTGGGCGGCATTCCGCGTGTACAAGATCGAAGCGCGCATCACGGGGCGGCACGACCGCAACTTCCTCGAGCGCATCTTCACAAGCTGCTGCTCAACTTCACGTGGTGGGTGAACCGCAAAGACCCAGACGGGCGGAACGTGTTCCAGGGCGGCTTCTTGGGGCTGGATAACATCGGCGTGTTCGACCGCTCGAACATCCCCCCTGGACTGAAGCTCGAGCAATCGGATTCGACGAGCTGGATGGCGATGTATTGCCTGAACATGCTCGCGATCGCGCTCGAGCTAGCGAAGGAGAACCGCGCCTACTCCGACGTCGCGACGAAGTTCTTCGAGCACTTCGTCTACATCGTCGACGCCATGCACGGATTCGGACGCGAGCGGGCCGAGTTGTGGGACGAGGCGGACGGCTTCTATTACGACGTGCTGCACCGCGCGAACGGATCGCATGAGCGGCTCAAGGTGCGATCGCTCGTTGGTCTAATTCCGCTCTTCGCCGTGGAGACGCTCGAGCCGGAGGTGATCGAGACTCTACCGGGTTTCAAGCGCCGCCTGGAGTGGTTCATGGAGAACCGGCCGTGGTTCCGGCAGCACATGACGAAGACGCGCGAGCCGGACGGCAGCATTCGGCGGCTACTCTCGATTGTGAACCCGGAGCGGTTGCCGCGCGTGCTGCGGCTGATGCTCGATGAGAAGGAGTTTCTCGCGCCGCACGGCATTCGGTCGCTGTCGAAGTTCCACCAGGAGTATCCCTACGAGGTGGAGATTCGCAACAGAGGCTACCGGGTGGAGTACGAGCCTGCGGAGTCGCGTTCCTACCTGTTCGGCGGCAACTCGAACTGGCGGGGTCCGATCTGGTTTCCAGTGAACTATCTGCTGATCGAATCGCTGCAGAAATTCCACTTTTACCTAGGAGACGAGTGGCAAGTGGAGTGCCCGACCGGATCGGGCAAGATGCTCAACCTGTGGGAAGTCTCGATGGAGCTTTCCAAGCGGCTCAACCGGCTGTTCCTCAAGGACGACGAAGGCAAGCGGCCGGTCTACGGCGGCGAGAGGATCTTCCACGAGGACCCGCACTGGCGCGACTACGTCCTGTTCTACGAGTACTTCCACGGCGACAACGGCGCAGGGCTGGGCGCGAGCCACCAGACCGGCTGGACGGCGCTGGTCGCGAAGCTTCTGGAGCAAGCAGGCGAGTAGGGCTTCTCTAAGGCCGGCGTTTGAGCTCGTCCGCGACGATCGCGGCGAGGTCGCGCAGGGAGTCGTGGTCCGCGGAGGAGAAGGTGCGCGGCTTGGCGTCGAGGACGCAGAGCGAGCCGATCGCCGAACCCGGGCCGACGAAGAGAGGCCGCCCAGCGTAAAAGCGGATATGCGGCGGCCGCGTGACGAGCGGATTCGAGCAGAAGCGCGGGTCGAGTTGCGCGTCTTCGACGATGAGCGCATTCGCGCTGAGGATGGTGTGACCACAGAAGGAGATCTCGCGCGGAGTCTCCTGCACATCGAGCCCGAGACAGGACTTGAACCATTGCCGTTCGGCGTCGACCAAGCTGATGACGGCGACGGGAACGTCGAAGATCCGGCGGGCCAATCGGATGACGCGGTCGAAGCGCTCCTCCGGCGGAGTATCGAGTAGACCGAGCGAGTGCAACGTCTGTAAACGCGTCGATTCGTCGGCGGGCAGGGCAGGAGCGATCATAGGTGCGGAGAGCGGAGTGAGCAGCCGCCCCGCAGCACTCATTGTCAGATGCGGACTCACCGGGCGCAATGGTGGGTTTTACTAGGAGAAAAATCCTAGATACGTCATCGAGCCGCGATCCGCGATAACTCTCTTAGAATCTATCACCTGGATTCAGACCCCATTGTTCCGGTACTAGACAATTCGCGACAAGAGTCTCTCAGGACCTTAGGGATTCCGTCCTTTTTCGCACTCGTTCCAGACGGCGCTCGCCGTACTCGAGCAGGTGACGGCAGGCCTGAACGCGCGGGCCGTCCTTGGTCCAATTGTTGGCGGCGAGCGCGGCGAGAGTCTCGATTGCGAGGTCGGCGTGGGTTTGCAGTTCGGCGGCGATGGCGGTCTCCCGAGCTTCGAGGATGCGGTCGAGGGCGTCACGGAACTCGGGTCGCCCGAGCCAGCGTTGCAAGGTGCGCGGGGACTTCCCGATGGCTTCGGCCGCCTCGGGAACCGAGGGGTATTCGACGAGCGCGAGGATGGCTTGGCGTTGGACGCGGGTCAAGCGCGGAGGTTCGTTCGATTCCGAGAGATCTGCAGGCGGGGTGATGGGGATCAGGTCAGCAGCCACGACGCGCTCCTACTTCCAGGGTAGGGGCGGCTTGCAAGTTTTCTTTGGGGCTTTGCGGGTTAAGCGGCTTGGAATGAGCGGGATGCGGAGTGAGGAAGCGGTGTGACAGGAGTTTGGGGGAGGCCGGATTCAGCTGCTGAGAGCGACCTCGAGCGCTTCGACGAGGTCTGGAAGATCCCGTGACAGGATTGCCCAGAGGATGTCGTGATCCACGGCGTCGTAGCCATGGATCAGCCGATGGCGAGTTCCGATGATCTGTCGCCAAGGGATTTGAGGCCAAGTGTGGCGATCCGCCTCCGGGATTCGAGACGCTGCTTCGCCGATGACCTCGACCAGCCGAACGAGCGCGAGACTGAGGAGGCGATCCGTGTCCAGATCTCGACGGGTCCTGCCTTCGACGAACGACAGCGCCTCGAGGGAGTGCGCCAACATCTGTTCGAGCGCGAGGCGCGGTTCACGTCGACTCATGGAGGGTCAAGGCTTCAAGCAAGACCGCGCGCCGAATCGAGGGGCTCAGGGATTGGGCCGTGTGGAGGTCGACGTTGCGGTGGAACAGGGCCGAGAGGTCGGACTGGTGGTCGACGAACGCGAAACCTGGAGCCTGTCCAGGATCATACTCGACGAGGATGTCGAGATCGCTATCGGGACGGAAGTCGTCGCGCAGTACAGAGCCGAATAGCGAGAGGCGACGGATGTGACGCTCATTGCAGAAGTCGGCTAGAGCCAGCGCTTCGGGAGCGTCAAGCGTTGGGCCAAGTTGAGGACCGCCGCGTCCATGACGCTTATGATACTCGTCCGCGTTGTGGCGAGCGGGTCTGAGGATTGCGACGAAGTTGCCTGAGCCGGCTCGACTAAGCGGGAGTGAGTGCGCCTTGGCCAGGAAGGGACTGGCCGGTGACGCGCGAGTAAAGCACTTGCGTGTCGAGGTCGGCACCGTTGGGCCATTCGACACAACCAAGCTCGGCGTTGACGCGAACTTGGGCGAAGAAGTCGGGGTCGCTCAGAGGGGCGAAGACGCCGTCAAAAGGGACGATGTCGCGGATGTCGACCTCGCCGGTTTGGCCGTCGTCGAAGCGCAGGGCGAGGCGGAAGGAGTCGAGCGCGCGGGCCTCTGTGACGTCGCGGAGCATGAGATTAGCTCTCGATCACCTCGCCAAAAGACGCGGCTTGAGCGTAGAAACCAGGAAGCGTTGGCAAAGATCTTGTCGGAGTAGTGGGTGACGTCGCGAAATGCTTCACCGATGAATGGGTCGTACGTCGAATACTCTCGCAACTGAGAAGGTCGCCCTCAGTGACGTCTCGAGTAATTCTGCTCTTCGAAGTTAGGACAACGGGTGACAGGACTCGAAGGCTCAAGTCGCCACTGGCTGGGATCTGGCCGTTCGAATCGCTCAAAGCCTCCCAAGCTCGTGCTCAACAACTGTCCAAAGCCCGGTGAAGAAAGGGAGACGATCATCGAGCCAGAAGTACGGTGTCACTGCGCCTGACAGAGCCGACGGGATTGGGTCGGTCATATCCGACCTTGCGCGATCCTCGGCGGCGCGCGCGAGTTGTTCAACCGCGCCTTTCCTCTTGACGTCGAGACATATTTCGTTCAGGAGCGTCGAAAGCTTGCCGAATCCTGGGCCGATGCTTTTTCGGGCAGTGAAGCGGCCTTGATCTCGAAGACAAGAAGGTCTTCTCCATAGTCGACCAGGGCATCGATTTCGTAGTCTGGCATTGTCTGGGTTCGGCCTGAAGAATCAGGGCCTGCCGATCTGCTAGGTGATCGCTGATTATGAAACAACGTCGGAGAAGGTCCAATACCGTTCAAACGCGTAGCCAAAAGAGGCAAACGCTCGTTTGCTCTTTCTGGGTCAGAGGCAAGGACATGAAACAAGGGGCCAACTGCGAGCCTTGTCACTCCAGAAATGGGATCGAGAATGACCTAGCGCGGCCATCACTCGCTCAAGACTGGGCGCTCCCGGTGGCTTGTAATTCAATCGAAATGCCTGAACCTGGGCTGCTTGTTCGGGCGTGACCTCTCCTGACGCCTCCGGCGATCCACGTTGAGACTGAAGAATTAGAAACTGCCGCACGATCTGGACTTTGGTTGTCTCTCCGAGCGCCTCCCGCGTTAAATATGCACTTCCGAACCAGACTTCAGGAACTTCAAATGAATCGCCAAGAAGCAAGCATAACAGTCTTCAAGAGATAGCTCGTTCTCTTTCAAACGCGGCGCGCCAAGTCACGGCAAACTTGGCATTAGCTGATGGAAGGACACCCCCGCCCAACACCTGCTCCATGCGTTGAATGGTCAAGATTCGCGACTTCAATACGCGGCGAAAGACGCCGCTGTGCAGTGTCGGAGGTCATCCGCCGTCTTCACCTGAGTCAGGACATCGCCGAGACGCTCCAGATCACTCGCGATCAACGCGATCCGTCCAGTATACCTCCTGTCAGCATCCTCGAAACTCCACGTCATCGTCGAGATCGGCAGACGCAGAGTGAGAAGCTGTCTTCGAAGAAGACCGTTCGGATTCCCATCCTTTCGCTCGGCGGCAACTCTTGAATCCGGCGAATGCGCGACGTCCGGGAAAAGCGATGAATCCCGTCAATTTGACGTTCTCAGACGAGGCCTGAGGATTATAAACGTTCCAGTCGCGCACCAGAAAAGCCATCCGTGCGGCTTTGAGTGGCTAGCAATTCTGCAAAGAGCGCGACGATCGGCAGGATGGTGACGTACACCACCGAAGCCGTGAATGTAGACGCCGATACTAGCCACGTGACCAGTGTATTGCGCGTGTCAGCGGATCCTTGTCAATGAACAAAACGCCGGCCTGATGGGCTGCGCGGTTCCCAAACTCAAGGGAAGGCTCCGTGCGCCAGCCTCGCGCTGGCGCGCAATCTCGCCTAGAACGCCTCCTGTCGAGAGCTGATGGACGGTTTGGGAGCGGTGAAGGAGGCGTCGAACTCCAGCGACCCGCTCGGTTTGCGCCTCCTGAATATCTGTGGCGAGCGACGCCAGCAGCCGTTCCACATCAGTACAGGGCAATCTGGAGGCTTCGGTGGCGAATCCTTCGGTTGAAAGGGCGCCAATCATTGCCCACATTGAAGCATGATGCCGGCGCGGAGCGCCGGACCGCGCCCTTGCGGACGTGGCTCTGTAGGGTCTGCAGTTTCAGGCGGTGAACCCGGCCATTGCTGGCCGGGCTCGGTTAAGCAGCGCAAACGGAAAACGGCCGGCCCTCGCGGGCCGGCCGTCGTGGTTTCGAGTTTACGCAAACGCTAGCGCGTGCGCCCAGCCTCGTCCGAGCCCATCTCGGCCTCGATGGCTGCTTGGGCGGCGGCCAGACGCGCGATCGGCACGCGGTAGGGCGAGCAGCTGACGTAGTTCAGGCCGCTGTTGGCGCAGAACTTCACCGACTTCGGCTCGCCGCCGTGCTCGCCGCAGATGCCCACTTCGAGCTTCGGGTTGGTCTTGCGGCCCTTCTCGACCGCCATCTTGACCAGTTGGCCGACGCCGGATTGGTCGAGCACCTGGAACGGATCCTCTTCGAGGATGCCCTTCTCGAGGTAGGCCGAGATGAAGCCGCCCGAGTCGTCACGCGAGAAGCCGAACGTCGTCTGGGTGAGGTCGTTGGTGCCGAAGCTGAAGAACTCGGCTTCCTTGGCGACCTCGTCCGCCGTCAGCGCGCCGCGCGGGACCTCGATCATGGTGCCCACCATGTAGTGGACTTCCTTGCCTTCCTTCTCGAAGACCTCTTTCGCCGTGTCGACGACGATCTTCTTCTGGTCGGCCAGCTCCTTCACGTTGCCGACGAGCGGGATCATGACCTCGGGGATGACCTTGACGCCTTCCTTGGCGCACTTGACGGCCGCCTCGAAGATGGCCTGCGCCTGCATCTTGGTGATCTCGGGGAAGGTGATGCCCAGACGGCAGCCGCGGTGGCCCAGCATCGGGTTGAACTCGTGGAGCTCTTCGACGCGGTGCAGCAGCTTGGCCTTCTCGGCCATGTCCTGGCCCTTGGCCTTGCCTTCGGCGATCTCGACCATGAGTTCCTCGCGCTTGGGCAGGAACTCGTGCAGCGGAGGATCGAGCGTGCGGATGATGACCGGGTAGCCGTCCATCACCTTGAACAGCTCGTAGAAGTCTTGGCGTTGCAGCGGCAGCAGAGCGTCGAGCGCTTCCTGGCGGACGGCCGGGTCGGTGGCCAGAATCATCTTCTGGACGTGGTCGATGCGGTCGCCCTCGAAGAACATGTGCTCGGTACGCGCGAGACCAATGCCCTCGGCGCCGAACTTGCGCGCCTGGGCGGCGTCGCGCGGGGTCTCGGCGTTAGTGCGGACGCCGATCTTGCGGTACTCGTCCACCCACTCCATGAACTTGGCGAGGTGGCCGGACTCGACGTCCGGGTCGATCGTGGCAGCCTGTCCGGCGAAGACTTCGCCGGTCGAACCGTCGATCGAGATCCAGTCGCCCTCGGAGAGCTCAGCGCCCTTGACGTTGATCTTCTTGGCCTTGTAGTCGACCGACACTTCACCGGCGCCGGCGACGCAGGGCGCGCCCATGCCGCGCGCGACGACGGCCGCGTGCGAGGTCATGCCGCCGCGCGAGGTGAGGATGCCCTTGGCGACTTCCATGCCGTGGATGTCGTCCGGAGTCGTCTCCGAGCGGACCAACACGACCGCTTCGCCCTTGCCGTGCTCTTCGACGGCGTGGTCGGCGGTGAAGACGATCTTGCCGACGGCGGCGCCGGGCGAGGCAGGCAGGCCCTTGGTCAGCAGCTTGAGCGAACCGCTGGACTTGGGATCGAGCACCGGGTGCAGCAACTGGTCGAGCTGTTTCGGCTCGACGCGCATGACGGCGGTCTTCTTGTCGATCAGGCCCTCTTCGCACATCTCGACGGCGATGCGGACCGCCGCCGGCCCCGTACGCTTACCGTTGCGCGTCTGCAACATGTAGAGCGTCTTGTCCTGGATGGTGAACTCGAAGTCCTGGATGTCCTTGTAGTGCTTCTCCAGGCGTGAGGTGATCTCGCGGAGCTGGTTGAACACCTCGGGCATCTGGTCATGCAGCGTGGAGATGGGCTGCGGCGTGCGGATGCCGGCGACCACGTCCTCGCCCTGCGCGTTGAGCAGGTACTCGCCGTAGAACTCGTTCTCGCCCGTGGAGGGGTTACGCGTGAAGCCGACGCCGGTGCCGGAAGTCTCGCCCAGGTTGCCGAAGACCATCGTCTGCACGTTCACGGCGGTGCCGAGGTTGTGCGGGATGTCGTTCATGCGGCGGTAGTGGATGGCGCGCGGGTTGCCCCAGGACCGGAAGACGGCGTCGCGCGACATCTTGAGCTGTTCGAGGGAGTCGGTCGGGAAGCTCTTGCCGGTGCGGTCGGCGACGAACTTCTTGTAGGCGGCGATGACGTCCTTCCAGTCCTCGGCCGTCATGTCGGTGTCGAGCTCTTTGCCTTTTTCCTTCTTGATCTCGGCGAGCAGCTCTTCGAAGTCGTGCTTGGAGACGTCGAGGACGACATCTCCGAACATCTGGATGAAGCGGCGGTACGAGTCGTAGGCGAAGCGCGGGTTGCCGCTGCGCTTGGCCAGGCCCTCGGTGGTCTCGTCGTTGAGGCCGAGGTTGAGGATGGTGTCCATCATGCCCGGCATGGAGAACTTCGCGCCGGAGCGGACCGAGAGCAGCAGCGGATTCTCGACGCTTCCGAGCTTCTGGCCGGTGAGCTTTTCGACCGTGGCGATGTGCTCGAGCATCTCCTTGTCGACTTCCTCGGGCGTTTTGTTGCCGTTGTCGAAGTAGAGGTTGCAGACCTCGGTCGCGATGGTGAAGCCGGGGGGCACGGGGATGCCGGCGGCGCTCATCTCGGCAAGGTTCGCGCCTTTGCCGCCGAGCGTGTCTTTCATGTCGCGGTTACCCTCGGCGGTTCCGCCGCCGAAGGCGTAGATGTGTTTCGCCATGGTGTTGTATGCTCCGTCCGTATTGCGGGAAGTGTCGGGGGCAGGCGGCTGGTCAGAGCCGCGCCCGCCGGAAAGTCGAGGACAAGAGGGTTATTGTAGCGTGGACGAGGGGATGGCGGTGAAAAGGGGGGCCTTCTCCGCGCCTTCTATTGTGCTGCCGGGGCGGCGTTGTCGAAGTAGGCCGGATCGGTGTAATCGATCTTGACCGAGTTGCGGATCTCTTCGAGGCGCTTCTGCAGCTTGGTCGTCTGGACCTTCTGCAACACCTGCGCCTTGACGGCGTCGAGCGGGCGGGCGCGCACTTCCGTCACCTTGAAGACGTAGTAGCGGCCGCCGTCCTTGACCGGCGAGGAGATCTGCCCTTCCGCGAGGGCGAAGATGGCCTTCTTGACGTCGGGCGAGAGCGACTGATCGTCGGGGGAGAAGAAGCCAAGGTCGCCGCCCTTCTCGGCGGTGCCGGCGTCGGAGGAGTGCTCCTTGGCGATGGCGGCGAAGTCGGCGCCGTTGCGCATCTCGACCAGCAGCTTCTCCGCCTTGCTCCAGGCGTCCTGCTCGGTCACCGGGGTGCGTCCCTGCTTTTCGGCAAGCTCGGGGAGCGGGTCGTAGTCGAGATAGATCGCCGAAACGCGCTTTTCTTCGTATTCGCCCTTGTGCTGCTCGTAATACTCTTCCACGTCCTTCTCGCCAATCTCGAGCTTCGAGTTGATCTGCGCCAGGTAGGCGTTGGAGAGGAAGTTGATGGTGTTGAACCAAAGCTGCGTCTTGTAGGGCTCTTTCTCGGTCATGCCTTCCTGCTCGGCGAGGTCGGAAACGGTGAGCAGAAAGCCGAGCGTGTCGACAAACGTCTTGTTGTTCATGTGCTCGGTCTGGCGGCGGAACACGTCCGGCAGGTTCTTGCGGATGTGATCGAGCTCGGCGGAGGTGTAGCCCTTGCCGTTGATGGTGACCACGGGGGCCTCTTGGGCGAACGCGGAGAGACCGAGCGCCAGCGTAGCGGCGAGACAGAAACCTTGTATTTTCATGAGCTTAAACCGGGGGCGCGGAGGTGGGCGTTTTTCGAATCTTAGCACGAAGCGCGCGGCCGGTTCGAGCGGAGACCGGTTGTGAGCGGAGCTTAGCGGAAGGCTTCCGGGTAGTAGCCTTCGCGCGCCTGGACCTCGTAGCCCTTGTGTTTGACCTTGACTTCAACCTTTCTGAAGCCTTGGACGCTGAGATCCTTCTTTGGTGAGTAGCCGATGCTGTACTGATTGCGCAGCTCTTCGTTGATCTCATCGAAGATGTCGTTGAGCGTGCGCTTGCGGGAGACTTCGAACATGCCGCCGCCGGTCTCGCGCGAGATCTTTTGAGGGCGCTGAGCCGCCTCCGCCCATGGCGCCGGCCTGGAAGTAGAACTCGCGGTCGAAGTAGCGCACCGAGTAGATAACTGTGTCGGTGCGGTGGGCCTCGGCGATCGCGCCGTCGTCGTCAATCTTGCTGCCGTAGTCGTTGCCGTCACCGATGACGACGACCGCCTTGCGGCCGACTTGGGGTTTGAGGATCTCCTGCGCGGCCAAGTAAATGGAGTCGTACATGGCGGTGCCGACGGGCTTGCCTGATTGAGGCACGGGGCCGGGCGTGATGCCGCCGGAGATGCCGCCCTGGATCTGGAGTCTCTCGAGGGCGTCCTGGAGTAGACGCTTGGAGGCGGTGAGGTCTTGGAGCAACTCGACGTCGATGTCGAAGCTCATCAGGAAGGCCAAGTCCTTGTCGACACGCAGAATTTTGTCGAAGAAGGTGTAGCCGGCCGAACGCTCGACCTCGACCACGCGCTGTTGGCTGACGCTGGTATCGACGAGCAGGCCGATGGTGAGCGGCAGATCGGTCTGCCGGCTGAAATACTTGACCTCCTGCGGCTCGCCGTCCTCGAAGATCTCGAAGTCGTTTTGGGTGAGGCTATTGACGAGCAGGCCCTGCTTGTCCCGAACGGTCGCAAGGATGTTCACGACCTGAACGTCGACGGAGATGATGGCCTCGGGCAATTCCTCGGCTGGATTCGGTTGCTGGGCGAAGGCGCGGGCGGCAAAAGGGGCGGCCGCGGCGGCCAGCCATTGTCTGCGGTTTAGCACAACTGCTCAGATGGACGGCGGCGAACCTCGCGCGGTTGCATGGCGCCGTTACGGGGGATTGTAACGCTAGTGCGATCGAGGGGCGCACCGAGCGCCGTCAGCGGCGCACGGCGATCAGCGAAATCTGTTCGAGCGTGCCGTAACGGCCGCCGCGGCCAGGTTGGCGGCTGGCCGGGTTGGGCTCGGCCTGCTGCAGGACTGCACGGGCCGGCGGTGCGGATTCGAAATACTCCCCATAGATTGGGTCGACGACGGAAAGCTCGGCGAGATCGTCGAGGTAGACGGTGGTTTGCACGACGTTGGCGAAACCCATGTCCGCCTCTTCGAGGCCATCGAGCAGATTGCGCATCGTCTGGCGCAGTTGATGCTCGACGGTCGAGGCGTAGATGCCGGAGTTGGGTCCCGGAATAAAGCCGCTCTTGGCCGAGCAGAACAGCGTGTCGCGGGCGAGCACGCAGGGGCTGGCTGTCGGGCTCGGGGGCATGTTCTTTGGCCGAACGGCCTGGCGGTCGGCGAGGTTGCGCACCGCGACGCCGGTGAACGTGATTGGGTCCGATGGTAGGCCGGCGACGAAGATGGTGGCGCGCGCGGGCGTATTGCCGAATTCGAAACGCTTGGCGTAGGCCTCGTTGAGCTGGCCGTAGGAGATGGCATCCGTCACATAGGGGTTGACGAACACCACATGCCGCAGGTCCAGGCCCGCCGCCTTCGTGATCGCCTCGAAGGCATCCAACGCGCGATCAACGGCCGTAGCCGGCTCGCCCGGCTTGGCGGGAAGCGAGGAGAGGTAGAGGCGGTCAGCGGTCAGCATCCCAGCGGAATAGCCGCGCGTGGAGTAGCCCGAAACCTGAACAGCCTCGACGCCTGTGCGGTCGGCAACCGCCACGGCGCGGATGGCAATCGGACCGTCGGGCAGTCCGGCGACGCCGAGAACGGCGCGGGCGGGCGGGTCCTGGGGGAAGGCTTTGGAGAATGCCTCGTCGACGGCGGGCAGGTCAGCCAAATTCTCCATATACACCTGCGTGTAGACGATGTTCTCCGGCGGCAAACCTAGCGCCTGCACGATGCCAATCACCTTCTGCAAAGCCTGCTCTGCCTGCGTTTCGGGCGGTTCGGTCGATTCGCGGCCGGGCCCCTGGGCGGAAACATAGAGGTAGCCATCGGCCAGAAGCGCGGGGGACTGGGCCGGCCCCGTTCCTTGGGCGGCGGCGAAAGCGGTTGTGAGACAAAAAAGCGCGAGAGTTCGCATTGTTGACGCCCTCGATTCTACCCCTTATGGCGCGATGCCCGGCTAGCCCATTGCGCGAAAAAAGGCACCGTTTATGGTAGGATTCAACCCTTGCGTTTGCGCGGAGAAAGCGAGCTGCTCGAACCGCAAGATCAAGTCGAGCAATGCGCGTTCACATCATCAACCCTAGCCAGTCCTCGTTCGGAATCGCCGTCATCACGCCTCGCTGGCTCTACGTCTTAGCAGAGGCTACGCCTCGGAAGTTCGGTAAGCCGCTGATCATCGACGAGACGCTGACGCATGTCGATCCGCTGACGATCGAGCCCGGGGACGTGGTCGGCGTCGGCATCCACACTGAAACGCGTTGCGTGGTTACGAGCTTGGCCGGATGGCACGCGAGCGCGGCGCGTACGTCGTGTTCGGCGGCATCCACGCCACTCTGTTTCCAGAAGAGGCTTTCGAGCACGGGGGAGCACAGACGGTAGTCAAAGGCGACGGCGACGAAGTGTGGCCGATGCTGCTCGATGCCATCGAGGGGGAACCGCAGAGCGGCTGTACGAGGGTGGACGCCTGGATGCGGATCGATTCCGCCCAGCACGCTGGGACCTATTGCCAGCCGACCGCTATATGATGGCGTCGGTCCAGACGGTCCGCGGCTGCCCCAAGCACTGTTCGTTCTGCTCGGTTTGGCGGACGGACGGACAGAAGCCGCGACAGCGCTTCGGACGCGGTCATTCGGGAAATTGTCGATCTGCGCCGGCAGGGGTTCCGCTTCGTCCTCCTCGCCGACGACAACTTCTACCCGGTGACGAACCGCGACATCGAGTTGGCTGAGCGCCAAGGGAATACGGCGCGGGTAGAACAACTCCGTGCAATCCGTACCGAGCGCTTCGAGCTTTTGTCGCGCTTGGCTGCGCTGCCCGACGACATGATGTTCTTCACGCAGATCACCATGGAGGCGCCGAGGACGAGGAATTCCTCGAGTGGATGCGCAAGGGCAAGGTGCGCGGCGCGCTGGTGGGCGTCGAGTCGGTGACGGAAGAAGGTCTGAAGGCGGTTTACAAGGACTTCAACGAGAGCGGCGATGCGCTGATCGCCAAGCTGCGCAAATTCCGCGAGCACGGGGTCTACATTCTCGGCTCGTTCATCTTCGGGCTGCCGACGGACCGCGAAGACACCTTCGATGCGACGGTTGAGCTGGCGCAGAAGGCCGACACGATGTTCGCCCAATTCGTGCCGCTCACCCCGCACCCCGGTACGGTGGACTTCCAACGTTGGGAGAAAGAGCAGGACAAGTCGCCGACGTTGATCGACGGCATCCCGCTAACGCGCTACTGGCTGTTGCCGCATAGCCGCCGGCCGAAGCTTTGCATGCCGCATCCGACGATGACGGCCGAAGAGGTGCGGGTGAACACGCTCGGAGCGTGGACCCAGTTTTATTCCTTCTCGCGGATTTGGAGCCGGGCGAAGGTATGTACGGTGCGTTTGCGCTCGCGGCTGATGTTCCTGATGATCTCGAAGCTATTCCTGCAGATGTACGCGCAGACGGGCATGGCGACCGACAGCGCACGCAAGAGCCGCGCGAACGGCTGGGCGCGCTGGTGGCCAAACGGGCGCTGCCGCTGTTCGGCGCCGCCGCGCCGGACTTGCAGATTCCGGTGATGGAGCCGGCGACGAACGAAGCGGGGATGTAACGGGAACACGGTTGGCGCCGCGCTCCACTTACCGATAATGAGAACGGGGAGGGACGCCGAATGACCGTAACGCTGGAAATCCCAGAAGAGCTCGCCGGCCGCCTAGGGCCAGGGGCCGAGCGCATGTCGCGTGAGGCATTGGGTTTGGAGGCTCATCGGCAAGGGCTTTGGACCGAGGCGGAGCTCGGCCGTTTTTTGGGCCTGGACCGGTTCGCCCTGGATCAGTTCCTTAAGGATCACGGCGTCGAGTTAACGTACGGTTGGGAAGACCTCGAGCGTGAGCGCGAAGCTCACCGCGAAGCCGGGCTGTAGATGTTCGTTGTCGCGGATACGAGTCCTCTGAACTACCTGGTTTGGACTCGTTTGGAGGCGGTGTTACCCCGGCTTTATGGTCGAGTCACAGTCCCTCCTGCAGTCCTGGAAGAGCTGTGCTCACGCGGCGCTCCTGAACCCGTACAGGCGTGGGCTACAGACATCCCCGGGTGGATCAACGTTCAAGCGCCCTCGAAAGTCGCAGATCGCGATCCTCACTGGGCGATGTTGGGCGACGGAGAACGGGGAGCTCTCGCCCTCGCCTCATCGCTCCATCCGGCTCTTCTACTCATTGATGAACGCGCGGGCGCCCGAATCGCGAACGCGATCGGCCTCCGATCCACCGGGACGCTCGGTATTCTGGATGCCGCCGCAACGCGGGGTTTGATTTCGTTTGGCGATGCCATCGAACGGTTGAAGCAAACATCCTTTCGGTACCCCCGAACGCTGGTGGAGCGGCTACTCCGAGAACATTCTTCGCGGTAGCTACCCCGCAAACACCATGTCGCGCGGGGGCGAGGGTCGGCGGCGCTGCCAGGCGAGGAAAAGCTCGCGGTAGGTGGCGGTCTCGTAGTCCTCAGGTCGGTAGCCCAACGCGGCGGCGGTTGCGTCGATCCACTCCGGGGCGCCTTCCAGCTCGAGGAAGTTGCCGACCGGGGTCTCGTCGAGCTCGATTACGCCCTCCTCGCCGGCCTTGCGGTAGCGCGTGCGGTACTTTTCATAACGCCACGCCGAAGCGAAGCCCAAACCTTCGACGATGCGCTCGAGCGTCGGACCCGGGCCTTCCAGGTTGTGCTCCTCGCGCACCTTGTGCGGCCCCTCGCTCGGGGCGGGCAGCTTGACCGTGAGCAGTGCGCGGTCTCCGCTCTCACGAATGCGCAGCAGCTTCCCGGCGCGGTCTAGTGCGCGGTCGGGCGCGTCGTAAACGGTGTTCCGCTCGAGCAGACGCTCGCCGCGTGTCCAGCCGAGGGTCTCGAGCTGAGTTCGCACAGCGGACAGGTTTTCGATCGGCAGCTTGACCTCGATTTCGAGCATGGGACCTCGGCTGCAATCGTAGCGCGGTACGCCCTATGCGCTACATTCGAAACAGGATGCGATTGTTTTGCATTGCCCTGTTGTGCGCCTCTTGGTTGCGCGCCGAAACAGACCAGAAGGCGCTCGACTGGCTCCACAAGGCGCAGGAGCAGGCCGGCGGCGCCGACGCGCTGGCCGCCATCCACGACGTGCGCCAGAAGCGCCAGATGCGCAGCCTCGTCGCAGGCGTGACCGCTGAGCAGACCTTGACCTACGTCGTCCCCAAAGCGCTCAAGCAGGAGAGCGCGCTTCCGTTCGGCAAAGTGATCGTCTTCGTCGACGCGGACGGCGGCTGGATGAACGGGCCGCAGGGCCAGATCGACCTACCTCCGCCACAGCGTAAGCAGGCCGACGGCGAGCTGTTCCGCATCCGCGAGGCCCTGCTGTTGGCCGACCGGCTGGAGGATCGCGAAGTCCACTTCTTACGCGAGGCGGAAGACGAAGGCCGCCAAGCGGTGGTGCTGGAAGTCGCAGCCAAGCAGGGCGGCGAGACGGCCCAGGTTTGGATCGACAAGGAGTCGGGGGACTTTTCCAAGCTCGCCTACGAGGGCATCGTGCTTGCGGGGAAACCTCCGCTAGTCGAAGAGCGCTTCTCCGACTTTCGCGAGATCGAGGGGGTTCGCGTACCCTACAAGACCGCTATCCACCAGAACGGTCCGCTGCTCACGGAGGTCACGGTGATCGAGCTGGAGCTAAATACCGGCGTGACCGTCGAGGAGCTCGCCCGCAAGCCCAAGCCTCCCGCCGCCCCGGCGCCTTGAACCCAGAGGGTGCTCGCCCGCATTCCCATCCCAAGCATTTTCGGGCCCTTATAACGGGCCGGGAGCCCTCTCGCAGGGTGGGCCCGGATTGCTCGAATCGTCGGGCTCTGCTAGGCTCTTCGTTTACCCCAGGCTTCATGCCCCAACGCCGTTCCCACCGGCCCGCGAAGTCGTCGCCCGAGCTGATTCGCGACCCGGAGACCATCCAGAAGATCGCAGACCGTCTCGCGGGCGAGGCGTTGATCGCGTTTGACACGGAGTTTCTTCGCGAACGAACCTTCTATCCCCAATTGGGGCTTCTGCAGATTGCCGACAAGGAAGACGCATGGCTCATCGACCCTCTCGAGGTGTCGGTCGAGGACATGCGGCCGCTGCTCGACGTGCTGACGAGCCCGAGCGTGCTCAAGGCCGCGCACTCGGCGGAGCAAGATCAGGAATGCCTCTACTCGCACTATGGGGTCGTAGCGGCGCCGTTGTTCGATACGTCGATCGGCGCGGCATTGACGGGCAAGGGAGACCAGATTGGCCTGGCGCCGCTGTTGCGCAAGATGATGGGCGTGAACCTGCCCAAGGGGCACACGCGCACGAACTGGCTCAACCGGCCGCTGCAGCCGGCCATGTGCGAGTACGCGGTGGCGGACGTCGCCCACCTGGTGGAGCTCGCCGAAAAGCTGCTGAGTGACCTGAAACGTCGCGGGCGGCGCAACTGGGCGCTGAAGCTTTCCGCGCAGATGGCGGACCCGGCCAAGTATGAGGCGGACGGAACCGCGATCGCGCGCAAGCTGGCCGTAAACGCACGGCTGAGCAAACGCGAGTACGCCGTGCTCAAAGAGCTGGCGCAGTGGCGGGAATCGCGCGTACGGAAGCGCAACATCCCGCGCCGCTGGCTCGCGGAGGACCAGATTCTGGTTCAGTTGGCGCGGGCGCAGCCCAAACAAGCGGAGGAATTGGCGAGCTTTCGCGGTTTGGGCGCACGGGTGCGCGACTACGGCGCGGCGCACATTCTCGAAGCGATCGAGCGCGGGCTTGCGATCCCCGAAGACCAACTCGAGACGCCGCCGGAAAAGCCGGAGCCGGCGGGTAACGAGTCCGCGGCGGTCATCGTGCTGAAGTGCTTCCTGACCTTCTTGGCGCAGGAGAGCGACGTGCCGTTGCGCTACCTGCTCGATTCCGACGCGCCGTTGTTGCTGCTGCGCGGCGAGTTCGAGACGGTCGAGGAGCTGGAACAATCCGGCATTTTGGGCGCGGGAGCGCTCGAGACGTTCGGAGAAGAGATCCTGGCGCTGCTCAGCGGCCGCCGGGCGCTGAAGATCGAGGACGGACGAGCGGTGCGGTTCGACCCGGAAGGATCGGGCGGACCGGCTACTCCGGCGGGTCGCGCAAAACAGTCTCGCGGCCCGCGCCGTCGGTCACGCGGATGAGAAGCGCTTGACGGTTGTCGAGAGCCTCTTTCGAGACTTCGAAGCGGGCGGCGATGAGGCCGCGCACGGTCTCGCCGGACGGGATTTCACTTTGGGCGCCGAAGGGCTCGTCCTTCATGCCGCCGAGCTCGGGGAAATACTGAAACAGATCCTTTAAGTCGACGGTGTTGACGGTCGTGCCGCGGTGCGTTTGCCCGGCTGAGTCGATGATCTCGAGCTGGCGGCCGTTGGCGACGAAGTTGTTGCGCGTGATGTTTTCCGCCTTGAAGTTGACCAGGGCGACCGAGGCCTCGGGCTCGACGGTGAGGGTGCGAACCTCGGTGATCTCGCCTTCCAACCGAGGCTTGGGGCCGCTGGTGAAGTAGAGCGCGCCGACAGCGACTGCGCCGACGAGAAAAAGCAGCATCCCAAGACGTTTCATGCTGCACTTGATTCTAGTGCAGCGCGCGAAAATGAAGGCGGCGACCCCATGGCGTTGCAAGTGACCGAAATCTTCCGCTCGATTCAGGGCGAGTCTTCCTACGCAGGCTTGCCCTGTACGTTTGTGCGCCTGACCGGCTGCAATTTGCGCTGTGTCTGGTGTGACACCGAGTACTCCTTCCACGGGGGCCAGCGAATGACGATCGACGAAATCGTCGAGCAGGTGCGGGCTTTCGGAGGGCGGATCGTGGAGCTCACGGGCGGCGAGCCGCTACTGCAAAAGGAGGCGATCCCGTTGCTCGAGCGCTTCCTGGCCGAAGGCTGGACGACGCTGCTCGAAACCAGCGGCGAGCGGCCTCTGGCGGACGTGCCCCGTGCGGTCGTCAAGGTGGTCGACGTGAAATGCCCGGACTCGGGCGAAGGCGGGTCGTTTCGCATCGAGAATCTCGACGCGATGGCCCCGCACGACCAAGTGAAGTTGGTCGTGGGTTCGCGCGCGGACTACGAGTTCGCGCGTGACTTTACCAGCGAGCACCGGCTGGTCGATCGCTTTGCGGCGGTCTACTTTTCGCCGGTCCACGGGGCGGTCGACTTAGCCACGTTCGCTGGCTGGATGGTCGAAGACGGGCTGGAAGGGGTGCGCTTCGGTAGTCAACTGCACAAGCAGATCTGGGGCGCGGACGCGCAGGGCGTTTGAGGCGCGTGAAATAATGCAGGGGATCGTCCTGCCCGGAGCAGGGCTTCGGTAGGAGGAAACGACATGAAGAAACTGATTTTGTTGTTGGTCGCCGGACTGGCGATTTGGGGTTGCAAGTCCGAGCCGGAACCGGCTGCACAGGCTCCGGCCGAGCATGTGGGCGCCGCCCACGAGCCGGTCGTGACAGAAGCGACGGAGATGGATCCGGCGGCGGTGAAGGCGAAGCTGGATGCGGGCGAGGACATTTACCTGCTCGACGTGCGCAACCCGGATGAGCTCGAGGAGTACGGCATGATCGCCGGGGCGGTGAACATCCCGATCGATCAGTTGGAATCGCGACTCGCGGAAGTGCCGAAGGACAAGGAGATCGTCACCTACTGCATGAAAGGCGGCAGGGCGTCGCGCGCGGCGAACATTTTGCGCTCGGCCGGATACGACAAGCCGATCGAGTTCGGCGGCATTACGGCCTGGAAAGAGGCCGGCAACCCGGTCGTTCAGCCGAAGTCCGAGTAAGGGTTCGCCCCCCGTGTTGCGCCTGAGCGCCAAGGCCCGGCTGGCCGAGAAAGGCTTCCTGATGGGGCCGTTCGTCGAAACGGGCTCGCCGGAGATCGTCGAGGCGCTGGGGCCGGCGGGTCACGACATCGCGATTCTCGACCGTGAGCATTCGGCGATGTCTGGCGAAACGGTCGGCAGCCTGATTCGAGCGGCGACATGCGCCGGCGTGGCGCCGCTGATACGGGTCCGGGAGAATGCGCCCGGGCCCATCCTCGAAGCCCTCGATCAGGGCGCCGTCGGGCTGCACATTCCGCAAATTGGCTCGCCTGAAGACGCCGCCGAGGCCGTGCGCGCTGCGCGGTTCGCTCCGGCGGGCGAACGTGGCTTCAACCCGTTCGTGCGCGCGGGGCGCTATGGCTCGCTCCCCGTACCCGAGTTGCGCCGCGAAGGCGACGACGACACGCTGCTAGTGCTCCACATCGAGGCCGCCCAGGCGCTGGGACGTCTCGACGAGATTCTGCAAACGCCGGGCGTGGATGTCGCCTTCCTAGGCCCCTATGACATGTCCCAAACGCTCGGCGTACCCGGCGAGGTGACGCACGCCAAGGTGCGCGAGACGATGGCGGCCATCGTCAAGGCGGCTGAACGGAACGGCGTGGCCGTGGGCTGCTTCGCCAATTCGCCCGAGCAGGCCGAGCTGTGGCTCGGGCAAGGCGTCCGCTACTTGGCCTACTCGGTCGATGCGCACCTATTTCTGAACGCAGCGAAGGCCGCCCGCGAAACCGTGGACTCGATCCGGGCGCGCCTCAGCTGTCGCATCCGAGATGACAAACCTTGCTGAAATCGCCTGGCTGTTCTTCCGGCTGGGGCTGACCGCGTTTGGCGGGCCGGCGGCGCACATCGCGATGATGGAGGACGAATTCATCACGCGGCGGCAGTGGATCTCACGGCAACACTTCCTGGATCTGATCGGCGCGACAAACCTGATCCCCGGCCCGAACTCGACCGAGATGACGATGCATCTCGGGTACGAGCGCGGCGGCTTTGCAGGGCTGCTTGTTGCAGGGGCGTGCTTCATCGTGCCGGCCGCAGGGCTCACGGGTCTACTAGCTTGGGCGTACGTCGAGTACGGTGCGCTGCCGGAAGTCGAACCGTGGCTAGCCGGGATCAAGCCGGCGGTTCTCGCGATCATTGCAGGCGCACTGTGGAAGCTCGGCAAGAAGGCCATGAAGGGCTGGCGATTGGCGCCCGTGGCGGCCGGGGTGTTCGCAGCGGTGGCGGCGGGTGCGGGTGAGATCGTGGCCTTGCTCACGGGCGGAGTGCTGGGCATGCTGTGGCTGCGCGTGACGGGTCCAGCAGCGGGAACGGCGGCGCTTGCGCTGTTGGCATGGCCGCGTGAGGCTTGGGCGGCGGCAGCGAACGCCGCGAGCGGAGCCGCGCCAGTCTCCCTGGTCAAGCTCGGGCTGTTCTTCTTGAAGGTCGGCGCAATTCTCTACGGCAGCGGCTACGTGCTAATCGCGTTTCTGGAAGGCGGCTTGGTGGGCGACTACGGCTGGCTCACGCAGCAGCAGTTGCTCGACGCGGTCGCGGCGGGACAGTTTACGCCGGGGCCGGTGTTGACGACGGCCACGTTCGTGGGCTTCGTACTCGGCGGCGTGAAGGGCGCCACCGTCGCGACGCTTGGGATCTTTCTGCCGTCATTTGCGTTCGTGGCCATTCTAAATCCCGTCGTGCCGAAGCTGCGCAAGTCGCAGTGGTCGGCAGCGTTCCTCGACGCTGTGAACGCGTCGGCAGTCGCGCTGATGGCCGCTGTGACGGTGGAGTTGGCGCGGACCACGCTGACGAGTTGGCAGGCCGCGCTGATTGTGCTTGCGGCAGGCATAGCCTCAATGCGCTTTGGAGCAAGCGCGGTGTGGTTGGTCCTAGGCGGCGCGGCGGCGGGTCGATTGTTGCTGTAGCGAGCGTGACTACAATGGGGTGCATTCATGACCGCCCCGGACACCAAAACCAATCTCGCTGAGCTTTCCGGCAGCGCTGTCTTGATCGGCATGGCGATCGGGATCGTCATGACAGCGGCGAATACCTACCTCGGCCTCTACGCCGGGATGACGGTTTCGGCGTCGATTCCGGCGGCGATCGTCTCGATGGGAGTGTTGCGCGGTTTGCTCAAGCGCGGCACGATTCTCGAGAACAACATCGTGCAAACGATGGCGTCGTCGGGCGAGTCCGTGGCCTCGGGCATCATCTTCACCGTGCCGGCAATGGTCATTGCGGGCGTTTGGCAGGACTTCGATTTTTGGAAAGTGACCTTGATCGGCCTACTGGGCGGCACTCTGGGCGTGTTGTTCATGATCCCCCTGCGGCGCACGCTGATCGTGGAGGACGACGAGCTGATCTACCCCGAAGGCGTGGCCTGCGCCAAGGTGCTCGAAGCAGGACAATCCGGCGGCAGCGACTTGAAGGCAATCTTCTTGGCGATGGGCGGCGGGCTGCTGTTCAAGGCGGCCAACGGATTGGTTGCGATC
Organism: Bryobacterales bacterium; assembly: GCA_041394905.1. Classification (GTDB taxonomy): domain Bacteria; phylum Acidobacteriota; class Terriglobia; order Bryobacterales; family UBA6623; genus RI-231. The sequence continues at coordinate 123,666 of JAWKHJ010000002.1, read as the reverse complement.
ATTCGACCAACGCTCGAAGGGGCAGTGCAGGTTGGCCGCACCATCCTGCCGTTCGGCTCGGATATCTCGGTGGCGCTGTTGGGCGTGGGCGTGATTGTCGGACTGGAGGTCGGCGCGCAAGTGTTCGCTGGGGGCATGATCGGCTGGCTGATCGGCATCCCGCTCTACTACCTGAGCGCGCCGCTGCCAGACGGGGCCACGGCCATCGATGCGGCCTGGGATGCTTGGTCGGGCGAGATTCGCTACATGGGCGTGGGCGCGATGATCGTCGGCGGGCTGACGTCAATGTGGAGCATCCGTTCGGGCATTGCCAAGGGCGTCCGGCAGGCGATCAGCGGCCACAAGACGCTCGGTGAGCATGTGGAGCGCACCGATCAGGACCTGCCAAAGAGCGCGATGATGTCCATCTTGGCCACGTGCGCCGCGGCTACGGTGGGTCTCTACTGGATTCTGACCGACGATTTTTCAGTCGCGTTGACGAGCGGCATCGTGATGGTCGTCGCGGCGTTCTTCTTCGTGGCGGTCTCGAGCTACATCGTGGGGCTGGTGGGCAGCTCGAACAATCCGGTCTCGGGCATGACGATTTGCGCGTTGCTGTTCTCCGCGGGGGTCTTGCTGCTGCTTGGCATGACCGGAACCAAGGGCGTGCTGGCGGCGCTGGGCGTGGCCGGGGTGGTCTGTTGCGCGGCGGCGACCGCGGGCGACACCTCGCAAGACCTCAAAACGGGCTTTCTGGTGCGCGCGACCCCTTGGAGGCAGCAGCTTGCGCAGCTCATCGGCATTGCGCTGCCGACGTTCTTGATTGCGCCCGTTCTCACCCTGTTGCACCACGCCTACGGCATCGGCACCGGGACCGAGCAGTCGTTGCGAGCGCCGCAGGCGACGCTGTTTGCCAACATTGCGCAGGCTTTGTTCGGGCAGGGCGAGATGCCTTGGAACATGGTGCTGATCGGCGCTGGGATTGCAGTCGCGTTGCTGGTGATCGATGGGATGCTGGTGCGCGCGGGCAGCCCGTTCCGGGCGCACGTGATGCCGGTCGCGGTCGGCATCTACCTGCCGTTGGGACTGAGCGTGCCGATCTTCATCGGCGGCTATCTGCACCACCTGCTCGCCAAGCGCGGCGAGGAGGCCACGAACCGGGGTATTTTGATCGGCTCGGGCTTGATCGCCGGCGAAGCGCTAGCGGGTATTCTGATCGCCCTGCTGATCTACACCACAAACCGGACGTACCCGATCGCGCTGTTCGACAGCGGGTGGCTGACGTTCGTGTTATCCGCGGCGGTAGTGTGGATGGTCTATCGGGCCGCGAAGCCGCGCGTGGATTAGCGGTGCAGGAACCCGCACGCTGACGCGAGCGGCGCGGAGAATTGCTCAGAGTCCTTAGGCTGTGACGGCTTCTTGCGCGACGCCGGCTAGCGTGTGTTTGCCGCGCTTTTGGGCAAGCTGTTCGATGAAGGCGAAGTAGCGGTTGAGGCCGGCCTCTTCGGTCCAGTTCTGCTCGAACGCATTGCGGGCGTTGTTCGAGAGCCTTTCACGGACATCATTGTCATGCAGGGCCAGGTCGAGCGCGCCGCGCAGCTCCTGCTGGGTTTCAAACAACAACCCGCCTTGGCTCGAGGTGAGAATCTCAGGGAAGGGTCCGCGTGCACGTGCGATTACGGGAACGCCTTCGCGGAACGCCTCGAGGACCACCATCGGAAAAACTTCGTAGCAGAGCGACGGCATGACGACCACGCGCGCGCCGCGGTAAAGCCGGCGCAAGTTCGCGAAGCGTTGGTAGCCGAGGAAGCGCACGGTCTTGCGGCCCTGCGCCAGCTTGCGTAACTCGGGCTCGTAGGCTCCGGCGCCGGCGATCCACAGCTCAGCCGGGCTGTTGTCGTCGAACAGTGGGATGACGTCTTGCAGACCTTTGGTCTCTTCGAGACGCCCAGCGAAAAGGCAGTACGGCCGCGTGGCCGTGGGCAGCTCGCCTCCGCCCTCGTCCTCGGGCGCGGCGGAGAGAAATGGCTGAAGCACCTGCATCGGATAGGAAAATCCGAATTCACGGTGACGGGCGGCGCAAGACTCGCTGAGCGTGGTGAAGGCGTCCACGTGGGCGGCGCAGGAATCGAGATAGGAGCCGGAGCGCCAGAGCTGCGGGGGACGGCCATAGCTCAAAGAGCACTTCACGCATTCGCGGCCATCGCAGAGTTGGCGGTTGTGCTTCCACAGGATGTGCGGGGCAAACCAGCCAGTGCTCATGCGCGGTGTAGATCTTCAGCGCCTTGCCGTACGTCAGCACTCCGGGGCCGCCAACCAGCGAAATGTTGTGGTAGTGGATGACGTCGAAATCCTGGTTGAGGATCTCCGCGATGCGCGAGCCGTGTACGACCGGGCGTCCGCTCTGATGGGTAGCAAAGCAGGAAAGCGTGCCAAGGCGGCTGCGCAAGCCATGCACTTCGACGCCGGGCGGTTCCTGCAATGGGTGCGGCTCCTCGGCCCCGCGCACCATGTGGTAGGCGTCTCGATCGTGAATGACGGTGACACGATGGCCGCGCTTCGCCAAACCATGGCAAAGGCTGCGGACAAACGACGCATCGCCGCCGAAATGATACGGCGGGTAGAAGGTCGTCACCATGGCGAACCTTAGCGGACGCTCCAAAGATGACACACTCTCTCTAGCAGGGCGCGGCGTGAGAGAAGCAGGCCCCCCAAGGCACCAGTGTCGAATAGAACGCACTGGAGTGTAAAGGTGAGATAAAGATTTCGCACGCAAATGGAGGCCGAATCGTGCGAAAATTGGCTCTCGAAGATATGAGCGCCGCCGTTCGCGAAGTTCTCGGCGTAGATCGTCTCCAGCTACAGCCGAAGCCTTTTCCCCACCTTGTCCTGGATGGTTTCTTCGAGCCTGGGCTCTACGAGCAGCTCCGAACCGAATTTCCGCAAATCACGAAGATGAAGCGCCCCAAAGGCTGGGGCCAATCCCTTTATTGGGGGGATGCGGAGTACGATGCACACCTAGCCGCAAGCCCGGCCTGGAAGAAGGTGCACGACATGGTGCACAGCCAGGAGTGGATCGAATACATCATCCAGCAGTTTGGCGACTACTGGCGCAGCGAAGGCTGCACGGTCGATCTCGCGAAGGCCGTTTATGTGCCCTATTGCGAGGACCGTATAGACAAGGAACTGCTGGAATTGCGGCGCCCGGCGCATCCCCCTCATGAGCTGTGGTCGCGGCTCGACTTCTACCAGTCGTACTCGGGCTACTACCGGCCGGTTCATCTGGACCATCGCCGGCGGTTGATCTCGATGCTGGTCTACTTCCAAGATAAGGACGAAGTGGGCATGGAAGGCGGCGAGCTGATTCTGCATCCGCCGAGCTTCGACTTGGCAATGCTCGAGCGCTTGCGTCTCTACCATGCGCCCAAGCCGTTCTCGAAGCTGCGCGATCGCTTGGCGCAGACGATTGCGGTGAAGCCGAAGCACAACCGCATGGCGGTCTTCCCTTGCGGCAAACACTCGTGGCATTCGGTGCCGGCGGTACGCAGCGAGATCGCGCCGCGTCAACACATTCAAATCACCATCTCTAGCTCGTACGACGCCTGGAACTAGGAGCCGTGGCGAACAAGCCCGACTTCGGCAGGACCGCGGCAGACTATGCGCGCCATCGCGCGGGCTTCCCGGCGGAGCTGTTCGAGCGGCTGCGGGCGCTGGGCATCGGAACGCCTGGGCAACGCGTGCTCGACCTTGGTGCGGGAACCGGCGCCGTGGGACGCGAACTCGCGCGAGCCGGCTGTGCGGCGACCTACCTCGACCGCTCGCCCGAGCTATTGGCTGAGGCGCGGCGCTTGGATGCGGAAGCCGGCGTGACGGCCGAGTACGTGGAAGGCGTCGCGGAATCAACCGGCTTGCCGGATGAAGCCTTCAACGCGGCGACAGCAGCGGTTTGCTGGCACTGGTTCGACCCGGATCAAGCCGCGCGGGAAGCGTTGCGCGTCCTGCGGCCTGGGGGTGCGCTGGCCATCGTGCATTTCGATTGGATCGCGACGCCGGGTTCGGTCGTGGAAGACACCGAGCGACTGATGCGAGAGACGTTGCCCACGCCGCCGGGCCGTGAGGCTGCGCGGCAGGCGTTCTATACGCTGGCGCGAAAGGTAAAGCCGGAGTGGGTGGCTGCCGAAGGGGCGGGGGTGCATCCGGACCGCCTGACGACGCTTGCGCGCAACGGCTTTGAGCGCCTCGAAAGCTTCTCGTTCGATTCCCCGACGCCTTACTCCCACGCGGACTGGCGCGGACGGTTGCGCAGCCACGCCTCGGTGGGCGCCACGCGGCGGGCGGATGTTGTGGAGAGCTTCGACCGGGCGTTGGCCGAGATGCTCGCCGACAAGCACGCGCACGAACCGCTCGAGGTGTTGCACCGCGTGTTCGTGGTCATTGGCCGGAAGCCGCAAACTGGGCCTTCCAGCGAGTGATCGCATTGGTCGCGAGCTGGATGCGGGTCTCGAACGGCTGCTCGATCTTGTGACGCAGCGCTTCCCCGTCGCCCTGCTTCACCGTGGGCAGCGCGAAGTCGGCGCCCATCTCAGCAGCACGGTTGTCGATCTCGACGATGACGGTCCTGCGGCCGTGCTGTAGCGCGCGGATGCCGCCATGGAGACGCAGGCCGACGCAGTCGAGCCGGGGGTCGGAGGCGAGCAGGCGGTCATAGGCGGCGAGGCTGGGCTCGACGAAATGCAGAGAGGCGCCGAGCGAGCGTGCGTATTCGGCGTCGGAGTCGGTCTGGGGCCAAAAGTAGACCGTCTCGTAGAGACGCGCCAGCGTCGAGAGCAGCTCGCGGTCGCGCGCGGGGTCCTTCATGTAGGTGTTGAGCATCGTGATCACGCGGCGGCCTTTATGCGCGGGGATGGCGGCGCAGCGTTCTGGACTGAGACGCCAGATCGTGGGGCAGCCGGTGTTGACGACGTTCGAGAACCCGGCTTTGCGCAGTTGACGCTCGAATAGCCGTCGCGCACCGAATGCAGAACATCGGTAGCGAGGACGCGGCGGTAGAGCCAACGCGTGTAGGCGTCGGGGTCGGGCTGGAACTGATACCAACCGGCCCCCATGAGAACGGTTTTTGCGCCAATGCCCGCATCCCAAGGGCGCAACTTCCACAGCGGGCGGAACCACATGCGCGAGCTGAGTAGATTCGAGCCCCCGACGATGGCCAAGTCCGAACGGCGCATCAGCGAGCGACTCTTCGCGCCCATCCAATCGTGTGTTGCGACGGAGAAGGCGAACGTATCTGGAAGCAGTTCAGCAAGCTCGGCGCGGACGGCTTCCATGATGATCTGGTCGCCGAGGTTCGTCGACGCGACGGCTGTATCGAGGATGACCAGGCGACGCATCTCAGGACTCTGCCTTGCGCACGAGGGCGGAGACGATCACCTCGAAATCGGGGTCGAGCGCGTCGAGCTCTTCGCGCGTGAGCTCTTCGGCGGCTAGACCGTGCAGGTAGGCCGTGGCCGAGAGCACGTTGCCCCAGGCTTGGACTTCGATCGCCGCGCCGGGGAAGGTTTTCTCGAGCAAGCCCTGCATGCCTTGCGTGGTGAAGCGCCAATACTCGCCCCAATCGTCGCGGCCGAGGCGGCGAGCGATCTTGCTGATGCCGCTCGAGGTGATGAGCAGGACGCCGCCGGGCTTGAGGATACGGTAGAGCGTGCGCAGGGCGGCTTCGTAGTCGAAGATCATCTGCAGCGACTGGGTGAATACGATGCAGTCAAAGCAGTCGTCGGGAATGTGGGGCGCGTCGGTCAGGTCGGCGACGATGGTCGCTTCGGGGTTGCCGGCGGTCACATGCAACACATCGCTGTGTCGGACACGATCGCCGCCGTAGCGCTTGGTGTAGGTGGCGTCGCCAAGCTCGAGCACGCGGCCGTGGATTGCGTCGCGGCTTTGCTCGAGAAAGGCCTCGATGTAATGACGGTCGACGGCTTTGCCGCGATCGTGGCCGAAGACGGGGCTGATCGGAGTCAGGCGGCGGAGCTGGCCAAAATCGACGGCGCCGGCGCGCGGCCATTGCAGGCGATGCTCTCTCTGCTTGGCGACGAGCCAGGAGCGGACGCCTGCGGGCAACAAGGCCTTGCCGATGTCGAGTAGGCTCTTCCGCAATCGACTAACATATCATCTACGACTTGCCGCGCTTTTGTTTTGCGGCCCCGAACGTCGTTCCCTTTCGCCATGACGGCTGTGTGGCATGTCTGAGCTCCAGCCGGCCTCCTCGCGTCCTTCTTCTCGCCCGGTTCCGCTGTGGCGGCGCCCTGCTGTGCGCTGGGTGGGGAGCGCGGCGGTGCTGGGCGCGCTGCTATGGGCGCTCCCGCTCAACGAGCTGCGCGGGGCGTTCGCGCGTATACCGGCGCGCACTTGGGCGTTGGCGTTGCCGGCGTATCTGTGTCTGCACTTGGCAGGCGCGACGAAGTGGCGACTGATGGTGAACGCGGCGGATGGAGGGCTGGGCTGGGGAGCGGCGTTGCGCTGCTATGGCTACGGTTTGTTCGGCAACACGTTCCTGCCATCGGTGGCGGGCGGGGACTTGGTGCGGGCCGGGTTGGCGACGAAGCTGGCGCGCTCGCCGAGCGGAGTGGTGGTGGGCAGCGTGGCCGACCGTGTGCTCGACATGGCGGCGCTAACGGCGGTGGCGGGCGTTGGAGTCGCGTTGGCGCACCGTTCACCCGCGGCGGGCTCGGCGGCGATTCCGATTGCCGCTGCTGTTGGCCTGGTGGTCGCCGGAACGAGCGCTTGCGCGGCGGCGTTCGCGCTGCCGCTGCGCTGGATCCCCAAACGTCTGCGGCGTACGTGGGTGCGGGCGCTGCGCTCGTTCCGCACGGCAGCGGCGCGGCCATGGAGGCTGGCCGGCGCGCTGATGCTGGGAACGTTCTTGCAGGGCTCGCTTGCGCTGTTGAATGCGTGGCTGGGCGCAGCGTGCGGAATCGAGGTTGGTTGGGCGGCTTGGTTGCTCGTTTGGCCGGTGGCGAAACTGTCGGCGATGCTGCCGGTGACGCAAGGCGGCCTTGGGGTGCGCGAGGCGGCGCTGGCGGCGTTGTTCGCGCCGTTCGGCGTGGCGGCTGGACTGGTCGTGGCGGCCGGGCTCGCGTTCCAGGCGGTGGTGTTCGCCGGAGGCCTGACGGCCGGCGCCTTGGCGCACCTGCTGGGACGTATGGCGCGGCGTTGATCGCGCCGCGTTGATTACACTGGGTCGAATCGAATGCTGGGACTTGGGTGGCGCATCGCAGGCGCGGCGGCCTGCTGGATCGTGGGCGTCGCCGTACCGCCCGCTGACGCCGGCGTCTGGATCTTGAAGCTCCTGCTCATGGCGGATGGACTTTTGCTGATCGGCCTGCCGCGCCTAGCGGGCCCGGCCGCGCGGTTTGCACCGCTGTGGCAGCCGAGGCTGGAGGGGAGCGCCAATCAAGAGCCGAGGCTGTGGCGTGGTTGGCTCGTGGCCCTACTCGGGGTTGCGCTGGCGCTGCGCTTGATCGCGCTGAATACGGACCTCTGGATGGATGAAGTCTTCACGTTGGTGCGTACCGTGCGGCCGCCGGCTGCGCGGCTACTGACGGTGTTCGTGGATGACAACCAACACACGCTGTACTCGCTGCTGGCGAAGGGCTCGGTGGCGACGTTTGGCGAATCGGCATGGGCGTTGCGGCTGCCGGCGGTGTTGTTCGGCGTCGCCGGCGTTTGGACGGCAGCGCGGCTTGCGGAACTCGTATTCGGCGCTCGGGAGGCGCTGCTGGCGGCGGCGGCATTGACGGTTTCGTACCACGATGTCTGGTTTTCGCAGAACGCGCGCGCCTACACGTTGCTGCTGTGCTTGGCGACCCTTGCGACCGAGCTGTTGTTGCACGCCTTGCGTAGCGGACGTTGGAGACATTGGTTGCTCTATGCCGTCGCGTTGTTCGCCGCTGCATTTGCACATCTCACCGCTGTGCTGTTCGCTGTTGGACAGGCGGCGGTGACAGTGGCGCTGCTCATCCGTGACGGCAGGCCATGGCGCGACTGGCAGAGGCCGGCCGTGGCCTATGCGCTCGCAGGCTGGCTGACGCTGCACGTCTATGCGCTGGTGATTCCACAGATGGTTGCGTTCTTTTCGCAACCGGGCGCAGGCTCCGCGCCGCAGTCGCTGTGGACCCAACCGATGTGGATGATTGGCGCGATTCTGGGGCCCTTGAGCGGGGCGGAATGGATCGCGGCGGCGGCGGGGTTGCTCGCGGCCGCCGCGAGCGCTTGGTGGCTGTGGCGGCGCGATTGGGTCTTCGTTGCTTTGACGGTTGCGCCCGCGCTGACGGCGATTGCAGTGATGCTCGGACTTGGCCGCAGCTTGTGGCCGAGGAGTTTTTTCCACTTGCTGGGCTTGGCGGTGATTGCGTTGGCTGCGGTGACGATCGCTTTTGGCGATTGGCTGGGACAACATCAGCCCAAAGCGCGCTACGCTCCGGCTGCGTTGGTCTTGGTGGCAGCGCTCGTGACCTTGCCAGCGGTTTACCGCTATCCCAAGCAAGACTACACGGGCGCGCGCGACTTCGTGCTGTCGCAACTCGAACCGGGCGATACCGTGGCGGCGCTGCACATGGCGGGGCGTGTCTATAGCCTTTACTACGAGCCGGAGTGGCCGGAGATCGAGACGGTCGAGGAGCTCGACGCAGCCGAAAGCGCGACCGGACGCACATGGGTGATTCACTCGCTGCCGAGCTATCTGGCCACGCGCCGGCCCGACCTCACCGCGATCTTGCGCAGCCGCTACGAGCCGGTACGAACGTTCCCGGGAACGTTGGGGGACGGCGATTTGTTTGTCCTGCGGAGTAAGTCTCGATGAGCGCCGAAGCCGTCAGCATCGTCATTCCAGCCTTCAACGAGCGGGATTCGATCGCACCCTCCATTCGCGAAGTGCGCGCGGCGATGGATCCTTCGGGGATCGAGTACGAGCTGATCGTCGTCGACGACGGCTCGGCGGATGAGACGGCGGCGCTGGCCGAAGCCGAAGGCGCGCGCGTGGTGCGCTTGCCGGAGAACTCGGGCTACGGCGCGGCGCTCAAGGCGGGCATCGCGCGCTCGCAGTACGAGCTGATCGCGATTACCGATGCAGACGGCACCTACCCGGCGGATCAGATCCCGGTGTTGGTGCGGCAGATTCCGGGTTACGACATGGTGGTGGGCGCTCGCGTGGGGGACAACGTCGCCATCCCGACCATCCGCAAGCCGGCGAAGTGGCTGCTGGGCAAGCTGGCCAGCTATTTGGCCGGACGCCCGATTCCAGACCTGAACTCGGGGTTGCGTGTAATGCGACGCTCGTTGATTCGCCGCACGGCGCACCTTTTGCCGCAGGGGTTCTCGTTCACGACCACGATTACGCTGTCGGCCCTGTGCAGCGGATCGTTGGTGAAGTACTCGAAGATCGACTATCACGTCCGGACGGGTAAGTCGAAGATTCGTCCCGGCCACGCGTTCGACTTCCTGATGCTGATCATCCGGACGATCGTGTACTTCAATCCACTGAAAATTTTTCTGCCGCTGGGGGCGTTGTTCTTCGTGACGGGTGTGGCGAAGTTCATCTACGACATCTACCTCGAGAACTTGTCGGAGTCGGCGATTTTGGGCGTGCTGGGCGCGTTCGCGATTTGGTCGGTCGGACTCCTGTCGGACCAGATGGCGAAGATCGCGATGCGCGGCGACGGGATGTGAGCGGACTCGGACGATGAGCCAGACGTGGATGAAGCTGGCGGTCGTGGGATGCGCGACGGCGCTTGCATTGGCGATGGCGGAAGGAGTGGCGCGCTGGTTCGAGAGCCAACCCAAGGTGGAAAAGGTGCACTACTTGACCGCCTATGATCCCGAGCTTGGCTGGAGCAAGGAGGCCAACCGCCGGGTCGAGAATCACACGAACGAGTTCGACGTGGTTGAGGAGACAAACTCGCAGGGGCTGCGCGGGCCGGAGATTCCGTTCGAGAAGCCCGAGGGCGTCTATCGCGTACTGATGCTAGGCGACTCGTTTCTCGAGGGCTACACGGTTTCGTTCGACGACTTGGTCTCCGAGCAGCTGCGGGAGTTCATGCAACAGGGGCGCGAGGAGACAGTAGAGGTGATTAACGGCGGCACGGCGGGCTATTCGACCGACCAGGAGCTACTGTTTTACCGCCGCGACGGACGCCGCTACCACCCGGACCGGACGGTGCTGATGTTCTACGTGAACGACGTGTGGTTCAACCGCTCCGAGCGCTACTGGCGGGGCTCGAAGCCGCGCTTCGTGCTCGAGGCCGGCGAGTTGCGGCTGACGAACAGCCCGGCGCCACCGCCGGTTGAGGACGAGTTTGCCTATGCGGTCTCGGGTGGGCAAGGGCTTGCGCGCATGGTGCGCCAAGCGGACGCCCGGATGGGTGCTCGCTCAGCGCTTTACCGGCTGGCGCGCATGGCCGCGACGGACTCGCCCTTCGCCAAACGTTGGCTGATTCGGGCTGGGTTGGCGGAGGTTCCGGGCGAATGGAAGCCTTGGAATGCCAAGCCGTCCCAGGACCTCGAGGAGGCTTGGGCGGTGACTGAGGCGCTGCTCGCACAGTTGCGCGACGAGGTGGAGGCGGACGGCTCTACGTTCACGGTGTTCTGGGTCCCCTCTCGCGCGGCGGTCGAACCGGAGGACTGGCAGCACACGCGCAGAGCGTATGCGATGGACGGCGAGGACTGGGACCCGGCGGAAGACGCGCGCATGCTGGAGCGCATCTGCCGACGGCAAAAGCTCGACTGCATCGTACCGCTCGAGCGATTTCGCGAAGCCGCAGCGAACGCGGAGGCTCTCTATTACCGGGAAGACGCCCACTGGACTCCGCGCGGGCATGCGCTGGCGGCGGAAGTGATGGCGGAAAGGTTGCAGGCCGAGGAATAGACGCTACGCGTCGAGCTTGCGCGGTGGGAACGCCGGTTCGTGTTCGGCCAGGATGTCGCGCATGCGCGACTCGATGTCGGCTTTCCGCTCGGGATGCGGAAAGATGTAGAAGCGGCCTTGCTCGACGGCTTCGACGACCAGCGCGGCAATCTCGTCGGGCGAGATGGAGGCTGCGACCATGTCGCGTACGTTCTTCTCTCGGGCGGCGACTTGTTCGGCGGCTTCCTGCTGCTGGTTGACGGAGCGTAGCTCCTCGGGCAGCTTCTGTTCGATCTCGGCAAGGCCGGTGTTGACCCATCCTGGGCAAAGCACGCCGACCTCGATTTTGGTGTGCAGCGCGCGCAGCTCGTGGTGGAGGCACTCGGAGAGCGCAACGACGGCGTGCTTGCTCGCGTTGTAGGGAGCAAAGAACGGCCCGGTGATCAGGCCCGCGACCGAACCGGTGTTCAGGACGTAGCCTTCCGAGTCCTGCTCCAACATGCGTGGCAGGAAAGCGTGGATGCCGTTGACGACACCTTGCACGTTGACGTCGAACACCCAGCGCCAGTTCTCGAGCGGCTGCTGCCAACTTGGCAGGATGCGTCCGAGCACGCCGGCGTTGTTGCAGAGCAGATGCACGGCGCCCATCTCGGCGAAGGCGGCGTCGGCAAGCTTGGCGACCGATTCGGGCTTGGTGACATCCGTCGGAACGGCGAGTGCGCGGCCGCCGAGCGCGTTGACTTCCTCCGCGACGGCGAGCAGGCCGTCGGCATCGAGGTCGGCGAGCACGAGCTTCATACCTTTCCGGGCGAACGCGAGCGCCATGGCGCGTCCGATTCCGGCGGCGGCTCCGGTGACAACGGCGGTTCTGCCTTTGAGGTCTTTCACGTCTGTCTCTAGCTCCTGGACTAGGATCGCCCACGCCGTGGCGGTCCATCAACCCGGCTGTCGCGTGCGTTCGAGGGCGGCGAGCACGCCGCGGGCGGTTTGATCCCATGAGAAGCGGCTGGATTGCGCAATCGCTTTCGCGGAAAGCTCGGCCGCCAGCGCCTGGTCGGCGAAGATGCGGTCCATGGCCCGAGCCAGCGCGGCGACGTCGCTCGCGGCGGCAGTCAGACCCGCGTCGCCCACGACTTCTTCGAGTGCATTGCCAGAGCTGACAACCACAGGCGCTCCGCAAGCCATGGCCTCGACGGCAGGCAGACCGAAACCTTCATCGAACGAGGGCATAGCGAACAACCGTGCGCGGCGGTAGAGCGACGCGAGCTCGGAGTCGGGGATAAAGCCGGTGAAGCGTACACGCTCGCCGAGCTCGAGCGATTGGACCTGCGCAACGATCTCGTCATGGCAGCCGCGGAAGCGGTCGCCGCGGTAGTCGCCAGCGAGTACGAGCTGCGTCTCCGGCGTACACTCCTTCATGCATGCGAAGGCTTCAACGAGGACAGGCAGGTTTTTGCTGGGACTGATGCCGCCGGCGTAGAGGATGAAGTCTTCCCGGGGTTCGCGGGAGGGCGCGAAGACCGCGGCGGCGGCTTCGTGCACGACGTCGATGCGAGCGGCAGGGAAGCCGTAAACGCGCTCGATCGAACGGCGGGAGTGCTCAGAGACGGTCAAGCAGCGGCGGGCTTGCCAGAGCGCGAGCCGGACCTTGGCGCGCCAGTTGCGTTCTTGGCTACGCGAGGCGAAGGCGTGTTGCGGGAAGTTTTCGGCGATCGTGTCGTGTACGCCGACGAGCGCGGGCGAGCCGCCGAACAGCGGGAAGTAGGAGTAGACGGAGGGGAAGAAGAAGACGTCGAAGCGTTCGCGGGCGACGGCGTGGCTCATGCGCAAAAGGTCCGGGATGGAACGGCGTCCGTCGGCGCGCGCGGCTTGGGCGGTCTCGACACGCGTAGGGACAAAACGCGGCTCGAAGGGCGCGGGCCAAGGCTCGGCAGTGTCGGCGCCCGAGTCGAGAAAGACGACGTATTCGTTCGAGCGGTCGATGCGCGCCAGGGCCGCGACGAGCTCGCGCAAGTAGCGGCCGTAGCCCCTGCGATTGGTCCAACAACCGCCGTCGACGCCGATGCGCATCAGAAGATCCGGGGCCGCGGGTCTGGCCCAAAGAGGTATCCCGCCCCCTCGCCGATCGACCACGCCGCGTTGAGCAACACGACCCAGCCCAGCGCGCGGACGAACGCTCTACGCATTCCCTTGGCGAAGGCTTGGCGGCTTTGGCGCAGAGTCAACACCAGTGGCAGAAGCGGCGAGAGCAAGGCATAGAACAGGCCCGAGACCCCCTCGCAGCGGACGCGGTCGGCCGCATAGCCGCGCCCGTAATGGTAACGCTGGCGGAGCGCCGCGGCGGGCGTCATCGTGTTGTGGAAGCGGATGCTCGCCGGGCACAAACGCAGCGGCCGCCCTGCCGCGAGCCAGCGAGCGTGCAGGAAGGTTTCCCAATCGCCCGAGTCCAACAGGTCGCGGTGTTGCTCGAGGGCGGCGCGCTTGTAAGAGAGATTCGCGCCGGAGAGGGCTTGCGCGGGACCAGGTTCGAGCGGCGGAGCGAAGGCGCCGTATTCGCAGAAGTAGAGCGCCCAGTCGAAAGCGGATATCGGCTCGGACGGCGCAACGGGGCCGCCAATGGCTGGAGTTTCCGGGTATAGTTGATGCGCCTCGACGAGCTGCGCGGCCCAGTCCGGTGCGGGGACGCAGCGCGATTCGATGGCCGCTACAAGCTCCGTGTCGGTTTCCGCAAGCGCAGCCCAGCGCAGCTCTGGCACGCTTCGGGGCTGCGGCGAGTGCAAAAAGCGTACCTGCGGAAACAGCGGCGCAAACTCGCCGGCCGGGTCGACGGGCGAACAATCGGAGACGACGATGCAGCCGATCTCCGGCTGCCGGACGAGCGCATCCAGGCACAACCTGAGGATCGCCTGCGAGTCGTAGGAGGTGATCACCACCGACAGGAGACTTGCCGAGGACTCAGCCATCGTGGAGATAAGCGGCGGCTTCGCCGTAAGCTTGCGCGCAGGCAAAGGCCGCGAAGAGCGGCATGGCGGCAAGGCAGCTGACCCAGTGGCGCGGCCGCCGCACGATGCGCGCGGCGAAGCGCGCCAGCAGCACCGGCGGCAACAGCAACCGCGTGGCCGCGGCCGTCCAGCGCGCCGGGGCGGACAAGCCTGCGGCGCGCGCTCGCGCCCAGGCCCGCGACCAGCGTGTGCGGTCGCGCACGAATTCGCCAAGAGCGGGCGGATGGTAGACGGCGGTCAGAGCCAAGTCGCGCTCAAAGCGCAGGCCGCGCTGGTAGAGTCTACGGTGGAAGGCGAGCTCGTTGCCAGCTTTGCGTAGTTCCTGGGCCGAGACGCGGTCGCGGCGGTAGACCACATTGCCGCCCGGGGCGAGCGTGGCGCCGCTCTCGTCCAGCGCTCCCGGTGCGAGCGGCGGCGCCAGGTGGGCGTACTCCCACAGCCAAGCCGCCCGCGCTGCTAGCGTTGCGTCGGCGGGAGGAAGGGTGACGCCGGCTACGACATCCGCGTCACTGTTGGCGAGCGCACGTTCGAGCCAAGCGGAGTCGACGGTGTAGTCCTCGCTCAGAATCGCGACGCGCGGCGCCTGAGCAATCTCGAGTCCGCGGCCGCGGAGGGCAGCGAAGCTGGATGCGCCAATTGCGACCTCTAGGCGCACCCAAGCGGGCAGATCGAGCGACGCTTGTGTGACGACGATCACATCAGCAAACCCTTGGGCTCCAGCGGCTTCGAGCGATCGAATACAGCGCAGGACCGGCGCTTCGCCCGATGCAGCCGCGATTACGATGCTCAACTGCATCTTGGCCGTCCCTCTGGCCGAACGCGGATAGCGCGGAGGTCTACGGTACTATGCGGTTTGGGTTCTGCGAGCCTGGAGACCAGTTCCTGCACTTCTGCCTGATCTCGATCTTTTACCCGCCGTATAGCTTCGGCGGGGATTCGATCTATCTTTACCGGTTGGCAACGGAGTTGGTACGTCGCGGGCATCAGGTCGATGTGATCCATTGCTCGGACTCGTTCCACCTGCTCCAGTCTCAGGTCGATCCTAGCGCGTTTCCGGTCACCGAGGGCGTGACCGTGCATCGGCTCGAGAGCGGCATGGGCTCATTGGGGCCGCTGCTGGCACACCAGACGGGCCGCCCGCTGACGACAGGCGCGAGGATCGCCGAGATCCTGGAAAGCAAGCGCTTCGACGTCGTGCATTACCACAACATCTCGCTGTTCGGACCCGGCGTGCTCGAGATCGAGCCCAGCTACGCTCCGCCGAAGCTCTACACCGCGCACGATCACTGGTTGGTTTGCCCCATGAGCGTGCTGTGGAAGAACCGCTCGCGGGTGTGCGACCGGCCGACATGCATCTCGTGCACTGTGCGCTCGGGCAGGCCGCCGCAGTGGTGGCGTTACAGCGGTTTGCTGCCGCGCGCGGCTCGTCACGTGGACCAGTTTCTCTCACCAAGCCGCTTCACGGCCCGGATGCACCGCGAGCGCGGGTTCGAATCAGACTTCGAAGTCTTGAATTACTTTTTGGACCCGGTCGAAGAGCTGACTCGCGACAGCGCTCCTCCCCCGCACGAGCGGCCTTACTACCTCTTCGTCGGACGGCTGGAAAAGTACAAGGGCGTGCAGGACTTGATCGAGGCCTTCCGAGGACCCGGGGAGTACGATTTGGTGATCGTAGGCTCGGGCGCTTATGAGAAGGCTCTTCGGGCGCAGGCCGACGGTTGCGAGCGTATCCGCTTCGATGGCTGGGTGAGCCAGGAGAACCTGGGCCCCTACTACGCCAATGCGCTGGCGGTGCTGGCGCCTTCGGTGACGTATGAGACCTTCGGCATCATCGTGATCGAGGCGAACGCGCGCGGCATTCCGGTGATCGTGCGCGATCTGGGGCCACTGCCCGAGATCATCGAAGACGGTGGCGGCGGCGTGATCTTTGGCGACCAAGCCGAGCTGGTCCAGCGCATGGAAACGCTTTATCGCGACACGGAATTCCGCTTGGGGCTGGGCAGGCAGGGCCGCAAGGCTTTCCTCGAGAAGTGGACGCCGGATGCGCATGTGGAGCGCTACTTCGCTCTCATTGAGCGCGCTCGCCTGCGGCGCAGAGCGCGCGGAAGCTCGTGATTTCGACCTGCGCTTCGACGCGGCGCGCAGGACGAGGTCCGAGGTCAGCGCTTCGAGCTCTTGGACGCGGCTTAGCTTGAGACGCGTCCGCGCGGATTGCAGCGGCTCGCGGCAAAAGCCGGGGTGGCACATGAATTCCGTGACTCCCTCAGGCAAGGCGCGCAGCAGTCCGGCCAGTTCAGGCTCGCGGTAGAACCCCGTCAACTGAAAGCCCGCGAAGGCGTCCGTCGCATGCAAGCCCTCTGCGCGCATCCGGCGATCGAAGCCTCTGCTGAGCCCGCCGAGCATGCGACTGACGAGGCGGCGCTTCCAGGGCGTGTTGGCGGCGGCCGGGGTCAGCGGGAGATCGAACGGCCTACGCACCCAAGCGATGCCGTTGCGCTTGGCGGCTCGCAGCACGGCGTCGAGCACGGGCGGAAACAGGTGCGTATGCTTGTGCGTGTCGACGTGGCTCGGCTCGATGCCCGCCGCGCGGATCTTCTCGATCTGCGCGCAACACTCCTCTTCGATCGCCGTAGGGCCCCAAGCGGACCGAATGGCGAGCAGCAGGCGTGCGACGGTCGCCGGCAACTCGCGCCCCGGCTGTGAGAGGGAGGGGCCGTCGACCAGGGTCAGGTGCACACCGACGTCCAGGCCGGGCGTCTGGCGCGCCAGCTTGACGGCGTGCTCGAAGGCGGCGCCGTTGGCCATCAGCGTCGTCGAGCGCAGAATGCCGCGCTCAAAGGCATGGACAATCCCCTCGTTGACGTCTTCGGTGAAACCGAAGTCGTCGGCGTTGACGATGAGCCGGCGCAACCTTCGCCCAGCGTATCACCGCCTCGCGGTCCGGGCTTAGGCCGGCGAGACGATGCCGTGCTTGACCGCGTACTGGGTAAGCTCGGCCGTGGTGCGCAGGTCGAGTTGCTCCATCACACGGTACTTGTGGAACTCGACGGTCTTGGGCGAGACGTTGAGGATGCTCGCGATCTCTTTGATCGAGTGCCCCTCGGCGACGAGTTGCAGCACCTCGCGTTGGCGGGAGGTCAGCGCCGTGCCGGGGGTTTCCGGGCTCGGCGGACGGCCGAACATCGAATCGCGCATCATCGCCTTGGCGATTGGCGGAGTAACGTAGACGCCCCCCTTGAGGATCTCGCGGATGGCGGTGACGAGCTCCGATGCCGCGGACTTCTTCAGCACGTACCCGGACGCCCCGGCGCGGAAGGCTTCGGCGGCGTAGGCCACGTCCGAATGCATGGTTAGGAAGATGACCTTGGCCCCAGGCGCGTCTTTGAGAATCTGACGCGCCGCCTCGATGCCGTTGAGCAACGGCATCGAAATGTCGGCCACGATGACATCCGGCTGCTGCTCGCGCGCGGCGTTAACAAGAGCGCGGCCGTCGGCGACGGTCGGCAGCAACTCATACTCGAGCTCGAGCAGCCCGCGCAGGCCTTCGATTAGGATCTGGTGGTCGTCAGCAAGCAAGACTCGTGGCTTGTTCATGTGTTTCCCTCGATACCGGGGCTTCCACCCGGATGCGCGCGCCGGCGCCCGGTTTGGAGTCGAGTCGGAGGACTCCGCCAAGCAGGCGAACGCGCTCGCCCATACTGATCAATCCCAACCCGGAAGTGCGGCGCGCCTGCATGGGATCGAAGCCCTTGCCGGAGTCCTCGATTTCGAGCGTGACGCGGTCGTCATCGCCCTGTAGCAGGACGCTTGCGCTGCTCGCCTGGGCATGTTTGGCGATGTTGTGCAGCGCTTCCTGGGTAATGCGGTAGAACGTGAGCGCGCAATCGCGCGGCAGCTCGTCTGGCAGATCGACGGCTTCGAAGCTGATGGGGAAGCCTTCGCGCTCGGAGACGCGTTTGCACTCGGCGCTGATGGCGGCTTCGAGGCCCAAGTCGTCGAGAATCGACGGGTGCAGCAGCCGCGACATGTCGTGGATGCCTTCGGCGAGGCGGTGGACTGACTGCTCGACGCTTTCGAGCCCGCGGCGGACGCCTTGGTCGGCGTCGACAGCTTTGCGTTGCAACGAGGCTAGCTCGATGGCCAGCGCGGCGAGCGTCTGGCTGGTGTCGTCGTGCAACTCGCGAGCCAGACGGCGGCGTTCTTCTTCTTGCGCAGCGATGAGCAAGGCAGCCAACTTACGCAGCTCGGCTTCGCTCGAGCGCAGTGCGGCTTCGCTTTCGCGCAGAGCGGTTTCGGCCTTGACGCGCTCTTTGACTTCTTCGGCCAAGCTGGCGTTAGCCGTGCGCAGCTCAGCCGTTCGTTCGTGGACCCGCTGATCGAGCACGGCGTTCGTGCGCTGGATCTCCTCATAGGCCTGGTAGAGATCGGTGAGGGTGCGGACCAGGATGAGCGCGGTGAGCAGGACGGCGAGCCCGTTGGCGGTGTCCTGCAACCAACCGGCCACGAGCAGTCTGTCCGCGCCGAACAGCTCGCCCAGCGGGAACATGGCGGAGACGCCGACCGCAAACGCGACAATGGCGAAACGCCGCTGCCGAACGGTGCGGTACAGGCGCAATGCGATCCAGGCCGCCGCGATGCGACTGATCGCCGTCGCGAGGATAAAAAGGGTCTCCACCGGGTTCAGGCTAACACCGGCTCAGAGAGTCATACTCTCGGGTGAATACACTATCCCTGCTAGGGAACTACGCTCCGGAGACGCCTAGTCCAAGAATCCTTCCAGGTACGGGACTGCGTTTGAGCGCCCCGGCTAAACGGCTTTGGCTGCAGCCTGGCCGGCAACGACGCGACCGGGGTTCTTCTTCTCCGCCGACTTGCGCATGCCGGAGATCTTGACCGAACCTTCGAAGCGTGCGCCTTCCTCGATCTTGATGCGCTTGGTGGTCACTTCGCCTTCAACCGAACCCGTCTGCGCAACTTCGATGCGCTCGGCGGCCGAGGCGACGCCCTCCAAGGAACCCATCACGCGGATTTCTCCGGCTTGGACTTCGGCGGTCACAACGCCGGCTTCGCCGATGGTCACCCGGCGGTCGGCGAGATCGATCTGACCATCGACTGTACCGTCGATGTAGAGATCGCCCGCCCCGGGGACGGAGCCGCTGACCTTGAGAGACCGGCTGATGTAGCCGCCGCCCTGGGCGGCGTTGGGAAGATCGTTGGTGTTGGTAGACATAGAGTCGCCTTGTGGACCATCACGCTTCGGCGAGCCGGGCAAAACGCCGCACGAAGCCCCGCGTAGGGGGAACCGTGTAAAGCTGCGTGGTCGAGAGCCTTACAATAGTGGGCTCATGACATCTTACCCAACCTTCGGCGAGCTCGTGATCGAGGATCCGGCGTTTGAGGGCTTAATCGCACCAGAAGCGAAGCTCGAGCGTATTGCGCGCGGTTTGACCTGGTCGGAAGGTCCGGTATGGTCCCGGCGCGAGAGCGCGCTCTATTTTTCCGACATTCCGCGCAACGCCATCATGCGCTGGACTGAGGCGGACGGACTGCGCATTTGGATGCAGCCTTCGGGCTACACGGGTGTGCAGTGGTATAGCGACGAGCCGGGCTCGAACGCGCTGACGTTCGACTCGGAAGGCCGGATGACGATGTGCGAGCACGGCGACCGACGCATCTCACGGATCGAGAGCTCGGGCGGCAAGATGACGCTGGCGGATTCTTACGAGGGCAAGCGGCTCAACAGCCCCAACGACCTGGTCTACGGCCCGGACGGCTCGCTCTACTTCACCGATCCGGCCTACGGGTTGCCCGAGCGATACGAGGACAAGGTGAACCGCGAGTTGCCTTTCTGCGGTCTGTTCCGCCTCAGCTTGCCGGACCGCAAGCTGACGCTGCTGACCGACGAGTTCGAGAATCCGAACGGCCTGGCGTTCTCACCTGACGGCAAGACGCTCTACGTGGGCCACTCGAACCGGCAAACGCCGGTGATCAAGGCCTTCCCGGTGAAGGCGGACGGAACAATCGGCGTGGGCGAGGTGCATTGCGACTTCTCCGATCTGGTGGGCAAGCTTCCCGGCATCGTCGACGGCTTCAAGGTCGACGCCCAGGGCAACATCTTCTCGAGCGGCCCGGGCGGCGTCTGGGTATTTTCGAGCGCGGGGAAGCGGCTGGGACGAATCGAGACCGGCGAGCGCACGGCCAACGTCGCCTGGGGCGACGACGGCTCGACGCTTTATGTGACGATGCACTCCTACTTGTGCCGTATCCGCACCAAGACGCGAGCGGCGGTCATGCCGGGACCGGCCTAGGCGGCCATGGCCGCAGACGATGTGGCTGCGCTCTGGAAGACCCGCTGGTGGGCTTCGAGGGCGCGCTTGCGGGCGCGGAACAGGCGCACTTTCAAGGCGCTCTCGTTGGCGTCGTAGATGCGGCGGAGCTCTTTGAGCGAAAGGCCTTCGATCTCCTTGCGCTCGAGCAACAACCGGTCTTCCTCCGAGATCTCAGCAAGCAGCGCTTCGAGATGCTCGTGGTTGCTGCGTTGGCGGGTCTGGATGGAGTCGATGCGGGCGCTTTCGGCCGCGTCGGCGCTGACGAGTTGCTCCTCGGAGAGCTCGCACATGGGTACGTCGGCGATCCGACGTTTGCGCCTGAGATGGTCGTAGACGGTATTCACGGTCAGGCGGTACAGCCAGGTGTCGAACACCTCGACCTCACGCAATTGCCCGATCGACTGGTGTATCCGCAGGAAAACGTCCTGCCCCACGTCCTCGACCTCTTGTCCGCGGCCGACCAATCGGTAAATCGTGCCAAAGATCCGGCGACGATAGGTATACACGAGCAAAGCGAAGGCTTCACCGTCGCCGGCCTGGGCTTGTCGAATGACGTCTGCGGATACGGACATGTCTTCCCTCTTTGGGAGCCGTGCCGACTCCCGTGAATGCATGACGCCGCGCACCGGCTGGGGGGTTATGTGACGCCAGTTAAATCCAAGTAAAAAGGGGCTTTACGTCGATTTAACAAATCAGCCCCGAGACTGATAGACTCTTGGGGCCATGCTGCCGCGCTTTCTGCTCGCCCTCGCTTTCGCCGCCTCGCTCGGGGCCCAAACCAAGCCGAACTTCATCGTGATCTTTGCCGACGACCTCGGCTATGGCGACCTGTCTTCGTATGGCGGGACGGCGCACCAGACGCCCAATATCGACCGCATGGCGCGCGAGGGCATCCGCTTCACCGACTTCTACGTGCCGATGCCCTATTGCGCTCCCTCACGCGCGACGATCCTGACAGGCCGCTATCCCTTCCGTCACACGCTGGTGCAGAATCCGTCCCCGGACGCGGGCAAAAACGACATCGGATTGCCGCCGGAAGAGGTGACGATCGCCGAAGCGCTCGGACCGCTCGGCTATGCCACCGCCGCGATCGGAAAGTGGCACCTGGGCCACGTTGACCGCTTCCTGCCGCGCCGGCAAGGCTTCGACTCTTACTACGGCATCCTCTATTCGAACGACATGCGGCCGGTACAACTGGTCGAGAACGAACACGTTGCGGAGTATCCGGTGGTGCAGGCGGAGCTGACCAAAAAGTACACCGAACGCGCCATCGCGTTCATCGAAGCCAACCGCGAGCAGCCGTTCTTTCTCTACCTGCCGCACGCCATGCCGCACAAGCCATTAGCGGCGAGCGACGACTTTTACACGCCCGAAACGCCGGATGACCTCTACTCCGACGCCGTGCGCGAGCTTGACTGGTCAGTCGGGCGGATCCTCGCCAGGCTGCGGGAGCTGGGCCTGGACCGCAACACGCTCGTCTGGTTCACCTCCGACAACGGGCCAACCTACGGGGGCTCGACGGCGGGGCTGCGCGGCCTCAAGAGCTCAACCTACGAGGGCGGCATTCGGGTTCCGGGGATCGCTTGGTGGCCCGGACGCATTCCAGCCGGACGGGTAACGGGCGAGATTGCAGGGACGATTGACGTGCTGCCGACGCTGGTCGAGACCGCCGGCGGCCAATTACCTCAAGGGCGCAAGATCGACGGAGCGAACCTGCTCCCTCTGATGAGCGGGCGAAGCGAGAAGAGTCCGCATGAGGCGATATTCGCCATGGGCGGTGACGAACTGCGGATCGTGCGCTCCGGGCGCTGGAAGCTGCACGCGCGGCTGCCCCGCCCGGGCTTCCGCTGCATGAGCGAAGCTGAGGCGAAAGACTGGGTTGATCCGCGCGGGCCGGACGGCGTGACGATCATCGCGCAGTACGAGCAGGCAAGGCCGAGCGACTGCCCCGGCGTGGTCACGGGGCCCGCGCCCGCCGTCGGCCAACTCTTCGACGTGGAGAACGACCGCTCCGAGCAGGTCGACGTTGCCGCGCAACACCCTGACGTGGTGGCGCGGCTGATGGACTTGTTCCAAACGCTCGATGCGGAAGCGCCGCATGAGCTACAGAACCCAGGCCCTCGGCCGCAGATCCTACGGCTTCGCGGCGGCGAGTTGCGCTACGATCGCGTGATCGAGCCGACCACGGTTCGCTAGGGCCCGACCGCGTGGAACTTCTCGAACAACTGCACAATCAACTCAATAGCCTCGTATGGGGACTGCCCATGATGGCGCTGCTGATGGGCGCCGGCGTCGTCCTGACGTTCGTCACCGGCGGCGTGCAGTTCGTGCGCTTGGGCTTTGCCTTCAAAACTGTTTTCGGCAAGCTGCTCTCCTCCGCTCCGGCTGAGGGTTCGGTGACGCCGTTTCAGGCTCTGGCGACGGCGCTGGCATCAACGGTCGGCGTGGGCAACATCGCGGGCGTGGCGACCGCGATCAGCCTGGGCGGCCCGGGCGCGTTGTTCTGGCTGATGGTTTCGGGCGTGCTCGGTATGGCGACGAAGTTCGCCGAGATCGCGATCTCGATGCACTACCGCCAGCGAGACAAGGCGGGCGTCATGCGCGGCGGCGCGATGTATGTGCTGTCGCACGGGCTGAACATGCGCTGGCTGGGCGTGTTGTTCGCCGCGTTCACGAGCCTCGCCGCATTTGGCATCGGCAACATGGTGCAGGCCAATTCGGTGGCCGAGGCGGCGAAGACGAGTTACGGCGTCGACCCGATGGTGACGGGCTTAACTCTCGCCGCGCTCACTGCGGTGGTGGTGCTGGGCGGGGTACAGCGCATCGTCCAGGTGACCGAGCGGCTCGTCCCGGCGATGTGCGCCATCTACCTGCTGGGCGCGCTGATCATCGTGCTGCGCTTCGCAGGCGAGATCCCGCACGCAATTGGGCTGGTGCTCGAAGGAGCATTCTCCGGGCAAGCGGCCGGCGGCGGCTTTGCGGGCGCGACCGTTGCGCATGCGGTGCGCTACGGAATCGCGCGCGGCCTGTTCTCGAATGAAGCCGGCTTGGGTAGCGCTCCGTTGGTGCATTGTTCGGCGACCACGGACCACCCGGTCCGTCAAGCTTGCTACGGCATCGTCGAGGTCTTCGTGGATACGATCGTGGTCTGCTTGCTGACCGGGTTGGTCATCTTGACGACAGGCGTGTGGGACTCGGGCGAGACCGGAGCGGCAATGTCTGCGAAGGCGTTCGAGGTCGGGCTGCCTGGCGTATGGGGCGATCTGGTGGTCTCGACCGGGCTGATTCTGTTCGCCTTCTCGACCGTGGTGGGTTGGTCGTTCTACGGCGAGACGGCAGTGACGTATCTGTTTGGCACGGCGGCGAGCTTACCCTACCGGCTGTTGTGGATCGTGTTCGTCTACATCGGTGCGACGGGCGGGCTGCACGTGATTTGGAGCATCTCGGACACGATGAACGGGCTGATGGCCGTGCCCAACTTGGTGGCCGTTCTCGGTTCGTTGGGACTGTTGCGGAAGCTGGTTCGCGAGTTCTTTTCCAAAGAGCGCAGCAGCGCCTAGTCGGCGCTGAAGTCCGCCCCCGGTCCAGACACTCGAAACACTTCGAAGACGGCGCGGCCGTTGCGATCATGGAGCGTTGTGAGATCACGCTTGACCATGCCGGCCTGACGCAAACGCTCCTCGAAACCCTCGCGCACTCCCCCGAAAATGCGCTTGCCCGGGGCATGGTCAACGAAGACGTAATCGCCATGCGCGAGCAGGCTGGCGGCGGCTTCGGGCGGGGCGTGTTCTGAGAACGCATCCGCACCCCACAACAGCGGCAGTCGGCCCTCGCCGAGCGCGCGGAGCTGCGAGAGCATGCCCCAGTCGAGCAACACGACGCCGCGCGGTTCCAGCCCCTCGAGGCGCTCATGCAGGTCCGCGATGGCGTCCGTCCAGATGAGCGACGTCCCTTGCTCAGCCGCCGCGACGCGGAAGCTGCCGACAAACCGTAGATTGAGCATGAGCATCAAGCCCAGCCCCGCGAATACGGCTGCTCTCTGGAGCCGCGGCCCACGCGCCAGGACACCGGCAGCGACCGCCACAGCCAAGTGCGGCAACGGCCAAAGCAGAGCCACGTGGTGCGCACCGACGCCGACATCGCGCCCGGCGAACATGGGCGCGTAGGAGACCCAAAAAGCGATCAGCGCCCAGACGAGGATGCGTTCGCGACGCAGAACTGGACTCACGAGCGTCACGACGGTCAGCGCGAAGAAGACAATGGCGAGGGCGGTCGCGGCGCGGGCGTCGCCGTCGAGCATGTAGCCGAACAGGGCGCTCGAATCGAGCGTCGAAGCAAGCACGCCGAGCTTATAGATCATGTACTCGCGGCTGAGCACCCAGCCGACGTTGCGCGCGAAAGTCTCCCCGGCGGAGCGCCAGTTGTAAATCAGCAGCGGCGCCGCCCCGGCGGCGAGGCCGGCTGCGGCCGCTGCCAGATCCCAGCGGGACAGGCGTCTCCATAGCTCTTCGCCGAAGACGAGCGCAGTCGCCACACCAACGCCGCCCAATGTCCACAGGAAAAGCGCCTTGTTCCAAAGGGCCAGGCCCGCCGCCAGTCCGGCGAAGAAGAGCCAGTGCCGCAGCCCGGTCCGGCGCCACTGGACCGTGGCGGCTACAGCTGTCAGCCCGAGGAACGATTGCAATGCCACGGGCCCCCAGTCAAAACAGGTGGTCAACAGGAACGCCGGATCGGTGGCCAGCAGGCCCGCCGCGGCCACCCCCGCTACCTGGCCACCCTCGCGCATCGTCAAGCGGGCAAACAATGCGACCGAAAGCGCGCCCATCAGCGCTACAGGCAACCGGATGGCCCATACCGAAGGCTCAAACATCCAGAAAACAAAGGCGTAGAGCCAGGTCTTGAGGCTCCCTGTGTAGCTCACCAGCATGAGCGGCAGCTCGCCCGCCGGGGTGGCGAGAGAGTCCGCCACCGTCACAGGCTGATAGAGGCCGTTGGCGAACAGCGTTTCGTCGTTTTGCAGGCCAAGGGTGGGGATCAGGCCAAGGGCCAAACGCAAAAACACGGCCGCAGCCGCCGCCGAGACCACCCAGCAGGAGGAGATTCGCATCATCTTTTGGGGCGCGGACGGAAATCCTCGAGCGGCGGGCGGAAGCTCGAAGACGGAGCCGACGAAGCCAGCCCCGATTTCTTTGAGACCCTCCTAAGGGCTGCGACGTTTCCCTCGCTTCGGAGCGGTGGTGCGAAAGCAGACATCGCTCGGCGGCTTACAATCGTCTGCGTGACCCGTCGCCAACTACTCGCCCTCGGCGCCGCGCCTTTCGCGCTCGACCGCCTCTCAGGACAGGACTCGCTCCAGCCGCTCAATCGATTCCCGCGCATGGTGCAGGAGTATTACGTCGCCCAAGTGCGCGAGGCCCAGCGCGAGCGCTTGGCACGCTTCGCGAACGTCCGCACGCGCGCCGGCGCGGAGGAGTGGGTACGCGACGTCCGACGCCGCATCGCCGAATCGTTCGGCCCCATGCCGCCGAAGACGCCCCTCAACCCGCGCGTCACGGCTACGATCGACCGCGACGACTACCGCATCGAGAACGTCCTGTTCGAGAGTCGGCCGGGCTTTCTGGTGACGGCGAACCTCTACCTACCCAAGAATCTGACCGGAAAAGCCCCCGGCGTCGTCGGCACGTGCGGCCATACCAACAACGGAAAGGCGGGTGAGACGTACCAATCTTTCGCGCAGGGTTTGGCGCGGCAGGGCTATGTGGTGCTGCTCTACGACCCGATCGGGCAAGGCGAGCGCTTGCAGTACGACGGCCAAGTCTCGGCCGGAACGCGCGAGCACCTGATGGCAGGCAACCAACAGTTCCTCGTCGGCGAGTTTTTTGGGGCTTGGCGCGCGTGGGACGGCGTCCGCGCGCTGGATTATTTGTTGACACGACCCGAAGTGGACCCGGCGCACGTCGGCGTGACCGGCAATTCGGGCGGCGGCACGATGACGACCTGGCTGTGCGGCATCGAGCAGCGCTGGACGATGGCGGCGCCGAGCTGTTTCGTCACCACCCTGCGGCGGAACATGGAGAACGAGCTGCCGGCCGACACTGAGCAATGTCCGCCGCGCGCTCTCGCTCTAGGGCTCGACCACGAAGACTTCATCGCCGCCATGGCGCCAAAGCCGGTCATCCTACTGGGCAAAGAGAAGGACTACTTCGACGCTCGCGGGCTAGAGGAAGCCTTCTTCCGCCTCAAGCGGCTCTGGTCGCTACTCGGCGCCGAGGACCAGATCGACCTCTTCATCGGGCCGACGTACCACGGCTACAGCCAAGAGAACCGCGAGGCGATGTACGGCTGGTTCAATCGTGCAACCGGCGTCCGAGAAGGTTCCGCTGAACCCGCGCTCACGCTCGAAAAGGACGAAACGCTGGTTGCACTACCTGCCGGCGTGCCCTCCAAACCCATCTACCAATTCACGCGCGAAATCGCGCGGATGCAGGCCGCGCAGCGGCCGAAGCGCACACTCGAGGAGCTGCGCCTGGTGGTCCGCGAGGCGCTTCGGCTGCCCGAGCGTCGTGATCCGGCGTACGCGCGCATCTTGCGCAACCTGCCCGAGCGCGGCTACCCGAAGCCGTTCACGGTGCACTACGTGCTCGAGACCGAGCCGGGAATCCAGGCGCTGGTCTACCGTTTGTCGGACGAGCGCCTGCTCTCGCGGCCGCCGCAGCCCGGCGGACCGGCAATCGTTTACCTTGCGCACCATTCGGCCGACCGCGAACTGCGCGAGGAGCCACTGGTGAAGGAGTTGCTCGCCGCCGAGCCGGACGCAGCATTCTACGCCGTAGATGTGCGCGGAATCGGCGAATCGCGTCCCGACACGGCCGGCGCCAACACCTTCTTCTCCTCCTACGGCTCGGACTACTTCTACGCCGTCCACGCGCTCATGCTCGACCGGCCCTACGTCGGCGGCAAGACCCTCGATGCACTCACCGTGCTCGACTGGCTCGCGAGCTACGGGCATGACCAAATCCATTTGGCGGGCAACGGTTGGGGTAGCTTCCCTGCCCTTTTCGCAGCCGTGCTGAGCGACAAGGCGGACAAGCTGACGCTCAAGGGAGCGGCGGAGTCTTATCAGTCGATCGTCGACATGCAGACCTACGAGTGGCCCTTGTCGACCTTCGTCCCGGACGTCATCCGCAAGTTCGATCTGCCCGAACTGCGCGCGGCCCTGGGCCCGCGGGTACGAATGGTTTGAGGCCGCTTGCGTTACTCCCGCAGCCCAAACGTGAACAGCGAATTACCGGCGGCCACGGTCACCAACTGCTGCCCTTCGGCCGTGTAGGTGATGGGCGTGTTGGCCATGCGTCCGCCCAGGTTCGCGCGCCACAGCAGCTCTCCGTTCTTCGCATCGAGCGCGAAGAAGTATCCTTCGAGGCTGCCCGAGAAGATCAGGCCTCCTGACGAGCTCAGCAGCCCCGACTCGGAAATCCCCGTCATGCGGTAGCGCCAACGCGCCTCGCCCGTCTCCGGGTCGATCGCCTGGATCTCGCCGTAGCCCGGATTCTCGTCCTTGCGCACGTCCGGCCATACGCCGCGCGGCAGGCTGCCGATGTAGCGGTTGCCGCGGGTATACTCGGGGTCACCCTTGTGATAGACGCTCGCGTATTCCCAAGTCGAGAGCGCAAACAAGCCGGTCTCGGGGTTATAGGTCGGGGCGTACCAATTGGTCGCGCCTTGGACGCTGGGCCAAGTGCGCACGCCGCCGCGACTGGGCTCGGCGCCTTCGGTACGCATCGGCCGGCCTTTGGCGTCCAAACCTGACGCCCAGCTCACCTTGGCGAACGGCTTGCCGAGCAGGAACTCTCCGTTACTGCGGTCGAGCACGTAGAAAAAGCCGTTGCGGTTGCCCCACAGCATCAGCTTGCGTTGCCGGCCCTGCCATTCGCGGTCGACCAGCACGGGGATTTGCACCGAGTCGTAGTCCCACACGTCGTGCGGCGTGAACTGGAAGTGCCACTTGAGCTTGCCGTCGTCGGGGTCGAGCGCGACAACCGAATCGGTGTAGAGGTTGTCGCCCGGACGCACGTCGCCGTTCCAGTCCGGCGCCGGGTTGCCCGTGCCCCAGTACATCAAGTCGAGGTCGGGATCGTAGGACCCGGTCAGCCAGATCGAGCCGCCGCCACGTTGCCAGGCGTCGCCTTTCCAGGTCTCGTGCCCGGGCTCGCCCGGGGCGGGGATTGTCCAGAAGCGCCACAGCTCTTCCCCGTTCTCCGGCGAAAACGCCGCCAGCCAGCCGCGGATGCCGTATTCGCCGCCCGCCGTGCCGAGTACCACTTTGTCCTTGACGACCAACGGCGCGGTGGTGAGCGAATAGCCACCCTCGGGGTCGACCAGCTCACGCTCCCACTCGAGCGCGCCCGTCTTCGCGTCCAGCGCAATCAGCTTACCGTCGATCGTGCCCATGAACAGCCGCTCGCCCAGCATCGCGAGGCCGCGGTTCACGCGCCCGCAGCAGACGTTCTGCCGGCCCTGCATCACGTGCTCATAGCGCCAGAACTCGCGTCCGGTGCGGGCGTCCAGCGCGACCACGTCGTTCGGCATCTGCACGACATACATCACGCCGTCGACGACGAGGGGGCAGGACTCGAACTTCTCGAGCGAATGCGCCTGCCAAACCCACTTGAGCTCGAGGTTCGACACGTTCGAGGTCTTGATCTGGTCAAGCTCGCGGTAGTGGCGGCTATCGTAGGAGCCGTTGTAGGTCACCCAGTTCGCGGCGTTCTCGTTCGCGCTGACGAGGTCGCCCGAGGTGACCTGCTGACCGGCCAGCGTCAACGAAAACAAACCAAGCAGAATGGCGATGCGCATCATGGCGTTCTCCTTCGATCCCTTTACCGCGTCAGCCTCAACGAAGCCATGTAAGCCAGCAGGTTCTGTAGTTCGGCGTCGGAGAGCTTGCCTTCGTAGGAGGGCATCGCCGACTTCTTGACCACCTGGTAGGAGCGCAACTCGTCCTTGCGCAACGAGATGAGCTTCTGGTCGACGCCGAGCAGTTGCACCGAGAACGTGTCCTCGTTCAGGCGCCGTCCGCGGATGGTCTTGCCGTCTTTCGTCACGGCTTCGACGTACCAATGCTGCGGCAACACTTGTTGGTCGGGGTCGAGTAGAGCGGCTTCCAGGTGCGCGAGCGAGCGCATCGCTCCGATGTCGCTCAGATCCGGGCCGGTGCGCGAGCCCTCGCCGTTGACGCGGTGGCAGTTGGAGCAACCGCCCTTGCCGAAGAACAGCGCCTTACCCGCGGCGGGGTCCCCGCTAGCCTGTTCGGCGGCGCGGCCTTCGCTCAAGCTGCGGACATAGGCGACGATCTGCCACATCTGCTTGCCGTTGAAGAAGATGCCCGGCATCTCGGTTCCGGGGATGCCTTCCGAGATGGTCTTGTAGAGATCGGAGTCGGACGAGCCGTGGCGGAAACGGCCCAAAGTGAGATCGGCGGCCTTGCCGCCAGAGCCTTCCGGCCCATGGCAGACGGCGCAGTGCGAACGGAAGATACGCCCGCCGGCTTCTGCGTCCTCGGGCGTTTTGTAGGGATTGGACAGACCCTCCACGCCGTGTTGGGCGAATGCAGCCGTGGCGAAAAGGAAGCAAAGCGGCAGGGCTTTTGCGAGCATCGGCGAATTCTCCGCGCGCTATGGTAGCACCTCGGTCCGTGGGTGCAAGGGCGGGGACGGGCCTAGGAGTTGACGCCGATTGCCTGACGCACCCACTCGCTCAACCGCGGATCGTCAAGCTGGAACGTCGGCTTGCGGCGCAGCAGTTCCGGGTCGAACCAAGGCCAGGGCGGCTGAACATCGGGAGCGGCGAGCACAAAGGCGCTTGCTCGCTCGAGATGGCGGCGGGCGCTGTCCTTGAAGTCCTCCACGCGGGCGTCGAGAACCGCGACGTAGAGATCCGGCGTAAAGAAATCGAGTCCGGAGTTGGACTCGAACAACACGTGCGAGTCGTCCGCGATGCGCTCTTCGAGCGCCGGCATCGCTAGACCGAGCTGCGCCAGAGGAGCGCGCAGCCACCACGCCCGGCGCGCTCCGGCGCGCAGCATGCGGCAGGTGTCTTCGGAGCCGTCGCGGTTCCGCTCTTCGGCCACGACATAGGGATGCACGGGATCATTGACGGCGCAGTCGCAGGGTTTGCCGTCAGTGGCGCACATGCCGTGGCCGAAGCGGGTCATCTTGACGGCGGTCCAGCCCAGATCGGCCGTCTCGGCAAGAATGGCGCAGGCGGTTTGCGTCTTGCCGATGTTGCGGGTGTGGCCGCCGACGACGACGCGCTTCATTTCTCCTCGAGCTCCGCCAGGCGCTGCTCGAGCGCCTTGATCTTCGCCAGCGCGTCGGGTAGCTTGTCGAGCGCGCCGAGCTTGCGCAAATAGTCCCGGTGAGCGCGCGCGGGCGTGCCCCAGTAGGCTTGCTTGCCTTCCACACGGCGGCTTGGGAGCACGCCGGCTTGTCCGCCGAGCACCGCTTGCGCGCCGATCTGCGCCTTGTCGCCGATGCCCACTTGGCCCGCCATGGTGACGTAGTCTTCCACGATCACGCCGCCCGAGAGGCCCGTCTGCGCGGCAATCACGACATGGTTGCCCAGGCGGCAATTGTGCCCGATGTGTACCAAGTTGTCGAGCTTCACGCCGTTGCCGATCACGGTGTCGCCCAGAGCGCCGCGGTCGATGCAGGCGCCGGCGCCGACTTCCACGTCGTCGCCCAACACCACGCCGCCCACCTGGGGGAATTTTTGATAGGCGCCGCCCTCGAAGACGAAGCCAAAGCCGTCGGCGCCGATCACCGCACCCGAGTGCAGAATGCAGCGCTTGCCGATCCGCGCGCCCGGGTAGACATGCGCCCCGGCATGCACCGTGCAGCCCTCGCCCAGTGCCGAGCCCGCACCAATCGTGGCCCCGGCGTGGACGGCCGTCCCTTCGCCGATCGCCGCGTTCTCGCCAATCACGGCTCGCGGTCCGACGAAGACGCCTTGGCCCAGCTTTGCTGATGGTGCAACGGTCGCGTCGGGATGCACTCCGGGCTCCGGCCGGACTTGCGGCTTGAGCGCGGCGAGAGCTTTCGCGAACGCATTACGCGGCTTGGCTACGCGGATCGCGGCGGCGACGCCGACGGGCTTTTCAGCGCCGGCCGGCAAGATCAGGCAGCCGGCCTGGCAAGCATTCAAACCTTGGGCTGTGCGCGCAGATTCGACAAACCCGAGATCGCCGGACTGCGCCCGGTCGAGCGGCGCCGCAGAAACGATCTCCGCCTCGGAGTCGCCTTCGAGCGGGGCGTCCAGCAGGCGTGCGATGTCGGCGACTTTCATCGGATTCGGGCTTCCTAGTATCGTACAGAGTATGCGGCTACCGAGCCCTTGGCTCCCTGTCACGTTGGCGTTGTGCGCATTGGCCTTCGGGCCTGCTCCGCTCCAGGCTTGGAGCGACAAGGTGCACCGCGCGGTGCTGCGCGTGGCCCAGGAGAGGTTGAGCCCGAGCGCCGACCGGCGGCAGCGCCTGATGATGGGCAGCGACGCCAAGCTCTACGACAACGCCGGCTGGTCGCATCACATCGAGGACGAGCGCCCCGAGACCGAAGCTTGGCACTCGATCACGATTCCGCCAACCGCCACGCGGCTGGATCTCGACCGCGATTGTCCGGTGGGCGACTGCACGCCGGTGAAGTTGCGGGAGACCGTGGGCATCGTCCGGCTGGCGCACAAGGACAAGCCGCAACTCCAAGAAGCGTTCAAGTTCCTGGTGAACCTGGCAGTCGACATGCACCAGCCGCTGCGCGCCGGCTATCCTCCCGGCAACGGCGGCGACGCGATCCCGGTCGAGTTCAACGGCAAGCAAGGCGAGCTGTATGAATACTGGGACGACGAGATCTTCGCCGACGTGGACGAAGACATGTTGGCCGAGCGAATCCGCGAGTTGATTACGCCGCAGCGCGCCCGCGAGTGGTCCAAGGGCAACATGAAGGATTGGACCCGGGACACCCACCTGTCCGCGGTGCGCGTCGCCTATGGCGCACTGCCCAAGGGCTCGCCCAAGCAACTCGACGGCGACTACGCTGTGCAGGCGCGCATGGCCGCTGAGCTGCAGTTGGCCAAGGCTGCGGTGCGGTTGTCGACGTTGCTCGACGAAGTTTGGCCCTAGACCTGCATCGAATCACAGATGCAGGCAGGTCTTGCGCACCATGGCCGTTTCAGTCGAACGCGCCACGGTTTTCCAGGCCCGTGGCGTCAGCAAGGTCTACGAGATGGGCGAGGTTCGCGTCCATGCCTTACGCGGCGTGGATCTCGATCTGTTCGAAGGCGAGCTGATCGTCCTGCTCGGGCCCTCCGGCAGCGGTAAGTCGACTCTGCTCAACATTCTCGGGGGGCTCGATACGGCGACGAGCGGGACCGTCCGCTACCGCGATGTTGACCTCACCTGGGCCACCGAGCGCGATTTGACCCAATACCGGCGATTCCACGTCGGCTTCATCTTCCAGTTTTACAACCTGATTCCGAGCTTGACCGCGCGTGAGAACGTAGCGGCGGTCACCGAGATCGTGGACCACCCGATGGACCCGGCTGACGCGCTGGAGCTGGTCGGCCTCGGCGACCGGCTGGATTATTTCCCTCGCAGATGTCCGGCGGGCAGCAGCAGAGGGTCGCCATCGCGCGCGCCATTGCCAAGAACCCTGAAGTGCTGCTGTGCGACGAGCCCACGGGCGCGCTTGATTCCGAGACGGGAGTCATCGTCTTGGAAGCGCTCGAACGCGCCAACCGCGAGCTTGGGACGACGACGGCGATCATCACGCACAACTCCGATATCTCGGCCATGGCGGACCGCGTGCTGCGCATGCACGACGGCCAGATCGTCTCGGCGGAACGCAACTTGCAGAAGAAGCGAGCGAGCGAAATTCGATGGTAGGCGGCTGCTGTGAAGGCTCTCAATCACAAGCTGGTCCGGGAACTGTGGGCCATGAGAAGCCAAGCGCTGGCGATCGCAATGGTCATTGGCAGCGGCGTGGCGACATTCGTCATGTCGCTCTCTACACTCGACTCGCTGCGCAAGACGCGGGACGCCTTCTATCGCGACTACAACTTCGCTGACGCCTTCGTCTCGCTCGAACGCGCGCCGGAAAGCATCGCCCTGCGGCTTGCGGACATCCCGGGCGTCGCCCGCGTCGAGACGCGCGTCAACGCCTCGGTCAAGCTCGACATCGCGGAGTACCCCGATCCAGCGACGGCGCTGATCGTCTCCTATGACCCTGAGCGGACCCAGATCAACAAGCTCTACCTACGCGCCGGCCGCCTGATGGATCCGTTACGGGACGACGAGGCGGTCGTCAGCGAAGCCTTCGCCGAGGCGCACCACTTCCAACCCGGCGACCACCTGGACGCCATCATCAATGGCCGCCGCAAACGCCTAAGGCTCGTCGGCGTGGCGCTCTCGCCCGAGTTCGTCCTGCAGATCCCAGCGGCCTCGATCGTCCCGGACTTCCACAGCTACGGAATTTTGTGGATGGCGCGAAAGCCGCTGGCGACGGCGTACGACATGGACGGCGCCTTCAACAACGCGACCATGCGGCTCACCGCCGATGCGCAGATTGACGACGTGCTCTCCCGCGTCGACGATGTCCTGGCGCGATACGGCGGTTTGGGCTCGCACGGGCGCAAGGATCAGCCTTCGCACCGGTACCTGAGTGAGGAATTCCGACAGCTCGAGTCCATGGCGACATTCTTCCCGATCATTTTCCTGTCGGTCGCCGCCTTCCTGCTCAATGTCGTGCTCAGCCGGCTCATCCAAACGCAACGGGAGCTGGTTGCCACGCTCAAAGCCTTCGGCTATTCCAACGGCGATGTTGCGATCCACTATCTCGAGTTCGCCTCGATCATCGCCTGCATTGGAGTCGCCCTCGGATTCGTCGGCGGAATCTGGCTCGGAGAGGGGCTCAGCGGTCTGTACGCGGAGTTCTACCGGTTTCCCTTTCTGCTCTATGAGCTCGATCCCTCGATTGCACTGTGGGCGCTGGCGCTGAGCCTCGCCGCCGCGTTCGCTGGGACGCTGTATTCGGTCTACAAGGCTGCCTCGCAGGCTCCGGCAGAGGCGATGCGCCCCGAACCGCCAGGGAACTTCCGCCGCACGTTTGTCGAAAGGCTCGGCCTGGGCGACAGGGTCAGCGAGGCGACTCGGATGATCCTGCGCAACGTCGAACGCCGGCCCATGCGTGCGCTGCTGACTTCGGTCGGTGTGGCCGCTTCGTACTCCATTCTGGTGCTTGGCCTGATCTTCCAAGACTCGATCGACTACATGCTCGATGTGCAATTCCGCTTGACGGAGCGCCAGGACATGACCGTCTCGTTCACCAAGCCGACATCGCGGCGCTCGCTCTACGACCTCGAACAGATGCCGGGGGTCTTCTACGGAGAGCCTTACCGCGC
Source organism: Bryobacterales bacterium (assembly GCA_041394905.1). Taxonomy (GTDB): domain Bacteria; phylum Acidobacteriota; class Terriglobia; order Bryobacterales; family UBA6623; genus RI-231. The sequence continues at coordinate 89,014 of JAWKHJ010000002.1, read as the reverse complement.
GGTGCCAGTCCGCTTTCGCAACGGCCGACGTACCTACCGCACGATCATCCAGGGATACGAGCCCGGCGGACGGCTTTACCGGACGCTCGATGCGAACCTGCAAGTCGCGCAATTGCCATCCAAGGGTCTCGTGATGACGGACTATCTGGCCAATCTGCTCGGGCTCGAAGTGGGGGACGTTGTCACGACGGAGATCCTCGAGGGCGAACGGCCGGTGCGTGAGGTTCCCCTAGCCGGCGTGGTCAGCCAATTCTTGGGCGTTTCCGGCTACATGGACATCGTGGCGCTCAACCGCCTGATGCATGAGGGTCGAGCCCTCTCCGGCGTCTATTTAGCGGTCGATCCCCTCTACGAAAAGGAGCTCTATCGAAGGCTGGAGAACATGCCAAGGGTCGCCGGAACGCAGGTGCAGCGCAAGGCGCTGCGGAGTCTCAAGGACACGATGGGCGAGCAGATCTTGATGTTCGCCGCCGTCGCGACCGCCTTGGCCGGAGCGATTGCCTTCGGCGTGATCTACAACAGCGCGCGCGTGGCGCTGTCCGAGCGCGGCCGCGACTTGGCAAGCCTACGGGTGCTGGGGTTCACCCGCGCGGAAGCCTCCCACATTCTGCTCGGCGAGTTGGCGCTGCTCACGCTTCTCGGCCTGCCGCTTGGCGTCGCAATGGGCCGAGTGTTGGCAGGGGCCTTCGTACAGACTTGGCAGAGCGAGCTCTTCCGCGTGCCGCTCGTGATCTCGACGCGGACGTATTCCTACGCCGGTCTCATCGTTCTCGCTTGTGCGGCAGTGTCGGCCTGGATCGTGCGCCGGCGCATCAACCACCTCGACCTGATCGAGGCGCTAAAGACCAGGGAGTAAGCCATGCAACGCCGTAAATCGATCTTGCTATTCGCCGTCACGGCGGCCTTGGTCGCTTTGCTGATCTACGGCCTGCGTCCGCGCCCGGTGCTCGTGGAGGGGGTTACGGTCGCGCGGGGTCCCCTGACGGAATCCTTCACCGAAGAGGGGAAGACGCGTGTGATTGACCGCTACCTGGTCTCGGCCCCGGTGGCCGGGTTCGCCCGCCGCATCGACCTCGAAGTCGGGGACAAGGTGGAGGCTCGGCGATGTTGCTGCGACTCGAGCCTCTTCGCTCAAACGTGCTCGACCGCCGCAGCCGCGCCGAAGCCGAAGCGCGTCTCCGCAACGGCGAATCTCGAACCGGCAAAGGAACGAACACGCGCCGCGACGCCGACGCGGCGTACTGGGAAGAGCGAGCTGGCCCGCATTCAGGGTGGCGAAAGCCGGGGTAGTCGCCCGCGATGAAGCTCGACCAGACGACTTCCGACGCTCGCCGCGCCGACAGAGCTCCGTTCCGCAAACTTCCAGGTGGACGTCGCCAAACACGATCTCGACGCTTCAAGACAGCGCTCCGCTATTCCGCCGCTGAGGGCGGCTCGCAAGGTGCGGAAGTCGTTGCGATCCGAGCCCCAGTGAAGGGGCGAGTCCTGAAACGGTTTCGCGAAAGCGAGGCGTCGTGGCCGCAGCCGGACCCGCTCCTCGAGATCGGCGACCCGGCGGGTCTCGAGATCGTCGTCGGGCTCTTTCTTCCGACGCCGTCAAGCTCCGGGCAGGCGGGCGGGCCGTCCTCGAGCGCTGGGGCGGAGATGAGCTTCTCGAGGCGCGCGTGCGGCTCGTCGAGCCTGTCGCGTTCACGAAGGTCTCCGCCCTCGGCGTCGAGGAGCAGCGGGTCCTGGTGATCCTCGACATCGTGTCTCCGTCCGGAAGAGTGAGCTGCTCGGAGACGCTTACCGCATCAGTGCCGCTTCATCCTTTGGGAGGGGCGAGGATGTGTTGCAGGCGCGAGCCGGCGCGTTCTTCCGGACCGATGCAGGATGGGCGACCTTTGCCGTGGTGGACGGGCGGGCCGAGCTGCGGACGGTCGAGCTCGGACACCGCGGAGACTCTCTCGCCGAAGTTCGCGCCGGCCTGGAAGGGGGCGACGTTCTCGTCGCCCACCCCAGCGATACGATCGAGGCCAGTAGCCCGCGTCGACACGCGGATCACAGGCGATTAGTTCGTCACCTGCTCCAAGATCCGCGAAGTCACCCGGAGTTCCAGGCCTGGACGATCAGGTAGATCTTGCCGTCGATCGTGCGCATCGTCGCGTTGTGGATGTGCATGAACTTCTCGAGGCCGAGCTCTTCCTTCGGCAGGATCGTCGAAACGATCTTGTCGCCTCGAGGAAACAGGTAGACGGGCGCGCCCTTGGTCTTGTCGGGGTGATTGAGCGAGCCGATCACGCCGAAGCAGCCTTCGTAGTCGATGTCGCAGGGGAACGAGCCCGGAGGCGTCTTCACCGTGTCGATGTACTTGCCGGCCGGCGTAAAGCGGTCGATCTCCGCGTTCGGGCGATCCGCCACGTCAATGCGCTTCTTGCCCGGAGGTACTGTGATGCCATGTCCGGTGCCGAACTGGCCCACCCCTTCACCCTTGCCGCCGAGGCCTGCGCGTCCAGCTGGTGCGAAACGGCGACGTGCCCATCACGCGCGCCATCAGCACGTAGTCGAGCTTCGAATATCCCGTCGCGATGTAATACGTGCCGTCGAGATACTCGACATCGGTCGGGACGAACGGCCCGCCCTCGCGAAAGTAGGTGGCGACCTTCGGCTCGGCAAACTTCACCTTGTCGGTCGGGGGCTCAATGGTGTCGAGCAGCTTGCCGTCCATAGTCGTCGTGTAGACGCGGTTGGACTGGTTCCCCGGGAAAACCAGAAAACCCTTGCCCGCGCGGTCGAACCATAGCGTCGAGTTGTGCAGGTTGGTGTCGCGCATGCTCGCGTCGGTGTCAAGCAGCTCCACCGTCTTCAAGTCCGCGCCGATGCGCAGAATCCCGGCGCCGGGCAGGGCGAAGAACGTTTCGCCTTTCCCCGCACGGCGATCCACCGCGAATCCGCCGTGCGCCTTCTCGAGCACTTCCTGCGCCTTGGCGGGAAGAATCGAGGAGGTGTAGAACACGCGGAACAGCCTTATGGCCTTGGCCGCTGACCATCTCGGCCGCCTCCGAACTCAATTCCAGCCCAAGGCCAACAATCCGGCGAACATGGCGCCAACGAGGATTCGCTTCATCGAGAGGATTCTCCTAGTCCGTTACGGATTAGACCAAATCCAGAGGCCCGCATCCAAGCCGCGGGTGCGGAAAGGTGCTGCCGCCGGCGCTGAGAAACTACACTTACTAATGCACATGAAGTCCATTGATCGCCACCGCTTCCTCCGCCAGTCCGCTTCGCTCGCCGCCGGCGCCGCCGTCGCGGGGAGCCTCGCGAGCGAAAGCGGCTGCGGATCGAGCGACGGCGCGGGTTTCCATGCCGACTGGGCCAAGACCCCGGACCGTGTCTGGATCGGGCGGGAATTCTGGGCCAACCCGTTGCAGGATTGGCGCGTGTCTGAGGGCCGCGTGGAGTGCCACTTCCCCTCGATGAACCGCCAGCTCCACCTGCTGACGCACGGCGGCACGGCGGGCGCGGGGCGTCTCGAAATGAACGCGACGGCCGGGCGCCTGGGCGGAGGTTCGTTCGCCGGCCCCGGCTCGGTCGGGTTCCGGTTGGGCTCAAAGGGACGATTGGAAGACTATCGTCACGCCTTGGTCCACGGGCGCGGCCTCGACGTCGGGCTGACCGGCGCCGGCGGCTTGTTCATCGGCGACATCAACGAGGCCGAAGCCGGCGCGGTCAATCTCGACCGCGCCTCGGTGGCGCTGCACTTGGCCGCGGAGGCGACCGAGGCCGGCGCTTCAGTCACTTTGATGGCGCACGACGGAGAGTCGGGCGAGATGCTCGGCTCGGTGACCAAGGACGGCTTGCCCGCCGACTCACTGCAAGGCGGCGTAGCGCTCATCGCCAACATTCAGCCGCTCGATGCGCGACCGGCCAACCAACAAGAGTCCGATCAGGCCGGGGCATTCTGGTTCGACGATTGGACCGTCGCCGGCAGCTTGGTCGACCGCTTCGACGACCGCGCTTTCGGCCCGATTCTCTTCGCCCACTACACGCTCTCGCGCAACGTGATGAAGATGACCGCGCAGATGCCGCCAGTTGGCGCAGACGATGCCCAAACCGTCGCGCTGCAAGTACGCAAGGGCGAGGAGTGGGCGCCCGCGGCCGAAGCAAAGATCGACCCCGACGCCCGCACCGCCACATTTCGTGTGGCCGACTGGGATTCGACCGTCGACACGCCGTACCGCGTGGTCTACACGCTCTCCGACACAGGCAAGCCCGTCGAGCACACCTTCGAGGGAACCATACGGCGCGATCCGGTCGACAAACCCGAGATCACCATCGCCGACATCTCCTGCAACGCGCACTACGCTTTTCCCAATACCGCCTGCGTCGAGAGCGTCGGCAAGCTCGACCCGGACTTGTTTTGCTTCACGGGCGACCAGTATTACGAAGGCACCGGCGGCTACGGCGCGCTGCGCTTCGTCGAGGGTGACCGCTCGATCCTGGATATGCTGCGCAAGTGGTATCAGCATGGCTGGACTTGGCGTGAGCTCATCCGCGACCGGCCGGCCGTCTCGATTCCGGACGATCACGACGTCTTCCACGGCAACCTCTGGGGCGAGGGCGGCGAACAGCTCACGCCCGATGAGACACAAGCCTCGGCCGGCTACATGATGAGCCCACAGTTCGTGAACGCCGTTCACCGCACACAGACTGCGCACCATCCAGACATCCCCGACCCCGAGCCTTGCAAACGGGGCATCAGCGTCTACTTCGGCGACATGGTCTACGGCGGCGTGAGCTGGGCGATCATCGCGGACCGCCAATTCAAGACCGCGCCTGAGGGCAAAGTTTCCGGTACGACCACGCGCGCCGACCACGTCACCGACCCCAACTGGCACCCCAAGACGGCCGATAAGCCCGGCTTTGAGCTGCTCGGCGACCGCCAGCTGCGCTTCCTCGACGATTGGGCGCAGGATTGGCGCGGCGCCGAGATGAAAGCCGTCATCTCTCAGACCATCTTCACCGCCATGGCGACCACGCACGGCGCGGACCGCATGCGCCTGATCGCCGATTACGACGCCAACGGCTGGCCGCAGACCGCGCGCGACAAAGCGCTGCGCGCGATGCGCAAGGCTTTCCCGTTCCACTTGGCCGGGGATCAGCATCTGGCGGCGGTGGTGCATTACGGCATCGACGAACAGGGCGACGGCCCGGTCGGGTTCGCCGGCCCTGCGGTCAACAATCTCTACCCGCGCTGGTTCGAGCCGCTCGAGCCAGGAACCAACCGCCCCGACGGTGCGCCCTCGTTTCTCGGGGACTTCCAGGACAGCTTCGACAACCCCATGCGCGTACTCGCTTGCGCCAACCCCAAGGTCGAGTTGCGGCGCGACCTGCTCGACCGCGAGATGGACAAAGCGGCCGGTTTCGGCGTCGCGCACTTCAACAAACAGGCGCGCAACGTCACCGTCGAGTGCTGGCCGCTGCTCAACGACCCCACCCAGAGCGGAACGCAGTTCCCCACTTGGCCGGTGACCGTGGCGCAGCTCGACAGCTACGGCGCCAAGCAGGCAGGACGACTGCCCAAGCTCGAGGTCTCCGGCGTGGCCAAGCCGGTCATCCAGGTCATCGCCGAGAAGAACGGCGAGATCGTCTATACCTTGCGCGCCCCCGAGGCGAGATGGCAGCCGTTCGTCTTCGAGACGGGCAAGTACACCGTGAAGGTCAGCGATCCCGAGAGCGGAAAATCCGCCGAGCTTACGGGCCTGGAAGCCCACCGCAACAATTCCGCCGTCGAAACGGTCACTCTCACGTAATCCGTGCGATGAAAAAGTTCCTGAAGCCCTCGCTCGACTGGTTTCTCGTCTTCCTGCCGGCGGCGGTCGTCGGCGAGGAGATGGCGTTTTCGCCGACAGTGATCTTTTTCCTGGCCTGTCTCGCGATCCTGCCGCTGGCCGGATGGATGGGCAAGGCGACCGAGCATATCGCCGCCCATACCGGCGAAGGCGTGGGCGGGTTGCTCAACGCCACTTTCGGCAACGCGGCCGAGCTGATCATTGCGCTCGTTGCTCTCAAGGACGGCTTGGTCGACGTGGTGAAGGCCTCGCTGACCGGTTCGATCATCGGCAACATCCTGCTCGTGCTCGGGGCCTCCGTGTTGGCCGGCGGTCTCAAGTTCAAGAACCAGAGCTTCAACGCCGCCGGCGCGCGGATGCAGTCGACATTGCTCACTCTCGCTGCGGTCGGGCTGATCGCCCCCGCGGTCTTCCACTACTTGGCCGGTCCTGGCGCTCGCGCCGTCGAGCGTGACTTGAGCCTCGAGATCGCGGTCGTGCTGATCGTCGCGTACTGCCTCGGGCTCGTCTTCACGTTGCACACGCACAAGGAATTCTTCGAAGGCGCCGGCGGGCACGGCCATGGCGACGAGAAGCCGTGGCCGATGAGTAAGGCGCTGGGCCTGCTCGTCGGCGCGACCGCGCTGGTGGCGTGGGTCAGTGAGATCCTGGTCGGCTCGGTGGAGCACGCCGCGCACGATCTCGGGATGACCAACGTCTTCGTCGGCGTGATCGTAGTGGCCATCGTGGGCAACGCCGCCGAGCACTCGACAGCGATCCTGATGGCCTTGCAGAACAAGATGGACCTGAGCCTGTCGATCGCGATCGGTTCGAGCGTGCAAGTAGCGCTGTTCGTCGCCCCGGTGCTGGTGTTTGCGAGCTACTTCTTGGCGCCGGCGCCGATGGACTTGGTCTTCACTCCGGCCGAAGTGCTCGCGGTCGTGATGGCCGCCTTCATCACCTATCAAATCGCAAGCGACGGCGAGTCGAACTGGCTCGAAGGCGCGCTGCTCATCGCCGTCTACATCATCCTCGGCATCGTGTTTTACTTCCTGCCGGAGACCGCAGGCGCCGCACACTGACAGCGTGCGCTTTCCCCTGCGTTTCTTGCGCACAAGCAGCCTATAATCATAGGGCTATGCGCGCACTCGGACTCTTCCTCCTGCTCGCCGGCGCCTTGTCCGCACAGCAGCAGGCCCCGCATGGAGACCTCGCGGCAGACAAAGTCGCCGAGCGTTACATCGGCGACGACAAGGCCATCGAAGCCGGCCACGAGCTTTACCTGAGCGTCTGCTCCGGCTGCCATGGGCCGACCGCGGAAGGAGGCCGAGGGCCCAACCTGATCACGGCCCGCAATGCGCGCCGCGCCTCGAATGAAGAGCTGTTCGCAATGGTCAAGAACGGCATACCCGGCACGGACATGCCGCCTTCGCCGCTGCCCGACGACCAGGTTTGGCAGATCACCGCGTTCGTGCGCAACCTCAGCGCCCCGGCCTTTCTACAGAACGTCAAGGGCGACCCCGCCGCGGGCAAGACGATCTACTACGGTAAGGGCGGCTGCAACAAGTGCCACATGATTCGCGGCGAGGGCGGCTATCTCGGGCCGGACCTGACCAACATCGGCGTGTCGTCGAACTTGGCCACCTTGCGCGAAGGCGTCTTCGAGCCGAATAAGCGCCTCACCGACGGGTTCCGCCCGGTCATCGTCACGCTGAAGGACGGCAAGAAGATCCAAGGCGTCGCCAAGAACAACAGCAACTATTCGATCCAAGTGCTCGAGAACAGCGGCAAGCTGCACCTGCTCGACAAGAACGAAGTCAAGGAAGTCTTCTTCCGCGAAGACTCCTGGATGCCCAGCGACTACGCGCAACGGCTGAGCGAACAGGAGCAGAACGACCTGCTCGCCTTCCTGGCCAAGCAAGCCATCCGTCCTCCGAGCAAGGAAAAATCCGAGTGAGAACCGTACAGACGACCCTAGGGGCACGGCATGCCGTGCCCACGCTAGCCCTCCTGGCCGCCCTTTCGATCGCCCCGCTCACCCAAGCCCAGGTGCGCTACGAAGACATCTTGGCCGGCCCCGGCGAGAACTGGCTCACATTCATGGGCGACTACGCGGCCAACCGCCACAGCCCGCTGGACCAGATTACGGCCGAGAACGTCAAGAACGTCGTCCCAAAGTGGTTCTTCTATGTCGAAGGCGCGCGTCGCGTGGGTTCTTACCCTGTCGTCTATGACGGCATGATGTACGTCTCGAACTCGAACGAGGTGTATGCGCTTGACGCCGTCTCCGGTCGCCAGGTGTGGCACTACCGCCAGGAAGGCGTCGAGATGCAGCGCCAGAACCGCGGGCCCGCTATCCTAGGCGACCGCGTCTTCTTTGTCACAAGCGACTGCCACCTCGTCGCGCTCAACCGCTACAACGGCGGCGTCGTTTGGGATGCGGAGTATGCTGACCCCGAGCAAGGCTACCACTGCACCGTCGCGCCCGTCGCCATCAAGGACAAGATCATCGTCGGCGTCTCCGGCGGCGACTCGGGCATCCGCGGCTTCCTCGAAGCGCGCAACGCCGAGGACGGCAGCCAGGCCTGGAAGTTGTGGACCGTCCCGGCGAAAGGCGAGCCCGGCTCGGAAGGCTGGGGACCGAAGACGCTCGACTGGGGGGGCGCCGGCACCTGGATGCCCGGCGCTTATGATCCGGAGCTCAACTGGCTGATTTGGCCGACCGGCAACCCTTGGCCCGACTTCTATGGCGGCGACCGCCCCGGCGACAACCTTTACACTGACTGCCTGATCGCGGTCGACCTCGATACGGGCGAGATGAAGTGGTATTTCCAGTTCACCCCGCACGATGTCTGGGACTGGGATGCGCAAGAGCCGCCGCTGTTGCTGGATCTAACGATCAAGGGCAAGAAGCGCAAAGTCGTCGTGCAGGCCAATCGCAATGGCTTCTACTACATCCTGGACCGTAAGACCGGCGAATTTCTGCACGCTTCGCCGTTCGTCGACAAGCTGACCTGGGCGAAGGGTATCGACGAGAAGGGGCGCCCGATCCTGGTTCCCGGCATGACGCCGAACGCCCAAGGCGTCGAGGTCTGCCCGACCGTGCGCGGCGCGGCCAACTGGATGTCGGACGCCTACAACCCCGAGACAGGGTTGATGTATGTGATGACGCTCGAAGCTTGCGACGTCTACACCGCGTCGGCCAAGGACCCCAAGCCGATGGTTGGTTTTGCCGGCACCGGCGGAGAGAACCCTCCCGGCCACACCGGACGCTTCTTGCTACGCGCCTCGAGCCGGAGACAGGCAAGCGTGTCTGGGAATATCCGCTGACCGGCCCCACGACAGCCTGGGCCGGAGTCGTCTCGACCGCGGGCGGCGTGGTCTTCTTCGGCGACGACGACAACCACTTGGCGGCCGTCGACGCGAAGACCGGCAAACACCTCTGGCACTTCAACCTGGGCCAGCCGGTCTACGCCTCTCCGATCACGTGGTCACGCGACGGGAAACAGTACGTCACCATCGTCGCCCAAGCCGGCGTCTGGACCTTCGGCCTCTTCGAACCAGTCGAATCGACGCCCTTCATCGACAAAGGCCGCGAACCGTAGCGCCTGATCTAGCCCCGGGGACCGTCACTGCGTGACTGTCCCCGCTACTCAGCGAAGTTTAAGCGGCTCACAGCAGCGATTCGCCGCAGGCGAAAGCGTAGTAGCCCCTGAAGGGGGCGGCGCAAGCAACAGCCCCGCATGGAATGCGGGGTAACAGAGCACGCGAACCGCCTTTTCCGTCCACGGGCTTTGCCCGTGGCTGATTTCTACCGCGCCCCTGCGGGGCTGAATCGACTTGATTCTGCGTTTTCACGCAAACCGCACCTTGACAGGCGCGTCACTGACGGATTGCCCATTCCGAAAGACATGCGAAGCGGATGAAGCAGACCTCCAAGCCGCGCTATCCAGCCGCCACCCTATGGCTTCTTCAAGCAGTACACCACGCCGTCCCGCGACCCGATGATGAGCCGGTCCCCGCTGATCGCCGGCTGCGCCACGATTGACCCGCCGATGGTGAACTTCCACAGCTCTTTGCCGGTCTTGAGGTCAAGCGCATAGAGATTGCCGTCGTTCGAGCCAACCCAAATCACATTGCCCGCAAGCGTCGGCGACGAGTCGACGCGCGACTTCGTCACGAACTCCCAGACGAGCTTGCCCGTGTTCTCGTCGATCGCATGGATGCGCTTGTCGCGTCCCCCGATGATGACTTTACCGTCGGCAATCACCGGCGATGACAAAAACTGGAAGTCGGTCTCGGGATGGTGATACCGCCAGAGGATCTTGCCCTGCTTCCAGTCGACGCCAAGCACTTCGTTGCCCATCGTGCCAACGAACAGCCGGTCGCCGACCACCGCCGGGGTGGAAGCAATATAATCCGCCAGCTCGATCGCCTCGGTCTGCTCGCCCGTCTTCACGTCGATGATGCGCAGCATGCCGTCGCAGCCGGTGACGAACGTATGGCCGTCCTTGATGGCCGGGCTGCAATGGACGCGGTCCTCGGTGCGAAAGCTCCAGTTCTCCTTGCCGGTCTTGGGGTCGAGGCTGTAGAGGCTGGCGTTGTAGGAGCCGAACAGGACCGCCCCAGGCTGGCAGTTTGGCGAGGACAGGATCTCCGAGTGCGTCTCGAACTTCCACTTCCCTTCGCCGGTCTTGATATCGACGGCGTGGAAGAACCCGTCTTCGTCGCCAAAAAAGACAAGACCATCCTGAACACACCCTGAGGCCGGAACGCCAAGTCCTGCCTGGTAGACCCACTTGGACTTGCCCGTCGCGAGGTCGACGGCGTGGAATTTGCCGTTCATCTCGCCGAAGTAGACCGTCCCGTCGACGATGATAGCGGTCGAGTCTACGCCGTCGGGTGCGTCATAGGTCCACTCGACTTCGAGCGGCGGCGCGAGCGGCGTCGGCGAGATGGAATTGCGCTGCGCGTTGCCCAGGAACAGCGGCCAATCGGCAAGCAGGGCAGGCGCCAGCAGCGCGCAGACCAACCCGACTCGGCCTACCAGGCGCACCGGTAAATCTCCTCGAGCGCTGCCGCATCCACCTCGCGCGGATTGAACTGCGCCGTCCACTGTCCCGCCGCCTCGGCCGCCAACTGTGGCAGATCCTCGCGCGAGACGCCGTGCTGCTCGAGCCGCGTGGGCAAGCCGGCATGAGCGAGCAGGCCTTCGACCGTAGCCGCCAGCTCTTCCGCTCCGCCGAGCTCGTCGTACAAGCCGCCCACCACCTCGGCATTGAAGCGAATCACCGAAGGCAGCATGAGACCAACCGCCGAGCCGTGCACGATGCCGTAGTGCGCGGTCAATGGGTTGGCGCAGGAGTGCGCCGCGCCGAGCATCGAGCACTCGATCGCCGCGCCCGCAAAATGCGCTCCAAGCTGCATACCCGCACGCGCCTCCACATCGTTTGGACTGTCGATCACCTTGCGGAAGTTTCGTGCAATCAGCCGCCAAGCTTCCCGCGAATACGCTTCCGAGAGCGGATTGCGCTTTTTGGTGACCCACGTCTCGAGCGCATGCGTGAGCGCGTCGATGCCGGTGTTGGCCGTTACGTCGCGCGGCTGCGAGGCTGTCAGCTCAGGGTCGAGGATGGCGACAGCGGCTGCGGCTTTGGGGTCTCCGCAAGCCATCTTACGATGCGAGGCCGAATCGGAAATCAGCGCGAACGATTGCGCTTCGCTGCCCGTTCCGGCCGTGGTCGGGATGGCGATGAAGGGCAACAGCGGGCGCTGCGCCTTGCCCACACCCCAGTAGTCGTGCATCGTCCCGCCGTTGGTGTAGACGAAGTTGACGCCCTTGGCGCAGTCCATCGAGGAGCCGCCGCCCAGGCCTACGATTAGGTCGACTTCTTTCGCGCGCGCGACGAGGAGACCGGCGTCAACGTGCGCCGTGCTGGGTTCTCCTCGACGTCACTGAACAGGTGCGCCTCGATGTCGGACTGCATGAGCAGCCGCAAGGCGCAGTTGGTGTAGCCGGCGGCGGCGATGCCGGGATCGGAGACCAGCAGCGCGCGCCGGCTGCCAAGCCCGCTGGCCAGCTCGCCGAGCCGTTCGAGCGAGCCCGCGCCGCGACACGGGTCCGGGGTTGGAAATCGAAAGGCGTCATCGGCTGGAAGCGGCCCTAGTAGACGCCGACGGTCACTTTACCGGTCTTGGCAGTCTCGTAGGGACGCACGTTGCACACGCCGTCCCAGGGGTAGGCGTCACAGGGCCTTTCCCGTTCGCAGATGTCGCGCTCAAGAGAGCGCGGCATGAGGAGCTCGTGCGTCAGCGAAGTCAAAAGCACGCGGCCGGTTTCGCCGTAGCCCACTTCCTCGTCCATGTTGTCCGGGTTGACGACCTGCGTCACCGCACGTGGTTGGGGCGCGAAGTAGATGATGGCGTAGTTGTCGGCCGGATCGAAGGGCTTGTGGCAGGCCAAGCCCATCAGCGTGTTAGTACGTGGCGGCGAAGTAGGCAGCCCTCGAGCAACTCTTCGACGGCGAAGCGGTGGAACTGCGGCGTCATCTCCGTACCGCCGCAGAACACGCCTGTGATGCCGTACTTCTTGAGCGAGATGCGGTCGCACAAAGCCTCGAGCAACTTCGAAATTGGTGAAGATGCACTTGACGCCTTCATGAAACGCCGAGGATGGTGATCGCCTGGTCGATGCAGTGCTTCTTGTAGCGCTCGACCTCTTCAAACTCGCCGCGCTTGAGCAGCTTCACCACCCAACGCGGGTCGAGGTCAATCGAGAAGCAGATGCCGCCGCGGTCCTGCGCCAAGTGCTCGATCGCAAGACGCAACCGCCGCGGACCGCTCGGGCCCAGGTGTAACCAGTCCGCGCCTTTCGGGAAAAACTCGTCCGGCAGCGTCTTCGAAAACTCGGAGTAGTCGATGCGGAAGTCGTTCACGTTGATGCGCGACTTCGGCACGCCTGTCGTGCCGCCGGTCTCGAAAACGTAGATTGGTTTGTCCGCATAGGCCTTGGGCACCCAGCGGCGCACCGGCCCGCCGCGCAGGTTCTCGTCCTCGAAGAAGCCGAACTTCTTGAGGTCTTCAAACGACTTCACTTCCTTGCGCGGGTCCCAACCGGCCTTCTTCGCCCAGTCGAGCCAGAACGGGCACCCGGTGTCGGGCGAGAAGTGCCATTGGACGATCTCGCGGACATGGGCGTCGAGCCGTTTCTTCGCGGCGTCGATCTTGGGTTGAAGGGCGGATGTGGAAGCGGTCGGCATGAGAGTCTTCTATGGTATCCCCTCGGGGAACAGAGCCGTGGCAGCGATGCCACGGTTGGGCGTGCGATATTTTTCCGGGCCTTGAACCCCGGCATTGATGCCGGGGCTCGGAATTGGCGCTGCTACTTCTGGGCGATGGCGTAGAGGTGCGAGCGGGTCATGATGAACAGCGTTCCGTTCGCCACCACCGGCGTCGAGTAGATCGTGTTCCCGAAGTTGATCTCCGAGAGCACCTCGAGCGTCGGGCCGGCTTGCAGCACGTCCACGTCGCCGTCTTCGTCGCCGATCATCACCTTGCCGTCGACCACATAAGGCGAACCCCACACGGCGGCCAGCATGTCATGCTCCCAAAGCATCTTGCCGGTCTTCACGTCGAGCGCATGCAGAAAGCCAGAGAAGTTCGCCGCGTAGAGGATGCCGTCCGCGATGGCAACTGTCGAGATCGTGCGGCGGAAGGGGTGATGCCAGACAAGGCCGCTCTCGGTGATGTCACCGCGCTTGGTGACGTCTACTGCATAGAGGTGACCGACGCCTTCGCCGTGCTCGGGGTCTTGGCCCACAGCGACGAAGACCTTGTCTTCCCAGATCACCGGCGTTGCGATGATGTTGTTGCGGTCGCCGCGGCCCTGCTTCCACTCTGAATCCTTCGGGTTGGCGTCGAACTCCCAGAGGATCTCTCCATCGTCGGGCTTGAAGCCGCGCAGCCAGCCGTCGCCGCCGGCGAAGACGACCATATCGACGCCGCCCACCGTGCCATAAGCCGGCGAAGACCATTGACCGTGCAGGATGTTCTCGCCCGGCGCGTTGTTCTCCCACACAATCTCGCCCGTCTTGCGGTTCACCGCAAGAAAGCTCGGGGAGCGCGGGGAGGGGATGTTCACGTGGCTCTCGTCGACGCCGTTCGACGTGTTGACGAAGAGCATGTCGCCGATGATCAGCGGGCTCGTCGCCGCCATGTTGTGCGGAAACACGCCGAGGTCGTTGAACAGGTCGAGCTTCCAGATGACGTCGCCGTCGATCTCGCTCGTGAACTCTTCGTCCTTATAGGGGCCGTCGTTTTCGCCGTCGCGGAAACCTTCGACGTCGAGCGCCATCAGCTCGGCGCGGTTCGATAGGTAGTAGACGACGCCGTCCGCCACCGCGGGCGAAGAACACACGCCCTGCTCAGGCCAATCGTTCACGCGGCCCGACTCCATCTTCGCGTGCGCCATCTGCCACAGGAACTCGCCGGTCTTCTCGTCGAAGACCATCATGATCCCTTGATCGCCCTTGATCTTCGGATTGCGCTCGAGCTGGTTGTTCGTCCCGAGGAAAACCTTGCCCTCGGCCACGACCGGATTGCCGTAGGACTGGGCGCCGATCTCGGCTACCCACTTCACATTCGTCTTGTCCTTGACGTTCCAGCTGCGCGGGATGCCTTTTTCGCCCGACACCATGTTGCGCTGCGGATTGCCGCCCCACATCGGCCAGTCGGCCGCCTGGGCGGCGCAGGCGAGCAGCGCCGAAAGAATCGTCACTTTTTGGGAGGTCGTCATCGTAGTCCTTACTTGTTCGGCGTGACCTTCAGATTGTCGAAGTACATGTCGGCGAGTGCGTACGCGTAGAATCCGGGGCTGCCTTTCGCGTTGCCCACCTCATCCACGGCTTCAATCGTCCAAGCGTCGGGCTCCGGATCGCCGCGCTTCCACACTTTGCCCATCACCTTGGTGGGCTTGTTGTCGCCGCTCGGCTCGACTCGCAGCTTCATCGTGTACCAGATGTTGGGATCGAACTTGAACGGCACGGTCTTCGAGAAGCGATTGACTTCCGAAGTCCAGGTGTAGAGCATCAGCTTCTGCTTGTTGCCCTGCATGTCGAGCGTGTAACGGTGCGAAATCAGGCCGACGTCGGGCATGCGGCGGGCCTTCTCGGCGCCGAACACGTCGATCTGGATGGTGTAGGCCGAAGCGTCAGGGTCGCCGAAGTAGACGCGCGTCTTCTGGCTACGCAGGTTGGCCGCGCTCTTGTAGAGAACCTTTTCGCCGTCCTTGTCCGCCACTTCGAAGCGTCCGCGGATCGCCGGGAACCCGGCAGGGAAACCTTTGAGCTCGTACGAGTTGAAGTCGTCCGAATACGGAATGTCCGGCATCACGCGGACTTGCGACTTCGCTTCCAGGCCGTCGGCCTTGACGGTCACCACTCCGCCTTGAGGGGTATTCTCGTCGCTGAGCGAAAGCACTCCTCCAGCCATGGAACCCTTCAAGCCTTGCAGCGACCATTCGGCGCCGGTCGCTTCGCCGATCAGGCGGCCGTGGTCGTCGAAGGTACGCGCCACAAAGGTCTGTTTCGCGCCGGGGTTGAGCGCAACCTCAGCTGGGACCAACTGCAAGTGAGCAGGCTTCGCTCCGGCCGGCGCCTTCTCGACCGGCGGCAGCTCGGGCTTCATCGTCACGCCTTGGCCCGACGGCAGCCCAATCGCGTAGAGGTTGTTGTTCGTCGGCAGATACACGCGTCCGTTCGCGATCGCCGGCGAGCCGTTGATCTGCGTCGCCGAGCCGTCGGCGTTCTTAAACACGTCCAGATCCAGCCGCTCCGGCGCCTTGCGGCCATTGAGCTTGTAGATGTGGAACTGGCCATCGACGTCGGAGACGTAGAGCTTGCCGTCGCCGATGACAGGCGAGGCGCGCTGGGTGCCGAGCTTCTCGCGCCACAGCTCTTCCTACATTCTTCACGTCAAACGCGACGAGGTTGGTTGAGTTGTCGACCTCGTAGAGCAAGCCATCATGCACAACTGGTGAGGCGTAGCCAGCTTGGAATCCGTCGACCATCCACAACAGCTTGGGCTGGCCGTCGACCACCTGCTTGGCGTCGTAAGCGACTACGCGGCCCATGGCGGTGGAGGCGTCGATGTTTTCCTCACTGTGCGACGCGAAGACCACGCCGTCGGCTTCGACGACCACTTGGTGAGACCGCGCTTGGAAAGAGGGAAGCCCCAGACCTTCTCGCCAGTCTCCATCTTTAGGGCATAGACGCCCCCGTCGCCGTTGCCGGCGATGAGCAGACGCTGGCCGTTGATCACGCTGACGATCGGCGTCGAATAGGTCGTATCGTAAGGCGCTTGGCCGGGCGTCGAGAGCCACACGGTCTCACCAGTGTTCTTGTCGAGCGCGTAGAAGCGGTGCCGCGGGATGAAGTTCGGGCCGAAGCCGGCAGTCAGAAGCAGACCACTACTAGATCGCCGTCGACGATCGGCGCGTCGTCGTACGTCCGCCGAAGCCGAAGAAGCGGCCGATCTCTTCATCGAGCGAACGAGCATACATCATCTTGCCGTCCTTGGTGAAGCCGGTGATCACACCGGAGATGCTGTGCGAGTAGATCGCGCCCGTTTCCGGGTCGGCGACGAGCGAGGCCCAGCCCACACGGTGATGCGGGATGTCGGTTTGGAAAACGTTGTCGCGGTCCTGCAGTTGATTTTGCCCGTTTCTCGTCTACGCAGACGACCTGTTCTACCACTTCAGAAGGGGTGTCAGGGCTCAGCCAAACGAATCACGCAGACCTGCCCGTGCGAGACGATCGGCGTCGAGCGCGTGCCCAAATCGGCTTTCCAGACCAGGTTCTCGCCTTCCGGGCGACAGGTCGCGGCAGGCCCGTATCAGCGGAGACGCCGTTCTGGTTCACCCCCGCCAAAAGGCCCAATCAGGAGGCGGGAAGGCTCGCACTGGCGACGGCGAGTAGGAGAGCAGGGCAATCTTACGCATGGAATTCCGGGGGTAGGACGGCGCTCGTCATTCTACCAAAGGAAAGACGCGTCCTGGATCAGGCGAGGTTACCCGTCGGCGCTTCTGCGACCCCGCGCCCGGGCTATGCTCTATTCGGATGTCGTCACCGGCCGAGCCCGCACGAGGCCCTGTCAGAGCGCCGGTTCGCTTTACCCGGCGATCCGCAACGTCGAGCACAACGAATGGACGCTCGAGGGCGAGACTTCCCGGTCGGAGATTCTGGCCAAGAACGTGGAGACAGGTCAGGAGCTGTGGATCCCGCGCAACCACCTGGGCGAGGTCTCGGCTCCGCTCCCCATTAACCATCGTCGGGCTCAAGCACTGGCTTCGAGCAGAAGGCCGGCACGGTGTTCCGTTTCGCAACCCTGTCGTGCAGATGCCGGGTAAGCCCACGCCGCGTCCCTCCGCGGACGAGGGCCCGAACCCGAGCCGCCGCCGCCCAACCGCGACAGCTCGACCGAAGCGCACACGCTCTCATTGATCGGCAAGGCCGCTCGTGATTGGACTAGTCGCCGCGTTCCTGATCACGGTGTTTGCCATGGGCGGGTTCCATAACCCGATCGCGGGGCTGTTCCAGCCTGACGTCTCGACGGCGGACCAGCGCTACTTAGCCTTGACAATCAGGACGCCTACCACGACGTGGTCGCGAAGATGGGCAAACCGGAACGTGAAGAGTGGTTGACCAAGGACGACGCGGACTTGCAGTTCCAGGCGCTGTTCTATCCCTCGCGCCGCTACGTGCTGATCCTGATGGGCGGCGAGCGAGGAAATCAGCGCTACATCGGCGCGCTGCACGACCCCGAACGCAAGGTGCTCGATTCAGCACGTCTGTCACGAGCGCGCTCCGCCGCCGATGAAGAACCTGCCAGGTTTTAGCCGCCTCGCGGCAAAACGCCAAGCCCCTCGCTGGCGGGTCTGATGTCGTCGAACCGAACCGTCTGCCGCCCTAATCCCCTTCCGCCGGAGCCGTAAGCGGGCTCTGCAGATCCTTGCGGATTCGCAGATACGCCTCGATTGCAAGCCAGATGCTCAGCGCAAAGATACAAGCGGCCACGAGAGTCAGCAGCATGTTGCCGCTGCGCCAGTAATTGCCCAGGTCGATCACCATCGCCGTGAAGGTCACCACCATCATGAACGCCATTGGGATGAAGTACGGCCAGTAGTTCGCCCCGCGCCGCCGTAGGTAGACCACAACCGTCAGCAAGGTCAGCGCGCCGAGCGCCTGGTTCGTGCTGCCGAACAGGCTCCACAGCGCCAAGCCTGGCTGGCCGTTGATCTCATAGAACGCGAAGAAACCGATCAGCGCCACCGCGATCACCGACGAGGGTAGCGCTCGATGAAGTTGGCGCCTACGGACGAAGCGATCTCTTCGATGTTGTAGCGCAGCAAGCGCGTGCCGGAGTCGAGCGAGGTCAGCGCGAAGCTGACCGCCACCAACGCGATCAACGCCTGCGCCACTTCCATCAGCACGCCCAAAGGCGGCCACGAAGCTGGCCGCACCGTCGATGAAGGCTTTCATTTTGCCAGCCGGGTGTCAGCAGACGTCCATGAGGCGTAGTGCTCCTGCCAGCCCTCAGGCGACGAGAAGCCGGCTGTGCACGCGAGGACGGCCATCAGACCCAAGAGCGATTCGCCTATCATGCCGCGTAGCCGATCGGCACGGCATCGGTTCCTTGTCAATCTGCTTCGACGTGGTACCCGAGCTGACAAGTCCGTGAAAACCGGAGACAGTAGCCACAAGCGATCACAATGAACACGAAGGGGAAGATCGGCGGCGCATCGGCGAATGACGTTCACCGCCAGGCAGCGAACGCCGGGCCGAGCACAAGCCTACGTAGGCCAGTCCGAGGCCCAGGTAGAGCAACATCGAGTTGAGATAGTCGCGCGGTTGCAGCAGCAGCCAAACCGGCAACACCGACGCCGCAAAGGCGTAGGCGAGCAGCGAGTGAACCCAGACGTCAAAGCCCAGGTCCGGTTTCGTCATCACCAGACCCGCCCCAGATCCGGCCGCAATCATCAGCGCAAACCCGATGAATGTGAGCGTCGACACGTTCGCGTTGCGCTTGTAGACCAACCATCCGACCACCATGGCGACGAAGATCAGGAAGAACGTCAGGAACACCGACTCCAGGTAGTATGCGGCGGTGAACAGACCCGCCACGGTGCGGATGAACACCCCCATCACGATGCAGATCAAGAACAGGATGATCAGCAGGAAGATCGCCTTGGCGCGCGCTCCGATCAGGTCTTCGGCCACCTTGCCGATCGACATGCCGCGATTGCGCATCGACACCACCAGCGCCCCGAAATCATGCACTGCGCCGATAAACAACGTGCCGAAGACGACCCACAGCATGCCCGGCAGCCAACCCCAGATCACCGCGATCGCCGGCCCCAACATAGGCGCAAGGCCCGCGATCGAGGCGTAGTGGTGGCCGAACAGGATCGACACGACAAGGGGACGTAGTCTACGCCGTCGTTCATCAAGTGCGCGGGCGTTTCCGCGCCCGGATCGAGGGCGAAGATGCGGCGTCCGAGAAACCGCGCGTAGAAGCGGTAGACGACGAAATAGAGGACGAAACAGGCCAGTGCTGCAAGGACGGGGCTCATGGGTCTGGGGACTATCATAGATCAGAGCCGCCGGCCTGAGCCTGCAGCTCGGATCACGCGCCGTCAAAGACCCGGCGCGGCGTCTCCCACAGGATCTGTCGCTTGGCCTCGTCCGGCATGTCGTAGTCGATGATCTTGCCCAATTCCGTTTGAACGCTTGCGGGAATGTCCGAGCCGATCATCAGCCGCGAAGGTTCGACGCGCTCGAGCACGCCCGCCATGTGGTGCGGCATCAGCGACGAGAGCTCCACGTAGATGTTCGGACAGACCGTCGCCGCCACAATCGCCTCGCCCACATAGACGGACGAGCCGGCGTGGGCAAGGATGATCGTCAACTCCGGGTGCTCCTGCGCGGGGAGAATGAACAGCGACGGCAGCGCAAACGGCGCCCCCGTGCCGGTATGGCAGATCAGAGGGAGCCCGTGCTCGGCGGCAGTCTCAAACAAAAACTGCGCGCGGGGAGAGATGGGGTTGAGCGGCTGAAACTGCGGCTGGAACTTCATCGCGCGCAGCCCCCACACCTCCACGCAACGGCGAATCTCGTCGCGAAATTCCTGCTCCGGAATGAAGGGATATTGGCAGGCGGCCCCAGTGAAGCGGTCCGGGTGCTGCTTGACGGCGCGTCCGATCTCGTCATGCGCGGCGCGGCAATCCTCGACCACCGGAAACGGGATCAACACAGCCCGGTCTACGCCGTGGCGGTCCATTGAGCGCAGCATGTCGTCGGCGGTGACCACCGAGCCGCTATGCCGCGCCACGCCAATGTGCGTGTGGGTGTCGTAAGTCTGAAACCCGTCGATCACCTAAAGCAAATCCTTGCGCTCGGGCCGCAGCGCGGCAAAATCCGCACCAGAGATGACGTAATACCAGTCGGCGAAGCGGTCGCGCAGCTCGTCGTAAAGCGCCTGCGTCTTCTCGTCGAGCGCTTTCGTCTTGCTCACGGCAATCAGCAAATAGCGGCTCTCGCCCTGTTCGGCCTCAGTCTGCTTCCGCGCCGTCGAGCTCGAAGCGATCTCACCGAAGTGCAGCGTGTAGCGGATGCCGTTCGCCGCGTCGACGATCTCCTCGCCCTCGTTGCCGTAAATCTTGCCGTCGCCACTCAGATAGAAACCACGCTGCATCAGATCCCGCGCCGCTGCCATCGTGGGTTCGATGCGGCCCTTGGTCTTGAGCTCGGCGGTCAGGAAGTCCGGCTTGTGGACGATATCGACGATCTTGAGCGAATCGAGCGCATTGTTGAGCGCGTTCACGGCGGAGTCCTTAGGCTTGCGCCCGCCCAGGCTCCAGTCGCCCTTCTCGTTCTTGGTGAGAATCACCTGCTCACGCGGACGCATCACGGGCATGCCGAACTGCTCGGTGATCTGGTAGTTGTTGATCTCCACGCGCCGGATGTCGCCAGAGGCGAGCTTCAGCAGATCCGTCTCGATCCAGTCACGGAACTCGGCGGAGGGATCAACGTCGGTCTTGACCTCGTAGACCCGGCGCTGCCCCGGAACGCGCATGTAGCGGAAGCCTTCCTTGCCCTCAACCGGCTTCCCGATGACGAAATCCGCCAAAGCGTCCCCATTTTCGTCGCGCAGCGTGACACGCTTCCCGCGTCCTTCGAGCGAGGTGTTGTTCTCGTCGAGCGGGTCGATAACGCCATATTGCGCATGGTCCTCAACGCGGTCCGAAACCACGACGTCCTTGTGCAACTCGGTGAGTGCGGCGGCTGTGGAGGCAAGCCGCTCGGCGGCATCGGCCGGGTAGTTGTTGTGTGAGGGCAGGATCCACTGGTTGTCCTTGAACTCGACTTTCAGAGGCGTGGCCGTGGCGGTCTCCGGATCATAGTCGATCACTTCGATGGCCTTCGGCGCGTTCGGATCAGTGAAGTTCGGGAAGAACAACTCGCCCTGGTCGGAGAAGATCTCCGGCGCGGAAGCCCCCGGGTCGACGACGACCGCAGCAGCGGTCAACACGGCTGCGCCCAAACAGAACAGGAGGGTTTTCGTGAGCTCAGACATCGTTCGCACCTCCGTCGTGCACCAGCCGCTCCTTCGATACCGACGCCTGCTCGCGCCGCAGCCGCCGGGCGGAGACGAACAGGAATAACAGGAAGGCCGGGATGGGTGACAAGGCCACCGCAGCGAGCTTGATCGAGCTCTGGATGTTGCGGATGGAGGACTCCATGTCGGCCCGGCTGCGCTCAATCAGACGTTGCTTCGAGTCTTCGATGTTCTTGCGCGCCACGGTCAGCCGGCGATTCTCGATCTTCTCCTGATTGGCGATCATGATCTGCCGCGTGCGCGCGTCGAGGTCAGTGCGCTGGCGGATGGCTTCGACCGCATCGTCGAGGCGCTTCTGCGCGTTCTGCAGTTGTTCCTCGGCGCTGGCCTCGGCTTGGCGCGTGTCTTCAAGGCGCTTGTCCTCGTATTCCTTGGTCAGCGACTCGACGGTGGTCAGAGTGCGATGACGGCGGCGTCGCTTGCGCAGCTCGATGAAGTCGTCGTCGCCGGCGAGCGCATCAACCGAGTTGAGCAGGAAGCTGACGTTGTCGAACTCCAGCCGCTCGACGCCTTGAGCACGCAACTGGAAGAACTGCTCGCCCATGATGTCGATGTCGGCCACCACGATCGCCTTGGCGCCCGCGTCCCCTTCGCCCTCTACGCGCGCAGCCATCACGTAGCGCTCCTCGTCGGGCTCGTGCGGCAGGTCGGTCGCGAGTTGTACGCCGAAGCTCGTGTTCTGCACTAGCCTGAACCACAACGTGGTCCCGGAATCGACGCCGCTCGTCAGCAGCGGGGTGAACTTGGTGGTCGCGCCTTCCTTGGCTTTCAGCGTACCGCCGTAGAGCATGACGAGCTCCTGCATGCCGGCCGTCACGTTGGCCTCCGCGTTAAAGCCGCCCTCGCCGTTCTGCGCGGAGATGAAGGCGACCTCTGGCGGCAGATTGCGGAATTGCGGATGCGGATTGTAGCGATCCCAGACGATACGCTCCGAGGGCCACTCGATTCCAGCGCGTCGAGCAGCTCGGACAGGTCAGCCGGGACCTTTTGCGGCTGCTGCTGGAAGGGGCTCGGCGGCGTCTGCTGTGGCAAGCTCGATGTTGAACGCCGGCAGCGGATCGACCATCAGCAGCACTGGCTTGCCCGATGCGATGTAATCCTTCAAGCGCGTCACTTGCGCCTGCTCGAGCGTCGTTGGCTGCACGGCGATCAGCACATCGAGATCAGCGGGGTAGTCCGAGCCGGGCTCGACCTTGGCCACGTCATACTGCTTCCGCAACTCCTGCAAGATCGACCAGTCCGCAGTGCGGCGGCGGTTCTGAAAGTCAAAGCCTCCGAACATTTCGACGCCAGTCTGGAGCACGCCGACTTGGCGCTTGTCCGCCTGCGCGACCACGCGGATCGAGCGCATCAGCTCATATTCGACTGGCAAGCCCGGCTCGAAATAGGGGATCACGAACTCTTCGTTGCCGCTACGGAAAGGCGACGCCCATGAACAGCTCTTGCGGTCCGCCGGGCGTCTGGTCGAAGGGCGGAATGGGCGCTCGGGCGAATGTTGTAGCGGTCCTGCGCCTCCGCAGCTTCAGGCGTGTACTTCCGTCTCGACGATCCGAGCATGGACGGCGTCGCCGCCAATCGAGTCGAACTCGCGCAACATGCCCACGATGTTGTTGCGGGTCTCTGAATAACGAGCGAGCCTCCAGGCTGGCGTAGGGCGGTGATGAGAACCAGGTTTTCGGGTCGAGGCTGCGCAACAGTGCACGCGTCGAAAGGCGAGACGGAATGCAAGCCTTCGGCGGTGGCATCGATGCGTCCGCCCAGCCGCGCCGCCAGCACGGTTACGGCGGCCGCGCAAAGCACCAGCGCCAGACCGCGCGCCCAGTAGTGCAGCCAGGCTTTGGCGCCCCCTTCGTGGTCGGCCAGTGCCGCCGGCCAAGAGCGCGACGTTCAGGTAGAGCATCGCGGCGGTGAAGGCGACAATCAGAGCACGCCCGAGATCGGAATCACGCCGGAAGCAAGCTCGTCGAACTGATCGACGAACGAGAGGCTGCGGATGAGCCGCTCGGCCGCGCCGGTGAACACTGTGCCGGCGTGCGCGAGAAAAACCGGAATGGCGCACAACACCGCACCAACGATGTAAGCCACGGTCAGGTTCGACGTCAGAAGCGAACCGATCAGCCCGAGCGCAATCATCGCCGCGCCCATCAACCAGTAGCCGAGGTAGGTCGAAAAGATCAGTCCGAAGTCCGGCCGGCCCAGAAACAACAACACCACGACGTGGCTGAGCGAAAAGATCAGCGACACCGTGTAGATCGCGAGCATCGCGGCGTACTTGCCGAGCACGATGTCGAGATCACTCGCGGGTAATGTCAGCAGCAGCTCATCGGTGCCATTGCGGCGCTCCTCCGCCCAGGCCGCCATCGTGATGGCCGGGATGAAGAAGACGAGCAGGTACGGGAAAACCTGATTGAGCGGATCGAGGTTCGCCAGGTTGTTCTCGAAGAACGAGTTCTGCCAGAACGCCGCGATGGCGCTCAAGAACACGAACAACGTGATGAAAACGTAGCCGGTCGGGCTCGAGAAGTAGCTGATCAGCTCGCGGCGAAAAATCGCCTTGGGGGCGGTCGAGCGGGAGGTCATGCCTGCGCCTCCTCTTCTTCCGCTTCGTCCGAATCGGAAATTGCAGGCGCGGGCGGAACAGGTTCCGGCTCCGGTTCGAGCTTGCCGGTCAAACGATAAAGGCCTTCTCGAGTCCCTCGTCTCCGGCCATGTCAGCGGGTGTGCCGTCGAAGACGATGCGGCCTTCGTTGATCATCACCACGCGGTCCGAAACCGCCTCCACCTCTGCAGGATGTGCGTCGACAGCAGTACCGTCTTCGTCTCGGCAAGCTGCCGGATAGGCGCACGCACATCGTGGATCTGGTTCGGGTCGAGGCCGCTGGTGGGCTCGTCCATGATCAGGATGTCCGGCTCGTGCAGCAGCGCCTGGGCCATCCCGACTCTCTGTCGGTAGCCCTTTGAGAGTTTGTGGACCGGCTTCTCGAGCACTTCGTCCAGGTGACACTGGTCCACCACGGAATCAATGCGCGTTTTGAGCCGGTTGGCCTCCATGCCGCGCGCCTCGCCAAAGAAGCGCAACAGCTCGAGCGGCGTCATTTCCGGATAGAGCGGTCCGTTTCCGGCTTAAGTAACCCTGGGCATTTGGGCCGCTTTTAGGCGCTCGCTCTGTGCGTCGAGACCTCCGATGCGAGCCGCGCCGGCAGTTGGCGAGAGATAGCCAGTCAGCATCTTCATCGTGGTCCGATTTACCAGCCGTTCGGTCCGAAAAGGCTGCCACCTGTCCAGCAGGTACGGAGAAGCTTACGTCGCGAACGGCCGCGAAAATTGCCGTAGAGCTTGCTCAGGCCGACAGCCTCGATTGCAATGGGGGCGTTCGAGTCCATCATGGGTCAGGAGGGCCCGGACCAGATCTGGCCGGGCGAAGTTTCTACATATAGCATTCGATAAACGCAAAAGTCCTCGGCTCGTCCGTCATTTGGACGGCATGTCCGCGCTTAAAACAGCGCTGTGCCCTCCTCCACCCGCGCAGTACACTAAGTCCGCCCATGGCTACCTCGAATCGACGCACGTTTCTGCGGCAAAGCGGCCTCGCGCTGGCCGCCTGCGCCCTACCGGCCCAACGCCGCAAGCGGCCCAACATCCTGTTCTCGATTTCCGACGACCAGTCCTACCCGCACGCCTCGATCTACGGCGCGGAGTGGGTCCACACGCGGCATTCGACCGCGTGGCGCTGCGAGGGCGCATTGTTCCAAAACTGCTTCGTCGACGCCTTCGTGCGGCCCATCGCGCGGAAGCGTACTCTCCGGCCAAGACTTCTACCGCCTGCGCGAAGCGTCGATGAACCACACGGTGTGGCCGCCCGAGAATGACATCGCGCTCTACACCGACCTGCTCGGCGAGGCCGGATACCGCGTCGGCTACACCGGCAAGCCCTGGGGACCGGGCAACTGGAAAGGATCGGGGAGACAAGACAACCCCGCAGGTCCGGTGTTCAACCAGATCAAGCTCACGCCGCCGGGTGAAGGCATCAGCAACGTCGACTACGCGGCGAACTTCGAGGCCTTCCTCGACGGACGCTCGGGCGATCAGCCGTTCTGCTTCTGGGCGGGCTTCATGGAGCCGCACCGCATCTTCGAGGACGGCATCGGCGTGCGCCACGGCAAGACGCTGGACGACATTACGACGCCCGGGTTCTTCCCCGACGTGAATGAAGTCCGCAGCGACCTTGCGGACTACGCGTTCGAAATCGAACATTACGACAAGCACCTGGGGCGCATGCTCGACCTGCTCGAGCAACGCGGCGAGCTCGACAACACGATCGTCGTCTGCACGGCGGACAACGGCATGGCTTTCCCACGGGCCAAGGCCACCATTTACGACTACGGCGCGCACGTGCCCTTAGCGATCCGCTGGGGCGATCGCGTGGAAGCCGGCCGCAAGATCGACGATTTCGTGAGCTTCCCGGACTTCGCCCCGACTTTCCTCGAAGCCGCTGGAACGCCCGTGCCACGCCAGATGACCGGCCGCAGCCTGCTCCCGTACTCAAGCGGCGCAGTCAGGACAAATCGACCCGGACCGCAATGCGGCGGTCTTCGGCATCGAACGCCACTTCCCCGGCAGCCGCCCAAATGGGGCCGGCTATCCAATGCGCGGCATCCGCACGGCGGACTACCTCTACATTCACAATCTGGAGCCGCAGAACACCCCCGTTGGCGACCACCCCGGCTTGGTCTGGCCCTCGGACGATCCCACCGGAGGCTACGGAGACACAGACGGCGGCCCGACCAAGACCTTCCTCTGGGAGCATCGCGACGAATATTCGACACTCGCCAAGGCCGCCTTCGACAAACGCCCTGAAGAAGAGCTGTACGCCATCGCTGACGATCCGTTCAACCAGAACAACCTGGCCGGCGATCCGGCCTTCGCCTCCGTCAAGCAACTGTTGCGCCGCAAGCTCGACGCACATCTTCGCCACACCGCCGACCCGCGGGCGTTCGGGAAGGCAGAAAACTCGACCAGGATCATGCGTCGCCCGGTGCTCGGC
Organism: Bryobacterales bacterium; assembly: GCA_041394905.1. GTDB lineage: Bacteria > Acidobacteriota > Terriglobia > Bryobacterales > UBA6623 > RI-231. The sequence continues at coordinate 62,488 of JAWKHJ010000002.1, read as the reverse complement.
TCAGACGGTTGACGCCGATGTTCTCCCTAAACTGCTCGATCATTTCGAAAACCCACGCAACGCCGGATCGCTCGAACCGCCCGCGCTGACGGTGCGCGTCGAGAACCCGATTTGCGGCGACATCCTCGAGGTGGCGGCGCGAGTCGAACAAGGCCGCATCGCTGAGGCGCGCTATCGCACCCGCGGCTGCACCGCTTCGATCGCGATCGGCTCGGCGTTGACCGAGTTGCTCGCGGGTCGAGACGCCTCGGAGGTCGCGGACTTGCGAGCCGCTGAGATCGAAGCTGCGGTCGACGGCCTGCCCAACGAGTCCAAACACGCCGCCGTGTTGGCCGCCGATGCCGCAAAAGCTCTCGCGCGCGCCATGCGTTCAATTTGAGCAGCCCGCGCTAAGCTGTTAGTTTCATGAAAAAACTGCTGGCCGCTAACCGCGGCGAGATCGCCATCCGCATCATGCGCGCAGCCACGGAGCTGGGGTTGCGCACCGCAACGATTTATTCCGAGGAGGACCGGCTGAGTCTGCACCGCTTCAAGGCGGACGAGGCTTATTTGGTTGGACAAGGGAAGGGGCCGGTCGGCGCCTACCTCGACATCGAGGGCATCGTTTCCACCGCGAAGGAAAACGGCGTCGATTTGATCCACCCCGGCTACGGCTTTCTCTCCGAGAACCGTGACTTTGCCGAGGCTTGTGGAAAGGCCGGCATCACCTTCGTCGGTCCGGCGCCCCGGCTCCTCGAACTGCTGGGCGATAAGATCGCAGCGCGCAAGCTGGCCGAAGAGGCCGGCGTGCGGATCGTGCCCGGCACCAACGACCCTGTCGACGATCCCGGCAAAGCGCTCGAAATTGCCAAGCAGATTGGCATGCCCGTCATCATCAAGGCGGCCTTCGGCGGCGGCGGACGCGGCATGCGCGTGGTGCGCGACGAAAACGAGCTTGCCGCCAAGATTGAAGAAGCGCAAAAAGAAGCGCTGCTCGCCTTCGGCAACGGCGCCGTCTTCATCGAGCGCTTCGTCGGCCGCGCGCGCCACATCGAGGTGCAGATCCTGGCGGACTCGCACGGCGAAGTGATGCACTTGTGGGAGCGTGATTGCTCGGTGCAGCGCCGCCACCAGAAGGTAGTCGAGGTCGCCCCGGCGTCGAATCTCTCCGACAAGACGCGAAACGAGCTCTGCCAGGCAGCGGTCAAGCTAGCGCAGGCAGCCGGCTACGTCAACGCCGGCACGGTCGAGTTCCTCGTCGACGCCGAGACCGAGGAGTGGTACTTCATCGAGGTCAACCCGCGCGTGCAGGTCGAGCACACGGTCACCGAAATGGTCACCGGCATCGACATCGTGCGCTCGCAAATCCTCATCGCTCAAGGCGCGAAGATGCACGAAGCGCCCCTCTCGCTGCCCAAGCAAGAGAACATCAAGGTGCGCGGCCACGCCATCCAGTGCCGCATCACGACCGAAGACCCCGAGGACAACTTCTCGCCCGACTACGGCCGCATCCAGACCTACCGCTCGCCCGCCGGCTTCGGCATCCGCCTCGACGGCGCCACAGCCTACTCGGGCGCGCAGTTGGTCCCCTTCTACGATTCGCTGCTGGTCAAGCTGACAGCCTGGGACAACACCCTGCCAGCCGCCAGCCGCCGCGCCGACCGCGCCTTGCGCGAGTTCCGCATTCGCGGCGTCAAGACCAACATTCCGTTCCTCGAGAACGTGGTGAACCACCCGCAGTTCCAGGCCGGCGAGACCACCACTGGCTTCCTCGCCGAGCGGCCCGAGCTGTTCCACTTCGTCCGCCGCCGCGACCGCGCAACCCGCCTGCTGCGCTACGTCGGCGACGTCATCATCAACGGCAACCCGCACGTGGCCGGCAAGCCGCGCCCCGAGACGTTCGAGACGCCGTTCATGCCGAAGGTGCATCACGGCGAGGCCGCGCCGGCGGGTTCGAGGACCAAGCTACTCGAGCTCGGTCCGAAAAGGTTCGCCGAGTGGGTGCGCGACGAAAAGCGCCTGATGGCGACCGACACCACCTTCCGCGACGCGCACCAGTCGCTGCTGGCCACGCGCGTCCGCACCGCGGATCTGCTTGCAACCGCGGAGTTTGTCGCCCAGCGTTTGCCCGACCTGTTCAGCGTCGAGATGTGGGGCGGCGCAACGTTCGACGCTTCGATGCGCTTCCTCTACGAGGATCCCTGGCAGCGGCTGCGCCAGATGCGCGAGAAGATCCCCAACATCTGCTTCCAGATGTTGCTGCGCGCCTCGAACGCGGTCGGCTACACGAGCTACCCCGACAACGTGGTGCGCGAGTTCACCCTCGAAGCCGCGCGCCAAGGCATCGATGTCTTCCGCATCTCTCGACTCGCTCAACGATCTCGACAAGCATGGAGGTCGCCGTGGCTGCCGTGCTCGAGAGCGGCACGGCTATTTGCGAACCGGCCATCTGCTACACGGGCGACATTTCGACCCGGCGCGGCCGAAGTATAGCCTCGACTACTACATCAAGCTCGCTAAGCGCATGGAGAAGATGGGCGCATGTCCTCGGCATCAAGGACATGGCCGGTCTGTGCCGCCCCTACGCCGCCTTCGAACTCGTACGCGCGCTCAAGCAGGAGATCGGCTCAAGGATCCACTCACACGCACGACTCCTCGGGCCTCAACGCGACCACGCTGCTCCAAAGCGAGCAAGAAGCGGGCGTCGACATCGTGGACGGCGCCGTTTCGTCGATGAGCGGCTCTACCTCGCAGCCCAACCTCAACTCGATGGTCGCTTCGCTGCGTCACACGAACGCGACACCGGCCTCGACGAGGAAGCCCTGTCGGACTGCTCGCGCTACTGGGAGACCGTGCGCACCTACTACATGCCGTTCGACAATGCGCCCAGTCACGGGTCGGCCGACATCTACATGCATGAGATCCCGGGCGGCCAGTTCACCAACCTGCAACAGCAGGCGAACGCCATGGGCCTGGGTCACCGCTGGCCCGAGGTCGAAGATGTACGCCGACGTCAACCAGCTCCTGGGTGACATCGTCAAGTCACGCCGTCGTCCGAGGTCGTCGGCGACATGGCCAGCTCTTCTTGCTCTCCAAAGGGATGACTTGCGACGAAGTGCGTGCGCTACCGCCCGATCACACCGTGGCGTTCCCGGACTCGTCCCAGGCGACATGCTGGCCGGCAGCCCTGGGCCAACCGCCCGACGGCTGGCCCGCCGATGTCGACGTTCTGCTGCGTGGCGAGAAGCCGCGTCCCGGGCGCTGGGGCGCCACCTTGCCGCCAGCGGACTTCGATGCGATCGCCGCCGAGCTCGAAGGCAAGATCGAGCGCAAGCACGACGAAGTGCTCAGCTACGTGCATCTACCCGCAGGTCTTCCTGGATTACGCCGGCAAGCGCCGCGACTACTCCGACGTGGGCGTGTTGCCGACCCGGTGTTCTTCTACGGCATGCAGATCGGCGAAGAAACTCCGATCGACATCGAGCAGGGCAAGCGCCTGATCGTCAAGTTCCTCACCATCGGCGAGCCGCACTCCGACGGCACACGCACGATCTTCTTCGAGCTCAACGGACAGCCGCGCCAGGTGAACGTGCGCGACCGATCAGCTCAAAGGTCGACGAAAGGCTCGGCCCAAGGCGCGCGCCGGGTCGAGGAGGCGACGTGGGCGCGCCGACACCGGGCCTGATCACCGGCTTGTTTGTGCAGGCGGGCGACGAAGTCGGAAGAACGCCAAGCTGCTCACCCTCGAAGCCATGAAGATGCAATCGACCGTCTGCGCACCGGCATCCGGCAAAGTGGCCGACGTGCTCGTGAAGCCGGGCGACCAAGTGGAAGCGAAAGACCTGCTCGTGGTGCTTGAATAGGCATCGCAGCCATTGAATCGAAAAAGCCCCGCCGGTCTCCCGGCGGGGCTTTTCATCGTTTCGTCGCAACGACCCGCAGCTATTCCGGATCGACCGCACCCGTCGACTGGGCTTCTCCGCTGAGCAAGCGGTCGGCGCTCTCGACCGTCGCCGTGGCGCTGATGCTCGCGTGCTCGGCGGCCGGAACCCGAAGCCGGTCCACAGCCCGCCCGGGCCGGGCAGCAGATCGATCGCCGGTTCGTCGGGATCCGAGAGCTCGATCAACCCGGCGTTCGCTCTGCCTGCCCGCAATCGTCGACCACGAGCAGCTCGATCAGCGCCGGCCAGCCCTTGCGGGTCTGGAAGTGGTCGCCCAACGGTAAACACCGGCCGAGCCGCGTCGCGGCGCAACCTTCCGACGCGATCACCAACATGACCTGGACCACCCGCACAGTGCCGTCGGCAAACTCGACGCTCAACGTCGCCTGATGCACGCCCGGAGCGAGCCCGGCCGGTTGCACCGCCGCCGTCAGCATCGTCTCGCCGCCCGCGGGCACGGCCCCGCTCGACGGGCTCACGCTCAGCCACGTCGCCTCCATCGGCGCAACCGCATGTACGAAATCGAGCGACGCCGCGCCGCCATAGCTCAGCGCCATTTGCTGCGGCTCCGGAACAGCCCCGCCTTGGGAGAGGAACAACAACCCGAGAGGCCGGCCCCACCTGCGGCAGCACGAAGTCCGGGTCGAGGTTGAAGCGCACGAGCGCCAAGCGTCCTGCCGCGCCGCTCTGCGGTTCAACCGCGAGCGCGCTCTCATGCACGCCCGCCTCGAGCCCGCTCACGTCCACGGCCACCACCAGATCGGACGACGGATTCGCCGTCCCAGCCGGCGGCGCCACCGCCACCCACGGCGCGGCTCGCGGAAGCCTGCCAATCGAAGGCGGAGCCGCACCTGGTTGAGCACCCGCAACGTCTGCGGCTGCGGATTCGCCTGGCCCTCGACGGCGTCGAGGTCAACCGCTGTGCGAAAAGCCGGAAGCTAGTCGCGAACACTTCCAACTGCACCGGCAGGGTGAACGGGCTTCCCAGTAGTCACCAGGATCTCGCCCTCGTAGACGCCAGGCGCCAAGCCCGCCGGGTTGGCTTCGGCCTTCAGCACGGCCTGGTAGTCGCTCCCCAGCGCGGGCTCGCGCGTCTCGACCGAGAGCCAATCCGCGCCCGGGACGACCTCGGCCCGACCGACCCTGCCGCGCCCATCAGCCGCGCCAGCGCCAGCGCCGTCACCGGCGCGCCCGCTTCGGCCTCCAGGCTCAGCTTGGTCGGGAACACACTCAGGCTCGGGTCGCCCGCGGGCGCGACCGTGAGCTGGACCGTGACTTCACGCCCCGTGCCGCCAAGCACGATCACCGCTTCGTAATCGCCCGGCTCGAGCCCGGACGAGTCCGCAACCACGTCGAGCACCGTCGGCGTCGTCGAGTTGCTCTGCCCAGAAACCGCAAGCCAGCCCCGCCTCGGTGGAAACCTCGAAGGAGCGGTTGGCCGGGACCTCGTGACCGCCACCTGCTGCGGCGCTGTCGGCGAGCCGCCTTCCACGGCTTCTGGAAGCGCAACGAGCCCGGCTGCGCCTGGAAGCCCACACGCTCTTCGATCACCAGATCGAACGCACGCTCGGCGCGCGCGCCGTTGGCGTCCTCGACCCACCTGCAACCGCGCCGGTCCCGCCGTCGAGCAGCCCCATCCACAGGCCGTCGTTGCTGCGCGCGTCCCTCCGAAGCGCCGTTGCCCACCACGTCAGTCCCGCGCGCCCGCCCTCGGCCTCGAAGCGGAACTGGAAGCGCTGCCCTGCTCGAGCGTGGGTAACGTTTCAGTGAGGATGTGCAGCTCCGGCAATCGTCACCGTGAAGGTCTTCGATTTGACCACGCCGTTCTCATCCGTCACGAGACCACAAGACCACATCACCCACCACCGGGAACAGACCGGTCCAACCAGCCCGTCGTCGGTTGGAGCGAGACGCCGGGCGGCAATCCCTCCGCGGAAAAGGTGCGCGAGCCCGTCCCGCCGGCCGCCTTGGTCTGGAACGAGTAGTCGTGCCCCTGGGTGGCGTTCGGCAGCGCCGTCGTCACCAGCGTGAGCGCCGGGTTTACCAGCCACTCGAAGCTGCGGGTCATAACGCGATGGTCCACGTCCGTCGCTTGGACAGTGAAGACGTACGTTCCGCCTATCTCGGTCGCGCCGCTGAGCACGCCCGTCGCCGCATCGAGCGCGACGCCGGCCGGCAAGGCGCCTGCGGTGACCGACCATGTGAATGGCGCAAACCCGCCCGAGAGCGCAAAGCCCACGCTGATCGGCTGCTCGGCGGTCACCGGGGCTAAGCTCGTCGTCGTGATCTCGATGGCGTCGACCACCTGGATCGTGAAGGTCTTTGCGTCCGAAGCGCCCTTTTGATCGACGACTTCGATGTCGACCAAAAGCGTTTCCTCCGCCAGCGGCGTGCCGCTGATCAGCCCTTCGCTCGAGAGGGTCATCCCGGTAAGCAAGCCCGAGCAGACCAAATGCCAGGAGAGCGGTCCCGTCCCGCCCGTCGAGGAGAGGGCGAAGGAGTAGGCGCCGCCGACGGTCGGGCGCGGCAGCTCCGTGGTCAGGATCTGGGGCGGAGGATTTACGGTCAGCGAGAGCTGCTCGGTCGCCTCCACGTGGTTACGTCCTCCGCCGTGAAGGTCGCCACAAAGGTCCCGGTTTCAGTCGGCGTTCCCGACAACACGCCTGTCGTGGGATTCACCGACACGCCGGCCGGTAGCCCGGTGGCGCTCCAGCTCAGCGCGCCCGTTCCCCCCGTGGCGGCCATTGTCACCGGCCCAAAGGCATGGTTCACGGTGCTTTCCGGCAGCTCAGTCGTGATCTCCGGCGCGGCGTTCACCGTCCACGTGAAAGGATCCGCGTCGCTGAGGTCCTGCGTATCCGCCACCTGCACCGTGAACGAAGAAACGCCCTCGGCGGCGGGAACGCCCGTGACCACGCCGGTCGAAGCGTCGAGCGTCAACCCATCGGGAAGCGTCCCGGACAAGATTCCCCACGTGTAGGGAACGCTCCCGTGGACGGCGGCGAACGTCTGCGAGACGGTTTGCCCGACAGTGAGCGGGTCGAGCGGCGATGTGGTGGTGATTTGCGGCTGATCGTAAACTTCGATCGTGAGCGCCAGATCGTCAGTGACGCTGCGGGCATCGCTCACGCGAAGGGTAAGGTCGCCGTTCGTCACCGCCGGCGTACCGGTGATTGCGCCGGTCGAAGGATTCAGTGTCAGCCCCGCCAGCAGCGCTCCGCTCGCGATCGACCAGCTCAACGGCGCCGTCCCGCCAGTCGCCTCGGCCAGCGTCTGCGAGTAGGCGACCGTCGTCACGCCGAACGGTAGCGAAGCGGTCGTGATGGACGGCGCGGGATTGACCACGATTGACAGCGCCTTCGTCGTCTCGATGCTGTTCGTGTCCGCCGCCTTGACGGTGAAGCTCGCCGTCCCTTCGGCGGTCGGAGTGCCGGTCAGTGCGCCAGTCGTGGGGTTCAGAGTCACCCCCGCCGGCAGCGCTCCGCTCGCGATCGACCAGGTCAGCGCCCCGGTTCCGCCGGTCGCCGCCAAGCTCGAGGAATAGGGTGCGCCCACGGTCGTCTCCGGCAGCGTGCTCGTCGTGATCGAAGGCGCTGCGTTCACCGTCCAGGTCAAAGCCTTCGTGTCGGTCACGGAGTTCGCGTCGCTGACTTGCGCGGTGAACGACGCCGTCTCGGCGGTTGTCGGCGATCCCGTGATCGCGCCGGTCGAAGTATTTAGCGCCAGCCCCGCCGGCAGCGCTCCCGAGATGATCGACCACGTGTAGGGCGTCGTGCCGTTCGTCGCCTCGAGCAACACCGAGATGCTCTGGCCAACCGTGGCCGCACTGAATGAGGAGGTCGTGATGGAGGGACCCTGCAAGACCTCGATCGACAAGGCCTGCGAATCGGTCGCGCTCGCCGCGTCGCTCAAGCCGATCGTGAAGCTCGCTGTCCCCGCCGTCGTCAGCGTGCCCGAATCTCGCCCGTCGCCGGATTCAAGCTCCAAGCCCGCCGGCAACGCTCCGCTCCGAGACCGACCACGTGTACGAGCCGTACCGTCCGTCACCGCCAGCGTCTGCGAATAAGACGCGCCGACCACACCCTGCGCCAGCGAAGAAGTGGTGATCGAGGGCGCCGGGTTGACCAGAATGGTCAACGCCTGCTGCGCGGAGCCACTGCCGCAACAATCGACCTGCACGGTGAACGAGCTCAAGCCCGCGAACGATGGCACGCCCGAGATCACGCCCGTGGACGGGTTGAGGCTCAGCCCGGCGGGGATGCCGCCGTAGGCGATCGACCAAGTCTTGGGAGCCGCGCCGCCGGAGGATGTCAGCGTCTGGGAGTACGAACCTCCCAACGACGTATCCGGCAACGAAGTCGTCGTCACGGTCAACGCATCGTAGATCTCGATTGACTGATTCGAGGTCTTCGATAGGGATGTCGAATCGATGACTTGAACCGTGAAGTTGTAAGTCCCGGAGGCCGTAGGCGTGCCGGACACGAGGCCGCTCGAGGAGTCGATCGAGAGCCCAGGAGGCAGAGCTCCACTCGAAATCGACCACGAGAAGGGAGAAGTTCCCCCGCTAGTCGAAAGCGACGAGTTGTAGAAGCCTCCACAATCCCAGTGGCGGTTAGAGCGCCGGTCAGACTGAACGCAGGTTGGAACGTGACTGCGATGTCGGCGGTGCGGCCATCGCCCGGCGTCATGCAAGGTGATCGTCGTAACGCCCGAACCCGTGGGGTCCCGCTGAAATAGGCGCCACCGCGAATCGGAATTGATGCAATTGAAGTACACCTCAACGCCCGTGGGCGCAGCGCCCGAGACGACCGATCCAGAGCTGGAACTGAACGGCGCGTCGGTATTCAGAACGGTGAGCATGTACTGACCCGGCGTGTATTCGATCGTGCGGCTCGCCGTCCTCCAGGTCACTGCGGGGCCGCGGGAGCGGCAGAAGCCATGAGAACGATCGAGGCGATGAAGCAGACAAGCCGGGATTGTTTGGTCACGAACAATTCATCGGCCCGCCCCACGCCATCCGAGACCCTGAACGAGAAAAAAACTCGGGCGGTGCTAGACTCAAGGTTTCGATGCTCGAGAAGCCGCGAGTCTGCGCCGTCAGTTACCTCAATACCTCACCGTTGGTTTGGGGCCTGCTTCACGGGCCACAGCAGGGCTTGCTGGACCTCGAGTTCACCCTGCCCGCCGAATGCGCGGATCGTCTGCGTTCCGGCACGGCCGATGTTGGCCTCGTCCCAACCATCGAGCTCGCCCGGCAACGTGATCTGGTGGTCATTCCGGGTTCGGGCATCATCTGCAGCGGCGCCGTCCGGAGCATCCTGCTCGTCTCGAAAAAGCCCATGGAGGCGATCGAGTCCTTTTCGGCCGACACCAGCTCGCGCACTTCGGTAGTCCTCACCCAGATCATCCTTTCGCGCAAGCACGGCGTGCGCCCAAGCGTTCACCCCTACCCGCCCAAGCTCGACGAAATGATGGAGTTGGCGGACGCGGCGCTGGTGATCGGCGACCCGGCCCTGCGCATCGACCCCGACATGGCCGAGTGGCGCGGACAGCCCGTCCATGTCTATGACATTGGCGCGGAGTGGTTTGACCTCACCGGCCTCCCGATGGTCTTCGCCATCTGGGCCTCGAAGAACCTCACCGCCGACTCGACACTGGCCTCGATTTTCGAAGATTCCAAGGGCTACGGGTTGAATCACATCGATGAGCTGGTGCGCGTCGAAAGCGGACGCCTCGGCCTCGAACGCGACCTGGTGCGCCGCTACGTCACCGAGATCATTCACTACGACTTGGGCGAACGTGAGCGGATCGCCATGGGCCTCTTTCTCCAATACGCCGGCGAGCTCGGGCTAGTCGATCCGGCGTCGAGCCGCGCGCTTTCTCGAAGCTTCCGCCATCGCAGCGCCGCAATAGGGCCGCAAAACAAGGTAGACGTATGCAACTTACGCGCGCACAGGCGCTCGACCTTTTCGCCAGCGACGACCTCATCGGGATCGGAATGGAGGCTGACGCCTTGCGCGCAAGCTGCACCCCGAAGGCGTCGCCAGCTACATCATCGACCGCAACATCAACCACACCAACTTCTGCACCGAGTACTGCACCTTCTGCGCGTTCTACCGCCCCGCATGGGCCACGAGGAAGGCTACGTGCTCTCCTTTGACGAGATCGCCCAGAAGATACAAGAGACGATGGACGTGGGCGGCACCGGGGGTCTTGATGCAAGGCGGCGTCAACCCGGATCTGAAGATCGAGTACTTCGAAGAGCTCTTCTCCGGGCTGAAGAAGAAGTTCCCGATCCACCTGCACTGCCTCTCCGCGCCCGAGATCCTAGAGATCGCCCAAGTGAGCGGGCTGACGATTCGCGACACCATCGCCCGGCTGCGGCTTGCGGAAACCGACTCAATCCCCGGCGCCGGCGCGGGAAAATTCTCGACGACGAAGTGCGCTTCAAGATCGCACGCCTCAAGTGCCGTAGCCAGGACTGGATCGACGTCCATCGCACCTGCCACCAGCTCGGCGTCAGGACGACGGCGACCATGATGTTCGGTTGCGGCGAAACCGTCGAGCAGCGCGTCAACCACCTCGAGCTGATCCGCAACTTGCAGGAAGAAACCGGCGGCTTCACGGCGTTCATCCCCTGGCCATTCCAGCCGGAGAACAATCCGCTGGGCAAGAAGGTGCCGGAGGAATCGACGGCCGTCGAGTTCCTCAAAACGCTCGCCATCTGCCGGCTCTATCTCGACAACATCCTCAACATCCAGACCTCCTGGGTGACTCAGGGCCTCAAGGTCTGCCAACTTGGTCTGCGCTTCGGCGGGAACGACGTGGGCAGCGTGATGCTTGAAGAGAACGTGGTGCGCCAAGCGGGAGCGCAACACTCGGCCAGCGAAGAAGACCTGCGCCGCATGATCCGTGACGCGGGCTTCATCCCCAAGCAGCGCGACACGCTCTACCGCACCTACTACCTCAACTAGGCGGACGAAAAATCGATAAAGATTGGCGGGCGCCGACGTATTCCTGCGCATTCTTGCATCAGGAAGACAATCCGCACATGACTCGCACCCTTGGCTGCATCCTCGCTTGCGCGCTCGCCTCGACGCTGACCGCGCAGTCTACCCGCAGTGTCGACTGGGAGCAGTTACGACGCGCAGCCGTCGGTAAAGATGCGACAGTCCAGCTCCGTGACGCATCCGTGGCTGTCGGCCGAGTCGCGACCGCGGAGGGGCAAGCGTTGACGGTCGGGCAACGCACGATCGCCTGCGCGGAGATCGCCTCACTCGAGTTGCACCGCAAATCGCGGCGCGCGCTCTGGACGGCAGTGGGAGCGGGAGCGGGCTTAGCCGCCGGCGCTCTGCTCGGGACGCGCTTCTCGAACGAGGGCAATGACAGCGCGGCAGCCGGCGTCGCGGCTGGAATGGCCGAGAAGCGCCGGCGCGCTCGTCGGCTACCTTGCCGGAAGAAGCGCCCGCACGCGCGATGCTTACTCTGGCCCCCAGCGCAGCCTTGGCCCTGACCTGCTTGAAGGAAGCGATTTCCTTCGCAACGTCGCGAGCACACACTCAAAACGCAGAGCGGATCACGCCGCCGTCCACCCGCAGCGCCGCGCCATTGGTCGCCGAGGCCAGATCGCTGCACACGTAGGCGACCATCGCGGCCACCTCGTCCGGCTCGGCGAAGCGCTGGATCAGCGAGCTCGGCCGCGCCTTCGCGAAGAAGCGCTTCTCCATCTCGGCCTCGCTCAGCCCCTCTTGTTTGGCCAGCCGCGCGACGAACGTCGCAACGCCCTCCGACGCCGTCGGCCCGGCAACACCGTGTTCACCGTCACGCCGGGTACTCCTTTCGTCGTCTCCGCGATGCCGCGCGCCAAGCCGATCTGCGCCGTCTTCGTCACGCCGTACTGGACCATCTCCTCGGGGATCTGCACCCCCGATTCGCTCGAGATGAAGACCACACGGCCCCAGCCGCGCTCCTTCATCCCGCCCAGGTAGAGCCGTGTCAGCCGCACGCCGCTCATCACGTTCACTTAGAAGTGGCGCATCCAGTTCGCATCGTCGATCTCGAGAAACGGCGCCGGCTCGAAGATCCCGACGTTGTTGACCAGGATGTCGACCTGGGGCAACGACTCAGCGATCAGCGCTACGCCATCCGCGCTCCCCAGATCTGCCGCAATTCCGCGCACCGACGCGTTCGGAACCTCCGCCTCGAGCCGCTCCACCGCCTCGTCCACGCGCGCCTTCGTCCGGCCGTTGAGGACCACCGCCGCCCCCTCGGACGCCAATCTCTTCGCAATCGCCCATCCAATGCCCGCGGTCGAGCCGGAGATCAGCGCGGTCCTGCCTTCAATTTTCAGATCCATGAATCCCTTTCCCGCCCTAAGAGTCCGTCCTACGAGTCAGTGCGCCGCTCGATCGCCTGGACCGCTTCGCCCTCAGGCCCCACGGTCTCGTGCGGGCCCACAGGCGGGAACAGGTGCTCCACGTCGCCATAGATGAGCCGCGCGCCGCGTTGCATGCGGAAGTAGGCCCAGGCCCAGTTGATCAGCACGATCACTCGGTTGCGGAAGCCCACCAGGTACATAATGTGGACGAACAGCCAGGCCAGCCACGCCACCAAGCCGGTCAATTGCACCTTGCCGATCTTGGCGATGGCAGCCGCTCGGCCGACCGTCGCCATCGTGCCCTTGTCCAGGTACTTGAAGGCCTCGAGAGGTTGCTTGCGAATGGAACGCAAGATGTTCGCCCCAGCGCTGCGACCCTGCTGCATCGCCACCGGCGCGAGACCAGGCAGTGGCTGGCCGTCCTCGCCCTTGCAGTTGGCCAGATCGCCGATGACGAAGATCTCGGGATGTCCGGGAACTGTCAGGTCTGGATTGACGATCACACGGCCGATGCGGTCAAGCTCCGCGCCCAGATCGCGCCCAAGGCCGGACGCCTTCACGCCGGCGGCCCAGAGTACGGTGCACGTGTCGATGCGCCGCTCGCCGTCCAGCATCACGTGGTCACGCTCGACGGCGGTGACTTTGGTGTTGTCCCAAACCCAGCATCCGATGCGTTTGAGCTCGATTCCGCCTTGACGGCAAGGTTCTTGGGGAACTGCGACAGGATGGTTGGGCCTGCCTCGACAAGGATGATCCGGGCGTCCCGCGGATCGATCGAGCGGAAGTCGTCGACCATTACCTTCCGCGCAATTTCGGCGATCGCGCCGGCAAGCTCCACGCCGGTCGGGCCGCCGCCCACGACAACAAAGGTCAGCAACGCTTGGCGCTTCGCCGAATCGGACTCGCGCTCCGCTTTTTCGAACGCGAGCAGTATGCGGCGGCGAATCTCGAGCGCGTCTTCCAGGCGCTTCAGCGGCGGCGCGATCTTCTCCCAGTCGTCCTTGCCGAAGTAGGAGTACTTCGCGCCCGTCGCCAACACAAGGTAGTCGTAATCGAGCTCGTCGTCATGCAACAAGACCTTCTTGCGATCCGGGTCGATCGCCACGACGTCGGCCAACAGCGTGCGCGTCATGCGGTACTTCGACAAAACAGCTCGAATCGGGTATGCAATGTCCCCAGGCGACAAGCCCGCCGTCGCCACCTGATAAAGCAGCGGCTGGAACAAATGGTAGTTGCGGCGATCTATCACCACCACGTCCGCTTCATCTCCGTGAAGCGCGCGCGCGACATTCAGACCGCCAAACCCGCCGCCAATGATGACGACGCGAGGGGGTTTGTTGGGATACGCTGGTAGGTCCAATCGGCGGCCTCCTTTTCCATTGTGTCAGGCGGTCCGGCGAGGTAAAGCGAATGATCCACCCACGTTTCAGGGGAGAGCTGCTCCAAATTTTGAGGGGTCGGTCCGTTTTGCGGGGCGATTTCGTCCTCGCCTCGGGCAAGCGAAGCAACGTCTATGTCGACGCTCGTCTGACGACTCTGCACGCCCCGGCCATGCCCTTGATCGGCCGCGTCTTCCTGCAGAAAATGCTCGAGCGCGGCTGGATGACGGACGCCGTCGGCGGGCTGACCATGGGCGCGGACCCGATCGTCGTGGCCGTCGCGCGCGAAAGCCTCGAGTATGGCTCCTCGATCGATGGCTTCTTGATCCGTAAGGAGGCCAAGGGTCACGGCCGAGGCCGCTTCGTCGAGGGATTGCAGACTGGCGAAGGCAAGTCGGCGGTGATCGTCGAGGACACCTCGACGACCGGAGGATCGACGATCAAGGCGATCGAGAGGGCGCGCGAGTTCGGGTTCGACGTCAAAGGTGCGATCGCACTGGTCGACCGCGAAGAAGGCGGACGCGAGGCGATCGAGGCCGCCGGAACGGGCTTCGACCGCATCTTCACACTCGCCGAACTGCTGGCCGAGGACTAACCCCTTGGATTCGCTCCCGCGCATCGCCAAAGCCATCGCCGCACGTGAGACGACGCCGTCCGAGCTTCTTGAACAGGCGCTCGCCGCGATCGACGCCCGTGAGAGCGAAGTTCAAGCCTGGACCTATATCGACGCGGAGGGCGCCCGCGAACAGGCGGCGGCGCTCACCCGCGAGCTCGGAAGCGACGGCCCGCGCGGCCCTCTGCACGGCGTCCCATGCGGCGTAAAGGACATCTTCGACGTGGCCGGCATGCCCTGCGAGTGGGGCTCACTAGTCATGCGAGGCCGCCGCGCCGAAGAAGACTCGGCCCTCGTCGCCGAGCTGCGCCGCGCCGGCGCAGTCATCTTAGGCAAGACGGTCACCACATCCTTCGCCTATTTCGATCCCGGCCCCACTCGCAACCCGCACAACCCGGCCCATACCCCCGGCGGCTCGTCGAGTGGTTCGGCGGCCGCCGTCGCCTCCGGAATGGTTCCGCTCGCGGTGGGCAGCCAGACGATGGGCTCGGTCCTGCGACCGGCCTCGTTCTGCGGCGTGTGCGGCTTCAAGCCGACCTTCAACGCGCTGCCGCTCGAGGGGGTGATGCAGTTTGCGCCCTCACTCGACCACGCCGGCCTGTTCGCCGCGACGGTCGAAGGCATGCGCCTTGCTTGGGGCGCGCTGCGGCCGGTGAGCGAGGAGCGCCCGCTGCGCCGCGTCGCCGCGTTGCATTGGCCCGCGCCCGACGAGCTCGAGCTCGAGATGGCCATCGGCTACACCCAAGCGCTCGAACGCTTGCGCGAGGGCGGCATCGAGGTCATCGAGTACGACGCGCCTACCGCGTTCGGCATGCTCTGGAACGTGATCCCTTCGCTGATGGCGCGTCAGGCTGCCAACATCCACGGCGAGTTGCTCGACCGTCATGGTGCAGCGCTCGGCGAAAAGCTCGCCCTGTTGCTCGAAGGCGGCCGCAAGATCGACGCGGCGCAGTATCTCTCGTACATCGGCGTGCTCGACCTGGCACGGAAGGCCTTCGAGGCTCTCGTCGCCGAGCACGGCGTTTTGGTCACGCCTTCCGCTATGGGCGCTGCGCCGGAGGGGCTCGCCTCGACCGGCGACCCGCGCTGCAACGCCCTGTGGACCGCATTCGGAGTCCCAGCCGTCGGGTTTCCGTTCACCCCGCCCGGCGCAGGCCTTCCCCTCGGGCTTCAACTCGCTGCCGCTCAGGGCGAGGAGTCACGGTTGCTCGCCACGGCGAAGCGGTTTGAGGAAGTCCTGCACGGCCCAAAGCCTGTGATAGGCTCAGACTGACAACTCCCAGTTCACGCCCATGCGTATTTTGATCGCAGGGGGCGGACAAAGCGCCGCCCTGATTGCAGCCCGCCTCATCCGCGAGGGCAACGAAGTCACCATCGTCGACGCAAGCCGGGATCGGTGCGAGCAGCTCGAGGAGCAGCTCGACGCCAAGATCGTCTTCGGCAGCGCCGCCAGCATCCGCACGCTCAACAAAGCCGGCTTGCGCGACGCCGACATGATGATCGCCGTGACCGATTCGGACGAGATCAACCTACTCGCCTGCCTGATCGCACAATCGGAATCCGACATCAAGGTCAAGGTCGCCCGCGTACGCACCCACGAGTTCGAGGAATGGCGCCGTGTCGCGGACCGCACCGGGATGAGCGTGGATCTGATGATCCACCCCGAGACGGACGTGTTGCAGCGCATACTGCGCGTGATCCGCGTGCCCGGCGTCTCCGACATTCTCGACTTTGCCGAGGGCCGCGTAAAGCTGTTCGGCATGAACGTCGAACGCGACTCCTGGTTTGCCGGTAAGTCCGTCATCGAGCTCGACGCGTCCGGCCCCCCGGCGAATTCGTTGATCGCGATGATCTTCCGCGGCCAGCAGGTCATCATTCCCCACGGCGCGCAGGTCATCCTGCCCGGCGACCACATTTACGTTTGCGCCACCGCGGACAACATCGAAGAGGTGCTCTCCTTCATGGGCATCCAGCGGCGCGAGAAAGTGCAGCGCGCTTTCGTCGTGGGTGGTAAGCAGATCGGCATCGGCGTGGCGCTCGAGCTCGAAAAGCAAGGCGTGCAGGTGAAGCTAATCGAGCGCGAGGCGCAGCGCTGCGAGAAGATCGCACAGATTGTCTCGAAGACCGTCGTCATTCACGGCGACGGCACCGACCAGGCGACGCTCGAAGAAGAGAACATCGAAGGCGTCGACGTGTTCCTCGCCCTGACCAACCATGACGAGGACAACATCATCGCCTCGCTTCTGGCGCGCCGGCTTGGCGCGAAGAAGGTGGTCGCGCTGATCAATCGCCTCAACTACCTTCCAATGGTGCAGCGGTTGGGTGTGAACACCTCGGTGAGCATGCGCTTAGCCACCGTCGACCGCGTTCTGCAGTTCGTGCGCAAGGGCTCCGTGTTGTCGGTGACCACATTCCGCGAAGAAGAGGCCGAAGCGATCGAGATCCTCGCCGAAGAGGGCTCGCGCTATGTGGGCAAACGTCTGCGTGAAATGAAGTTTCCGCGCGGCGCCATCGTCGGCGCGATCGCGCGCCCGAACGGCGAAGTGATCATCCCGCGCGGCGACAAGACGATCGAAGCCGGCGACCGGGTCATCTTCTTCACTCTGGAGAGCGTGGTTCCGGAGCTCGAGTCGGCCTTCATCGCGAACAAGAAACGCAAGGGCGTCGCGTGATCAACCTCGCTTCGATCGGATACGTCCTCGGACAGTTCCTGGTTATCTTCGCCCTCACCATGGCCGTGCCGCTGTTCTACGGCTTCGCGGCCGGAGACGACCGTTCGGCGGCCATGCTGTGGGCGTTGCTCGCGACGGTGGGAAGCGGCTGCTCTGGTGGTCGGCCTCAAAAAGCCCGTCAAAGAGCTGACCCAACGCGAGGGCCTGCTGCTGGTAGTCGGTACCTGGGCGATGTTCAGCTTCTTCGGAGCCCTCCCGTTTGCATTTTCGGGTGAGTTCCCAAGCTTTACCGACGCGTTCTTCGAATCGGTCTCGGGCTTTACCACCACCGGCGCCACGATCCTGGCCGACGTCGAAGTGCTCTCGCCTTCGGTGCAGTTCTGGCGCTGCTTCACGCACTGGCTCGGCGGCCTGGGCATCGTGCTCTTGGGCGTGGCCGTTCTGCCTCTGGTCGGCCACGGCGGCATGGTGCTCTATCGCGCCGAGTTCTCCGGCGCCAAGTCGGAAAAGCTCAAGCCGCGTATTACCGAAACAGCTTCCGCTCTTTGGCGCATCTATTTCGCAATGACGGCGCTGCAGTACGCCCTGCTGCGCTGGGCGGGAATGAACAACTTCGACGCTCTCTGCCACACGTTCTCCACGCTCGGCACGGGCGGGTTTTCGACCCGCACGGCGAGTGTGGCGGCGTTCAACAGTCCGCTGATCGAGTACATCATCATCATCTTCATGCTGCTGGCCGGGATCAGCTTCATCCAGCACTACATCTTCTTCATCCAGTTACAGCCCGGGCGCGTCCTGCGTGACGTGGAGATCCGCGGGTACCTCATGCTCGCCGTTGCGGCTGGGCTGGTAATCACCGCCGTATTGGTGCTCCAGCAGGGCTATGCGCTCGAACCCGGCTTCCGCAGCGCCATGTTTCAGGTCTCGTCCATCATCACTACCACGGGATTTGTCACGGACGACTTCGAAGCTTGGCGTCCGCTGCCGCAGTTGCTGTTGCTCGCGATCATGTTTGTCGGCGGCTGCACGGGCTCCACCGCCGGCGGACTCAAGGTGTCCCGCATCCTGCTGCTCGTGCAGGTGGTCGACCGTGAGTTCAAACGCATGGTCGAGCGGCGCGGCGTATTCGCCGTGCGTTTGGGCGGCAGAGTGATCCCCGAGCAGACCATCCAAAGCCTGCTCAACCTCGTCTACCTGGCCTTTGTCGTCAACTTCGTCTCGTGCCTGATGCTGGCCGCCCTTGGCGTGGACGTGCTCACTTCGATCTCCGCCGTGGCCGCCTCGATGTTCAACATCGGCCCGGGCCTTGGGGGAGTAGGTCCGCTCGACAACTACGGTCAACTGCCAATGCTGGCCAAATGGGTCCTGTGCGGCGACATGATCGCCGGCCGGCTCGAGTTCTACACGGTGATGGTCATCCTTACCCCGGCCTTCTGGAGACGATGAACGAGGATGAGCAGCCCGGCCCAGGCGTCGAACGGCAGGAGGTGGAAGCCTCTCGAGGCTAGACGCGAGGCGTTGGCTTGGCTGCTGGCGGCGCTTTTGGCCTACATGGTCTATCGCGTCGTTTCACCGTTCCTCGAGCCGCTGGTCTGGGCGGGCATCCTAGCAACGTTCTTCTACCCGGCGCACCGCCGCGTAAAGGTTTGGCTGCGCAAGCCGTCTATGGCGGCGTTGGTCAGCACGCTGGCGGTCGCGCTGTTGCTCATCGCTCCGACCTTCTGGCTGGGCTGGACGTTCGTTACGCAGGCCGTGGAAGCCGTACGCGACATGCCCCGCGCCGAGGTCGCCGAGAAGATCCGCACCGGCATGGATTTCGTCTCGGCGCGTGTGCCCGATTCGTTCGGCAGTGTCGAGGAGCGAGTGGGCGAATGGGCCCAGGGTTTGAGCGAGAAGCTGCTCGCCTTGACCGCCAAGCTGCCCGCCAACATCGCCGGCTTCTTCCTCGGCTTCATCGTCCTGCTGTTGACGCTGTTCTACCTCTTCCGCGACGGACCCAAGCTCTTGCGCCTGCTACGCGACGTTTCGCCTTTCGAGGGTGATCGCCACGACGTCATGGTCAAGCAGACCATCGACATGATCACCGTTACGATCAACGCCGGCTTCGTCGTCGCGTTCGCGCAAGGCTTCCTCGGCGGTTTGAGCTTCATGTTGGTCGGTCTGGGTTCGCCCATCCTATGGGGCGTCGTGATGGCGGTCGGTTCGTTCATCCCGATCCTGGGCGCCTGGATGGTTTGGCTGCCGGCGGCGATCGGTCTGCTGGTCGCCGGCGAAATTGGCCGCGGCCTGGCGCTGCTCGCGCTGGGAGGACTCCTGATCAGCTCGGTCGACAACATCTTGCGGCCCATCTTGATCGCCGACCGCTCTCAACTCAACGCCCTGCTCGTCTTCATCAGCGTCCTCGGCGGCATTGGGCCTTCGGGCTTGTCGGCGTCATCCTAGGTCCGCTCGTGTTGGCCACCGCTGCGGGATTGATCACCGGCTATCGCGAGACCCTGGCCGATGGAAACAGCAGCGACGAGGACGCGGTTTGACACTCTGAAATTCCGTTGGGTATAGTAAGCCGCTAGGCAGGGCAGGTCCGCCAAGCCGATCTTGAGGCCGCCGTCCAAAGGCGGCCTCTTCCATTCTGAGGAAACGCGGTCGCCGACACAGCGGCTGCACGGAGAGAATAGCCATGACGGGGAATCCGGAAGAGCTCCGAGCCGACCACAGCGAGGAGAGCGACAGCGCCGGAGAACCCGCGCCGCAGCCGGTTGAAATTACTCCAGCCGAGACTGCCGCACCCGCGGTCGAGCCGACGCCCGAGCCGAAGCCCGCGCCCGCCAAGGCTTACTCGCCGGCGCCCCTCCTCACTACCCAATCCGGCGGCTCCGCTGGCCCCGCCCATGGCGGCGCCCACGCCCGCAACCGAGGCCCCACAAGAGAAGGCGCACAAGCAAGAACCTGCTTCGGCGCCGGAAGCGCCAACTCCCGCGCCCGCTGCGGAGGAGCCCGCCGCGGAGGCCCAGCCCAAACCAGCCGCTCCGCCGCAGGGTTTGTGCCCGGACTGCCCGCCATGCCGGCCGCAGGCGACGCCGCCGAGGAGGATGAGGAAATCCCCGCCGCCGAAGAGCAGATGTTCCAGGAAGCCCTGCTCGAGCTCAGCGCGGAAATGCCCGACCTGCGCGAAGGCGACCGCCGCAGCGGTATCGTCGTCAGCGTTGGAGATGACGGCGTCGTGGTCGACATCGGCGCCAAGACGGAAGGCTTCCTCTCTTCGCGCGGCGACCGGCCCGAAGCCCTCGCCGAGCTCCAACCCGGCCAAGAGATCGAAGTCGTCGTCGCTAGGCTCGGCGAGCCAGGGGAATACGTCCAGGTCGCGCTGGCGCAGCCCGAAAACGATGAAGCCTGGGAAACCCTCGAAGCCGCCTATCGGGACAAACAAACCGTCACCGGCAAGGTGATCGAGCGCGTCAAGGGCGGCCTTACGATGGATGTCGGCCTTCCCGCCTTCCTGCCCGGTTCTCAAGCCGACCTGCGCGCGCCGCACGACCTCGACGCCTGGATCGGCCAAGAGATCGAAGTCCGCATCGTCAAGCTCAGCCGTCGACGCGGCAACGTCGTCGTCTCGCGCCGCGAGCTGCTCGAGGAAGAGCTCAACGCGGTCAAACAGGAGACGCTCGCCAAGATTGCCGTGGGCGAAGTCGTCACCGGCGCGGTCAAGAACGTCACGTCCTACGGCGCGTTCGTCGACCTCGGCGGCATCGACGGCCTCATCCACGTCACCGACATCTCCTTCGGCCGCATCAAGGACCCCTCTGAGGCGCTCACGCCGGGCCAAGAAGTGACCGCCAAGGTCATCCGCTTCGACCCGGAGAAAGAACGCGTCTCGCTCAGCCTCAAGGACATGCAGCCAGACCCTTGGCAAAGCGTTGTCGAGCGCTACCAGCAGGGCGCACGCGTCACAGGCAAAGTAGCCAGCATCACCGACTACGGCGCTTTCGTCGAGCTCGAGGAAGGCGTCGAGGGGCTCATCCACATCAGCGAGATGACTTGGTCGAAGCGGCTCAAGCACCCGTCCAAGGTGCTCTCCGAGGGCCAGGACGTCGAGTCGGTCATCCTCAAGGTGCAGCCTGACCAGCGCCGCATATCGTTGAGCTTGAAGCAACTCGAAGCCGATCCGTGGGAAAGCATCGGCGACCGGTTTGCGCTGGGTTCCATCGTCGAAGGCCGTGTCCGCAATGTCACCAGCTACGGCGTCTTCGTCGAGCTCGAGGAAGGCGTCGACGGGCTGGTCCATGTTTCGGACCTGTCTTGGGACAGCCGCGTTCGCAACCCCAAAGACGTCGTCAAGAAAGGCCAGACTCTGCGCGCGGTCGTGCTCAACGTCGATGACGAGAATCGCCGCATGTCGCTCGGCGTCAAGCAGCTCGAGCCCGACGTCTGGGAAACGTTCTTCTCCACGCACGCAGTCGGCGACGTGGTCATCGGCCGCGTCACGCGCCAGGTCAAGTTCGGCGCTTTCGTCGAACTGTCACCCGGCGTGGAGGGCCTTTGCCACAACTCCGAGATGCCTTCGCGCGGTCGTGGCCGCCGCGGCGGGCTCGCCCCGGGCAAGAACTACGAGTTCGAGATCGTGCGCATGGACGAGCTCGACCGGCGCATAGGCCTGCGCTGCCACAACGACGAACCAGTAGAGATCGTCGAGGCGATGCCAGCCCCGCAACTCTGACGGCAAGCGCGCCAACCCTGATAGCAGGTGCGCGTGGTACCATCCGGGTTAGATTTCCCCCCGGCGGACCCGCCCGCGCCACCGCCGTCGCGGCTCGGTAGTATCTGTTTCCCACGATGACTAAAGCTGATTTGATTGAAGAAGTTTCGCGCGTCGTCGAGCTGACCCGAAAAGAGTCCGAAGTAATCGTCGAGACGATCTTCGACAGCGTGGTCGGCTCGTTGCGCTCCGGCGACAAGGTCGAGATCCGCGGCTTTGGCAGCTTTCGCACGCGTGAACGCAAGGGCCGCATCGGGCGCAACCCGAAGTCGGGCGACAAGGTCGAAGTTCCGCCCAAGACGATTCCGTTCTTCAAGCCCAGCAAGGAGCTTCGCGACGTCGTCAATGGCGGCCCGCCGCCCGCCGCAAAGCCCGTCAATCGGGACTGAGCGGGAACGGGCCGAGAATGGATCACATCTTCAGCCCTTGGCGGTTCCAATACCTTACATCCGCCGCCAAGCCCGCTCCGGGCGAATGCGTGTTCTGCAAAATCGCCGCCTCGGATGAGGACGAACACGAGCACGTGGTCTTCCGCGGCGAGCGGAACTACATCGTGCTCAACCGCTACCCCTACACCAATGGCCACGCCATGGTGATCCCCTACGAGCACATGGCGCGCCTGGATGACGCGCCCGTCGAGACCGTCGAGGAGATGATGCGCCTCACGCAGCGACTCGAGACCTGTCTCCACAAGCTCTACCAGCCCGATGGCGTCAACGTCGGGATGAACATCGGACGTGCCGCCGGCGCCGGCGTCGCCGGTCACATCCACATGCACGTGCTGCCACGCTGGTTTGCCGACGCCAACTTCATGACCGTCATCGCCGAAACGCGCATCGTGCCGGAAGAGCTCAGCGTGACTTGGCAACGCATGCGCGACGCGCTCGAGGTGTGAGCCCGCATGCTGGATCGCCTCGTCACCGAGCAACGCAATCGGGCGCCTGCGCAAATCGACTCGGTCCCGACTGCGGAGATGCTGCGGCTGCTCAACGCCGAGGACCGCCGCCCTGCTGAAGCCGTCGGCGAACAGATCCCGCAAATTGCGGAAGCCGTTGACCGCATCTTCGAACGCATGCAACGCGGCGGACGCGTATTCTACATTGGCGCCGGAACCAGCGGCCGGCTGGGCGTGCTCGACGCCGCCGAGATCCCGCCCACCTACGGCGCCGACCCGGACCTATTCCAGGCGCTGATCGCCGGCGGCTACGATGCGCTCGTGCGCTCGATCGAAGGCGCCGAAGACGACGCCGAGGCCGGCGCCTCCGAGCTCGCCGCAAAAGGCTTCGGCGCGAACGACAGCGTGGTCGGCATCGCCGCCAGCGGACGGACGCCCTACGTCATCGGCGCGCTCGACGAAGCCCGCAAGCGCGGCGGCCTCGCCATCGCGCTCACCACCAACCCCGACTCCGCGATGGCGCCCCACGCCGACATCGTCATCGCTCCCGTCGTCGGCCCCGAAGCCATCGCCGGCTCCACGCGCATGAAGAGCGGCACCGCGCAAAAGCTCACGCTCAACATGCTCTCGACCGGGCTGATGATCAAGCGCGGCCACGTTTATGGCAATCGTATGGTGCGCCTCAAGCTCGCCAACGAGAAGCTCTGGATCCGCGCTCGCCGCCTCGTCGAAGACATCGCTGGATGCGGGCCCAACGAAGCCCTCGCCGCGCTCCAGGCGACCCACGACGTCCGCGCCGCTGTTCTCATCTGCCGCTTTGGCCTCTCGCCCGAGGATGCCTGGAAACGGCTCGACGATGCCGGAGGTCAACTCCGCGCCGCGCTCGAATCCAACCCGTGAGTTCGAAAGGTCATGCATAAACTCCGCATCCAAGGCGGCCGCCGGCTCGAAGGCGTCATCCCCATCG
The DNA here is from genome assembly GCA_041394905.1 of Bryobacterales bacterium. Lineage (GTDB taxonomy): Bacteria > Acidobacteriota > Terriglobia > Bryobacterales > UBA6623 > RI-231. The sequence continues at coordinate 38,912 of JAWKHJ010000002.1, read as the reverse complement.
CCGGGGCCAAGAACGCCGCCCTGCCCGCCCTCGCCGCCACGCTGTTGACCGGCGAGCCCGTCACGCTCGACCGCATCCCGTCCGTCGTCGACATTCGCACGATGATCGGACTGCTCGAATCGATCGGAGTCACGGTGCGCCGCGAGAACGGCCGCACGTTCTTGCATGCCGCCTCGATCGAGAGCCCCGAGGCGCCCTACGAGCTAGTCAAAACTATGCGCGCGTCGAGTCTGGTGCTTGGGCCCTTGGTCGCGCGCGCAGGCCGCGCACGCGTCTCCATGCCCGGCGGCTGCGCCATCGGAGCGCGCCCGATCAACCTGCACGTCTCCGGTCTCGAAGTGCTCGGCGCGACCATCCATCAGGAAGCCGGCTACGTCGAAGCCATCGCCGAGAACGGCCTGCGCGGCGCGCACTACGTGTTCCCGCGCATCACCGTCACCGGCACGGAAGACCTGATGATGGCCGCCACGCTCGCCGAGGGCGTGACCGTGCTCGAGAACGCCGCGCGAGAGCCCGAGGTCGCCGACCTCGCCGCATTGCTTAACCGCATGGGTGCGAAGATCAGCGGCGCAGGCGAATCGCGCATCGTCATCCAAGGCGTCTCGGCGCTACACGGCGCCGAACACGCCATCATCCCTGACCGCATCGAGACCGGCTCCTACCTGGTCGCCGGCGCGCTCATAGCGGACGAGTTGCTGCTCACCGGTGTTGACTCGAGCCATCTCTCGGCGGTACTCGAAAAGCTGCTGCAAGCCGGCGTGGAGATCGAAGAGCCCTCGCCGGGCTCGTTGCGCGTTCGAAAAGCGAAGCACCTGCGCCCGGTCGACGTGACCACCGAAGAGCACCCCGGCTTCCCCACCGACATGCAGGCGCAGTGGATGGCCTTGATGGCCTTCGCCGACGGCGTCTCGCACGTCACCGAGACGATCTTCGAGAACCGCTTCATGCACGTGGCGGAGCTGTTGCGCATGGGCGCGGAGATCGAGCTCGCGGGCAACCGGGCCACCATCCGAGGCAAACAGTCGCTCTCCGGCTGCCGCCGTCATGGCGTCGGACCTGCGCGCGAGCGCCTGCCTCGTCCTCACCGCCCTAGCCGCCCAAGGCGACACCGTCATCGACCGCGTCTACCACCTCGACCGCGGCTACGAACGCATGGACGAAAAACTCCGCGCCGTCGGCGCCTACATCGAACGCCTCAGCTAAAAGCAACAGACCACGTCCGAACAGAGCCGCGCCCGCCAGCGCCATATTCAGGGTCAGTCACACACCGGAACGATGACAGGGCCGGAGCCCGCTGCGTTGCAGGTCCGTGCAGAGTCCACCCAACTTCAGCCGCTGAAGCGGAAACGACGCCGTAATGGACTGGCATATTGTTTTGCCATGGTAAAATAATTTCACCATGGCAAAACAGAACGCCGTCACCGCCTTCGAAGGTTCCCGTCTCATCGCCAGCGGCGACCTCGCCACCGTCGCCGCAGCCGCCAAGAAAGTGCTCGATCGCGGCCAGCGCGGCCCGTCCTGCTCTTCGACAACCGCACCAGCAAACAAATCGAAGTTGACTTTCGCGGCGACGACGAGGCTGTCCAGGCCCGCCTGACCGCCGAGCCGAACCCGGAACCGCAACAGGAGGAAAAGCCCGCCGGCCCGGCCGGCCCAAGCTCGGCGTGATGGGTAAGGAAGTCACTCTGCTGCCCCGCCACTGGGAATGGCTCAACGCCCAACCCGGCGGCGCCTCGGTCGCCTTGCGCAAGCTCGTTGACCAAGCCCGCCGCACGAACGAAACCCGCGACAAGGTGCGCGCCGCGCAAGAGTGCGCCTACCGCTTCCTCTCCGCCATGGCCGGCGATGAGCCCAACTTCGAGGAGGCCTGCCGCGCCCTGTTCGCAGGCGACGCCGCCCAATTCCACGCGATGAGCGACCTCTGGCCGATCGACATCCGCGACCACGCCCGCGATCTCGCCCAGCCAGCCTTCGTCACGACCGTTTGAAGATTCCAAGGCGCTGATTCTGCAGGCCCTCACCGCTCTCTGCACGTGAAGGGCTTGCACGGGCGGGTTACCCTGAGATCAGCCGAGACAGTGGAACGGGCGCCGGCGAATCTCGCCGGCGCCCGCTTTTGTCCGTTTCTGTCGTCGTTTGTCGCGTTTTACCAAGGCATTTGACGCTTGGTGTACTTGCGGCCCTTGTCGGCGACCTCGGGGCTGGCGCCCGCGCCGATCATCACGCCTTCGTCGATCATGTCCGTCACGTCGTTGAGACGCACCGTGTTTAGGAAAGCCAGCCCGTTCTTCTTGCAGGCGGCGAGCACCTTCGCGCGCGCGGCCAGCATTTGCGGGTGCAGTTCCGCGTTCGCGCCGTGCCCGTCGGGCAGGTTGAGCGAGAGGCCCATGTCACCGGGGCCCCATTCGGCGAATCCGATGCCCGGTACCGCAGTGACAAAGTCCGCGTTCGCCAGTGCATGCTTGTCTTCGACCTTGAGGCCGAGCAAGAATTCGCCGTTCGGGTTGAGCGGCCACGGGTCGGCGACCTTCCGGTATTCGTCTCCCGAAATACCCCAAATCTGCGAAGCATAGCCCTGGCTGCCGTTGCCCAGCATACCGTCGCCGATGGCCGGCGAATACGGCTTGGCAGTGGGATAGCGCAGCGCCCGCACGAGCCACTTGATCGCTTCTTCCTCGCGGGCATGGCAAAGCAAGATGCCGTGGATGCCGCAGGCGATCGCCTGTTGCGCAACCCAGAAGTTGGCCTCCATGTGCGCCGCGCTGATGCCCAGCACGGGCAAGGTCGCGATGACGGCCGGAGTGCGGTGCCCGCTCTTGGTCGGGCCTCCGTCGACCAGACCCTTCATGAAAGCGCGCAGCGCGGTGAAATCCAGCGCGCCATGCTCCATCTCGTAATTGATGTAATCGGCGTGGGTTTGCGCCAACGCTTTGCCTTCGTCGTAGCCGCCGTGGCCGCCGGTGTAGTAGATCGGCTGCTTGGCTGCGAGCAATTCGATGGCTTTGTTGATGCGCTTCGGCTTCCACGAGGAAGCGGGCTTGGCTTGCGCCGCGCTCGCCGCGGCCGCGGCGGCGAGGGGCGTGGCTAGGAATTGTTTCCGGGTCATCGCCCGTTAACGATAGGCTTCCTCGGGCTCCCGAGTCAAGCGCTCGGCCGCGTGCCCGCGCCAGCGACATACTCGCCAGGAATACTGTAGCCGCTACCACGCCGATAGGGCTCGATCGAATGCAAGTACTCCTGCTCCGCGTCGGCTCGCACTTCGTCCGAGAAGCGCGAGTAGGCCAGCGCGACGGGGCCGCCCGCAAAGGCTGCGCCGACGGCGGTTTCCGCGGAATCGTACTCGAGTTGAACTTGGATGCGCCGTAGCGAGACCTTTTCGAAGCCCGCATCGCGGAAGGCCCGCGAAAGCGCATCACCGGTTCCGAGCTGAAAAAACAAGGGGCACACTTCGGATTCGACTCGCGCGTCCACAATCGGGAAAATGTCGGCCCAGCCGCAGTGCGCTCGGGCGCCCCATACACACGCTACGGCCCGCCCCCCGGGCGAAGCGCATCCCGCATGCGGCCAAGCGCCGCTACCGGATCCGGCGTGTACATCAAACCGAGGGAACACAAGGCGGCGTCGAAGGACGCATCCTCGAGCCCGGCGTCCTCTGCGCCCATGCGTTGGAAGGAAACGTTCGAATAGCCGCCGATCGCACCGCGCTCCTCGGCCATCTCGATCATCCGGCCCGAAATGTCCGAGCCCACAACGGCGCCCTCCGGCCCGACTCGATCCGCCGCAGCGAAGGTGATGGAGCCAGGCCCGCACGCCACGTCCAACACGCGCTCTCCAGGTTGCAAATCCGCCATATCGAGCGCCAGACGCTGAGCCGGGGCCACTTGTTGGCCCCACAGCCGCTCGTAGTGAGCGGACGCTTTGTCCCAACCGTAGCGCTGGATGCGCAGTTGAAAGCGCGCGCTCATGCCGCCTCCTCACGGTCTGCGGCGATCAAATTCGTCACCAGGGTGACGTCCACGGGCCGCCGAAACGTGTCGAGAAACGCCGTCGTCTGCTTCGCTTCCTCGAGCGCCAGTTCGACTTCGCTCCGCGGGGCTCGGCTCTCGACCGTCAGCTCGACGCGCATGTGACTGTAGCCCGGATCGCCGGCGCCCGGCATCATCTCGCCGCGCGCATCGTAATCGGCCTCTACGCGGACATGCACCTTGTCCAAGACAATGCCTCGGACAGCCGCCCGCATGACGGCGTTCATCGCAACACACGTGGCCAGCGCGCCGCGCCCGAGCATTCCGGGGTTCGGGCCTGCGTCCTCACCGCCCATCTTTGGGGAGAGATCGACGAGCATTTTGCGGTCGCCTTCCGCGATTTCGCAGCACAGCCCGCCAATTAGCGACGCGTCTGTCGTTGCCGTGCGGCGTCCAGCCTCCGGGTGAATGCGGAGATAGCGGCTAGCGCGATCGAGAGCGCGTTTGATGGATCCGGTGCGGCTGTCAGAGCCTGGGGTCGGGTGGGTTAGAGCGTTCACACCCTGAGATGCGGACCCCGTCCCGATTCCACGACAAGGAGGGCCGAAATTCGGCGGAACTACTTTGGAGGCGTCGCGTCGAGGAAGCGCACTTCGCCGAACCACTCCGGCGAATGGAAGCTCGTGACGCCTTCGCCGAGGGGCGACCAAGTGCTCAGACCGAGCCGTTTGTCCTTCGAATCCGGATGATCGAGTCCTTCCAGACGATTCAGATTGAGCCGCCAGACGTCTCCCCCGTGCGGCGGAGTATGCGCGGCGTCATGAGCGAAGTTTGCGAGCGGAATGGCGATCTCGAGCGCCCACTTGCGGTCACTGGGTGAAGGGTCTTTCTTCGCCTGCCCTTGGAACGTGGTCTGGTAGCGGACGCCTTCGGGCTCCCAAGTGGGAGGGCCGGTCCACCAATCGGTCTTGCAGCGGTTGAGCATGGTCCCGATGGCGTTGATCTCGAAGGTGTAGTAGTTGGTCACCTTGTCGGGGTTCGGCGAAAGGAACAGCTCGACGCAGTCGTCTTTCGAGACTGGGCCATGGCGCTCGGTGATGTAAGCCGAGATGTGCGCGTCGTCCATCTCATAGCCCAGGTAGAGGTTCTCGTCGTCCCACAGCAGCTTGACGGTGGTCTGCTGATTGGCCGGGTCGCCGGGGTTGAGGTGGAAGTTGAACGGCCCGACCGACGGGGCCCGCTTCCACGCCTCCTCGTCGAGCTTCGCATCGATCTTGATCGGCGAAGCCGCGCGGTAGACGTCGTAGCGCTTCCGTTGTTGGGCCACGGCTAGGCTGACCGAGGCGAGCAGGATCAGGCTGAGGACACGCATCCTTGCCATGCTACAAGCAACGCAAGAAGGCCGTCAGGTCTTTTTTCTCGGCCGTGCTCAAGTCCGAGCCCAGCAGCAGGTTGAACAGCTCGACCGTATCTTCGAGCGTGGGGAGACGGCCGTCGTGGAAGTACGGCGGGCTGTCCTTGATGCCGCGCAGGCTGAAGGTCTTCACCCAGCCTTCGGCTCGGCCGTGGTAGAACTCCTCGACCCGCAAGTCGTGCATCACGTTGTCCGTGTAGAGCGGCGCCGGGTGGCAGCTGCCGCACTGCGCTTTGCCAAAGAAGAGCTCTTGGCCATGCAACTCCGCTTGTGTCGCCTTCCGCGGATCGAGCTTGCCGAGCCGGTCGAGCTTGGGCGCGGGCGGGAATGCCAGGATCGCCATCATATCGCCCATGCGGTTGGTCGAAGGCCTGTCGAGCTGACGGCCGCCGATCTGCGGCTGCAGCGCGATGTCGCCGTCGAAGTACTCCTCAACTTCGGCAAAGTGGTCGAGTGAGCGAATCGAGCGGCGCAGTGACAGAAACTCGTTGATGTGATTGCCGCGGATCGTGGGCGTATCTAGGCGCACGCGCGCCAGGGTGGGGCGCACCGAAGGATCGAGCACGACGGTTCCGTTCGTGTGGCCGTTGACGTGGCAATCAAAGCACGCCACGCCGCGCGAAGGCTGCTCGGTGACGCGGTGCTTGGTGTAGTTGAACCAGGTGGACGGGAACTTCGAGACGAGCAGCCGCAGGCCTTCCATCTGTTCGGGCGTGATGATGCCCTGGAAGAGCTCGCGGAAGTTGGCGAGGGTGACTTCCTGGCCCTGCGAGACGTCGCCAAGGTCCGGCCGCGTGGTCAGGAACATCGGCGGCGGGAACTCAGGCAGGTAGGCGTCGGGCAGGTCGAAGTCGACGTCCATGCGCTGGTGCTCGGGGTGCGCATCAACCCAGCTCTGCGGGAAGACCATGTGCCCGATCGGATGATTGGGATGAGAGAGCGGCCGAAAGCCTTCCGGGAACAGCTCGCGCCGTTTGATCTCATCCGGCGCCATCTTTCCCAGTGCTTCCCACGACGCAACGCCTTCGGGCAGCCGGGTAACCGGGCCAACCGGCAGCGGCTTGCCGCGGCTCATCGTCGCGTGTTCGGAGGTCCTGCCGGAAAGGTCGTAGCGCTTGGCCAGGTACGCCTTGCGCGCAGCCATGATTTTCGGCTTCTGCGCCTGGAGCTTGACACACCACTCGGCGAAATCGGAGATGTCGTCGATCGAGACGTACTCGTCTTTGCCGCGTCCGGTGTAGCGATAAAGCTCTTGCGGGGCGAGGTCGCCCAGACCGACGGAGGGGAAGGGTTCGAGACCATCCGCCTGCTGAGGGTAAGACTTACGCCAATCCTCGACCTTAGCGGCCGGAGTATCGGGCAGAACCTTGGCGCCGGTCGTCTTTCCGGCCTCGCTCTGGGCAAATAGAAGAGGCGCCGCAAGAATCGCCCCAGTCAGGGCGATTCGGCGGCGCCATGCATGCTGAACGCTCATGGCAACCCCACCGGTGGACGGGTCGAGCCGTCCTGGTCATGTTACACCTTGGTCCGGAACTTGTCCTGGAGTGCAGTGAGCTTCTGATCCAGCGACATGTTCTTGATTTTCTCGTCTTCCTTGCGACCGTCTGGGCCGAAGGTGCGCCGGATCGGGGTCCGTTCGCGATCGGAGCGAGGCCCGCGGCGGTCATCACGTCCACGGCGGTGCGACTCCGCCGCGCGGCGGCCTTCCACCGAGACGCGACGCTGACGCGAGGTTTCACGCGGCTCGCGCATCGAGAGTGAAATACGCTTGCCGTCATTGGCGACGTTTACGACGAAGACCGTGATGCGATCTCCGCTCTTGACGGCGTTGTCGCCCTCGCGGGTGACACCGGGAGCGAGCTGGGAGACATGCACCAGCCCATCCTGCTCGGCGCCGATGTCGACGAACAGACCGAAGTCGGCGACATTGGTGATCACGCCCTCCACCTTCATGCCGACCTTAGGCTCGTCGATCGGGTCTACCCCGAGGTCGGGTTTCGGCATCTGGAAGGCGCCGCGCGGATTGCGCGCCTTCGGCGCAAGCTCACGCAGCATCATCTCGAGCGCACGCTGAGAGTGATCCTTGTCGGCAAGTTCGGCGAGGTTGACGTTCGCGAGCGAAGCCGGGTTGGCGAGCGCCTGTTCCGCATCGACGCCGGCAGCCTGGAAGACCTCCCCAAGCTTGGCGTAGTCGCGCGGATGAACACCCGTAGCGTCGAGCGGATTGTCGCCGCCGTAGACACGCAGGAAGCCCGCTGCTTGTTCGTAGACACGGGCGTTGAGGCCCGACATCTGGCTCAGCACAGAGCGGCTCGGGAACGGGCCGTGCTGCTTGCGGTATTCGACGATGCGTTTGGCCACGCGCTCGGTCATACCGGGCACAAGCGCGAGCAGGTCAGCAGGCGCGTGGTTCACGTCGACGCCCGTTTCCTGCACCGCCGCCTCTTGTGCATCGCGCAACGCCGTACGCAGATGCTTCTGGTCGACCTCGTGATGGCCTTGGCCGATACCGAGGACGCGTGGGTCGAGCTTGATCAACTCGCCCATCGGATCCTGGACGCGACGCGCCAAGCAGGCGGCGCTGCGTACCGCGGGCTCCTGGTCGGGAAACTCCTTGCGCGCCGTCTTGGAAGTGGCGTAGATCCAGCTCCCGGCTTCATTGGCGGCAATCCAGGCGGCGTTGCGTCCGGACTTGCGTACGGCGAGGCGTACGAAGCGCTCGACCTGACGCAGACCGGGGCCGTTACCAAAGACGACCAACTCGACTTGATGCCGTGCGATCAAATCGGAGAGCTCGGCGGTCGGCGTCTCGCGTTTTTGCGGCTCGGGGGCCGGAGCCTCAACGTCGTCCGCCTTCGCGGAGGGCTTGGCGGCTTCAGCCGCGGGCTTTTCGGCTTCCGCGGCAGCGGGCTGCTCGGGGCTCGGTTCGGCCTGGGCAGGCGCCTCCTCAGGCGCGGCTTCGGCAGCGCCTTCTTCCGGCTTGGCCTCAGGCGCGGGCGCTTCGAGCGCTGAGCTGTCGGCCGGAGCGGATACTTCGGCGGCGACGGGCTCGGCCGGCTCGGCGAAAAGCTCCGCCTGAACAGGCGTAGACTGCTCGGGGGCGGACTGCTCAGCAACGACCGGCTCAACCACAACAGGCTCAGATTCAGCCGCATCGGCGGCAGGTTGCTCGGTTTCGGCCGGCGTTTGCTCGGCCTCGACCGCAGGCTCCTGGGCGGGTGCGGCGTCGGCTACGGGCGCCTCGGCGGGCGCCGCTTCGCCGGCAGGCTGCTGTTCGGTGGAAGCCTCGGGTTGCGAGTCTTCCCGTGGAGCGGCCGTCTCGGCGTCGGACTGAGCTTCGGCGTCGGTGGCTTCGGCGGACTCGTCTTGTTGCTTGGGCTCCGCGGATTCCTCGACCTCGTCGGGACGCACGATCGCGGCCTCGAGCAACGAACCGTCCGGACCGATCACGGCGGCGCGCCAGCCGCCGGGGCGGTTGGTCTCGAGGCCGATCATCGGACGAGGTCCGGCGGGCGAGGCAAGCATCAGCTTGCGTAGGTTCTTCTTGTAGAGCTGGACGGCCTCGGCGTCGCAGCGCTCGTCGAGCTCCTGGCGCAGCTCCTTCGCCACCGCAGGCGCGAGATAGTCGTCGAAAGCGCGCTTCGCCGCCGACTTGAGCCAGGGCGCGAAGGGAGACTCGGCGTCGCGAACCAAACGACCCTCGAGATAGTGCAGCGCACGGGACTCGGGGACTTCGATCTGGAACTGGAGCCAGCCTTCACGGGCGCCGCGGCGCAGCGAAAGCACTTGACGCCAAGGAGCTTTGGACACCAGCGCGCGATAGCCGTCCATGGCGGCAAAGCGCTTGCGGAGGTTCTCGTCGCGCCCGCTGAGCCGCCGCTGCGGCTGCAAGGCCTGCACGCTGATCTCGGCTTCGGCGTGGGCCAGCTTGCGGATATCGCGGCGGATCTCGGCGTTCTCGCCCAGCCAGCGCGCGATGATATCGCAGGCGCCGGATAGCGCCGCTTCCGCGGACCCGGCCGCCTCGACGGATTTCGCAGCCTCGGCTTCGAGCTCCGCGGCGCCGCCTTCTTGTTTCCAGAGAAACAGAGCGAGGGACTCGAGTCCCTTCTCCACCGCGTCATCCGCGGCGGTGCGCCGTTTGGGCTTGAAGGGCAGGTAGAGGTCCTCGAGCTCGCGCCGGTCCATCGACCCCTCGATCTGTTCCCGCAGCTCGGGCGTCAAGCGCTCTTGCTGGTTGATGGCAGTGAGGATGGTGACGCGACGGTCAGCCAGATCGAGGAACGAGCGCAAGCGTTCCTGCACGGCTTGAATGCGCGCAGCGTCGAGCCCGGCCGCGATGTCGGGCCGATAGCGCGCGATATAAGCCGGAGAAACGTTTGTCTCGAGCTCCTGTACGAGCTTGAGCAGTTCCTGTAGCGGGATGTTCGCTTCCTCGCCGACCTGAACGTAGGCCTGCGTCGGAAGAGCTGTGAGAGCTTTCATTGCGAGAGCTAACCGGGGAAGCCGTCAGGCTTCCTGTATTATAAGTGTCGATGTCGATGCGCCCGCGAACCCCCATTGCCGCGCGGCGCGTTTGCGTTTTCTCTATTGTAGTGCTTCTGCTCTGCGGCGCCACCGCCGCAGCCCAAGTTCTCGAATTCTACTCAACGGCCTCAAGTACCAAGCGCTGACCCGCGGCGGGTTGACGCTGATGTACGCACGCATGCCGCTGTCGATCCGGAACTACGGGGTCATTCAAGTGGCCCTCAACAATGGTAGCTCGGCTGTGTGGCGAGTGAAAACGACCGACTTCGTTTTCGAACCCAAAGAAGGCCAGCCAATCCGCGCCGCGTCTGAGAGCGAGGTCATCTACGACCTGTTCCGCAATGCCGGGCGCGTGGAGGTTGTCAAGCTGCAGACCGCCTATGAGCAGGCGCTGTTTGGCAACCAGCACATCCGCTCGATGAACGGCTACGAGCAGCGGCGCCTGTCGGCGCTGTCGCTGGGAGACAAGGGCATCAAGGCCGCCGCGGCGGCGTCTGCTATCACCTTCGTCAGCTGTGAGCTTGCCGCGGGCGACTCGACCGACGGCGCGATGTACTTCCCGAACGGCGGGCGCGAGCTTGGCCCCGGACGGCTAGTGGCAGTGATCGAGGGGCAAGTGTTCGAGTTCCAGGTGAACTAAAACGCACGTATCGCGCGGTCGAACTCTTGAACTGAGAGGGGATTTGGCTGGGAGGCAGGGATTCGAACCCCGATAACCAGAGCCAGAATCTGGCGTGTTACCGTTACACTACCTCCCAGCAGGAAGAGCGAACCTCCCTATTATAGTTTCGGTCGTACTGGGGCCGCAATCAGGCCTGGGAAGCCGTGCGCGCACCGCTGTCGGAACGTGCGGCGAGTAGCGCCAGAACGGTGAGTGCGACGAGAACGAGGGCAGGGATACGCAACGGGCTGCGGATCCAACTGTGGCCCCAGGCAACAGTCAACGGCAGGACGAGCCCCACCCAGGCGCGCAAATCGCGTCCGCGGGCGGCCACGAGAATCAAAGCAAGCATGAGCGCCTGCGCGAGGATGCCAGCGAGGCCAATCTCGACGGCAAGCTCGACCGGGTCGGTGTGGCCATGCTCCCAGTGGAAACCGTCTTGGCGCGGGACGGCGGAGGAGAAGGCGGGACCGAAGGCGCCCAGCCCGTGACCGAGCGCAGGCTGTTGCTGAAAAAGCTGCCAACTCGTGCGCAGAACGTCTCCGCGCGTGAGTACGAACACCCCCGGCGTATCGACCGGTTCGAAGCCTTGGGTCAAGCGTTCGCGAACGTCCGCACTCAATCCAACGAACAAGACGACGGCTATCGCGGTCGCGCCTAGCGCCGTGAGCAGGGCTTGCGGGCGCCAGGTACGGCGGCTCATCGTGCGCGCCGCCAGATAGGTGGCTGCGAGCAGCGTGATCACAAACTCGAGCGCCAACAGCCCTTGACCCACCAGGGAGCCGGAGACTCCGACGGCCGCCACCATCGCCGTGCAGGAAGCAAACAGCGACAACTTGCGCTCGGAGTCGCGAAAGGCGAGCAGGAGCGCGCTGGGAAACACCAATTCGACGAGAAAGGCAAAGTTTTCCACGTCGACGAACGGTCCGAAAATATCGGCGCCAGGAGCACGGCGGAAGCCGTAAGCGGCTTGCGGGGAAAAGACCCACTGCGCAATCGCCACGACGGACACCAAGCCGCCCAGATAGGCGAGCCGGCGTTGCACGTCGCGGCGCAGCGAGATGTCGCTCAAAACGTTGAGGAGCAGCGCAAAGAAGGCGCAGTAGACCAGCCACCAGCCGAGCTCGCCGGCGGTGCGGTAGCGGCTCGCTGTACGATCGAGCGTCATCTGGATCAACCCGACGACGGCGACCACCGCCAACGGGACGTAGAACCAAGAGAAGGCGGTCTGGTAGGGATGACGCAGAATGCGGGCCGTCCACGCCGCGGCGAGGAGGAAGACCGTACAGGCAACGACGGCGAAAGCCCATGGGTCGGTCGCACCGAAGGCCAAGACCGCGAAGAACAAGAGCGCCGTGAGAACGGAGGTCGTGCGGCGGCGGAAGTTGAAGAACGTAGCCGCCATCTATTTCGTCGTTTCCTCACCGGCGACGCTGGTGAGGGCGGCATGCCGCATAACGTAGCGCCCGCGGTGGTTTTCCCCGCCTTCGGGCAAGGTGTAACGCAGCTCCAAGCGCAGGAAGCGGCTGTCGTCGGCCGCATCGAACAGGAAGCTCAAGGTGTTCCAATAGTCCTCGGCCGCCTCGATGAAGGGCGACTGCGCGAGGATGCGGTCGGTTTGGTTGTCGCGCACCACCCAGTAGAGACCGGTCAGGCGTGGCAGGCGCTGGGTAGCGTATTCGTAGCGGAACAGATAGCGCCCGGGCGGTAGCGGCACGACTTGCGAGAGCAAGATGGCGTTCTCGCCCTGCGAACCTGAGAGACGAATCTCGAGCGCACGCGTGCCGAAGTCAGCGGGCCGCTGCACGCGGAAGACGCCCCGCGCCGGCGGAACTTTCCAGTCGAAACCGAAACCGGAGATGCGGGTCGCAAAATCGCCGTTGGTCAAGTACGGCCCTTCGGGGTAAGCCAGCGGAGTGTAAGACAGGAACTTCCCGCTGCACAGGCGGTTCCAAACCTCGACGGCAAGATCCACGTCGTCGGCGAGGATCAGACGGTCGAGAAACAGCGACGCCATCGGGACGTCCTGACCTTCCAAGCCCGTGGCGAGGCGAGGCCAAAGTTCCCTCAGCGCGTCGAGGCGTTCCTGGTCGAGCAGGTAGCCGAAGTATTCGCGATAGACCTCGGGTGAGTCTGGGACGGCGTTAACGAGACTCAGCGTCGAATCTGCGAACGCTCGCCAGCAAAGCCCCAGCACCATAGGAGTTGATTCCGGGTAGGCGAGCAAGGTGCCGCGAGCCGACTCCCAGAAATCTTCGATGCGGCCCTGGCGCAGGTAGAAATTGGTCAGGCTCCAGCGGGGACGGTAGCCGCGGTCGATGTCGGCGGCCTCTTGCAGCGTGATTTCGGCTTGGTCGTCCTGCCCGGAGGCCTGGAGCATGGCAGCGAGCTCGAGGCGCGCGTTCAAGTCCAGCGGCGAGAGTCGTACGGTTTCGCGAAGCTGGTCGAGGGCGGCGGCGGGGTCGCCGTCGCGCTGGGCGGCTAGAAATGCGGCGCGGCGATGCGCGACCGGATTGGAAACATCGACGGCGAGCGCTTCGGGAAGAGTGGTCGAGCCCGGCCAGGAGGTCCAGTAGACCCCGAGGGCGCGTCGAACTGAGGTTTGCGCGGCAAGTCCGCCGGCAACGAGCAGCACGACCACGAGGATGGCGCCGGCGAAGGGACGCTCGGTGCGGCGCTGGGGCGGCCGAGGCTTGGAGCGCGGAGGCGCCAGCCGTGCTCCCGTAAACGAGGATCGGAGCTCAGGAAGCCGTTCGGCGGCTTGCTCCCCGGCATTCGTCGCGCTGGTGCTCATCGACCCGAGCATGGCGGCCCCCAGGGCCGCTAAAACTCCCCGCTATTATAGCTTTGCCACGGCGCCGACCTTGGCCGGATGCGTCGTCTCGCGCAGGCTGCGGAAGATCTCGCGGTAGAGCTCTGGGTGCGATTCCCAGGTTTGGGCCGAGACGATGTGACCGTCGCGCGTCGCTTGTTCTTCAACAAAGCGAGCGCCTGCGGCTTCGACCTCCGAACGGATGTGCTCATAGCACGTGACTGCGCGGCCGGAAACGACACCGGCGGCGACGAGCACCTGGATGCCGTGACAGACCGAGAAGATCCACTTCCCCGCCCTGTCCATTTCGCGAATCACGCCAAGCAGGTGTTGGTTGTGGCGCAGATATTCGGGCGCGCGTCCGCCGAGCAGCAGAATGGCGTCGAGATCAGGGGCGTGCAGTTCCTCGAGGGTGGCCTGCGCTTCCAGACCATACCCTTGGCGCTCGACGTAGGTGTCCCAGCCAGGCTCGAAATCGTGCATCACCAAGTGGAGCCTCCGCTTGCTGGGCGCGGCGATGAAGGCGTCGAAGCCTTCTTCGAGGAAGCGATGGTAGGCGTAGAGAGCTTCGTAGCTCTCGCCGCCGTCGCCGGTGACGATTGCGATGCGCATGGGAATCTCCTTGTCGGCTATCCATCATGACAGCCGCGCCGCTAGGAGGCTACGATACCGCCTATGTCTCTGCAAACGGTTCTTTGCTATGGCGACTCGAATACCTGGGGTCGCGATCCGCACTCGATGGCGCGATTGCCGCTCGAGAGCCGCTGGCCGGAAGCGATGGCGCGGGAACTGGGCGCGGATGTCCGGGTGATCTGCGAGGCGCTCAACGGTCGCACCACCGTGTGGGAAGACCCGATCGAGGAGCACCGCAACGGCAAGACCTACCTGTCGCCTTGCCTGCTCTCGCACCATCCGCTCGACTTGGTCGTGCTGATGCTGGGCACGAACGACTGCAAGAAGCGCTTCTCCGTGTCGGCGTTCGACATTGGGCGCAGCGTCGGCCTGTTGCTCGACATGATCCAGAAGAGCGGCTGCGGACCCGACGGGGGAGCGCCGCAAGTGCTACTGGTCTCGCCGCCGCCGTTTGGCCGCATGGGCGACTTCGCTGAGATGTTCGAGGGGGCGGAGGAGAAGTGCGCCGGGTTGCCGCGTTACTACCGCGAGCACGCCGAGCAACGTGGCTGCCGATTTTTCGAGAGCGGTACGGTGGTGCGAGCCTCCGACGGAGACGGCGTGCATCTGGATAGCGCTGACCAGGTGAAACTTGGAAGGCGCTGGCGCCGCTGGTGCGGGAGATGTTGGGGTAGGCCAGGTTGCCGGGCTGAAGCCCGGCCGGGACCGCCCTCACAGACGGTCCCCACTTGCGACGTTCAGGCTTCAGCGGCGGCCATGGCCGGTTCGTCTTCCTCTTGTCGCGCGACGGGACCTTTGGGCTCGAAATAGCTGTAGAGCGCCGGCACGACGACCAGAGTCAGCAGCGTCGAGCTCATCAGGCCTCCAATGACGACCACAGCGAGGGGGCGCTGGACCTCGGAGCCCGGGCCGGTGGCAAACAGGAACGGCACGAGGCCCAGGGCCGCGACCGTCGCCGTCATCATCACGGGTCGAAAGCGCATTTTCGAGCCCTCCAGGATCGCGCGCTTTTGCTCCATTCCAGACTCTCGCAAGCCCCGCACATAGGAAACCAGCACGACGCCATTGAGCACGGCAATGCCCCAGAGCGCGATGAAGCCGACCGAGGCCGGCACCGAAAGATATTCGCCGGAGATCAGCAGCCCAAGCACGCCGCCCACCGAGGCGAACGGCAACACCAGGATGATCAGCGTGGCGAAGCGTACAGAGTTGAACAGCAAAAACAGCAGGAAGAAGATGGCTGCAATGGTAATCGGGATGATGACCTTGAGGTGTTCCTGCGCCCGCTGCATGTTCTCGAACTGGCCGCCCCATTCGAAGTAGTAGCCTTGCGGCAAATCGACTTCGGTCTCGATCTTGCGGCGCAAGTCGCGCACAAAGCCGCCTAGGTCGCGCCCTTTCACGTTGACCCCAACGACAACGCGCCGTTTGGCTCCCTCGCGTTTGATCTGCGATATGCCTTCCGAGACCTCAACACGGGCGATGTTCTGTAGCGGAACCTGCGCACCGTCGGCGGCGCGTAATACGATGCGGCGGATCTCAGTGAGGTTGTTGCGGAAGCGCTCGGGGTAGCGCACCACGGCGTTGAAGCGCCGCTCGCCTTCGTAGATCTGGGTGGCCGAGCGGCCGGCGACAGCCGCCTCGACCACATCGTTCACGTCGGAGATGTTGAGCCCGTGGCGGGCAATGGCGGCGCGGTCGATGGTGATGTTCAGGTTCTGCTGACCCATAACGCGGTCGATCTTGAAGTCGGCGGTCCCGGGTACGGTCGAGGCGACGCGCGCCACCTCGCGAGCCTTGGCGACGAGCATGTCGAGGTCGTCTCCGAAGATCTTGACGGCGACATCGGCGCGGACGCCGGTGACCATTTCGTCGACACGGTCGGAGATGGGTTGCGCCATGACGAGATTAAGTCCTGGCAACGTCTCGATGAGCCGGCGGATTTCGGCAGCAATGTCGTCCTGGCTGCGCCCAGGACGCTCTTCGCGCGGCGTGAGTTGCACGATCACGTCGACGTCGCTATATCCCGCCGGATCGACAGGCGACTCGCCGCGGCCCAGACGCGTCACGACTTCGCGAGTGCCCGAGACGGTACGAATGAGCCGTTGGATCTCGAGCTCCATGGAGAGCGATTCCTCGAGCGAAATGTTGGGAAAGCGGTCGGCATTGGGCGAGATGGAGCCTTCCTTCATTTCCGGAATGAAGGAGGTGCCGAGTCGCGGGGTGAGCGCCAGCGTGCCGAAGAACAGCGCGAGCGCGAGCCCGATCACCGATTTGCGGTGGCCGACAGCCCAGCGAAGCACATACAGGTACGGCGTCTTGGTCAGCCGTACCAGGAACGTATCGTGATCGCCGCCGCCCTTAAGCAGAAAGAAGCACAGCACCGGCGAGAGCGTAACGCAGAGAATAAGCGAGATCCCCAGGGCGATGACGATGGTGTAGGCCAGCGGCGCAAACATCTTGCCTTCCATACCTTCGAGCGTCATCAGCGGCAGGAAGACCAGGATGATGACGCCCACGCCGAAGATGACGGGCTGGCCGACCTCCATCACCGCCTCGTAAACCACCTTGAGCTTGTTGGCTGTCTTCTGCTTGCCAAGTCGCTCGAAGACGTTCTCGACGACCACGACCGAGCCGTCGACGATGAGGCCGATGGCGATGGCGAGGCCGCCGAGCGACATCAGGTTGGCCGACATACCGAAGTGGTTCATCACAAGGAACGTGAGTGCGGGCGTCAGGACCAAAGTGGCGATCACGATGACACTGGAGCGCACGTCGCCCAGGTATAGGAACAAGATGACCATCACCAGCACAATGCCCTCGATGAGCACGCTACTGACGGTGTGGAGCGCGGCGTCGACAAGGTCGGAGCGGTCGTAATAGGGCACGATCTGCAAACCATCGGGCAACATGCCGTTGCTGTTGATGTCCGCGACGCGGGCCTGAATCTCACTGACGATCTGCTTGGCGTTGCCGCTGGCGACCATCATCACGATGCCGCCCACAGACTCGGTGTAGCCGCCCTTGACCATCGCGCCGTAGCGCACTTCCTCGCCGATCTGCACTTCGGCGACGTCGCGAATGTAGACCGGCGTTGCGCCGACTTCCTTGAGGACGATTGAGCGGATGTCGTCGAGCGTGCGGGCCAGGCCCAAACTGCGGACGAGCAAGATCTCGGGACCGATCGGAAGGATGCCGCCGCTCGAGTTGTCGTTGTTGCGTGAGAGCGCCTGATGGACGTCGTTGATGGTGACGTCGTAATAGTTCATCTTGAACGGGTCGACGAGCACCTGGTACTGCTTGACGTAGCCGCCGATCGAGTTGATCTCGGCGACCCCGGGGATTGAGCGCAGCAGGGGACGCGCGACCCAGTCCTGCACCAGGCGGCGATCGATGAGCTCTTCCTTGCTCAAGGGCCGCTCGCCGTCGTCGGTGCGCTCGATGGTGTACTGGTAAACCTCGCTGAGCGCGGTGGTGACGGGGCCGAGCACGGGGTTCAGCCCGGGCGGCAGGTTGCCGCGCACGTCGTTCATTCGTTCGCTCACCAACTGCCGAGCGAAATACTGCGGCGTGTCGTCGGTGAAAACGAGAGTGACGATGGAGAGGCCGGGCTCGTTCTGCGAGCGGGCTCGGTGAGTCCGGGCAAGCCGGTCATGCCGATCTCGACCGGGATAGTGACCAGACGCTCGACCTCGTCGGGCGAGCGTCCGGGGACTTCGGTCGCCACCTGCACCTGGATGTTGGTGACGTCCGGGAAAGCGTCAACGGAGAGATTCTGTGCGGCGTGGATGCCGAAGCCGAAGGCGGCGAGGGCGCACACCACGACGACGATGCGCTGCTTGAGCGAGGAGCGTACGACAGCTTCGAGCACCTAGCCCTCCTCCCCGCTGACGGCGCGCCGGCGACGCTCATTGTTGAGATGGAAGGCGCCGTCGAGGACGATCTGCTGGTCTTCGCGGACGCCGTCGAGCAGTACGCGGGCGCCGTCGAACTCATCGCCAAGCTCAACCTCGCGCAGAGCGAAGCGGTTCTCGGTCATCTGGACAAAGACATACTCACGATCGTTTTCGCGCACGACCGCGGACGAGGGCACGACCCGCGCGACCGAGGGTAGTCAGTGAGTGTCATCTCAGCGAGCATGGCCGGCTTGAGGCGGCGGTCGCGGTTGACGACGTCCATGCGGATCTCGACGGTGCGCGTATTGGGATTGACGGTGGGGCTGACATAGGAGAGCTTGCCACGGATGGTGCGGTCGGGGATGGCGGGCACGAGCGCTTCGACGGCCGAGCCGGCGCGCAGCGAGCCGATGGACTGCTCGGGGACGTCGGCGACGAGCCAGACGCGGCCTAGGTCGGCGATGTCGAACGCATCGTCGGATTCCTGCACGACCTGACCAACTGTGACGTGGCGGCGAAGGATGGTGCCGCTGGCCGGGGCGACGATCTCGATGGTCGAGCTAACCGAGCGGGTCTTCTCGACCCGGTCGATCTTCTCCTTGGACATGCCGAGGACGCTGAGCTGATCCCGGGCGGCGGCGATCTCGGCTTCCGCGTCGGCGAGCTCCGCTTCGCGGCGCTGCAGCTCGGCAATGCCAATGACGTCGGCTTCGAGCAGCTGCTGAGCGCGCTGGACGGCGCGATTGGCGAGCTGTTGCCGGGTGTAGGCCTTGAGGAACTCGGCCTGAGTCTCAGAGAGTTGCGTGCTGTAGATGACCGCCAGCACCTTGCCGGTCTTCACCGTATCGCCCTCGTTGACGAAGACCTCCTTGATGCGTCCGCTGACCTGAGCGCCCACTCGGACCGCGCGCCGCTCGTCGACCTCGACGCGAGAAGCGACGCTGAGCGTCGCACTGACGGAGGTCCATTCCGGCTCGCCAATCTCGAGCCGATCGAGCAGATTCTGCGAGGCAACAATCTCGAAAGGATTGACCGGGCGTTTGGCCGCCGTGGCCTGCTCCGGCTGTGTGGTCGGGCTGACGAGGCCGCATCCGGCCAGCGCGAGGAGCGCTCCCATGGTCAGCGCCGTGCGGCGTGTATGCAATGCGACTGGATTCATGGCGTTCCTCATGGCGTTTCGGTCAGGTCCAACGCGCGCAGATGCCGAATGTCGTTCAAGGCCGCTTGGCGGTCATACTGTGCGTTCAAGAAATCCAAGCGAACGGTGCGCAGAACGCGTTGGGCGTCCAGCACGTCGACGATGCCGCGTTCTCCTAGCTGGTAGGCGACCTGCGAGGAGCGCACGGCCTCCTCCGCCTCGCGCAGCACGCCGCCTTCGAGGGCTTCGATCTGTTGGCCGGCGATCTGATAGCGGCCGTAGGCGTTTTCGAGAGCCGCGCGGATCTCGATGAGGCGACGATCTACGGTGGCCTCGGCGCGGTCCACGGTCGCACGGGCCTCCGCAATGGGGCCTTCGCGGCGGTTCCACAGCGGGACCGGGAAGGCCACGCCGAAGCGGTAGAGGCGGCTGTCCGGCAGTTGCTCGTACTCGAAGCGCACCGAAGGTTGCGGCTTGCGTAGCGCGATCTGTGTTTGCAGCTTGGACTCAGCGCGGCGCACCTCGGTCTCGGCCTGCGCGAGCGACGGATATTGCCGCGAGACCTCTTCGAGCAGTTCAGAGAGTGGAGGCAGCGGTGCGGGGTCCTGCACCTGGCCGGACGGTTCGAGAACGGCGTGGTCGTCAGCGCCCATGGCGGCGCGCAGCCGCGAAATCGCCGTCAGATATTCGAGTTGTGCGCGGTTGACGACCGAACGCGCCGTGGCGACTTCGGCCTCGGCGCGAATCAGCTCGAGGCGGCCGGCCTCGCCCACATCGACCTGCACGCCGATACGGCGGCGCAGCTCTTCAATAAACTCGAGGCTCTGGCGAGCCAGATCGACCGTGCTGCGCCAACGCAAAGACTCGTAGAAGGAATGCCGGACCGCTGTTCGTACGGCGAGCCGCGTTTCCTGCCTGGCGAATTCCGAGCTCTCGCTTCCAAGCTCGGCTGCCTGGATGCGCGGGCGACGGACCGATGGAAGGTCCAGCTTCTGCGAAAAGATGTAGTACTGATAAGCTCCGGTCGGCACGCCCAACATACGGGCGCTCTGGTGCGCAAGGGTCGTGTCCAGAATCGGGTTGGGATAAGCGCGCGCCGTTTCGATTGCAAACTCGGTGATCGCCTGCTGCGCGGCGGCTTCCCGTAGGCGGGGATGATTGCGTTCGGCGCGCTCGAGCGCCTGCTCGAGTGAGCGGATCCGCAAGACAGGCACAAACTGAGAAAATTGCGAGCGCTACTGCTCGCGCCAAAGGCTCCATCGTTTTGCAATACACTCCTTTTGGCCCGTGGGCCGGGACCGCCGCCTCTCCTCCGGGCGTCCATCCGGGGCGGCAACGTCAAAGAAAACTGTTCGAGTCCAGGAAGGACAGGTCCCTAGCGGGACGTCACCAAACGCGGTGACTCTGAACCGCGGGGTCGACGCCTAGATTGGCGTCAAACTTCATGGTTCAACTACCAGTCGGAGAATTCAGACGCGAAACAACGACGAGCAGGGCGGGGCGCGCGGAGAGCGCAGTCGTGCCGAACACTGCTGAGAGCAGAGCTTGGGCGACTCCGCCGGACCGGAAAGGACGATCAGGCAAGGAGGCCAGCCGCGCGAAGGATCGAGCGTGGCGCGCGAATACGGCAGCGTTAGTTCCGCGCGCTCGGAGGGTTGAGAGACACACTCAGGCGCGGATTCTCCGCTGAGCTTGTCCTCTTGGGGGTAGTCCTCTGACGAGGCCGTGCCGGCCAGACCGGGCTTAGGTTGCGCGTAAAGGCCGTCAATTCGGACCACCACCGAGGCGGGGCCTTCGGCCGGAACACGTGCGGGTCCCGAGCACAGCAAACGCCCTGGGAACGCTGCCAGGAAAAGCAGCCAAACCCCAGGACGGCGAGACGACGCCAAGCCAGAAAGCGGTGAAAAGCTGTAGATGCTGACTCTGACTCGGGCGCGTCCGCACTGGGCTGTGCAGACGTCATGGTTGTTACGTTAGCGAATCGGTACGCTCCAGGCAAAGCTTTCGCCCCCGCGAGGGTGATTTTGCGGACGTTCTCGACGTTTTTAGGCGGATTGCCTTTCGTTCACCGAAAAGCGTCGCGTCTTTAAACCAGTCGTATGCGTTTCAACAGATTGCGCATCGAGAACTCGCTCGCCTTCGCTTTCGATCCATCGATCTTGAAATGCGTCTCGAGCGAGAACGCTCCCTTATAGCCGTCGTCGAGCATGGCGCGGATCTGACCAACGTGGTCGAACTCGCCCTGCCCTACGCCGCACCATTCGGCCGAGCCGTCCGCCGTGCGTTTGTAGTCACGCAAGTGGACGTGGAAGATACGTTTGGGATCGAGGCGTTTGTAACCGGCTGGGAACGGCTCCTTGTCTCCCATCTGAGCGGCGTTGTTGGGGTCCCAAGTCAGGCCAAGCGCCGGGTTGTCGACGGCTGCGAGCAACTTCTCCGAGTCCGTCGACGTGCCGACGTAGCTGCCGCCACGTTCTCCAGAGCGAACCGGAAGCCGGCCTTCTGGGCCTTCTCGGCGGCCTGCGCTACGAGCGCGTAGATGCGCTTGTAGTCCCCGCCGGCAGCTGAGCCGCCCTTGGGGTAGGTGAATGCGAAGGTGCGGATGAGGTCCGTGCCCAGCATGTCGGCGTTTGAAAAGGCGCGGTCGAGCAACGCCCACTGTTCGTCGAGCTTTGCTTGTGACTCAGGTAGAGGAACCTTGAAGAAGCCCGTGTCGAGGATGGCCAGCTTGACGCCGGCGCCGTCGAGCTGCTTGCGCGCTTCGCGCACGACGGCCGGGGGCTGCGAAGTGTTGTATTTGCCTTCGAGGTTGCGGATCTCCGCCCACTCGAGGCCGTGACGCGCGAGAAACTCGAGCGCGGTCCCCAGATCATCATCCACCTCGTCGGTCGTGATCGCGATCTTGAGCTTGGAAGGCTCGATTGCGCGCAGGAGAGGTGCGGCGGTCAGGACTGCCAGCAAGGCACGGCGTGTCATCGAACTGGATTATATCGTTCCCTCCGCAGCGAGGCGGAGATTCCGGTGTGCGACCCAATAGGCTAAACGACTGCAAACGGTTAAGTGTCTTTCTCTAGGTCTCTCTCATAGCTGGCCAGCGTACCTTAGGGAACGGTTGGGCAGGTTGAGGCGCGCTCTTCGAGCCGTCGTGGCGAGGTACGACATCGTATGACGAGCCTACTGGAAACGCTCGCGTCCTCCAATTTCATGCCCCACGGCTATTGCTTGCAGTGGGAACCCGGGTTGCTGTGGCTGCATCTGGGGTCGGATCTCGCGATCGCTGGAGCTTATTTCTCCATTCCACTGGTGCTGCTCAGCGTTGCAAGAAGCGAGCGTTGGGCGCCTTAGTCGAAAGTGCTGCTGATGTTCGCCGCGTTCATCCTGGCGTGCGGAGCCACGCACCTGATGAGCGTTTGGACGCTATGGCACGCCCACTACTACGCCGAAGGATTGCTGAAGGCTGCCACAGCAGGGATTTCGATCATCGCGGCAGTTTCGCTCGTGCGGTTTGCTCCGGAGTTGCCGAAGCTGAAGACGCCTGCTGAGGTCGAGGCGGCCTTTGCCCGCATCGAGGCTGAGAAGAAGGGCCGCGCCCTGGCTGAGAACGCCCTGGCCGAAGGTGACGCTTTGCTGCGCAGCTTGATGGAGCACATTCCGGCCAGCATTTTCGTGAAGAGTCCCGACGGGCGATTCCTGATGGCGAACCAGTGCTTTGCACACTCCGTCGGCGTGTCGCATCCCAACGAGGTCTTGGGCAAGAGCGAGTTCGATTTCCGCGTAGAATCCGAGGCCGCCGAGTGCGAACGCATCGACGGCGAAATCTTGCGTACGAGCCGACCTCATATCGACACCGACGAAAGGAGAACGCTGAAGTCGGACCCAGACACGGAATTTTGGGCGCATACGACGAAGGCGCCATGGCTGGATTCGAAAGGCGAAGCGCTGGGCTTGGTTGGCGTGAGCCTGGACATCACTCACCAGAAGAAGACCCAGCTCGAGCTCGCGCGACTGGCGTCGATCGTCCAAACCGCCAACGTTGCGATCATCAGCGCCGACCTCGACGGCAAGATCACGAGCTGGAATCGCGGCGCCGAGACGCTCTTTGATCAGCCCGCCGCCGAGATGATCGGCCGCAACCTCTCCGAACTGGAAGCGCCGAACGCCAAGGGCGGCTTCGCGGACAGCTTGGCGAAAGTGCGCAAAGGCGAGCGCTCCGAGACGGCCGAGGTGCTGCGCATCAAATGGGGCGGCCAGATTCTGCAGGTTGCAGAGACCGTATCAGCCGTCGTCGGACCGGCTGGAGAGATCGTCGGCGTTTCCGTCATCGCCGCCGATGTGACAGAGAAGGTCGCAGCCGAGCGGGCTTTGCGCACGACGCAGACGCATCTGGGCGTGATTCTCGAAAATACTGCGGCGGCGATCTACGTCAAGACGCTCGACGGCCGCTACGTGATGTCGAACCCTGTCCACGCCGCCACGTGCGGCCTAACGGCCGAAGAGGTCATCGGCAAAACCGATCACGAGCTCGCTCCGGGCGATATCGCCGAGGCGCGCCGGCTGTGCGACAAGCGAGCCGCGTCCTCGCGAACGCCGGTCCAACATGAGGAAACGCTGATCGTCAACGGCGAGCCGCGCAGCTACCAGCTAATCAACATGCCGTTGTGGGACGGCGACGGACGGATTTATGGTGTCTGTGGCATCGGAACGGATATCACGGAGCAGAAGCAAGCCGAAGAGGCTCGTCGCCTGAACGAGCACCTCGTGGAGGCGAATCGCGAGTTGGCCGAGCGCCACCGCGAGGCCGAACGCCTTCGCACCATGCAGAACGAATTTCTGGCCGGCATGAGCCATGAGCTCAGGACGCCGCTCAACGCCATCATTGGATTCTCAGACCTGTTGCACAAGCAGATCGGAGGACCGCTGACCGAGAAGCAGAGCGGGTTTGTGCAAAGGGTGCGGGACGGCGGCGGCCACTTGTTGCGGCTGATCAACAACGTCCTGGACGGCGAAGATGGAGGCCGGACATCTGCAGGTCGCTCAGGAGCCAGTCGAGCTGATGCCGGTGATCGCCGAAGTCGCCTCCGTCATGGAGCCCCTCGCGGCGCAACGAGACCTCGACCTGTCGGTCAAAGGCAAGGACGAGATAGTCGCTATGGGTGATCCCTTACGCGTCCGCCAGATCTTGTACAACCTCATGAGCAACGCAATCAAATTTGCCAGTGAGGGCGGACGAGTAGCCATCGACGCTAGCGCTTTTGGGCCCGAAATCCGAATCGCAGTTCGCGATGACGGAGCCGGCATCGATCCAGCGGACCAAGAGCTCATCTTCGAACGCTTCCGCCAAGCCAAGACGGCTGCGAAGCGAGGCTCGGAAGGCGCCGGCCTCGGCTTGTTCATCTCGAAAATGTTGGCGGAGTTGATGGGCGGCGCACTGTCGGTTGAGAGCCGCAAGGGCGAGGGTGCGTGCTTCACGTTCTGTCTGCCGGCGGCGGCGCCATCGCAGAGCATCGACGGCTCAACTGACTCCGCTGCCGCCACTGAGCATTCGGGAGCGGAGAGGGGGGCGCCGTGAGAGTCCTGATTGCCGAAGACGATGAGCCAAGCCGCACGCTGCTTGCCGAGTACTTCTCGGCATCGGGTTGGGATGTGGTAACGGCTGTGAATGGTGCGGAGGCGGTTCTGCTGACCAAGCAGACTCACCCCGACGTGGCGGTTCTCGACATCCGCATGCCGGTGATGGATGGTTTTGAGGCGCTGCAGAGCATCCGCGAAGACGCAGAGACGACCCATGTCCCCGCAATCGCCGTGACGGCATTCGTCAGCAAGAACGAACAGGCTCGCGGGCTAGAGGCGGGCTTTCAGGCGTATCTGCCCAAACCCGTCGATCTGTGCGGTCTGGTCGAGCGAGCAACATTCCTGGCATCACACCGACCTGAGGCATCACCGAACGCGAAGCAAAACAGCGTGCATCGAACCGGCGCCTAGCTGAAGGCCATCACAGATTCGAAGTCTTCGCCCCTTTCCGCCTCAGACTCGTCAATCAACTTGTACAGCGTTGTGCGGCTCACGCCCAGGATCTTCGCAGCCTGAAGCTTGTTGCCTTGGACGGATTCGAGAACGCGCGCGGCGTGATGCGACTGCATTTCCTTGAGCGAGAGTCGATCCTTGTCGACCGATAGCCCTTCGGACGGCTTCGCGGCGCGGATGCGCTCCGGCAAGTCTTCCACGTCAACGAAGGATCGGTCCGCCATCATGCACGCGGCCGAAATCGTGCTCAGCAACTCGCGCACATTGCCCGGCCAAGAGTATTTCGTCAGTACGGCCTGCGCGCGCCGTGATATACCCTGCACATCTTTCCCGTATTCGGCAGCGGCTTGCTTGACGAAACGTTGGAAGAGCATTGGGAGGTCTTCCTTGCGCTCGCGCAAGGGCGGCAATGAAATCTCGACCGACGTCAGGCGATAGTATAGGTCCTCTCGGAACTGGCCCTTGCGCACCATCTCGCCCAAGTCGTGGTGCGTCGCCGCCACCACTCGAATATCGAT
Organism: Bryobacterales bacterium; assembly: GCA_041394905.1. Classification (GTDB taxonomy): domain Bacteria; phylum Acidobacteriota; class Terriglobia; order Bryobacterales; family UBA6623; genus RI-231. Next base: position 13,324 of record JAWKHJ010000002.1, on the reverse strand, counting down.
CGGTTCAGCCTTGGAGGAGCCGACCTTCTGCACCTCGCGCGACTGCAGCACGCGCAAGAGCCGTCCCTGCTGCTGGAGGGGCATGTCACCGATCTCGTCGAGCAGGATCGTTCCACCGTTGGCGGCCTGGAACAGGCCGGCCGAGTCGGACACGGCGCCGGTAAAAGAGCCTTTGACGTGGCCGAAGAGCTCGCTTTCGATCAAAGTCTCGGGAATCGCCGAGCAGTTGCACGCGATGAAGGGGCGGTTGTCTCCGATGCCGCTGCGGTGTAAAGCACGCGCCACCAACTCTTTGCCTGTGCCCGTCTCGCCATGGACCAATATGGCACGATAGTGTCGGCTCACGCGTTGGATTTTTGCGAATACGTCGAGCATGGCCGGGCTGCGCGAGAGCATGCCGCAAAACTCGAAATTTGCTGAGAGTTGGCCATCCGCTTGGGCAATCGCCCGTCGCTTTTGAATCTCTTCGACAATCGGCTGGAGACGACCGCAAAGCTCGTCAACGGTGATCGGTTTGGTCAGGTAGTCCGAGGCCCCCAACTTGATCGCCCGCACGGCAAGCTCGGTGGAATACTCGCCCGTCAAGATGAGGATTTCGACCGCGGGGTCACGACGCGTCACCTCTTGGAGCAAATCCATGCCTTGGGAATCCGGCAAATTCTCGTCGATGATGATAATTCTCGGCGAAAGACGCTCGATTAAGCGTCGACCTTCGGCGGCGGTGGCCGCGACTTGAACATCCAAATCCAGCAAAGACAATGCTTCGCGCACAAGCTCGCGCGAGCTCTCGTCGTCGTCGATGGCAACGATCGGGATAGTGGCAACCGCTTTCGTTCTTAATTCCATGGAAAACACTCCGCCTGTGAAGAAGTGTCCAGGAATTGGGCATTTCTCCGGAATAGTATGTGGGTTTCATATTCCGGTAAGTAGACGCCCTTAGCCTCGTAAAACCTTAGTACTGGAGTCGGGGCGACACTGTCGAGCGGGAAGTGTCCGCGAATTGAACACGTGTCCGGGGAGCAGACACTCAAGCCCCCTTCTCAAGGTCCGAAATCGAGATGAGATCTTGCTTGTTTTAAAAGAGTTGATCTCCATTTCGCGTGTTTGGCGCGGCATTTGCCCTAGATCTGACCGACGGAGCCGAAAATGATGCAAAAGCCCAACCGAACAAATGAGCGCTGCAGGAGCTCTCGAGGCGGCGAGCGCGACGGCGTCGCAATGGTCGAATTCGGCATGACCTCGATGGTGATCTTCTTGATGCTGCTGTTCACCTTCGATTTTGGTATTTACGCCAGCTCATTCATCGCCATTCAGAACGCGTCGCGCGTCGCCGCCTTGCGGAACTCAGGCGGGCTCGAAAGCGCGGACGATCAGGCGACGGCGTGTTCGCTGGCCATCGAGCAGATGCGCGGACTGCCGGGAATCGACGCGAGCTTCGCGTCCGATTGCAGTTCCGGGCCAATTGTGGTGACCAGCGAGCTGTGCGACGCCGACAACCCTTGCGCGGGCGGCTCCAGCGGATTCGACTCCGAACCTTCGGTCAAGGTCGTCGTGCGCTACACCTTGCCCGACCTTTTCCACCTGCCCAATGTCGGCCCCGGCGTCATCGCGCGCTCGACTCACGCAAAAGTCCGCGCCATTTCCTAGCGGGCAATGGGGCGCGAACGAAGGAGCGAAGGATTCATGACATCCCAACGCCACACCCGCCGCGGCGGCTCAATGGTCGAGTTCGCCCTGGTTTTTCTCCCCTTGGTCGCGCTGATCTGCGGCGTGCTGGAGCTGGGCCGCGCGATGTGGACCTATCACTCGGTGTCGGCGCGGTGAAGGACGCCACGCGCTACAGCAGCGTACGCGGCGCGAGCTGCGCCGCCGAATCCACGGGATGCAGCCCAAGCGTAGCTGAGGTGGCGGCGCGGATCCGCGAATCGAGCCTTGGCCAGGCCTTCGCGCTTCAGCCTTACGCTCGAAGGCCGGCTCGCAAACAGTGACCTGTGAAACGATGTCGGCCTGCCTGACGAACTCGGCTTACTGGCCGGCCTGGCCCAACAATTCCGTCGGCCGAACAATCACGGTGACCGGCGAGTATACCCCTTCCACGTTCTTGTTCTCGCTGTGGCCGGACCTGAACCGCACCGGCTTCACCATGCGCTCGCGATCGAGCAGAAGTAATCAATTCTAATGACCTCCGCCCCAGTTTCGAGGAAACGACTCATGCACACCAGGCCTCGCGCAATCTACGACCGGCCCACACGCAAAGGGCAGGCGCTGACGATATTTGCCGTTTCGTTGCTTCTCTTGTTGGGCGTGATGGCGCTCGCGATCGAGGTCGGTTGGGCTCGCTACGTACGCAAGCAGGCGCAATCGGCCGCCGACGCCGGCGCGCTCGCCGCCGCGGTCGCGGCATTTCGTGCCGATTCGACCTCGGACTGGGCGACGCAGACCCTGACCGACTGCCCTTCCTCGGGCAACCTCGACGTCGGGTGCGACTACGCCGAGGCGAATGGGTTCAGCCCGGGAGGCGACAGTGGACGCCAGAGCGTGAAGATCGCCGGCGGGACCGGCGCAGCGCCCAACGTTCCCGGGGTTCCGGCGGACTACTGGGTCCAGGTTGAGGCCAGCCACAACCTTCCGCAGATGTTCTCCGGCGTCATCGCGCGCTCCGGCCTTGCACCCAAAGCCACCGCGACCGCGGCCATTCGCAACGTGGCCGCCGACGCCTCGATGTATCTGCTCAACCGCAAGGACGATTGCTTCGTTGCCGCAGCCGGTCTCGGTCTGGTCTGCGGCGAGGATTTCCTGGGTATTGGGGGCAACTATATCAACGCTCCTATGGGCATCTACATGGCGTCCTCCAACGGGCGTGGACTTGGACTGCCGAACATCTCCGCCGGCACGGTATTGGGTCTGATGGATGTCGACTCCCCGTTCACGTACTTGATGGGGAACGGCGCGATCAACCCGCTGCTGGGGCTGGGCGCGATCAATTGGGAGACCACAAACGGTTTCCCAGACGGCGAGATGTTTGTCGACCCGATGGCGGGCAAGCCACAGCCGCCCGCCCCAACTGAATCGACGGACCCATCCAGTGCCTGGCGGGGGTGATCATCGGCCGGGCTGTTCCCTGGTCGGCAAAGAACCTGCCTCCAGGCGAATTACTACGCCACCGAGCCGACGGGATTACTGGGCGCACAGCAGCCCACCGGGACGCCGATCGTCGTACTGGGGCACGTCAAGTTCTCCGACGGCGCGGCGACGCCATGCGGCGGCTTCTGCAACTACGTCTTCTACGGCGGATTGGTCACGGGCGCGCTCAGCAACGTGACCTTCAGCGCAGGCCGCTACATCTTCGGGCGCGCAGCCGGTCGATGGCGGCCCGGGCGTCGGCCTGACGGTCGGCGTCAGCGCCACCATCAAGGACGGCACCCCGCGCGTGGCAGGCAAGATCGGGCCCCTTCGGATGCGGGCGAGATCTTCATCACCGACGCCGACTACCCTGGGCTGACGCTTCCGGTCGCCCTGGCCGAAAGCGGTCTCTTTCCCGCAAGTGCAGGCGGGTTTGACCGCCGGGGTAGGCGCGGAGGTCACTCTACATGGCCTGAACAAAGACAGCTCCGCGCTGCCGGTGGAGTTGGCCGACTACACACCAGTGCTGATCTGGCAGGACCGCGCCAACACGACGCTCAAATATGACGCCAATGGCTTCCTCGACCGCACGTGCGGGGGCATCTGCGAGAACATTCTGTCCGTGCCCGGGTCGCAGGAGATGATCTTGTTGGCCACGCAGCGTGGCGGCGTCGCCGGTCCGCAGCTTTGGGGCACGGTCTATGGACCACGCGGGGCTTGGCTCACCGTTGTCGGCGTTCTGCCGGGCGATGCGATCGCCGGACCGCTGCAGATCATCACCGGCGCTCTGCAGATGACATTGAACGCCAGGCTCGAGCTCGAGCAATTGCCTAGCCCGGCCAGTCGCTTGGCCGTCGGTTTGATTCGGTAGGGGGCATCAATCCCGCTTGTGCTTGCGAATGAGCTCGTCGGTGATCTGGGTCCCGAAGCCGGGGCCCTCCGGCGGCAGGTAGTGGCCCTTCTCAAACGGCGCCGTGATGGCAAGCATCAGGTCGCTCGAGGCGTCGCCGGTGCCGAAGCTTTCGGCTAGCGGGGCCCCCGGGGTAGAAAGCACCAAGGGCAGCCCGAACAGGCTGCCGCCCCGATGCGGGATGAAGGTCAGTCCGCGCGTGGCGCACATGGCCGCGATCTTGCGCAATGCGGTTACGCCGCCGCACCAAGTCACGTCCGGCTGCACCACCTCGACCGCTTTGTGGTGGAACAGCATCTCGAAACCGTACTGCGTGTATTCGTGCTCCCCGGAAGCGATCAGCGTCCCTTCCACTTCGCGGACCAGTTCGGCGTAGCCAAGCACGTCATCGGGCGAGAGGGGTTCTTCAATGAAGTAGAGCCGTACCGGCTCGAGCCGTTTGGCGATTTCCTTCACGTAGGCGACGTCGTTCCAGCGCAGGCCGCAGTCGATCATCAGAGACCGGTCGGGCCCAATCGCCTGGCGAGCTTCGCGCAGGACACCCTCGATGCGATCCATGCCGGCGCGGCCTTCGAACACGCCGTCGCGAATGGGCAGCTTGAAGTGTTCAAAGCCAAGCGCAAGGCCAGGCTCGGGGTCAGCGCTCGTGAAGTACGAAGGAACGCGTTGTTTGGTCGTTCCGCCTAGCAGCCGGTAGACGGGTTGATCCATCGTCTTGCCGGCGATGTCCCACAGAGCGTTGTCGACACCGCTCAAGGCCATCACGAAGACTCCGCGCCGTCCGTACATTGCGCCGGAGGAGTACATCTGGTCCCACAGCAGCTCGATGTCGAGGGGTTCATGCCAAGGAGCAAATTGCGCAGGTGGCCGTGGATGATGTTGGCTGCTGCCGCCCTCCGCGCCGGGCCGTAGCCCACCACTCCCTGGTCTGTCTTGATGGTGACGATCATCGCGCTGGCGAGCTGCGCGAATGGCCCTGTGTAGCGCCAGCGCTGCGGGTCATCTGGGCCGCGAAATTTCGGCAGAGCGCCTTGGGTCGAGCGAGGCCACAGGTTGACCGGCGTGGCTTCGACCGAAACGATCTTCTGAGCGGGGGCCGCTGTGGCGGCCAGCAACGCAGCTGCGGAGAGGAACTGACGACGGGTTGCGGACACGGCGGGAGCTAGTCTAGCAGGCTACGATGAAGCTTGCGCCTGCCAGCCATCAGCCCCTGGATCTTCCGGCTGTGGGTCGCGCTGGTCCTGTTTTCCCAAACGGCGCTGGCCAGCCGTCTGGCAGACGCCTTCATGGGACTATTCCTCGCGCCCGGTCCGGCAGTCGATAGCTGGATGCGGTTCGTGACGCAGAAAACGTACCATGTGCTGCTGTTCAGCAGCATGGGGGCGCCTGCTCGCCCTGCGCTCCAAGCGGGCGGGGCAGGCGGAAATTCTCGCCTGGTGCGTTAGATTCAGCGCCGCTTCGCCGAGATCCTACAATTGTTTTCGCCCAATCGCCATCCTCGCCGTGGGACGCGCTGCTGAACATCACCGCCGCACTGGGTTCTGGCTACCGCGCGAGCAGGCAATGGGTTCCCGCCCAGGATCTTCGCCGCATCCTCCTCGCTGACACCGATACGCTCGAGCGCGTGGGCGTCAGGCAGCTCGATTCCAGCCACGCGGAAAGAACGAAGAGTCGGTTCCGAACAGCATGCGGTCTGCGCCGTAGACGTCAAGGCTTGGCGGAAGACGTCGTCGAGCGAGGGCTCGGGCGTCAAGAACTTCGTCCAGGAATTGCTACTCGAGGTATCGAGATAGACGTTGGGGCAGAGATCGCCCAGCATCAGCGTCTCGCGAAACATGCCCGCGCCGAAGTGTGGAATCACAAAGCGCAGCTTGGGAAACGCAAGCGCCACACGGTGGACGTCGAGCGGATTCGAGCAGCTCATGTCGAACGGCGAGGCGAGACCAAGCTTCTTGCGAACGCCAACGCTGAGCACTCCGCAGTGGATGAACACAACCGCGCCGGGCGTTCGCGCGGCCAGCTCGAACAGCGGCGACAGGCTCTCGTCTCGGACCGAATAGCGCTGCATGGCCGGGAACAGGCACAGCCCTTGGAGCCCAAGCTCGAACGCCCGCTGCGCACGCGCTACCGCCTTGGCTTCGCGCGGATTGAACATGAAGTAGCCGTGGAAACGCTCGGGCTGGGCGCGAACAACCTCCGCAGCGGCATCTTCATCACCCGGGATGGAGGCCATCATCACAGAGCTCGCCACACCGTGGCGGTCGAGCTCGGTTGCCCACTCCGCGGCGAGCTGCGCATTGTCGCGCGGCGGGCAGCGCCAGCCAAGACTCGAGACGAGCGTCTCGACGTCAGCGGCGGGTTCGCGCTGTTGGCCACGAAGCGCCTCGAAAAAGCTGTAGCTAAACAAGTGCGCATGCGCGTCGCGGACCTCGAGGTCGCCCCAGGGAGTTTGCATCTCCTAGAGTGTCGCGCAAGGCACGGGCGCCGTACTGGCTGCGTCTATTCGTCGTGGACGGCAGCGAGGTGGATATCGCCCTCGGCGGGTTGGAGCCGCAGCTCGGTCTGGCGGCGTACCTCGTCCGCTTCAGCACTGAGGAATGCAAGCCGGCCATGGCCGGCCATGACCAGTGCGGCGCCCTCCCACTTGGCGGCCATCAAGCCGGACACCGAATGCGAATTGCGCCCAAGCAACAGATGGCCGACCTCGTGTGCAATCGCATGGCCGAGGAGCACCGCTTCGCTCACACCCATCCCCTCCGCGTGGCTGCGCACGCGATTGAGGAAGACATCGGCCATCGCGCCGCCGGTTCCCTGGTCGTTCAGGTAGGCTCGGCCGAAAACGGCTCCACGCCCAGAAGCTCATCCGCAGCGGACTCGTTTCTTGAGGCGTACCCAAATTCGCAGGTTCGGATAGCGTGAGCGGCAAGGCGTTTGTCTGCCCGAGCGCAGAACACGATCTCGATCGGAGCGCCGGACCGCGTGAGGATGTGAGCGGCAGTGTACCCAACGATTCCGCCAAGACAGCATCCTCGGCCTCGGCGGGGTTACGGCGATGAGGAGAAGCGCCGCGGGCTCCGGGTGCATCAGCGGCAAAGGGGGCGGCCAGGGCTATGTAAGCGCACCACAGGCGCGGGCCATACGCCGCCGCGCGATTTTCCGGCCTCCAAACTGCGTTACAACCGTGTTGCTGTAACACGAACGTAGCCGATTCTCCAGCCGTGCGTGAGGAAGTCAGCGGGTTGGCGGAATGTCTCCCGGAAAAGCGAAGGCCGGCGAGCTCAATGAGCGCTACCAAAAACGTCGAGCCCCGGCAACGCCGGGGCTCGGTTAGAGCTCGTTTGTCGACTTCTTGGCGTGAGCTAGTCCGCCGCTACGCCCAAGCCGTGATTGAAGAAGCGGTGGTGCAGCGCCAGCACGTCACGTCCGAAGTCATTGTCGTAGTCGCGCCAGACGCTGTGCGAGTGGTTCGCGTCGTTTTGCGTGTTGTCGTACTCGATGAGGAAGGTCGGCGCCTGTACGCGATAATAGTCGCCCTTGTCCCGCACAGTAGCGCCGGCCCAGGCGAAGAACAGCTTGTCTTTCGGCGTCGACTTCGCCGCCTGCATCCGCTTCGCGGAAAACTCAGACGGGATGTTGGTCGCGTACTCCTCGATCAGCGTCATCAGCGTCTCGACCTGCTTCGCCGTCATCTCAGAAGCGGGGAGCCCGGTGGGCTGGTTCTCGAGCTTGGCGCGCACCTCAAACGAGGTCAGCACGTCTTTGTAAGCGGTCCCGTCGACGATCGCCTTTTTCTTTTGCTTCGCGTCGAGCATGCCCAGCAGCTCGAAGCCCAGGTCTTCCTCGTTCGGCAGTGCGCGCAGTCCCTTGCGAGGCCCTTCGAGCACTTCATGCGGATTGGCGCCGAAGAAAGTGGGCGAGGTCGAGACCAGCTTGCCACCCTTGAGCGTGAAGTTGATCGAGACGTGATGGCCTTCCACGCGCCAGCCCCACATGCCGTCGTTCGAGGGCTTGCCGTAGATCGAGAAGTGGTAGCGGTAAGGGTCGCGCCGGCCGGTCAGATCGCCTTCCTGGTTGCGCAGGACCTCTTCGAGGCTCATGATCGTCTTGGCCTTGAAGAATCCGGCCTTGCTGAGACCAGTGGACACGAGTACGTCGGCCAGATGACGCTGCTCGGCCTGCATCTTGCCGTAGACCAGCCCGGGCCGTTCGCGCTTGTAGACTTGCTCGTAGTTGTTGTCTGGGACGAAGTGCCAGCGCTCCCGCACTTGATCGTCGAAAGCAAACTGAACCGCTCGAGCCTGTTCGGGCGTCAAAGACTGAAGGAAGTGGTTGGCCGCCTCCACCATGGTTTCTTCAGTGGACTTGTGCCACGCGCGCCAGCGGCGGCTGCTGCGAGGGCGGAGACGGCTGAGGCTGAGACGGATTTGGGCTGTTTTGGACATGGAAAACTCTCCGCGGGCGACGAACCCGCCGCCAATTATAGCGGCTTTAGGGAACGTGCGCGGGGCGGAGAGGCGCGGGGCTGCCAGAGAAGCCGAGGGCGATGCGGATGAAACTCCTGGCGCTGGCATTGAGTCTGACTCTGGCGGCCACGGCGCAGAACGGACTGCGCTTCGACCAGTTGCGCGACATCGTCCGCTCGTCGCTCAATCAAGGCCTGTCGGACAAGGACGTCGCCAAGTACCTGAAGAATCAGTCGCTGACGTTCGCGTTGACCGATCCGATGATCGAAGATTTCCAGGGCCTGGGCGCGGGTCCGCGTACGCTCGAGGCATTGCGTGGACTGCGCGACCAGAGCCAGGGCCTGCCGCCTCCGTCGGCGGCCGTCGTGGCGGAGGAAAGGCCCGCTGGTCCTCCGCCGCCGTCGAAAGAAGAACAGGAGCGCATCCTGGCAGAAGCGCGCCGCAACGCTCTCGAATACACCGACCACTTGCCGGATTTTCTCTGCCTGCAGATCACTCGCCGCTTCATCGACCCGTCGGGGCTCGAGATGGACTGGCTGCAGTACGACGAGGTGAAATCGCGCGTTAGCTACGTGGAGGGTCACGAGAACTACGAGCTGGTCAGCGTGAACAACCAGGTCACCGAGCGCAGCTTCGAGGATTTGGGCGGCGCGACCAGCACAGGCGAGTTCGGCAGCCTGCTCAAGGAGCTCTTTGAGCCGCGCACGGCGGCGGTCTTCAGTTGGGCGCGGCACTCGCTGCTGCGCGGCCGTCCGGTTTACGTGTTCGCGTTCGACGTGCCACGCTCGCGCTCGAAGTGGCGGTTGACCTACACAGCCGCACGGAACGCCCCGGCAGCCCAAATCACGACCGCCTACAAAGGCTTGGTCTACATCGACAAGGAAACCGAGCGCACGCTACGAATCAAAATGGACGCCGAGGACGTGCCCTCGACCTTCCCCATCCAACAAGCCAGCACGCGGCTCGACTACGACTACATTGACATCAGCAGCACGCCGCACCTGCTGCCGCTCAAAGCCGAAGTGCGCATGCGCGCGGGACGTGAGCTCAACCGCAACGATGTCGAGTTTCGGCTCTACCGCAAATTCACGGCGGATGCCTCAATCTCGTTCGACGAGATTGACAACCTCCCGGAGCTGCCGCCGGAAGATCCCCCGGCGCAGAACCCCTAGATCGACGCCTAAACCTCAACACCCTTCGCCTTTAGCGTTTCGCGGTAGACTTCGCGTGTTCGCACAAGGTTGCGCTCGAGAGAGAACTGCTCCGTGGCTCGCTTGGCCCCCTCGAGGCCGAGATTTCTGCGGAGTACAGAACTGCCGGCGAGGCGTTCGAGGAGCTGCCGTAGCGCGTCGGCGTCGCCGACAGGGAAGGTGAGTCCGGCCTTGCCGACCATCTCCGGCACGCCGCCGACGTGCGAACCGACGGCGGCGCAACCGCAAGCCATGCTCTCGAGCAGGCCGTTCGGGAAGCTCTCGAGCTCGGAGGCAAGCACAAATACGTCCATCGCGCGCATCCAACCCTCGACCTGCGGCGTGCTGGGCTCGAAGTGAGTGAAGGCAGCGACGCCGCGCTCTCGCGCGAGCGCCTTCCACGGCTCCGCCATCGGCCCGCCGCCCACGATTACGAGCCGCGCGCCGGTCTCGGCCGGACGCAGGCCGGCGAAGGCCTCGATCAAGACATCCAAGCGTTTTTCGGGTCGCAGCGCGCAGACCGAACCGATCACCAAAGAGGCGTCGCGAAAGGCCTCCGGTAGAGGCGAGCGGTCCCGATGGCCGGACGCCGGAGGATGGAAGCGATCGAGCTCGATGCCGTTGTAGATGAGCGTGGCCTTACGCGCGTCGACGCCGTAATTCGCCGTCAGATCGTCCAGTACGGCTTGGCAGTTCGAGACCACGCGGTCAGCCAAACGGTCGGCCAGGCCCATCAGCCGGCGTTCGCCGCCAGAGTACATCGAGCGGTAGCTGAGCTGACAGGAAAGAATCGCAGGTACGCCGGCCAAGCGGCAGACCGGCGTGGCAAAACACGCGGCGGGAACGTCCATCGCGTGCAAGAGCTGAATGTGGTTGGCGCGGGCGTATGCGGCCAAACGCCGCGCCGCGCCCAGCGCCCCCAGCGAGCGAAAACTCTCGAGCCCGATTGAGTAGACCGGCACGCCGGCCGCAACGATCTCCTCGTAGCGAATGCCTCCGGGGCGGAAGCAGGCGACATGAGGCTCGAGCTCGCTTTCGCGAAAGCCCAGGGCTAGACGGGTCAGGTCACGCTCACAGCCCCCTTGGGTCAGCTCGCGCACCATCAGCAAGACGGGGATGCGCCCCATGCAATCGATTGTCGCGGACTGGGGCTAAGCGGCGAGGATCGCGTCGGCGTCGAGCACACGCGCCACTGCGTGGACCACGGAAGCGATGCGCACCGCACCCAGCACTGTGTCTTCACCCAGGCCCTTGTCGCGCACAACTTTCTCGTGAGAATCGACGCAAGCGCCGCAACCGTTGATCGCCGAAACCGCGAGGCACCAAAGTTCGAAATCGATCGGATCCGAGCCGTGCGTGCGGATGACGTTCATACGCAGCCCGGCGCGCATCGTGCCGTACTTTTCGTTCGAGCTCAAATGCAGAAAGCGGTAGTAGACATTGTTCATGCCCATCACCGAAGCGGCGCCGAGCGCGGCCTGAAAAGCGGTTTCGTCGAGGTGGGCGCGCGCCTCGCCGGCGATCACCTCGAGCAACTCGTCGTTGTGGCTTGCGGCAGCGCAGGCCAGAGCCGTGCCCCAAGTTTGGCGGGTGGTCAACTCCGGCTGGCGCAGAACCGAGGACATGTTCAGCTTGAGGTCCTTCGCGTATTCGGGCAAGCGATCCCGAAGCTCGTCGAGTGTCATGGCGGGGTGTTCCTTTGTTTGCGTGGGGTGAGGCGCGGGCTGGTGAACGGCCCACGCCTCCAAATTGCGAACGACAGTTAGACCGTCAGGGTCTCCTGGCCCTTTTCCCAGTTGCAGGGGCAGAGCTCGTCGGTCTGCAACGCGTCGAGCACGCGCAGCACTTCCTGCGGGTTGCGACCGACGGAAAGGTCGTTGACGGAGGCGAAACGGATGATGCCGTCAGGATCGACGATGTAGGTCGCACGCAGGCAAACGCCGGCGTCCACGTGCAGGATGTCCAGGGCCTCGGACAGCTCGCGCTTAGCATCGGCCAGCATCGGGAAAGGCAGGTCCTTCAGGTCCGGATGGTCGTTGCGCCAGGCGCGGTGGACGAAGTGCGTGTCGGTCGAGCCGCCGAGCACTTGCGTGTCACGGTCAGCGAACTCCGCGTTGATCTTGCCGAAAGCGGCGATCTCGGTGGGGCAGACGAAGGTGAAGTCCATGGGCCAGAAGAAGTAAACCTTCCACTTGCCTGGATACGACTCGTTCGAGATCGTTTGGAACGCCTTGTCCATATCCTTCGTGGTATCGACACAGGCGGTCAGAGAGAATTCAGGGAACTTTTGTCCGACTCCGAGCATGATAGTGTTCTTGTCTCCTATTTCGAGCGTTGGGTGATGACTACAGCAGATGGCAGAGCCGGGCGGCCCTGCCGAGGTCGTCGTAAGCGTCAGGAAGCGGCTGCCTTCGCACTCTGGCATTGCGGGCAGAGCCCGTGCGCTTCCACCTGATAGCGGTCGATGCGAAAGCCGTGCGGCGCTTTCTGCTGAGCGCGGGCGCGGTCGAGCGACTCGTCGTAAAAGTCCACCACTTTCTGGCACTGTACGCAGACTAGATGGTGGTGCTGATCCAGATTGGCGTCGAGCCGGCTGGTTTGGTGCAGCGTGTTGACTTCGCGCAGCAGACCGATCTCGACGAAGGTGTGGATGTTCTTATAGACGGTGGCGTGCGAGATGGAGGGGATTTCTTGCCGGACGCGCTCCACCACCAGCTCGGGGCTAGGGTGATCGCGGCTCTCGGCCAAAACGCGATAGATGACGTAGCGTTGGTGCGTCGCCGCAAGGCCCGCCGCCGCGCAACGGCAGCGGAAGTCAGCGAGCTGGGAATCCTGCGGAATGGCCAACGCAACCTCCTCCTAAACGATAATTATTATTAAACAAGAGCTGGATGTCAACTTTCATTGGCAGTCTTTTTCTGCTGAGGCTAGAATGGCGGCCATGACGCGACGCGCACTGCTGGGCGCGGCCGCCGGGGCCGCCCTGTTGCGGGCCTCGGCCAAACGCCCGGCCTTTCTCGCCACGGGCCGCGAGACTTACATCCTCGATGCCGATGGCCGCCGCACTTGGCAGTTCTCCGAAGGCTCTCGCGACGCCTGGGCGCTGCCCAACGGCAGCATCCTGATGGCGGTGAATCGACGCGAGGGCTACGGCGGCGGTGTGGTCGAGGCTACGCGCGACGGCCGCGAGCTGTTCCGCTTCGACGGACGCCAAAGCGAAGTCAACACCGTGCAGGCGCTCGCTGATGGACGCATCCTGCTCACCGAAGCCGGCGACGAGCCGGTCGTGCTCGAGATCAATCGCAAGGGCGAGATTCTGCACGAGATGCGCATCGATGCCCAGACCAAGAACCACCACCTGCAGACGCGCATGACGCGCAAACTGCCAAACGGCAACTACCTGGTGCCTCAGATGGGCGAGCGCGAAGTACGGGAGTACACGCCCGCAGGCAAAGTCGTCTGGCGGTTCGCGACGCCCAATTGGCCCTTTACCGCCATCCGCCTGCCCGACGGCAACACCTTGACTACTTGTACCCAGGACCATTCCGTGATGGAGGTCGACGCGGAGGGCAAGACCGTATGGCAGGCTTCGAACGCCGACCTGCCCGAGCCGATGATGAAGGGCATGTGCGGCTGCC
>JAWKHJ010000001.1:0-2875 GCA_041394905.1 Bryobacterales bacterium | reverse complement strand
AAGCGGCTGCCGTGGTGGTGCCGTTGCGGATCGGCGGCGGCACGCGCCTCAAGATCGTCGAGGCCATGGCCATGAGCAAGGCCATCGTGTCCACTTCGCTCGGCGCCGAGGGGATCGAAGCCGTCCCCGGGCGCGACATCCTGATTGCCGACGAACCGTCAGCCTTTGCCGACGCCGTGAGCCGGCTGCTGGCCGAACCCGGCTTCGCCGCGCAAATCGGCAACTCGGCACGACAGTTGTCGGAGGCACGCTATGCGTGGGGCAGTGCGGCGCGGGCACTGGAAGATTTCTTCCGGCAGGTTCTGCAAACCAACTGCAAAGCCTAGGGTGGCTGCTTCGTCATCGCCTGCTTCGGGCAGGCACCAAGAGCATTCGCAACTACTGCTTTGCCGCGGTCCAGCGCCCTCTGCACCCATCGGACCGCACGAATGAGCCGGAGCCGGTGCGGCTGGAGAAACGTCCGGAACTGGTCCAGCTCACACCCGACGCAGATCCTCGTCCAGTCGTGGATCCATTCGGGGCGACCTGACCGGTTGTCCATTCCCCCGCGAGCCGGCCGGTGGAGATGACCACTCTCTCGGTACTGGAGCCGCAAGGCGTACCCACGGCAACGACGACCCATGCGCCATCGAAATTGCCGCCACCGCCCGCATTGCTACTTTTCCTGCTCGCGCGGCTTGTCGCTCCTTCTGCCGGTTTTTTGTCGCTCACCGAGCCGGAAGGCCGAGCTGACCGCGACGGCTCACGCGACCCGGACAGCGATTTTCCATCATTTCCAATAGAGCCGCCGACGCTGCCGGATTGCGCGAGCGCAACGCTTGGCGTGAAAGCGACCGTGAACAGGAGAGAGACCAGAGCAATTCGGTGGCGAACGGCTTTCGGCATGGCGAATCCCAATCAATATCAGCGGCCGGAGCCGTCGGCACAGACGGCTCCGATAATGCGGCAAGACTTGCCGGCCTTGCCACATTCGTCAAGCGCGGCCGCTCTGGCCTTTTGCACGCTATCGCGCTGTACCAGCGACCAGGATTTGTCCGAAATCGCAAAGGCGCCGCAATGAGCGCCATAGAAGCTGAGCTCGATCTGGCATTTGGCGTCACGGCAATTGCCGCGCGCATCCGCGACTGCCGACCGTCGTGTGCGGTGATTCCAGGACATCCCCCATTTGTCGACGTCGGGACTGTAGACGATCGATCCCCAAGGCTCCAGATCATCCATCTTGCGCAGGCGCATCAACAGGCCTTCGGTGGCTTCACCGGTCGGCGTCATCGCGATCTTGTCCTGAAGCTTGCTGATGGCACGCGTGAGGTCGCTGCGTCCGTCCGGCGTTTCCGGATCGAAATTGCGCTCATAGAGCCGCTCGCTCAACTCGCCAAGCAACGCGGGATCCCTCAGCGGAACGCGGTCCGGGTCCGGCCGCAGGGCGAGAGATTGTGAAACCGGTGGCGCGGCAGCGACCTGCGGCGCACTCTGAGCAGCCGGAGGCACAAAATAGAAAGTGCCGTCGATCGGCGAGGAAGACACCCACGGCTGCTGCGCCCCGCCAGTCTGGCGCTTCACTGCCAGTCCGACCTGGTTGAATGTCTGGAAGATGTCGAGACCAGCCAGCTTGATCGTAGTGGCGAGCGCCCTGGTGTAAGGGCTATGGCCGTCGCTGCCGTCCTGAGCGACGTTGCCCGGCTGCGTTGCGTAGGAGATCAACGTACCTTCCGGCGCGCGCATCTGCGCCAATCCCCCATTGGAAGCCCGCAAGCCTCTCGCACCAAACGGATTGTTTCGGCAGGCATCGAGAACGACGAGGTTCAGCCGGGTGCCCGAGCCCTGCATCTGTCGCAGCACAAGATTGACATCGGTCATCTGGAAATCGACGTCTGCCTCACGCGTCGGGTTGGCGTTCACCGGCACGAGATAGTTCGAGCCGGCGACCTGCACGCCATGACCAGCGTAGTAGAACAGGGCAACGTCGGCGCCTTGGACCTGACGTCCGAAGCGCTGCACGGCATCATCCATCGCAACCTTGTCAAGATCGAGCTGAGCGTGTCCGCTCACCAGCGCAAAACCAAGGCGTGAAAGCGTCTCCGCCATCAGCGATGCATCCCTTGCGGGATTGTCGAGCGGCGTGACGTTCTTGTACGCCGAGTTGCCGACCACAAGCGCAATACGTTTCTCCGCAGCCGCCGGCCCCGAACAAAAGATGGCCAAAGCGAGCGATCCGAGCGTCGCGATACGTTTGAGCGCTTCCCTTCGCATCACACATCCTGCCAGAGGTTGCGCCAATGTAGCAGCGGAGCAGGCCGCCGAAAAGCGATTCGACAGAATGGAGCATCACTCGCGACGCGAACAAGGACTCACGTGCCCCGTCCGATCGTCCCAGGACGCCTACTCCCTGGCGGCATAGAACCGCTTCAGCCTGAGAAAGCGCTTCTCGAAAAATTCGTAGCTGACATAGGCAATGGCCAACGAGACGGCGATCCCAACTGTGGCCTGCAGCGCAACCGCGCCGCCATGCGAGCCGACCCAGCGTGCCAGCTCGAACTCCGTCTGGTTGACTGTGAAGTAGTACGAAATGAAATGATGATAGACGTAGAGGCCGTAGCTGTAGGTGCCGAGGAACATCAGCCAGCGGCTGCCGAAGATCTGCGAGATCGACGATTCCCGCGGTGCTACCAGCACCCAAAGCAGCAGGCAGCCGAGCAGCACCTGAATCACCGATGCTCGGACCGGCAGCACCAGCTCCATGTCCCCGCGCGACACCAGACGCGTCCAGGCGAACGTGACGACGAGCAGCGCGGCGGCAATCGCTGCCACCCAGGGCATCGCGCGCAGCAGGCGATCGAGGCCTCCGGGCTGCCGCGCCGCCACCGCCAGGAAGGCA